>CAVTGI010000008.1:0-28252 GCA_963734225.1 uncultured Solirubrobacteraceae bacterium
CGCACCCGGCCAGCGAAGTGACCGGGGATATCGTGAATCTCATTATACCTGGCTAGCCTGCGTCGCCGCGACGGCCGTCCACGGCTGTGTTCGGTACCACTCGGTGTGAGCCGCAGCAGCCCCCAGCGTGTGCCGCACAGCAGCAGTCCGCGTCCGTTGGGTAGTTGTGCGATTTCGCCGGGTGGGAGGGTGCGGTGGCGTTGGGTGTGGTAGGTGACGCTTTCGTTGCTGGTGCCTGGGCCGGGAAGAGCTTCTCGCTGTGGCTGCGCCCGACGGTGTGGGAGACGAGTCCGCGGTCGTATTCGCCGAGCGCGAGGGAGATCGCCTCCAGTGTGCGCGGGTCGGCGATGCCGGTGAGGATCAGCTTGGTCTGAAAGAGCGAGAGGAACCCGTCGGCTGCTGCGTCGCCCCAGCGGCTGCGGGCCTGGGAGAGGTCTTGTAGACAGGCGAGCAGGTGTAGTCCTTGTCCGCCGGCTTCTGAGACGGCGCAAGCGCGGACAGGTCGTGGATGGGGGCGATGTTGGCGACCTCGTCCAGGCACACGAACACGGGCGGCTCGCCCGTCGGGCGGCTGGCGGCTTGCTGGTAGGTGGCGTGGCGGATCTACTCCAAGAGCCCGACGACGAGGGGTGCGCAGAGGGCTTGCTTGTGGGCGGGGGCGGTGATGTAGATCGTGTCGGTTGACGTGACGAACCGGTCGGGGTTGAAGTTGGGGTTGGTGGCGGCGTTGCGGGTGGCGTTGGCGTTGTAGGTGGCGAGTACGCCGGCGGTGGCGGAGAAGATGGAGGAGCGCCCGCGTCGTCGGTCTTGGCGATCCCGACGAGCACGTCGTTGGCAACGGTGGCGTCGTGGTCTTGCAGGGTCAGCCCGGCAGCGTTGAGGTCTTGGCGCATTGACCGGCAGCAAGGCTCCTCCCAACGCAAGAGCGAGATGAGTTTAGGGATCAGTGGAACGATCACGTACGGTCAGCTGGCGAGCACGGGCTCCTTCCGCTGACGCGAGCGCTATCGATCGTGCTTATCGCATCACCCTCACTCGCGATCGGCTTGCGGTTGGGCCGTGCACGTAAGCTTGGCTAACAACTTCTTTTGCGCGCTTCGCACGAGCAAAGCGCAAGTCCCAGCAGTTGGCTCGTCTCGCCTGCCGTTTTGCGCTGTCCAGCAGCTTGATCTCGACTGAGCCCGCGACGTCAAGGCCGATAACAATCCTGCTATCGTTTGCGTAGCCCAGGTCACTGACGGAGACCTCACACCTTGAGCCGGCCGTCCTGGTTGTTGGCCACGTCGAGCATGGCGAGGTTGTTGTTGGTTGTGTAGAGCAGCTCCCAGGCGTGTCGGGTGCTGCAGTTCGGGTCAGCCTTGAGCGACCTGTAGCGCAGACGTCCTCTTCGGAGCACGAGGTCAAGCTCGTCGACGCGGCGTTCGCGCCCGAGCCTGCGGAGGAACCCGAGCAGCCCGGGGAGGGAGGCATCGTGGGGGACGAGGCGTCTGCTGCAGGCTCCAACGGGTAGCCGTCAGCGCTGCCGCGATCCAGGTGGCGGATCGAGGTAGTCGACGATTCGGACTGTGTGCTCCTCGGTGAGAACGACTTGCTGGAGGTCGGCGCCGAAGATGACGAACGTGATCGCGCCCTGCATCGCGGCCGAAGGAGCGCGTAGGCCGATAACCGTGCCCTTTGCGCTCGTACGCTGAGCGAGGGCTCGCGTGATGCTCGTGTCGTCGCCGACGAGCTGATCGTAGGTTACGCCCTCATCGCTGCACACAGCGGGATCCAGGAGATCGAGGAGCCGTTCCTCCGGAAGCTCCAGTGTCGATAGGCGTCGCACGTCCTCTGGCGCAAAGGAAAGCTCGCCCTTGGCGACTTGGCGGAGGAGCTCCGCCATCGCCGCCTCTGGCGAGCTGGACGCGTATAGGGGCGAGGGATCGCCGCGGTCGTGGTAGCGCCCGGGGCGACGGGCGTGTGGAGGAAGGTCGAGCGCCGCCCGGTGCTCGGGCGTCTGTCGAAAAGCCAACGTTGAGATGGAATAGACATTCACGGGGGTCTGAGCCTACGGAATCGATAGGCGGGCCGTCTTGCAGCGTTGGCCATTTCTACGGCTAAACTACTGGCCATACATGCTGTAAAAAGAGATGCCAGAGAGGTTGACAAAGGACCGGCCACCAGATAGCCTGAAGCGATGACCACCGTTGCCACAGGAGCGCCCGGCGTGCTGATCGCCATCAAGCGGGAGCTCCACCTCACCGATGAAGAGCTTGCGCGAGCCACGGGCGCTGGCGTTAGGACGATCCGTCGACTGCTCTCTGAGGGGGATCGCCCAAAGCGGACGCGCCTGGAGGAGCGTATCGATGACCTTCGCACGGTCGCCCAGATCCTCCGCGAGGCGTACTCGGCCGAGGCCACGCGCAGCTGGCTGATGGCCCGCAATCGCCTGCTCGGGTTCGATCGGCCGATCGACCGACTCGGCCACGGAGACTTCGCTGCGGTGCGCGAGACCGCAGAAGCGTTCGTCGACGGCGACTACACCTGAGCGGACTACCCGGCTTCAGAGCGTGGATAGGGGCTCCCGCCGTTCGACTCCGACCGCAGCGAACAGGTGTTCGAGGACAAAACGGGGAACAAACTGAGCAAAACTGAGCAGCACCAGCAGGCAAGAAACCCAATGAATCCGGGCCTCTTCAACTGGGCGATACCGGGGTTAGGTGTTTGTGGTCCAGGCGGTCGTGGGTTCGAGCCCCATCGCTCACCCCTAAGAAGGAGCTCAAAGCTGCTCTGTTCGGGTCGGCAGGCCGAGCAGCACCCGCCCCGCGAGCTCCCAGGTCGCCGGGTTGACTTGGAAGTGAGCGGTTGCTGCGTGCGCGTCGCGAAACCGTCGCTGCAGCGGCGAGTCCTCGTAGATCGCCGTGCCGCCACCGAGGTCGTACATCGAACGGGCCACCTCGGCCGACGTCCTGACCGCATGCGTTGCAGCCAGGCGCAGTCCCAGGCGTAGCGGCTCTGCCACAGCGCCCTGCTGTTGCGCCGCGGCCCAGGCCTGCTCGATGGCCTCGTAGTACAGCGCCCGTGCAGCCCGCAGCGCGGCCTCCGCCTCGCCGACCGCTGCCTGCGTGGCGGGACGCTCAGCCAGAACCCGCCTCGAGCCCTGCGCGGTCTTGCCAACCGCCAGCTCGCTCAAGTCGTCGATCGCCCCGCGCGCATTGCCCAACGCCGCGGCCGCGATCGACAACGCGAAGAAGCCGAACACCGGGAACCGATACAGCGGCGCATCTATGCGTGGGCGGGCGCCGAGCAGTGACAGCACGTGGTCGTCGGGGACGAAGAGGTCCTCAGCGACCGCATCGTGGCTGCCGGTGCCACGCAGGCCGCTCGTGTGCCAGGTATCGGGGATGTCGAGCTCGGCCTTCGCAAGCGCCACCACCCGCAGGCTCGGGCTCTGTGCGTCCGCCTGGGAATCATCGAGCACGCACCCCGCAAACAGCCAGTCCGAATGGGAGATGCCGCTGCAAAACGACCAGCGGCCGGAGACCCGCACGCCGCCGTCCACCACCACAGCCCTGCCGCGTGGAGCCCACACACCCGCCGCCACCGTTGACGGATCGCCGAAGATCTCCGACGCGCCGCGCTCGGGAAGGTAGGCGCAGAGCAGGCTGCTGGTGGCAGCGATCGACACACACCAGCCAGCCGATGCGTCCCCGCGCGCGATCGCCTCGGCCCCGCTCAACGTGGTGGCCGGCGAGGCTTCCAGCGCCCCCAGCGCCCTTGGAACACAGGCGCGCATCAGCCCCGTCGCACGCAGCCCGTCAATCAGTGCCTGTGGCAGCGCACGCTCACGCTCGGCCCTAGCGGCGAGGTCTCGAGCGAGCGTCGACGCGCGATCGATAGCGGTATCGAGTTCGCTGCCGGTGGGTGTCGCAGCGAGCGCAGGAGAGGGGGTCGACACGAAGGCCTCCTTGACATCGGGTGCAGAAACTATGACCGGTATGGCTCTCTTACCACTCGTCGACGCTGCCAACGAGCTTGATGCTCGAACCTTCCCACCCCTCACGTCAGCGCCGGCCGGCGAGCGGAGTATTCGGCAAACGTCCAAAACTAGACGCGGCAATGTCCAGAAGCAGGTGGGCGGCGCCGCCCGCATCTGTGAATCTCTAGCCGGATGGTCGAGCAAGCGGGCGCTCCCCGCCACTGCACTGGCATGGATGCAGTCCAAGAGTGCGGGGGGCGTTTCGCGTGCGGGGGGCGCTCGAGCCTCGGGCAGCGCGGACCTGGCCGCGCGCTCGAGGGGCGCTCAGCTCGCGGGCGCGGCGGGCCGGGCCGCGCCCGCGAGCGGCGCACTCGTCTCCAGCGCGCGCAGCGCGTCCGCGGCCGAGGGGGGCATGCCGACAGCGTCCAGCGCCTCCGCGAGCTCGGCAAACCACGCCTGATAGACGATCAGGCCCTCTCTGAAGCGGTACGCGCAGATCAGACGCTGCTCCACCGGAGTCTCGCTCCCGTGCACCAGGCCGCGCCACAGCAGCCGCACAACCAGGTTGTCGCCCTCCTCCACCACGGCCTCCGGGATCAGCTCGCTGCGCTCGAACGCCGCCAGCAGCGAGCCAAAGTGGCCCATGACCGCGTCCACCCCCGCGACCGATCCTTCTCCCTCGGGCCACAGCCTCCCTCCCGACGCCACTACGTCTGGCGCATACATCTCGCGGTAGATCGATATGTCGCCCTGGCACCAGGCCGAGCAGGCGCGACTGACCGTATCCATATGGCCCCCGCCCATATTGGGTCAGTATTGCAGTGTCCACAGTGCGCGTGTGGGCGACAGCGCACGGGGCGCGGGTAGTGGACGCGGGAGCCCAACGCACCAAGGTCGCCGTGCTCGGTGGCGGACCCGCCGCGATCACCGCAGCCTTCCAACTGACCGCGCCCGAGCTGCGCGATCGCTTCCAGGTCACCGTCTACCAGCCCGGCTGGCGCCTGGGGGGCAAGTGCGCCAGCGGGCGCAACCTCGACGCCGACAAGGGCAAGCGCATCGAGGAGCACGGCCTGCACGTCTGGTTCGGCTTCTACGAGAACGCCTTTCGCGTGATGCGCGAAGCGTACGCAGAGCTCAAGCGACCGCCCGGACATCCGCTCGCCACGCTCGAGGACGCCTTCAAGGGCTGTAACCAGGTGGTCCTCTACGATCGCCAGGACGACAGCTGGGAGCGGCTTGTCCTCAACGCCCCCGCCAACGACCTGACCCCTGGGGCTCACGCTGAGCTTCCCCGCTTTTGGGAGGTCGCCAAGCAGGCCTGTCATTGGCTGCTGGCGCACTTCGAGCAACTGCGCAGGGACAAGCCTCACGCGTTCCACGGGCTCGCCGCGCAGTCCCGTCTGAGCCCCGGATGGTTTCGCAACGCGATTGGCGCAGTCGGCGCGGGCGTCGGCATCAACTCGGCTCCCGGCGGAGAGAACCTGCTCCATGCCGCCCGTCATCTGTCTCATGTGCACAGCCTGCTCGCGCCGCGCTCGATCCCTCGCCCGCCGTTGCCCGCTCTCGCGCTGCCAGGGATGTCCGGTCCCGAGCACCTGCTGGCGGCGCTGTTGCGGCGATTTCGCGACTGGCTGTGGGAGAACGTGGTCCGCGAGCGCGTGCAAGACGACGCCCAGCTGAGGTTCTTCTTCACGCTCGTCGACACCTTTGCCTGCGCGACCGCCGGCATCGTGCAGGACGGCGTGCTCGAGAACGGCTGGGAAGCGATCAACGAAGACGAGCTCTGCCACTGGCTGACCAAGCACGGAGCCATGCCCGTGACAGTCGGTGCCACACCTGCCACCCGTTCGCCGCTGCTGCGCGCGATCTATGACGTCGCGTTCGGATATCCCGAAGGGGAGATCGAAAAGGCGAACGTGGCAGCCGGCACCGCCATGAGCGACCTGCTGCGACTGGCCTTCACCTATCGCGGGTCTCTCATGTACAAGATGCAGGCGGGGATGGGCGACACCGTCTTTACGCCCTTCTATCAGGTGCTCAGCGCGCGCGGGGTCGAGTTCAAGTTCTTTCACACCGTCACCGACCTTCGCCTCTGCGCGGACGGGTCGCACGTCGATCAGATCTCAGTTGTGCCTCAGGTTGAGCTCGTCAACGCACGCTATGACCCCTTGCTGGAGGTCGAGGGGTTGGAGTGCTGGCCCAGCGAACCCGACTGGGACCAGCTGCGCAACGGCGACAAACTGAAGACCCGAGGCATCGATTTCGAGGGCCAGGCCAACCCGCTCGGGCGCGAAGCACAGACCCTGCTTCGCGGCGAGGACTTCGACTCGGTCGTCCTGGGCATTCCCGTCGCTGCCCTGCCAGAAATATGCGGTGAAATTGCCTGTCGCCATGCGCCGTTTGCGACCATGCTGAGCTCCGCCACCACCGTGCGGACCCAAGCCTTCCAGCTGTGGCTGGGCAAGACGCCCGAACAGATCGGCTGGCCCGATAGCCAGGACAGCGTCGCAGGCTGCTACGTCGAGCCGCTGGACACGTGGTGTGACATGACTCACCTGCTCGGGCGCGAGGAATGGAAATCGCACGACGGTGTCAGGGGAATCGCATATTTCTGTGGGGTTCTCGACGACCGCCCAGGCGAGGGCGCAACAGCAGCTGCAGAACGCGTCAAAGACAACGCCCTGGCTTTCCTGGCCAAGCAGGTCGCACCGATCTGGCCGCGCGGCGTCGGCAAAGCCGGCGCGATCGACTGGTCGCTGCTCGCCGACCCGGGGGGCTCTCGCACGGGCCCCGCGCGCCTTGACGCGCAGTACTGGCGGGCCAACACCACGCCCAGCGAGCGATACGTGCTGACCCCCGCCGGCTCCGTCAAGCACCGTCTCGCCGCAGACGCATCCGGCGTCGAGAACCTCGTGCTCGCGGGGGACTGGACGCGCAACGGGATCGACGGCGGCTGTGTCGAGTCGGCCGTGCTGTCGGGACTGCAGGCAGCGCGCGCGCTGACCAACGACAGCAAGCCGCTGATCGGCGAGAGCCCCACGTGGCTGACCGATCGCGCCGGCGCGTGCCGCTGTCGCCTGGGGTCGCTGCTGGCTGGGCGCAGCGCGGCGCCGCCCCGATCCGCGCAGGCCGGCCCCCCGCCCTATGTCGAGTACGGCGGGCGCGTCACCACGCCGCCATCGTTCTATTGCAGCGAAGGCCGCTTCCAGGGCCTCGTGCTGAAGGGCGATTCGGCCCGTATCGCCGACCTCTGCCAGCGGACGCTCAACGATCCCGCCGCCGGGGCCGTCGAGTACCGGCCGCTGCTGGGCCCTTACGTGGTAATGCTGACGGGAGCCTTCGCGCGCATCTGCTCCCAAGCTCAGGGCTTTGAAAGCTGGGGCTACATAGACGAGGCCCAGGTGTCGCTGTGGATACCGCTCACCGCCGGGCGCAGCGTCGCGGGGTTGTTCATCCCCGAACGGCTGTGCATGTCGGTGCCCTTCATCGTGGTCAGCAATCCGATGTCATACGCGGGAGGGCGCGAGGTCTACGGCTACCCCAAGTCGCTCGGCGTCTTCGAACCCGACGCAGGGATGGGCGATCCCCTCGCCGTCAAGATCTTCGGCGGTGACTTCTCGACCACCAGCCAGGCCGGCTGGAAGGTGCTGTTCGAGATCGCCCGCGTGAACGCCACCGCCACCGCCACAGGCGCATCCGCCGCCAAGACGCCCCGGGAACCCGCCGCCAGGGCCAAGAAATCCACGCGCCGCGGCGCCTGGCACAAACCCGAGCAGATCGTCGACTACTTCGAGAGCTTCGCCGCCGAGGACTGGCACGTCGCGCCAGACGTTGCGCTGCTCGGCGACGTGATCAGGTCGCTGGTCAAGAAGGAAGCCCGTCAGGTGTTCCTCAAGCAGTTTCGTGACGCCGCGGCGCCCGGACGCGCCTGTTATCGGGCCGTCGTCGAGGCGCCCATCCAGGTCAAAGACGCATCCTGGCGGCCGTCGCTCGAGCAGTGGCATGTCACTGTCAACCAATGCGACAGCCATCCCGTCGCCGCCGAAACAGGCGTGGTCACGCAGAGCACCAGCCTCACGTTTGACCTGAGCATGGACATGCTCGTCGAGCCGGGCGTCGTCGTCGCGCCCAGGGGCAGCTGATGTGTGCCCGGCATGTCGAATCGTTCCCATCTCGGCTTTACATGCCACTGCTGCGGCGCAATGATGTCGCGATGCAGTCAGCCCGGCACTGCTCACGCTGTGGAGCGGCCAACGTGGCAGACGCGCACTTCTGCATGGCATGCGGGCTGTCGCTGGTGCGCAGCTGCTCCACATGTGGGGCGCAGGCGCAGCCGCGGGCGCGCTTTTGCGTGAGCTGCGGGTCGCTGCTCGACGCCGACGGCAAGGGTCCCCGCGGCGCGCTCTCGCTGTATGAGGAGCGGCGCATGGTCACGGTGCTGTTCGCCGATCTCGTCGGCTACACCTCCGTCGCAGAGAGGCTCGATCACGAGGCAGTCAAGGCGCTCACCGATCGCTGCCTGACGCGGCTTGCGGTGGAGGTGGAGCAGTTCGGCGGCTACGTCGACCAGTACATCGGCGACAACGTCATGGCCGTGTTCGGCGCCCCGGTCGCGCACGAGGACGATGCCGAGCGCGCCGTGCGGGCCGCGTGGGGGATGCAGGCCGCGATGGTCGAGCTCAACGTCGGGATCGCGCGCGAGTTCGGGCTCGAGCTCGCCCTGCGCGTCGGGATCAACAGCGGCGAGGTGCTCGCGGGACGGATCGGCGACGAATACACCGTCGTGGGCGACGCGGTCAACGTCGCCGCCCGGCTGCAGGGTTCCGCCGAAGTGGGTGCGATCCTCGTCGGCGAGCGGACGCGTCGCGCGATCGACACAGCAGGCGTCTACCGGGAGATCGGTCCGCTCACGCTCAAGGGCAGGGCACAGCCGGTCGCCGCATGGGAGGTCCTGGAGCTGTGCGAGCCGGGCCGCCTGCGAGCGGCCGACAGGCCGCCGACGAGCCTCGTCGGCCGGCGCGCCGAGCTCGCCCAACTGCTGGCCCTGTTCGAGCGGGTCGGCACACAGGGCGCTCCGCACCTGGTCTGCGTGCTCGGAGAGGCGGGCATCGGCAAGACCCGCCTGATGCAGGAGTTCAAGCTCAGATTGAAACGGCGCGTGCCGCCCAGCCACGTCTGCCATGGCCGCTGTCTGGGATTCGGCTCGGGCGCCGTCTACTGGCCCCTGTCGGAGATGCTTCGCGCCGAGTGTGCCATCACCGCCTCCGACAATGGCCCGCAGGCCTTCCAGAAGATCATCGACAGGCTCGGAGCGGCCGGCTGCGACGAGGACTCCAAGCGCCTTGCCCATCGCCTGGCCCCGCTCGCCCGCCTGTTCGGCGACGATCGTTCCAACGAGGCCGACGAGCCTTCGGACCAGGATCAGGTCAGTGCGCGTGAGGGCTTCTTCGGCGCCGTGCTGGCCGCGTTTGAGGCCCTCGCGCGCGATCGGGTGCTGGTGATCGTGTGGGAGGATCTGCACTGGGCAGACGAAGGCACGCTCGAGCTGATCGAGTACCTGGCGCAGTGGCTGCGCGCGCCCGTCATGCAGCTGTGCCTCGGCCGCGACGACCTGCTGGAGAGCAACCCCGACTGGGCAAGCATCAGGAACGCCACCACGAGCATCCTGCTCGAGCGGCTGGACGAGCGCGACACGCGGCGGCTGATGGACCTGCTCGCCCAGCGGAGCGGCAGTGCGCTGCAGCTGCCCGACGGGCTGGCCGAGCGTTCGGGCGGCAACCCGCTGTTCGCCGAAGCGTTGGTCGAGCGGATCGCCGAGGAGGGCGCCGGCGTCTCTGCCGAGCTGCCCGACACGGTGCAGGGGCTGCTCGCCGCCAGACTCGACGCGCTCGCTCCCGTCGAGCGTCAGCTGCTCTGCCACGCAGCGGTCGTCGGCCGTTGCTTTTCGCTCGACACGCTCGCGTGCATGAGCCCCGAGACGGGAGCGGACCTCGCCGGCGCCATCGCCAGACTGCAGCAGAGGAACCTGATCATGCTCGGCGACGATCGCGGCGCGCCGGACGAGCGAGAGCTCGTGTTCACGCACGCCCTGATCCGCGACGTCGCCTATGAGATGCTGCCGAAGGTCATCCGCGCGCGCAAGCACGCCGAGGTCGGCTCGTTCATCGAACGGCGAGCGCGCGATCGCGGCGAAGGGGCGGTCGCGCTGCTGGCCGAGCACTTCGCCCGCGCCGCCGCGCTTGCCGTCGAGGCGCACCTGCCGCCAGCCGAGCTGGCCGGGCTGCGCCACAGGGCGTTCGAGCACGGCGAGGCTGCCGGCGACGCCGCCGCCGCCCTGTTCTCCAACGGAGAGGCGCTCGCGCAGTACCAGGCGGCTGTCGTCTTCGCGCAGGCGGGCGACCCATCCAGCCTGCGCATAGCAGAGAAGAGCGGCGACGTGGCCCTGCTGCTCGGACGCGTGCAGGTCGCCCTGGACGCTTGGCAGCGCTGCCTGGAGTACCACCAGGCCGGCGACGATTCCCGCCACGTCGCCACGCTTCACCGCAAGATCGCGGCCGGCCTCGCCCACGCCGGCGATCCCGAGGCCGCGATCAAGCAGCTGCAACGCGGGATCAGGCTGATCAGCGGCCAGCCCGCTTCGTCTGAGCTCGTCGGGCTCTACGGCGAGGCCGCCTCCCTGTACATGCGCACCGGCGCCAACATGCTCGCCAGCTACACCTCCGAGCGGGCCCTGCAGGTCGCCAAGGATCTGGGCGAGCCGCGCGCCGCGATCCGGGCCCACGGCATCCTTGGGCGCGTCCTCGGCCGTGCCGGCGATGCGGCCAAGGCGCGCGAAAGCCTCGAGCGCGCGGTCGAGCTGGCGCGTGGCTCCGACGCCGGCGAGACCGTGCTCGCGCTGCTCGCGCTCGGCTATGACCTCGAGCACTGCGAGGGCGACTATCGCAGCGCACAGGAGCACTATGTCGAGGCGCTCGATCTGGCTCAGCGGATCGGCGACGTGCCAGCCCAGATCGAGCTGCGCTCGGCGCTCGCCCAGCTGGCCTTCCATCGCTGCGATTGGGATGAGGTCTCGCGCGCGAGCGACATCAGCGCGGCTCTCGCCGAAGGCGAGGGCCTGATGGCCAAGCTGTGCCTGCCCAACACGATCCGCGGCAGGCTGCGCTGGCGCGAGGGCAACTGGGACGCCGCCGAACAGCTGTTCACCCGCTCGCACGAGGTGGCCACGCAGGTCGGCTGGTCGGAGGTCTCCTGCACCGCGCTGAGCGGGCTGGCCGTGACGCTGCGCGATCGCGGCGATCTGAGCGGAGCGGAGTGCGTCCTGGAGCGGACGCTCGCGCTGTGCGATCAGGGCGGCCTGGTTCCGCAGGCTCTGCAGACACACGCCAGCATCGCGCTCGTGTGCACGCTTGCCGGCAGGCCGCACGACGCCAGGCGTGCTGCGCAGCGGGCGCTCGAGCTGGCCGGGCAGGTGCACGACCCGGTCAACGAGGCGGTCGTCCTGGAGGCGCAGGGGATCGTCGCCGAGCCCGCCGACGGGGTGCAGGCGCTGCGCCGCGCTCAAGCCGGCTGGGAGTGCCTGGAGCGCCCCCTCGACGCGGCGCGCTGTCTGACCCTGATCGGCCGGCGCCTGCACGAGAGTCACCCGCGGGCCGGTGACGAGGCGCTCGATCGGGCTGCCACGCTGTTCGACGAGCTCGGCGTCGGTCATCTGGCCGAACGCTCGCGCGAGCTCGCACTCGCCTGAGGCGAGTATCGTTGACGCCCGCTCTGCCGGCCGCCGCGCGCAGCCCGACCCGTGGCAGTGCCGGGTACAGCGCGAGCACGGCGCTCGAGATGTCGACCCTGTCATGACCGAGCTGGTCTTTGGAACCTTCCTCGCGCAGCTCGCCCACGACGAGCAGCAGGCCCTTCACGGGCTTTCCGTACGGCGGAAGTTCCCGCGCGGGGCCGTGCTGATGTTCGAGCACGAGCCCGACGAACGGGTGATGCTGCTGCTGGCAGGTCGCGTGAAGGTGACCGCAATCAGGCACGATCGCAGGGAGATACTGCTGAGCCTGCGCGACCCCGGCGACGTGCTCGGCGAGCTCGCCTTCATCGACGGTCAGCCGCGCACCGCCACCGTATCGGCGCTCGAGCCCGTCGACGCTCTCGTCATGCCCGCCCAGGTGTTCAGGTCCTACCTGGAGACGACCCCCCGCGTAGCGGTCGTGCTGCTCGAGATCGTCGCCAGGCGGTTTCGGGAGGCGACCGATCAGCGGCTTCAGTTCGCTGCCTCTGACTCGATGGGGCGCCTGGCCGCGCGGATCGTGGAGCTCGCCGACCGTTACGGCCAGCCGGGCGCCGGCGGGATCATCGTCGACCTGCCCATATCCCAGGAAGAGCTGGCTAGCTGGACCGGCGCTTCGCGCGCCAGCGTGGCACAGGCGCTGCAGGTCTTTCGCGAGCTTGGTTGGATCCAGACCGAGCGGCGCAGGCTGACGGTGACCGACGCCGCCGCATTGCGAGCTCGCTCGCCCTGACCTGTCAGCCAGTGTCCGCCGCCCGCCGACCCCTGCGGGCGCAACGGCGGGTCGTTGCCCCCAACTGTCCAGAATTGGACGTTTGAAGTTCCATCAATGGGTCGTGGCTGTCTGGGAGCCGGTTCATAGTGACAGGCGTGGTCAGGACCGTTCCCCTACAGGCAGATGCGTGGGCCGACTATTTCAGTGCCGTCCGGCGCGAATGCGGTCAGGTACTCGCGAGCGTCACCCTGCGGCTCGACAGCATCGACCGCAACGGCGCCAGCGCGGCCGTCGAGAGAGCGCTGCGGTCGATTCGCTATGACCCCAACCGCGACGTCCTCGAACTCAGCGTGGGCGGTTTCGCCGACCGCGGTCCTGCGCTGCGCTACTTCATATCGGTCCCACGCCAGGTCGTCGTGCACGAGTCGCCCGAGCAGACGCTGATCCTGATCGAGGACGCCAGGCGCGAGCGCACCGCGATCGCCCTTCGGCGTGCGGGCGTCAAGCCAGATCCCGCGCCCGCCAGCAAGCCCGTGGATGTGGCGGTCGACCTGCCGCGCGCCGCCAGCACGCATTTCATCGACCGGACGACCTGGCGCGTGACCTGCCCTCATCGCCGGCCCATGGCACGACGCACCTGTCGGACATACATGCGAGGCGGACGACGGGGACCGATCTGAGCGAGGGTTGCTCGCGGCCCGCTCGGGCGAGCATCGGGCGGCGCATGAGGCCACGGAAACGGCCGCATCGTTCGCGGCTCGCGCGTGGCTGTTCGGAGGTCCGCCGGTCCGCGGGCCCTAACATGTCCTAACGAGCCTGCCCCCCGAGGTGGGAGTCCTCCAATGCCCGACGGCCATCTCCCGTTCACCCTCTGGAATCACAGCGGCAACCGCCTCGTCGCTCTGTTGCTGCGCTCGCCCGCGCATCCGCTGCTCAGCCGGCAGCTGGCGCTCATAACCGTCACCGGCCGGCGCACCGGTCGCGAGCACACGCTCCCGATCGGATACAAGCGCGAGGGCAACCGAGGGCCAACGTCTGACGATCCCGGTCCTCTGGCCCGAGCGCAAGCTGTGGTGGCGCAACCTGCGTGACGGCGCGCCCGTGCGGCTGCGCCTGCAGGGCCGGGAGCACACGGGACAGGCGCTCGCACGCGAGCAGGGGCCCGGCAAGGTCACCGTCGAGGTCGAGCTCGACTCCTGATCAGGCCGGCGCGCCGGCCGACAGGCCCGTGAGCTGCTCGCTCTGCTCCCACAGGCCCTGCGCGAGGATCGGGTCCTGCGCCTGGGCGCTCGGCGCCAGCACCTTCTCGTCCTGCACATACTCGCCCGTCAGGCCGGCCGCCTCCTGCGACAGCGAAAGCCAAACAAGCGAGCGCGCGCCGCGCGCCGGCGAGCGGAAGAAGGGGCCCGCAAGCGTCGTCGCCAGCTTCCAGATCCCGTTCTCGTTCTTGCCGAAGCCCGTGCGTACCACACCCGGGTGAAAGCAGTTGGCGTGCAGCTCCGGCGCGCGCCTGGCCAGCTCGCGCGTGAACAGGATGTTGCACAGCTTCGATGTCCCATACACGCGCATCGCCGCATAGCCATTCTGCGACTGCAGGTCATCGAGGTCCAGGCGTCCGCCTTTATGGGCGTCTGACGCGGTCGTCACCACGCGCCCGCCGCCCAAGCGGTCGCGCAGCAGGTTGGTCAGCAGAAACGGCGCCAGGTGGTTGAGCGCGAACGTTCGCTCCAGGCCCTCCGAGGTCTCCTTGCGCGACGCGAACAGCGCCCCCGCGTTGTTAGCGAGCACGTCTATGCGCTCGTACGCCGTGCGCACCTCCTCCGCCAGCCTGCGCACCTCTGACATCAGCATCAGGTCAGCCACATGCTCGTGCACCGCCGCGCCCCCGCCGGCCGCCCGCGCTTCGCCCGCCACCGCCGCCACGCGGTCTGCGTCGCGGCCCACCAGCGCCACCTCCGCGCCCTCGCTCGCCAGCGCCACCGCCGCAGCCTGGCCGATGCCACGTGTCGCGCCCGTAAGCAGCACCAACGTCATGACGGCGACTCTACACCCGCGCGAGTCACGCAGGGATGACCGCGAGGGCCGGGCGCCCACCCGGGATGATCGGGGAAGATCGCGCCGCCACCGCAATGCCTTGCGGCAGGCCAATGGCGCCCGCCCCGAGTTAGACTCGCTCGCGATGGCCGACTCAGACGACGACCTCTTCGGCGCAGAGCACGTCCGCGTCTATCGCGACACCGCCGGCCAGCGCGGCTATCATTGGCGCGGCACCACCGTCCTGCTGCTCACCACCACCGGGCGCAGCTCCGGCCAGCAGCGCACCACGCCGCTGATCCACCGCACCGACGGCGAGCGCTGGGTGATCGTCGCCTCCAAGGGCGGCGCGCCCGAACACCCCGGCTGGTATCAGAACCTGCTCGCCCAACCCGACGCCGAGATCCAGGTGCTCGGCGAGGTCATACCCGTGCGCGCCCATACCGCCGAGGGCCCCGAGCGCGAGCGCTTGTGGTCGGCGTATGGCCGAGGTGTGGCCCGCCTACGACGACTACCAGGCCAAGACCGACCGGGAGATCCCCGTCGTAGTGCTCAGCCGCCGCTGATCCGCGGGCGCGGGGGAGATCGAGGGCAGCCAGGCGCGGCGACCCTTCGCCTTGCCCTGGGTGCGGCCGATGGCAAGCGCACGCCCACGCGGCGCACGCCGCCGGCCGCGCGTGTCGGCGAATCCGGCCGCGCGTGTCGGCGGATCGATCCGCGGTTCATGCAGCGCGCGACCCGGCCCGACCGCGAAGCGGTCCTATCATTATTAAAACGCCTAAAAGCCGATCAAGAAAAGGACGTATCCATATGGCTCTACAGCTTGGCGACGAAGCCCCCGACTTCGAGGCCGACACCACCGAGGGACGCATCAAATTCCACGACTGGCTGGGCGACTCCTGGGCCGTGCTGTTCTCCCACCCCAAGGACTTCACGCCCGTCTGCACCACCGAGCTCGGCTACATGGCCAACGCCAAGCCCGAGTTCGACAAGCGGGGCGTGAAGATCATCGGCCTGTCCGTCGACGCCACCAACGACCACGAGCGCTGGGCCGCCGACATCGCCGACACGCAGGGCACCGCGCCCAACTATCCCATCATCGGCGACGCCGACTTCAACGTGTCAAAGCTCTACGGCATGCTGCCCGGCGGCGTCTCCGGCGAGGCCTCCGCGCGCACGCCCGCCGACAACCAGACCGTGCGCAACGTGTTCGTCATCGGGCCCGACAAGAAGATCAAGCTGATCCTCATCTACCCCATGACCACCGGGCGCAACTTCGACGAGGTGCTGCGCGTGATCGACTCGCTGCAGCTCACCGCCAAGCACAAGGTCGCCACGCCCGTCAACTGGAAGCAGGGCGACGACGTCATCATCGCCGGCTCCGTCTCCAACGACGAGGCCAAGGAGAAATACCCCGACGGCTGGAAGGAGCCGCGCCCCTACATCCGCATCGTGCCCCAGCCCAAGTAGGGGCTCGCCCGGGGGGCCCAGGAGGACCGCTCGGCCCGAGCAGAGGACCGCTCGGGCCGAGGAGCAACTCGCCCGGCGCCACGTCGAGGCGGCCCGCCAGAGCTCAAGCAAGCGGCCTGCGAGGCCGAGACTCAGCGTATGTCGGCGTCAGCCTGCTCGCCCGCCAGTGAGCCCGATGCCCCCGTCCTGCGCGCGCGCCGGACCGCCGCGCTCACGCGCATGGCCGTCGGCGCCGCCGGCATCGCGCTCGCGCTCACCCAGCCGACGCTCACCAGCTCGCCCGCGCTTGCTGTCATCGGCTTTGCGTTCATCGGGCTGACCTCGCTGTTGCAGTTCGCCGCGCCCCGCGCTGGCTGGCTGACCGCCGAGGAGTCGCTGTCCGGCTGCTCGGCCATCCTGATCGTCGGTCTCGGCTACGAGCACGTGACCGTACTCAGCATTCTTTGGCTCACCGCCATCGCCAGTGGTGTGCTCGCGCGCGGCGGGCGCCAGCACTGGCTGGGACGAGCGATCGTGCTCGCCGGGCTGCTCGCGCCGATCGTGCGCTACGAGCACCTCAACGGCGAATATGGCGCGCTGTGCCTCGCCACGCTCGGCCTGCTGCTCACCAGCGGGCGGCTCACCCAGGAGCTCAACCAACTGCTCTTGCAGGCGCGCGCCCAGGCCCAAAGCGCCAACACCCTGCTGCTCGCCGGCGACATCGCCGCGCGAATGGCCGCCCGCGACGGTCGCAGCCCAGACCAGCGCCCCGACGTGGCCGCAGCGCAGTCAGAGGTCTTCAGCGCCGCCGAGATCGCCAGTGCCAGCACCGCCATCGCGCGCCTGATCGACGGCGACGGCCTGTCCATGATGGTCCAGCCCATCGTCGACATCTCAACCGGGCGCGTGCACGCCTACGAGGCGCTCGCGCGCTTTCACCAGCCCGGCATCGACGGCGGCCCGCTGCACTGGTTCGCGCTCGCCGACGAGCTCGGACAGCGTCCCGCGCTCGAGCGCGCCTGCCTACGCGCCGGGCTGGAGCTGTTCGCGCGGCGCCCGTCGGGGACCAGCCTGTCGCTGAACCTGTCCGCTCCCGTGCTGCTCGAGCCCAGCACACAGGCGATGCTCGAGCAAGCCGCGCAGGGCCGGCCCGACGGCCTGTCCGGGCTGATCGTGGAGATCACCGAGGAGACCCTCGTGCGCAGTGACGCGCAGCTGCTTCACGCGTTCAGCTTCCTGCGCGTGCGCGGCGCAAGCCTCGCAGTCGACGACATGGGCGCCGGCTACTCCGGTCTGCGCCAGATCACCGAGGTGCACCCGCGCTATCTCAAGCTCGACCGCTCGCTCGTCACCGGCATCGACCGCGACGCCGAGCGGGCCGCGCTAGTGGGAGCGCTCGCCGGCTACTCCCGCCAGGTCGGCTGCCTGCTCGTCGTCGAGGGCGTCGAGACCGACGCCGAGCTCAGCGCCGTGCGCGCCACCCGCGCGCCGCTCGTGCAGGGCTTTCTGCTCGGTCGCCCCGCGCCGCCCTGGCCGCTGGCGCCGGACCCTGCCGGCGAGAGTGAGGGCGTCGCCGATCGTGGCGAGCACGCACTCGAGGTCGCCGCCGTCGCCTGACCTGTGGCGCTCGCAGCTGCACTCATGCGGCTGCTGCCATCGTCACGTCCAGCTCGCCGTGCTGCTCGAGCAGCGCAAAGCCCGTCACGCGCCCGTCGCGTTTGAAATCGAGCGTCACGCTGGCATCGCCCACGCGCAGACCCTCAAGCCTGGTCCGCTCCAGCCAATCTGGCAGCAGCGGACGCTCGATCCTCAGCGCGCCCCCCGGCGCGTCGGGCGAGACGCCGAGCATCGTCTGCAACAGCAAGAACGGCGCCGCCGCTGCCCACGCCTGCGGGATGCATGCGACCGGGTAGGCGACCACCGCCGCGCGCTCTGATCGGGCGAAGCCGCAGTAGAGCTCGGGCAGGCGAAAATCGCGCGCGCTGGTTGCCACGTCAAACAGCGCGTCGGCGATCTGGCGCACCGCGCCGTCGTGACCGTAGCGCTTCAGACCCGCCGCGATGATCGCGTTGTCATGCGGCCACACAGAGCCGTTGTGGTAACTCATCGGGTTGTACGCCGGGTTGGCGCTCGACAGCGTGCGCACGCCCCAGCCGCCGAACATGTCCGGCGCCATCAGCCGCTCTGCGACCGCCGCCGCCTTGTGCGGCTCCACGATTCCGCAGTGCAGGCAGTGGCCCGGGTTGGACGTGACGCTGGCCACCTGGCGCTTGCGTCCGTCCAGCGCCAGCGCGAACGTCCCCTCCTGCGGGTTCCAAAACGCCTCGTTGAACGCCTCGCGCAGACGCTGTGCCTCGCCGCGCAGGCGCTCAGCGGTGTCGGTATCGCCGAGCGCCACGTATACCTCGGCGATCGTCAGCTTGGCGCGGTACACATAGCCCTGCGCCTCGACGAGCGCGATCGGACCCTTGGCGAGGCTGCCGTCCGCATGCACCACAGAGTCGTGCGAGTCCTTCCATCCCTGGTTGAGCAGGCCGGCTGGGGAACGACGCTCGTACTCGATGAACCCGTCGCCGTCGCCGTCGCCGAACTCGTCGATCCAGCGCAGCGCTGCGTCGAGCGCGCCTCGCAGCATGCGCATCGTCTCGAGATCCCCCGTCCACGCGTAGTAGTCGGCCGCGCACATCACAAACAGCGGTGTCGCGTCCACCGTCCCGTAGTAGGGGGTGTGGGGAACGATCCCCGTGCGCGCGAGCTCGCCCACGCGCAGCTCGTGCATGATCTTGCCCGGCTCGGCGTCGCGCCAGGGGTCATCCTCGAGCGCCTGCAGCTTGGCCAAGACCCGCAGCGCGTCGCGGGCCAGATCGGGATTCAGCAGCAGCGCCTCGCTTGACGTCAGCAGCGCGTCGCGTCCAAACGGCGCCACATACCAGGGGATGCCCGCCGACAGGATGCGTCCGCCCGGCGCCGGCATCACGAGCGCGCGTAGGTCGCGGCTCGACGTGGCGGTCAGGCCGGCGAACAGCTCGTTGTCGCTGGTGATGCGCGTGCAGCGCGACTCCCACTCAGCCCCTTCACGCTCGAGCTCTGCCGCCGCCGTCTGGATGCGTCGCCGTGGACGGCGGCTGCCGGCGATCGAGGGCTCGACCGTCATCAGCACCGTCACCGCCACACCCGGCCTCAGCGTCACCTCCCAGTCTGCCCGCACGCAGTCGGCGTCCAGCTCAACCTCGGCAGGCTGAGGGTCGAGCTCGATGACCGCCTCGCGAAACGTCTCGTCCTCGCCCACATAGGCCAGCACCAGGCCCCGCTCCAGCTGCTTTGGGGCGAGCACATGCCCACGAGCCTCTCGGCGCGGGCCGCCGCGCACCTCGAAGATGTCGGCGAAGTCGGCCGACAGAGTGAGCGAGACGCTCGTCGTGACCGCCTCGCGCAGGAAGTTGAGCACGCGCACCAGGTAGTACAGCCGGCCCGACGCAATCATCAGCTCGCGGCTGATGCTCAGCGACTGCTGCGCCACCGGCGCGAGCGTCTCGCGCGCCAAGCTCGCGTTGGTCGAGTCGACGATCGCGCGATCATCGACCGCCGCATAGGACAGCGCAACCGGCGCAGCGCCGCCGACCTGCAGGCGGATCTCCGACAGGTAGCGCGTGTCGTGTGCGTAGAAGCCCTCGCCCGACACCCGCGGCGCGGCCACGTCGCCGTCGGTGCGCGCGCACAGGAACAGCTCGCCGTCCTTGATCACCAGCAGCTCCTCGCGCGCCTCCGCCGGAATCGCCGGCGCGCCGTGCAGCTCGACCGGGCCTGCGCGGCCGAGAACCTCGAACTGCTCCCCGCGCGGGCTGAGCACCGCCTGCTGGGTCGCTCGTCTGCCGGCCACGCGTCGCGCCTTCGTTTGCCGACGGTCGCCGCCCGGCTGCGCTGCTCCCTGCTGGCTCACCGCGACGTCGCTCTCATCACCTATAGTCGATCGTAGACGCCATCGTCCGCTGATGGTTTGGCATTGAGCGGGAGTGAGCTGCCCCTCAAGCCCCATGGACGCCCCCCTCCCGCACATCACCACTCTCCCCCGCGTCCAGCGGATGGCGCTGAGGATCGCGGTGCTGGCGCCGCCATGGATCGCGGTGCCACCGCCCGGCTACGGTGGGATCGAGGCGGTCGTCGCGCTGCTGTGCGATGAGTTGGTCGCACGGGGACACGACGTCACCCTGTTTGCCGCCCCGGGCTCGCGCTCGTCCGCCCACATCCGCTCCCCGCTTGAAAGCGCCCATCCCGACCACATCGGCTCCTCACTGTATGAGGCCGACCACGTGAGCGCGGCCTACGATGCCATCGAGCGAGCCTCTGCGGAGGGTCGGCCCTTCGACCTCATCCACGACCATTCGGGCTTCACCGCGCTGGCCATGGCAGACCGCGTGTCCCTGCCGGTGGTGCACACGCTGCACGGTCCCTTCAACGACGAGACGAGCCCCTTCTACGCGCGACACGCCCATAAGGCACGGCTCGTCGCGATCAGCGACTTCCAGCTCGAGCACGCGCCGGCAGGCGTCCACGTCGCAGATGTCGTACCCAACCCGATCCGCGTCGAGGACTGGCCATTTCGCGACGACAAGGACGACTACCTGCTGTGGATGGGAAGAATGGACCCGATCAAGGGCGCGCATCGCGCGATCGCCGCCGCGCGAGCCGCCGACATCAGGCTCGTGCTCGCCGGTCCCGTGCAGCCAGGACAGGAGGAGTACTTCCGCAGCGAGATCGAGCCGCATGTAGACGCAAACAGGGTTCTCTTCGTCGGCGAGGTCGGTGGCGCACGCCGCAAGGATCTGTTCGCCCGCGCCAAGGCATTTCTAATGCCGATCCGTTGGCCCGAGCCGTTTGGGATGGTGATGGTCGAGGCTCTGGCCTGCGGAACACCCGTGATCGCCTTCCCCGAGGGCGCCGCGCGCGAGATCGTGATCGACGGCCATAACGGCCTGCACGCCGCCGATGAGCAGACGATGGCCGAGGCGACTCGCTCGATCGACATGATCGACCCGGCGCGCTGTCGCGAGAGCGTCCTGCGCCGCTATGACGCCTCGATCGTCGCCAGCGGCTACGAGGCCGTCTATGGTCGCGCGATCCGCGTGGCGAGCGGCGGGGTGGCGCGCCTGGCCGCACGTGGGCCGCTGCGCGAGTCGACAGAGCGTCCTGCGCGCCACGCCGCGCGCGGATCGCTGCTCCTGCCGACTGGCTGAGCGGCCAGGCGCGTCCGCTGATGGGCGATGATGCTGTGACCCCAACAACCAAGAGACGGAGAGCAGCGATGAACCGGACGTTTGTGATCGGCGTGGGCATGACTAAGTTCGACAAGCCGGGCACCAAGGAGGGCGACTACCCGGACTGGGCCAAGCAGGCGGGAGAGATCGCGCTCGCCGACGCAGGTGTCGCCTACGGGGACGTCGAGCAGGCGTTTGTGGGGTACTGCTACGGCGACTCCACTGCCGGACAGCGCGCCGTGTACGGGCTCGGTCTCACCGGCATCCCCGTCGTCAACGTCAATAACAACTGCTCGACCGGTTCCAGCGCGCTGTACCTGGCAAGGCAGGCTGTCAAGGGCGGGCTGGCCGACTGCGCCCTGGCGCTCGGCTTCGAGAAGATGGAGCTGGGCTCGCTCGGCGTCAAGTTCACCGACCGCGTCAACCCGATCGACAAGCACGTGATGGCGCTGCTGGAGCTGCGCGAGTGGGAGCAGGCTCCGCCGGCACCGCAGATGTTCGGCGCGGCAGGCCGCGAGCACATGGAGAAGTACGGCTCCACGCCCGAGCACTTCGCGTGGATCGGCTGGAAGAGCCACAAGCACTCGGTCAACAACCCCTACGCCCAGTTTCAGACCGAGTTCACGATGGAAGAGATCAAAGCGGCCAAGGAGATCTACATGCCGCTGACAAAGCTGCAGTGCTCGCCCACCAGCGACGGCAGCGCCGCCGTGGTCGTCGCCTCCGAGCGTTTCGTCGACGAGCACGACCTGTGGGACCGCGCCGTGGAGATCGTCGGCCAAGCCCTGGTGACCGATTTGTCGAGCACCTTCGAGGCCAAGTCCTCGATCACGATCGTCGGCGCCGACATGAGCGCCACCGCTGCCCAGCAGGCACTCGAGGAGGCCCAGACGGGCATCGACGAGGTCGACGTGGTCGAGCTGCACGACTGCTTCTCCGCAAACGAGCTGATCACCTACGAGGCTCTGGGACTTGCGGCAGAGGGAGAGGGACATAAGCTCGTCGACGCGCAGGCCACCACCTACGGTGGCGCGGGGCCCGTGGTCAACCCGTCAGGCGGGCTGATCTCAAAGGGCCACCCGCTGGGAGCCACCGGCCTGGCACAGGCTTCAGAGCTCACCTGGCAGCTGCGCGGCCAGGCGGACAAGCGCCAGGTCGATGGCGCTGAGGTGGCCCTGCAGCACAACATCGGGCTCGGCGGCGCAGCGGTCGTGACGGTGTACAAGCGAGCGGCCTGACGGCCACCGGTTCAGGCCTCCGTCTGGCCCTCGCTCGCACCGGCCCTGGGGTTGCGCCGGACCACGTAGCTCGCGATCGCTGCGGCGACGATCAGGATCGCCACAGAGAGATAGGGAAACGCGCTGTACGGCGCCGGCTGGCCGGGTTCGAAGAGCTCCACGAAGGGGATCGCAAGCGCCAGCACGCCGAGCGTGGGCATCGCGACGTAGCGCAGGACTGAGAACGAGTCGCGGTGACGACGCCACATGAACACGGGCAGCGAAAGCGCGGCGAGGACGTAGACGAAGAGCACGAGGATCGTGCCCATGGTCGAACACTCGGCGTACAGGTCGACCGGGTCGGTCGACCCACCGACGACGCCTGTGACGTGACACAGCCACCACACGACCACGATCCCGAGACCGACGACTGTCATTGTCAAGAGCGCGTTGACCGGTGTCTCGCCTGGTGGCCGGGACTCGCCCAGGCGCGTCGGCAGCAGCCCGGAGCGTCCGCCGTCGAAGATCATCCTCGCTTGCGAGTTCACGGCGGCGATCAGCGTGGAGAGCACCGAGGCGATCCCCGCGAGCCACGCCAGGATCGCCGCCCCGCCGAGATAGCGATCGGCCAGACCCAGAAAGGGAACAGACGCGCGGCCAATGGAGGACGTGTTGTAGTGAAAGCCGGTGATGGTGGTGTAGGCGAACAGGACGAACAGGCCGGTGGTGAAGATGAGCGCGGAGTAGAGAGCTCGCGGCACGGTGCGCCGCGGGTTCCGGGTCTCCTCGGCCAGCGCTGGAGCGTTTTCCCAGCCGATCAGCATGTAAAGCGCGAGCGGGAATCCGGCAGAGAGCCCGGCGAGACCGTGGTCGAGGTGCGACCAGGAGAACGGCGCAGTGGACAGGTGGTTGTCCTGGTCGACGAGCACGACCACGCAGATGGCGACCATGATCACCACCTGTACGACCGTGGCGATGCCGACGGCCGTGGTCGACAGAGCGGCGCCGCGCAGCGTCAGCCAGACCGCCCCGCCGGTCATCACCAGGGAGATCGGCACCCAGGAGGGGTTCCAGGCGGTGTAGTGCTGGAGCGTGAGTGAGATCATCCCGCCGGCCATGGTGAACACACCGGCGATCGCCACGGTGAAGCCCACGGTGATCAACAGCGCCGTGACGACGCCGGCCTTGGGGCCAAGCGAGGTCTCGACGTAGGTGATGAAGCTACCCGCGGAAGGCTCCATCTTCGTGAACTCGGCCGCTATGAACGCGAGGAAGAATACGGCGACGCCGGCGGCGATGATCGTGAGCGGCGCCGCCACTCCGGCCGTGACGGCGATCACGCCGAACGCGAAGTAGAAATCGATTCCAGGTCCGATGTTGGCGACCGTGGAAGCGGTCAGGTCAGCGAGGCCGAGCTTGTTTTCCGTCGCGTTGTGCTCTCGCCCCGAGATCGGGGGAGTGTAGGCCGCTACGCCTCAGGTGAAACGCCAACTAGGCTGACTGGAGCCGCGCGGGACGAGGATCGGGTCCTGCCAGCGCGGGGGCGTCTCGGAGAAGCTCACGGGTGGTGCGAGCTGTTGGAGGATTCCGAGGGGGGTCTGCGCGGTGACTGCGTTGGGATCGCGCAAGGTGTGCTCAGGAGAGCTGTCCGCGAGCACCGGATCGACTTCGCCGAGTGAGGTAACGAACATGCCGGTGCGCGCTAGCGACACGTTTACGCGGTAGCTGCCACCCTCGCGGGCGCGCCGGTGTAGTGCAGCGAGAGCGCCTGCAGCGCCGAGGTAGCCGGTGATGAAGTCGTTGAGCATGCCCGTTGGTGGCAGCCTGGGGTCTTCTGCACCGCCTTCGATCGCCATCACGCCGGAGGCCGCCGAGCCGTTCATGTCGAAGCCGGCACGGTCGGCCCATGGGCCGCGACGGCCGAACGCGTTCACCGAGACGGTGATCAGTCCCGGGTAGCGTTCGCAGAGCTGATCGGCGCCGAGGCGGTGCGCCTCCATCTTGCCTGGGCGATGGTTGTCGACAACAACGTCTGCGTCGGCGAGGAGTGTCTCGACGCGCTCGCGCTGCGCCGGGATGCGCACGTCGAGGTTCGCGCTGCGGCTGCCGACGTTCGCCTCGTTGTAGATGAAATCGTGCTCGTAGTGGTTCGGGAACGTGGCGTTCAGGACGTCCGCGCCGTGCTCGGCGAGAGTGCGCCCGACGGTCGGTCCTGCGATCGCATGCGTGAAGGACAGGACGCGAACGTCAGACAGCGGCCGTTGGGCGGCGGGCAGAGGTCGGGGATCGGAGTCGGCGATCTTCTCGACCTCGATCACAGGGGTATCCGCGAGCAGGGCCCCCTGGGGGAGGGCGAGCCACTCTTCGCGTGTGCGAGCGATCGTCAGCGGCAGGCCCTGCTCGTAGGCGGCCTGCTCCAGGTCAGCCGCGTTCCATTTCGCGATGGCCGCGACGATCTTGTCCCGCTCAGGCGGGCAGTCGAGAAAGCGCAACCACCGTGCGGCCAGGTGCGGATAGAGACCCGACGCCATCACCGTGCGCCCGTCTCCGGTCTTATACGGTGCCAGCAGGAAGAAGTTGTCGGACACGAGCGCGTGTCCGTGAAAGAGCCCGTTGATCGTGGGATGCCATGCGAAATGAGGCGTTATCTGGTGGACAGCCTGGCGCAGGTCGAGGCCGAGATCCTGGCCACGCCCGGTGCGCAGCCGCCAGATCGCTGCTGTCGCGACCGCGCAGGCCATCGTCGGGATGCCGATCCCCGCGGCCAGCCGCAGACGGCTCTGCAGGATCGGGTCCGCTCCTGTGAAGCTCACCCACCCGCCCGTGTCCGCCGCAGAAAGACCGACATCCCCGAGAAGGTCATCGAGGATCGTCAACGGCTCGAACGTGTCCTGCGCTTGATGCGCCAGCGTCGATGTCATGCCTGGAGCCTGCTCGATCACGGACATGAGCACAACAGAAATACTGCACATTAGAATGAGCCGTACTCATGTTGAACCTCACACGAGTGCGCGTCTTCTACGAGGTTGCTCGACACCGCTCGTTCTCTCGTGCCGCCGAGGAGCTGGGCTACACGCCATCAGCCGTCTCGCACCAGATCGCGACCCTCGAGCGCGAGCTCGGCGCGCAGCTCATCAACCGTGGCGTCCGGCCTTGGACCCTCACTACGGCGGGCGAGCGGCTCTACGAGAGCGCTGGTTCTGCCCTCTCCGAGCTGGCCGCCGCCGAGCACGAGCTGGCGGTCATGTCCACCGGAGCGACGGGCAGCCTGCGCCTCTGCTCGGTGGCGTCTGGGCTTCGTAGCGTGGTGCCGCCTGCGGTCGCGGCGTTCAAGTCCAGGCACCCCGACATCGAGCTCCATCTCGCCGAGGGCCAGCCGACCAACATCCTGCGACAGCTCCGGGCGGGCGAGGTCGACATCGGGATCATCGCCACTCCACACGGGCAGGCGCCCCCGCGATCGCGGAGCCTTAGTGTCGCGACGCTGGTCGAGCAAACATTGATGATCGCCGTCTCAACTGCGAGTCCGCTCGCGAAATCCTCGCACCTGACGTTGCGCCAACTCCGCGACCAGTCCTGGCTGCTGCCGACGCGAGACCACCGAGTCTCCGAGTTCCGCAACGAGCTCGACACGCTCTTCGAGCAGGCCGGCTACGCACCCCGCGTCATGCTCGAACTCGATGACGAGATCGCCGCCCAAGCTGTGATTGCCGCCGGCCTCGGGATCGGCCTGATCCCCCGACTCGCCGCTCCCGCCGAACACAAGGGAGTCACGCGGATTCCACTGCGGCCGACGCGCGTGCGGGCGCTACACGTCGTCACACCAGCCAGTCCCGTCGGCCAGCCACTGAGGACACTGGTCAGCGAGCTCAAGCGCGCTGCGACACGGGTCTCCGCGTCGGCATCCGGTCGGACTCAGTCGGGCGTCAAGCGGTCGTAGTCGACCGTGGACGGTTGATCGCCGATGGGGCTTGAGCGCGACGGCGGCGCGCGACGTGGATCGCCAAGGATCAGGTGGTCATGCCGCGGGGCGGCGGCGGGATCGACTCCAAGGTGCTTGCGTCCAGCGGCGTGCAGACGGCTGGCGGCCAATCGGTGGCGAACACGCAGGTGATGAGCGAGCCGGGATGCGCGGCGCTTGGGGCCATGAGGCCGGCCCATCCTTCGCGCCAAAGCTGCTCACCGACACGTTGGTAGGCAGGCCATGTGTTTCGGCTCGGCCGCGGAGCCTCGAGCGAGACGCTACGTAGTTGCTCGACGTCGCTGAGGTCAGCCAGTTCGAAGTCAAGGTGCCAGCGATGATGGTCGTAGGGGATGTGATCCTGCGGCGAGAGTCCCCACTCGGCAAGCGAGCGATACCACTCCGCTGTTGCTGTCGGGACCGTCTCGGCGAGATACAGCGCGGGCACGATCTCGCCTCGTTGCCAACGCCCGTCCGATGGCGTGTCCGTTCGTCCGAGGAGGTCGGCTTGGTGCGGTACGTGCCTGATCCATGTGCCCTCGACGGTGCGAGGGTGAACGGGCAGCCCGCCACGGTCAGGAGACGCCGGGGTACTCGATCTCAGCGATCAGCTTGGCGACCCTGCGGTATTCGCCACGAGCGATCAGCTCGATTGGCTTCTCATCGTCCAACGCGAGGATTGGCCGTTGCAACCACACCGGGATCGACTCCGGTCGCAGCACAAGGGCAAGCCGTTTGATCATCTCGGCGAGCTCGATCAGTCGTTCGGCACGGGCGCCCGACGGCTCGCTACGGCCCGAGAGCCATCCCCGCACGGTGCTCGGCTTCGCCCCCGTCGCGGCGGCGATCATTCGGTCCGATAGACCGGCCATGTCGTGAACTCGCTTAGCGTCTTCGAGCAATGGGCTCATGGGCTAAAAGTGTAGCTCACATCGCGATTACGTCGTGAAACAGTCGTAAGGACTTATAAACGTAAACGCTATAGGCGTCCATAAGTGGCTAGAGCTCGATTTGGCCCCGAGCAGCTGCGGCCACCCGCGTCAGGCGCGTGCCCTTGGGCGCGTCTCGAGTTGTATGACCGCGGCGAGCGTGCGGACGTTGTGCTACGCTGAAAACGTGTCGGTGAACGTTTCGGTACGCTTGGACGATGCTCTCGCGGAGCGTCTTCGTCTGCGGGCGCGCACCGCCGGTGAGACCCTCTCGGATCGGCTTCGTCGCTATGCCGAGGAGGGAGCCCGCCGCGACGAACATCCGCTCATCACCTTCCGCGACGGCCCGGCCGGCCGGCGTGCGGGGCTGCTTGGCGGCCCCGACGTGTGGGAGGTCGTCATGTGGGTGGAGGATCTGGCGGCGAAGGCCGATCCCGTCGCGGCGCTTGTCGAGGACTCGGTCCTCACTCGTTCGCAGGTGGACGCCGCGCTTCGCTACCGCGCCACTTACCCGGATGAGATCTCTGCACGTATCGAGTTGCACCGTCGCGAAACGGCCGCCGCTGATACGCATTGAAGCTGCTGCTGGACGAGATGTACTCGCCTGGCCTTGCCGAGGCACTGCGGGCGGCCGATGTCGATGCTTGCACCGTCATCGAGCTCAGGTTCGCAGGAAGCTCTGACCCCGAGGTCTTCGCGGCGGCAAGCGCGGACGGGCGTGCGCTGCTCACGGAGAACGTCGCCGACTTCACGCGCATCTCCGCCGATCACCTCGTAGCCGGCCAGCACCACCCCGGTGTGCTGATCGCGCCCTCATCGCGGTTCTCGCGCCGTGCGGCAGGCATCGGCCTCCTTGTCACCGCAATCCGTGATGTGGTGGACCAGCAGCTCACCGACTGTCTTGTCTACCTGCAAGCACCACACAAGCCCTGAGCTCAGGCGAACATT
>CAVTGI010000009.1:0-90060 GCA_963734225.1 uncultured Solirubrobacteraceae bacterium
GAGGGATCGCAGGAAGTCCAGCAGTGGCCCGTTGACCTCGTCGGGGTGGGTGAGGTTGGAGGCGTGGGTGCCACCCTCGATGCGCACGACGCCCTCGCACCCGGAGAGCCCGCTGCAGAGCGCCTGCGCTCGATCCATCTCGATCGATACATCGGCGGTGCCGTGAAAGACGATCGTGGGAACGGAGATCTCCACCCAATCGGTCGGTGATGTCATCCCTCTCGAAAGAGGCAGTCGGCCGGCGCGCGCATACTCTCGTCATTCAGCGCCTTCCACTTCGCTATCCACGGCTCGCTCAGCACCGGATCGCCGATAATCAGCGTCGCGACCGCGTTCGCCAGGTCATCGACCGGTCCGACCTGCAGCCACGTCTCCTGCATCTGGCGATAGGCCGGCAGACGCCCGGGGTCCTCGACACCCGCCTGGGTGTCGATCAGCACGAGCGCGCGCACCCGCACAGGCGACAAGAGCGCGGCCCGCAGCGACAGAAACCCGCCCTGGGACATGCCGCCCAGCACCGCCTGCTCGATACCCAGGTGGTCGAGCAGACCCAGACAATCCCTGGCCGAGTCCCAGTAGGTGAAGGACTCCCCGTCGTACTCGGTCTCCCCGAACTCCCGCTCGTCCCAGGTTATGACTCAAACTCGCCGGACATGGCATGACCTGTGGCGCGAACATCTCGCGGTCCATCAGGTATCCGTGGGAGAGGATCACCGGAGGACCATCTCCGCCACTGTCATCGAACCGGATGCGCTGACCGTTGACTTCCGCGAATGACATAGAACCCCCGATTCCTCTCGACCCGATTCCCCTCGACCCGATTCCCCTCAAGCTAAAGCGCAAATATACCGGCCCGGCCCTTGCCCGCCCCTGCGTTACGCCCCTGCGCGTGTCCAGATGTCGCCGCACTCGGCACACACCCGCTCGGGAATCAAGCCGGCGCTCATCAGCGCCGCGAACAGCCGGCAGCCGAGGCAGAGCGCGAAGATCGACTTCGAGACCCGCGGCGAGAATCAGCATCGCGAGCAGCACATCGGCCACCTCGTCCGCGCCGAACCCCAGGACCGCGACAGCCGCGGCGGTGCTCATCGTCGCACCGATCGCCTGGGCAAAGCGCTTGGGCGGGCCGGGCACGAGCTTCTCATCACCCAGGCGCGGCGCGATCACCTTGCTCGCCAGACGTCCCAGCGGACTGAGCGTGGGACCGCTCACGACGCGGGCGATAAAACCATATGCGAGGGGGATGAGCAGCCAGTAGAAAGAGGTGGCGAGCGTGATCGTGGCCCAACCCATCACCACAAAAGCCACTGTACGTGCCACCTTCTCGTTGACGGGATTGGGAAACCTGAAGATCTCGGACATTGTTGTACAGGCAACTATAACGTCTTCTTTTTCCACCTTCCCGGCGATGCGGTCATCCAGTCTGATCAGGCGGACGGGAGGGCGCCAGCAAGAGCACGGGCGAGCAAATCGATCGCGGGCGATTGCAGCGGTCCGCCCTTGTTGAGTCTCTTGGCGAGCGCCCTACGGTGGAGCAGACAGTGGCCACGTATCTGCGGGGTGCCGAATGACGGCAGATCCGCGGATACGAAGCACAGCACGCCCTGCACCGGCACGCTCGGATGACCGCTTGCCATGAGCGCTCGGCGCACAGCATGTACCTGCCGATCGAGACCGTCGATCAGCTTCGTGCTATCTCGTCCACGGATCATCAGCTTTGCGGCTCCGAACAGTGGGTTTGCAACGCGCACTTTTCCCTTAATGTTCTTTGCGTCGATCACAAATACGCCGTTTGGAGCGATCGCGAGATGATCGATGTTTCCATACCCGCCGGGCATGCGCCGATCATGTAGCAGGACCGCTGGCCCGCGCGCGGTGCGTTTCTCAAGATACGCGGCGACCGCCGTCTCGCCGAGCTCGCCACGGTGGAACGCCGACTCGTGTCGCGGCGCGCCGCGCAGCGCGAGCAACAGCCCTCCGATCCATGGATGGGCCTCACGGGTGCGAGCTTCGCGGCTACTTTTGCGCCGCCGATGCTCGCGAGCCACGCTGGCTCCGGGCTGTCCACGGTCGAGCACCGATCGCATCGGCTCCAAAGCACCGCCAGCTGTTTGAGGATCGTTATTCGCCATTGTCGGTGACCTCCAGCTCCTCTATCGTCGTTTCATCGAGTGGGCAGACGCCCTGGCCCATGAGCCTGGTATCGCCTACTCCCTTATCCGACGACACGCGCCAAACGGGACAGGTGTGGTCATGAGCCGGCGACGACCAAGGAGACGACATGCGAGCAGTGCGATTCGATGAATACGGCGGCGTGGACGTGCTGGAGGTGCGCGAGGTGGAGGATACCGTCGCGGGTCCGGGTGAGGTGTTGGTGGCGGTCAGGGCGGCCGGGATCAACCCCGGTGAGATCGCGATCCGCGAGGGGCGTCTGCATGAGCGCTTCCCGGCGACGTTCCCCTCGGGCGAGGGCACCGATCTCGCCGGCGTGGTCCAGGCGCTCGGCGACGGCGTGAGCGCGTTTGCCGTCGGGGACGAGGTGCTGGGCTGGACCGAGCAGCGCGCCAGCCACGCCGAGGTCGTTGTCGTCCCGGACGATCAGTTGACGGCCGAGCCGGCGTCGGTCCCGTGGGAGGTGGCGGGGTCGTTGTTCGTCGTCGGGTTCGCCGCCTACGCGTCGGTTGACGCGGTTGCTCCGCAGGCCGGCGAGACGGTCGTGGTCTCGGCCGCCGCGGGCGGGGTGGGCTCGGTCGCCGTGCAGCTCGCGCGCCGCACCGGGGCGAGGGTGATCGGGCTCGCCGGTGAGCACAACCACGACTGGCTGCGCCGCCACGACATCGTCCCGGTGACCTACGGCGACGGGCAGGCCGACCGGATTCGCGAGGCGTCCGGCGGCACGGTCGATGCGTTCATCGACACGTTCGGCTCGGGCTATGTCGAGCTGGCGATCGAGCTGGGTGTCGCTCCGCGGCGGATCGACACGATCGCCGATTTCGAGGCGGCGCAGCGACTCGGAGTCCACGCGCAGGGCACCCATGCGATCGCCAGCGCGCCGCTGCTCGCGGAGCTCGCCGGTCTGGTCGCCGGCGGCAGCCTGGAGATCCCGATCGCGCGCACCTACCCGCTGGAGCAGGTTCGCGACGCATTCCGCGAGCTGGCTGCCCGCCACAGTCACGGCAAGATCGTGCTGCTGCCGTGAGCTGAGCCGTGGGACGACGACGCTGTTCCAACCTGAATCGGTCCCAAGGACACCCGCAACGCGACTCAGACAATTGTATGCAATACTGGAGGCATGACACTGATCGTTGGAGAAGCACTGAACCGCCGGGCCGACCTGCAGAAGCGGATCGCCCAGCTCCAGGACCGCCTGTCCTCCTGCGTGCTGGCTCAGGAGGGCGAGGAGCCACCCGAGAACCCGGCTGAGCTGCTGGCCAGCTCGATCGACGCTGTGACGAGCTGGAGGGGCTGATCGCGAAGATCAACCACACCAACGCCGGCGCGCGGCTCGCGACCGGCGAGACAGTGACCGAGGGGCTCGCGCGCCGCGACGTCATCGCCCTGCGCCAGGGAGAGCTCTGCGCACCGCGATCACCGCGGCCACAGGCGGCAGGGGCGGCGCCGGATTCGGGTTGACGCGTTACAGCCGCTCGGAGATCCGCATGGTGCGCCACGTCCAGGTCAGCGAGCTGCAGAGCCGGCTCGACACGCTCGCCCAGCAGCGGCGCGAGCTGGACAATCGGCTGCAGGAGCACAACTGGCAGGCGACGCTTGCGGAGTGAGGGCGATGGCATGACATAGCAGTCGGTAGCCGAACAAGGGCGAGCGTCAAGGCCCGCGACCCGGCCAAAGGGCCGTACTACCCAAAGATCCCTGGTGGAGCGCCGAGGGCAGGCGCAAACGGGGCCGGAATCCCGGAGCACCGTCAGCCCAACAACCCGCAGCGCGCAACACACACCCTGGATCGAGCACAACCTGACGCTGACTTGCCGGTGAGGGTGGGTATGGGGACTGTGTTTGAGGGGGACTGTGTTGGGGGGTGGAACTGTGCTTGAGATGGTGGGACTGTGTTTGGGGGATGGGGACTTCGGCAACGACTGGTACGAGCGATGACCGAACAATCGATCGAGAGAGCACGCGGTGACCGAGCGGCGGACGAAGCCTGAGACGAAGAGCGACGACACAGCCGCGCGTGGTATCGATCATCAGCAGATCCTGAACGCCATGCACGTACCCAAGGACGCGGGTGAGCATGCGGAGGCGCTGAGAGAGATGCTTGTCCGCATCCCCGACGGCTGGGGTCGCTGGATCCGCTGCGACCGTGGCTGGTATCCCATACTGGTCGAGCTCGACGAGCAGTTGCGCACACTGCTGCCCACCTATGTGATCCATCAGATGAAGGAGAAGTTTGGCGGCCTGCGGTACTACTGGGAATCCGGCGAGGATGTCCACGACCCCGCCGACCCTGAGCCATCCACGCCCGGACGAGCCGACAACGAGGCTGAATGGGAGCGGTGGCGACAACAGCACGATGCCTGGTACGAGCGCCTGGACGCCTACCGGCAGACGCCCGAGGGCCAGCGGCGCATCGCCGACCTGGAGCGGCGTGTGGAGCTCGCCGAGCAACTTGTCAACGCCGCCGAGAGGCGCGCGTACGTGACCTGCGCGCTCTGCGGTGAGGCCGGCCTGCTGCACCGCACCCCCGCACGCTACCCCTGGTACAAGACGCTCTGTCCTGCCTGCGCCGAGCGGGTGGGCTACGTGCCCAGCGGACAATCAGACGCGCAGTAGCGGACCTGCATCTTCTGGGGCGCACGCAGATATGTGATGCCCGGGACCCAGCCGGCTATGGCCCGCCGGCGCCCGAGGACGGGCCAAACAGGGGTGCGCCCGGACCGCCGGGTCCGTGCTGGGCGGCCTGGATCCGTCCTTGCCACACCGCTTTAGCCCCCAGATCGCCCGTCCTGAAGCACATGTACCCGGCGCCGATCGACAGCAGCACGAGCACTGCGCACAGCCCTGTCAGCACCGGCTTGGGGGACAGCAGACGATCCACGATCCCCAGGCCGGTCGGCATCCCGCCGGAGATCCGCAGCGACGCGAACGTGACGATCAGCGTCGCGGTGAACAGCACGTACACGTACGCGAGGATGTGCGCGGCGTGCGAGTGTTCGGAGATCAGCGTCGCGGCCTGCCCCTGCAGGTTCAGCGCGCCGCGCAGCGCGGCGCCGGCCTGCATCGTCAGGAATATCGAGCTCATCGCGACGATCGACACCACGGCCAGCGCAATCCCGTACCGCGCCAGCCAGTCCCGCCGGAACACGAACACGACCGCCGCCACGACCGTCGTCGGGATCAGCACCACCGGCACGTGCACGAACAGCGGATGCGCGGGCAGGCCGCTGTAGATCGTCGTGATCCTGATCGGCACCGTCACGAACCCCAGGAACGCAAGCGCCGTCAGCACGAGCTCGGCGCGCCGCCAGTCGACTCCGGGCCGGCCAGCCGCCCCCCGGCCACCTGCCCCAATCGTCTCGGTGCTCACGACGCCGGAGGCTATCGGCGGACGGTAAGCCATCCCTAAATCCCCGCATCCCGCGCGCGGGGAGCACCCGAGCCGAGTGGAGTCGAGCCGGTCTCAGTCGATCCGAAACACGGGCAGGCTATCGCCTCTCGTTGGGTGTCCCGTTTCCGCCGGTCCGTCGGATGAGTCACTGGCAACCCACGTCCATGTAAGGAGGCTCATGTCTGTACTCATCATCATCCTCACGCTCATCACCGCCGTCGCTGCGTTCGTAATGCTGCGGTCCGGTGAGAATCTGCGGTTCGAGACCCCGACGGACCCGCACCGCATCGTCATGGCCGCGGTCGGGATCGTCGCGGCCAAGCGGCGCTGGGAGATCATGGCGCAGAGCCAGCACAGCGTCAGCTTCTCCTACCACAAGCGGCCCAGAGTGCTGGTGACCATCATCCTGCTGCTGTGCTTCGTGATCCCCGGGATCGTCTACATGCTGCTCGCCGGCAAGCGCGAATCGCTCATCCTCAACATCGACACCGGCACGGTTGGCATGACCGTCGTGCAGATCACATCGAACGGATTCCGCGGCAAGGCCGCCGGGCGCGCGCTCCAGCGACAGATATCGATGCCAGCCGGGAGCGCCGGGCATGGGGGCGGCAGCATCTATGGACGCTCGCCTATCAGGTCATAGCGGGGGAACGATCCGGTCTTATGGGCGACCTTTCTACGCCGGTAGAACGCGCCGCCCCCGGCTGGCCTGGATAGCTCTAGGCAGACGTTTGGCTGGCGTTGCCCCGCATGGCCTCCACGATCCGGCGGGCCTCTTCCGGCACGTTGACGAAGCCCTGCGCGGCGGCGAGTGCTCGGGATGCAGCGGCCGCGCCCCGATGGAGTTCCTGAGTGTCGCCGGAGCTATAGCGGTACGTCGCGGCGACCCGAATGGCGCGCTGCGCCTCCATGAGCGTCGTCCGCCCAGTGCGAATGAAGATCGGGTCGGCGGCGACCGGGGGCGGTTCCTCGTCAATGATTGAGCGAGCAGTGCGAAGTGTCTGCTCGGACGCCGCGGCGCCGTCGGCACTGTGCGCGCCATGCCGCTCAATCGCGGTCGCGTAGGCCCCGAGGCCGGAGAAGCGGCGCAGCACCGCCACCGAGAGCGCGGCCATGCCGTTGGCGAGGGGGTAGTAACTGTCCAATTCCTCGGCTTCCGTGCGCGCCGGTTCGTCCGCGTCGTAGGCTCTCCCCACGAGGCGTGCCCCGGCTTCGCCGGGAAGCTGTTTGGCGGTTTCCAACGCGAAGCGCTGCGTAACGGTGGCGCTCGTGGTCATGCACTCATTGTAGGCACGGATGCGCCCGATTCGGCCAGTGTGCGAGCCGCGTCGGCCTCGGCGACCTTCGGGTTCCCACCCCGACAGCGCCATGCCTTCGACCCCTGGCCGACGCTGGCGCAACGGCGACCTTCGGGTTCCTACCTACCCCGACGGTGCAGCGCGGACGCAGCCCGGCCCGTTGGTCGCAAGGGTCGGCCTCGCGGTCGATGCCGCAGACCTCGATCACGGCCACCGCATCCGAGCCGCTGGCTACCGTGGCGTCCGTGTCTGAGCTGGACGCCTTTCCTCCTGATGTCATCCCGAAGCTCAAGACCTACGTCTACCGCCTCATCGACCCACGCAACGGCGAGACCTTCTACGTCGGCAAGGGCCAAGGCAACAGGGTCTTCGCGCACATCCGCGATGAGCTGAGCCAGGACGGCGACGAGCTGAGCGACAAGCTCAAGCGCATCCGCGAAGTACGTCTATCCGGCTTCGAGGTCGCCCACGTCATCCACCGACACGGCATGGACGACGCGACGGCGTTCGAGGTCGAGGCGGCCCTGATGGACGCCTATCCCGGCCTCTCCAACGTTGCAGGTGGCACCGGGTCAAGCGAATACGGGGCCATGCACGCCCGCGAGATCATCCGCCGCTACTCGGCCCCGCCCGCCGACTTCCGGCACAAGGCCATCCTCATCAGCGTCAATCGCAGCGCCGCCGAGACCTCGCTCTATGAGGCTACGCGGTACGCCTGGAAGATCAGCCGCAAGAAGGCGATGCAGGCGGAGGTCATCCTCGCCACGCAGCGCGGACTCATCGTCGCCGCGTTCGTCGCGGAGGACTGGCTTCCGGCTACAGCGCAAGACTTCCCGGGTCACGAGGACGCGCCCGGACGTTTGGCCTTCATCGGCCGGGAGGCGCCAGAGCTGAGCGATCAGTACGTCGGCAAGCGAGTCCCGGACGAGTACCGCAAGAAGGGCGCAGCCAACCCGATCAGGTACACCTGGACACGCTGAGTCGCATAGCGCGTCGCGTGTCCGAGTCGTCCTGCGCTCGCTGCCCGCGTCTCGGTGCGCCCGAGCGCAAGGCGCCACAAGAAGCCCCGCCGGTACGCCCCGCTGCGCGTTGCCCGCAGGTTGCGCCCTGGCGTCGATCGCGGGCGACGGCGGAGGCACCCGCCCTCAGTTCATCGCTCGGTTTTCCAGCGTTGCCTCCTCATACCCGCGGATGACACAACGCCCACCCAACGAAGTTTCCCCTGCGCGCCTCGCGGAAGACGCCGGGCTTGTTGGCGTGGAGGAACTGGCGCAGAGAAGCGACGGGCGCACGCACGGGGGCATCCAGCGCGTCGTAGACCTGCTGCTGCGCGGACATCGGCTCCGGCGCGGTAGCGAGCTCGCGTAGCACTGCCGCAGTCGGAGTAACGCACTCCAGCGGCGGCACAAGATGGGCGGCAAGCTGCTCACGCGACTGTTGCACGGAGCGAGTTGCTTGCAGGCTCTCCGTGAGAAACCACTGAGTGGCATTAGCGGCGGTCGTCTTGATCGCCTCCTTTCTCGCCGGCGGCTGGCGTTGGTAAAGCCAGAACGCACCCGCGATCACCAGACCGACGAGCACCCACGCCGCGGGACCCATGTGCTCGATCGCCACCTTGATCCCGAAGTGAGCCGCGATGATCGGAGCAGCGGGCATCACGCTCCATCGCCTCATAGAGCGCGGAATCGCCCCACCAGTCCAAAGAGCCGGGTCCGCCACGGTGTGGCTGCGAGGGCACGCCGTCCATCAGTCGAGTTTAGGCAGCGGAGCGGGCCGATCCGTGCTGAGCCATGAGGAGCAGTTGGCTACGCTGCCGGGTTCCGGCGCAGCCAATTGTCTCTTGCGGGTTGATGCGGGCTCTGCTCTGCTCTCCGGCCCCAAAACAACATGCGGCCGGGCGAGCGTTGATGGCGCCCGCCCGGCCTGTGGACAACCGAAGACGCGCTTCGGATGCCACGCTCGACACCGTAGCTCCCGTGGCTGCGGGTCTAGTCATGGCTGCGCCGGGCGGCTTCTTCGGCCGAACCGGAACGGAGGAGGCCATGACCATCGTGATCCCCGAGGAGCTTGTCCCGCTGCTGCGCGACGGGCTCTACTTCGACCTACACGGCCAACTCGAAGAGGCCGGCGCCCTAGTCGAACCGCGCGGTCGCGCGGACATCAGCGACGGGGGTCGCCGACTGTTTAGCACGTGCGGAGGGCGCGCGGGCGCTACTCGATCTCGGGGGCTGGATCGACCCGATCGAGACGCCCACGGAAGCTCGCCCACGCAGGCGCCAAAGGATGGGTGATCGCCATTCGCGGCGTCGGCTACCGCCTCTCCCCGGACGCTCTCGTCTGCACTCCGCGATCGGCGTCGCACGATCGCGCCATCCACGTCACAGCTTTGTGTCCTGCGCCCACAACGCCATAGGCGCGCTGTAGATCTGAGAGTCAGCCATCGCCAGATGGCCTCGGCGCGGGGATTGGAGCCCCGCCCGAGACCGTGACACAGGAGGTAGTTGCTCCCATGCTCGACCAACGTAGCTCAACCGAATCCGAAGCGCACGCCTTCACCGACCGCGCCATTCTCGGACTCCTCCTCGATGACGACAAACAGCGGCCGTGGTCCGAAGTCGAGATCGCCCGCGAGATCACCGCGCCCGGCCACGTCCCCGCCAGCCTCAAACGCCTGCGCATCGGCGGACTCGTCCACCGCTGGAACGACCTTGCGACCGCCACACGCTCAGCCGTGCGCTTCCACGAGATCACCCAAGGAAGCGACCCAGACTCGGCCGACGAGCGCCACCACGACAAAGCCGTCCTCGAATCGCTGCTGGCACGCGCCACCGAGGGCCAGCGCCCAATCTCCGAGGACGAGCTATACGACGCCTTCGGCGCCAAGGAGACGCAGCAGAAACTCCTCGCCATCACCGACGCACTGGACCGTCTCGACGCAGCGGGCCTTATCGAACGCCGCGGCGGCCGGGCCATCGCCTCCGAGGTCGCCGCTTACTTCGACCGCATAATGACGCTCTGACACCGGGCGGTCGAGACGGATGCACCCCGGCACGCTGGCAGACCGTCGTCGTCGGCTATGGCCTGCTCGCACGCCATGCCACCAAGGAAGGCAAGGCTGAAAAGGAAGTCGTGAGGTCTGCGCCTGGGAGAGCAATCTGCACTGCTCTACGAGCCGGCATCGGTTGCGCCAGCGTGGGCGACTTCATGTCGGCCCTCGGCGAACTCCTCGACGATCTTTGCGCAGAAGGCCGGCAGGTCATCGGGCTTGCGGCTGGAAACGAGGCCCTGGTCGACGACGACCTCCTCGTCGACCCATTCCCCGCCGGCGTTGCGAATGTCGGTCTGCAGGGATGGCCAGGAGGTGAGCTTGCGGTCGCGCACGAGGTCCGCCTCTACGAGCGTCCAGGGGCCGTGGCAGATGACGCCGACGGGCTTGCCGGCGGAGAAGATCGCCTGGACGAACTGGACGGCGCGCTCGTCGGTGCGGAGCTGGTCGGGGTTGGCAACCCCGCCGGGGAGCACGAGTGCGTCGTAGCTGCCGGGGTCGGCGTCGGCGAGGGCCTCATCGACGGGGTAGGTGGCGCTCTTGTCGAGGTGGTTGAACGCCTGGATCTCGCCTGCTTCGGGTGCGATCAGCTTTGGGGTGCCGCCAGCGTCTTGGACGGCTTTCCAGGGTTGTGTCAGCTCGACCTCCTCGATGCCCTCCTGTGCGGTCAGGAAGGCGACGGTCTTTTCCTGTAGCGGCGCGGCGCTCATAGGGACTCTCCTTGGCGGGTTGGATGGGCCGTTGACGGTGCGCTACCCAGGAGGCTTAGAGTCATAACGTCCTGTCGGCGAGGCAGGCGAAGCGACTGGCGCTCGGCCAATGCGGCACTGGCGATTAGCGTTGAACGTTCTGGGTAAGATACGTCTCAAGGCCCTCCGAGCGGCGAGACTCGGTGAGGCGAAGCGAACCGGAACAGGAGTGAGATATGGACCGGGCGTCGACAAGCTCTCTCATTGTCCGAAGTCGTCGTGTGGGGCGGTGTGCGCCGCGCAGCGCGCCCGGCGCCACAGACGAACGCAGGTTGTTCTTGGCGTGGCAGCGAGACGGAGACGAACGCGCACGCGAGCAGCTGGTTGAGCGCTACATGCCGCTCGCTCGGCGTCTGGCGCGTCGCTACGTGCGTAGCTCCGAGTCGTTTGACGATCTTCAGCAGGTAGCGTCGGTCGGGCTGCTGCACGCCGTGGATCGCTTCGACATAGATCGTGGACGCCAGTTCGCGACGTTCGCAGTGCCGACGATCTTGGGGGAGCTGCGCCGTTACTTCCGGGATTCGGGTTGGACGCTGCACGTGCCGCGGGCCGCCAAGGAGCGGGCTCTGGCGGTCCGTGATGCGGTCGCGACTTTGCGTACGCTGCACGGGCGTAGCCCGACTGCGAGCCAACTCGCGGAGTACCTCGAGATGGACCTCGAGCTGGTACTTGATGCAATGGCCGCGATGGAAGCGTATGAGACGTGCTCGCTGGAGGCCCCACGCCCTAGCGATGATGGGGCTGATGGCAGCTATGCGGACTCTTTGGGCGCGGAGGACGAGCGCTTTGAGTTGATCGAGTACGACGCGACGCTGTGCACGGGCCTTGCTGAGCTGGAACCGCGTGATCGACAGCTCCTGCGGATGAGTTATGTGGAGGAACTCACTCAGTCGCAGATCGCGGATCGGATCGGAGTCTCTCAGATGCAGGTTTCGCGGCTGCTGCGACGGTCGCTGGATCAGCTGCGGGACACGCTTGTCGAGGTGGGGTGAGACTCCTCTCCGGCGCGTGTGCTCTACGCTCAGGGTCGATCTGATCGAGGCTGGCAGCGGATTGATCGCAATGAGCACACTGGATCAGGCAGCACGCATTCGATTGGGGCTCTCCAGCAGAGCTGAGAATGTGACGGTGGTGCGGCAGGCGCTCAGTGGGTTTGCCGATGCGACTGGCCTTGCTGACGGCAACTTGAACGACATCGGCACAGCCGTGACGGAGGCTTGCAACAACGCTTCTGTGCACGCCTACGGCAGCGGCGATGGGCCGCTCGATGTCGAGTTGCTGGCGTGGGACGGAACGATGGTCGTGACGGTGCGTGATCGTGGGGTGGGGTTGGCGCTTGATGATGGTTCGCCGGTTGAGTTCCCGAGCGATGTCGATGGTGAGCTTGCGGGGATCGGGGTGCCTTCGATCAAAGCTCTGGCGAGGACCGTGCGATGGAGCGAGCCGGCCGGTGGCGGTACGCAGGTGGAGATGACGTTCTCGACCGGGCCGCTGGCGTGGGAGGGCTCAGGCTTGGGCGATGGATTCTTTGGGTCGTTCGCGGGGGAGTTTGATGGGCTTGCTGACGCGATCGACGTGGCGATGGCGCCGGTGTCGGTTGCGCGTCGTGTCTTGCCTCGTCTGCTGCGCGTGATGGCCTCTCGCGCCCAGTTCTCGGTTGAGAAACACGCCGACGTTCAGCGGGTCGCCACTGCGGTGCTTGGCGCAGAGGAGGCGAGCTGGATCTCGGGGAGCGTTCAGGCTCGTCTGGTCGCTGGTCGTGACTCGCTTGAGGTTGCGATCGGCCCCGTGTCTGAGGAGGATGTGTCTCGGCTCACGGTTGCGGCGCGGGCAATAGAGCCTAAACTTCGTATGTCGACAGAGCCTCTTTACGACTTGTTGCAACGACTCGTGCTGTATCTCTGAGGGGGTCACCGATGATGCTCGCTGTGCCCGAAGCCCTTAGCCCGCTGGAGCTGGCATGACGACGGCCGATGCCGGGATCGAGGAGCGCGGCTGGTCGATCGCGCTACTGGTTGAGACGGGAGCGGTGCTGTCCAGCTCGCTTGATCTGGCGACCACGATGAGCCATGTGGCCCAGCTGACGATTCCAACACTCGCTGACCTGTGTGTCATCGACCTTCGTGACGGTGAGGGGACGATCAGCGAACTCGCGGCGGCCTCGGCAGACCCGGAGCTTGCGAGGAGCCTTGAAGGGCTGCGGTCGCGGTGCCCGCTCGATCCTGCCGGTGCGCATCCGGTGGCGCATGTGATCCGAAGCGGCGAAGCCCAGCTGCTGCCGGAGATGAGCCGCGAGTCGCTGCGCTCGTTTGCGCAGGGGTCTGAGCACGCCCGGTTTATGATCGCCAACGGTTATCGGTCGGCCATCGTCGCGCCGTTGACGGCCCGCGGGCGCACTCTCGGGGCTCTGTCCACGCTTAGGCTCGGCGAGAGCCAACCGTATGACCACGAGGATTTTGAGCTCGTGGGTGAGCTTGCTCGCCGAGCTGCGCTTGCAATCGACAACGCGCAGTTGTTCCGCGATGTTCGAAGCGTCGAGCAGCGCCTGGAAGCAGTGCTCAGCAATCTTGCTGAGGCGATCACGGTTGTCGACAAGGCTGGGCGAACCGTATTCGCAAACCGGGCGGCGCTCGACCTGCTGGGTCTGCGCTCCGCTGAGGAGCTTGCACAGGCCAAGCCCGGCGAGATCATGTCGCGGTTCATCGTGCGCAGCGAGTCAGGCGAGGAGCTTGACCTGGATGCGATGCCTGCGAGGCGTCTTTTCCGGGGGGAGCCGGCGCCCGCGTTGCTTGTGCGAAACATCGTGCGCGCAACCGGTGAGGAGCGTTGGGTGATGGTCCGCGCCTCCCCGATTCTCGATCCCGAGACTGGCGAGGTGATGTATGCGGCGAATGTGTTCGAGGACGTGACGCAGGTCAAGCGCGCGCAGCTCGCCGAGGCGTTCATGGCGCGTGCGAGTCGTGTGCTGGCTTCCTCGCTGGACTATGGCGAGACGCTACGGCGGATCGCGCGCCTGGCGGCCGACGAACTCGCCGACTGGTGCGCCGTTGATGTTCTCGGTGAGCGAGGTCAGCTCGAACGGGTGGCCGTTCATCACAACGACCCCGAGAAGCTCGCGCTCGCCGAACAGCTCGATCGAGCCTACCGGCCGACGCTCGATGAGCCCGTCGGTGTCCCCGAGGTGATACGCACCGGCGAAGCGCAGATCTTCAACGACATCACCGCCGAGGCGCTGTCGACGTATGCCCGCGACCCCGAGCATCTGCGCCTGCTGTGCCAGATGGGCGCGCGCGACGTGATCATTGTGCCGCTGGCCGCGCCCGCGCGCACGCTCGGCGCGATGACGCTCGTTTCTTCGCGTGATGGCCGGCGGCTGATCGACGCTGATCTCGGCGTTGCTGTGCGCCTCGGGCGTCGCGCGGGCACGGCTGTCGAAAGCGCGCGCCTGTACACGGAGCGCAGCCGCATAGCGCGTGTCCTACAGCGAGCGCTGCTGCCGGACTCGTTGCCCGAGATGCCTGGCTTTGAGGTTGCCGCGCGATACCGCCCCGCGGGGGAGCTGAACGAGGTGGGCGGCGACTTCTACGACGTGCTCCCCTATCGCGACGGCTGGATGCTGGTGATCGGCGATGTCTGTGGCAAGGGCGCGGAGGCCGCGAGCGTGACGGCGCTGGCGCGTCACACGCTGCGAGCGGCGGCAAGACTCGATGCGGACCCGACAGGGATGCTTGAGCTGCTTCATTGCACGCTTCAAGCGCAAGAGCCGGAAGGCCAGATGTGCACGGTCTGCCTGGTGACCGTCGGCCCGCCGGACTTGCGCGCGAGGCTCACGATTGCTCTCGCAGGGCATCCGCGGCCACTGATCGTTGGTCCCAGCGGGAAGGCGTCCGCTTCCGGCGAGCACGGAACCGTTTTGGGGCTGGTCGATCCGATCGCGGTCAGCGAGGTTCCGATGGAGCTATGTCAAGGGGAGACCCTGCTGCTCTATACCGACGGGGTGCCCGAGGCGGCGCGGTCTTGCCGAGAGGCCGCACCGCTACCTGAGAGTCTGGGCGCGCAGGTGCGAGGTCTGGCGTTGCAGGACATGCTCCGTGCGATCGAGGCGGCGGCAGTCGAGAGCGCCAACGGACAGCCGCAGGACGACATAGCCCTCCTTGGCCTGCGGCTCGCGGGAGCTGCGGCATGAGGCTAGAATCGAGCGAACGATGAGTGCTGAGGTTGAGCAGCAGTTCCGTATCGCGGTGCGGCGTGGGCAGGACCGCCTGATTCTTGAGCTGCGAGGCGAGCTGGACATGGCCTGTGCAGCTCAGTTGGATGAGGCTGTGGCCGGCGCGGATCTCGACGGTTCGGGCGCGGTGGTGCTCGACCTCCGGGGCGTCAGTTTCCTGGACTCGACTGGCTTGAAAGCGATCTTCAGAGCTCGTAAGGCGGTGCGCGAGAGCGGACGGCGGTTCGCCGTCACCGAAGGCTCAGCACAGGTCCAGCGCTTGCTGGGTCTGACGCGCTTGGACGATCATCTTCATGTGATCGACACGCCTGAGTCTGCTCTCGGATAGCTGAGAGTCCACCGGCCCCGTCGGGGGCTCACCAGCGTCCGTACCAGCGCCTACGGCCTCCGCCGACGGGTGCTCCACCGATGAAGAACCCGATCAGCCACAGCAGGACGGCGAAGACCAACACGTACCAGAGCACGTGTGCAGCGAACCCGAGACCGCCGAGGATGGCAAGGAGCAACACCAGTACGACGAGTGCCACCATTTGCTTTCCCTCCTTCCTAGAAGTTGATACGGGTGATCTACCCAGCGCGTTTACCAGCAAACAATGGGTCTCTGTGACCGTTCGTTTGTGCGAGTCAGCTGTGGGTATAGGCCCATAAGAGGCTTGATGGGCATGGGCTTTTTGGTTCGGGCTTGTGCTTGGCTGGTTGGAAACGAAGGGCGTGTGTATGTCGCAGCGGTCGATTGAATTTTGTGTAGGTGCCGGTGAGGCCCCGCCGCACCCCACGCCCCCAGGCGGCCCAGGCCCGCCTGCGCCCGACCCGCGGCCGCCGACGCCGACTCCTGAACCGTCTCCCGTCCCGCCCGATCCTGACCTGCCGAGTATCTGAAATCTAGGAAAGCGAGGTTCGTGATGAGCAAGACTGCGCGCGAGATTATGACCGGCGACGCCGAGTGCATCGGCGAGAACGAGACGGTCGTCACGGCCGCGGAGAAGATGGCGCGACTGGACGTTGGGTCGCTGCCGATCTGCGGTGAGGACGATCGCCTGAAGGGGATGCTGACCGACCGCGACATCGTGGTGAAGGTGCTCGCGCAGGGCAAGGACCCCGCGCAGACCAAGACGTCGGAGCTGGCGGAGGGCAAGCCGGTGACGATCGGCGCCGATGACTCCGCCGAGGACGCCCTGCACACGATGACCGAGCACAAGGTCCGCCGGCTTCCGGTGATCGACGGTCACGAGCTTATCGGCGTCGTCAGCCAGGGCGATCTCGCCACCGCGCTCGGGCGCGAGCAGGTCGGCGCGCTGGTCGAGGCGATCTCCGCCTGAGACGTTGGCCAGTGAAAAGCAGCGGGCTGCTGCGCGCAGCAACGTCAAGAAGGCACAGACGGCGGCCAGGCGTAAGCAGACGCTGAAGCATCTCCCTGCCGAGACGCGATCAGCGCTCGGCAGGGAGGCAAACAAGGTGCGCTCGGGTCAAGCGAAGACGCGACGGGAACTGGAATCTGAGGCGCGGCGCCTGGATATCCGCGGCCGCTCGAAGATGGGCAAGGACGAGCTGCGTCGCGCTATCAGCCGCGCGAGCTAGGCAGCGCTCTCAGCGGCTGCTCGTCTTCTGCACATCAGTAGCTCCCTCCCCGTCCCCGGCGCTGCGTCCCCGGCGCTGCGGCGCTGCTCGCGCCTGCTCAAAGCTCGTCCTCGGCCGCGCGGTAGGCGGCCTGCAGGAAGTCGGAGACCGTGTGTGCGACGAAGATCGTGCTGAGCAGCCGCGTGAGACGCGGGGCGCCGATCAGCCCGAGCGTCAGGCCAGTGGCGACCCACTGGGCGAGGCAGTAGGGGCACACCAGCAGCTCGCCGGCTACAAGGCGCAGTCCGTGGCCGCATGGTTGCTCCTCGACCTCGCCGTGTCCGCTTGACTCTTGAAACCTGGTGAACGGCGCGCGCAGGAAGCTCGTCACCTTGTCCTTGGCGATCAGGCGGCTGAGCTTGTGGCTGGCGATGCCGATCAGCAGCACGTCGGCTGCGGTGAACCGCTCCGGCAGCTCGCGGCCGCGGGCACGCAGGATCACGAGTGTGCCCGCGAGCGCGCTGCTGTAGACGCCGGTGAGGATCGCGTAGGAGCCCAGTGGACGCTCCTGTCCGGGGGCGTAGTGGGAGGCGAGCGACGCGGACTGGGCCAGAGCGTCGGAGGAGCCGTTTGCGTTGTGGGTGTCTGTAGCGCTCTCTGGCATTGGGCCGTGGCTAGCTGCTCTTTTTGCCGCCCTTGCGTCCTGCGGCTGCCTTCTGCGCTTTGGTGCCGCCTTGGCTCGTCGCGTGGCGTTTGGTGCCGGAGCCGGAGTTCTTGCCGCCGCGTTTGGAGGAGCCGGGGCTGTTGGCGATCTTGGCTGCGCGTTCCTTGCTCATCCCCTTTTTGCGGAGACCTTCGTACTGTTTGTCGTTCTTGACGCTCGGCCCATGGTCTTTGGCCATCGTTGATCCTCCAGTCTGTTTAGTCGTCCGCGAACGCCCTGAACGCGGTGGTCATCTGTCGGTCGGCCTGAGCTGCCTCGTCAGCGTGCGGGTGCTGGTCGGTGTCTTGCTCTGGCTCCTCGGGTTGGGGTAGCTCGGAGTTGACTTGCAGCACGATGCTCTCGAGGAAGTGGCGTAGCTCGGCTTCCGCGCCCTGCTGTACGTCGGCGACTTGGATTGCCTTCTTGTCGAGGTGAACTTCGCCCCAGTGACTGTGCGGGGTGTCGAGCAGAGCGAGGACGCTTCCAAAGCGCTGCTTCCATGCTTTGGAGCTTGCGCCGGTGAGCCTCGACGGTGAGCGTGGCGTCTTCGATCTCTGCGCTGCCCCAGTCGATGTTTCTCTGCTCGGGAGCGGCCATGAGCTAGACCTACCCAGCGGGCTGCGTTTCAACACCGCCGCGCCGCGGGCGTTCTGCGGCCGTGGGTCTCATGTCATCCGAGTAGGTCGAGGATGGCGCTCTCGATACGTGTGCGTGTTCTCGGCTTGGACAGGTCTGGGCCGTCAGCGGGGGAGCTCGATCGTCACGCCGGCGTGGTAGCGGTCGATGACCCGCGGGTCGACGTAGGAGGCGCGGCACACCGCTGGGGTGTTGCCGAGATAGCCGGCGACAGCCTCGATCGCGGCGCGGACCTTGCGCTCGCGCTGTGCACGGCTCCGCGGTGGCTCGTGGCCCGCGAGCGCGATGGCTGCGAGGACGGTTGCGTTCCAGGTGCGGAAGTCCTTGGCGGTGAACTCGCCGCCGGCGCTTCGCTTGATGTAGTCGTTGACCTGCTCGGCGTTCACCTCGACCCACTGCTGGTGACTGTCGTGGTAGGCGAGCAGCTGGGTGCCGCTGCGTCTGCGCTTGAGCGGGACGAGGACCTGCATCACTTGCGCGTCGGCGATCGCCTGGACGCGCCGCTGCCCGGACTTCGCTGGGAAGTCGAACACGATCTCATCGTCGGTGATCGTGACGTGCGCCCTGAGCATCGTGGTCAGCCCGTAGGACTCGTTGTGCTCGGCGTAGTCCTCTGAGCCGATGCGAAAGAACCCGAGGTCGAGCAGACGCACCGAGCAGGCGAGCACGACGGGAGCGGTCAGCTCAGCAGCCGTGAGCCTGCGGGCTCTGCGCTGGCCGGCGGGCTGCAGGTCGCGTGCTACGCGGCGGCGTAGCTGTGGCAGGGCGTGGCCGAAGTCGCGCATTGTGTCGAACTTCTGCCGGTCGCGGTGGCTGCGCCAGCGCTCGTGGTAGAGGTATTGCTTGCGTCCAGCGGCGTCGAGGCCGGTGGCCTGCAGGTGCCCGAGGGGGTCCATGCAGATCCATACCTCACGCCAGGCGGGCGGGATCGCTAGCGCGGCGATCCGTTCGAGCACCTCGGGGTCGTCGATGTGCTGTCCGTCGGGGTCGAGGTACTCAAAGCCGCGGCCGCGCCCGCGGCGGGCGATGCCGGGCGCGGCGCAGTCGGATCGTCTCAGGCGCGGCATCGCCGCGGTCAGCCTGCCTGGTCGAGCTCCCAGGCGACGGCACGCGCCCACGCGCCGCCGCAGCCCTCCAGCAGCACGGGAAAGGCGGTCAAAAAGCAGCGCCGTCCGACCAGCTCGTCGGGGATGTTCAGCTCCTCGATGATGACCTTGCCGGCACCGAGCAAGGCGACGTGGGCGGGTTCGCCCTTCTCGGGTCCACCCCAGCCGCCGATGCTGAGCGCGTCGATCCCTACCCCTGAGACGCCGCGGTCGAGCAGGAGCCGGGCGCCGTCGCCGTCGAGGTAGGGCCAGCGCTTCAGGTACTCCTCGCTGACCGCGCGCTTGGCACCCCAGCCGGTGACGAGGACGGCGATGTCGCCGCGCTGCAGCTGGTCGAGGGTGCCGTCGAGTGTGTCGGGGCCGATCGGCTCGCCCGCTTTCACTCGATCGCGCAGGTCGACGAGCACGGCGGGCGCCGCGAAGGCGGTGAGCGGCATCTGCTCGATCGTCGGCCCGGTGTCGTCGAAGTGGTAGGGCACGTCTACGTGCGTGCCGGTGTGCGTGTTCAGCGTGAGCGTCTCGGCGTTGAACCCCTCGGCTTGGCGGCGGTAGTTGTGGGTGAGGTTCGGTGGGTCGTACTCGGCCCAGGCGGGACCGTCGTGGAAGATGGGCTGGCTGAGGTCCCACATGCGGTCGGTGCGGATCAGGGTCATGCGTGGCTTCTGACCTTCGCGGTGGCCGGGTCGATGCGCTTCTCGCCAAGGCGCTCGGCGAGGCGTGACGCGAGAGCCATGATCGTGAGCGCTGGGTTGGCGGAGCCCTGGGTGGGCATCACGCTGCCGTCGCACACGAACAGGTTGGGGACACCGAAGGCGCGGTGGTCAGCGTCGATCACGCCGGTCTCGGGCTTATCGGACATGGCGCAGCCGCCGACGAGGTGGGCGTAGCGGTCGATCGTGAGGATGTCCTGCGCTTCGGCGGCCTGGAGGATTTCGTGGAGCTTGTTCTTGGCGTAGGCGATGTTCGCGCGGTCGTTCTCGCACTGCGTGTAGTCCAGGTGCGCAACGGGCATCCCGTTGCGATCGGTGACGTCGGCGAGCGTGACGCGGTTCTCTGCCCGTGGCAGGAGCTGCTCGAGAGGCAGCCGATCGTGTACCAGTGGTTGTAGTCGCGCATGTACTCGCGTAGGGCTTGTCCCCAGTGGCCGTCGGCGAGGACGTGCTCGGCCCAACCGATCGGCAGCGGCCCGACCGTCTGGATCGAGAAGCCGCGAGCGAACCCGCGCCCAGGGTCGGTCTCGTAGAACTGCTCGGAGTTGATCTCGGGCGGGGGCGCCTTGTACATCCGCAGCTCGTCGGGAAAGCGGCCGGCGACCTGTGGTGCGCCCTGCACCATGATCGCTCGCCCCACGAGGTCGTTCTCGTTGCCGAGCCCGTTCGGGAGGCGGCTGCTGGTCGAGTGCAGCAGCAGCCTCGGCGTCTCGATCGCGTAGCCAGCAGACGGCGACCGCGTCGGCGGCGCTGAAGCATTCCTGGCCGTCGTGGACGTAGGTGACGCCGGTGCAGCGCCCGTGCCTCGTCGACCTCGACTCGTACGGCCATCGCGTTGGCGCGTACCTCGACACCGTGCTCGATCGCATCGGGCAGGTGGGTGATCAGCGGCGCTGCCTTGGCGTTGACCTTGCAGCCCTGCAGGCAGAAGCCGCGGTAGATGCAGTGCGGCCGGTTGCCGAACGCTCCGTTGGTGATCGAGACCGGTCCGACCCGCATCTCGATCCCGAGGTCCTCGGCACCGCGCCACGCGACCGCGGCCGCGCCCGAGATCGGGTGCGGGGCGTGAGGGTAGGTGTGCGGGTCACCCCACGGCCAGTCCTGGCCGGCGACCGGCAGCTCGCGCTCGACGCGCTCGAACGCGGGCTTCAGGTCCCGGTAGGAGATCGGCCAGTCGACCGCCACACCGTCGCGCGTGCGGACCTCGAAATCGGACGGGTGAAAGCGCGGCACGATAGCCGGCGAAGTGGGTCATCGAGCCGCCGACGCCGACGCCGCAGTTGTTCTTGCCCATCTCGACCGGGTCCTCGCCCGAGATGATCCGCTTGTCGGTCCAGTAGATCGGGCCGGCGCCCTTTTCGTCTGAGACCCAGTCGCGGTCGGGATCCCAGAACGGCCCTTCTCCAAGATCACGATTCCGCCGCCATCCCGCGCGCAAGTCGCTGGGCGAGCGTGATGCCGCCGGCGCCCGCACCGACGACGACCATGTCGACTGTCTCGTCCGGGCCGTAGCGACGCATCCGGTCGAGGTTCTGGAGCCCACGCTTGTGCGGGTCGAGCAGCCACGCCGAGTCGTTGTCCTCGGGCATCCGGAGGCGCCCTTGACGCAGACTCCCCGCGAGCTCTCATCTGTTCGGCGGCGACTCGATCCGACTCGGACACGGGGTCGCGGACGTAGACCTCTCTGCCCTCCCACGGCTCGCGCTCGGCGTGCTGCAGCTGCGGGCTTCCGAAGCGGCTGTAGCCGCGCGGGTACGCGGGTCCGCCGAAGCCGATCTCGTTCCACGCCCAGGGGTGGGAGTAGAAGCACGAGAGCACGACCCGCATCACGAGGCCGAACGCGCGCTTGACGTTCAGCTCCGTCCAGGCACCGCCGTCCAGCTCGCCATCGGAGAAGTCATCGACGATCGCCACGCTGGGTGTCGCTGGTCGGCGTCCGCGAAACGACGCCGCCCCGACTCGTGATCGAGGCCTGCTCGTCGAGCCCTCGGCGACCAGCCGCCAGGCGTCGCGGTCGTCGGGCATGTCGTCGTACTGGTAGCCGTCGAGCTCACCGTGGTGGTATTTCTCGTCGACGAAGTTGAGCGACGGGGATCCGAGGCTCTGAGTCCTGGGCCGGTCAGCAGATCGCAAAGCACCTCGCAGCGGTCGCCGCCTCGCGGGGCGGTGAAGAAACGGAGCGGTCGGGACGTTGTGCCACGCGATCGCGCACCAGCTTGCGGGTGATCACGTCCCAGTGAGTCGGCCTGCTCGAGCACGTCGTAGTCGGGGTAGCGACCGTGCATCTGCGGCGTGCGTCCGCGCCGCTGGCGCGGCAGCCGGTAGGGATCCGCCGGCGCGCTCGCCGCCGCGCTTTGGCAGGTGATCGGCGCGGCTGAAGTCAGGCGTCGGCTCATCGCTCGCGCTCCCGCCGACGAGCGCGGCCAGCATCGCGATCGCCGCCGACCAGCACCAGCGAGCCGGGCGCCAGCAGCGGCGGTCCCATGACGAGGTTGTAGGTCGGCTCTGAGAACCCGCCGGGGCTTGCGGTAGACGCCGCGCAGGTGCGTGTAGGTTCCGATCGCCCCATTGGCCGCGTACAGCGGCGCCGACGACCGGCAGCACGGTCTCGCGCCGCCGTGCTCGAGCGCGACCCCGGCGAGACCGGCGGCGCTGACGAGCGGGCTGGTGCACGATCGGGCTCCACATCCAGATGTCGCCGAACGAGCCCCTTGTAGTGCTCGAGGTACATCTCGAAGCCCGAGCGGCAGGCCGCTCGCGGCGACGGTCGCGGCGAGCGTCTTCTGCGACCCGTCCGGCGCGGAGGTTCCACAGCCATCGGCCACCCCGCCGCTGGGCGGCGCAGTCGGGCCAGGGGCGGACGCTTACGAGCAGCGTTCTGCATGCTCAGCGGTGGACCAAGTCGTCGACGATCCCCTTCAGCGACTGGCGCACGATCCGCCCACGCGCCGGGTCGCCGGGCAGCGCCTGGGCAAGCGCCTTGGCCTGCTCGAAGCGGATGTGCGGCGGCAGCGGCGGGACCTCGGGATCGGTGATCGCCTCGATCAGCACGGTCGGCCGGCGGCCGCCAGCGCCTCGTCCCAGCGCGCGCCGAACCGCCTCGGGCGTCGTCGACCCGGATCCCCTTCAGCCCGATGCAGTTCCGCGTAGCGCGCGTAGGGAAAGTCGGGCAGCGTCTTGGGAGTCCTCGAGCTTCGGGTCGCCGGACATCACGCGCTGCTCCCAGGTCGACCTGGTTGAGATCGTCGTTGTGGAGCACGAGCACGACCAGCTGCTGGTTTGCCCAGCGATCGCGGTAGCGCGCGATGTCGATCATCGCGTTGATGCCGAGCATCTGGAACGCGCCGTCGCCGATCGACCGCGATCACCGGACGATCGGGATACGCGAACTTGGCCGCGAGCGCGTAGGGAATCGCCGGGGCACATCGTCGCCAGCGTTCCCGACAGGGCGGTCTTCATCCCGCTCCGCAGCCGCATGTGCCGGGCCCACCAGTCGGTCGACGAGCCCGAGTCGCTGGTCAGGATCGCCTGGTCGGGCAGCCGCTTGCTGAGCTCGTGGAACAGCAGCTGCGGGTTGAGCGGCTCAGCCGACTCGTGGGCGCCTGTCGTCGAGCACCTCCCACCAGCGGCGCACGTCGTCCTCGATCTTCGCGCGCCACGACGCGGTCCTCCTGGCGGCGCAGCAGCGGGATCAGCGCTCTGCAGCGTCTGCCGCGCTGTCGCCGACCAGGTTGATCTCCATCGGGTAGCGCATCCCGACGCAGCCGCCCGTCGATGTCGATCTGGACGCCGCGCGCCTGGCCCAACTCCGGCAGCCACTCCGAGTACGGGAAGCTCGACCCGACCATCAGCAGCGTGTCGCAGCCCTCCATCATGTCGTAGGTCGGCTTCGGAGCCGAGCAGCCCGATCGGCCCGGTCACGAACGGCAGGTCGTCGGGGACGGCCGCGCGTGCCGTTGAGCGCCTTGGCGACCCCGGCGCCGAGCAGCGTCGGCGACCTCGATCACCTCTCGCTCGGCGCCGATCGCGCCCTGCCCGACGAGCATCGCCACCCGCTCGCCCGCGTTGAGCAGGTCGGCCGCTCGCCGCAGGCTCCTCGTCGCGCGGCCGATCACCGGCTCGAGGAAGCCGATCGACGGAGGGAACGGCGCCGTGCGCGCGCGGCGGCTCGAGTACTGCGCCTCCTGCATGTCGTTGGGCACGATCACGCACGTGACCGAGCGGGTCGCCTTCGCGATCCTGATCGCGCGGTCGATCAGGTGCGCACCTGCTCGGGCACCATGCAGACCTGGACGTACTCGCTGCGCGACATCCTTGAAGAGCGTCGTCAGATCGACCTCCTGCTGGAAGTTCGAGCCGAGCGCCATCCGCGCCTGCTGACCGACGATCGCGACCACCGGCGCGTGGTCGAGCTTGGCGTCATACAGACCGTTCATCAGATGGATCGCGCCCGGACCGGAGGTCGCCATGCAGACGCCCGACCTCGCCCGTGAACTTGGCGTGCGCGCAGGCCGCGAACGCCGCCATTTCCTCGTGGCGGGTCTGGACGAACTCCGAGCGTCGTCCGCGCGGCCGAACGCGCCCAGCAGGCCGTTGATCCCGTCGCCGGGGTAGCCATAGATGCGGTTGACGCCCCACTCTCTGCGAGTCGGTGGAGTAGATGATCGGCGACGGTCTCGCTCATAGCGCTCCCATGCTTTTGGACCTACCCATGTGGCCTTGGCGCAAACCGAGGACATCGGAGGGCTGAGCTGCTGGCGGACACGAGCTTCGCTGGCGTGGTTTTCGGGCCGCGGCGTTGGGTAGAGGCAGGCAAGACCACGATTGGAGGTGTATTGATGTTTGAGCGGCTCAACAACCCGCACGAGGCGTTAACTGGCAGCTCGGTGCGGCGCTGACGATGGAGCGGGAAATCATCGACATGCTCGACGAGCTGATCGAGGAATCACGCGACGAAGCGGTCAAGCAGGCGTTCCGCGCCCATCAGGGCGAGACGCGCGGGCATGTGCAGAACCTGGAGGCTGTCTTCCGGTCCTTCGGCTGGGAGGTGGACGACTCGCCGTGCCCGACGATCAAGGCGATCGAGAAGGAGGGCAAGGCGAACGTCAAAAAGGCCGACGAGGCGATCGTCGACCAGATCATTCTCGCTGGCGCGATCGAGACCGAGCACCACGAGATCGCCGTCTACGAGAACCTGATCCTCCACGCGCAGGCGCTCGGACACCCGGACGCCGCAAGCGCCTGCAGCGCAACCTCGACGAGGAGAAGCTGGCACTGGAGAAGGTCACCGGGCTCGCCCGCCAGCACGCAGCCAGCGGCGCCACGCAGCCGGTCTGAGGGCGGCTGACCCGTGCGCGGCCAGGCCACCATCAGATCGCGGATGCCAGCGCAGACCACGGATGACCAGGCACGAGGGCTGGTGTTCTTGAACTGCTCACGCTGTGGTCTTTCGATCAAGGTGCGCTTTGCATGGATGCAAATGGAGCACTGTCCACGGTGCGTGGCCCGCGCGCGGGTGCTGCAGCCGCTGTTTTGCTCGCCGCTGCCGCTGAGAATGCTCTGTGCCAGCTCGTCGGGGATGACCAGCCGCTTCGCGGCGCCAGTCCAGCGAGAAGGGACCTCGATTGAGGGGGTGCAGGGATGAGCGGGAGCGTTGAGACAGGCACGATCAGGACGAAGATTCCCGCGCGTCTTGACCGGCTGCCGTGGTCGCGTTTTCACTGGATGGTGATCGTCGGTCTCGGGACGGCGTGGATCCTGGATGGGCTGGAGGTCAACGTCGTCGGCTCGATCTCCAGTCGTATCTCCGAACCCGGCGCCGGCACCGGCCTCACTCCCGGCTGATGTATCCGGCTGGGCAGCCTCGCTGTACATCGCCGGCGCCTGTGTGGGAGCGATCGTGTTCGGGCAGCTGACCGACCGCTTCGGACGCAAGCGCCTGTTCATGGTCACGCTCGGGATCTACTTGACCGGCACCGTGCTGACGGCGTCTGACGTTCTCCCCGGGCTGGTTCTTCGCGTCCGGTTTCATCACCGGCATGGGCATCGGCGGAGAGTACAGCGCGATCAACTCCGCGATCGACGAGCTGATCCCGGCCCGCCAGCGCGGCCGCGTCGATGTGTCGATCAACGGCAGCTACTGGCTCGGTGGCATCGGCGGCTCGCTGCTGGCGGTGGTGCTGTTCAACACCGCGATCTTTCCCGTCGAACGTCGGCTGGCGACTGTCGTTCGTGCTCGGAGCGATCATCGGCCTGGCGGTGCTGTTGGTCCGGCGCAACGTGCCCGAGAGTCCGCGCTGGCTGTTCATCCACGGCCGCGAGCACGAGGCCGAGAACGATCGTCGAGGACATCGAGGCAGCAGGTCAGCGAGTCCACCGGTCAGCAGCTGGCAGAGCCGGAGGGCGAGCCGCTGACGGTGCGCCAGCGCAGGACGATCCCGCTGCCGTTGATCATCCGCTCTGTCGTGCTCGCTGTACCCGCGGCGCTCGATCCTCGGCCTGGCGCTGTTCATCGGCCAGGCGTTTCTCTACAACTCGATCCTGTTCGGGTTCGGCAACCTGCTGAGCCTGTACTTCCACACGCCATCGGGGAATGTGCCTTACTTACCTGGCGGTGTTCGCCGCCGGGAACTTCGCCGGAGCGCTGATCCTCAGCCCGCTGTTTGACACTGTCGGGTCGTAAGCCGATGATCGCCGGCACCTACATCCTCTCCGGTGCTGCTGCTGATCGTCACTGGGCTTTTGTTCAGGGCGCACGAGCTCGACCGACATCAGCTTCACGGCGTGCTGCTGCGTGGTGTTCTTCTTCGCCTCCGCCGGCGCGAGCGCCGCCTACCTCACCGTGTCGGAGATCTTCCCGCTGGAGACCCGCGCGTTGTGCATCGCGGTCTTCTACGCGATCGGTACGGGTATCGGCGGGATTATCGGCCCGCAGGTGTTCAGCCGCATGATCAACACGCGGCAGCTACGAGCAGGTGTTCCTCGCGCTTGGGCTCGGCGCGGTGATGATGATTCTCGGCGGGCTGGCTGAGTTGGTGTTCGGTGTGAAGGCTGAGCGCGAAAGCCTTGAGAGCATCGCCAAGCCGCTCACCGTCGAGGATTCCCCGCGAGCAGCGTTCCGGCACCAGCGGGCTAGGAGCGGCTGATGGAGCCTCGGGTTGTGGCTGTCACCGGCGCGAGTTCAGGGGTGGGACGCGCCACCGCACAGGCGTTCGCGCGTGAGGGCGCGACGGTCGGGCTGATCGCTCGCGGCAAAGAAGCACTGGCTGCCACCGCTTCTGAGGTGCAGTCGCTGGGCGGCAAGCCCGTGGTGCTCGAGTGCGATGTCGCTGATCCGCAGGCTGTGGAGGCGGCGGCCGGCGAGCTTTCAGAGCGCGGCGGCATCGACGTGTGGGTGAACAATGCGATGGCGAGTGTGTTTGCGCCTGTGTGGGAGATCACCGCCGAGGAGTACCGGCGGGTGACGGAGGTCACGTACTTGGGGGTGGTGTACGGCACGCTGAGCGCGCTTGAGCGGATGCGTGCACGTGATCGTGGGGTGATCGTGCAGGTCGGCTCGGCGCTGGCTTACCGCGGGATTCCCTTGCAGAGCGCTTACTGTGCGTCCAAGCACGCGATCCAGGGGTTCACCGAGTCGTTGCGCTGCGAGCTTTTGCACGACGGCAGTCGGGTTCGGGTGACGATGGTGCAGTTGCCGGCGCTGAACACGCCGCAGTTCGACATGGTGCGTTCGCGTCTGCCGCGCCGTCCCCAGCCGGTGCCGCCGATCTATCAGCCGGAGGTCGCGGCGCGGGCGATCGTGACGGCAGCTCGCCGCCCCGCTCGCCGTGAGTGGTGGGTCGGCGCGTCGACCGCGCTGACGCTGCTGGGTAACGCCGTCGCGCCCGGCGTCGCCGACCGCTACTTGGCCCGGACGGGGTTTGACGCTCAGCAGACCGATGAGCCAGTGGCAGCGGATCGGCCGGACAATCTGTTTGAGCCGCTGCCTGGGGAGCGTTCCGCGCACGGCGGCTTTGACGATCGAGCGCACGGACACAGTGCGCAGTGGGAGCTGACTCGCCATCGGCTTGGGCTCGCAGGCCAGGCGGTCGCCGCGAGCTTGTTGGCGTGGGGTGTCGGACGCCGGGGCGATGAGCGCCGTTGAGGCTCCCGCGATCGGCGAGTATGGGCTGATCGGGGACTGCCACAGCGCCGCACTGGTCTCTACCGAGGGGTCGATCGACTGGTGCTGTCTGCCGCGGTTTGACAGCGGCAGTTGCTTCGGGCGGCTCTTGGACCGGCGCCGTGGCGGGTTCTGCGCCGTGTCGCTGCGGGACCACGCGGCATCGGAGGCAAGCCGTTATCTGCAGGACACGCTTGTCCTTGAGAGTGTCCTGCACGGTTCGCAGGGCACGGTGCGTCTGTGGGATTTCTTTGCGATGCGCGAGCACGGTGCGCTTGAGCCGCGCCGCGAGCTGGTCCGCATCGTGGAGTGCGAGCGCGGCAGCGCCGAGGTGCGGTTCGAGGTGGCGCCCAGGTTCGATTACGGGGCGGTGCGGCCGTGGCTGCGCCGCGCGGCCAGCGACGTGTTCACGGCGATCGGCGGCAATGACGGGCTGCTTGTGTGGAGCGACGGCGGCTCGCCGTCGAGCGGGAAGCGCTGGTTGCGGGCCGGCGGATACACGCCGGGGAGCGCCTACGACTGCTGGTCCGCTTCGTGCGCCCGCATCTGCTCGAGGACGGGCAGGCCGCGCTAGACGCCGGGCAAGTCGATGCGCGGCTGAGCGAGACGGTGAGCTGGTGGCAGACGTGGCGTGGGCGTCTGCGCCACGATGGGCCGGATCACGCTGCGGTCGTGCGCTCCGCGTTGACGCTGAAGGCGCTCACCTATGCGCCAACCGGGGCTGTCGTCGCCGCCCCCACCTGCTCGCTGCCGGAGGCGGTGGGCGGCGAGCGTAACTGGGATTACCGCTACAGCTGGATCAGGGATTCGACGCTCGCCGCGCACGCCCTCGCTGAGCTTGGCTGTGAGCGCGAGGCCAGGCGGTTCAGGCATTTCATCGTGCGCAGCTCCGCCGGCCACGCCGAGGACCTGCAGGTCCTGTTCGGCGTCGGCGGGGAGCGTCGGGTCCCAGAGGAACAGCTCGACCTGGAGGGCTATCGCGGCTCGCGGCCGGTGCAGGTCGGAAACGGCGCGCGCGGCCAGTTGCAGCTGGATGCGTTCGGGGAGATCCTGAACCTTGCGTGGCGCTGGCACCTGCGCGGACACTCCCCCGACGATGATGAATGGCGGTTCTTCAGCGAGCTCGTGAACGCGGCTGTGCAGCGCTGGTCTGAGCCTGATTGTGGAATCTGGGAGTGGCGGGGACAGCCGCGCCACTTCGTTCACTCCAAGGCTTGCTGTTGGGCGGCGGTTGACCGCGGGCTGCGGCTCGCACAGGAGTGCGCCCGCAGCGCGCCCACGCGCCGTTGGGAGAAGGCACGCGAGGAGATCCGCTCGGCGATCGAGGCCCGCGGCTATGACGCGCAGCGCGGCGTGTTCGTGCAGTGCTTCGACGAGCCGGCGCTGGACGGCGCGCTGCTGCTGCTCCCGGTCGTCGGGTTCGTGGCCTTCGACGATGAGCGGATGCTCCGCACGACCGACGCGGTACGCGAGGAGCTTGACGCAAACGGGTTTCTCTACCGCTACCGCCAGGACGACGAGCTGCCCGGCCAGGAGGGCGCGTTCCTTGCGTGCTCGTTCTGGCTGGCGGAGTGCTACGCGCGCCAGGGCCGCTTGGCGCAGGCGCGCGAGGTGTTCGACCGGACGATGAGCGCTGCCAGCCCGCTCGGCTTGTTCTCAGAGCAGGTCGACCCCGGCAGCGGCGAGCTGCTCGGCAATTCCCACAGACGTTCACGCACCTGTCCCATGTCGCAGCGGCCGCGGCACTCGCTGACGCTGGCGACCGGGGTGTAGCGGCGCCTGTTTGAGCAGCAAGGGCTTGGGTAGGAGGTTGGCATGGAATTTGCGAGACATTTCATCCTCGTGATCGTGCTGATCGTGGTCGCTGTCCTTGGCGGTGGCCTGTATTTGGTGGCGATGTGGCTGCGTGGGAAGAAGCTCGATCCCGAGGGAGATGAGATCGAGGGCGCACAGGAAGATCCTCCGCGGCCTGAGCACGTCAAGGTCGAGGACGAGCAGACGTGCTCGGTTCGTGGGCAATCGCTGAGCGAGGCGCAGATCACGGATCGGTCCTGTGAGCAGCGCAGACGCCGAAAGCCTCGCGGTGGACTTCGGCCGTGGGAGGCGGGCCGTCGTCGAGCAGCTCGCGGCGAGGGCCTTCACGGTGCCCACGGACGCACCGGAGGCCGACGGCACACTGCGCTGGGATGCGACGACGATCGTCGTGGTCGAAGCCAGTGCAGCCGGTCGCACGGGCGTTGGCTATAGCTACGCCGCTGGCGCCGCCACCCCGCTGATCTCTGAGCTGCTCGCCGACGCAGTGGTCGGTACGGATGCGCTTTCGCCGCCGGCCGCGTGGAGCCGGATGCGTCGCGCGGTACGCAACATCGGCTATCCAGGGGTGGCCTCGACCGCGATCTCAGCGGTGGATGTCGCGCTGTGGGACCTGAAGGCCCGCCTGCTCGACGTGGCGCTTTCGACGCTGCTGGGGCGCGTGCGCGAGCGGGTGCCTGTGTATGGCAGTGGCGGGTTCACCTCCTATGACCCCGAGCAGATGGAGCGCCAGCTCACCGGCTGGGTCAAGCAAGGCATCAGAGCAGTGAAGATGAAGGTCGGCGCCGAACCCGACCGGGACCCTGAGCGGGTCCGTCACGCTCGCGGCGTGATCGGCGAGCAGGTCGGCCTGTTCGTTGACGCGAACGGCGCCTACTCGCGCAAGCAGGCGCTGGCGCTCGCCGACACATTTGCCAAGCAGGCTGGCGTGTCGTGGTTTGAGGAGCCTGTCTCCTCCGATGACCTTGAGGGGTTGCGGCTGCTGCGCGACCGTGCCCCCGCAGGGATGAACGTCGCCGCGGGCGAGTACGGCTATGACCTTTTCTACTTCCGGCGAATGCTTGACGCTGGCGCCGTCGATGTGCTGCAGACGGACGTGACGCGCTGCGGAGGGGTCACACAGTTCCTGCAGGTCGCGGCGTTGTGCGCCGCGCGTGGCGTGCGGCTCTCGGCGCACACGAGTCCGGCGCTCCACGCGCACGTGTGCGCGGCGATCGAGCCGCTCGCTCACGTCGAGTATTTCCACGACCACGCCCGCATCGAGGAGCTGCTGTTCGACGGCGCGCCGCCGCTGCGCGATGGGGCGCTCTGCCCCGACCCCACTGTGCCTGGGCTGGGGTTGGCGCTGCGCGAGGACGAGGCCGGGCGCTACGAGCACTGATGTCCAACACGGCGCACGCCTACGAGCACGTGGAGGGGATCTACCTGCCGATCGCCGTGGGCGTGTTCGTGCTCGTGCTCGGCACGCTGCTGGTGCTGCTGATCGCAGGCGCGAGACGCAGGACGCCGGGGCGCCGCTCGCAGGCGCTCGTGCTGGAGACGGCGTATGCGTGCGTCCTGGCGGGCGTGGTGGCTTTCTTGTTGTGGGTGACGTTCACCGCGGAGACGCCGATCGACCGCACGGCCGCGCATCCTGGGGTTCGGATCAAGGTGATCGCCGCGCAGTGGAGCTGGCGTTTCACCTACTCCGGCGGCGTGAGCGTCGCCGACGTCGATACGTGGCATCCCACGCCGGCGTATGTCCCGACGGGCACTGAGGTTGAATTCGTGGGCAGCTCTGAGGATGTGATCCACGGCTTCTGGGTGCCCGGTCTTCATTACCAGCGGCAGTTCGTGCCCGGCTACACAACTCGCTTCGACCTGTCTTTTCCAGACCGCCGGCTATTACGGCGGTGAGTGCTCGGTGCTGTGCGGAGAGGATCACAGTGAGATGCACTTCGCGCTTCGTGCGGTCAGCCCGCAGAGCTTCGGGAATGGCTGGCCCGCGAAGCTGCGCGGCAGGGGGTGTCGTCGTGAACGCGGTCGCGGTGCCCGCCCGCGCGGCCTCGCGCACGTTCGCCTCGAGCTGACCACAAGCGGATCGCCGGCGCGGCCTGCATGGTCGCGCTCGTGTTCTTCCTGGCGGGTGGGCTGTTGGCGTTGTTGATGCGAAGCCAGCTCGCGGCGGACGGCGGCGTGGTCTCCCAGCAGACCTACAACGAACTTTTCACGATGCACGGCTCGACGATGGTCTACCTCGTGATCGTGCCGGTCGCGCTCGCGGTCGGCGTGTACTTCGTCCCCTTGCAGGTCGGGGCGGCGGAGATCGCAGGGCCGCGCGTGGCGCTGGCCGGGCTGTGGATGCTGTTGTGCGGCGGTGTGAGCATGTGGTCGGGGTTTCTGACCAGCGGCGGCGCCGCGGCGGCCTCCTGGTGGGGGTTCGACCCGCTCTCGGATTCGATCCACTCTCCTGGCAGCGGCATGGAACTGTGGATCTTCGGGGTGATGCTGGCGACGCTCGGGCAGATCCTGTGGGCGGGCTGCATCCTGTCGACCGCGCTTCGCCGGCGTGCGCCGGGGATGACGCTGATGCGGATGCCGGTGTTCACCTGGACGATGGTCGTGACCTGCGTGATGGTTGTGTTCGGGTTCCCCGCACTGCTGCTCGCCCTCGGGTTGCTGTGGGCGCAACGGCACTTTGGGGATGTGCTCGTCGGCGGCGCCGGCGCGGTGGACTACCAGGCGCTGTTCTGGTTCTACGGGCACCCAGTTGTGTACGTGATGTTCTTCCCGTTCGTGGGGATGGTCGGCGAGGTGCTGGCCACGTTCTCATCCCGGCGGTTCTTCGGCTACTCGGCGTTCGTGGTCGCGCTGCTCGCTTTCGCTGGCTTGTCGATGACGGTGTGGGCGCACCACATGTACACGTTCGGGGTGCTCTCGAACAAGTATTTCGCGCTGACATCGACCGCTTTGATCGTCCCGGCGGGCGTCGAGTATTTCGATTTCCTAGCGACGCTGTGGCGAGGCAGGCTGCGTTTCACCACCTCGTTCTTGTTCGCGCTCGGCTTCCTCGTGCAGTTCCTCGTGGGTGGGTTGACGGGGGTGATCCTTGCCTCGCCGCCGTTGGATTACGGGCTGAACATGTCGTATTTCGTGGTGGCGCATTTTCACTACACGATCTTCGCGGGCAGCGCGTTCGGCTTGTTCGCCGGCATCTACTACTGGTTTCCAAAGATCACCGGGGCGATGCTGCGCGAGCGTCTCGGCAAGCTGCATTTCGTGTTGATGGTGATCGGGACGAACGTGACCTTTTTCCCGATGTTCATCCTGGGTGCTGAGGGCATGACGCGGCGGATCGCGCGGTACCCCGCCTCGACGGGCTGGCAGGGGCTGAACATTCTGGAGACTGCCGGGTCGGTCGTGATCGCCCTCTCGGTGCTGGTGTTCATGTGGAACGTGCTGGTCTCGTTGCGTGACCGGCGCGAGGCTGGAGATGATCCTTGGGGGGCGCAGACGCTCGAGTGGGCGACAAGCTCGCCGCCACCCCGCCACAACTTTCACGAGCTGCCGCCGATCCGCAGCTACGCGCCCCTTTTGGATCTGCGCGAGGCGCACGAGGAGGTGGGCGTATGAGACGCGCGGCTGTCGTGCTGCTCCTCTGGGGGTTGTGGCTGGCGGTGCTGACCGGCGTGCAGGCCGTGTTCGCCCCGAAACTGATCCAGTTCGCGATCCCGGCGGTGGCCAGCGCAGCGTGCGTTCTCGTCGGGCTTGTGGTGTGGGCGCTCGACATCCGCCAGGGGCAGGTTGACGGGCCGCGGCTGATCACCGACAGCTCTGTCGCTACGATCGCGCTGGTCGTCGGGGTTGCCGTGGCGCTCATCGGCGCCGGGTTCGGGCTGTGGCTGATCTTGATCGGCGTCGGCATCACGGCGCTCGGCCTCGGCGGCGTGGTGCGTGAGCAGCGCGAGCGCTCGCGGGCGCTGCGCAGGGAAGGCTTGCGGTGAGCGCGCAGCCACCGACCCTTGGCCGCCTGCTCGGCACCTGGACCTGTGGACCCGGTGCTGCTCTGGCGTTGCGGTGACGGCGGCGGACTTTACGTGTGGGGCATGGGCCGCTCCGCGACGCTGGCCGATCTGGCGGCCGTGTCGTTCACCTGTGGAGGGCTGGTGCTTCCGCTCGCGTTGATGTCGGGCATCGACCAGTACGCGGATGAGCTGCTGTCGGTGCATGTGATCGAGCATCTGCTGCTGATCCTTCGTCGCGCCGATGCTGATCTTGTGGGGTGCGCCGGTGAGGCTGGCGTTGAGCGCTTCCACTGCCGGCTGCGCGACATGCGCTCGGCAGTGGTTGCTGCGAGGGCGCCCGATGCGCTTGTTGACAAGGCCGGCGTGCGGGTTCGCGCTGTTCGCGGTTGTGGTGCTCGCCACGCACTTGACGGGCGTCTATGAAGCGGCGCTACGCGATCAGACGACTCCACGCGCTCGAGCACGCCGCCTACTTCTGGACGGGAACGCTGTTCTTGCTGCCGCTGCTCGCGGCCGACCCGATTCCGCGTCCGCCTGGCGCGATCGCGAGGTTCTCGTGGCTGATGGCCGCGATGCTCGTCATGTCGATGCCTGCCGGCGTGTTCCTGTTCGATCGAGCAGGTCCGCTACCCGTTCTACTTGGCGCCGGCGCGGGACCTGCACGTCTCGGCGCTGGCGGACCAGCAGACGGCTGGGGTGCTGATGCTGGTGGCCGGCGGCGTGGTGATGGGTGTGCTGGCGATCGCGATCGCGATGAGCGCGATGCTCGCTGAGGAGCGACGCCAGCAGCGCCGCGACCGCTACGCCGACCGGGGCACCGAGCTGCCGGTGCGGGAGCTGGCGGGTCGATGAGACGCCGGCTGATGATGATGGTGGCGCTTGTGTGCGGCGTGCTCGCGCTGACTGACTTCGCCGCTCACTGGGACGCCAGCGCAACCCCCTCGCCCACTTCCACTGCTGCTCCTTCTGGGCTGGTGGCGCAGGGTCACGCGCTGTTCGACTCCTCCTGCGCGTCATGCCACGGTCTGAGTGCGCAGGGCATCAATGGCCGCGCCCCGAGCCTGCATGGCGCCGGTGCGCTGGCGGCGGACTTCTACCTGCAGACCGGGCGGATGCCGCTGCCCAACCCGAAGGCGCAGCCGCTGCGGACAAGCCCCGCATTTCCGCAGAGCAAGATCAAGGCGCTCGTCGCCTACGTCGGATCGTTCGGCGGGCCTGGCATCCCAACAGTGCAGCCGAGCCGAGGATCGCTCGCGGAAGGGCAGCGTCTGTTCGGACTGGACTGCGCGGGCTGCCACACCATCCAGGGTCAGGGCGGGATCGTGACCGGCGCGATTGTCCCTGCGCTGAATCAGGCGACACCGAGACAGGTCGGTGAGGCGGTACGGATCGGCCCGTATGTGATGCCTCGCTTCGGCGAAGGCGAGCTCACCGACACGGAGGTGAACTCGCTCGCGCGCTACATCCAGAGCATCCAGCACCCGAAGAACCTGGGCGGCTGGGGCATTGGTCGGATCGGCCCAATCCCCGAGGGGATGGTCGCGTGGCTGCTGGCCGCCGCCGCGCTGTTGTTGATCGCCAGGCTGCTCGGCGAGCGCACAAGCGAGCAGCCCGAACGTCCACCGCAGACAGGGGGCAGCGCGTGAGCCGGGCCTGGAAGGCGATCGTGATGTTCGTGCTGTGGCGCACCGGAGGGCTGCGCTCCCACCGCCAGGGGCCACCCGAGGTGGACCCGTCTGAGCGGCACACAGGCGCACCCGCATGGGCGGAGCTATTGGTCGTGGCTGTCTGGGGTGGGCCGGGGGCGGGGCCCGCTGTGCTGCTGCTGGTGGCGGTCGCGGCGCTCGCGTTCGTCGCCTTGTTCGTGCTCGACCCGAACACGCAGCTGCTGGCTCTCGCACTCGGCGCGGCGCTCGCTTTGCTGGCTTGTGCACTCGTGCTCGCAGGCCGCTGGCTGGTGCCACAAGAGACGAAGGTCGAGCAGCGCCCCCGACTGGCCGACCCAGACGCCGCTCGTGAGGTCATCGAGCAGGCCGCCGAGGGTGTGGAGGGCATCACTCGCCGCCGGCTTCTCGCCAGCGCCGCCGGGGTCGCGGGCGCCGGGCTGACGGCGGCGGTCGTGATTCCCGTGGCGGCGCTCGGCCCTGGCCTGGAGGAGCAGCTGCGACGCACACCGTGGCGGGCAGGGCGCGCGCTCGTGGACGACCAGGGCAACCCGATGCTCGCGGCCGACATCATCGAACGGAGCTTTCAGACCGCGTTCCCGCAGGGCGCGGGCACCGCCGCCGAAGGCGGTGGTCAGGAGGACCTGGGCTCCCCCGTCGTGGTGGTGCGCGTTGACCCCGCGACGCTGCGGCTACCCGCCGAGCGCGCCGGCTGGGCACCGCAGGGCATCCTTGCCTACTCGAAGATCTGCACCCATGCCGCGTGCGCGATCTCGCTGTTTCGAGACCCGCTCAGCCCATCCACCGAGTCCAAGGGGCCAGCGCTGGTGTGCCCCTGCCACTACTCCACGTTCGACGTACTGGACGGCGGCAGCGTCGAGTTCGGCCCCGCAGGCAGGCCGCTGCCACAGCTGCCGCTGACTATCGACAGCGCCGGTGTGCTGCGCGCTGCTGGGCCGATGTCGGGGCCTGTCGGCCCATCCTGGTGGGGAGACCCATCGTGAGCCACACCGCCAAGGACCGGCCGGTGGACGCGGTGGCGTTCGTGGATGAGCGGCTGGGCGCAGCGCGTGGGATGCGGTGGCTGATGGATTACGTGTTCCCTGACCACTGGAGCTTCCTGCTCGGCGAGATCGCCCTGTACTCGTTCGCGGTGCTGGTCCTCACGGGCACGTTCTTGGCACTGTTCTTCGACCCGGACACGACGCAGACCGTCTACCACGGCAGCTACCAGGCGCTGCAGGGCCAGAGCGTCTCAGACGCTTACGCCTCCACGCTGCACATCTCCTTTGACGTGTCGGGCGGGCTGCTCGCCCGGCAGGTTCACCATTGGGCGGCGCTGGTGTTCGTCGCGGCGATCACCCTCCATCTGCTGCGGATCGTGTTCACCGGCGCGTTTCGCAAGCCCCGCGACATCAACTACTTCATCGGCGTCACCCTGTTGGCGCTCGCGATCTTGGAGGGCTTCGCTGGCTACTCGCTCCCCGACGATCTGCTCTCGGGGATGGGGTTGGCGATCGCGTGGGCAGTCGCGATGTCGCTCCCTTTGATCGGCGGCCCGTTCGCAACGGCATTGTGGGGCGGCAGGTTCCCTGGGTCGACCGCGTTCGAGTCGCGGCTGTTCATCGCGCACGTGTTCCTGCTACCGGCGATCATCGGTGGCCTGATCGCGGTGCACTTGGCGATCATCATGCGCCAGCGCCACAGCCAGTTCCCCGGCCCCGGCCGCCGCGAGGACAACGTGGTGGGCACCCCGATGTGGCCTGGGTACGCCCTGCGGTCGCTGGGCTTGTTCGCGGCGGTCGCCGCGGTGCTGGTGCTGATGGGCGGCCTGATCCAGATCAACCCGGTGTGGCTGTGGGGCCCCTATCACCCCTATATCGGCACGAACGGCGCGCAGCCGGACTGGTATCTGGGATGGCTGATCGGCGCGCTGCGACTGATGCCGAACCTGGAGATCCACGCCTTCGGACACACGCTCGTACCAAACCCGTTTTTTGGCGGGGTGTTGTTTCCCGGCATCGTGTTCGGGCTGTTGTATGCGCTGCCGTGGCTTGACCGGCGCTTCATCAGCAGGGACTACCGGCGCCACGATCTGCTTGAGCGTCCTCGCGATAATCCGCGGCGCAGCGCGCTTGCCGCTGCGCTGCTCTCGGCGGTGGCGGTGGTGTTCGCGGCGGGCTCAGCCGACCGTCTGTTCTTCCAGTTCGGGTTTGGCTATGAAGGCGCGGTGTGGTTCTTCCGCGGCGCGTTCCTAGTCGTGCCGGTCATCGCCTATGCGGTAACGAAACGGGTGTGCGCGGGACTCGCGCGAGAGCAGGCGCATCCGTTGCGGGGCTGGAGTGGCCACATCGTTGTCCGCAACCGCAGCGGGGGCTTTGACGCTGACGCCAAAGCTATCGAGCTTGATACGGCCGAGCGCTCGAGATGAACGTAATCTCCAGCTGCCCGTGCAGCCTGATTGCGTGCGCCGTGTCTAACGTTCGCTCTGCTGCTGGTCTTTGATGGCGGCGCGCATGATCAGGCAGGCCCGGTGCGCCTCGCTGCGCAGACCGGCTCTTGAGATCATCGGCCCCGCGACGGGCGTCGGGGCTCTGAGGAGCCGGCGCGCTGCTTCGGAGAGGCTCGTGAGCTGTGGCCCCGGTGCGCCGCGCCAGCCCGGTGGGCGAGGGGTTGGCGCGGATGTGGCATGGGTGCTCATGCTGTGGTTGAGATGAGTGTTGAGGCGTCGCTGTTGAAGTGCGGCAGGATCTCGTTGGCGTACGTCTGGAAGAAACGTTCCTGGTCGGGGCCGATCTGCTGGATGTAGAGCTCGTCGAACCCGGCGTCGCGGTAGCGACGGATCGCCTGCAGATGCAGGTCAAGGTCGGGGCCGCACGGAACGGCTTCGGCCACCATGTCCTCGCTTACGAGCTCCGATGCCTGCTCGAAGTGTGCTGGGGTCGGCAGGATCTGCGCCAGCTCGCCGGGCAGCTGCTCGTTGGGCCACAGCCGGTGCGCGGTGACGCGTGCTTGGTGCTCGTCAGGGGCCCAGCAGACCTTCATGCCGCCCGCGACAAGCCCCTTTCCGCCAGCGTCGCGGAACCGTTTGACTTCTTCCTCCTCGGGCTGGACGGTGCAGTAGCCATCGCCTATCCTGGCGGCGAGGCTGGTGGCCTTGGGACCGAACCCGGAGATGAGGATCGGCGGTGTCTGCTCGGGCAGGTCGTAGATGCGAGCGTTCTCTACTTGGTAGTGGTGTCCGCGGTGGCTTTGCATCCCCCCCTGCCAGAGGGTGCGGATGACCTGCACGGCCTCCTCGAGCATCTCTAGGCGCTCGTCGGCCGCCGGCCAGTGGTCGCCGAGGATGTGCTCGTTGAGCGCCTCGCCGCTGCCGAGGCCGAGCGCGAAGCGTCCCTCCAGCAGCACCGCGCAGGTCGCGGCGGCCTGGGCGATCACGGCAGGGTGGATGCGGACGGTCGGGCACGTCACCGCGGTTGTGACCTTCATCGTGGAGGTCGCCTGCGCGAGCGCGCCGATGGTCGACCAGACGAAGCCGCTGTGTCCCTGCTCGTCGTTCCAGGGGTGATAGTGGTCTGAGATCCACAACCCTTGGAAGCCAGCGTCCTCGGCCATGCGCGCCTGCGCGATGAGCTCGCGGGGGCCGAACTCCTCACTCGACAAGAAATAGCCGATCCTCACCTCATGGTCTCCTTGATCGTCGCGTTCGCGGCTTTTCTACCCCACAGCGGCGCGACTCAATCGTTCCGTAGCATCTGAGCGCTGCGACCCGTGCAGTTCTTCTGGGAACGGATGAGCGCAGCGTCAGGAGGGTCATCGTGACGCCCCGCGAATAGACATTGATGGCCGACGCTCCCGAGGGCGTGGTGCTTGAGCGCAGCCGTGACCTGGCGGGCCGGCGGCACCACCCCTACTACCGCAGACTGTTGCTGTGCGCGATCGCCGTCTTGCCGGTGCTAGCGCTGCTTGGCGTGTTCGGCCAGAAGCCGAGCACGAGCTCGGCTGACACCCGCGCCGCGAGCCTGAGCGTCACGGCACCGACTCGGCTGCGCAGCGGATTGATCTTCCAGGTGAAGGTCAGGGTGATGGCCCACCGTCAGATCAAGAAGCCCGAAATCGTCTTCGACGAAGGATGGTGGGAATCGATGAGCGTCAACTCGATCGAGCCCGAACCGACAGAATCGAGCTCCAAGAACGGGCGAGTCATCCTGTCATACGGCAAGCTCGAACCGGGCGAATCGTTGACCAGCTGGATCTACTTCCAGGTGAACCCCACGAACGTCGGCAAGCGCCGCGAGGACGTTCAGCTCGATGACGGCGAAACCCCGCTCGTGAGCATCCATCGCTCGCTGACGATCTTCCCTTAGCTCATGGACCTCGTAATCCGCGCCACCGTCGTCTTCTTCTTCATCTTCCTGGTGACTCGCGTGGTCGGCCGCCGTCAACTCTCAGACCTTCGAGCCATTTGACTTCATCCTGCTCGTGGTGTTGGGTGATCTCGTCCAGCAGGGCATCACGCAAAGTGATCAGTCGGTGACGGGCACGCTGATTGTGATCTCCACGATCGCGCTCCTCTCGGTCGCGGTGAGCTGGATCTCCTTTCGCTCTCCCCGCGCACGGCTGATCGCCGAGGGGGAGCCGATCGTGCTCGTGCAGGACGGCCGGCCGATCGAGCGCAACATGCGACGAGAGCGCATCACGCTCGCAGACATCCAAGAGAAGGCCCGCCAAGCACAGATCGTCTCAATCGGCGACATACAGTGGGCGATCCTTGAGAACGACGGGAAGATCAGCTGCATCCCCCGCCACGAGTGACGGCGGGTAGGGACTGATGATGACCCCTGACGCTCAACCACCCCACTCCGATCGCGAGAGTCACGCCGGTCGCTCCCGGCGCCGGGAGACGGACCTTGAGCGTCTGGATCGCAACCTCGAGGCGATGACCGGCGAGCTGCGCGTGGTCGTCACGGGCGTACAGGTGCTCTTTGCCTTTCTCTTGATCGTGCCGTTCAACACCGGGTTTGCGCATGTCGGGGATTTCGAGCGCACCGTGTATTTCGTGACGTTGGTGTTGGCGGCTGAGGTTCTGGTCGATGTGCGCGCTGACGCGCCCCACAGGCTGCCCGTCGCGATAAGCGAGGAAATACTGCGCCTGGGCGTGCTTGAAAAACGGGTTCTTGCCCTGATCGAGGCGTTTCTTCACGTCCGCTACTAGAGGTGCGACCCACTTGGGCTCGTTGCGGTAAATCCGCCACGGCAGCCTGATGAACGCGCGCAGCTCGCGCCGGGTCACGACAGGTCTGATCTCAACAGCCATCCCGGCAAAACCTATATGTCCACGGCGCGTGAGCAGAAACGGGATCGGGCTCGCGATCTACTTCTTCAGCCGGGCCGCGGACGCACGGGCGACGACTTCAGCCGCACTGGGAGTCTTCATGCTCGCCAGCAGCTGGCGTACATGGCTTGCGATGCGAAACGTCAAGGCAGCCGAGCGAGTCAACCAAGAATACCTGCGTCGGTCGGGTGCTCCCTATGTTCCGGGTGGCCCGCCCACCCCGGTGGACGTGCCGCCGCTGGCCTTGGCCTGTTCGCTTGCAATACACGTAGCGGCCATCTTCATAGTGGGTGGCGCGCCCCCGACACCGGGCTGGCTGTGACGGCTGGCTGGTTCCCGCTCGTGGGAGCGGCCGTCGGAGCATTGGCCGGCGGGGTGCGCGTCGGGGCGCAGCAGCTTCTCGGGCGCACGCCGGCGACCGTGCTCGCCATGATCGCGCTCGTGGTCGTGACCGGCGCGCTGCACCAGGACGGGCTCGCCGACACCGCCGACGGGCTCGGCGCACGCGGGGATCGCAGCCGGCGCCTTCAGGTGATGCGCGACTCGGCCACAGGGGTCTTCGGGGCGCTCGCGCTGATCGGCTGGGCGCTGCTGCTGCTGAGCACGCTCGCCTCACTCGACGCTTTTCACGCGCTCATAGCGCTCGTCGTCGCGTGCGCGCTCGCGCGCTGGGCGGCGCTGGTGCACGCCACCGCGACGCCCCCCGCCCGCGCCGGCGGACTCGGAGCCGCGCTGCACGTGGGCCCGATCGCCCTCGCCCTGGCGAGCACCACAGCGCTTCCGCTCGCGCTCTCACTCTGCGGGCTCGCGCCCAGCGCAGCAGCGCTCCTCGCCGCGCTGCTCATCGCAGCGCTATCGGCGACGTTCGCCCGGCGGACACTCGGCGGTCGCACCGGGGACACACTCGGCGCGACCGTCGCCATCACAGAGGTCGCCGTGTGCGCAACGCTGCTGGCAGTCTGGCACGGATGAGACAACTCGCTCAGCCGCCCAGGCCGGAGCACAGCTCCACAGTTGGCACGAAAGTCAGGATTCCTCTATATTCTGAGGATCGTGCCATCAGCCACCGTGGACATAGATGATGTAGCCCAGGCCGTTGGAGCGCTCGCTACCGAGCACGGCGGTGCCGTGACGGTCGCGCAACTCCGCGACAAGCTCGGGCTGTCCGAGCGCACTCTGCAGCGAGCTCTGGCCCGCCTGGTTGCGACCGGTGAGATCTCTCGTCTGAGCCGCGACCGATACGCCGACCGGGCATCGGGGGCTTCGCCCAGCAACGCGCCGGCGAGAGAGATCGTGCGCGTGATCAAGCACCTGGAAGCCGACGCGCACCTCTCCGGCTATGACGTACTCGCCGGCTTCACCCACCAGTTCGTCTTCGACTACCCGCATCTTGTCTGCTGCCACCCATCACACGCCGACGGCCTCGCCGCCGCGCTGGCGAAGAAGAAGTTCGTCGTCCTGCCCGCCGGACCCGGCGCCGCGATCGACGCCGCACTGCAGAAGACGGTGCTGCTGCGCCGCCAGCCCGCGATCCACTCTCGTACGCTGGTGCAGGGCACGATCGCCACGCCGGAGAAGGCATGGGTTGACCTGCTGCGCGAGACACGCCGCAGCGCAGTGCCATTTGACTATGGCGAGCTCGGACGGCTGCTGCGTGCGATGAGCGAGCAGACGCTCAACTTCCGCGCGCTTCGCTCCTACGCTGCCAGGCTCGGCTACCAGGACTGGCTCGCCGCCACCATCGGCCAGCGCCCGCCCAATGGGCCTGAGCAGCGCCGCCTCGCGGCAGGCTACGCCGCGTGAGCATTCCCGCAGAACACCTCTCGCTGTTCAAGACCGACTGGATCGGCGACCCCAACAGTCTGAAGGCGCTCGCACGCCGCTACAAGTACAACGACCTCTTCACCGCCGAGCTGGCCGCATGGTGCGCAGAGGTGCACGAGCACCTCCACGACCTGGAGGACACCGTCGGCGTCGAACTGCTGCTCCTGGGCGGCAACGCGGCGTCCCTGCGCTTCGACGCGATACAGCAACGCGGCTCCCGCGACAACGACTACCTCACGGCCGCGAGCCATGCCGATATCGGACGGCTCATGGACGCCTTCGCCGAGCGCTTCAAGGCACTCCACCCTCTGTTCAAGCCCGAGGTATATGAACCCCAAAATCCGACGAGCGAGCTGAACATGATCACCTACCTCGTCCCTGTCGCCCTGCTATTGGACCACGGCAAAGCAACGAACAACACGGTCAAGGTCGAGTTTCACTTCGAGCCCGACCTGCCACCGGCCGAGACAGTCAGCGGGAACGTCGGCCCCACCCAACGCACGATCCGTGCACGCCTGCCCGAGTTGCCTTACCAGTTTGTGCTGAAGCTGATGACCCTGGCCGCCCCGCCTGCGGGGATCGATGAAGAACGCCGCGGCGATGCGATACCCCGCCAGCTATACGACCTCGACATCCTGCTCGCGAGCTTCACCAACTCCGGCCAGTGGGAGGCGATGGTCGCCTACTGCTCTGCGCGCTACGCGCGCGAATGCGAGACCTGGACGATCGACGTCGCCGCTGGAGAGCCCACCACGGGGATTCGCGACCGTCTGCAGCGCTGGGCCTCGTGCAGCGACAGCGCATCTGGGCGCTGGAGGACGATCCGCGCGGTACAGCAGTCGCAACTGCGCCAGCAGGTTCACCGCGAGCCGTGGGGCTGGCGTGCCCGCTGCCTGCGGCTAGCGCTCGCCGTCGAGTGCATCAACGCCGACGATGGCTGGGCCATCTGGCAGCAGGCCCTCGCTACAGCGGCACTCGTACCAGCCAGCAAAGCGAGGCCGTTCAAGCACACTCTCGCGGAGCTGGCGAATGCAGACGCCCGATCGCTGCCGCTCGAGCTGCACGACTTCGTGTGGGAGGTGCTCAGCAACGGGACGACGCCGCTTGCCGAGCGAGTCGCCAACGCATACACAACGCTCAGCGGCGCCTGATCCCGTATCGATTCCAGACGGGTTATAAGGGGTTTATCGGGGGTTTATCGAGATCGCGTAAACCCTGTAAAACTCGGTCAAACGCCCAGGAAATCGAACTGAGGACATCACGATTCCGACTCATGTTGTCTTTGATTCGAGGCTCGCCATGAAGTTCGGTTCTCCATGTCGATACCGCATGGATAAGCCATTTGTCGCCCGAACATGCCGCCTCGTAAGGCTTCTCGAGACGCGGCAGCAGGCTCAGAACAGGGCACTATTGTCAAGGGTTTGTGCCGCGGTTTGTGCCGCGACGACCATACCGAGGCCCGCCAGATAGCGATCGCTATCTCAAAACATGCCCATTTGCAGCGCCTTCTGAATGGCCAGACCCAGATTCGAACTGGGGACACCACGATTTTCAGTCGTGTGCTCTACCAACTGAGCTATCTGGCCGCTCGATCGATGCTACCGGCTCGCCCGAGCGCCCGGTAGTGCTGGCGCCGGGCTTTCAGCACCCCTACCCCCGCGCGAATTCCTCCACGAGCGCCTCGTAGGTCAGCGCCAGCCCCTGCGCGATCGGCACCTGCGCGCGCCAGCCCAGCTCGCGTTCGGCCCGGCTGGCATCCAGACAGCTGTTCTGCAGCTCGCCCGGGCGTAGGTCGGCGAGCTCGGGGGCGATCTGCTTGCCGGCCGCCTCGCTGAGCTCGCGCCAGACGGTGATCACGTCGGTCTGCACGCCCGTCGCGATGTTGTAGGTGCCCGCCTTGCCGCGTGCGGCCAGCAGCGCGCTGACCACGTCTGTCACGTACACGTAGTCGCGCGTGGGCTTGCCGTGCCCGTAGACCTTGGGCGCCCGGTCCTCGTACAGGTGGCTGGAGAAGATCGCCACCACGCCCGCCTCGCCGTGCGGGTTCTGGCGCGGCCCGTACACGTTGCCCAGGCGGCAGACCGCGTTGGGAATGCCCTTGGACTGCGACCAGGTGTTCACGTACGCCTCTGCCGCCAGCTTGGACGCGCCATAGGGCGACAGGGGTTCGGGGAGGTAGTCCTCGGATGTCGGCCTCGGCGCGTGGTCCCCGTACAGCGCGCCGCCGGTCGACGTGAACACGACCGGCGCGCCGCAGCGCGCGGCAGCCTCGAGCATGTGCAGCGTGCCCTTGACGTTGACGTCGCAGTCGCGAACAGGATCCTCCAGCGAGGCCACCACGCTGGCCTGTGCTGCCAGGTGGAAGATCGTCTGCGGCGCGACCTCTGCGACGACCGCGTCCAGCGCAGGCCTGTCGACGATGTCCAGCTCGCGCAGGTGCGCCTGGGCGGGCACGCGACGCGCGTCGCCGGAGGACAGGTCGTCGATGACCGTCACGTCGCAGCCCTCCGCCAGCAGCGCATCCACCACGTGCGAGCCAATGAAGCCAGCGCCGCCGGTCACGATCGCGCGGGCAGCCATGCCCGCAAATCTATACGGCTGCGGGCGACGCGGCGTTGGTGGTGGCCAGCAGCTGTTCGATCGCCTCGACCGACTCGTCGATGCGTTCCAGCACACGCATGCCGCGACGATTGCGCGGCAGGCTGCCGCCCACCGCTGCGCCGCCCAGCATGATCGGCAGGTCGGGGTGGTTCTCGCGCAGCTCGCGCAGCGCGACCTCCAGCGAGTCAGACGCGCTCGGCACGGTCGCGCCCAACACCACGATGTCCGGCGACTGGCTCTCGACCATCACCAGCAGCTGTTCAGCCGACAGGTCGGTGTCGAAGATCGTCTGGTAGCCCGCCGCCGCGATCTCGTCGTGGACCATCTGCAGCCCAAGCGTGTGGTCGTCGCCCTGCACGCCTGCCAGCAGCACCCGCTCGCGGGTCGGTTCTGTGCTGCCCAGCATGTAGCGGTACAGCGTGGCCAGCACGCGGCGGGTGATCGTCATTGCGCGGTGCTCGCGGTCGCCGTCGATCTCCCCCGTTTCGCACAGCACGTTGATGCGCCGCAGCGCCGGGTCGATCACCTCGGCGTGCAGCGTGCTCGGCGTGATGCCGTCTTCGATCGCCGTCGCGATCGCGCCCTCGGCCATCTCCGCGTCGCCGCGCTGCAATGCCTTGGCATAAGTCTCCAGGGTGCTCTCCACGAGCACCATCGGGTCCGGCCGGGGCCCCTCGTGCGGGTCCGGCCCCAGGGTGCCGAGCACTTCCATAAACGCGTCCAGCAGCACAGGGTCGAAGTGGCGCCCGCGCTGTTCGCGCATCATCTGCACGGCGTCTTGCACCGGGAATGCCTTGCGATACACGCGATCGCTGGTCAGCGCGTCGAACACGTCCGCCACCGCCACGATCCTGCCCTCGATCGGGATCGACTCGCCGGCCAGTCCGCGCGGGTAGCCGGTGCCGTCCCACTTCTCCTGATGACTAAGCGCGATCGTCGCCGCCATGTCGAGGATCGAGGACGACGAGCCGCGCACCAGCCTGTGGCCCTCCTCCGCGTGGGTCTCCACGATCGCGCGCTCCTCCGACGTGAGCGGTCCCGGCTTGAGCAGGATCGCGTCGGGGATGGCCACCTTGCCGACGTCGTGCAGCGGCGCCGCATGGCGCAGCCGCTCGCAGAATTCGGGGTCCATGCCGATGTGTTCGGCCAACAGGGTGGAGAAGCGACCGATGCGCTCGATGTGCGCGCCGGTGTCCTCGTCGCGGAACTCGACTGCCATCGACAGCCGCTGCACCGTCTCCGCCTGCGCGATCTCCAGCTCAGACAGCGCGCGTTTGAGCTCCAGCGAACGGTTGTCGATCTCCTGCTCGAGCGCCAGCCGGCGCCGGTCGCCCAAGCGCCAGCCCAACGCCGTGGCCGCGCAACCGAGCACGAGCAGACAGCCCGACACGATCATCGAAGCGCCGGCCACGATTGCTCCCACCAGCGCAGCGGCCATCAGCGCGAACCACGGCAGCACGCCGAGCGCCGAGTGCCGACGGGCTGGGGCGGGGGGCCGTCCGCGGCCGGGCTGGTTGCCCGAAGTCAGATCGCCGATGCCCATGCGTGCCAGCGTCCTGGCCAGCCGGCCGCCGCGCGTCCGCTTGGCACCCGGGTGCGCCTCGGCCATCCCTTGCTTGGCGGGCTGTAGCAGGCTGGCTTGAATCGCACTGTTCACTGAGAGCTCTCGCGTCCTTGTCCGGCCTCAGGTTTGAAGTCGTATCGCGCGAGTGCCGATTCGGCGCCCGCCACCACGATCTTGACCGGGATCGGGTGCGGATAGACACATGGCGGAAGAGCCTCAATGGCGTCCGACCAGTTGGTTGACGTTGACCACATCCGTGGGCGCTGTGAGGGTGACAGGCTGGTTCCAGTGGTCAAACCTGATCGTTCCGCCACCTGGCGTGCGGACCTCGAGCGGATAGGGGCTGCCCTGAGCGGCCACGTATAGCGCGCCGCCCATGGCGAGGTCGTCGATCGCGACGACCTCGTGCCCGTCCAGCGTGCTCGTGCCCTTGCGTGCAAGCGTTCCATGGCTGGTCAGGGTGGTATCGACCAGGGAATCGAGATTCGTTAGCCCGGCAAATGCGGCCAGGGCGCCCTTGGTCTTGACCTTCAACCACCCGCCCCGCAGCTCCTGCGCCAGCGGTGCGCCGAGCCTGCGGTAGACGGCGGGGTTGCCTTTGATGTATGCGAAGCGTCCGATCTGTATCAACTTGAAGTCAAGCCTGCCCGCAGCAATGTGCCCCTGGCCGCCCTTTCCGGCCACCAGCTGCAGGTCCAGCGACAGCGGCCCGCCCGCGCCTGCGACCGAGCCCGAGACGTGCACCGTGGCCGCGCCGTCTGCAGCCGTCCTCGACATCGCCACGATCTGCTCGGCGGTCTTGGAGGCGATCTCGTTGCCCGTTGACGAGCTGCCACAGCCGGCCAGCAGCGCCACCGTCAACCCCAGCCACGGCGTGCGGCGGGCATAGAACAAAGCGGGACGGCGCATCGGCCCATCGACTGTATCCGCGCATGGGCACGCTTGAGCGTCCGCATGGGCGACCTCAGGTACAGCCCCGATGAACGGTGGCCGATCAAGGGACTATCGGCACTATCGACCTACCAACCGACGACACGGCGCCGCGCGAGGAGATCCAGCGACGGCTGGCGCTGCATGCTCGCCAGCACGAGGCGGTTGCGCGCCTTGGGCAGGTTGCGCTGCGTGAGCAGGACCTCAGCACGCTCACAGACGAGATCGTCGCGACCGTCGCCAGCACGCTGGACGTGGCGCTGTGCGCCGTGCTCGAGCTCGCCGAGAACGAGAAGACGCTCGAGATCGTCTCCAGCGTGGGCTACAGGGGCACCGGCACGCTGCCTGCGGGCAAAGGCACGCAGGCCGGCTATGCGCTCGCCGAGCGCCAGCCTGTCGTCGCCGAGGACCTGCGCAGCGAGACGCGCTTCGATCCCCGCCCGCTGCTCGAACAGGGGGTGACGTGTGGCATGAACGCCGTCATCGAAGGGCCCGAGCGACCCTTTGGCGTGCTCAGCGCCCATTCCGAGAGGCCCCGGCGCTTTAGCGAGGACGACGTCAACTTTCTCGTGGCCGTCGCCAACCTCCTGTCAGCCGCTGTCGAGCGCCGCCGCCGCGAGGAACTCGCCCGGCATGCTGCGCTGCACGACCCCCTCACCGGGCTGCCCAACCGGCCGCTCGCGCTGGACCGTCTCGACCTGGCTCTGGCCAGGCGCCGGCGCAACGGGACCCACGTGGCGCTGCTGCTGCTCGATCTGGATCGCTTCAAGCTCATCAACGACTCGCTCGGTCACGCGGCCGGAGACCGGGTGCTCGTCGAGATCGCCACTCGCCTGCGGGCCATCCCGCGTGCCACCGACACGGTCGCTCGCCTGAGCGGCGACGAGTTCGTGGTCGTGTGCGAGAGCGACGGTGCAACCAGAAGCAACGTCGTGGAGCTCGCCGAGCGCCTGTGCACGGTCTTCGACAGTCCCTTTGCGCTGGCCAGTGGCGAACACTTCCTGACCACGAGCGTTGGCATCGCGATCGCAGAAGACCGCAATGACACCTCAGCGTCCCTGCTGCGCGATGCCGACGCGGCGATGTACCGCGCCAAGAAACGCGGCCCGGGACGCTATGAGCTGTTCGACAGCACCATGCGAGCGCAGGCGTTGGCAAGGTTGCGCACCGAGTCCGAGCTGCGCAGCGCGCTCGAGCACGGACAGCTGTGCGTCTTCTACCAGCCGATCATCGAGCTGGCCAGCGGCCAGCCTGTCGCCTGCGAGGCGCTCGTCCGCTGGATGCACCCTCGTCACGGGCTGGTCCCGCCGCTCGAGTTCATCTCGATCGCCGAGGAGACGGGGCTAATCAGCGAGCTCGGGCGATACGTGTTGCGCGAGGCATGTACGCAGGCAGCCGCCTGGCAGCGCCGCTTCGATGTTGCGCTGCAGATCTTCGTCAACGTATCGGGCTGCCAGCTGGCCAACCCTGCATTCCCTGCCGAGGTCACCGACATCGCCACCAGCAGTGGCGTGCTGGGAGGGACGCTCGGCCTGGAGGTCACCGAGAGCGTGCTGATCGAGGAGGCCGGCTCGACGATGGCCGTGCTCGCGCAGTTGCACGAGCGCGGGATGCGTCTGGTGCTCGACGACTTCGGCACCGGCTACTCGTCGCTGAGCTACCTGCGCCAGTTCCCCCTGGACGGAGTCAAGGTGGACCGCTCGTTTACGGACGGCCTCGGCAACAGCCCGCGCGACGCGGCCATCATGAGCGCGATCGTGCAGATGTGCCAAGCGCTCGAGCTCACGGTCGTAGCCGAGGGCGTGGAGTCCTCCACTCAGCTGGAGCAGCTGGGCGTACTCGGCTGCGAGCTGGTGCAGGGCTACCTGTTGTGCCACCCCATGCCCGCCGAGCAGGCCGGCGAGTACCTCCAGCGTCGCCTGGAGGCCTTCGACCTCGACGTCGTCGACGAGGCGCGGTCGTCGCTCGCCGGCGTGTAGCGCAGTCGCAGGTCCTCTAGGGTGAGAAGCAGCGATGGCCTTTGCAAGCCCGACGTCCGCTCCGTCCGCAGCCCCCGCCCAGCGGTTCTCCTGGCTGTCAGGAGAGCGCGACCTGCGCGCGCTCTACTACAAGCACTTCTGCGACCGCCGCAAGGAGCGCCAGCTGTTCTCCACCGGATCGTTCTTCGTCACCTTCGCGGCCGTGCGCGCGATCACGCACGCGATCCGCGCCGAACGCGGGCCGTTCAGGAACATCACCCCCGGCGGGCGCCACATCCACCACATGACCTTCGGCATCGCCGGCCTGCTGACCGTCGGCTACCTGTGGCTGTTGGAGATCGGCACCAACGAGCAGCGAGGTTCCTCGCGCATCACCTCGCTCGCGTACGGCAGCGGCGCTGCGCTGACGCTGGACGAGTTCGCGCTGTGGCTGAACCTCGAAGACGACTACTGGACCAAGCAGGGGCGCGAGAGCATCGACGCGGTCGTCCTGTTCGGCTCGTTGCTCGCGCTCAGCGTGCTCGGCAAGGGGTTCGTCAAAGAGCTGGCGCACCCCGAGCACCGGCCATGAAGCTCTTTGAAGGCCCCCTCACAGGCTCATCGCCACGTACTTCGTCTCCAGGTACTCGCCGATCCCCTCGAAACCCCCCTCGCGGCCGAACCCCGACTGCTTGACCCCTCCGAATGGCGCGGCGGCGTTTGACACCACGCCCTGGTTGAGCCCGACCATGCCCGTCTCGATGCCCTCGCAGATGCGAAAGCCCCGTTCCAGGTCGCGTGTGTACACGTAGGCGACCAGCCCGTACTCCGTGCGGTTGGCCGCCGCCAGGGCCTGCTCGTCTGAGCTGAACGTGGCGATCGGGGCGACCGGGCCGAAGATCTCCTCGTCGAGCAGGCGCGCGTCATCGGGTACTCCTGCTAGCACGGTCGGCTCGAAGAAGTAGCCGGGGTGGGCGGGTCCCGACAATCGCTGCCCGCCCACGAGCACCTTTGCGCCGCGGGCAGTGGCGTCGTCGACGAGCTCTGCCACCTTGCCGCGCTGGGCCTCGTCGATCAGCGGCCCCACGTCGGTGTCAGGCTCGGTACCGCGGCCGACCTTCAGCGCGCCCATGCGCTGCGCCATCCTGGCAGCAAACTCGTCGGCGAGCGACTCGTGCACGTGGAAGCGGTTGGCCGCGGTGCAGGCCTCGCCCACGTTTCGCATCTTGGCGAGCATCGCGCCCTCGACGGCCGCGTCGAGGTCTGCGTCGGCGAACACCAGGAAGGGGGCGTTGCCGCCGAGCTCCATCGACACGCGCAGGACCTGGTGGGCGGACTGTTCGATCAGCGTGCGCCCGACCTCGGTGGAGCCGGTGAACGACAGCTTGCGCGTGCGCGGGTCGCGCAGCAGCGGCTCGATCACCTCGCCCGAGCGCGCGGCGGTGATCACGTTGAGCACGCCCGCCGGCAATCCCGCCTCCTGCAGGATCTTGGCGAGGGCGAGCATCGACAGCGGCGTCTGTTTGGCGGGCTTGACCACCATCGTGCAGCCGGCTGCGATCGCGGGAGCGATCTTCCTGGTGCCCATCGCCATGGGGAAGTTCCACGGCGTGACGAACACGCACGGGCCGACCGGCTGGCGCATCGTCAGAACCCGGCCCTTGCCGGTGGTGTTGACCATGTAGCGGCCGTGTATGCGCACGGCCTCCTCTGAGAACCAGCGAAAGAACTCAGCCGCGTAGCCGATCTCCGCGCGCGACTCGGCCAGCGCCTTGCCCATCTCGAGCGTCATCAGCAACGCCAGATCGTCGGTCTGGGCGACGATCGCCTCATAGGCCCTGCGCAGAATCTCGCCGCGCTCGCGCGGCGGATGCAGCGCCCATTCGCCTTGCGCGTCCGCTGCGCCAGCCAGGGCGGCCATCGCGTCCTGGACCTGCCCGTCGGCCACGTCCACGAGCGGCTGCCCCGTGGCGGGGTCCTCGACGGACAGCGTGCCGCCGGCTTGCGCCGCGCGCCACTGACCGCCGATGAACAGCTGCGTGGGCACCCGTTCGAGCACCGTCCGCTCGCTGTCTACGTTTGTCATGCCGCCCGCCCGCCCGCCCGCCGCGCGCCAGTGATCGTGCAGCGCTCACGCGACGGCCGCGACAACCCGACCGGAAGGACGATGGGACATTCGTCCAGATCGCGCGAGCACGGCATGACGGCTGTGTTGCTGTCGACGCGGATGCCGGTCATTTACCCAACCTATCACCGCCCAAGCGACGCTCTGCGCGGGCACGCGCGGCGGACCATTGCGCTGCTCGCCGGCTTGCTGACGGGCCTTTGCCTGTGGGCGAGCGCGGCCGCCGGCGCGAGCGGATCGACGCTCGTGATCGAAGGGGCGGGCGACGGCCATGGCGTGGGCATGAGCCAGGACGGCGCCTATGGCTACGCCGTTCACGGAGCCTCATACCAGGCGATCCTCGCCCACTACTACACGGGCACCACGCTCGGACAGGCGCCAGCAAACGCGGTCGTGCGGGTGCTCGAGGCCAACAGGGTCGTCAAGGTGGCGCTCGAACGCTACGTTCGCGGCGTGGTCGCCGCGGAGATGCCCGCCAGCTGGCCGCTGGCCGCGCTGGAGGCCCAGGCGATCGCCAGCCGCACCTACGCCCTGACCGACCACGCGGGCGGCTCCAGGTTCGACGTGTACGCGGACACACGCTCGCAGGTGTATGAGGGAGCAGCCGCAGAAACAGCGACATCCAACGCCGCAGTTGCGGACACGGCCGGCCAGATCGTCCTGTACGCAGGCCAGCCAGCGATCACGTTCTTTTTCGCCAGCTCGGGCGGGATGACCGAGGACATCGCCAACGCGTGGCCCGGCTCGGCGCCACAGCCGTGGCTACAGGCGGTAGCCGACCCGTATGAAAGCGCTGCATCGAGCTGGAGGGTGAGCATGAGCTTCGCCTCGGCGACAGCGCGCCTGAGCGGCCTCGTCAAGGGCTCCCTGCGCGGGATCGAGGTGCTGCGGCGTGGCGCGTCCCCGCGGATCGTGTCTGCGCAGGTGCTCGGTACGGGCGGCGACACGCAGGTGAGCGGCCCCGAACTGGAGGCTCGGCTGGGGCTGCAGAGCACGTGGGCGTACTTCAGCGTCAAGAACGGCGCGCGTGTCACACGCGAGCCCGACCTCAGCGGCCAGCCGCCAGCGCCCATGCCTCCCGCGAGCGTCTCCTCCGACGATTCCCGCCCCGTCGCCTGAACCCGACATGCCTGCCGAACCCGCCACGCCAGCCGTATCCAGCTCCGCGCAGGGCGGCGCCCAGGCGCCGGGCACACCGGTGTCGACCCTCGCCACGGGAGGCGCGGCGGCCCAGTAGAGGGCGTCGCCGACCGGCCTCGCGCCTACGATATGCGTCCGCTGCGGACCCACCTGGAAGCACAGACCTCGTGAATCGCCCCTGGACTGTCGATGCGTCGGGCATGAGCGTCAGCCGCACGATCGCCGTGCTCGTGTGCGCGGCCGCCCTCGCGCTGCCGGCTGGCGCGCAGGCGGCACATTCGGTTGGCAGCGGCGAACAGATCGCGTGGGTGCGTCGGGCGGCGAGGAACTTCGTCAGCGCTGAGCTCGCGGGCAACGGCGCGGGCGCATGTGGCGTGCTCAACGCCCCACTGCGGGCGACCGAGCACGGCCGCACTTGCGAACAGCGCTGGAACGCCAAGCTGTCAAAGCTCCTGCGCGAACCAGGCGCCCGGGCTCAACTGCGTGCCCAGAAGCGCGAGATCGGCTCGGCGATCGTGATCGTCCACGGCAACGTTGCCTCGCTCGAACTGAGCACGCCGCTGATGGGCGAGGCAAATCGCTTCGTGTGGACGGAAAACTGCTGGATGCTCGACGGCTGAGCACGCTGCTCGCGCGCCACCACCAACCACACAGCACTCGAGGCGCATAACCTGAGCGGGTGCCAGCGCCGCTGCTGATCGCCGACGTGCCATGGCTGCTGTACCGCTCGTTCTTCGCGCTGCCCAAGTCGATCGTGGACGAGCAGGGCAGGCCGGTGAACGCTCTGCTCGGCACGGTGAACGCGGTTTTGGCTTTGATTGATGCGCGCCTTCCGGCGCGGGACGTGCGCGGCGTGGTGGCGTGCATGGGCGCAGAGCAGGCGAGCTACCGCGTAGAGCTGTACCCGGCCTACCACGCCCACCGAGACCCCATGCCCAAGGAGCTCGCCGCACAGTGGAAGAAGGCGCCGCGCCTGCTCGAGAGCCTTGGCTGGGCGGTACCCACGAGCGCAGATCTTGAGGCAGACGACGTGATGTACTCGTATGCCCGCAGCGAGGATGAGGCTGGCGGGCAGGCGCTGCTGCTGACTGCCGACCGCGACCTGTTCGGCGCGGTCAGCGAGCGCGTAGCGGTGGTCGAGCTGCGCAAAGGGACACAGCTGATCGAGGTCGGCCCCGAGCAGGTGCGCGAGCGTTACGGCGTAGACCCGCAGCTCGTGCCCGACTTCATCGCCCTGCGCGGCGACCCGTCCGACGGGCTGCCGGGCGCGCCGGGCATCGGCGCCAAGACCGCCGCCGAGCTGCTGTCGGCGTATGGATCGCTGGAGGCAGTGCTCGCGGCGGCTGGCGCCAGCGAGGGGCCTGCCCAACGCGTGCAGCGCGCCGCCGGCAAAGCGGCGCAAACGCCAGGAGGCACAACGCGCCCGGTCATGCGCCCCCGCGTCGCCGCAGCACTGCGCGACAACTCTGATCTCCTACTTGCTTTTAAGCGGATCGCAACGCTGCAGCGGATTGACGTGCAGCGCCCGGCCGACCGACCGACCGACTTCGCCAGCGGCAGTGCAATGGCGCGCGAGCTGGGGATGCGCCGGCTGGCACAGCGGCTGGAAAAACTAGCCTCCTAGCGGGTCGCTAGGGCGTGAACTTGACCGTGATCACGTCGCCGTCGGCCATCACGTAGTCGCGACCCTCCAGGCGCAGCGTGCCGCGCTCGCGCGCGCCCGCGTAGCCGCCCGCGTCGACCAGCTCGCGCCAGCCGATTGCCTCCGCGCGCACGAAGCCCTTCTGGATGTCCGAGTGGATCTCGCCGGCCGCGTGCCACGCGGTGAGGCCGTCGCGCAGGTGCCACGACTGGGCGGGCTTAGCCTCGCCCGCGGTGAAGAACGCGATCAACTGCAGCAGAGCGAACGCCTCGCGGATGACGCGCTGGAGGCCGGACTCGCTGACGCCGAGCTCCTCGCGCATCGCCGCCGCGTCCTCGTCCTCAAGCTCGGCCAGCTCGGACTCGATGCGCGAGGAAACCGCCACAGCGCGCGCGCCCTGGGCAGCCGCGTGCTCGGCGATCTCCGCCGGGACCTCGTCTGAGCCCTCGTCCACGTTGGCCACGAACAGCACCGGCTTGACCGTCAGTGAGCCCAGGTCGCGCGCCGCGTTGTGCGCCTCCTCGGGGACCGACACGCCGCGCGCGGGGCGGCCCGCCTGCAGCTCCTCGATCACCGCGCGCAGCCATCTTTCCTCGGCCACCGCCACGCGGTCGCCGCTTCTGGCCTGCCGTGCCACTCGCTCCACGCGGCGCTCAGCCTGCTCGAGATCAGCCAGGACGAGCTCTGTCTCGATCGTCTCGACGTCGCGCAGCGGATTGACGTCGCCCTCCGGATGCACCACGCTCTCGTCGCCATGGGCGCGCACCACGTGCACGATCGCGTCCGTCTCGCGGATGTTCGCCAGGAATCGGTTGCCCAAGCCCTCGCCCTCGTGGGCGCCCGCCACCAGGCCCGCGATGTCGTGGAAGTCGACCGTGTCCCACACGATCTCCGACGAACCCACCGTCTCCGCCACCTGCTCCAGGCGCTCGTCGCGCACCGGCACCACCGCCACGTTTGGCTCGATCGTCGTGAACGGGTAGTTCGCCGCCTCCGCGCCCGCTTTCGTCAGCGCGTTGAACAGCGACGACTTGCCCGCGTTGGGCATGCCCACGATGCCGATGCGTGTGCTCATGCGCGGCCATCTTGGCAGGGACGATGCAACAAAGCCGCTGCGCGGCATCCCAAGCGCGGCGTAGCCTCGACTCGCGATGACGATCCAGCGCTTCACGTGGACCCTCCATGCGGAAGAACGCCTACACCAGCGTGGGTTGACGCGAACGCGTGTGGAGCGGGCAGTGCAAGAGCTGCATCCGATCCGCGAGACTAACGAGGGAGAAGCTGGATGGCGCGTTGATGCGGGCAGATTCGTAGTTGTCTACGACTACCCCGACAACCGAGACATCAATGCCGTCCGGATCGTCAGCGCTTGGACCAAGCGCCGACGACGCAAGCGGCGCACCTCGGAGGGCTATTCTTGATGAGCATGGCCTACGCGTATTACGATCCCGAAGCCGACATCGCGTGGCTGCCCACCGGCGACTCCGAGCACGTCGTCAGTGAGGAGGTCGAGTGGGGTCTGATCGACCATGATGCCGCCACCGACGAGATCGTGGCCGTGGAGATCTGGGCGGCCAGCAAACGCCTTCCCCAAGCCATTCTTGACGTGCTGCCTAGACCACGCAAGCCTCACGGTGTAGCGGCCTGAAATGTGTTGCCGAGCTGCGCTGCCGCCGCCACTCGCTCCCGCGCAGCCACTACCGTCTCGCGTGCACGCTCCGCCGACGCCCGGTCTTCGCTCTCAGCAGCCGCGAATATATCCCGCTGACGCTCGAGGAGCGACTCCCACAACCCATCGCGGTTGACAAGAACGCGGCCCTCGCGCAGCACGTCAGCCAGCAGTGTCGGCATGGCCTCCGCCTGCTCCAAGCCGACCACATCGACTGATCGGCCCACCGCGCGACCCAGACGCAGTCGCAGGCCGACGAGAGCACGCGGCGCAGGGTCGCGGTGGACAACCAAGAGATCCACGTCCGGGTCGCGCTCATCCGCTCCCAGGGCCATCGAGCCGAACAGCACCGCCAAGCGCACGGCTCGCTCGTTACGCAACGCCGACCTGAGGCCGCTCAGCAGCCACCAGTGATCGCGCAGATACTGCTCTTCCGCATTCGACAGCTCCATCCAGCCCCTGGCCACGCGACGCCCTCGCAGCAAGCGGTCATTCAAGTAGCGACGCAGGGTACGCTCGCTGCACCCCAGTTTACTTGCAGAAACCATGAGCGCCTGACTCATGCGTCCAGCATATGCGCCTGTGTCCAAGCACAGAGATGAGGGACGCACTCAGCCCCGGGGGCTATCGAGGCAGCGGGTGGGCCAGCGCCACGCTGCCCGCCACCGCGCTGCCCAGCAGCGCGCCGGCCAGCACATCAGAGGGGTAGTGCACGCCCAGGTACAGTCGCGACAGAGACAGCGCCGACGCGAGCCCGTACAGTGGCAGCGCGGGCACCCCCAAGCGGCGATACAGTCCCGCCGCTGCGAACGAGGTCGCCGCGTGCGCGCTGGGGAAGCTCAGCTGCGTGGGCGTGCCGGTCAGCGGCGGCAGGCCGGCCAGCTGCGGGCGGCGCCTGGAGACCAGCAGCTTGATGGCCGTGTTCAACGCATACGTCCCCGCGATCGTCCTCGTCATGCGCCGCCAGCGGTCGCGCTGCCTAGCGTCCAGCGCCCAGCCGGCCACACCAAACGCCAGCCACACCGCGCCGTGCTCGCCGATGCGCGAGAACCGCGCCACCGCGCGGTCGGCCGATGGGGTGTGCCCGCGCGTTCGCGCCGCCAGCAGCAGCCGCTCGTCGAGGTTCAAATGCAGTGATGGCAAAGGAGTTAGGGGGCCGATGGGCAAGCGAGGCAAGGACGCAGTGAGCGAAGTGTGCTGAGCACACGAGCGATCGAGGACGCAGCATCGCGCCGCCCAGCGGTCTCCTAACCGAAGCCGACGCGGGACTCGTCCTTATCCGCGCTCACGTAAACCACCTGCGCAAGGTTCACGCGGACCGGGCCGTCCTCGCTTTGGACGTCGTGCCAGCCGCCGCCCCCCAGCGCCCCATTGAGCGCCTTGAGCTGGTCGTCGCTCACGCGCAGCGCCAGCGCCTGCCCGCCCTGGAAGCCGATCGTTATGCGCCGCGAGCCGGTCGACATCAGTGCACCCCTACGCCAGCCGCCGGCTGCACGATCTCGGTGAGCACGCCCATGCTCGCCCGCGGATGCATGAACGCCACGCGTGAGCCGCGTATGCCCGTTCGCGGCTGCTCGTCGATCATCTGCAGACCCGCACGCCGCAGCGCCTCAAGCGTCGCGTCGATGTCACTCACCTGGTAGGCCACGTGGTGCAGCCCCGGGCCCTGCTTGGCCAGGAACCTGCCCACCGGCGTGTCCGGGCCAAGCGGCGCCAGCAGCTCCACGTGGTTCTCGCCCACGTCCAACAGCACCGCCTCCACGCCCTGCTCGGACACCACCTCGCGGTGGGCCACCTCGAGCTCCAGCTCGTCGCGGTACAGCGCCAGCGCCGGCTCGATCTCCTGCACGGCAACCCCGATGTGGTCGATGCGGCTGAACATGAGCCGCAGTCTATAGCCGCTCGGGCTCAGGCCCTCAGTCCTCGCTGCCGACGCCCGACCCGGGGCCACCGGGGCTCAGTGCGCTGGTGCCACTCGCCGGGATTCCGATCGGAGCCGGGGTCGGCGGGGCAGCCACGGGCTCAGCCGCCGCCACAACGCGCAGACCCACGCCAGGCGCGCGCTCCAGGCGAGGCACGCCCTTCATAATCCGCTCGATCGCCTCACGGTCGAGCACCTCGTGCTCGAGCAGCTCCTGGGCCAGGTCCTCCAGCTGGCTGCGGTGGGAGACGATCATCCGCTGGGCCGCCCGCCGCGCTTCCTCGATCAGGTCCCTGCGCTCCTCGTCGCGGATCCGCAGCGTGCTCTCCGACAGGCGCACGTCCCCGTCAGGCGAGCGCCCCACGCCCGCGTTGCCCATCGCGTAGTCGTGGACCATCGAGTGGGAGATGTCCGCCACACGCTTGAGGTCGTCCGACGCGCCCGTCGTGATCGCACCGAAGACCACCTGCTCGGCCACGCGCCCGCCCAGCAGCACCGTCATGTAGTCGAGCAGCTCCTCGCGCGTCTTCAGGTAGCGGTCCTCCGCGGGCAGGTTCAGCGTGTAGCCCAGCGCGCGTCCGCGCGGCACGATCGAGATGCGGTGCACGCGGTCCACCGACGGCAGCAGCTCGCCGCACAGCGCGTGCCCCGCCTCGTGGTAGGCCACCACGCGCTTCTCGTGCGCGTTGAGCACGCGCTTTGACTGCACGCCCGCGATCACGCGCTCGATCGCCGAGTCGAAGTCCCCGGCCGAGATCGACTTGCCCCGGCGCCTGGCCGCGAAGATCGCCGCCTCGTTGCAGATGTTCGCCAGGTCCGCCCCAGTCAGCCCGCTCGTCTGCTGGGCCACCAGCCCAAGGTCCACGTCGCCCATCGGCTTGGAGCGCGTGTGCACCTGCAGGACCCCCAGCCGGCCTTTGACGTCAGGCGGCACCACGAACACCTGGCGGTCAAAGCGTCCCGGTCGCAACAGCGCCGGGTCGAGCTTCTCCAGCAGGTTCGACGCCGCAATCACCACCACCCGCCCGCTCGACGCGAAGCCGTCCATCTCCACCAGCAGCTGGTTGAGCGTCTGGTCCTTCTCGCCCGAAATGTCCATCCCGCGCCGGCCGCCCACCGCGTCGAGCTCGTCGATGAAGATAATCGCCGGTTCGTGCTTGCGCGCGATCGCGAACAGCCTGCGGATGCGAGCCGCGCCCAGGCCCGCGAACATCTCCACGAACGACGCCGCCGACTGGGCGAAGAACTGCGCGCCCGACTCGTTAGCCACCGCCTTGGCCAGCAGCGTCTTGCCCGTGCCTGGGGGCCCGTGCAGGAGGACCCCCTTGGGTACGCTCGCGCCGAGCGCGTGGAAGGGCTTGGGGTCACGCAGGAACTCGACGATCTCCTGCAGCTCCGCCTTGGCCTCGTCCACGCCCGCGATGTCGTTGAACGTCACCGACTGGTTTGACGACGGCTTGATCTGCTGTGGCTTGGTCTTGGGCATCACCTTCAACATGCGCCACATCACGAAGATGAGCACCGTGAAGAAGAACATGAAGAAGACCGGCGACCAGTTCTGGGCGAAGGTCTGGATTTCTTGCGTCAGCGAGACCTGCGGCGCGGGCGCCGGCGGCACAGAGATCACATGCGTCACCGCCGCCGGGGCGTGCGCCGCGACCGCCGGGGAACGTGTCGCGGGCACACGTGTCGCGGTTGCGCTCGTCGACGCTGACCGGTGGCCTGGCCCCAGGCCCGCAGCCTGTCCGGCCGGCGACGCGCCCGCTCCATGCGCGTGAGCAGTTTCCGGCGTACTCATATCGCCATCCCCTCCTTGCAATGCACCATCCTTGGCATCAAAGATTGATTATGCGGGTTTTGCGGCCCGCTGTCGAGGGCGTGCAACCCTCAGCCCAGCAAACGCACCGCCAGGTCGCGGAAGAGCTCGCTCGCGAACGCCAGGTCGCGTACGTCGATCCGCTCGTCCGCGCCGTGGATCAGCGGCGAGGTCTCGCGCAGCGACTGGTGGCGCTGGGGGAAGAAGCCGTAGGCCACACAATCCGGGAATGCCTGGCGGAAATGGCGCGAGTCGGTGAAGCCCGGCAGGATCACCGGCACCACCTCCGCGCCCGGGTCATGCTCGCCGATCCACTGCGAGATCGCGTCCATCAGCGGCGACTGCAACGGCGAGCCGTTGCCGGGGACGCGCTCAGTGAACTCGATGCGCCAGCGCGGCGACGAGTCCGTCCCCGGCTCGCCCAGCACCTCCGCGATGCCCCTGCGCACCTCCTGCTCGCCCAGCCCGGGGGGCACGCGGCAGTCGACCTTCAGCTCGGCGCGGCTGGGGATCACGTTGATCTTCTGCGAAGCCCTGATCATCGTCGGGGTGAACGTCACGCCCAACATCGGCTCAAACATCGTCGCCAGCATGGGATCGCTCGCGCGCATACGCGCGACTGCGCCCGCGGGATCGTCAGGGTCCTCGCCGATGCCGCGCAGGAACGCGCGCGGCTCGTCGGTCAACGCATAGGAGGGCTGGCGCGCGCCCAGGCGCTCGAGCACTGTGGCCATCTTCAGCAGCGCGTTGTCGCCCATCCCTGGCATCGACGCGTGGGCGGCCACGCCATCGGTGCTCAGCGCAAAGCGGAACACCCCCTTCTCCGCGCAGCACACGCCGTAGCGGCGCCGGGGGGACGGGAGGGTGGGCGGGCCTCCATATTCAAACACCGCGCCGCCGCCCTCGTTGACGAGCATGTCGCAGCGCACCTTGTCGGGGTGGGTCTCGGTGACCCACTGGGCGCCGAGCTCTCCGCCCGTCTCCTCGTCGACGACCGCCACCAGCAACAGCTCCCCGGCCGCCGGGCGCCAGCCCGCGCGCGCGAGCTGTGCCGCCGCCGCGATCTCCGCGGCGACCTGCGACTTCATGTCAAGCGCTCCGCGACCCCACACGAAGCCGTCGGCCACGTCGCCCGACCAGGGGTCATGGGTCCACTCGTGCGGGTCGGCCAGCACGGTGTCGACGTGGCCCAGATAGCACAGCGTCGGGCCATCAGCCGCCTCGCCGCGCAGCCTGGCCACGAGATTGGGGCGGTCGGGCTGGGCGCCGAGCAGCTCGCACTCGAAACCCGCCCTCGCCAGGTGGTCGGCTAGGTATTCCTGGGCCGGGCGCTCGTTGCCCGGAGGGTTGACGGTGTTGAAAGCGATCAGCTTCGCCAGCAGCTGCTGTGCCTCTGTGGCGAGATCGGCGCTCACCCGTTGATCGTACGCCCATAGCCCGCGCGCGCGCCCGGCACGGACGCCAGCAGCTGGCGCGTGTACGCGTCGCGGGGCGCGCGGTAGAGCTGCTCGTTGTCGGCCAGCTCGACGATCCTGCCCGTGCGCATCACCGCAATGCGATCGCACATGTAGCGGATCACCGACAGGTCGTGCGAGATGAACAGAAGTGTCAGGCCGAGGCGGCTCTGCAAGTCGCGCAGCAGGTTGAGCACCTGGGCCTGGACCGACACATCCAGCGCGGACACGGGCTCGTCGGCGATCAGCAGCCGCGGCTCCAGCGCGAGCGCGCGCGCGATGCCGATGCGCTGGCGCTGGCCGCCGGAGAACTCGTGCGGATAGCGATTGTGATGCTCGGGGCTCATGCCCACCGTCTCCAGCAGCTCCTGCACGCGGCGACGACGAGCTGCGCGATCGCGCAGCAGTCCGTGGATGGCAAACGGCTCGGCCACGATCGCGCCGACGGTCTTGCGCGGGTTCAGCGACGAGTAGGGGTCCTGGAAGATCATCTGCATCTCGCGCCGCAGCGCTTTGAGCTGCGCGCCGCGCAGGGCGCCGATGTCGCGCCCGTCGAAGCGCACCTCCCCCGCGCTCGGCTCCAGCAGCCGCATGATCAGCCGCGCCGTCGTGCTCTTGCCACAGCCCGTCTCGCCCACCAGGCCGAGTGTTTCCCCACGCATCACGTCAAAGCTCACGCCGTCGACCGCCGTCACCGCCGCCGCGCTGCGCGCCAACAGCAGCCCGCGCCTGCCCGGGAAGCTCTTAACGAGGTCGCGCACCGACACGAGCGGTTGCCCCGCGCTCACCGCATCCCCGTCCAGATGCGTCGGCGCTCGTCCGCCGCCAGCAGGCAGGCCACCCGGTGGCCGGACTCGCCGACGACCGCCTCCAGCGGCGGATCGATACGTGCATGGTCGGGCTTGGCGTAGGGGCAGCGGGGATGAAAGTGACAACCCGACGGACGGTCGATGAGGCTCGGCGGCGCGCCCGCTATCGGCACGAGGCGCTCGCTGCGCGACCCTTCCAACGTCGGAATCGACTGCAGCAGGCCCCACGTGTAGGGATGCTCAGGCTGGGAAAAGATCTGCCCGGCCGGCGCCGACTCGACGATCCGTCCGGCGTACATCACCGCTATCTCCTGCGCCACCTCCGCCACCACCGCCAGGTCGTGGGTGATGATCACCATTGCCATGCCCAGCTCGCGCTGCAAGCGCGACAGCAGCGCGAGGATCTGCGCCTGCACCGTCACGTCCAGCGCTGTCGTCGGCTCGTCTGCGATCAGCAGCTTCGGCTCGTTGGCAAGTGCCATCGCGATCATCGCACGCTGGCGCATCCCCCCGGACAGCTCGTGCGGGTAGGACAGGGCCTGGCGCTCGGGGTCGGGCAGCGCGGCCATCTCCAACAGCGCCACCGCGCGCGCACGGGCCTCGCCCCTGGAGGCCTTGCGGTGGGCGCGCACCGCCTCGGCCAGCTGGTCGCCGATCCGAAACAGCGGATGCAGCGAGGACATCGGGTCCTGGAAGATCATCGCGATGTCGTTGCCGCGCACCGCCTGCATCTGGCGCTCTGACAGCGCCAACAGGTCGCGGCCCTCCAACCCGATGCTCCCCGAGATGCGCGCCCGCAGCCCGCGCGTCAACCCCATCGTGGTCAGCGACAACACCGTCTTGCCCGAGCCCGACTCGCCCACGATTCCCAGCGTCGCCCCCGCGCGCAGCTCGTAGCTGACGCCGTCCAGCGCATGCACCACGCCGTCTTCAGTGGGGAACTCAACCCGTAGGTCCTCGACCCGAAGAAGAGGTTCGTCGCTCATGAGACGCGCACCCGCGGGTCCATGTACGCGTACGCCACGTCTACGACGATGTTGGCAACGATGATGAACAGCGCCGCCACCAGCACCGTGCCCTGCACGATCGGGAAGTCCGAGTGGGTTATCGCGTCGTAGTTCAGCCGTCCGATTCCCGGGATCTCAAAGACGGTCTCCACGAGCACCGCGCCACCCAGCAGCACGCCGATGTCCAGCCCAAGGATCGTCATCACCGGGTTGATCGCCGAGCGCAGGCCGTGGCGCAGGACCACGCGCCGCTTGCTCAAGCCCTTGGCGCGCGCCGTGCGAATGTAATCCTCGCCCATCACCTCGATCAGGCTGCCGCGGATCAGCCGCGCATACACCGCCGCGTTGGTCGCCGCCAGCACCAGCCAGGGCAGGATCAGGGACGTCAGCCATTTGCCGGGGTCGCTGGTCAGCCCCACGTAGCTGCCCGCACCGGGCAGGATCCGCAGCCTGCCGATGTCCGTAGCGAACAGGTACAGCGCGATCAGCCCCAGCCAGTATTCGGGCGCGGAGATCAACACCAGCGCGGTGCCCATGGCCGCGCGGTCCAGCTTCGATCGCCGCCGCACCGCCGACACGATCCCCACCGCCAGCCCCGCCGCCAGCCAGATCGCCGCCGCTCCCAGCGTCAACGAGATCGTCGCCGGCAGGCGGTCGGCGATCAGGCTCCTGACCGATGCGCTGCTGTAGTAGCTGTAGCCCAGGTTGAAGTGCAGGAAGATGCCCTTCATGTACAGCCAGAACTGCTCCGGCAGCGACCTGTTCAGGCCCAGGTCCACACGGATCGCCGCGATCACCTTCGGGCTTGCGCTGCGCCCCGCGCGCAGGCGTGCGGGGTCGCCCGTAGGCAGCACCCTGAAGAGCACGAAGGTCAGCGCCGACACCAGCACCAACAGCAGCGCTCCCCACAGCAGACGGCGGACGATGTAGCGCGTCATGGCGGTCGGCCGGGCCTCTGCTCACCGCCCTACTTCAGGGAGGTGAACGAGTAGTCCCAGGCCCCCACGTTCCAGAGGTCGCCGACACCCGCCACGTCCTTGGACTCGATCGCCGCTTCCTTGTCCCAGTCTGCGGGGATCGCCGCGGCGTCAGCCACCAGTTCCCTGTCGATCGCTGCCCACGCCTTCGCGCGCGCCTGCTGGCCATTGATCAGCTGCGCCTTTTCGATCGCCACGTTGATCGCGGGGTCGTCCACCTGCCCCCAGTTGTTGTTGGCGCTGGGCAGAATGCTCTTACCGCTGAACGTGAGGTCGAGCACCGCCTGCCCGTCGGCGAAGTCCGCGCCCCAACCCACGTTCGGGCACACATCGATCTCTTCCGCCGGAACGCCGCAGTACTTGGAGTACATGACCGACTGGTCAACCAGGCTGAGCTTGGTCTTGAAGCCGAGGCTACGCAGCGTGTTGTTGGCAATTTCCGCGACCTCCGACGAGGGGGCGCCGGTCGAGCCGACGACCTGCAGCGTCTTCGCGCCCGTGTACTTCCCATTCGGGTAGCCCGCCAGGCGCATGTATTTTTCGGCAATCGCCAGGTCGCCTTCGGGATGTTCGTTGTAGTCGACTTTCGGTCCCGTCAGGCCGCCAGCTTCTTCAAAGCCGGGGATTTCCGGCAGCAGGAAGTGGGTCATCACGTTGGTCACCAGCTCGCCGCCGCGCGCCTTGCCGATCGCGGTGCGATCCAGTGCCGCCCAGAAGGCCTTGCGCACATCGATGTTGGCGAACGGGCCCTGCTTGTTGTTGACCGCGATGTAGTGGTCGCCCGCGCCTGGCGACACCTGCAGCTGACTGCGGAAGTGTTCATAGGCCAGCTGCACGATCGTGTTGGCCACCGGATCGTTCTGGACCAGGTCTGAGCCTTCCAGCACCTGACGGCCAATAACGTTGGTGTCACCACCGATCTTGATGTCGATTTCGTTCAGGTAGGCCGGGCGGAAGTCGGTCGCCGGAGTCCAGTTGGGGTTGCGTACGAGCGTCGCCGACTTGCCAGGTTCATAGCCGATCCCCAGCACCTTGCCTTCGCCGTTTGACTTGAACATGTAGGGACCCGTCGCGACCTGGTAGTTGCCATATTCGGTCGGGCTCTTGGCGTCGTATTGCTTGGCGAATTCCTCGGGCACGGGCGCGCTCAGCGGCAGCGCCAGCGCGTCGACGACCACCTGGGCCTCGGGCTTGCTCAGGTGAAAGACGATCGTGTAGCGGTCGGGCGTGGTTATTCCCGGGAAGGGACCGCCGTTGGCCTTTTCTGCGCCCACCAGTGAGCCGAAGTAGTTTTCGAAGTACGCGTTGCCCACGTTTTTGTTGGCGCCGCGCTCGATCGCATAGGCGACGTCTGCCGAGGTCACTTCGCGGTTGACCGGCGGGCTGAAGTGCACGCCGTGGCGAATGTGCACGGTGATCGTCTTGCCGTCCGCTGACACTTCCGGTGGCCCGGAAGCCATATCGGGGCTGGGTGTTGCGAACGAGTTGGGCTTGTAGGAGTACAGCGGGCGCTGCGTCGCGTACATGACCTCGTAGTCGGTCGTGAAGTACGCCTCCCCGGGATCGATATGTTCGAAGTCCTCGTGGTCGAGCACCGTCAGCGTGCCGCCGCGCTTGCCAGCGGTCAGCGACTCGGTCTGCGGGGTTTTGATGCCGCTGACGCTGATGCTCTTGACCAGGGCGCTGGGACTGGGGGATGAGCTGCTGGAGCCGCAAGCGGACATGACGAGCGCAAGCGCCACGGCTGCGAGGATCGCCGGAGCACCCCTGTTGAGGGCTGGCGCCCGCAAGGCCACCGCGCCACGGGGAGCCATGCGCGCGGCCTTGGCGGTGGCGCCGCTCATATCGCCGTCCTTGGATTCAGCGCGTCCTGCAGGCCGTCGCCGAGCAGGTTGAACGCGAGCACCGTCGCCAGCAGGGCGAGGCCGGGGAAGGTCATGTACCACCAGGCCGTGTTGAAGATCGGCGTGGCCTGGGCGATCATCTGGCCCCAGCTGACCGCCGGTGGCCTGATGCCCACGCCCAGGAACGACAGGGCCGCCTCGAGCAGGATGTTCGCCGGGATCAGCAGGGTCGAGTAGACGATCACCGGCGCGATCAGGTTGGGCAGGATCTCGCGCAGCATGATCCGCGTGTTCGATGCGCCCAGGGCGCGTGCCGCCTGCACGAACTCGCGCTCGCGCAGCGACAACACCAGCCCGCGCACGATGCGCGCGATGTATGTCCAGTTGGCCAGCGCGACGATGAAGATGATCGACGCCAGTCCCGGCTGCACGAGGCCTTTTACGCAGCCGCGCACCGCGCACGCCGCGCCGATGCCCAGGCCGAGCAGCAGGATCGGGATCGACAGCACCACGTCGATCAGCCGCGACAGCAGCGTGTCCACCCAGCCACGGTGAAAGCCCGCGAGCACCCCTACCACGACGCCGATCAGCGTCGCGATCGCCGTGCCCAGTACGCCGACCTCCAGCGACACGCGCGTCCCATAGATCACGCGCGACATCACGTCCTGACCGAGCTGATCCACGCCGAAGGGGTGCGCCGCGCTCGGGCCCAGCGGGCTGCCGAACGCGTTGGTCAGGTTGGGGTTCTGCACGTCTGGCCCCGGTAGCCCCAGCACCGCCACGACCAGCGGCGCCGTCAGGGCAACCACCACGAGCGCAGCGATGAACACGAGCGCGGCCAGCGCTACGCGATCCTGGCGAAAGCGCCGCCAGAACAGCGCCAGCGGCGAGCGAGCCACAAACGAGCCGGCCGCGCCCGGCCGGGGTGATCCGCCCAGGAAGTCAAGGCCCCCGCCTGCAGAGGGCAATATCTCAGCGGCGCCGATACCCATCCGAGATAGGTTCGACGCGTCCTGGCCCGCGCCCTGCCGCAAACCCGGGTTTGCTGAAAACCAGGTTTGCCCGTGCGCACGCGCGATACTCAGCAGGCGATGGACACCTTGTTCGACGAGGATTCCGCGCAGGCGCCCGAGCGGGTCGGACCCAAGGCACGCACGGGCGGCGAGCGCGACGCGGGCGGGGGGGCGCAAGACGACCACGGACGTCCCGACGAGCGCCCGCTGGCCGTGCGGGTGCGCCCGCGCAGCCTGCAGGACTTCGTCGGCCAGTCGCACCTGCTCGGCGCCGGCTCAGCACTGCGCACGGCCATCGAACATGGACGCCCACATTCGATGGTGCTGTACGGGCCGCCCGGCTCGGGCAAGACCACGCTCGCCCGGATCGTCGCCGAGCGCTCGCAGGCCGCCTTCGAGGAGCTCAGCGCGGTGGCGGCCGGGCGCGCCGAGGTGCGCGCCGTGATCGAGCGCGCGACCCACCGCCGCCAGACCAGTGCTGGCCAGACCGTCCTCTTCCTCGACGAGATCCACCGCTTCAACAAGGCCCAACAGGACGCCCTGCTTCCGGCCGTCGAGGACGGGCTGCTGACGCTGATCGGCGCCACCACCGAGAACCCCGCCTTCGAGGTCAACGGCGCGCTGCTGTCGCGCCTGCGCGTATACGCGTTGCAGGCGCTCACCGTCGAGGAGATCCAGCAGGTGCTGCGCCACGCCGCTGGCACCGACATCGACGCCGACGACGATGCGCTGGCCTTCCTCGCCGCGCGCAGCGAAGGCGACGCGCGCACCGCGCTCAACGCCCTCGAGCTCGCCGCCGCCACCGGCCCTCGCGTGACACTCGCGCTCGCCGAGGATGCCCTCCAGCGACGGGCGGTCCTGTACGACAAAAAGGGAGATCGCCACTACGACTACATCTCCGCCTGGATCAAGGCCACACGTGGCTCTGACCCCGACGCCTCGCTGTACTACCTCGCGGTCATGCTCGAGGGTGGCGAGGACCCGCGCTTCATCGTCCGGCGCATGGTGATCCTCGCCTCCGAGGACATCGGCAACGCCGACCCTGGCGCCCTTTCCGTGGCCATCGCAGCGGCTGCCGCCGTCGAGCACGTCGGGCTGCCCGAGGCCCGCTACGCGCTCGCCCAGGCCGCCATCTACCTGTCGTTGGCACCCAAGTCAGACGCCGCCGGGCGGGCGCTTGCGGCAGCACAACGCCACGTTCGCGAGCACGGCGCCGCCCCCGTGCCGCCCTGGCTGCGCTCCGGACCGCGGCCGGGGCAGGACCGCGGCGGTTATGACAACCCGCACGGGCATCCCGGCCACCTTGGCCCCCAGCAGTTGCTGCCCCAGGGTCTGGCTGCCGAGCGCTTCTATGAGCCGGACGACGCCGAGGCGCAGCTGGCCGCGCGCCTGGCCGAGGTTCGCGAAAGTCGCGGCGTCGAGCCGCGATAATCGCTGCGCGATGAGCACGTCCTCCACTCGGCCTGACGCCGCCCCCGGCGAGCCGCTCGCGCCTCGCGGGCTGTCGGCCGGCGGCGAGCCCCACGCCGACGAGCGCATGCTCACCTCGCACAACCCCGCCACCGGCGCGGTGCTCGGCAGCGTCAGCACGACAGCGCCCGAGTCGCTCGACGAGGTCGTCGCAGCGGTCGCCAAGGTCCAGCCGCTGTGGGCGCTGCTGCGGGTGGCTGACCGCGCCAGGTACATGCGCAAGATGGCCCAGGCGGTGATCGACGACTTCGACGACCTACTCGACGCGCTCGGGCGCGAGCAGGGGCGTCCGCGCGCGGAGGTCGCCGCGCTGGAGCTGCTGGCCGCAATCGACGCGCTGCTGTGGGTCGCCGAGGATGGGGCCCAGCTGCTGGGCGGCCGGCGCGTCGCCACGAATCGCTCGATCGCCGTCGCCAAGCGCGCGCGGATCGCGTATGAGCCCTACGGCGTGGTCGGCGTGATCGGCGCCGGCAGCGCGCCCTTCGCCCAGCCGCTCGGCCAGATCGCCGGCGCGCTGCTGGCCGGCAACGGCGTCGTCTTCAAGCCCGCCGCACGCGCCTGCCTGGCCGGCGAGCGCCTCGCGCGGGTGCTCGCTCGCGCAGGCCTGCCCGAGGGTCTGGTGCGCGTGATCCACGGCGGCCCCGACGTCGGCGTCGCCCTCGCGCAGTCCGCCGTCGGCAAGGTCCTGTTCACCGGCTCGCCCGCCGTCGGGCGCGTGGTCGCGCGGGCCTGCGTGTCGCGCGAGAAGGAGGTCACCGTCGAGCTCGGCGGCAAGGACGCGATGCTCGTGCTCGCCGACGCCGACCTGCGCCGCGCCGTCGCCGGCGCGCTGTGGGCCGGCTGTGCCGGCGCCGGCCAGGCGCGCGGGTCGATCGAGCGCGTGTACGTCCTGCGCGAGGTCTACGAGCGCTTCCTCGCCGGGCTCATCAGCGGCGCGCGCGCGCTGTCCGTCGGCGATCCCGCCGACCCGCGCACGCAAGTCGGACCGCTTGCCTCCGCCCGCCGGGCGCAGTACGTCGCCGCGCTCGTCGACGAGGCAGTCGCGCAGGGTGCCCGGCTGCACTGCGGCGGCCCCGTCCAGCCGCCCGGCTGCGACGGCTCGTTCTATGCGCCAGCCGTCCTCAGCGGTGCCACGCACGAGATGCGCGTGATGCGCGAGCCGCTCGACGGGCCCGTGCTCGCCGTCGTGGCCGTCGACACGATCGATCAGGCCATCGCACTGGCCAATGACAGCGACTACCGGCTGGGCGCGTCTGTGTGGACAGCCGACCGCTACCAGGGGCTGCGCATAGCGCGCGAGCTGCACGCAGGCATGGTCTGGCTCAATGACCACCTGCCCGGCCCCACCGTCTCGCGGGGCCCGTGGGGCGCGGCCGGCGGCGGCGGTCTGGGACGCACGCTCGGCCAGGCCGGCCTGCGGGCCTGCGCCCAGGAAAAGCTCATCACCTGGGACCCCCCCGCGCTGCGCGGCCTGTGGTGGGGCCCCTACGACCAGACGTCCACCAGCGCCGCGCGCGCCGTCGCCAAGATGCGCTCCGGGCGCGAGGGCGACCGCGAGCGCGCGTGGCGCAGCGGGGCGCTGGCGGTCGCCCGCGTCGGCGCGCGCGCGTTTGGGCGCGGGCTGCCGCGAGGGTAAGGCCCAGCCGGAGCGCGCAAGCGGCGAGGGCGACAGACGGACGGGCCCTCGGCAGGACGGCCGGAGGGGAATACTGCGTCAACGCGTGCCGATAGCCACCGTATCTACGATGTCCGGGTGATCGTGTCTCGTAGCGTCATGCCGTTCGTTGCAGCCGCCGCCGTGTCGGTGGGAGTCGTGCTTGGCGCCCTGCCCGGCGTCGCCGCTGCTGCCGGCGTCGCCCGCCCGTCCGCCGCCGCGCCGCTGTCCTACCTGACCTCCGTGGCGTGCCCGTCCATCTCGCAGTGCACCGCCGTCGGACGCGGGCTCGAGCTCACGTTCGACCCCGCAACGCCCGGCGAACCGGTCGCCACGATAATCGCCGGCGATACCGAGCTCAGTGGCCTGGCGTGCCCGGCCACCAGCCAGTGCACCGCCGTCGACAGCGCAGGCGAGGAGATCACGTTCGACCCGCTCGCGCCAGGCGTCGCCGCGCCTGTGGCCATCGACCGCGGCGGCTCCCTCACCGCAGTGGCCTGTCCCTCGGTCGGCCAGTGCACCGCCGTCGACGACATGGGGCGCGAGATCACCTTCGACCCGGTCACGCCAGGCAGCTCGAGCGGGCGGGTCCCCCTCCTTGTCGACCAGGCAAAGACCCCAGGCAGCCTCGAACAGGACCGCCTGACCGCCATAGCGTGCCCGGCGACCGGCCAGTGCACCGCCGTCGACAGCGCCGGACTAGAGGTCACGTTCAACCCCGCCATGCCAGGCGGCGCGGCGACGGTTCTCATAGACCCCGCCCCAGCGGGGACGCCCTTCGCCAGCCTGGCCGGGGTGGCCTGCCCCTCAGCCGGCCAATGCGCGGCCGTCGACACAGCCGGCAGAGAGATCGCCTTCGACCCGACCGCACCGGGCAGCCCAGCGCCAGCGATCGTCTACCCGAGCGGCCTCGCCTCCGCCAACCCGCTGACCGCATCCAGCAACACCCTGTCGGCGATCGCCTGCCCGTCGGCCGGCCAGTGCACGGCCGTCGGCTACCAACGGGAGTTCACGTTCGAACCCGCAACGCCCGGCAGCCCCAAGCCAATCACCATCGCCGCCGAAAGCGCCACCGGCGTGGCGTGCCCGGCGACCGACCGCTGCACGGCCGTCGACAGCACCGGACAGGAGATCACGTTCGACCCCGTCGCCCCGCTTCTGCCCAACCCCATCAGGATCGACAGCGTGGCCGTGACGCCCCACGCGAGTGTCAGCGCAGGACGGGCGAGCGTTCCGTTGACCTGTGGGTTTCACGCCACCGGCCCCTGCAAGATCACCCTGCGGCTGCTCGCGCCCAAAGCGGGGGGGCGGACTGCCACGCTGGCTCGCAGGACCGTCACGGTCCCCATCGGGCGCGACAAGACGGTCGAGCTCGCGCTGGTCGCCTCCGGCCGTCGGCTGCTGTCAGCCGCGCACAAGCTCACCGTCACGCTCTCCATCACAGAGCGCGAATCCGACGAACTGCGCTGGACGACCGACCAGGCGCTCGTCTTCAGCGCGCCCGCGCATCACCGTCGTTAGCGCTGGGGGCGCCCTGACGGCTGCACTACTCTTCTACGCATGCCCGCCCAGGCCTATGCAGGCAAGGAGTGCGTCTGTCAACTGCGCAGGGGAACCTGCGATCAGAGCTGCGTGCAGGGGATGCTCGACACGCCGTTCTACATCGCCTGCCTGAAGCTCACCGGCCGGCGCTGCGTGGTCGTCGGCGGGGGCGAGATCGGCCTGGAGAAGGTCGAGGGGCTGCTCGCCTGCGACGGACAGGTCACGCTGATCGCGCCCACAGCGCAGGCCGCCCTGCAGGAGTACGCCGGCGAGGGCTCCATCCGCTGGGAGCAGCGCGCCTACGCCGGCGCCGCCGACCTCGACGGCGCCTTCATGGCCATCGCCGCCACCAACGACACCGACGTCAACATCGCCGTCTTCGACGACGCCGAGCGGCGCGCCATGCTCGTCAACGTCGTCGACGTGCCGCCGCTGTGCAACTTCATCCTGCCCGCCATCGTGCGTATGAGCCCACTCGCCATCGCCATCTCCACCGCCGGCGCATCGCCCGCCCTGGCCAAGCGCATGAAGCGCGAGATCGAAGCCCAGTTCGGAGCGCCCTACGCGCGCCTGGCCGTGCTGCTCAACGAGGTACGCGGCTGGGCCAAGGCCACGCTTCCCACCTACCAGGAGCGCAAGGAGTTCTTCGAGGGGATCGTCAACGGCGACCCAGACCCGATCGCGCTGCTGCGCGACGGGGACGGCGCAGACGACGCCAACGAGCCTGGCGGTGGACTTGCGCGCCCGGCTGCGCTGTCAGGGGAGCAGGCCGTGCGGGACCTGATCGCGCGGGCTCAGGACGCGCACGCGCTGCAGGTGTAGGCAGCGGCCCGTGCGCCGGTCACTGGTTCTGAGCCCACAGGCTTCCCCACGCGGCGAGCAGCAGCTCGCACAGCAGGTCGTCGCGCTGCTCTTCGCTGCTGGCGTCCACGTCTTCGATCACGCGCTCCACCAGCGCCGCCGCGGAGACGGGATCAAGCGGCCAGTCTTTGGGTTCCATCACGCAACCCTTTCGCGGTGCGATTAGCCAAAGTGCACAACTCGTACTCGACCTCACAAACCCTGGCCACAGCTGGTAGTTGCGTAGACAGCGCAGGATCGGTCGTCCAAAACGTGCGGCGCCGGTTTGCCTGTTTGGCATAGCCATGGCCCCCAGCACAGAACCGACTCACGCCGCGGCCCCACGCGGGTCTGAAGGAATGGGCCAGGCCGCGGTCGAGGTGCACGGGCTGGTTCGCCGCTACGGCGAACGCGACGCGCTCAGCGACGTCTCGCTGTCGCTCGCCGCCGGACACACGCTCGTCGTGTTCGGGCCCAACGGCGCCGGCAAGACCACGCTGTTGCGCGTGCTCGCCACGCTGCTGCGCCCGCACGCCGGCAGCGTGCGCGTGCTCGGCAGCGACCTGATCCATGACGCCTGGCAGGTGCGCGGGCGCGTCGGACTGCTCGGCCACGAGCCCCTGCTCTACCGCGAGCTGACCGCGCACGAGAACCTGCGCTTTCACGCGCGCCTGCACGGGATCGGCGAGCAGCGCGTCGTGGAACTGCTCGACGCCGTGTCCATGTCCGCTCGTGCCGCCGAGCCGCTGCGCACGCTCTCGCGCGGCATGGTCCAGCGCGTCGCCGTCGCCCGCGCCGTGCTGCACGACCCGCAGCTGCTGCTGCTCGACGAGCCCTACGCCAACCTCGACCCCGCCGCCGTCGAGCTCGTCGCCCCGCTGATCGGCGCCGGAGGCGATCGGGACGGCGCGGACGGGCTGCGTACTCGGGTGATCTGCAGCCACGATCCCAGCAGGGGCCTGACAGAAGCCGACGTGGTGCTCGGCCTGCGCGGTGGACGGCCCGTCCTGCTGCGCGCCGCCAGCGAGGTCGACGCCTCTGACATCGCCGAGCTGTATCGATGACCAGCGTGCAGGACCTACCGCCGCAGGACGTGCAACGGGGCGGCATGCAGCCGCCCGCGCAAGGCGGCGCGGAGCCGCCCGTCGAGACCGCGCCCCCGCTGCGGGGGTTGCGCCAGACGGGGTTCGCATCGACGGTCGCAGCGCTGCTGCGCAAGGAGCTACTGCTGGAGCTGCGCACGCTGGAGTCCGTGCCCGGCATGTCGCTGTTCGCCGTCTCCACGTTCGTCGTCTTTCACTTCGCGCTGAACCGCAACAGCGTCGAAGGCGACCTCGCCGCGGGGATCCTGTGGGTGACGCTGCTGTTCGCCGCCATGCTCGGCGTCAACCGTCTGTTCGTAGCCGATGCCGACCAGGGCGGCTTCGACGCCTTCCTGCTCGCCCCCGTCGACCGCAGCGCGATGTTCGTCGCCAAGGCGCTCGCGCTGCTCGCCTATCTGGTCGTGCTCGAGCTCGTCGCCGTCGCCGCGTTCGCGCTGCTGCTGCTTGGCTCGCCGCTCGGGCCCGCGCTGCCCGGGCTGCTGGTCACACTCGCGCTCGGCGACATCGGCGTCGCGGTCATCGGCACGCTCGTCGCCGCGCTCGCCGTGCGTACCCGCGCACGCGACCTGCTCGGGCCGCTGCTCGCGCTGCCGCTGTTCGTGCCGATCGTCATCGGTGGCGCGCGCGCCACCTCGCCGCTGCTCGTCGCAAGCCACCCCGCCTGGCCGGCGCTGCGATGGCTTTTGACGCTCGGGCTCTATGATCTTGTGTTCGGGCTGATCGCCTTCGCCCTGTTCGATTTCCTCCTGGAGGACTGACCCGTGCAACGCTCCAGCCAGCCGAAGGCTGGCCTCATAAAAAGAGGCAGTCGCGCTCGCGGCGAGACGCCCGCCTACGGCGGTGGGCTGCGCACGCTGAGCGTCGCCACCGTCATCGCGGTGACCGTCTCGCTGAGCCTCGTGTTCTTCTACGCCCCGCTGGAAGCCGAACAGGGCTTCCTGCAGAAGATCTTCTACGTGCACGTGCCGCTGGCCATCGTTGCACTGTGCGGCTTCGTGCTCGGCGGCCTGCTCGCCATCGCACACCTGCGCACGCGCGACCCGCGCTGGGACTACCGCTCCTATGTGGTCATCCATATGAGCCTGATCTTCGCCGTCGGCACGCTCATCACCGGCTCGATCTGGGCCAAGGGCTCGTGGGGACACTGGTGGGTGTGGAGCGAGCCCACGCTCGTGTCCTTTTTGATCGTCTTTTTGCTGTACGCCACCTACCAGCCGCTGCGTTTCGCCATCGAGGACCCCGAGCGCCAGGCGCGCTACGCCTCCGTGTTCGCCATCACTGCAGGCGCGTTCGTGCCGATGAACTTCATCGCAGTGCGCCTGTCCACCGCCTACCTGCACCCGCGCGTGCTCGGCAGCACCTCCAACCTGCCCGGCCCGATGGCCCTCACCTTCCTCGTCTCGCTGCTGGCCATGTCGCTGCTGTTCGCCACGCTATGCAAGTACGAGCTCACCGCCAAGCACACGCGCGCCCAGGTGCGCGCGCTGCGCCGACGCCTGGAAGGCCAGGAAGAGGTACGCCGCGCGCCGCGCAGCGCCGCTCCCAGCCTGCAGCACGTCACCGCCATGACCAGCGCGCCGGCGCCGGGCGGCCGCACGACTGGACAGCGATGATCGCCATTACGCTCGCCGAGCTGCCCGCCCTGCCGCTGCATACCGCCGGCAAGTACGTCGCCGGCGCCTACATCGTGCTGTTCGCGCTCGTGCTCGTCTACGTTGCCATCATGGCCATCCGCCTGAGCCGGATCGAGCGCGAGCTTGGCGAATTGCTCGCCTGTGCCCGTGAGGGTGAGCTGTCCGCCGGCCCCGGTGAGCTGTCCGCCGGTCCCAGCGAACGGACAGCCGCCGCGGGGGGCACACAGCCAGGAGGGCTGGGTCAGGACGACGTCGCCCAGCCGGAGTCCACGCTCGCATGAGCGAGCTGCTCGCACTCGGCATCTCCCACAAGACAGCGCCCGTCGCTCTGCGCGAGCGCCTGGCCTTCAGCGAGCGCGACGGCGCCGACTTCGCCGTGCAGGCCTGCACCACCGCCGAGGTGCGCGAGGCGGTCGTCATCTCCACCTGCAACCGCACTGAGGTCTACCTGGTCGTCGGCGGGACGGGCGGAGATCTAGTCCAGGCTGAGTCAGAGGTCCTTGGGCTGCTCGCCCGCCGCGCCGGCATCCGCCCCACCGAGCTCGCTGGAGCGATCTACTCGCCGCGCAACTGCGACGCCGCGCGCCAGCTCTTTCGGGTCACCGCCGGCCTCGAGTCGATGATCGTCGGCGAGGCCGAGATCCAGGGCCAGGTCAGGCGCGCCCACGAGGCGGCCATGAGCGCCGGCGCCACCGGGCCGATGTCCAACCGCCTGTTCGCTGCCGCGCTCACCACCGGAAAGCGGGTGCGCTCGGAGACCGGCATCGGCTCCAGCCGCGTCAGCGTCCCCTCCGTCGCCGTCGACCTCGCGCTGAGCGTGCTCGGGGGGCTCAGACAGCGCCACGTTGTCATCCTTGGCGCCGGCGAGACCTCAGAGCTGGTCGCCCGCGCCCTCGCCGACCAGGGCGCCGACACCATCTTCGTCGCCAACCGCCACGCCGATCGCGCGCTCAGCCTCGCCCAGCGCTTCGGTGGGTCTGTCGTCGGCCTGGACAAACTCCCCGAGCAGCTGCTCGCCGCCGACATCGTGCTCTCCTCGACCTCATCGCCACACCCGATCGTCGGCCGCGAGGAGCTCGAGCAGGTCATGGACGAACGCCGCGGGCGCGCGCTCGTGCTGATCGACATCGCCGTTCCGCGCGACATCGATGCCGCCTGCGGCCAGCTGGACGGCGTCACGCTGTACGACATCGACGACCTGCAGGCCGTCATCGCGCGCAACCTCAGCAGCCGCGCCGACGAGGTCCCGCACGCGCTGGAGATCGTCGAGGAGGAGATCCACCGCTTCGCCCGCTGGCTGGGCCAGCTCGACACCCTGCCCACCGTCGCCGCCCTGCGCGAGCACGGCGACTCGATCGTCGCCCAGGTGCTCGACGAGAACTCCGCTCGCTGGGAGTCCGCCTCCCCACGCGACATCGCCCGCGTGGAGGCCATCGCGCGGGCCGTCATGAGCCGCCTGCTGCACGAGCCCACCATCCGCCTGCGCAGCATGCGCGAAGACCGGGGGCACGCCAGCCTGGAGCTCGTTCGCGAACTGTTCGGGCTGCACGACGACGCCACCCACGATGAGCACGCCGCGAGCGAGCTCGCCGAGGTCCACGAGCTGCGCCGCCGCCGCGACCGCTGATGCGTATCGGCACCCGGCGCAGCGCGCTCGCGCTCGCCCAGGCCGAGCTCGTTGCCAGACTGCTTGGCCACGGCTGCGAGATCGTCCCGATGGTCACGCGCGGGGACCGGGCGAGCGGGCCCGGCGATGGAACGGACGAGGACAAGTCGCGCTGGGTCGCCGAGCTCGAGGACGCGCTCGCCAGCGGAGAGATCGACCTGGCCGTGCACTCCGCCAAGGATGTACCCGGCGAGCTCGCGGAGGGCATGCAACTGCTCGGCGCGCCCGCACGGGCGGCCGCCGAGGACGTGCTCTGTGGGACCAGCAGCCTGGACGAGCTCGCCCCGGGCGCGCGCGTCGGCACGAGCAGCATCCGCCGGGTCGCCCAGCTGTGCGCCGCCCGACAGGATCTCGACATCGTCGCCATTCGCGGCAACGTCGACACGCGCCTGCGCAAGCTCGCCAATGCAGATGACTGTCTTGACGCGATCGTGCTTGCACGCGCCGGGCTGCAGCGGTTGGGGCGGGAGTCCGAGGTTGGTGGTGTGCTCGACCCTGAGCGATTCGTGCCCGCGCCCGGACAGGGCATCCTTGCGCTGGAGGGACGCGCCGACGATCGACTCGGGCAGGAGGCGGTGGAGGCAATAAGCGATCCAGCTGCGTTCGCCTGCCTGCTCGCCGAGCGCGCACTTGCGCGCGAGCTGGACGCGAGCTGCCACACGCCGCTTGGGGCATACGCAGCGCCCGTCGACGGAGGTCGCCTGCTGGCGCGCGCCTGGGTCGGGCTGCCCGACGGCTCCGCCTGGGCCAGCGACGAGTTGATGGGCGAGATCCAGCAGCCCGAGGCACTCGGGCAACGCATCGCCGAGCGGTTGATCGCCGTTGGGGCTCGCGAGATGCTGAAACTGGCCGAGAAGATGGCTGTGTGCTAAGCTGTGGCCATGCGACTGCACATAAGTCTCGATGACGACCTCGTAGAGGAACTTGACCGGCGCGTGGGAAGACGGCGTCGCAGCACGTTCATCAGCGAGACCCTGCGCCGAGCGCTCGATGACGAGCGGCGATGGGAAGACATCGAGTCGAGTCTTGGCGCGCTCTCCGACACCGGGCACGAGTGGGACGAGGATCCCGCCGCGTGGGTCAGGGCGCAGCGTCGCAGCGACCCAGCCCGCGTCGGCTAGCCGTCGACTGATCGCATACGCGACTCGTTGGCGCTTCTACTCGACACAACGGTCCTCGTGGATGCGCTTCGTGGGCGCAACGCGGCCATACGAGTTCGCAGACTCCGAGACGCGAAAGAAGCTCCCTGGGTCTGCGCCGTGAATATCGACGAGGTACTGCGCGGGATACGCGCGCACGAGCGCGACGCCGCCGTGCGTCTACTGTCCGGCCTGCACATAGCCCCCCTTGGACGCACCGAGGGCACACGGGCGGGCGACTGGCGTAGGGAATACTCCCGCAAGGGGATCACTCTTGCGCAGGCCGACTGCCTGATAGCGGCGGCCGCGGTCGGCGTCGGCGCACGCCTCGCAACAGGCAATCCCAAGGATTTCCCGATGTCAGAGCTCGAAGTCGAGCATTGGCCGGTCGGCGAGTGAGCGGCCGTGTCTACCTCGTCGGCGCCGGCCCCGGCGATCCCGGGCTGCTGACCGCGCGCGCGCTGGAGCTGATCGCGCAGGCCGACGTGATCCTCTACGACCGCCTGATCCCCGCAGCCGCGCTCGACGGCGCACGGGCCGACGCCGAGCTGCTGTTCGTCGGCAAGGAGGGCGGCGGCGCCTCCGTGCCCCAAGAGCAGACCGAGGCGCTGATGATCGACCGGGCCAAGGCCGGCGCCACGGTCGTGCGACTGAAGGGCGGCGATCCATTCGTGTTCGGGCGCGGCGGCGAGGAGGCGCTCGCGCTGCGCGGGGCAGGCATCCCCTTCGAGGTCGTGCCCGGCATCACCGCCGGCATCGCCGCAAGCGCCTACGCCGGCATCCCCGTCACCCATCGCGGGCTCGCCAGCGCCGTCGCACTCGTCACCGGCCATGAGGACCCCGACAAGGACGACACCGCGATCGACTGGCCCGTGCTCGCCGCCTTTCCCGGCACGCTCGTCTTCTACATGGGCGTCCGCCGCCTGCCCCACATAGCCCAGTCGCTGATTGCCGCCGGGCGCAGCGCCGCAGAGCCCGCCGCCGTGATCGAAGGCGGCACGCTGCCCACGCAGCGCACGGTCACGTCCACGCTCGATCGCATCGCCGACGCGGCCAGTCAACAGGACGTGAGGCCTCCCTCAATCACCGTCGTCGGGCCCGTAGCCGCGCTCGCCCAGCAGCTGTCCTGGCTCTCGCCCAGGCCGCTGCGGGGGCGCACGATCGCCGTCACGCGCGCACGCGCACAGGCAAGCGACCTGGCGCGACGCCTGGGAGAGCTCGGCGCCACCGTCGTGCAGGCGCCCGTCATCCACATCCAGCCATTGCCCGGACCCACGCTCGACCCGACTCCCTACGACCTCGTCTGCCTGACCAGCCCCAACGGCGTCGCCGCCCTGTTTGAGCGCCTGGATGACGGGGTCCACCCACCCGGCGACGCGCGCTCTCTCGCCGCTGCCAAGGTCGCCGCCATCGGCCCCGGCACCGCCCGGGCGCTCGCCCAGCGCGGCGTCGTCGCCGACGTCGTGCCCGAGCGCTTCGTCGCCGAGGGGCTCGTCGACGCGCTCGCCGGCCTGCCCGTCAGCCGCGCGCTGATCGCGCGGGCGCGTGAGGCGCGTGACATCTTGCCCGACGCGCTGCGCGCCCACGGCGCCCAGGTCGACGTGCTCGAACTGTACGAAACGGTCGCCCAGCCGCTATCACCCGACGCGCTCGCGAAATGCCGTACGGCCGACTACATAACCTTCACCTCATCATCCACCGTCCGCTACTTCCTGCAGGCCGCCGGCGGCCGCGCCGACCTGTCGCCCGACACTCGCGTAGCCTCGATCGGGCCCGTCACCTCCGACGCGCTGCGCGAGCACGGGTTGGCGCCTGACGTGGAGGCCACCCGGCACGACATCGATGGGCTGATCGACGCCCTGCTCGCCCACGCCGCCGCGACGGACAACGACGATCAGGCGCGCCGTCAGACACCGGACGGCGAGGTCCGCACGTAGCGATGGCCGCCAACAGCGCGACCCCACCAGTCATCACCTTCCTGTCCGATTACGGTCACATCGACGAGTTCGTCGGCGTCTGCCACGGTGTGATCGTCCGCCGCTGCCCCGACGCCAGGGTAATCGACCTCACCCACGTCATTCCCCGCCACGACGTGCGCGCCGGCGCCATCATGCTGCGCTCCGCGCTGCCTTTCCTGCCCACCGGCGTGCACCTCGCTGTCGTCGACCCGCGTGTCGGCGCGCGCACCCGCCGCGCGGTTGCACTGCGTACCGCCGAGCGCGACAACATGCTCGTCGGGCCCGACAACGGGCTGCTGATGCCCGCCGCCGAGCGGCTCGGCGGCGTGGTCGAAGCGGTCGACATCGGCAACTCGCCCGAGTGCCTGCAGCCCGTCTCGCACACTTTTCACGGCCGTGACATCTTCGCCCCCGTCGCCGCCGCGCTGGCCGCCGGCGAGTCACTGTCGGCCGTCGGCGCTGCACTGCCCGTCGAGGAGCTGCGCCGGATGGGGTTGCCCACAGCGCACACCGGCGAGGGCACGCTCACGGTTCACGTGCTGCGCTGCGACACGTTCGGCAACCTGATCCTCGACGCTACCGAGCAACAGCTTGCCAACATCGGCTCGCAGTTGGGCGACACCGTCGCCGTGCGCCACGCCGGCGCCGCGCACGCCGCGCGTTATGTCACCACGTTCGCCGAGGTCGCCCCCGGCGAGCTGCTGATCTACGAGGACGCCACACGCACCGTCGCGCTGGCCGTCAACCGTGGCTCCGCCGCCGAGCTGCTCGGCGTCGTGCCCGACGACGAGCTGCTGGTGCGCCCGGCGTGAGCCGCCGCGCGTCCGGCCACGCCATCACGCCCGCCACCGCCCTTGGCCATCCGCACGTGCACCTGCGGCGCACCGATTCCACCAACGACCGTGCGCGGGCGCTTGCCATTGCCGGCGCGCCGCACGGGACGCTCGTCAGCGCCGACGAGCAAACGGCCGGGCGCGGGCGCCAGGGCAGGCGCTGGAGCGCGCCCGCCGGGAGCTCCGTGCTCGCTTCGCTCGTCCTACGCTCGCCGCCTGCGCTGCTGCCGCTGCTCGCCGCCGTCGCCGTTTGCGACGTGATCGGAAAGCGCGCTCTGATCAAATGGCCCAACGACGTCGTCGTGCCTGCCGGCGATGGCGAGGGTTGTGGCGAGGGGTCTAGCGGCCTGGCCAAGCTCGCCGGCATCCTTGTCGAGGGCCGCCCGCAGCAAGGCTGGGCCGTGCTCGGGATCGGCATCAACGTAGCCGTGCATCTAGACAAGCTGCCCGCCGAGCTGCAGGCCGCCACACTCGGGCTAGAGCCCGCCGCGGTCGAGCCCACGCTCGCGCGGCTGCTCGACGCGCTCGCGCGGCGGCTGGCCGAGGGCGCTCAGGAGACGCTTACCGCCTGGCGCGCGCGTGATGCGCTGCTGGGGCGCGAGATCGCCTGGACGGGTGGGGCTGGGCGCGCCAGCGGCATCGACGGCGACGGGCGTCTACTCGTCGCGCTCGCCGGTGGCGGCCAGGCCGCGCTCGCCTCCGGCGAGGTCCATCTCGTGCTGATCCGCTGACCCCGATCCGGCCGGCGCGGCACCGTTGGCGGCCACGGCGGACGCGACCTTGGGGCCCTTGCGCCTGCGCCTGGCGTTGCGCGCCCGGCGCTTGGGGAAGTTGCGCAGCAGCTCGCGCGCCAGCGCAGGCGGCTTGCGCGCCATTCGCGTGCGTGCGCCGCGCAGCGCCTCCTCCGCCTCGGGCGTATGCGCCAGCGCAGCCGCCAGCAGCGCAGCCGCCAGCCGGCGGTCCTGCTTGCGCGCCGCATGGATCAGGCGGCGCGCGTTGCGGGCGTGCGCCCCGCCAGCCGAGTTAACCAGCAGCCCAAGCAGGCGCTTGGTCTCCGGCCAGCGCTGCACCGCATACTCCTCGTGCACGTCGCGCGTGTATTCCGCCAGGCGCCAGATCCACGCGTTGGCCTGGTCGCGGCGGCCGATGCGCCGCTCGACCAGCGCGCGCAACATGACCTTGGTCGCCTCCTTGCGCTCATCGCGCGGCCAGCCGCCGATGATGTCTATCGCCGTGTCGAACGCGTCCGGATCGCGCAGCGCCGCCAGGTCCGTCAGCGCGCGCAGGCGCAGCTGCGGGTTCTTGTTGCGCTGCACCGCCGTCAGCAAGAAGCGGCTCTTGAGCTCGCCCGTGCGGTCGAAGTGCAGCATCGCTCGCGCCCTGCGCCAGCCGTTGGGTGTTACGCGCGCGCCCGCCAGCGCCGCCCACACGTGCTGCTCGCCGTAGTCCAGGTTCTCCACCGCGATCCGCCATAGCTCGCGCTCGAACACCGCAAACCGCCGCTCCTCCTCCGCGCACACCGGCAGCACCCGTCGCTCCACGCGCATGCGCCGGCCGCGCCCGCGGCGGATCGGGCCGACCACGATCGCCCCTCCGCGGTACACGTCACGGTCCAGCAGCGAGTGCAGCGTCACCACCGGGTCGTCGTGCTTGGTCGCCGGGTGCACGAAGTCCACCACCAGCCCCGCCTCCTTGCCCGGGTGGCGGCGCGTCACGCGCCCCACGCGCTGCTGGTAGATGCGCTTAGACGCCGTTGGCGCCAGGTGCATGCACACGGTCGCCCGCGGGCTGTTCCAGCCCTCCGCCAGCAGCTGCGCGTTGATCAGCACGTCGATGTCGCCGCGCTCGTAGCGCGCCAGGATTTCCGCCAGCTGGCGCTTGGGCGTCTCGCCCGACACCGCCTGGGCCTTGATCTGTTCCGCGCGGAACGCTTCGGCGAGGTTGTACGCGTGGCGCACCCCAGCCGCGTACACCACGCCTGGCACGCCGTTGAAGCGCGTCTTGTAGAGGTTTGCCACCGCCACGTTGAACGGCTGCTGGTCGAGCAGTTTGGCCAGCTCGTCCTGGTCGAACTCGGTGTCCACCTCGCCGCGGCGCAGCGGCACCTTGGCGATCGTGCGCACGCCCACGCCCGGCGATATGCGCACACAGCGAAGCGGCGCGATCACCCCCCGACGGGCCGCCTGCGCGAGATCGAAACGCGAGGTCTGCGTCGGGAACAGGTCGGTCACATGACGTGCGATCAACGCGCCCGTGGCCGTCATGCCGATGAAAATCGGCCCCGTCCAGTTGCGGATCGCCGCGCTCGTCTTCTCGCCCAGAGCCGTGTGCGCCTCGTCGCAGATCACGATCGTGTACGCGCTAGAGATCTTGCCCGCGTTGCGCACGAACCACTGGTAGGTCTCCACCGTCACCGGACCTTTGACCGAGTCCTCGCCCTTGAGCAGCGGCCGGCTGATGCGCTTGGAGTAGCCGCGGTCGCGCAGCTCGCCGTGGAACTGGTCGACCAGGTTGCGCCTGTGCGTGAGGATCAGCACCCCGCCCGTCTGCGAGGCCTCCACAAAGCCCAGCGCCGCCACCGTCTTGCCCGCTCCCGTCGCGTGCTCGAACCAGAAGCGCTTGGCCGCATTGGGGTCCTCGGGCTGCTCGCCGAGCGCCTCCTCCTCGTCCTCGTCCTCGACCCAGTCACGGGGCTCCTCGTCTGACTCGCCCTCCGGTTCGCGTTCCTCTTCGTCCTCCTCGACATCGTCGTCCTCGTCGTCCTCGTCGTCGTCCTCGTCGAGGTCTTCCTCGTCGTCCTCATCGTCGGGCGCCGCCCGCTGTACGGGCTCCAGGTCGTCCTCGTCGAGATCGTCCTCCTCGATGTCCTCCTCGACATCGTCGTCCTCGTCGTCCTCATCCTCCGTGTCCACGCTCGTGGTCGGCGCGGGCGGCGAGCCGTTGGCCGCTGCGAGGTCCTTGGGGCCAAGGATGTCCGCCGAGGCCAGCAGCTCGGGCGACGCAGACGCGGCTGTACGGCCGTCGCCGTTGGGAGCCGTGCGCTGAGCCTCAGCCAGCAGCGCCGTCAGCGTGCCCGACAGGGCGTCGACCTGATGGGCCGACAGTACGGTCCCGTCTGCCAGCTTGGGCTCATCGTCTGACAGCAGCCGCTCGAGCCCGAGCAGCAGCGAGAACTCCCGCCGCCAGGCCGTCGACGGGTGCTTGGCCTTGGCGTCCAGCTCGGCCAGCGCCTGGTCGAGCGCGCGCCTACGCGGGGTGCCCTGTGCAAGCGCGACCGCAGGATCCTCACTCTCGTACACAAAGCGGTCGTGGACGAACTTCTCCGCCCGCGCGATCTCGGCGGAACTTGGAATGGGCGCGGCCGCGAGGGCCACTGAGGTGGACTCGGCCATGGAAGGCTCTGGACTTCGAGACAGAGCCGCCGTCGAAAGTGGCTTCGGCGCGGCTCGAAAGGGTCGGCGCTCGACCGGCGCCGTTCGCCGGATGCCCGACAACGGCCCCCGACTTCGTTGTGTCCGTGAGGATATAGCACTCGGAGGCGCACTTGAAGGGCAGTCGATCTGCGACCCTTAGCCGCGATGACCCCGAGAAGCGCGTCGATCGCCGCCGTCGCACTGGCGGTGCTGGTTTTGCTGGTCGTCGGGCTGCTGCAACTCGGCGACTCGCGCTCCACAACCGGCGCGGTCCCGACCCCGATAACCCTCACCCAGGCGCGCGCCCTGCTGTCCGGCTCGCCGCCGCCGCTGGCCGCGCTGCACGCGCAGGCCAACCAGCTCTTGCCCGGCGGCCTGGGCGCCCTGCGCGCCCGGCTGACAGCGCTGCGCGGCACGCCCATCGTGATCAACAAGTGGGCCTCCTGGTGTGAACCGTGCCGCGCGGAGTTCCCCGTCTTCCAGCATGTCTCCGTCTCGCAGGGAAAGCACGTGGCGTTCATTGGGATCGACTCGGGCGACACAACCCGCTCAGACCCGCTCAGCTTCCTGCGCACGCTGCCCGTCAGCTATCCCAGCTACTACGACCGCAGCGGCCAGGCCGGCGTGACGATCACCGACTCGACGTTTACGCCGGTGACCGTCTTCTTCGATTCCCGCGGCAAGGAGTACATCCACCAGGGGCCCTACCCGAGCGTGGCCAAGCTCGAAGCGGACGTGCGCCGCTACGCACTCGACGGCTGAGCGTGCCCGAGCTGCGGATCGACCCGCTCAGCGGGCACAGGACGATCGTGGCCGGCGAGCGCTCGCTGCGCCCCGGCGGCCAGCCCAGCTGCGCCGAGCCCGATCCGATCGACCCCGACAGCGACCCGTTCGCAGCCGGGCACGAGGACCGCACCCCGCCCGAGATCTACGCGGTGCGACCGAACGGTGGCGCCGTCGACGGGCCCGGCTGGACCGTGCGAGTCGTCCCCAATCTGTATCCCGCGCTCACCCCTGTCGACGGCCACCAGCCCGCCGCCACACAAGCCGCCACAGACGAGCCGATGGCGCGGGGACGAGGCCAGCCGGAGCTGTTCGCGTCGCTGCCTGCCACCGGCGCGCACGAGGTGATCATCAACGGGCCCCAGTCGGTGCTGTCGCTGGCGCAACTGCCCGTCGAGCAGGTGGTGGCTGCGGTGGAGGTGTGGCGCGAGCGCATGCGCGCGCACGCAGCCAGCGCCTACACGCAGTTGATCGTCAACGAGCGCCGCGAGGCGGGCGCATCGCTGCCGCACACACACGCCCAGCTGTACGCGCTGGACTTCGTGCCCGCGGCCGTCGCGCGCGAGCGCGAGCGCGCCGCCGCCTACACCACGCGCACGATGGGCCAGAGCCTGCTCGGGGACGTGATCGCCGAGGAGGTTCGCCTGCGCGAGCGGATCGTCGCGATCGACGAGGAGGCCGTCCTGCTGGCCCCGTATGCCTCGCGCCTGCCCTTCCAGCTGATGCTCGCGCCGCGCCAGCCGCGTGCGCGCTTCGAGGACGATGGACCGACCGGCGCGCGCCTGTTGCACGACGGCCTGTGCCGCCTGGCGCGCCATCTGGGCTCCAGCCCGCCGCTGAACATGTGGGTGCGCACCGCGCCGCGCGGAGTGGAGGACTTCTGCTGGCGGATCGACGTGATGCCGCGCCTGACCCATCTGGCCGGACTGGAGCTCTCCACCGAGCTCAACCTCAACATCGTCGCGCCCGAGCACGCCGCCGCGCTGCTGCGCGACGCGTGACGGCTCACCGGCGGGGTAGCTAATAGTCTGGCTCGGTCATGGCCCCCGTCGAACGCTTCGTGCCGCGCTTCGCCGCAGAGCCCCCGCAGGAAGAGCTTCCCTACGGCCGCTGGGAGGAGCGCCTGCGCGAGGAGTTCATGGCGGCGGCCCACGGCCTGGACGAGCAGCAGCCCGACCTCGGCGAGCCGGGGCCGATCGTGTGGTACCCCGACAGGAGCTGGCACGGGCGCACGTACGTCCCCGGGACCGCGCGCACGTCCGGGGGATTTGAGCTGTTCGGCTACGTGCGCTTCATCCCCGCCAGCGCCGACGGCGAGGAGCCCAGCGACTTCTCCGCGCAGGTAGATCTCACCGAGGAGACCGCCGAGCGCAACCCCGACTGGCGCCTGGATCTATGCGAGGAGGTCATCGGCTCATGGCGCGGTCAGCTCGGCGCGGTGGCCGCGATGACGCTCGTGTGGGGGCGCCCACTCGTCTCGGGCGGGCGCATCGTGACCGCCGAGCTCGCCGACCTGGCCGTCGACCAGTGCGATGTCATCGACGAGCGCTTCACGCTGATCGCGCCCGACGACTACCGCCACGACCTGCTCGAGATCAAGCTGTTCGACGTCAAGGGTCGCGAGCTCGCGCGCGAGTCGCTGTACGCCGGCGACGAGGACAAGGACGAGGACGAGGACGCCCCCGGCGAGGACGTCGCCGGGGACTAGCTCGCGCGTTTGCAGGCAGCCAGCGCCTGCGCCTTGGCCGGGGCGGGGATTGGCGAGGCGTTGATCACTTCCGTGCACACTTCTTTGGCGGCCGCGCGTGCGCCAGCAAGATCGCCGTGCGACGCTTTGTTGCAGATCGATTCCACCTTCGCCTTGGTCGCCGACGACAGCTCGGGATCGCGCTCGATGATCGACTTGCACACCGCCACGGCCTCCGCCACCGCAGCCGGACTCGTGGGGATGCTCGAGGGTACAGACGTGGGTTTCGCCGCCGCCGTGGTCGTGGCAGGCGCGCTCGTGGTCGTTGCCGTTGAACCGCTCTGGTTGCTCGACGTCGAGCTGCTTCCCCCGCCACCGCAGCCTGCGACCACCGCGCCGCCGAACGCCGCCAAGACGAGCCACGTGGACAGCTGCCGGGTCATGTGTCCCCCTGATTGGAAAAGAAGCTCGCCCGCGGCTTCCATGCCGCATGGCGAGCGTGTGTGCCCGAGCAACGTATACGCGCGTCCGGATGTATCCACGACGCCGGGGCGGGATCGTCGCGCGGCGCCACAGGCAATCGCCGGCCACCGCGCCGGCAGGGCCGATAATTGCTCGCGTGGGCTCGCCAGCTCGCGACACCTCCGCAGCCGCGGCCGCAATCGTGGCGAGGATCCCGCGTGTCGAGGCGGCCGTCGAGCTGGCCAGCGAGCTCGAGTCGCATGTGGCCGCACTGGAGCGCCTGTCGGCCGACTCACACGCCGAAATCGTCGCCGGTTTGCGGCGCTCGCTGACGCGCTGGTGGCGCTTTCTGTCGACCGGCGTCATGCCCCCCGATGCCGACTTCGATCCGCTGCGGATGTGGGCCCGCGCCCGCGCCACGGAGGGTGTACGCCTGGAGGAACTGCTGCGCTCGTTCGGGCTGCTGCGCCAGATGGGCTGGCAGCTGTTGCGCCGACATGCGCGCAGCGGCGAGTCAGAGGCGCTGCTGGAGCTCGCCGGCCTGCTCGCCCAGTACGTCGACCAGGTCTCTGCTGTGGTCACCGAGACCTACCTGGCCGAGCGCGAGCTGCTGGTTTCTGAGGAGGAGCGACGCACGCGCACTCTGCTCGATCGGCTGTGCGACGCCGCGCCGCTGGACGCCTCCGACCGTGAGCTGGCCGAGCGACTGGACGTCCCCATCGAGCCGGCCTACTCGCCGTTTGCGATCGTGATCCCCGGGCGCGCGCCCCACCGCCACGCTGCGCTCGCCACGCGGCTGCGTCGCGGCGGCTGGCGCCTGACCGTCACCCACGGCGAGTCTGTCACCGGCCTGGCCTGGCAACCGCTGGAGCTGTCGGACCTGCAAGAGGGGCCACAGGCTCTGCTCGCGATCGGCGAGGCGACGCCGCGCGGCGAACTCGCGGCCGCGCGCGAGGAGATCGCCGTGCTCGCCGAGCACGGTCGCGCAGTCGGCCTGTGCGGGCTCGTGAGAGCAGAGGAGCACCTGCTCGAGATCATCGTCGGGCGCTCGCCCGCTCTCGTGCAGCGCCTGCACCGGCGGATCTTCGCGCCGCTGGCCGACGGCAACCATGCCGAGCTCACGCGGACCCTGCAGACTCTGCTCGCCTGCCGCCTGGACCGCACCGCGGCCAGCGCCGCGCTGCACGTGCACCGCAACACGCTCGCCTACCGGCTTGCCCGGATCGAGGACAGGACAGGGCTCGACCTCGCCAGTCCGCACGACCTGGCGTGCGCATACGTGGCCTTGGCGGGCGATGTCGACGCGGCGGCCAGCGGCAGCGATGTCCCGTCAGAGCCGTAGGACCGCCGCCCTTGTGCATTTGCACAGTTGTCGACGCCGAAGTTCGGCGGATAGTCATTGTCCATCCACGGCCCCGGCGGCTAGGCTATTGACAACAGTGTCCGCGCTATGCGCGCTGTGTGAGAGCGAATGAGGAGGAGCATGGGGATGCGCCTGACCAAGGAGAGGATCACTCGAGTCGTGCTGCTGGCCGGCGCGGTGGCTGTTGCGTGCGGCGCGTTCGCCGTGGGCGCCAGCGCAAGCGCCATAAAGATCCACAGGATGTTCATGCCCGCGCCGCCCGCTCCCGGCACGCCGGAACCCTTCACGCCTCCACGGGCACTGCGCCTGCCACAACGGATCGACCTCAACAGCGTGGGTGTAGTCAAGGTCGGTCCCACCAACGCCAAGAACGTGCTCGTGCTCGAGCCGGGGACGTCCGCCGGCGCCGGCTACTTCGTGCCTTTCGCCAAGTCGCTAACAGAACGCCTCCCGGGCTGGCAGGTGTGGTCGGTCGAACGCCGCGAGAACCTGCTCGAGGACCAGTCCATGTTGCACAAGGCAAAGACCGGCAAGGCCAGCGCCGCCGAACTGTTCCGCTATTACCTTGGCTACCTCGCAGAAGGGCACCCTCCAAAAGTGCACTACAAAGCGATCCCCTCAGAAGACGTCGAATTCGCCCGCGAATGGGGCATGAACGTCGCCGTCGAAGACCTGCACACGGTGATCGAATCCGCCAAAGCGCTGGGCGGGAAAGTGGTGCTGGGCGGACACTCGCTCGGCGGCTCGGTCGTGACCGCGTACGCCACCTGGGACTTCTCCGGCACACCCGGCGCTGACGGCCTGTCCGGCTTGGTCTACGACGACGGTGGCAGCAGCCCGATCCCGGTGAGCAAAGAAGAAGCCGAAAAAGAGCTGACTGCCCTCTCGCTCAAGTCCCCCTGGCTGGCATTTGGCGGAATCTCAGCACCCGACCTCGGGCTGTTCTCGATGCTCGGCTCGACAGCGACGGTGCTGTTCGGCGAAGAAGCGTCGCTGACGCAGAGCTTCCCGTTCCTGCCCGCAGACCTCAAGCCGACGGAACCCGCCGGCTGCAAACTGGGCGAACCCGGCTGCAAACCGGTCGCAACGACCAACGAAGCCGAGTTCGGCTTCGGGGTCAACGTAGGCACCTCACCGCCAACGCTGATCGCGGCCCAGGTGCATGCCGGCAAGGGCATCGAAGAAACCGCCAAAGAAGACGGCCTGCATGGCTGGAACGGCGAAGGCGCGCTCACGCCGCTGCGCCGCTACGCAGAAATGCTGTCCGGCACGGACCTGCCCTACGGAGACGGCAGCGAGTGGTACTTCCCAGAACGACTCACCATCGACACCGGCGCGGTGGCCGAGGGCAACGCCAACCCCGCCCAGGAAGTCCTCGACGAGCACGCCATCTTCGGCCACAGCCTGCCCACGTCGCTGAAGATCCTTGCGATCGACACCGAACTGGACAAATTCCTCGGCGCCGGCAACACGCTGCAGGCCGCCGAAATCCTGGCCGAACAGTCGGGCATCCCCAAGGAAAACCTGACGCTGATCAACCGTGAGGAAACCTATTCCCACAACGACCCCGCAGGGGGAGATCCCGTGGGCGAAGGCGTCGAAGGGAACATCTTCTTTAAGGAACTGAAGGCGTATCTCGAACGGTTG
>CAVTGI010000010.1:0-59580 GCA_963734225.1 uncultured Solirubrobacteraceae bacterium
GACGATCAAGCGCTTGCGGGAGCTCGAGCGCGAGAACGGACGGCTGAAGCAGGTCGTGGCCGAGCTGGCGTGACACCGACGACAATACCAGCGACGAGAAGCCAATATGGAACTTGACGTGGCTCGTGGCTGGGCTTGATTTAGATGTCTGTTCTAGGCGAGCGATGCGTGCCAGCGCGTCATCGAGCTGGTGTCGCACCGTTGAACTGTGGCGCCGAGGTCTTTTTTTGTTTTTGTGAGTGACGCTACTACGTACGGCTACAAGCGTGGTGCTCGGCCGACTCAAAGATGACCCAACTGTTCTCACTCGAAGCCCAGAAGGCGGGCTTTCGAGTTCACGCGAGCGCCGAAGCCGACGGTCTCGGCATCGTCGTCAACACCGACGCTGACCCGCCGCGCGTGCGCGGCGTCGACGCGGCGATCCGCGTTGCCCGCGACCACATCGGCCAGTTCCTCGCGCCCGCGAGTCACGGCGGGGTCCCGTGGGGCTGCTCGTGGCCGTCGCCGAGGGCGTCGCCGCGTACGGCGAGTGGCCTCTGTCTGGCGGCCGGGCCTCGCCGAGCTTCCAGCAGACGCTGCTCGCGCGGATCCGACGGCGGTGGCACGACCACGGGCCGCTGTCGGCGTTGGAGAACGCGATCGAGATCGTTCGCGGGTACAACGGTGGCAGCGGGCGCATCAGGCGCGCCGCGTAGCCCGAGCCGCGCTCGTCGGTGCCGCTCTCGGTCCTCGTGCCGCCACCTCGGCGGCAACCCGAGTCGGAGCTGATCGAAGGTTGCAGGAAACACTCGGCTCGTGCAACGATCGAAGACAAGACATGACTGTGCTCTCGACCGCCGATCAGGCTGAACAGCGTCGGATCAACCGAGCGCACGAGTACGGGCGCGAACTCCGAACGCTCAGCCGCGAGCGCGCGCTGCGGATGCTCGCGACGCTCCCCGGCGAGGGAGAGCTCCGGTTGGAACTGCAGCGTCTTCGAGCCCGTGCCGAGCACGCCGGCCGGCTCGGGCGTCTCGACCGGGAAGCGCGGTTCGCCCAAGGAGAGCTCGAGGATGCCGCTGGGTTCTGTCCCCGTCCCGACAACGAGCACGAGCACCTGCTGTTCTGGGGCCTCGACGGGCGCGACTCTGCGCGTTTGACGCTCGGAGCAAAGGTCTCCGTTGCCACGATCTTCGTCGAGGATCTTCGATGAGCTCATGGCCGCAGCCCGAGAGCTACCGCACCGGCACGGAATACCGCTGGGCGCGCAAACTGAGGAAGCCGCTGGATCTCCATGTTCGCTTGCAGGCTTGTCGTGGCATGCGACGTTAGACCGGACCACACCGCAGTCGGGCATTCAGGGATCGCTCGGTCTTCGCGGCGCAATGCTCGCCGGGCCTTCTGCGCCGACTGATGGACGTCGCCCGCGTCCTCGCCTACCATGAGGATCAAGGAGCCGGCCTGCACGGCCGATTCCCTTCTAGGAGCGTTTTGCATGGCTACCCGAACTGACAACCAAGTCCGCGAGCTGAACCCCGAGGAATGGGCTCAGCGAGTCGATGAACAGGCACGCAAGTACCTGGGCATGAGCGGCGAGGAGTTCGAGCGGCGCCTGCGTGCGGGTGAGATCGACATAGACGATAGCCCCGCCGTCACGCGCCTTGCGATGATGTTCCCGCCCAATGGCACCCGGAAGTAGGACACCCGCCGAGGCCGTCGAGCACTACCGTGGCCGAACAGCGCGGCTGCTGGCGTGCCTGACGAACGAACACGTCGTCGTCAGTGCCTACGACACAGCCGACCCGCCGCATCAGCTCGAACTCTCAGACCTGGCGAAGCTGCGCGCTGCGCATCCGCTTCGCCTCAGCGTCGGCGAGCATTACGAAGCTCGCGAGGAAGCGGACGGCTGGCGCGTCGAGATCGTCGGCTACAACTACGCGATCGAGCACGAGGGCGGCGATCTCGTCTCCTACCACTGGCATCCGATAGGCGAAAGTCCGATCACCTGGCCGCACATGCACGTGGGCAGCGACATCCATGTCGGCGAGCGGTTGTTCGGCAAGGTCCACCTGCCCACGGGCGTCGTCGACCTTGAGCGGGTAGTCGCCTTGGCGATTACCGAGCTGGGAGCCAAGCCGCTGCGCGACGGCCGCGCTGGCACGCCGGCAGGACCGCGCCGCGCGCGGGCTGGCGGGTGCGCGTCAGCTACTAGGCGCGGTCGCGGTTCAGCGAGATCCACTCGGGCGAGGCGGTGTATGTCACGGTTCCGCGTAGCCTTCGCAGAACTGCGCTGCTTCAGCCGCCTTTGCCTGCAGGTTTTCGGTATAGATAGTCGAGCCGGTTGCACCGACTACCGTCAGTTCGGTGGGCAGCGCGCTGAACACGCCGTAGACGAGCGGTCCCTTGGCGTGCACAGGTGGTTCGACCGGGAAGACGTTCAGCGCGATGGCACCTTGGGGGGTTTGCGCCATCACTGACTTTCCTGGTGGCAGGAGGATTGCGTAGAGGATCGCGTAGGGGTGGGGGGCACAGCCGATCGACAGCGACCAAGAGAACGCCTTGGGCGCCTGGGGTGGGAGCGTTATTTCATTGAGTTCCGGATCGACGCCGGTGTCGACGCTGAGGGATGGTTCGCCGTTGAAGGTGCCGAAAGCGCTGATCGTGAATGGTTCCCCTTCGGGGGTGCGCCCGCTGGCGAGGACCCTGGCCGCCGGGATCTCTTCCGGTTCCTCACGGGGTTTGCGACAGCGGTATCGCGGCAGCTTGAGTGTGAGCTCGACACCCCCGTCGGCGTTCAACTCCACGAGCGACACTGCGTGACTCGTGCTGCCGCGGAGCTCTTGGGCGTAGATGCCCGCCGGACCCCCATCTCTTCGCGGTACGCGGATCACGCGCGACTGGATCGTCCGTCCGTCGGCGAGCACCAGCCTGGCCGAGCTCACCGATGCCGGCACCGCGGTCTGGATCGTCTCGATGCCGAATTCGCAGAACACGGCGGGGTGCCGGTACTGGGGCGAGGACAGGCAGATCGGGTTGTTGGGAACGCCCTGGATCAGCGCTTCGGGGGCGCCCGGACGGGTGTAGAACACCGACGCAGACCGATGGCAGCCCAGACCGCCCAGCAGGCCGGATTCGGAGCTCACCTGGAAGCGAGTGCCGGCGGCGGTGGGCCCGTGGCCCAGCACGATCGGTTTTTTGGGTTCTTTGGTTTCGGCTCGCGGGAACCCGAGGATGCGCTTCAAGCGCAAGATCGTCTGAAGGGCGGTGGCGACGCCGGCAAGGAGCTTGTTTTCGGCCGCGCCGGTCTTGCGGACCAATGCTCGATCCGATGCGTTCTCGTAAGGCTTCAGCAGCGCGCCAAGCGAGCCTTCTACCCGCTCGGCGCTCATCCGCGCCGCTCGCGATGCCTCGAATACCCGGCTGGTTGCCGACAGGGCGCGATAGCCGCTCTGGGCCCACGCCCTCGCGTCTGCGCAGAACGCCGGAGCGGGGGCGGAGATGGCTTCGAGCCTGGCGGTGGTCCCGGCCTGTGCATCGGAGGTGATCGCCGGATTGCTCCACGACAGCTGGCGTACCTCGGTGGCCCAGGCTTCCTCGGCCGCGCGATACAGGCCCGTCCCGGGCAGCTCGACCGCCGTAACAAGCTCGTCCCCGATCGCTTGTTGCTGCTGGGCCAGGCGGGCGTTTTCGCCCCTGATATGGGGTGGGGGCGCCGGGAACCGGGACGGTTCCTTCGGCATCCCCGACACCACCCCGGGGCATTCTCGAGCGATCTGCGTTGCCGCTGCGCTCTCCGCGCCGCGCGTGGCGGAGGCGTCGTGCAACAGCGCCGTGACGAGTTTGTATTGGGCGAGCAGGTAGGCGTGCGTGGCCTGTTCGTCAGAGTTCGACGCGGCAGCGACCGGCGCTCCGCCGCACAACGCCGCGCAGGCGAGGACCAGCGCGGCGCCGACCCGCCCCCGCCATCGCCCCGGCCACCACTTCCGCCGTGGGCGCAGCGGCAGATCGCGGCGCCAACTGCCTTCATTCGCATTCACAGACGGCGAGCATATAGCGGGCGAACGGACCCCCATTTGACATCACAACAAGCCCACGGCGCCGTCGCTCGGACGAAAAGGCGGCGCGGTTACCACGATGTGGCTCGTTCCACAGCCCATTTACCAAGGGCGAGGCGGGTGATGTTTGGCTGGGTCGTCGGCGTCATCGACTCTCAGCGCGTCACGCGGATCGGCCGTGCGACAAAGCTTTGACTGAGACTGAAAATCGGCGCCTGGTAGCCACCGATCTCAAGGCGGTAGCTGCCGGAGGAGGTGGTCATGTAACCCTCGACCGGCCCTGCGGCAGAATTGCACGAGGGGCCGAACACGGCTGGGGGCACTGTCGGCATGACTTCCCAGGTGCCGTCTTGGTCTGTGCCGCCAGGGCAAACGACGACGTAGCTTCCCGACATCACTCCCTGGACGCTGAGCGTACCGACGTAGTTGATCGAAGGGCGGCGTCTGCTTGGGGCGGCGCCCGCGCGCGGTGGCAACTATCATTGCAGAACGTCAAGAATAGTTGTCATCGCTATAGTCTCGGCATGGACTTCCGTCGGCCGCTGCAGGTGGTCACTCCCACGCTGGACGGGGACGTGTTGAGCGTTCTCGCGCGTGCGGAAGCGGAGATGACCGGCCGCGAGCTCCAGCGGGTCATAGGTCACGGCTCGCACCAGGGCGTCCGCAACGCCGCCGATCGCCTGGCTGAGCAGGGCGTCGTCTCGCGTCGCTCGGCCGGCAACGCCAATCTCTACCAGCTCAACCGAGAACACGTGGCAGCGTCCTGGATCGAAGGGCTCGCGAGCCTTCCCGCACAGGTGCTCGATCGCCTACGCGACACGATCAACGGATGGGAGCAGCCCTCAGTGCTCGTCGTGCTGTTCGGCTCGGTCGCCCGCGGCGAGGCCACACCAGAGAGCGATCTCGACCTGCTCGTCGTACGCCCCGCAGATCGTGAGCCGGATGAGCCGGTATGGCAGGAGCAGCTCTCACAGCTTCAGGCCCACGCCAGCGCGTGGACGGGAAACGACGCCAGGGTCCTCGAGTTCGGCGAGCAGGAGCTCACAGCCGGCGAGCCCCAGCAGGTCATCACGGATGCGGCCAGGGACGGCATCGAGCTCTACGGCACGCTGCGCCTACTGCGCCGCGGCTCCATAGCCCAAACCGCGCGACGATGACACCGCGGCTGCGCAAATGCGACGAGGGTACGATCGCGGGCAGGCTCGCCAAGGCCGAGCAGTTCTTGCAAGGCGCCGAGATCATCCGCGAGTTCGCCGCTGATGAGCAGGACATCGCCGACGCATACGTGACGCTGTGTGTGCACTGCGGCGTGGCGGCCGCGGACGTCATCTGCTGCATCGCGCTCGGAGGGTACGTCCAGGGCGAAGACCACAACGAAGCTGTCGCCCAGCTCTCAAAGGTGCGCCCCGATGGCGCTGCACTCGGCAACGCTCTGCGCACGCTTCTCGGGATGAAGACCCGCGCGGGCTACAGCCACGAGCACATCAGCACGGCCGGCTGCAAGCGAGCCCAACGCGCAGCCGAGCAGCTCCTACAAGCCGCCCGTGAGCGGCGCATCAGCCGCTGACGGCGCTCCGCGGCACGAGTCGCGCCCCGGGCGCGGCTCGATCGCTACCAGCGCCGACGCCGGCAAGCCGTTTATGGCCGCAGTCGTTGGTCGGCCAGTCAACTGCCAAGGCGAGCGTTGCCGATGGCAGCGTGCGTGACTGGCTGTATTCGTATTGCTGCGGTGCCGGCCGTGGCGCGCACGCGAAGTACCGCGAGGTCTCGGGGCGCTGGCGCAAGCGGGTGTTCGACGCCCACGGCTGATACTCGTGGTTCTCGCAGGCGCGACGTGGCTCGCTTGGGTTCTCGCGGGCCAGCGCCGCTACGATGTGCATCGAGCGTGCATCGCAAGCCTCTGCGCGTGCGCGCGGCGTGTAAGCTGGCTGCAAATCGGCTGCAGGCCCGCCGAAAACCGAGGATACAAGTCAAATAGAACCTGTCTCCCCGATAGAAGTGCGGTTGGATGCTGGGAGGGGCTGGGCGATCGTACGCCGCTGCCGATGTCCAGATTGACGCTGACTGGGGCTGAGCCGGAAGATGGGCGACGCGGATGAGCAGGCTGTGGGACTCGCTCGCGTGCCGGGTAGAGCAAGTGGGAACAACCACCTACTGGCCGTCTGACACGCGCCTGTAGCGAAGGTAAACGACGCGAGAGCCAAACGTCTTCGTCTCGACCAACTCCAGGTTGATTCTTTCGTCGAGGGTCGGGAAGTAGGGCGTGCCGCCGCCGAGTAGGACCGGGCTGACGAACAGCCGCCACTCGTCGATCAGGTCCAGCTTCATGCACGCACTGGCGAGGCCGGCGCCGCCGACGCCGATGTCCTTTCCGGGCTGTTCCTTGAGCCTTGAGACCTCCTCGCCGACTCCGTCCGTGGCCAGCCTGGTGTTGCCCACCACGCTTTTCAGCGTCGTGGAGAACACGACCTTCGGCAGGGCCTTCCAGATTTGGGCGAACTTGACGTGCTCTGCGACAAGCGGACTCTCCTTCGCGGTCTCCCAGTAGACCATCGTTTCGTAGAGCCGCCGTCCGCAGAGATGCACCCCAGTCTCCTGTATCTGCTGGGTGTGAAACCGAAACAGCTCCTCGTCGGGCACCGTCCAGTCGATCGTGCCGCCGGGTCCGGCGATGTAGCCGTCCAGCGACACAGTCATCGAGTAGATCAGCTCCCGCATCACGCTCCTCCTACCTCGGTTAGACCCCGGCATCATGCCGTTCGGGGACGACTTATGCGCGTGCCCCTTCCGTCGACGGATTGCCGTGAGCGTGCGCCTCGCGCTGGGAGAGACCCTCGCCATGCGCGTCCCTGTCGTCCTGTGCGAGCGCCGCGCCATGTGCTCCCGCGGGTGCATGGCCGGGCTCGACCGCCGCAAGTACGACGGCGAGTGCGCAGCCGACCAGCGCTGCGGCGACCCAGAATGCGAGGTGGTAGCCCGAGGTCAGCGCGGACGCGATCGGATGCCCGGTCGCTTGCAACGCGTTGCTGCGAGACGTCGACAGCGTCGCGAGTACCGCCAGCCCGAGCGCGCCGCCGACCTGCGCGGTGGTGTTCACGAGACCCGACGCCAGACCGGCGTCTTGCTGGGTCGCGCCCGACATCGCGAGGTTCATCAGCGCCGGGAACGCGGTGCCCGCACCGAGACCCAGCAGCAGCATTGAGGGCGCGACCTGCGTTGCATAGTGCGCGTGGACCGGCGCGAGCGCGAACACGACGAGGCCCGCGAGCACGAGCGTGAGGCCCGCAAGCAGCGCACGGCGTGCGCCGAGCGCCATGAAGATGCGCTCCGAATATCGGATCGAGAGTGTCCCCATGGCGATCGTCACGGGTAGGAACGCAAGGCCGATTTCAAGCGCGTCATAGCCGAGCACACGCCGCAGGTACAGCGCGCCGAGGAAGAACATCCCGAACATCCCTGCGACTGACAGGACCTGGATCGCGTTCGCCGCTGCGACAGGCCGCGAGCGGAAGATCCGAAGCGGCATCAGCGGGCTGGCGGCGCGCGTCTCGCGCGCGAGGAATGCCACCAGCAGCGCGATCGAGCCAGCCCCGAACAGCAGCGTGCTCCCAGAGCCCCAGCCCTGTTTTGCCGCGGGGCCCACGATCGTGTACACGCCGAGCATCAGCGCGCTCGTGATCAGCACCGCTCCCGGGACGTCTGCGCCCGCGTCCAGGCCGATGCCAGGCTCGTCAGGGACCAGGCGCCGCGCGGCGAGCGCGGTCGCGATGCCGATCGGCAGGTTCACGAAGAAGATCCAGTGCCAGTTGATCGACTGCGTTAGTACGCCGCCCGCCAGCAGGCCCACAGAACCGCCCGCCGAGGCGACGAACGCGAACACACCGATCGCCTTCGCCTGCTCGCGAGCGTCGCGGAACATCGTCACGATCATCCCCAGGATCACCGCCGAGGTCATCGCGCCGCCGACGCCCTGGACGAAGCGCGCAGCCACGAGCCACCATGACGCCTGGGCGGCCCCGCACACAAGCGACGCACTCGTGAACAGCGCGATGCCCGCGAGGAAGATGCGCCGACGGCCGATCAGATCGCCCAGGCGTCCGGCCAGTAGCAGAAGCCCTCCGAACGCGATCAGGTACGCGTTGACTACCCACGCCAGGCTCGACGTCGAGAAGTGCAGGTCTTCCTGGATCGACGGCAGAGCGACGTTCACGATCGTCACGTCCAGCACGATCATCAGCATCCCCGTGCACAGCACGTACAGGGCCAGCCAACGCGAGCGGTCGCTCACACCGTCCGCGGCGCCACGGTCGGGCTCGTGCGGCGTCGCCTGGGTCTTGTCGGTGGTGCCTCCCGTGACTGTGCTCATACTGTCGCAGCCCCCCGCGCCAGCGCCTCGCCGAGCTTGTCCAGCAGCTCCTTGGTCCCGTGCTCGCGCAGCTCCGGCTTGTCCTCGCCATCGAGGAACACGCCCTGCTCGGTGTAGCGCAGATGCGTGCCGTCGCCGTCTGCGAGCAGCTCCACGGTCGTCACTGAAACCGACATGCGCACGCCGTCGCGGCACATCTTGTACGTGTACACGATCCGCTCGTCCGCGATGATGTCTTCATACAGCGCGTCATAGGAGTAGACCGAGCCCGCGGCGGCCACCTGGAAGTGCTCGCGACCGCCCTCGCGGAAGTCGAGCTGGTGTTCCTGCTCGCCGCCCGGACCGAACCACTGGTCCTTTGCGTTCACATCCGCCCACGCCGCGAACACGCGCTGGGGAGCTGCGTCGTAGTTGCGCTCGATCACGAACGTTGTGTGCGTCGCCGACCTGTTGCTCATTGCGATCTCCTTTTCGATCTCATCTTCTTTGACTGCCCGCAGCGCTGCGACTCATCGGTGTCTTTGGCGAGAAACTCGCCCAGGCGGTCCAGGCGCGCCTCCCATGCCGCACGCCGCTCGCTGATCCAGCGCTCGGCGGTGCTCAGCGCGAGCGGCTCGATCTCGCAGGTGCGCACGCGCCCCACCTTGTGCGTACACACCACGCCGCTCGCCTCGAGCACGTGCAGGTGCTGGACGACAGCCGGCAGAGATATCGCGAGCGGCCGCGCTAGCTCGCTCACCGATGCCGGCCCGTCGAGCAGGCGGTCGATCATCGCGCGCCTGTTCGCGTCCGACAGCGCGTGGAAGACGACGTCTATCGGCGGCTCGCCTGGTGCGTATCGCGGGGGCGAATACTGAAGCATTCACTTAAGTATTGTACACGTGCGCCTAGCCGGGCGTCAGGCTGGTCACGGACGCTGGCCTGCGAGGGCTGGTCGCAGAGCGCTCGGCACCGCTCAGACCGGCGCGGCTGCAGCGTTGCGTAGCCGGTCAAGTCCGGCGAGGATGAGATCGAGCCCCCACGCGAACTCGACGGCGTTGTCGTAGCCGGAGTCGGGGAGCTCTTTAGCGATCTCGACGAGGTACGGGTAGTTCTCAAGCGCGTCGATCGTCTGCGCCCTGCGCTGCGCGGCTTGTCCCGCACCGTCGGGGGTCTCGAACGCCAGATCCTTTTCCTGCAGGGCGAAGCCGTAGATGTAGGCGTCCTGCAGCGAATAGGCGTGGATCGCCATCTTGAATGAGAAGCCCGCCTTGCGCAGGCAGCCCATCACCGCGTTGTGGTTTCGCAGGTTCGCCGGCCCCGGATTCCGCGACTCCATCATCCCTATCGCCCAGCTGTGGCGCTTGAGCGCCTCGCGCGTGGAGATCGCCCGCCGGCGCATGGCGGTCCTCCAGTCGAGGTCCTCGGAAGGGAGCTCGATCTCGCTGAAGACGATGTCGACCATGCCATCGAGGAGCTCCTCCTTGTTGGCCACGTGCTTGTAGAGCGCCATCGGCACGACGCCGAGCTCCTGCGCGAGCCCGCGCATGCTGAACGCTTCCAGCCCGGCCTCGTCGGCGAGGGCGACGGCGGCCTGCAGCACACGGGGGCTGCTCAGCGGTTTGCGGGTAGCGATCTTTTGTTTTGTCATTGGCCTTGACAAGTGTACAGCGTACACCTATAGTTTCACGCACGAGTGTACGCCGTACACCTAAACGAAAGGCAGCTCATGAACCCCGACGCGCCCTATCCCGTCCAGTACTCGGTCGACTACCCCGACCGGCCGCTCAACCGCCTCACCACCTTCTTTCGCCTGTTCATGGTCATCCCGATCGCGATCGTGCTCGCCCTCATCGAGGGCGGCAGCTACGCCTACGGCGGTGGTAGGGCCACCGGGGCTGTCGGCGCTGCCGGCCTGGTCGTGCTGCCCACGCTGCTGTTGATCGTGTTCCGGCAGAAGTACCCGCGCTGGTGGTTTGACTGGAACATCGAGCTGATGCGCTTCTCCGCCCGAGTCGGCGTCTACCTGGCATTGATGGAGGACCGCTATCCCTCCACCGACGAGCATCAGGCGGTGCATCTCGAGTTTCCCTATCCGGACGCGCACAACGACCTCAACCGTTGGCTGCCGCTGGTCAAGTGGCTGCTGGCCATCCCGCACTACGTCGCGCTGTTCTTCCTCTACATCGCCGCGTTGTTCGTCGTCATCGCCGCCTGGTTTTCGATCCTGTTCACCGGCCGTTTCCCGCGCCCGATGTTCGACTTCCTCGTCGGCGTCGGCCGCTGGACCAACCGGGTGATCGCCTACGCCCACGTGCTGGTCACCGACCGCTACCCGCCGTTCCGTCTCGCCCCCTAGATCCCAGGCCCAGCGCCCGCAACAGCGAACTTCACCTCAACGCGCAAGCCGCCCGCGTCGAGCGGCTGGACGGCCAGCGTCGCCCCGTGGGCGGTCGCGATTGCGCTGACGATCGACAGGCCGAGGCCGTGGCGATCGCTGTTGCCGGTGCGCGCGGTGCCGTGTCGGCGGAAGGGTGCAAAGAGCCGCTCGGCCTCGCTGAGCGCGATCACGGGTCCGCTGTTGGAGACCGTCAGGACGGCTGATCCGGCGTCGACCGCGGTCGCGACCGTCACCCAGCCGGGTTGGCTGTTGTGGTGGATGGCGTTGTCGAGCAGGTTGGCGATCAGCCGCTCGATCAGCCGCAGGTCTCCAGTGGTGGGCGCACGCTCGAGTTTGCTGTCGACGCGCAGGCCACGGCGGGCGATCTCATCGCGGCGCTCGCGCAGGACCTCGTTGGTGAGCACATCGAGCAGCAGCGGCTCGCGGCGCTCGAGACCCCGCTCGCTGCGCGCAAGCGTCAGCAGCGAGTCGATCATGTGCTCCTGCTGCTCGCCGATCGCCAGCACCCGCTCGCAGGCCACGCGCAGGGACGCGGCGTTGGCGGCCGGGTCGGCAAGCGTCACCTCGAGGATCGCGCGCTCGAGCGTGAGCGGCGTACGCAGCTCGTGCGAGGCATTGGCGACGAACTGGCGCTGGGCCTCGAACGAGGCCTCCAGGCGCGCGAGCAGCTCGTCGAACGTGTCTCCCAGCTCGCGCAGCTCGTCGTTGGGGCCGTCGAGCGCGAGGCGCTCGTGCAGGGTCGAGGCGGACAGCTGGCGGGCCGCTGTGGTGATCGCCTGCAGCGGGCGCAGCACGCGACCGGCGAGCACCCATCCCAATGCCATCGACGCGACCACCATGACCACCAGCGCGACGAGCGAGAAGATCAACAGGTGATGCAGGTCGTTGTTGTTGACGTTCACCGCCAGCGCGCCGAGCTGATGAGCCTGTGCGTGCGCGTGCTGGGCCGCGAGGCTTTCGGGCGTCACCGAGAGCGTGGCTGCAGGCGGCGCCGCGTGGGCGCCGTGCGGTTCCACCAGCCTGGCCGCGGCGCCCTGCGCGGAGACGACCTCGCCGTGTGTGGACGAGCGCACCGTCAGGAAGACGAGCGCGAGCAGCAACGTTCCGGTGATCATGAAGACGCCTCCGTAGAGGACGGCGAGACGCAGGCGGATCGTGTAACGGGGAAGGCGCGGCCGCCAACGATCCAGAAGCCTGCGCGGTGGGCCCAGATCGCCGGTCGTCGCCTGCAGCGTGTCGGGAGCGCTCATCGGCGACACTCAGATCCTGTAACCGCCGCGCGGCACGGTCTCGATCAGCGGCGGCTCGCCGAGCTTTGTGCGCAGACGCTTGATCGTCACCTTGACGGTGGTGGTGAACGGGTCGGCGTTCTCGTCCCACACGTGCTCGAGCAGCTCCTCGGCGGAGACGATGCGCCCCTGCGCACCGAGCAGGTACTCGAGCACCGCGAGCTCCTTGGGGCTGAGCGACAGGCGCTGCCCATCGCGGCTGACGAGACGATTGGCCGGGTCGACGCGCAGGTCGCCGTGTACGAGCACCGGCGGCAGCTGGCTGCCCGAGCGCCGCGCCAACGCGCGGATGCGGGCAACGAGCTCCGCGAAGGCGAACGGCTTGGGCAGGTAGTCGTCGGCCCCGATGCGCAGTCCCTCAACCCGGTCTTCGATCGAGCCGGCGGCGGTCAGCATCAGGATGCGCCCGTCGCGCCCCTCGGCGATCAGCGAGCGGCAGATCTGATCGCCGTGCACGCCGGGAAGGTCGCGGTCGAGCACCAGCACGTCGTAGTCGGTGAGCGCGAGGCGCGCGAGCGCGTCATGCCCGTCGAGCGCTACGTCAACGGCCATCCCCTCCCGGCGCAGGCCGACGGCGACCGTGTTGGCCAGCTCGGCGTGATCCTCGACCAGCAGCACTCGCATGGACCACCCAGCGTGGCGCATCCGCGGTTACGGCGCGGTTACAGCTTCCGTCACCGTGGTGTAACCGGCCGTTTCGTACAACAGCCTCGCACGCAGCATCGAGCCAGCGCGAGGAGACGACGAGATGAAGGCGATAGGACTGATCGCAGGGCTCGTGGCGCTCGCTCTGCTCGCCGCCGGATGTGGCGCCGGCGCGAAATCCCCGACCGTGGCGCACCTGGGGTCGAGCACTTCTTCGACCAGCTCCTCGAGCGCCTCGAGCAGCCCGTCGTCGGGCTCGAGCGGTTCGCAGGGCAGTTCGACATCGCCCGACAGCCAGGCCGTGGCGTACTCGGCGTGCGTGCGCGCACACGGGGTGCCCAACTTCCCCGACCCGAAGGTCTCGACCCATGGCAATGAAGTGAGCGTGGCGATCGCCATCAACCCGGCCATCTCGGGCAATCCCAATTTCCAGTCGGCGCAGCAGGCCTGCCGCAAGCTGCTGCCGGGCGGCGGGCCGGGAGAAGGCTCGAATCACCAGATCAGCCCCCAGGAACAGTCGCAGTACCTGAAGGCCGCGGCGTGCATCCGCTCACACGGGATTCCCAACTTCCCCGACCCGACGTTCTCCGGCGGCGGCGTGCACGTCTCCAAGAAGGGGATCGACCTGCACTCGCCACAGGCGCGCGCAGCCGAGGAAGCCTGCCAGTCGCTGATCCCGGGCGGCCTGCACGGTAACCACTAGTGAGCGCGCAGAGCTCGCGCCGGATCGCACTCGCGGGCGCTGCGCTCGTGCTGGCGGCAGCTGTCGCGGCGGCGCTCGTCGTCAGCGACCCGTTTGGCGGTCCGGCCAAGCCGAGCGGCGTCGCCGACAACGCGACCTCGACATCGCTGGCGACGGTCACGCGCCGGTCACTGTCCTCACAGACGCAGGTGAACGCAACGCTCGGCTATGCGGGTGGATCGAGCATCCGCATACCTGCCGGCACCGCGCCGTCGGCCGTGCAGCAGGCGCAGCAAGCGGTGAGAGCCAGCGAAGGCATGCTGCGCACGGCCATCGCGTCGCTGTCGGCCGACCGCGCGACGCTGACAGGCGTGCGGGCGACGTTGTCGGCGGCACGCGAGAAGGAGTCGGTTGACTGCGCGGGGGACAACGCGGCGCAAGGCGCGCCAGGCGCCTCTTCGCCGAGTGGCGAAGCGGCGTCCGCCGGCTCTCCGTCGGACGCCGGCTCGAGTGTGTGCGCGAGCGACGTGGCGACGGTGGCCGGCGATGGGCAGGGCTCGAGCGGCGATGCGATGAAGGTCAGCAGCGACCGCACAGCGGTGTACTCGGCGCAGGCGGCGCTTGCGAACGCCCAGGCGGTGGCCTCGGCGGCGCGCTCGTCGGCTGTTGACTATGGCCAGGGCTCGACGTTCACGATGCTGCCGGCGGTCGGCCAGGTGATCGCGCGCGGTCACAGCCTGTTCGCGCTCGGCGGCCAGCCGACGGTGCTGCTGTATGGCTCTGTCGTGCCGTCGCGGGCATTCGTCAGCGGGATGTCGGCGGGCGGGGACGTGGCGGAGCTGAACGCGAACCTGGAAGCGCTCGGCTATGCCGGCGGGCGCAGCGGCGACACGTTCAGCTCGGCGACCGAAGCGGCGATCCGGGCGTTTCAGTCCGCCCGGGGCATGACGGTTACGGGCCAGCTGGCGCTGGGCTCGGTCGTGTTCGAGCGGGGTCCGGTGCGTGTGACGAGCGTGACAGCGGAAGTCGGCGCAAGCGTCGCGCCGGGACTGGTGCTGGGGATCACCTCGACGGTCGCGCAGGTGTCGATCGCTCTCAGCGCCGCCGAGCAGTCGAGCGTGAAGGTCGGCGATCGGGTGTCGATCTCGCTGCCCAACGACCAGACGACTCCCGGGGTCGTGAGCTCGGTCGGTACGGTCGCAAGATCGCCGTCGACCAAAGGTGGCGGTGGCGGTGGTGGCGGGGGCGGTGGCGGTGAAAACGGCGAAGAAGGCGGACCGACGATCGAAGTGGACGTCACGCCGAGTGACCCGAACGCGACGGGGCACCTGGACGAGGCGCCGGTGACGGTGTCGATCACGACCGCGAGCGTCGCCAACGCGCTGGTCGTGCCGATTGACGCGTTGCTGGCGCTCGCCGGCGGCGGCTACGCGCTGGAGGTCTCAGAAGGCGCCGTGCACCACCTGGAGGCGGTGACGCTGGGCCTGTTCGACGACGCCGACGGCCTCGTTCAGGTCAGCGGGCAGAGCGTGTCTGCGGGTCAGCGCGTGGTGGTGCCGGCGACATGAGTCCCGCAGGCGTGCTGGAGCTGCGAGACGTGAGCAAGGCCTACGGCGCCGAGCCGCCGGTGTTCGCCCTGCGCGAGGTGAGCTTCACGGTGCATAAGAGCGAGCTCGTGGCGATCGTCGGCCCGTCGGGGTCGGGCAAGACGACGCTGCTGCATGTGATCGGGACGCTCGAGCGCCCAAGCGCAGGGGGCGTGTCGATCGCCGGCCTGGACGTGGCCGAGCTGTCTGACCGTCAGCTGGCGAGCCTGCGGGCGACGCGCATCGGCTTCGTCTTCCAGCAGTTCTTCCTGGCCGAGCACTCGACGGCGCTCGAGAACGTGGCGGACGGGCTGCTGTACGCGGGGGCCGGTGCAGGCGAGCGGCGCGAGCGTGCCGCGGAGGCACTCGCGCGGGTCGGCCTGGCCGCGCGGGTGAGCTTTCGCCCGAGCAGGCTGTCGGGCGGCGAGCGCCAGCGGGTGGCGATTGCGCGCGCGTTGGTGGGGCGTCCGGCGATCGTGCTCGCGGATGAGCCCACCGGCAACCTGGACAGCGCCGCGGGCGCAGCGATCCTGGCGCTGTTGCAAGAGCTGAACGCCGAGGGCGCGACGATCGTGGTGATAACCCACGATCGTGAGATGGCGGCCGGCCTGCCGCGTCAGGTGCAGATGCTCGACGGGCGGGTCGTTGCCGACACCGCGGGAGCCGAGTGTCGATGAGCGCGATGGCATGGTTGAGATATGCGGCAGGTCGGGCGCCACACCTGCTGGCTGTGACCACGGCCGTGGGTGCGGTGATTGCCATGCCCGCGCGCGGGGCGCTGCCTGCTGATGGTGAAACTGGACTCCCGAGTGGCACAGGCGCCGCGACTTGTCCGTCACAGAACCCGCCGAACACGATGACGCTTGCGGCGGGCACACCGCAGAGCGCCACGCTTGGCAGCGCCTTCCTAACCAACCTACAGGTTGCTTTCACCAACAGCAACGGCTGTCCGCTGACAGCGGCCGTGGCGGGCATCGCGGTCACGTTCAGCGCACCGGCCGCCGGCGCGAGTGGTGTGTTCTCTGCGAGCGGATCGAACACGGTCACGGTCGGCAGCGATGCCTCCGGCACGGCCGACGCACCTGCGTTCACCGCCAACGACATCGCGGGCGCCTACACGGTCACGGCAAGCTCCGCGTATGGCTCGATCTCCTTCTCGCTGACGAACGCTGAACGCAGCGAAGCGAACCCGTGTGGCGCTGTCTCCGGCGCTGGGCCGTCGTCGACAGGCCTCGCGCCTGCGAGCCTGCTGGGCAAGCCCGCCAAGCTCACCGCGGGGGTCGGCGCATCGCAGTCCACGCCCACGGGAATGCGCTTCCCGCTGCGGTTTGCGGTCACGATCACCGACGCCAAGAAGAATCCGCTGCCAGGGGTTCTCGTCACCTTCGCCGCGCCCGTTCGCGGCCCGAGCGGACGCTTTGTCATCCGCTCGAACAGCCCTCAGGGCACGCGCTCGCGCACGTCGCACGTGCGCCAGGTCGAGGTAATGACCGATGCCTGCGGCATCGCGCTGGCGCCGGCGTTTGCCGCCAACCACCGCCAGGGCGGCTACATCGTGGTGGCGAGCGTCGAACAGGTGCGCACGGCCTTCGCGCTGGTCAACGAAGAACGGCGAAAGTGACCGCGAGCGCGGCGAACCTCGCGCCAAAGAGGCTGCGCCTGTCCGATCTCGCGCGCGTCGCGAGCGTGGGGCTGCGCACCAGGCGACTGCGGGCGGGCCTGTCGGCGCTGGGGATCGCGATCGGCGTGGCGGCGATCGTGGCGGTGCTCGGACTGTCCTCCTCAAGCCAAGCCGGTTTGCTCAGCCAGATCGACACGCTGGGGACCAACCTGCTGACGGTCACCAACGGCCAGGGCCTCACGGGCAAGACGGCCGAGCTGCCGCTCGCCGCGTCGGCGATGATCGCGCGCATCGACCCCGTCACGAGCGTCGCCGAGACCGCGGCGATCTCAACGAAGGTCTACCGCACCCCGCTGATCCCGGCGATCGAAACAAACGCCCTGAGCGTGCAGGCGGCGAGCCTCAACCTCGTGGCGGCGCTCGGAGTGAAAGTCGTCCAGGGGCGCTATCTGAATGCGGCTACCGCCACAGAGCCGGTGGCGGTGCTCGGCTCCGCGGCGGCGCAGCGCCTGGGGATCGACCACCTCTACCCCGGCGAGCGCATCTGGGTGAACGAGCAGTGGTTCTACCTCGCGGGCATCCTTGGCCCCGCGGTGCTCACGCCCGAAATCGAAAGCTCGGTGCTCGTAGGCTTCCCCGCGGCGGAGAGGTACCTGGCCGCGGATGGCCACGCCAACACCGTGTACGTGCGCGCCCAAAACGAACAGGTCGCCGCGGTGCAATCGGTGCTCGCCCAGACAGCCGACCCGGAAGCGCCCAATGAAGTGGACGTGAGCCAACCGTCGGCCACGCTGGTCGCGCGCGCGGACGCCAAGAGCGCGCTGAACGGACTGTTCCTCGGGCTCGGCGCGGTGGCACTGCTGGTGGGGGCGGTCGGCGTGGCGAACATCATGGTCATCTCCGTGTTGGAACGTCGCTCGGAGATCGGGCTGCGGCGCGCGCTCGGAGCGACCAGGGGCCAGATCCGCACCCAGTTCCTGTCCGAGGCGATCCTGCTGGCGCTCGGCGGTGGAGCAGTGGGGGTGGCCCTGGGGGTGGTGGCGACGGCGCTGTACGCGACGACCAAGGGTTGGGCGATCGTGATTCCCTCCTCCGCCTGGGTGGGCGGGTTCGGCGCAGCACTGTTGATCGGCGCGGTAGCCGGCATGCTGCCAGCAATTCGCGCCGCGCGGCTGTCACCTGCCGACGCGCTGAGGACCGTGTGACGCATCGATCTCAGCCGCCACGGGAACAACGCATCCGCTAGACGGCCACGCGGGGCCACCGCTGCCCCCGACGGGACCGGGCCAGTTTCAATCTGCGTCAAGATGGTGGACCTGGTGGGAGTCGAACCCGCTCCACTGGGGCTAAAAGCCCGCTTGGCGCCTACCCGGCCAGGTCCCTGGTTCGTTGAGATCTACTGGACGGGGAATTCGTAGCAGACGCTGGATCGCGCGCGCAAACGCGCGCTCGCGAAGCGATCCCGTAGGGGCGTGCGCAATGCGGAAAAACCACGCTTGTCCGCGCGGCCTTTCACCGAGGTAAGCGCCGCCCGGCAGCGCTTGACTGATAGGCGTGGCCACTGCACCCGACACCACCACTGCCGCCCCTACCAACGACCGCGAGCAGGCGCTCGAACGGATCAAGAAGCGCCGCGACTTCAGCGCGCACCTCTTTGTCTACGTGGTCATCAACGCCGCCATCTGGGCCGTTTGGGCGCTGACCGGCGCCGGCTACCCATGGCCGCTATGGGTCAGCGGAGCCTGGGGCGTTGGCCTGGTCCTCAACGCGTGGGACGTCTATCTCAGGCGTCCCATCACCGAGGCCGACATCGCGCGCGAGATCGATCGTCTACGTCCACAGCACTGACCTGAGTGGTATCAGGGACTCCGTAGGGCCGCTCGAGGAGGGCGAGCTGGAGCGTGCACGGACGTGGGGCTTCCACCTTGCCGAGCTGCTGTCTGGCGCGGCCCGGACGACCGCATAGAGCCCCAAGTCGTCCGCTGTAATGCTATGCCGATGAGCGAGCGGGTTGCGCTTGTCACCGGTGGGGCCCGCGGCATCGGCCGGGCGATCGCGCTCGCGCTCGCGCGAGACGGGCGGGCCGTCGCCGTCGGCGACCTGCTCGCCGATCGGGCCGCGCAGGTCGCAGGCGAGATCCACGACGCCGGCGGGCGCGCCCTGGCGATCGCCCTCGACGTGACCGACGCCCACGCCGTCACCGCTTGCGTGAAGCGCACAACAGATGAGCTCGGGCCGATCGACGTGCTCGTCAACTGCGCCGGCTGGGATGAGCTCAAGCCCTTCCTTGCCACCGACGAAGCGTTTTGGCGGCGGGTGATCGCGATCAACTACGAAGGCGCCCTGCGCACCACCCATGCCGTGCTCGGCGGCATGCTCGAGCGCCGCTTCGGGCGCATCGTCAACGTCAGCTCAGACGCCGCCCGCGTGGGGTCCGCCCACGAGGCCGTGTACGCCGGCGCCAAGGCCGCCGTGATCGCCTTCACCAAGACGATCGCGCGCGAATCGGCCAAGCGCGGCGTCACCGCCAACGTGGTCTGCCCGGGGCCGACCGACACGGCATTGCTGGCGGGCATGGCCCAAGCGGGTCCCAGCGGCGACCAGCTGGTGACGGCGCTCACACGCGCGGTGCCGATGCGTCGCCTGGGCCGACCCAAGGACGTGGCCGCGGCGGTCGCCTTCCTGGCGGGCGAAGACGCGGGCTACATCACCGGGCAGACGCTGTCGGTCAGCGGCGGCCTTACGATGGCGTGACGATGAGCGAGCAGCAGCTGACAGACGTCCGCTACGAGGAGCAGGACGGCCTCGCGTGGATCACCATCGACCGCCCCGAGCGGCTGAACGCGTTCACCGCGCACACCGTCGATGAGCTGATCAGCTGCTTCAAGCGCGCATGGGCCGCGCCTGACGTGGGCGTGGTCGCGCTCACCGGCGCCGGCGAGCGCGCCTTCTGCGTGGGCGGCGACCAGAAGCAGCGCCAGCAGACCGGCGACTACGGCCCGTCGCAGAGCGGGCTGTTCGAGATCGAGGGCCTGCACCGCCTGATCCGCGAGGTCCCCAAGCCGGTCATCGCAGCCGTCAACGGCCTGGCGATCGGCGGCGGGCATGTGCTGCACGTCATCTGCGACCTGTCGATCGCCGCCGAGCACGCCCGCTTCGGGCAGGCCGGCCCGCGCGTGGGCTCCTTCGACGCGGGCTTCGGCACCGGCTATCTCGCACGCGTCGTCGGCGAGAAGCGCGCCCGCGAGATCTGGTTTCTGTGCCGCCAGTACGACGCGCACGAGGCCGAGCGCTGGGGCCTTGTCAACCGCGTCGTGCCCGGCCCGCAGCTGCCCGCGGAGGTGCGCCGCTATGCCGATGAGATCCTCGCGCTGTCGCCCACCGCGCTGCGCTTCCTCAAGCAGTCGTTCAACCTCGACTCCGAGCAGATGGCCGGCCACGCCGCGCTGGCGTTCACCGGCCTGCACGAGTTCGTCGACTCCGACGAGGCGCGCGAGGGCATCAACGCGTTCAACGAGAAGAGAAAACCCGATTATGCGCGCTACCGCGCGCGGGCGTCCAAGCCGCTGTAATGGACTTCGCGCTCAGCGACGAGCAGCGCGCCTTTCGCGACGCCGTCGCCGCCTTCGCCCGCGACCGGCTCGCAGGCGACTACGCCGGCGCCGACCGCCGCGGCGCCTTCCGCGAGGGCCTCGTGCGCGACATGACCGACATGGGCCTGATCGGGCTGCGCATCCCCGCCGAGCACGGCGGCCAGGGCGCCGACGCGCTGAGCACCGGCATCGCCGCCGAGGAGGTCTCGCGCGCGGACATCAACGCTGCCTACCTGATCCTGCTGCCGTCGCTCGTCGCCGAGGTGCTCGTCGGCGCCGCCGACCAGGCCCAGCGCGAGCGCTGGCTTCCAGCGATCGCAGCCGGCGAGGCGCTGCCGTGCTTTTGCCTGACCGAGCCCGAGCATGGCTCCGACGCCGCCCACCTGTCGCTGCGCGCCCAGCGCGACGGCGCCGGCTGGCGCCTGAGCGGAGAGAAGACGTCGATCTCGCTCGGCATGGGCGCGCATACCGCGCTCGTGTTCGCCCGCACCGGCGAGCAGGGCGCGCGCGGCATCAGCGCCTTCTATGTGCAGCTCGACGACCGCTATGTCGCGCGCTCGCCGTTTGAGGACCTCGGCGAGCGCGCCATCGGGCGCGCCTCGCTGGCCTTCGACGGGCACCCCGTCGGCGCCGACGAGCTGGTCGGAGGGGAGGGGAGGGGTTCGTGCGCTGCATGCAGGGCTTTGACTATTCGCGCGCGCTGATCGCGCTGATGTGTCTGGCCTGCGCCCAGCAGTCGCTCGACGAGGCCCTCGACTACGCGCGCCAGCGGCGCGCGTTCGGCCAGCCGATCTCACGCCAGCAAGCTGTCGTCTTCCCGCTCGTCGAGCTCGCCACCCAGGTTCGCGGCGCGCGGCTGCTGTGCTACGAGGCGCTGTGGCGCAAGGACCGCGGCATGCCCCACGCGCTGGAGGCCAACATGACCAAGTGGTGGGGACCGCGCCTTGCCGTCGACGCCTGCCACCAGGCACTGCTCACGTTCGGGCACGCCGCCTACAGCGAGGAGCTGCCCCAGGCCCAGCGCCTGCGCGACGTCATCGGCCTGGAGATCGGCGACGGGACCGCCCAGATCGCCAAGCTCGTCGCCGCGCGCCACATGCTCGGGCGCGAGTTCGCGCCGTAGGCGCGCTTAGCGACTGGGGGTCCAGCCGGCCGGGTAGGCGCCCGCCGGAACCTTGCCCGGGCTGTCCGGGAAGTGGCGCAGGGCGATCCGTTCGCCGGCGCTGCCCGCCAGCAGCGGGCGCAGGTCGCCGACCGTCAGTAGCACGCGGATCGTCGCTCCGATCTGGAAGTCCGCAGCGTTTGGCTGCTCGCCGCCGATCACGCCGTCTTGCGCGAGCTCCTCGACGCGGGCGAGCATCGCTGGCAGCCCCGCCAGGTCCTCCTGCAGGCGCGCCGCGGAAACCTTGTGGTACTTCCAGGCGGCCCGCACGTAGCCGATCGCAAAGTCGGTGCCGGCCCCGTCCAGCGGCTCGCCACCCGCGAACGTGCCCATCGCCTCGGGGCGGAAGTGCAGTGCCCCCCACGGCAGCCGCCGGCCGAGGTCCTGCAACTCACCATCGCCCCACAGCTCCGCCTCGCGCACCTGCGGCGTGGGGTACAGCGTGGGTTCGGGCGCGATCGCCTCCAGACGCTCGAGGATCGCGCAGGAGCCGTGCACCGGCTCGCCGTCCACAAGCAGGCCCGGCACCGTGGAGTTGCCCTCGCCGTAGATCTCCTGCATCTTCTCCACGTGTTCGCCCGGTGTGAAGTCGATCCGCTCGAAGGGCAGCGCCTTGTATTCCAGGGCGGCGGCCACCGTCATGCACGGGTGCGACGGCGGCAGTGCGTGCAACGTCAGCTCGGGCGCCATGATGTCAAGCCTAGCCGCGACGGCGCTGCGCCGCGTCGGTAGGAGATGCGTCCTGCGCCGGGGCGTCGGACTGCTCGCCCAGTGCAGGTGGCGCGGTGCGATAGCTCACCGGCGTGGCCGACAGCCCGATCGGGTTGCGCGTCAGCCTCACCGCGCTGCCGTCCGCGCGCGCGACGTCCACGACCGGCGCAAGGCCCAGGCGCTGCGCCAACTCAAACGCGCCCGCGATGTCGTTGACCTGACCGGCCGGGACGCCCGCGCCCGACAGCGCCGCCACCCACTCGCCCGCCGGGCGCTCGCGTAGGCGCTCCTGCAGCTGCGCGCGCAGACGCTCGCGGTTGCCCACACGCGCGGTGTTCGTCGCGAAGGCCTCGTCCTGCGCCAGCGCGGGGCAGCCGAGTGTCGCGCACAGAGCGCGAAACTGCCCGTCAGTCCCCACCGCCAGGACCAGGTCTGCGTCGGCCGCGCGCAGGACTTCATACGGGGCCACGCTCGGGTGGCTGTTGCCCATCCGCCCCGCAACCTCGCCCGCCAGCGTGTACGCCGAGCCCTGGTTGACCAGCGCCGCCAGCAGGCACGACAGCAGGTCCAGTTGCACACGCTGACCCTCGCCGCTGTGTTCGCGGTGGCGCAGCGCCGCCAGGATACCCACGGCCGCGTACAGCCCGCAGATCACGTCCACCAGCGCCACGCCCACCTTCTGTGGCTCGCCGTCGGGCGTGCCCGTGATGCTCATCAGCCCGCCCAGCGCCTGTACCAGCAGGTCATAGCCCGGCAGGCCCGCGCCAGCGCTCGTGCCAAAGCCCGTGATCGAGCAGTACACCAGGCCCGGGTTGTCTCCAGACAGCGCGTCATAGCCCAGCCCGAACGCGTCCATTGTGCCCGGCCGGAAGTTCTCCACCACCACGTCCGCGCCCGCCGCCAGCTCGCGGGCATGCTCGCGCCCGCCGTCCGTGCCCAGATCGAGCGCCACGCTTGCCTTGTTGCGGTTGACCGCCTGAAAGTACGTCGCCATGCCCGTCTCGTCATACGGCGGGCCCCACCTGCGCGTCTCATCACCCGTACCCGGGCGCTCCACCTTGATCACCTCCGCGCCCAGGTCTGCCAGCACCATCGTCGCCACCGGCCCCGCCAGCACGCGCGAGAAGTCCACGATGCGAAGGTCTGCCAGCGCGCCCAACATCTATCTATATAACTATAAATTAGATCCTCGAAAATCGACCACAGGCAAGGAGAGAACGGACATGGCCAGTGCAACCGCGCCCGCGACGGTCAACCCCAGGGACTTTCTCGCCATCGACCAGCTGCTCTCCGACGAGGAGCGCGACATCCGCGACACCGTGCGCGCGTTTGTGCGCGACCGCGTGCTGCCGCACGTCGGCGACTGGTTCGAGGACGCCCGCATCCCCACCGACGAGCTCGCGCCCGCCTTGGGCAAGCTGGGGCTGCTCGGCATGCACCTGACCGGCTACGGCTGCGCGGGCGCCAGCGCAACCGCCTACGGCCTCACCTGCTTGGAGCTCGAGGCCGGCGACAGCGGGCTGCGCTCGCTGGTCTCAGTGCAGGGCTCGCTGGCCATGTACGCCATCTGGCGCTGGGGCTCTGAGGAGCAAAAGCAGGAGTGGCTGCCGCGGATGGCCGCCGGCGAGGCGATCGGCTGCTTTGGCCTGACAGAGCCCGACGCCGGCTCCGATCCCGGCTCAATGCACACACGCGCGCGGCGCGACGGCGACGACTGGATCCTGCACGGGCAGAAGATGTGGATCACCAATGGCTCGATCGCCGACGTCGCCGTCGTGTGGGCCGTCACCGACGAGGGCGTGCGCGGCTTTCTCGTGCCCGCCGGCACACCCGGCTTCGCCACCCAGGACATCCACCGCAAGCTGTCGCTGCGCGCCTCTGTTACCTCCGAGCTGTTGCTCGACGACGTGCGCCTGCCCGCCGACGCCGTGCTGCCCAAGGTCTCCTCCCTGCGCGGCCCGCTGTCGTGCCTGAACGAGGCGCGCTACGGGATCGTCTGGGGGGCCGCCGGCGCCGCGCGCGCCTGCCTGGAGGCCGCGCTGGACTACGCTGGCGAGCGCATCGCCTTCGGGCGCCCGATCGCCGCCACCCAGATCCAGCAGTACAAGCTCGCCCACATGGCCTTGGAGGTCAACCGCGCCACGCTGCTCGCGCTGCACCTTGGGCGCATGAAGGACGAGCACCGCCTGGCGCCCGAGCACGTGTCCATGGGCAAGCTCGGCAACGTCAACGCCGCGCTCGACGTCGCCCGCACCGCTCGCCAGATGCTCGGCGCCAACGGCATCACGCTCGAGTACCCCGTCATCCGCCACATGAACAACCTCGAGTCGATCGTCACCTACGAGGGCACCGCAGACGTGCACGCGCTCGTCGTCGGCGGCGCGCTCACCGGCATCCAGGCGTTCAGGTGAACGCTCGCGCTGCCGCCCCGCCAGAGCAGGCGCAGGCCCCCGCCCGGGTCGCGCGCTCGCGCGGTGTTCCCGCCACGGCCCAGCAGCATGCTGTGGAGTCGCTGCGCGCGATGATCGTCGCCGGCGAGCTGCGCCCCGGCCAGCGCGTCAACCAGGACCACGTCGCCGAGCTGGTCGGGCTGAGCGTCGCGCCAGTGCGCGAGGCGCTGCGCGTGCTCGAGCAGGAGGGGCAGGTCACCTACCGCCCGCGCCGCGGCTACTTCGTTACCGAGCTGCGCGTCGAGGACCTGCGCGAGATCTATGAGCTGCGCGCGCTGCTCGAGGAGCGCGCCGCGCGCGGCGCGCTGCCCACGCTCGACGAGGACGCCGTCGCGCGCATCGCCCTGGCCGCGCGCGACTGCTATGACGCCGCCGCCGCCGACGACGTGATCGCAGAGCTCGAGGCCAACCGCCGCTTTCACTTCGCCATCCTGCAGTCGCCCGAGCAGCCGCACACGATGCGCCTGATCCGCATGCTGTGGGAGGCCACCGAGGCCTACCGAGCCATGTACTACAACTCGCCTGAGGAGCGGCGCAACTCGATCGACGCGCACGACCGCATCATGGCCGCCCTGCGCGAGCGCGACGCCGACCGGCTGGTGGCCGAGCTCGACGCGCACCGCCGGCGTGCGCTCGACGTGCTGTGTGGCATTCTGGACGGGTGAGGCCCCAGCTGCGCGAACGCTTCGGAGCACAGGCCGGCGGCCTGCGCGCCCTGGCCGCGCTCGTCGGGATCATGTGGGCGGTCGAGGTCGTCAACTCGCTCGACAGCTACCGGCTCGACAAAGACGGCATCGTGCCTCGCAGCTTCTCGCACCTGGACGGCGTGCTGTTCGCGCCGTTTCTGCACGCAAGCTGGTCGCATCTGATCTCCAACTCGGTTCCCTTCGTGATCCTTGGCCTGGCCATCGCCCTCGCCGGCGCCGTACGGCTGCTGGAGGTCAGCGCGATCGTCGCGCTGACCAGCGGGTTGGGAACATGGCTGATCGCCCCCTCCAACAGCGTCACCGTGGGCGCCAGCGGGATCGTTTTCGGCTACGCCACCTACCTGATCAGCCGCGGCGTGTTCACCCGGCGCGTGCTGGAGATACTGCTTGGGGTGGTCGTGCTGGTCGTGTTTGGCGTGACGCTCCTGTACGACCTGATCCCCCACACCGGCATCTCCTGGCAGGCGCACCTGTTCGGCGCCATCGGCGGGGTGATCGCAGCGTCGTTGCTCAGCGAGCGCTCCAAGGCGCTGCCGGGCAATAGGATGCCCGCACGACTTGGCGTCCACGCGCCCGATTGACCGCGCGTCCGCCACGCAAGCATTCCGCGACTGAAGGGAGAGCAGCGACCCATGCTCACGCTCACCGGCGTAGAGGAGATCAAGGCCCGAGTGGGCGAGGAGATCGGCGTCAGCGACTGGCGCCTGGTCACCCAAGAGGACATCGACCGCTTCGCCGAGGTCACCGGCGACGACCAGTGGATCCACGTCGATCCCGAGCGCGCCAAGGACAGCCCCTTCGGCGGCACCATCGCCCACGGCTACTTCACCCTCTCGCTCGCCCCCCGTTTCTCCTATGACACCTACAACTTCGCCGGCTTCGCCTTCGGCGTCAACTACGGGCTCAACCGCGTGCGCTTCCCCGCGCCCATGCCCGTCGGCCAGAAGGTGCGCATGCGCTCCAAGCTGCTATCCGTCGAGGACGTCCCCGGCGGGATCCAGCTGGCCACGCAGATGACCTTCGAGTGCGAGGGCGTCGACAAGCCCGTCTGCGTCGCCGAGTCGCTCACGCGGCTGTACACCGGCTGAGGGGCTCCGCGTTGGCAGGCTCGGAGGACCCGGCCGGCTCGGCCACAGCACGCACCGCCGCGGCGCCCACAGCTCTGCAGTGCCTGCGCGGCCGCATGGCCGAGCTGTCAGACCTCGGCTCGGTCGAGATGCTCGTCAGCTGGGACCAGCTGGTGATGATGCCCGCCCAGGGCGCGCCCGCCAGGGCCCAGCAGCTGGGCACGCTCGCGCGCCTGACGCATGAGCGCGCCACCGCGCCGGAGATCGGCGCCTGGCTGGACGAGCTCGACGGCGCCGAGCTGGACGAGCTCGATCGCGACATCGTGCGCCTGGCGCGGCGCGACTGGCAGCGCGCCCGGCGCGTCCCCGAAGAGCTCGCCGCCGAGCTCGCCCGCGCCAGCACCGACGGACAGGAGAGCTGGCGCGCCGCGCGCGAGAACGACGACTTCCATGCGTTCGCGCCCGCGCTGGAGCGCAACGTGGCGCTGGCCCGCGAGCACGGCAGCTGCCTGGCCGAAGCTGGCCAGAGCCCCTACGACGCCCTGCTCGGCGACTATGACTTCGGCCTGTCCACGCAGGAGATCCGTCGCGTGTTCGGCGCGCTGGCCGACGCGCTGGCGCCGCTCGTCGAGCAGGCCAGCGTGCGTACGCCCCACCGAGCCTTGGCGGTGCCCGTCGACGCGCAGCGGGCGGCCGTCGCAGCCGTGCTCGCGCGCCTGGGCGTCGATGCGGACGGCTGGCGTGTGGACGTCTCCGCGCACCCCTTCACCGCCTGGATCGGCAGCGGCGACTCGCGCGTGACCACCCGCTACAGCGACGGCGACGCGGAGTCGCTGCTGAGCTCGCTGCACGAGTACGGCCACGCGCTGTACGAGCGCCAGATCGACCCCGCGCTCGCGCGCACCAACCTCGGCAGCGGCACGTCCATGTCCATCCACGAGTCCCAGAGCAAGCTGTGGGAGAACCACATCGCGCGCAACCGCGCCTTCGCCGAGGTGCTCGCCGGCGAGCTGGCCGCCGCCGGCTTCTCCGTCGCGCCTGCCGACCTGCACGCGTCGCTGGTCGGCGTGCAGCCGTCGCCGATCCGCGTCTCGGCCGACCCGCTCACCTACCCGCTGCACATCGTCGCGCGCTTTGAGCTGGAGCTCGCGCTCGTCGAAGGAGAGCTCGCCGTCGCCGACCTGCCGGGCGCCTGGCGCGAGCAGATGCGCCGGCTGCTGGGCATCGAGGTCCCCTCAGACGCGCTCGGCTGCCTGCAGGACGTCCACTGGGGCGCCGGCGCCTTCGGCTACTTCCCCAGCTATGCCCTCGGCTGCCTGATCGCCGCCCAGCTGTGGGAGGCGCTGGAGGGCGAGCTCGGCCCCCGCGCCGATGACCTGCGCCGCGGCGAAGCCGCCCCGATCCAGCGCTGGCTGGCCGAGCGTGTGCACCGCCACGGACGGCGTCTGGACACCATGGCGCTGGTCGAGCACGCCACCGGGCGCGCCTTGGAGATCGAGCCGTTCCTGCGCTACGTCGCGCCGCTCGCCGGCGGCTGAAGCTTCCCCGCAGGCGCCGCACCCTGGCGAAACGGCGCGGCGCTCGCGGGTCGGGCGCTACAGCTGCAGCGACTTGACCTGCAGGAACTCCTCCAGGCCGAAGTGCCCCAGCTCGCGCCCGTAGCCTGACTGCTTGTAGCCGCCGAACGGCGCCAGCGGGTTGAACGCGCCGCCGTTGACCTCCACCTGGCCGGTGCGGATGCGCCGCGCCACGCGCTTGGCGCGCTCGGCGTCGCCCGACCACACGCCGCCGGCGAGGCCGTACACGGAGTCGTTGGCAATCCGCACCGCGTCCTCCTCGTCGTCATATGGCATCAGCACGAGCACCGGGCCGAAGATCTCCTCCTTGGCGATCGTCATCTCTGGCGTGACCTCCGAGAAGACTGTGGGCTTGACGAAGTAGCCCTCCCCGGCGCCCTCCGGCGGCTCGGCGCCGCCGGCGATCAGCTTGGCCCCTTCCTCAGAGCCCTTGCGGATGTACCCGCGCACCGTCTCCAGCTGTTCCTCTGAGACCAACGGTCCCATCGTGGTGGCGTCCGCGAAGGGGTCGCCCGGCTTGTAGAACTGCGCGCCGGCCGCTGCGACCTGCTCGGCCTCGGCCAGACGGGCGCGCGGCACGAGCATGCGCGTCAGTGCACTGCACGTCTGGCCGGTGTTCAAGAAGCACTTAGCCAGGCCGTCAGTGATCGCCTTCTGGAAGTCGGCGTCGTCGAGGATGATGTTCGGCGACTTGCCGCCCAGCTCCAGCGCCACCTTCTTGATCGTCCCCGCGCCCGCTTCCGCCACGCGGCGGCCCGCCGCGGTGGAGCCAGTGAAGGAGATCATGTCCACGTCGGGGTGCAGCGCCAGCGCCTCGCCGATCACCGAGCCGCGACCGGTCACCAAGTTGAACACGCCCGCCGGCAGTCCCACCTCGTCGATTACGTCTGCCAGCAGCGCCGCGTTGAGCGGCGCCACCTGGGACGGCTTGACGATGACCGTGCAGCCGGCCGCCATCGCCGGGGCGACCTTCGCCGCGATCTGGTGCAGGGGGTAGTTCCACGGCGTGATCGCCGCCACCACGCCCACCGGCTCGCGCACGATCAGCGAGTTGCCCACCTGCTGCTCCCACGTCATCTCCGACAGCAATTGGGGCATCGAGGCGAACGTCGTCGTCGGCAGGCCTGCCTGGATCATGCTCGACAGCTTCAGCGGCATCCCCACCTCTTGGGCGATCAGCGCCGCGATCTCATCCATGCGTGCGCCCAGCGCCGCGCCGATCTTGGCCATCCAGTCGGCGCGCTCCTGCACTGAGGTCGCAGACCAGCTGTCAAACGCCGAGCGCGCCGCCGCGACCGCCGCATCGACGTCCTGCACCGTCCCGTCCGGCACCGAGCCCATCACCTGCTCGGTCGTCGAGTTGATTACCTCAAGGACGCCCGTGCCCGAGGAGCTCACCCACTCGCCGCCGATGTAGATCTTGTCCCTGACGTGCACGGCCTGGTCGGTTGCGGTCGCCATGTTTCGCTCTCCTGATCTCGTTCGCGGTGGTCAACTACAGTCTTACCCCTTTTGCGCGACCCTGCGCCGTGCCCGCATCGATATCCGCGGCGAGCACCGCGTCGAGCAGGCCGGGCAGACGCGCGTCCAGGTCGTCGCGGCGCAACGACGTCAGCCTGCTCGTGCCGTTGGGCGCCTGGCGGATCACGCCCGCCTCGCGCAGTACGCGGAAGTGGTGGGTCGCGGTCGACTTGGTGATCTTCAGCTTGAGGCTGCCGCACGGCACCGCCTGCTCCTGGTTTGCCAGCAGCCGCACGATGTGCAGGCGCTGAGGGTCGCTCAACGCATGGAGGACCGCAGGCAGCTCAATCTCCCCTCGGCCAGGATGGTGCAGCTGGCTGGGCATTCGTACGCCAATCATCAAAGCAAACCGCCCACCCCGTGTTCCCGACCGCCGGCGCCAAGTCCCGCCGGCGTGCATTTGCCGCGCGGATTGCTCACGAGCGTTCGATGAGCGCTTCGTGTGGAACCTGCGCTCGGGGCACGCCGATCCCGTCGCACAAGCGGATGCACGGCACATACACGGGGCGGAAGCCCAGCAGCTGCGGGATTGTCACGATGCGATAGCCGCGCGCCCGCAGCGCTGCGATGATCGCCGGATAGGCCGCCAGCGTCTGCCCGCGCGGCCCGCCTCCGTCGTGGGAGATGATGATCGAGCCCGGCTGCACCTGCGCGAGCACGCGCTGCTCGATCGCCTTGCTGCCCGGCAGTGCGTAGTCGCTCGGATCGACGTTCCACAACACCGTCGCCAGGTCCAGCGAGCGGGCGGTCTGGATGATCGACTGGTCATAGTCGCCATACGGCGGGCGAAACACGCATGGGCTGTAGTCGGTCAGCGAGCGGATGGCCGCGATCGTGCGCTGCAGCTGGGCGCGGACTTCGCCGCTGAGCTCCAAGTCGGGGTGGGTGAAGGTGTGGTCGCCGAGCACGTCGCCGTTGCGCAGCTCGCGCAGCAGCGTGGCGCGGTAGGCACCGCTGACCTGCTCGCCGATCATGAAGAACGTCGCCTGGGCATGGCTGCGTTCGAGCATCGTCACGAACGCCCCCGTGTCCGGCGCCGGCCCGTCGTCGAAGCCGATCGCCACCTCCCTGCGGTCGGGGCCGTGCAGGTATGCCACGGTGCCGCGGCTGCGACAGCCGACCACGCGATAGAGCGAGCGCCGGGTCTTGGCAGAGCGCCGGGTCTTGGCAGGTGTCCTCGCAAGGACGCCGGTCGCAGGGGCGAGGCCGGGGGCGCCACCCGGCGCGGCGGCGGCGATCAGCAGCGGCGCGCCCGTCGCCAGCGCGGCCAGGAGCCTGATGATCTGCAACACGATGCCCGCCAGGAGGCCGAGTGTAGCCCGCCTCGCGCGGCGACCGATGGCGAGCCGTGCGCCGATCAGGACTGGCGCAGCGCGCCAGCCTCGATCTGTGCCCTCACGCGGTCGCGCAGGGCCGTGTGCATGGCCGGCTCGAACAGCACCCAGCGGTCCTTGCCTGCCGCCTTGGCCTCATACAGCGCCGCGTCCGCGTCGCGCAGCAATTCATCCGCGCTGCCGCGCAGGCCGTAGGCGATGCCAATGCTCGCCCTCGGCGACAGGGCGCTGCCGACCTCGTCGCCCAGGTCGTATGGCTCGCGCAGCGCTGCCAGCAGGCGCTCGGCAACGAGCTCGGGGCCGCCGTCCAGCGACGTGCCGTCGACCAGGACGACGAACTCGTCGCCGCCGAGCCGAGCCGCAGTGTCGCCCGCGCGGGTGACGCTCGTCAGGCGGCTGGCCACGATCCGCAACAGCGCATCGCCGGCCGCGTGCCCGAAGCTGTCGTTGACGCTCTTGAAGGCGTCCACGTCCACGTACAGCGCTGCCATCGGGGTGTCCTGTCGACGCGCGCGGGCGAGCATCTGCGTGGCGCGATCGAGCGCCAGAACGCGGTTGGGCAGCCCCGTCAGCGCATCGTGAAGCGCCTGGTGGCGAAGCTCTCGCGTCTTCTCGATGACCATCGACATCGCGCGCTCGCGCTGGTTCGACAGGGTCAGCACGAACGTGAACAGCAGCAGGCTGACGATCGCCCCGCCGACGAACAGCACCGCAGCCTGGACGCCTGCCGACAGTCCGTTGACGTCGGGTGCCCCTGCGACCTTCACCAGCCAGCTGCCGTTGACCTGCAGGCGGGTCTCCTCTGAGAATGGGTGCGCCGTACGTGTCGCGCCCACCCGACCGATGAATTCGGGGCGCAGCCCGGGGTTGGTGTGGTACAGCGTCACCACGAAGCCATGCAGGCCGTCGAGGGCAGACTTCATCAGCATGGGGATGTTGAACGACCCGGACATCCAGCCGAGCACCGCCGCGCGGCGCTGTGCGACCGTCGCAAGGGGCGTGCCCACCCGGTAGAAGGCGCCTTCGATGATCAGGCTGTTGACCCCGCCGAAGGCCAGCGAGTAGACGGCGAACTGGCCGTCGTCGGTGATCGCCTGGGTGGCTTGCGCGCGCGTCAAGCCGTTCTGGCGGTAGCCCCCGATCAGCGAGCTTGGATCGCACCAATCGCCCTGCAGCAGGCTGTCGAACGCCGGTTCGAAGGCGATGTTCGAGCTGCCCGCCGACAGCAGGCAGTAGAAGGGACGCCCTGACGGCACAAACGGTTGCACGCGCCCCCCGACGAACGTGCGAAAGGCGGGATCGCTATTGCGCCGCGCCAAGAATCCGGCCAGTTGCGCTGCTGGCACGGCGCGCGTGACCGTCGCGCCGAAGCCCGCCGGCTGGGCCGCGCGATCTTCCAGATGGTCGAACCACATATCCAGTCGGCTGGCGCTCACGTTCGGCTCCATCTCCAGGACAGCGCGCACCGACCTGACGAAGTCGGTGTCGCGGCGCAGCGCCGTCTCAAGCGTGCCGCTGACATTCGCCACGCTCGTGCGAAAGCTCTCGCGTTCGTGCGTACGCACGCTTGCCCGCCACAGCAGCGCCCCAGCCGACGAGCCGGCCAGGCCGAGTACGAGAATCGTGCAGGCGACCAACAGCCCGCGTCGTCTGCCGCTGCCCCCACGTGGGGCGTCGGTCGCGAGGGCGTCGTCAGCAGCCTCGGCCGGCTGTTCGGCGCTCGATCGTGCGATCGCAGACATCGTTGATCGCATCGACGCTGTCGCCCCCGTGCGCGACCGTAGTTTCGCGCATGCAGCCGCTTATCCGAGCACGCAGGCGCTGATCGGCGCTAACGCGGCCAGCGCCCGTGCTGGTCGAAGTACTCGCGCGCTGCTTCCTCGTCGTCGCGTTCGCGATCTCCGCGCACGCCGATGCGAAACAGCCAGTTGACGAAGTAGATCGCAAGCCCTGCGCTGACGATGCCCGCCCCGCCCTCCAGGTCGCCTTCGCTGCCCAGCGCCATCACCACTAGGCCCGCCACGGTCACCGCCGCGGGCAGGACGTAGCGCAGTGCGATCATGCCTGTGCGCCCGGAGCTCATGCCTCAAGCCTAGAACCTGGCGGCGTAGCCTAGAACCCGGCGGCGCGTCGCCACCGGCGCGTGCCAACTGTCGATGAACGCGATCAGCGCACCCACGATCGATGAGCTCCAGCTCGCAGACGATCCCGCGCGCTGGGCCGCGCTCGGCTTCGACGTCCGCGACGGGGTCTGCCAGATCGCCACCGTGCGCCTGCGCTTCGCCGATCCGTCGAACACGTCACAGGCGCGCGGCATCGTCGGCTGGTCGCTGCGCGATCTCACCGACGCCGCATTGTCCCCGGAGGGGGAGCTCGACGGGCTGCCCACCACCATCTCCCGGCGCCCGCTGCCCGCGCCGGCACCGACGCATCCCAATGGCGTGCTCGCCATCGATCACGTGGTCGCCGCATCTCCCGACCTGGACCGCAGCGTCGCAGCGCTGCGGGCGGCCGGGCTGGACCTGCGCCGCGTGCGCGAGCAGCCCACCCCCGCGGGCGCCCCGCGCCAGGCGTTCTTCCGCCTCGGTCAGGAGATCCTCGAGGTCATCCAGGAGCCGGACGAGGTCGTGGCGCAGGGCGGCGGCGTCGATCGGCCCGCGCGCTTCTGGGGCCTGGCGCTGCAGGTCGAGGACCTCGACGCAACCGTGGCGACGCTCGGGGAGCACGCTGGGGAGGCCCGTGCTGCCGTGCAGCCCGGCCGGCGCATCGCCAGCGTGCGCCGCTCGGCCGGCCTGGCAGTGGCGCTCGCGCTGATGAGCGCCGACGAGCGGGTAGAGTCGCGCCCATGAGCCAGGAGCGCTGGAGCGCCGTCGACCGCTATGTCGAGGAAAAGCTGGTGGGCGCCGACGCCGCGCTCACAGACGCCCAGCAGGCGAGCGAGCAGGCCGGCCTGCCGGCAATCGCGCTGACGCCCGCCTTGGGCAAGCTGCTGTACCTGCTGGCGCGCATGCACGGGGCGCGCAGCATCCTCGAGGTCGGCACGCTGGGCGGCTACAGCACCATCTGGCTGGCCCGCGCGCTGGGCGACGACGGGCGCCTGGTCACGCTCGAGCTGGACCCCGACTACGCCGCGGTCGCCGCGGCCAACGTCGACCGGGCCGGCCTCGCCGGCCTCATAAAAATAGAAGTCGGCCCCGCCCTGGACAGCCTGCAAGCGCTCATAGCCAAGGGCGCCGGGCCCTTCGACCTGATCTTCATCGACGCCGACAAGCAGAGCACGCCCGAGTACTTCAAGCTCGCCCTGGAGCTGTCGTGCCCCGGCAGCGTGATCATCACCGACAACGTGGTGCGCGACGGCGCCATAGTCGACGCCGACAGCGACGATCCGCGCGCGCAGGGCATGCGCCGCTTCCACGAGCTGCTCGCGTCCGGGCAGCTGGGCGGCCATCGCGTCAGCGCCACCACGATCCAGACGGTCGGCGCCAAGGGCTATGACGGCTTCACGCTCGCGCTCGTCGAGCGGTAGGCTCGCGGGCATGGGCGGGGAGCTGAAGCTGGGCTACAACACGGGGTATTGGTCCGGCGGGCCGCCGCCCGGCGCGCCCGAGGCGATCGCCGAGGCCGAGCGGCTCGGCTTCGACTCGATCTGGACCGCCGAGGCCTACGGCTCGGACGGCCTCACGCCGCTGGCCTGGTGGGGCGCGGCCACCGAGCGCATCAAGCTCGGCACCGCCATCATGCAGATGTCCGCGCGCCAGCCCGCCGCCGCTGCGATGGCCGCGATGACGCTCGACCACCTGTCGGGTGGGCGCTTCATCCTTGGCCTTGGCGTCTCCGGGCCGCAGGTCGTCGAGGGTTGGTATGGCATGCCCTTCGCCAAGCCGCTCGCGCGCACGCGCGAGTACATCGCCATCCTGCGCGACATCTGGGCGCGCGAAGGGCCTGTGACGGCGCCCGGCCCGCACTACCCGCTGCCGCTACCCGAAGGCACCGGGCTGGGTAAGCCGCTGAAGGCCTCCATTCATCCGCTGCGTGAGGACATCCCCATCTACCTCGGCGCCGAGGGCCCCAAGAACATCGCGCTGTGCGCCGAGCTGTGCGACGGCTGGCTAGCGATGCTCTTCTCTCCGGCCGTCTATGACGAGCTGTACAGGCCCTCGTTGGAGGCGGGCTTCGCGCGGGAGGGGGCGCGCCGCAGCGCCGCCGATTTCGAGGTGTGCGCGACCGTGCCGCTGATCGTCACCGACGACGTCGAGGCCGCCGCCGACATGCTGCGCCCGTTCTATGCGCTGTACTTCGGCGGCATGGGCGCCAAGGGCGCCAACTTCCACGCCAATGTGCCGATCCGCATGGGCTATGAGAAGCAGGTCGGCGAAATTCAGGACCTGTATCTGGACGGCAAGAAGGCTGAGGCGGGCGCCAAGGTGCCGACCGCGCTGATTCAGGAGCTCTCGCTGATCGGCTCGCGCGAGCAGATCCGCGAGGATCTGGCCAAGTGGCGCGAGTCGGTCGTCACCACGCTGCTGATCTCCGGTGACGCCGCCACGCTGCGCAACGCCGCCGAGCTTGTGCTGGGCTGAAAAAACCGCTCAGCTAGCCAGCGTCAGCGTCTGCGAGCGTCCCAGCGGCATGCCGCTGCGGTCCAGCGCGGCAACCGCGAAACACGGGCCCGCCGACTTGGTGCGCAGCGACGTCTCAAAGCCCCGCGAGCGAGTGCTCGCGACCGCCCCAAGCGTGTCCTGTCGCGCACCCGCGAGCAACTGCCAGGCGTGCACGCCGGTCGCCCCGTTCCAGCTCGCATAGGCGGTCACGTCGCGGCCGTGGGGCGCCAGGGCGATCGCCGGGGCCTGCGCCGGGCGCCCGCTCCAGGGCAGGCGAAAGGCCCTGTAGCACTCATACGCGTCGCCCAGCAGCGCATCAAACAGCAGGCGCCCCGAGCGGTCGAACTCCGACACGCGCGGCACTTCTCCCCAGCCCACGAACACGTTCCCGTTTTCCAGCAGCTGCACGCTGCCTTGGCTGCCCGCAAGCACCCGCGGGTGGCTGTACTCGTGGACCAGGCCAGCCGTCATCGCGTCCTCGTCCACGTCCAGGATCAGGGCGCGCGAGCGGCTCTCCACCGCAGGCGTGGCCCCGTTGTCGAACACCGTCAGCGTCCCGTCGCCCTGGCGGCGCGCGTCGTGCTGCCAGGCAAACCCCGTACCCGGACCCATCTGGAAGTCGCTGCGTCGCCCGCCCAGTCGCCACACGATCGAGCCGGAGCGGTCGAGCTTGTAGACCGTGTGGGTGCTGCGCGCCGACACCAGCAGGCCCCCGTCGCCATCGACGGCCACCGAGTTGATGTGAAAGAAGTCCCAGTCGGCGCTGACCGGCGCGTAGGACTCCGTCAGCGCCACGTGATCGAGGCTGTGCCACTCCAGCAGCACCCTGCCGGTGTTCAGGTCGATCTCCTGGAAGACCGCGTCCTGGATGCTGCCATGGCGCGAGCCGCACACCGACGACAGGTCGGCATCGGTGACCACGTAGCTGGTCAACAGGGCCGTGTCGCGCGGCGTGATCAAGAACTCGTGCAGGTCGCCGCGCAGCCCGCGCCTGGCCTGCACGCGGCGAATCGTGCGGTAGCTGGTGTCGGCGATCACGTATTCGCCCACGCCGTGGCCAAGTTCGATCTCGCCCTCCCACCAGGTCAGCACAGGGCTTTCGCGATAGCTCTGCACCTGGAAGTTCATCGTCACCCTGTCCGCCAGTGGGTTCTCCCAGATCGGCTGGCCGTCGCCGTCGACGATCACCGCGCCCGCCTGCGCATTGGGGGCGTTGTAGGGCGCGATGAAGATCGGGTCCGTCGAAGCTCCGCGCTCCTTGTGCGTGACCGTCAGAGCGGGTATCCGCAGGTCCGGGCGCGAGCGCCAGTGCGGCGGCAGGGGCGCCGCCGCGGCCGGGGAGGAGGCAAGCGCGCCGACCACGAGCCTGCCCAGGCCGCCCGTCAGCGCCAGCCCGGCCGCGCCCGCACCGGCGCCGCGCAGCAGCTGCCTGCGGGTGATGCTCGGGCCAGTCATGTCCATCGACTCACCAAAGCAGGCGAACTGAAAGGTTTCCTCAGTGAAGCTAGGGTCTAGCCATGGCCGACGCCGATCCCACCGTGCAGGAGCAGCCGTTCGCGAACTTCCAGTACGAGATCTACGCGCAGGGCCTGGGCGGTCAGACGCCGCAGCTGCCGCTGTCGACAGGCGAGCTGGAAGCGCGGGCCCGCGAGCGCCTCAGCCCAGAGGCCTTTGGCTACGTCGCCGGCGGCGCCGGCTCGGAGCTGACGATGGCCGCCAACCTGCGGGCGTTCGAGCGCGTGGAGATCGTGCCGCGGATGCTGCGCGACGTCTCACAGCGCGACCTGGGCTGCTCGGTCTTGGGCACCGCGATGCCCGCCCCCGTGCTGCTCGCGCCCGTCGGCGTGCAGTCGATCGTCCATCCCGACGGCGAGCTCGCCGTCGCCCGCGCGGCCGCCGCGCAGGGCCTGGCGTTCATCCTCTCCACCGCCGCCTCGCACACCATGGAGGACGTCGCAGAGGCTGCCGGGAGCGCCTGTCGCTGGTATCAGCTGTACTGGCCCAAGGACCGCAACCTGGCCGCCAGCTTCGTCGCCCGCGCCGCCGTAGCCGGCTATGAAGCGATCGTGGTCACGCTCGACACCTGGCTGCTGGGCTGGCGCCCGCGCGACCTCGCCAACGGCTATCTGCCCTTCCTCAAAGGCGAGGGCGTGGCCAACTACTTCAGCGATCCGGTCTTTCGCGCGGCACTGCAGCAAACGCCCGAGCAGGACCCCGGGCCGGCGATCGGCCACTGGGCCTACCAGTTCGCCAACCCCAGCGTCACCTGGGAGGACCTCGCCTGGCTGCGCGAGCAGACCGCGCTGCCGATCGTGCTCAAGGGCATCGTCCACGACGAGGACGCGCGGCGCGCGCTGGAGGCGGGCGTTGATGGCCTGATCGTCTCCAACCACGGCGGTCGCCAGGTCGACGGCTCGATCGGCGCGCTGGATGCTCTCGGCGCCGTTCGCGCGGCGGTAGGCAGCGAGCTGCCGGTCCTGTTCGACAGCGGCATCCGCACGGGCGCCGACGTGTTCAAGGCGCTCGCGCTGGGCGCCGACGCCGTGTGCCTTGGGCGCCCCTACATGTGGGGCCTGGCGCTCGACGGCCAGGCCGGGGTAGAACAGGTGCTTCGCTGTCTGCTGGCCGAGCTCGATCTCACGCTCGCGCTCAGCGGCCACACGTCCGTCGCCCAGATCGACGGCGACGCCCTGCGGCAACCCGCCTGAGCGCAGCGGCCGTGCCCGCCCGCGCGGACGCCGTCACCAAGCGCCTGACGCTCGTGGCCTGCATCATGGGCTCGGGCATCGTGCTGCTCGACGGGACCGTCGTAAACGTCGCCCTGCCCAGCATCCAGCGCGCGCTTGGCGGCGGGCTGGCCGCCCAGCAGTGGGTGGTAAACGGCTACCTGCTCACGCTCGGCTCGCTGATCCTGATCGGAGGATCGCTCGGCGACCTGTTCGGGGAGCGGCGCGTGTTCGCGCTCGGCGTCGCTGGCTTCGGGGCGGCGTCGCTGGCGTGCGCCGCCTCGCCCAGCATCGACGTGCTGGTGGCCGCGCGGGCGGTCCAGGGCGTGGCCGGGGCGCTGCTGGTGCCCAGCTCGCTGGCGGTGATCGTCAACACCTTCCCCGAGTCAGAGCGTGGCGGCGCGATTGGCAGCTGGACGGCGTGGGGGGGGATCGCCGGTGTGCTCGGGCCGCTGGCCGGCGGCGAGCTGTTGGCGCTCGCCTCGTGGCGCTGGATCTTCCTGATGAACGTTCCCTTTGTGATCGCCTGCGTCACGCTGATCTTGACGGTCGTCCCGGCCGGCGTGCCGAGCGGCGAGGGCTCCAAGCGCGCCCCGCGCCGCGTGGACGTGCCCGGCGCGCTGCTGTGCGCGAGCGGGCTGGGGGGGCCGGTGTTCGCGCTGATCGAGCAGCCGCGGCTGGGCTGGTCAAGCCCGGCGGTGCTCGTACCGCTGATCGCCGGCGTCTGCCTGCTGGCGGTGTTCCTGCGCTACGAGGCTCGCGCCCGCGACCCGATGCTCCCACTCGGGCTGTTCGCGCGGCGCAACTTCGCGGCGGGCAACGTCGAGACGTTCTCGATGTACGCCGGCCTGTCGATCCTGTTCTTCTTCTTGATCCTGTTCCTGCAGCAGGTCGCCGGCTACACCCCGCTGAAGAGCGGCCTGGCCACGCTGCCGGTCACGGTCGTCATGTTCTTGCTCTCGCGCCGCTTCGGCGCGCTGGCCGACCGCTTCGGCCCGCGCTTGTTCATGGGCGCCGGGCCGCTGGTGGCCGCCTGTGGCCTGCTGCTGTTCCAGCGCATAGGCGTGCACGCCAGTTACCTCGCCGACCTGTTGCCCGGGCTGCTCGTGTTCGCGCTGGGGCTGTCGCTCACCGTCGCTCCGCTCACCGCAGCCGTGCTCGCCGGCGCGCAGCGCTCGCAGGCCGGCATCGCCTCGGGCGTCAACAACGCGATCGCGCGTGTGGCCGGGCTGTTGGGGACCGCCGCGGTGGGCGCCGTCGTGTCCGCCTCCTTCGCCTCGGCGCTGGACGGTCGTCTGGCGGGAGCTGCGCTGGGCGGCGCCGCGCGCGCGGCGGTGCGCCAGGCAAAGCGCCTGCCGTTGGGCCGCCCCGATGTGCACGGCCTGCCCGTCGCGCAGGCCCGCGCGCTGACCCGCGCCGCCGAAGCCGCGTCGCTGCACAGCTTCCATCTGGGCATGGCGATCGCCGCAGCCCTGGTCGCCGCCGGTGGGGTGATCGGTGTGCTCGGCGTCCGCAACCCGCGCGGCGGGCCGGTGAGGGCCAAGGACTGCCCGGGTGGTCAGCTGGTGGGCGCCAGCCGCGAGGCCGTCGTGAGCGGCGACGCGGTCGTCTGAGTCATTTTCGCGCTCAAGTCTCAGGCGTCGCCCGTCGATGAGCCCTCGGCAGTTGAGTACGTCAGAGACTCCAGATGTCAATCCAGCAAACATCAATCCCAACGCAGAGTGCCCACCCTGGGCGCTCGAGGCACGGCAGGCTGGTCGCCGCGGCGCTGTTGCTCCTTTGCGCCGCGGCGGCTCTGTCGCCGGCCGGCGCGGCGGCGACCGAAACCAAGGAAACCACTGCACAGTTCGGAGTGACAGGGGGGACGCTCACGTTCTCGACCGCGCCCACCCTGCCCGCGACCCTGGGAACGGTGACGATCAAAGGGGAAGCGCAGACCACGCACGCCACCATGAACAACTTCGCCGTGCAGGATGCCACCGGCACCGGCTCCGGCTGGAACGTCACCGTCGAAGGGCAGACGGGCAGCGGCAAAAGCGCCGTGTTCAAGCAGTACTGCACCGAAGCGGCCTGTGGCACGGTCGGCTATGTCGCCGGCGGCTTTGAATTGACGGCCAACTCGCTGACGTTGAACAGCACCAGCGCAAGCTTCACAGCGGAAAAAGAATCGAGCGGCACGGCGCCGGTGTTCGTGTGCGGGAGTGGCTGCCCCATGGATCACGCGACCAAAGAAAAGATCGCGCACGCTGAAGTCGGCGCCGGCATGGGCACCTGGGCGACGACCGGCTTCACCGCTACGAGCCTCTCGCTAGCCACCCCCTCGACGCTGAAAGCGCTCCCCGCACACGAGGTCTACCAGGTGAACCTGCTCTGGACCCTCAGCACCGGCCCGTAGGCACAGTCGTCACCGTCGCGCGGGCAAGATCGCCGCAGGCGCGGGGTTGAGAGCAGGAAACAACGATTGACCGGCGAACGAGCCGGGGATGACATCGCCCTGCCGCGCCCTCTCGTGCGCTCCCGCCAGCCGCAGGATGCGAGCCGTTCGCCTATCCGCCGGACCGGCGCTGGGCGCCCTGCTGGTCCTGGCTCTCGCGGCAGCCGGGCTGTGCGGCGTGCGCCCCGCGCTCGCGGACGCCCAATCGGGCCTGGTCGTCGTGCCCCGCCCGAGCGCCCCGGACGGGCTCAGCTACTTCAAGCTGCAGGCCCGACCAGGCCGGGTCGTGCAGGCGGGCGAGATCGAGCTGCACAACGCGGGGGCAGCGCAGCTGCGCGTCGCGCTGGCGGCGGTCAACGGGGAAACGCTCAGCACGCTCGGCTCCGGCTATGCCTCGCCCGGCTCACAGGCGCGTCGATCGACCAGCTGGCTGCATATCGGCAACGGCCTCGTCGTGCTCGCGCCGCGCCGCAGCGCGATGGTGCCGGTGTCGGTTCTCGTTCCCACCGGCGCCGTGCCCGGGGACTACCTGTCGGGCGTCAGCATCGAAGCGCTCGATCAGGGCGCAGGCGCCACGGTGCGCAAGGGCGTCTCGATCGCCAGCGTGGATCGCTATGTGATCGGCGTCGAGGTCTCGATCGCCGGCCCGCGCCGCCCGCTGATCCGCTTCACCGGCGCCGAAGTCCAGCGTCAGCCCTCCGCGCTGACCTTCCTGCTGCTCGCCAGCAACCCCGGCAACGTGATCCTCCAAAACACCCACGGACGAGCGCTGATCAGCGAGGGCCGGCGCACGGTCGCCTCGGTAGCGCTCGGACCGGGCACGTTCGTCACCGGGACCTCGATCGCCTACCCGATCCCCACCCCCGGCGAGCATCCGCGCCAGGGCACCGTCTACAGCGTCCGCGCGAACCTCAGCTATGCCGGCGGGACCGCTCGGCTCGACACGGTCGTGCACTTCGGCCGTGCCGCGGCCCTCGCCCAGCAGGTCTACGGCGGGCCCAAGGCGCCTGCTCCCGCGCATCGCTCGTCGGGCCTTGCCACCTGGCTTGCGGCACTGCTCGGCGCAGCCGGTGGTCTGATCGGACTGTTCTTCGTGCTCGCGCTCGTGCTCGTGCGCCGGCGCCGGGCTGGCGTCGGCTCGCCGGTACGGGTGCTCGAAGGCGCGCTCGCGGCGAGCAGGAGGAATGGTGAGCCGTTGAGCCTGATCACGGTCGCCGTCGCCGACGATGGGGGCGCCGTGCTCGCGCTGGCGCCCGCCGTGCGTGCACGCCTGCGCCGCTCGGATCGCATGTGCCGGCTGGACGCCCGGCGGCTGCTGGTGGTGGCGCCGGACACCGCCGCCGACACCGCGCAGGCGCTGGCCGCCGATCTGCGCCGGCACGTCGAGCAGGCCGGCAACGCGCGCGCCGGTGTGACCGTGAACGTGCACCTCGCCAACGGCGAGGCCAATGTGGTTGAGCTGCTCGCGCATCTCCGCGAGACCGACGGCGGCGCCCGTGTGCCCACGCCGGTCTAGTGGCGGGCGCCGAGCACACGCGGGGAGCAGCGCCGCCCGCGGGCGCGGAGCGGCAGACCGGTGTGCCCCGCGCACGGCGGTGCTGTCGCTCGCGTGCGTCTTGGCCCTGGTGATCCCCGTGGGGTCGGCCCAGGCGAAGATCTACTTTCGCAGCGCAAGCTCGGCGACGACCGCGGGCGCCTCATCAATGCTGCTCAGCGCGCCGAGCAACGTGACCGTGGGGGACTTCCTGATCATGGCCATCGACACGAATGGCGGCTCCACGGCGTTCTCGGCGCCCTCGGAATGGACGAGCGTCTATGCGGGCACCAACTACAGCGGTGGCACGCTCGGCGGCGGCTACACGGTCATCGCCTACAAGGTCGCCGCCGCGGGCGACGTCGGCGCCTCCTACACGATCAGCCTGGGTAGCACCCGTGCGGCCGTGGCGCGGATCCTCGACTACGTCGGCGTCGAAACGAGCAGCCCGATCGAGAACACCTTCCCAGTAGGGACCAATCCCGCCGGTGCCACCAACGCCACCTCGTTCAGCTACCCATCTGTGACGACCACCGCGAACAACTCGATGGTCGTGTTTGGTGCCGTGGCATTTCACTCCGGCAGCGCAACGACCATCACGCCGCCCACAGGCGCCAGCAATCTCGCGGAAGGAAGCGCCACGGGCAGCTCGCCGGACATCACGAGCGAGGATGCAGACTGGCTGCAGGCCACGGCCGGAACCGTCTCCAAGACGGGGACGATCGGCGCGAGCTCTCCATGGGGCGCGATAGCGATTGCGCTCAAGCCGGGCGCGGGCGGGCTGAGCTTCGACCTGGCCCCGAGCGTGCCCTCGCTGGCGACCGTCCAGATCAAGGGAGAAGCACAGAAGACGTTTGCGACGATGGCCACGTTCGCGGTTGACGACACGCTCTCGGAATCAGGCTGGAATGTGACCGTGAAGGGCAAGACGGGCACAGGCAAGAGCGCGGTCTTCAAGCAGTACTGCGAAAACGGGGCGAGCGCTTGCGGCTCGACAGCCGCGCACTCATATGTGAGCGGGGGCTTTACACTGCCCGCCGGCTCGCTGGCGCTGAACACGTCCGGCGCATCGTGGATCACCCTTGGTGGGCTGCTCGGCGCGCCGACCTTCCAGTGCAGCTCCGGCTGCGCGCTGGACGCCTCCACCCAGACGACGATCGTCTCGGCGGCCGCACACAACGGTTTGGGCGCCTGGATCGCCTCGGCGCTGAGCTCAACCAGCGTCGTGCTGTCAACACCTTCGACCCTGCGCGCCCTGCCCGAACACGAGGTCTACCACGAGGACCTCCTGTGGACTCTGTCCACCGGGCCGTGAGCGCGGCCGGGGTGGGATGGGGACCTGGATGAGCGCCGCTGTGGGCCGGCGCGAGCCTAGAACCCGCGCGAGTACTCGCGCATCGCCTCGATGATCGGGCCGAGCTTGCGCCCGCGCTCGGTCAGGCGGTACTCGACTGTGGGCGGGCTGGACGGGATAACGGTGCGCTGGACGAGCCCCGCGGCCTCGAGGTCGCGCAGTCGCTCTGAAAGCATGCGCGGAGAGATGCCGGCGACGGCGTCGACGAACTCGTTGAAGCGCAGCGCGCCGGTCAGAGCCGCATACAGGATCGACAGCTGCCAGCGCCGCTCCAGGAGGTCCGCCGTCTGGCGGACCTCCACGGGGACTGGCTGACATCGGCGAGCGGCGCGTGACACGGGATCGCTCGGTTAGGACAGCTGCGCGTGCTCGCGCGCCGGCTCGAGCGCTCGGTCGAGGACCTCCTGGACGGTCATCACCGGGTGGAAGGTCATCTGCTCGCGGACCTCCTCGGGGATCTCGTCCAGATCGCCCCTGTTGCGCTCGGGCAGGATCACGTCGGTCAGTCCGGCCGCGTGGGCGGCCAGCGCCTTCTGCTTGAGACCGCCGATCGGCAGTACGCGTCCCTGCAGCGTGACCTCTCCGGTCATGCCGACCGTGTGCTTGACCGGGCGCCCGGACAGCAGCGAGGCCAAGGCGGTGACCATCGTCACGCCCGCGCTCGGGCCATCCTTGGGGATCGCGCCGGCGGGCACGTGCACGTGGAACTCCTTCTGCTCGAAGGCGTGCTCGTCGATGCCCAGCTCCTCGGCGTGGCCGCGCACGTAGGAGAGCGCGATCTGCGCGGACTCCTTCATGACGTCGCCCAGCTGGCCGGTGAGGACCATGCCGCCGCCACCCTTGCCGCCGTTCTTCATGGCGGTGGCCTCGACGAACAGCACGTCGCCACCGGCGCCCGTGACGGCCAGGCCGGTGGCCACGCCGGGCGTGGCCGTGCGGGCGGCCGACTCCTGGAAGAACTTCTGGCGTCCGAGCGCGTCGCGCACGATCTCCAGGTCGATCTTCACGGGTGCCTTGGCCTTGCCCGAGGCGATCTGCGTGGCGGTCTTGCGCAACACCGTGCCGAGGTTGCGCTCGAGGTTGCGAACGCCGGCCTCGCGCGTGTACTCGGAGATGATCGTGCGCAGCAGCTCGTCGGAGATCTCCACCTCGTCGTCGCGCAAGCCATTGCGCTCGCGCTGGCGCGGCCACAGATAGCCCTTGGCGATCGCGAGCTTCTCCTCGGTGGTGTAGCCGTCGAAGCTGATGACCTCCATGCGGTCGAGCAGCGGGCCGGGGATCGTGTCGGCGACGTTGGCGGTGGCGATGAACATGACCTGGCTGAGGTCCAGCTCGACGTCGAGGTAGTGGTCGCGGAAGGAGTGGTTCTGCGCGGGGTCGAGGACCTCGAGCAGTGCCGCGGAGGGGTCTCCGCGCCAGTCCGCGCCGACCTTGTCGACCTCGTCGAGCAGGATCACCGGGTTCATCGTGCCGGCGTCGCGCAGGGCCCTGACCAAGCGGCCGGGGAGCGCGCCGATGTAGGTGCGCCGGTGCCCGCGGATCTCGGCCTCGTCGCGCACGCCGCCGAGCGACATGCGCACGAACTCGCGTCCGGTGGCGCGGGCGATCGACTCGCCGATGGAGGTCTTGCCGGTGCCGGGGGGGCCGATCAGGGTGAGGATCGCACCCGACTTCGGGTCCGCCTCGATGCCGCGGTCCTGGCGCAGCTTACGCACGGCCAGATACTCGGTGACGCGGTCCTTGACGTCCTCCAGTCCGGCGTGATCGGCATCGAGCACCTCCCTCGCCGCGACCGGGTCAAGGCGCTCCTCAGAGCGCTTGTCCCAGGGCACGGCTATCAGCCAATCGAGGTAGGTGCGGATCATGCTCGACTCGCCCGTCTGCTCGCCCATGCGCTCCAGGCGCGCGAGCTCCTTTACCGCCTGCTCCTGCACGGCCTCGGGCATGTGGGCGTCTGCGATCTTGGTGCGGTACTCGTCGACCACGGACGCGTCGTCCTCGCCGAGCTCCTTGCGGATGGAGTCCATCTGCTTGCGCAGGAAGTACTCGCGCTGCTGTTTGTCGGCGCCCTCCTGGACGTCCTCGCGGATGCGTTTACGCACCTGCAGCTCGGCCAGGCTCTCGCGCTGGAGCTTCAGCGCGAGCTCCAGACGGTCGGTGACGTCGAGCGTACGCAGCAGCTCGACCTTCTGCTCGTAGGAGATATTGGGGGAGTAGCCGGAGGAGTCGGCCAGCGCGCCGGGCTCGGCGATCGCGCGCAGGAAGGCGGAGATGCGCCCATCGTCGCCACGCAACTCGAGGATCTCCTCGACGGTGGCGCGGTACTCGCGCTCGAGCTCGCGTGTGCGTTTGTCGACGGGCACCTCGTCGGGGCGCTCGTCGACCTCGACGCGCAGCTCGCCTTCGGGTCCTGTCTGGGCTGCGCCGATCAATGCGCGGTGCTGGCCGGAGATGGCCACCGCGCGACCGCCGCCGGGCAGGCGGATCTGCTCGGAGACCTCTGCGATGGTGCCCACCTCGAGGAACTCGTTCTCGTGGCGAGGCACGAGAACGACGCGCTCGTCATCGCCGACGTCGATCGTGAGGGTGATGCCCATGTTGGGGAACACGACGGTGTCGTCGAGTGGGATCAGGCGCATGTGCGGCTGGGGCTCCCCCTGCGGGGACGATGCTGTGGGCTGGACTGCTGGTTTCTGCGAGGCAGGTGACATAGGTGATCGCTCCATATGAGCTTACGAAAGTGTAGTTAGTATAGCGCGGGGTGGTTGCGTGCGCAAGTACTTCTGTGGTCGTGCCTGAAAAGGCTCCGTAGAGCCAAATATGCGGTGCAGCGCGAGATGCGATCGTGCCTCTCGGGGTCTTGCGATGGTGCTTCGGCCGCCGACGTTGCCCAGGTTGTGTCTATCTCGGTCGAATTCATTGACAGCCACGTTCTCAGCAAATAGAACTCTTGTACCGGGGCTTTGGGGGCCCACGTCCATTCGAAAGGGAGGCACACGTGGCAAGCGACGGAATAGTCAAAGAGGAGCTGCGCGAGCAGGTCGTGGAGGGCAAGCGGCTCGGCCGCCACATACACCACGATGCGCGCTCGCTCGCATATGAGGCCGAGAAGGCGCCGGAAGTGGTCGACGTCAAGCACGAAGCGACCGGCCTGCCGCTCAACCAGGGCGAACTGGGCTCGTGCACGGCCAACGCCCTGTGCGGCGCCCTGGACTCGGCACCCAACTTCTCGGGCGGCGCCCCGCTCAACGAGGCCGAAGCGGTCCACGTGTACGAAAAAGAGACGAGCCTAGAGGGCGATCCGTATCCGCCCAACGACCCGGGCGGCAGCGGCCTGATGGTCTGCAAGGCCGCCAAGCAGCTGGGCCTGATCAGCTCCTACACGCACGCGTTCGGCATCGAGCACGCCCTGCAGGCGCTCGTGCTGCGTCCGGTGATCACCGGCATCAGCTGGTACACGAGCTTCGACACGCCCGATGCGCAAGGCCTCGTCGAGATCGCGCCGGGCGCGACCGTCCGTGGCGGCCACGAGATCGTCGCCGATCAGATCGACGCGGAGAACAAACTCGTGTGGTTCTGGAACAGCTGGGGCACGCAGTTCGGGGTTGGCGGGCGCTTCTGCATGGCGTTCGACACCTGGGATCAGCTGCTCAAAGAAAAAGGCGACGTGACCGTGCCACTGAAATAGCTCGGTTCTAAGGGTCGTCGAAGCTGACCTCGACGTTCTCCTCGTCGACGCGCTCCTCGACCTCGGCCGAGGAGGTGAGCGCGCGGCGGTCGGCGTCCAGCAGCGGATCTGAGAAGAAGCTGCGCGGCCACAGCCGGCGGTAGCGCACGACGTTGACCTCGGCGGCCAGGATCGTCAACTGGGCGCCGAGGTACAGCCAGGCGAGCAGCCCGAGCACCAGCGCGAACACGCCGTACAGCGGCCCGGTGCGCTTGAGCTCGTGGTCGACGTAGAAGCCGCCGAGATGCTGCAGCAGCTGCCAAAAGACGGCGGCCACGATCACGCCGGGCAGCAGGTCGCGCCAGGGCACGTCGACGGCGGTGAGCAGTTTGAAGGCGGTCATGAACAGCGCGAGGTTGAGCGCGAACGCGACGACGATGCCGGCGACGACGGCGAGCGCGGCGTGGCTGGCCGAGCCGACGTAGCCGGCGGCAGTGGTGGAGACGATCGACAGCGTGCCCAGGATTGCGAGCATGCCCAGGCCGCGCAGGCGGGCGTGCAGCCAGTCGGGGCGGTGCTTGAAGGGCACGTGCCAGATGCGGTTGAAGGCATTCTGGGTGGCGCCGGTGATGCCCATGCCGGCGAGCAGCGATCCGATCACGCCGACCGCCAGCCCGACGCTACTGCCGGTCAGCGACTGCAGCCGCAGCTGGTCTGAGACGAGCGGGAACTGCCCGAGCGTGCCGTCGAGGATGCGCTTTTGCTCGCTGGGGTCGCCCTGCAGCACGAAGCCGAGCACGGTGACGAGCACGAGCAGCAGGGGGAACAGCGAGACGAAGCCGTAGTAGGCGATCAGCGCGGCCAGCTGCCCGGCCTGATCGTCTGAGAACTTCTTGATCACCGCTGCGGGGAAGGCCAGCCGGCGGCTGTGTTGCTGGCGGCGGTCGAGATCGTGCAGGCGGTCGCTGAGGCTCATGCGCTCGCGGCCCCGCGGATCGCCGACAGCGCGACGGCCACGGCGGCGAATTGGAGGGGGGGTCTGCTGGCGACCGGGCGCGACATGCCCATGTGTCTACCCGATCCGAGCCCCAGCCGCAGAAATGGAGCACCGGACGGCGCGCCTTGCCGGGCGTTCGCGCCTGCGATCTGGTCGAGGAAGTCGCGATCGTGGCGCGCGCCAAGCGCGAGGTGCTGCTGCGGGCCCATCGCCACCGGCTGCGCCGCGAGGACCTGGAGGATTGCTACAGCGTGGCGACGCTCGAGCTGCTCGCGCACGCGCAACAGGGAGGCGCATATGCGAGCCGATTGCACATCGCAAACGCGCTCGAGCTTCGTTTCGAATCGCGCGTACATGACCGCAGGCGTGCGATCGCAGGACGCAGTCCCATGCAGGCGGCGCTGGAGACTGCGGTCCCGCTCGGCAATGAGGATGAGATAGCGATCGTCGACCGCCGCGCGGAGGTCGAGCGCCAGGTCATGCTGCGCCACGATCTGCGTCGTGTGCAGCTGCACGTCCGAGCGTTGAGCCCCGACCAACGGCTGGTCTTGGCCCATCAGCTGCTGGATGGCGGTTGCGCCGATTTTTGCCGGCGCTTCGGCTGGTCTGGCGAGAAGTACCGCAAGGTGGCCCAGCGCGCGCGTGCCCGGCTGCGAACTCTGATGGCGCTCGACGAGGCCGATGTCCCGCCTGCAAAGCGGCCGTCGGAAGAAGAGACAGGGACCGCTTATGACCATCACTCCCCCCGCTCATAGGCGCGTTCCCAGGGACGCCGACGCTCGGTTGAACGGACGAGCGACCGGCGAGGCCCATCCGCGCGCAAGCGGCCGGAACTCGGAGTTCTCCCCTCTCCGGCTTCCGGCCGCCCGCGTGCCCTCCGGTCGCTGGGCCGGCGGGGCGTCGAGATGATGCTGCTGAGCCGGGCGCCGCGACAGGTCTACCGCGTCTTCGACGAACAGGAGTTCCTCGCCGAAGATTGGGTTGACGCTCTGCAGACGGCACGCCCCGAAGGGGCAGAGCGACCTGGGAGTGAGCGATGGCACCGCCGGCTCGTGGGCGCGGCGATGCTGTGCAGTGCGGTGAGCGCGGTGGGCGGCCTCGTCGTCGTCAACTACCTCTCGCCGGTCACGGGCTCACGACGTAGTCTCGATCGCAGCTTGCGCACGGCGGCAGAGGCGATCGGCCCGGCACGCGTGTCGCCTACGCATGTATGGCGGGCAAGCATGCTCGCAGACGGGCTTGGCCGCAGATCCCAGCACGGGGGCAGGGTTGAGGCTGGCGGGCGCGCGAGGCTAGGCGACACCCGGGCAGTTGCGATCAAGGTGGACACGCATGCGCCGGGCTCGGTGCGACGGGTCGCAGCGAACCTTCAGCCGACGTATGTCGCCACGACGGGCGTCGCTTCTGACGTTCCGTCGGCTGGCGCTGTCGCGGTCGACGACTCGTCTGGAGTTCAGCGTGTCGTCGGTGAGTCTTCTCCGGACGGGCCTCGGGCGAGCGCTTCGGCCACCGGAGCGTCGCCCGCACGCGCAGAGTTCGGCTTCGAACGGTGAAGGGGGCGCTGAACAGCGAACTGACGTCAGTGGCTGTAACGGTCACCACGCGCCCACTGTGGTGGATCCGTCTGACACGTGAGCTTCCGCGCTACGTGCTGTGCGCGGCGTCGGCGGCCGGGTTTGCGGCGAGCGTGCGCTTCGCGGTGGCGCCGCCCCGGGCGGCCGCGCCGGTCCAAACAAGGTCTGCGCTGACGCCGCGCGACCCGGCGGCGGAAGGCTTCGCGACGTTGTTCGCGCGTCGCTACCTGACCTGGAACGCTGCCGAACCGCAGGCCAGCGCGCGTTCGCTGCAGCCGTTCGTCGGGTCGCAAATGGAACCGGACACCGGCCTGCAGCTCCCTTCGAGTGGCGAGCAGCAGGTCGAATGGATCGAAGTCGTGCAGGAACGCACGCCGTTGGCGGGCGAGCACATCTACACGCTGGCAGCCCAGACCGATACGGCCGGCCTCCTGTACCTGACAGTGAGCGTGATCCGTACGGCCAACGGCACGCTGGCGCTGGGCGGCTATCCGGCCTTCGTAGGCGCACCGGCCGCCGGTCCAGCTCAGCTCGATACGCGCCTGCGCGAAGTTACCGACTCCGCGCTCGCAACCGTCGTGCAGCGCGCGCTGCGCAACTACCTCGCGGGTTCGCCGGGCGAGCTTGCGGCGGACCTGACCGCCAACGCGCATGTGTCGCTGCCGGGCATGCCACTGAGCCTGGAGTCCTTGCAGCGCCTGGCCTGGAGCCCCGGCGGGGGCTCGGTGCTGGCCGTCGTGCAGGCGCGCGACGGGCGCGGCGTCCAGTACTCGCTGGCCTACGAACTCGATGTGGCCCGCGAGCAGGGCCGCTGGGAGGTGTCGGCCGTGCAGACGGACCCCGACACGTAGAGCCGGATCTGGTGGCCGGCTGTGAGAACACCCACTCGACCAAAGGAGCGCGATGAACAACCTCCGTCTGTGCCTACTGATGACAGCGCTGCTCATATGCATCACGACGATGCCCCCGACTGCCCGCGCGGCGGTGGCCGGACCCAGTCCAGCGGCCGGGCAGCAACAGCCACCCGGGGAACAGGGCGCGAGCTCGCTTGAATCGGCGGCGGCCAAGGCAGGCAGCACGGGGCGAGCGGTTGCAATGAGCCTGATCGGCCTTGCATTTGCGGTGGCGGCGACCGTGCTCGCCTTTCGCCGCGACTTCAAGGAGGCGGCAGGCGTGTTTGCCGTGGGGATCGTCGCGGTGCTGTTGGCCACCCCGGCGGGGGTGAGCCTGCTGCGCGACACGGTCAGCTCGCTGTTCGGGTCCTCTCAGTGATCGAGATCCGCTCCTTTCGCAGGGTCTTCGATCTGGAGCGACGCCTGTACCGCGTGGATCGGCTGCGGCTAAATCCCGGGGGGGTGCCGGTGCTGGGGATCGTCTACTTCCTGGTGATCCTTGCTGCGTGTCTGATCGCCGGGAGCCTGCCGGCTGTCGGAGAGCTGGCCAAGGCGCTGCCGTGGTATCTGCGCGATCTCGCGCTGCCGGCCGCGAGCGCGAGCGTGCTCAGCGTGATCCGCATCGAGGGCCGCCCCTTCCATCTGGCGGCCCACGCGCTGGCGCGCTATCGGGTCAGGCCACGGCATAGCACGGGGGCGTGCCGGCATGCGAGCGCGGGACAGAGATGGCGTCCGCAGGAGATCCTGTTCTTGCCCGACGGCTCAGACGCGCGCGTGCGTCGCCTTCGTTACACGGGCCCGGGGGCGGTGCTGGTGGCTGTCGAGCACGAGCGTGCCGGCACGACGATCGAGCGGGGCGCCACCGGTCTGGTGCGTCGAGGGCGCAGGCCGACTGTGATTGTGCGCGCGACGTCGGGCGGGCGAACGCTTGACCGAGCCCAGGTGATCTGGTTGGAGCGGGGCGTGCGGCTGCTGGCCCAACAGCGGCGCGAGCTGGTTCGACAGCGGGTGAGCCGGTGAGGCCGCCGATCGCGTTCGTATATGGCAACTGCGTGTTCGCACAGGGGCTCGACGACGCCTGGGCGGCGTTCGCCGTGGAGGTCTCCTCGTATGCCTGGTTGAGCGAGGAGGGCAAGCGGACGCGCTTTCTTTCCCTGCTTGGCGCGTTGGAGGCGATCGAGGCTGACGTGCAGATCCTGCGAGTCTGCCGACGCTGGCAGTTGCAGCGATACGTGCGCGAGATGAGCGGCGAGCACGGACCGGAGAGCGGCTCGCCGTGGCCGCACGCACGCACGCGAAGGCGCTACGTCGAGGAGCATGGGCGGCGATTGGGCGACATCGGGCAAGCCCAGCCGACAGTGTTCCTGTTGGTCAGCCTGCGCGACCCCGAGCGCGACATCGCCTCGTATATATCCAAAGCCGCCGAGCGCCATCCCCGCGACCTGGTCGGAGCGCTCGGACGCGCGCTGTCGCTACGCGACCGGCGCCTTCTCAAGGCGTCCGAGCTCGAGCGCGCGCGGGTTCGCGCCGATCAGGCGCACGCGCGCGTGGCGGGGCTGGTGCCCGTGCGCCAAGCACGCACCGTGGAGCTGCAGTGGCTTGTTCGCAGGGCCTTCTGCCGCGGTCTGGGCGAGCCGGTTGTCGACGGGCTGCACGAGCCCAGGGCCCTCGTGTTCGAACGCAATAACGAGGCCGTGCTGGCGCCTCTGGAGGGGGATGTGATGCGCTGGATGGACGGCTATGTCGAGCACCGCGGACGGGCTCTGAAGATCGAGTCCGAGCTCGGGACTAGCTGGCAGGCGCAGCTGGTGACGGGGGCGCTGCCCGAGCGCGTGCAGTTCCCGGGCGCACGCGCCGAGCTGATGTTCGCGCCAGCCGAAAGCCTGCCATTCGGCATCGACCTGTCGCTGAACGCGCGCTATCTCCCCAACGAGCTGGCGCTGAGGATCGCGCGCAGGCGCATCCAGGACGCCGATCAGATCGTGCGGGCGGAGTCCGACGGCGAGCAGGGCGTCTCAGACCTGGGATACGAGCGCACGCAGGAAGCGAGGGACCTGCTTGCCTACCTACAGGCGTCGAGCAGGCCGCCGCTGCTGCGCGCGACGCTTGCCATCGCGGTCGCAGCCTCCGCGCCTGAGCAGCTGGAGGAGCGCGTGGAGATGTGCCGGCAGGCCTACGGCGAGATCCGCCTGCACAGGCCGCTGGGCGACCAGCTGGCGCTGTTCATGCAACACCTGCCCGCCCAACGGACCAGGGTGGCTGGCTATGACGACACGCTGACGGCCGAGCAGGTGGCAGCGATGATGCCGACCGCCACGCACGCGGCCGGCTCGACCAAGGGCTTTTATCTCGGGCACACCCTGTCGGGGTCCAGACAGCCGGTGCGCTTCAACCTGCGCGAGGGGTCCGATAGAGACCGCAACGCGACGATCCTGAGCGTGGGAGCGCTCGGGTCGGGCAAGACGACGCTCGCTCAAAAGCTCAAGTACGAGGCGTTTCTGCAGGGGGCGCGGGTGGTCGACTGCGATCCCAAGGGCGATCACCGCTTCCATCTTGCTGGAGGAGGTGGCTCCGCACGCGGAGTGCGTGACGCTGCGTCCTGACCCCGCGCTGCGTGGCGTTCTCGACCCGCTGCGCGTGGCTCCGGCACATCTGCGACAGGACGCCGCCGTCTCCTTTCTGCGCGACCTGCTGCCGGAGCGGGCCGAGCCTGCATGGGAGACAGCGGTGCTGAGCGCCGTGGACCGCGTGCTCAACGGGTCGCGCGAGCCCACCTGCCTGGAGGTTGTCAGGGCCCTGACCGATGGGGACCAGACAGAAGCTCAGGTTGGTAGGGCGCTCGAGGTGTACGCCCGCTCAGGACTGACGCAGCTGGGGTTTGCCGATCCCGCGGTCAAGCTGCCGCCGGTCGGGCATCGTCAGGTCACCTACCTGCCGATCCGCGACCTGCCCGGTCCCGAGCCGGGCGCGCGGCGCTCGGAGTATTCACAAGCTGAGCGGGTTGGCGAGCAGATCGTGCGCCTGATCGCGATGTTCGCCATGCACCTGATGGGTGCAGAGCGCGAGCGTTTGAAGCTGTTCTCTTTTGACGAGGGATGGCGGCTGCTCGGAGACCCGGCCGGTCGCACGCTGCTGGCGTCGCTGCAGCGGATGGGCCGCTCGGAGCTCGCCGTGCCGATCATCAGCACGCAACTGGTCACGGACACGCTCGTCGGCGAACGCGAGTCGCTCGCGAACCTGATCGGTGCGACGTTCGTGTTCGGGATGCGCTCCGAGGCTGAGGCCGCGCGCGCCCTGGCATTGCTGGGACTGGACCCCGAGGACTCGAGGAATCGTGCGAGCTTGCTGGAGCTCGATGCCGGGCGCTGCCTGTTCCGCGACCACGCCGGGCGCGTGGAGGCGATCCAGGTGGATGTGGTCGTGCCGTCGCTGCTGCGCGCGCTGTCGACCACCCCGCGACCAGGGTGAACAGCGGCCGACGGCTCGCAAGGCCCGCGCTGATCGCGCTGTGCGCGAGCGTCACATGGCAGTCGACCAGTGCGGCAGCCCTCGCGCGCACAGACGCGATCGCGTCGAGCGCGACGCCAAATGTCCCCACGGCCTCGAGCGGTCCTCCGCTCAGCACCGGCAACCCGTCGTCGGACGGCGCTGGCGCAACGGAAGGCTCCAACCCCGAAAGCTCACCGCAGGCGGAAGCCGACCCGCTGGTCAGCAATGGTCTGGGTAGCCCCCTGTGCAAAGGCGTGCTGGGCGCAGGCGAACTGCCCGCCAGCGGCAGGCGCAATTGTGAAACGTCGGGCTTCGTCGCAGCGGCTGCGCCGACTGGCAACTACGGGATCGACGTGCACATCGACACGGGCTTGCTGGGAGTGAGTCCATCCAGCTTCGAGCAGGACACGATCGTGATGCCGCTGTGGATGGCGATCGTGTGGATGGTGCACGCGGTCGTGGTGATGCTCGAGTGGTGCTTCACGATCGATGTGCTCGACAGCACCACGGCAGACGTGGGCGCGGGCCTGCGCCAGGCGCAGGCGACGTTGACCCAGCCGTGGCTGGTGATCGTGCTCTCAGTTGCGTCCGTGCTGGCTCTGTACAACGGGCTGGTCCGCCGCCGCGTGGCCGAGACGCTCGGCCAGGCGCTGCTGATGGCGGCGATGATGGTCGCCGGACTGTGGGTGATCGCAGATCCCACGGGCACGGTGGACGCGCTCGGCGGATGGGCCAACCAGGCGAGCCTGGGCACCCTCGCGGTGGCCGCGCGCGGCACCCCGGCAAGCGCCGGGGGAGCGCTTGCACGCAGCATGGACACGGTCTTTGCGGCGGCAATCGAAGCGCCGTGGTGCTACCTGGAGTTCGGCGATGTCGACTGGTGCAGGAATCCCTCCCGTCTCGAACCGACCCTACGTGCGGCGGCGGCGAAGATCGCCGCGGGCGAGCTCGCGCTGATCGGCTGCGGCTTCGATATCAACGATCTGCTCAGACCATGCGTCGCGAAGGGCAGCACTCAGGCCAAGGCCCTGGAACACAGCGCCGCACTGCTGCGTGAAGCCAGGAGCAACGGCGCGATCTTCCTGGCGCTGCCGGCGAACGGCCCGGCGCGCAACGCGATCAATGAACCGGGCTCGCTGCTGCGGGCGCTTTGTGAGAGCAGCGAAATGGACAGCTGTCACGGGCCGGCAGCGGCGCAGGCCGAGTTTCGCACCGCCAGCGGCACGCTGGCGCGCCTGGGCGGTCTGCTGCTGATCGCGGCGGGGGTGCTCGGCATGGTGCTGCTGCTCGGGTTCATCGCGCTGCGGCTGCTGGCTGCGGCGATCTTCAGCCTGCTGTACCTGCTGCTGACACCGGGGATGGTGCTCGCGCCGGCGCTCGGCGACGGTGGGCGGATGGTCTTTCGCAGATGGGCCACGCAACTGTTGGGCGCGGTGGTCTCCAAGCTGCTGTTCTCGTTCTTGCTGGGCGTCGTGCTGGCGGTGCTCGCGATCCTCTCTGAGCTGCAGACGCTTGGCTGGTGGACCCAGTGGCTGCTGATGTCGGCGTTCTGGTGGGGCGCCTTTGTGCGTCGCCATCAGGCGCTCGGCCTCGCCGAAGGCGCGTTCGGCCGCGAGAGCGGCGGGTCGCGCACGCCCGCCGGCGCCTCTCGGTCGATCGCTCGGCGTGTCAGCAACGTGTTGGACACCCCGCGCAAAGCGATTGGGGCGGCGCGCTGGACGATGAACAAGCTCGGGGGCCAGGCGCCCAGCGTCGAGCAGCGTCGCGGGCGCGAGCAGGCGGCCAGCCAACGAGCAAGGGCGGGTGCCAACGAGCAGGTGCGGCGCACGTTGGAACGCGAGCACGGCGACGCGCTCGCACGGATGCATAGCGCCCCGCAAGCGCAGCAGACCATGTCGGACAAGCGCGCGCAGCTCCAGCGCGTGCAGCAGGCGCGGACGGGGGCGCTCGCCCGCGGCGACACGCGCCGCGCGGCCGAGCTCGGACATCGCGGCCAGCGCATCGAGGGTGAGATCGCGCACGAGCAGACACAGCTGAGCGCAGCGCGCAAGACGGCGGACGAGGGCGAGCGGGCGATGCGCAGGACGGGCGACCCGTTTTCGCGCGAGCAGCTACAGGAGCGCGAGCGCTTCCTCGACGCGCAAGCGGCATTGCCGCCGGCGCGCGGCAGGTCGGGGGTTGGCGGGCCAGCAGACGGGCGGCGCAGCTACGCGGCGCTTGCTGCGCTTGCGGGCTATGGCCCCGCGGAGTACGAGCAGCTGGATCCACGCGCGCGGCGGGCAGCCCGGCTGGAGATCGACCGGGAGCTCGGGCTGCGCAGGGAGCTGGCAGAGACGGCGCGCAGCGTCGCGGCCGATGGTGCGGCTGCAAAGCTCGGACGCCGCGATACCCACAAGGCGGACCGCGATTTCGACAAGACGTTGCAGCAACGCATGCGAGACGAGGGGCGCAGGATGCCCAGGTCGCGCGCAGAGCGCACCGCGGTCGACCGCTGGCGCGCGGCGGGACGTGCCGAGCGCGAGCGCGGCGCGGGACGTCCCGAGCGCGAATCGAGCGTGATGCGCGACGCGCTCGAGGTAGCGGCGCGACGCAAACGCCAACTCGGTACGGACCGGGATTGACGGCCGGCTCCACGGCGACGACACGTCGCGGGCCCATCGCTGGCACCGGTGCGATGGCTGCCGGGGCGGTAACGCTGGTCGCGCTCGCCTTCGTCTTCGTCGCCATGCTCGCCGCGATCGCCGGTGGCGTGGGCGGCGTCGCCGGCTCGAGTCCATCCAGCGGCGGGAACGATGGCACTTCGGCACTTGCGCTGAGCGAAATCCCGCCTCTGTACCTGCGCCTCTACCGAGAAGCCGCGCAGCGGTACGGTCTGGACTGGGCGATCCTTGCGGGGATCGGCAAGGTCGAGTGCGACCACGGGCGAGACCCGGATCCGTCGTGCACCCAGCAGGGCGCGGTAAACGCGGCCGGTGCGGGCGGGCCGATGCAGTTCATCGCCTCGACCTGGGCTACATACGGCGTAGACGCGGAAGGCGATGGCAGGCCGAATCGCTGGAATCCGGCCGACGCGATCTACGGCGCGGCCAACTACCTTCGCGCGTCGGGGGCGCCTGGCGACTACAAGCAGGCGATCTTCGCCTACAACCACGCGAGCTGGTACGTGGCGGAGGTCGAACGCTGGGCGGCCCGCTACCGCGGCTCAGGGATGCCTCTATCCCCAGTCGCCGCGTCGGTAGGCGGCGAAGAAACACCGGCACTGCAAGGCGCGGACACGAGTCTCATCGACGAGAGCCCTACTTCGGTCCGCTTTGTGGCGGGCGAACGCGCGATCCTGTCATCACAAGACGGGCATCTGGCGCTGGTGCCCGCGGGCGTGCCGGCGACGGTGCAGGCGATGGTGGTCGCTGGCAACGAGCTGCAGGATCTGCCGTACGGGCCGGGCGGCCACCCTGATCCATTGGGCGCGCGCGAAGAGGACTGTTCGAGCACGGTCAACTATGTGCTCTACAGGGCGGGCATTCGACCGCTAGCGGAAATCGTCGCCGACAATCCACTCGCCCAGGACTACGTCGACTGGGGCGCACCCGGACCGGGGCGATGGGTGACGATCTATGCGACAGACTCCCCGACTGCGCATGTGTTCATTGTCATCGCGGGTCTACGGCTGGACACGAGCCATGAAGGGACCGACGAAGGGCCCAACCGCGACGAAGGGGGTCCGCGCTGGCGCGTCCTCGACCACATCCCCACGTGGGCGCACTGGTCGGTGCGCCACCCGCCCGGGTTGTAAGGTGGCGCCGATGCCAGACCGCGAGGTCGACTACCTGCTGATCGGCGGAGGCCTCGCCTCGGCCAACTGCGCGCGCTGGTTGCGCCAGGAAGGCGCCGAGGGACAGGTGCTGCTGGTCGGGCGCGAGCCAGACCCCCCATACAACCGCCCCGACTGCTCCAAGGGCTACCTGCGCGGCAAGGAGAGCCGCGAGGAGCCGCTGTTTCGCCCCGACGAGTGGTGGTCGCAGCAGGACGTCGAGCTGCTCACGCGCACGAGCGTGACCGGCCTTGACCTGGACGCGCGCACGGCGAAGCTGTCGAGCAAGCAGGAGGTCGCCTTCGGCAAGGCCCTGATCGCCACCGGCGCCAACGTGCGACGGCTGAACGTGGAGGGCTGTGAGCTAGAGCAGATCCACTACCTGCGCACGCTGGGCAACTCCGACGCGATCCGCGAAGGCGTGGCAGACGCCGAGCAGGTGGTGCTGATCGGCGGCTCCTACATCGGCTGCGAGGTCGCCGCGTCGCTGACGCTGATGGGCAAGCGCGCGACGATCGTGATGCAGGAGCAGGCCACCCTCGAACGGGGCTTTGGCCCGCGCGTGGGCCGCTTCTTCCAGGACCTGCTGGAAAGCCACGGCGTGACGGTGCACGCCAGCGACGAGCTCGAGCGCTTCGAAGGCGACGGCTCGGGCAACGGGCGGGTGGCCAAGGTGATCACGCGCGGCGGCCTGGAGCTGGCGGCCGATGCGGTGGTGGTGGGGGCGGGCGTGACGCCCGACGTGCAGCTCGCCCAGCGCGCCGGCCTGCAGATTGGCGAGCGCGGCGGGGTGCTGTGCGACTCGCGTCTGCAGACGTCGGCGCCCGGCGTGTTCGCTGCCGGGGACATATGCGAGTACGAGTCGGTCATCCACGACGGCGCGCGTGTGCGCCTCGAGCACTGGGACGTGGCGTTCAATCACGGCAAGACGGTCGCGCTGAACATGCTCGGACGCGATGTGCCCCACGAGACGGTGCCGTACTTCTACTCGGTGCTCGGCGACTGGGGCGAACTGGAGTACGTGGGTCCGGCGTATGAGTGGGACGAGGAGATCCTGCGCGGCTCGCTCGACGACGGATCATTCACTAACTGGTACCTGCAGGACGGCGCGGTCAAGGCGGCGCTGACGTTCGGGCGTTCCGACGACCTAGATGATGCGCGGCGGCTGATCGTGGGCAAAGCGGTGCTCGACGAGGCCGCGAGGACGGCGCTCGGCGACCTCGGCACTGATCTCGCCACGGTCGGCCCTGGCGGGCACTCCTAGCTCAAAGCCGGGCGGGACGGCATGGCGAGCATCCCGCAGTTCACCCGTGAAGCCCAGCACCTGCTGCGCGCGCCCGGCATGTTCGATTGGTCGACGGTCACGCTGCTGGCACTGGTCGTCTACGTCTACGCGGTCGAGACACAGCGCGAGAACTGGAGCGCGGTGCTGGCCGGCCTGGCCTTCTGGCTGATGGACTGGCTGAACGAGATCATCAACGCGCTGGTGTTGCACGTCGACGGCAACGCGGCACTGTGGACGGTCACCGGCCGCAGCAGCTTCGTGATCCTGATCGGCCTCACAGTCGAGATCTCGCTGTTCTTCGCGATCAACGGCGTGGTCTTCACCAAGCTGCTGCCGGCCGATCGCTCCGTGCGCATCCTTGGGCTGCCCAACCGCTGGGCGCTGTCGATCGGGCTGTCGCTGGTGTCGGTGGGGGTGGAGCTGCTGCTGCACGCCGACGGCGTCTTTCACTGGTACTACTGGTGGTGGAACGTCGCCAGCTTCCCGGTCA
>CAVTGI010000011.1:0-94142 GCA_963734225.1 uncultured Solirubrobacteraceae bacterium
CGCTCCACAGCCACTGGTAGGCGGGCACGGTCACCAGCAGCCAGCCGCCCGGGGCGACCACGCGGCGCAGCTCGCGCAGCGCGGCAAGGTCATCGTCGAGGTGCTCGACCACGTCCAGGCTCACCGCCAGGTCGAAGCTGGCGTCCGCGAAGGGCATCTCCAAGACCGAGCCGGCGAGTACCTCGCCGACCCCACGGGCGCGGGCAAGGGAGACGCTCGTATCGGACAGCTCCACGCCTGTGACCGTCCCCAGGCGGGAAAGGTCGACCATGTTGCGCCCGCTGCCGCAGCCTGCGTCGAGGATGCGCGGGCGCTCGGGCAGCGCCAGGTTCGCGATCACGCCGTCGAGCACCGTTCGCCGCCCCCGATACCACCAGTGGCGATCCTCAGCCTGGTGGGTCTGAAGCTCGTAGTCCCTGTCCATCCGCGAGCATCTTTTCCTATAGGCGCCGTCCGCGCGGTGCGACCCCTTGCGAACCGGCTACTCAACGCTCCGCTGCGACTCCTACGAGATGGCTCCTTAGGGTCCGTCAAGGAATATCTGACGGTCTCGGGCAGCCGTTCCGCGGCGCTATACGCCACCCGCGATGCTCGCCGTGCCACCAGCACGTCTGCGCTCGCGTGCGGCGCCTCCCATCCACGGCCCGACCACCCGACCCCGCCATCTATTTCTTGACGGACCCTTAGCGCCCCGGGCCGACGTCGCGCAGTGCGTACTGCAGCTCGCCGCGTGCCCCCCGCCAGACCGCCAGAGCGCGATCGCTGTCGGGGTCGAGGGCGACGGTCGCGTCGCTGTTGGGGCCCGCTGGAGCGACCTGCTCGGGCTTGGCGAAGATGGACCGCCCGGGGTGGGCGTCGATCCCGCGCGCCGCGAAGATTGCGTTTCTCTCCAGGTTCGGCCTGCCCGTCGCGGTCTGCTGTGGCTCGCTCCACAGGACCAGCGCATCGCCGTCGGGTCCGGTCGCGAGGTCTTCGAGCAGCGCGTCGCGTCCTGGCGTTGCGATCGTGGTTACAGCTGGCGCGCCCGTACGGTCGATCGCGGCGGTGCGCACGACCCAGCGTCCCCGGGCAGCTCCTGCCCAGGCCATCATCACGCTCTCAGAACTCAGGCGCACAAGGCTGGGCGAGCCCGTGGGCGGGGCCAGCCCGGCGGGGTCGTCATAGCGCTCCAGCAGGGTGGGCGCTGCGAAGCGCACTCCTGTGCCCGAGCGGTCCAGGTACACGCTGGTCTGCGTGCCCTGCTGCTCGCTCCAGGCGACGATCGCACGGTAGTCGTCGCTCAGCAGGGCTGTCAGTCGTGTGCGGGCGCCGGCGGGCGCGAGTTGCTGGATCGGCTGGGGACCTCCCCTGGCAGGCAGCTCGCGCGCGTAGATCGCGCCGGCCTGGGTCCATACGGCGAGCGCGTCGCTGCGGTAGTCCAGGGCGAGTGTGAGCGCATGGATCGGTGCGCTGTGGGCGACGCCGGCGCGGATACGCGGCCCGAAGCTGCTGGCGTAGTGGCGCTGCAGGCGCACGCTCAGACCACCCGCGCCTCGTGCAGATGCCGACGCGGAGGCCAACGCGACGTCGCCCAGATAGGCCGTGGCGAGGGCGACCGGCGCGCCTGAGAGATAGACGGTGCGTAGCGGGGAGAACGGTCCGCCGGCAGCGCCCTCGATCAGCAGGCCTTGCGCGCGACCTCCATCGCTGGCGCCGGCGATGACGATCTGCCCCTCCGGGGCTGCGCCGACGGTCAGCGGTCCGCGCGCCGCCAGCACGTGACCGGCCAGCGTGCGCGGAGCCGTTGCCGGGCCGGGCGTACCGCGGGAGCCGATCGTGGCTACACGCACGCCCTGGCCGCCGGGGCAGCTGGCCGAGGCTTCCCACACCACCGCGCCGGCGCCGGTGGAGTGTTCGGGGCTGTCGCTGGGGAAGACCACGTGCGGCGTCCCGCTGGTCGGGCAGGCGCTGAGGCGCGCGGGCGTCGACCAGTAGCCGGCGCGTTCGCTGCTGGCGGCGGGGCTGATGCCCACCGCCAGCCCTGGCCCGGTTACCGCGACCGCGAGCAGGGAGGCGAGTCGCAACTAAGCAGCGAGCGCGGTGCGCAGGAAGTCGATCGTGCGCTCCCACGAGCTCTGGGCGTGCGCTTGGTCATAGGTGCCCAGCCGATCCAGGTCGTTGAAGAAGGCGTGCCCGGCCCCGTCGTAGTAGTGGAACGTGACGTCGACGCCCGCGTCGCGTATCTCTGACTCCAGCGCCTGGGCGGCATCGGTGGGGACGAACTGATCGGCGGTCCCGAAGTGCCCGAGGACGGGGCCCTTGATCTTGGCGAAGTCGGGCTTGCCGTGGGGCATGACGTAGTAGTAGGTCACGGCGGCGGCGATGTTGGGGCAGGTGGCGGCAGCCCACACCGACAGCCCTCCGCCCAGGCAGAAGCCGACCGAGGCCACGCCGTCTCCTTGCACGCCTGGCAGCGAGAGCAGGTAGTCGGCGGCGCCGCACATGTCGTGCTCGGCCTGGTCCATCGAGAGGGCCATCAGTTTCTGTTCGGCCTCGCTTGGCTGCGTGGTGGTCTCGCCGCGAAAGAGGTCCGGGGCGAGGGCGAAGAAACCATCGGCGGCGAAGCGGTCGCAGACCGAGCGGATGTGCTCTTCAAGGCCCCACCACTCCTGCAGGACGATCGTGGCCGGCCCCTGTCCGCTCGCCGGGGTGGCCAGGTATCCGGGCGCGCTGCCGGCGCCGGTGGGGAACTCGATGTCTGGCATGCGTGACTCCTTGGTGTCGGTGGCGCCCGGCAGGCTCGCCGGCGCTCGCGGGATCCTACGCGGCGAGCGTCACCACGATGACCGGCTGGCTGGTCGGGTGCAGGCTGCCGCCGCGGGGCTCGCTGGTGACCAGCACCTCACGCACGCCGTGCAGGCTCTGCCCGACGCTTGCTGTGCCGCTGCCCTGGCTGGTCACGCCGAACAGCGCGTCGGTTGGCTGCGGCGCGCCGCCGGCGCGTTTGAGCCACACCTCATAGATCTTGCCGGGCGGCGGCTGGCGCATGCCCGACACGACCAGTTCGGCGTGCCCGGCGACCTGGCGCAGAGACGCTCTGGCGCCGGGCAGCGATGCGCTCAGATGCGCGGCGGTCACGCGTACGCCCGACGAGGAGCCGCTCGTCGCGATCGCGATCACGGCTGCGACGGCGGCGCTGGCGGCGATCGCCAGGCCGACCGCCGGGAAGGACAGGCGGCGTGCGCGCCAGCGGCCAGCGGCGCGCGGCGCCTCGTCGGCGTGGGGACCGGCCGCGCGCAGCACCTCGGCCTCGGAGCGGACGGTCGTGAGGATGCGCTGGTGCAGTGTCGCGGGGGCCTTCGCGGGGGCCACGCTGGTGGGCAGCGCCTCGACGACCAGCGAAAGCGCGGCGACCTCCTCGCGGCAGCTGGCGCAGGTGAGCAGGTGCTCGCGGTAGCTGTCGGCGTCCTCCAGCGCGCCGAGGACGTAGGGCGCCGCGTCGATGTGCTCGGCGCAATCGGGTTCGGGCAGACGCGAGCTCAAGTTCCTACCGCCTCCCAGCCGTGCAACTGGCCGCGCAGCTTGTGCAGGCCCAGGCGCATGCGGCCCTTGATCGTGCCGAGCGGGAGATCGAGCATCGAGGCGATCTCGATATGGGTGAAACCACCGAAATATGCTAGCTCGATCACCTGCTTCTGCTCGTCGGGCAGTTCGTCCAGGGCACCCCGGATCTCGCTGGCGGCGGCGTTGCCGATCGCTTGGGCGTCGGTCCGCTCGGGCGCCTCCAGGCTGTCCTCGATTCCCTCGTCGCCTGCGCGCCGGCGCTCGTGCACGTTGCAGCGGCGCAGCGCGTCGACGGCGCGGTTGTGCACGATGCCCAGCGCCCATGTGCGCACGCTGCCGCGCGCACGGTCGTAGCGCGCCCCGCCGCGCCAGAGGGCCAGGAACGCCTCCTGTGTGACGTCCTCGGCCAGCGAGCGCGTGGCGCACATGCGGTAAGCCAGCGAGAAGGCGGCGTCGGCGTGACGTTCGAGGATCACCTCGAACGCGTCTGGATCGTTGCCGGCGACGAGCTCCATGAGCTCCTCGTCTGCGAGCTTTCGCAGACGGTCGTTGGTGAGTCTGGCGGGGCGCCGCAGCACGGACATCGAATCACTCTACGCGCGGGCGCGTCAGTTGGATCACAGTCGTCGCGAGTGAGCGCGACGTGATTGCGATCTGCGTCGGATTGTGATCCGTCGCAGGCCGGCCTGCGAAATAGCGCAGGACAGGGTGAACGCCACGGCCTCATCCATTACCGGAAAAGGCGGGCCTCTCAGACGATGCCTGCACGACGCTAGCAAACGGGAGGTCCCAACATGTCCAGTCCACCCAATGACGAGATGGCGCCCCAGCCGGTCGGGCTCGTCGAGCGGCTCGTCCGCGACGACGTCGACCGCAAGCGCTTCTTGAAGATGGCCGGCGGCGCGGGTGCGGCCAGCTTCGGCGCGTTCGTGCTGGCGGCGTGCGGCTCCAGCAGCTCGAAAACCGCATCGACGGCGGCTGCGCCGGCGACTACGGCAAGCACCGCCTCGGCCCCGAGCTCCAGCGGCGACGTAGCGATCCTCAACTACGCGCTCACGCTCGAGTACCTGGAGACGGAGTTCTACGGCAAGGTCGTCTCGGCAGGCCTGTTTACGGGCCCGGTGGGCGCGCTGATCAAGGAATTCGGCCAGCAGGAGATGACCCACGTGGAAGCGATCAAAGGCGCCGTGGAAAAGCTGGGCGGGACGCCGGCGGCAAAGCCGCAGGGCAAGTTCCCGATCGAAAACGCAAGCCAGGTGGCGATGCTGGCCTACACGGTGGAGAACCTCGGCGCGTCGGCCTACCTGGGCCAGGCGGGCAACATCCAAAACCCGGAAGTGCTGGCGAGCGCGCTGGCGATCCACACCGTGGAGGCGCGCCACGCGGCCACGCTGGGCACGCTGGTCAAGAAGTCGATCACCCCGGATGGTGCGTTTGCCAAGCCGGCTGACATGTCAACCGTGCTGGCGGCCGTCAAGCCGTTCCTGGCGTAAGCGCCGCTCGAGAAAGGAATTGAGTCAAATGTCCACGATTCATCACAGCGAGCCCGTCGATCCGGTCAGTCCGGAAATGGCGGGCGTGGAGGTGCGCGGGCTGACCCGCGCGAGTTTCATCCTGCGCGGCGCGCTCGCGACCGGGGCTCTCTACGGTGCCGGGACGGTGGCGCCGTTTGTGACCCAGGCGCTTGCGCAGGGGGGTGGAGGCGATGCTGAAATTCTCAACTTCGCGCTCACCCTGGAGTACCTGGAGTCGGACTTCTACAACGTCAAGGCCAAAGAGGTCGGCCTCAAGGGCCAGGCCAAGAGCTACGCGGCGCTGTTCGGCGAAGAGGAGCAGGACCACGTTGTCGCGCTGACCGGTTTCGTCAAGCAGCTCGGTGGCAAGCCGGTGGCCAAACCGACGTTTGTGTTCCCGGTGAGCGACGAAAGCTCGTTCCTGGCGCTCGCGTCGGTGCTTGAGAACACGGGCGTGGGCGCGTACAACGGCGCGGCTCCGTCGCTGAAGAGCAAGACGGTGCTCGCGGGCGCGGGCAGCATCGTGCAGATCGAGGCGCGTCACGCGGCCGCGATCGACCTGTTGATCGGCAAGAGCCCGACGCCCAACCAGGGCTTTGACCGGCCGCTGACCAAGGCCGAAGTGCTGGCCAAGGCCGGGCCGCTGATCAAGGCCGCGTAGAGGGCGCTGATCGAGGCAAGAGATCGACACATTGAGATACCCGGCGGCCGCGTGATGATCCGCGCGACCGCCGGGCGCGTAACCAGTAACACCGGCTCGTCGCGGCGGGACGGAAATTCCACTACTTCGGGAGATGATCGACAAAATGGGTCTTGACAATCCAATCCACATCGCATTCCTGCTGATCCTGCTGCTGCTGGTGTTCGGCGCCAAGCGACTGCCGGAGATGGGACGCTCGCTGGGCTCTGGCATGCGCGGCTTCAAGGACGCGCTCAGCGGCGAGGGCGGCGTGAGCGCTGCGCTGAACGCTGCTCCGAGCACGCCGGCGACAGCGCCGGTGCCAGCAGCGCCCGCAGTCGCGCCGGCCCCCGCGCCGGCCGTTGCAGCGGTCCCCAGCGTCCCGGCAGCGGCCGCCCAGGAGCCGGGCGCACCGGCTGCGGCGTGATCTGCACCTACGACCTGCAGATGGGAGCGAGCAAGCAATGGCTGTAGCCGCCGCACGCATCGGCCACGAAGACAGGTTGACGGTGGTCAACCACCTGGAGGAGCTGCGCGCGCGGCTGATCGTGTCGCTGGCGGCGCTGGCGGTTGCGTTCGGCTTTTGCATGTGGCAGAACCACGCGCTGTTGCATTTCATCAACGAGCCGCTCGCACACCAGACACAGAAACAGGTGCGCGCGGGCAACGGGCCGCTGGGAGCCACCTACGACGTCCAGCAGGGCGCGCGCACGGTGGCCACCCAGCTGCAGGCGGTGGTCGGTGCGTTGGAGCGGCCGGGCAGCGGTGCTTCGGCGGCGACGCGCGCATCACTTGCGGGCGTTGCCCCGCAGTTGCACAAGGCGGTTGCGGCCCTGTCCAGGGAACCGGAAGGCAACAAGCCGGTGACGCTGGGGATCGGTGAGCCGTTCAGCACGACGATCGGCATCTCTCTCATATTTGCGTTCATCCTGGCGCTCCCGGTCATTCTGTTCGAGCTGTACGGCTTTCTGCTGCCGGCGTTCAGCCCCGAGCAGCAGCGGATCGCGACGCCGCTAATGCTGGCGATCCCGTTTTTGTTCGTGACGGGGGTCGCGTTTGGCTACTTCGTCGTCCTGCCGGCGGCGGTGCGCTTCTTTCAGAACTTCAACAGCGGCGAGTTCAACGTGCTGGTGCAGGCCAGCCAGTACTACCACTTCGCGGCTGTGATCCTGCTGGCGATGGGACTGGTGTTCCAGGTGCCGGTGGGGGTGATCGCGGCCACGCGTGCGGGGGTGGTAACGCCCAAGCAGCTGCGCCACAACCGCCGCTATGCGATCCTCGCATGCGGCGCGGTGGCCGCCTTTCTGCCGGGCGACGCGATCACGCTGCTGCTGGAGACGGTGCCCCTGTATCTGCTGTTCGAGGTGAGTGTGCTGCTCGCGGGTCTCGTCGAGCGCCGCGCGCGCTGGCGCCGGGCCCAGTCGTCGGGCGTCTAGCAAAGAGGTTCAGTTGCAGCCGGTGATGCCACCGTCGAGCGGGATGACTGTCCCGGTCAGGTAGGAGCCGGCGCGTGAGCACAAAAACAGGGTCAGCCCGGCGACGTCGTCGGGCTGACCGATGCGCTGCAGCGGCACCATCTGGGCGACCATCTCACGCCTGGAGGGATCGTCGAGCATGAACGCGGTCATCTTGCTCTCGAACGGTCCGGGTGCGATGGCGTTGACGGTGATGTGCTCGGATGCGAGGCGCTTGGCGAGGTGGCGCGTGAGCATGTGCACGGCGGCCTTGCTGGCGCTGTAGCTGTAGTTCTCCAGCGACGGCGTACGCAGTCCGTCGATCGAGCCGATGTTGATCACGCGCGCGGGGTCGGGCGCGCTGGCGGCGGCGCGCAGCGCGGGCAGCAGCGCGACAGTCAAATGGAAGACGCCCTCGACGTTTGTGTGCGAGACCTTGTCCCAGCCGCTTGCGGGGAACTCCTCCAGCGGCGCGCCCCAGCCGGCGCCGGCGTTGTTTACGAGGATGTCGAGCGTGGGGAAGCGCTCGCGGACGGCGGCGGCGAGGGCGCTGGCGCCCTTGGGCGTGGACACGTCGGCCTCGATCGCCTCGCAGTTGCCGTGCGCGGCGAGCTGCTGTGCGGCGGCGCGCACGTCGGCGCCCTTGCGCGAGGACACGATCACGCTCGCGCCCGCGTTGACCAGCCCGCGCGCGATCATCAGCCCGATCCCGCGCGAGCCGCCGGTCACGAGCGCGGTCTTGTTGGAGACGTCGAACAGGTCGCTCATCGCGGGGCGATCCTATTTGACGAGCTGTTCGCGAGCGCTGGCCGCCTGATGGAGGCCATGCTCGAAGTCGTGATTGGCGGCGCGTAGCACGATGTGCTTGGCGCCCGCTTGTATGTATCGGTCGAGCCACTGGCGCACGCCGTCGGGTGTCCCGGCGTAGGTCGCCTGAAGGGCTTGGATGGCGGCGACGGGCACGCCGTAGTAGCGCTCGACGTAGCTGCGCAGCCGCTCGTGGGCGACAGCTTCGGAGTCGTCGAGGGCGACGGTGGCATACAGGCCGGGCAGCGGCGCTGGGCGCCCGGCCTCGGCGGCGCTGGCCTGCACGCGCGCCCACCCCTCGGCATAGAGCTCGGCGCTGGGCAGGTAGGGCAGCCACCCGTCGGCGAGCCTGCCGACGCGCCGCTCGGCGGCCTCCCCGGCGCCGGCCAGCCAGATCGGCGGCCCGCCGGGGCGCTGCGGCGGTGGCTCCAGCGTGACGTCGTGCAGCTCGACATGGCGGCCGCTGAAGTTGACGGGCGTACCGGCCGCTCGCCACAGCGACCGCAGCGCGGCGATCGTCTCTGTGAGCCGTCCCACGCGCCCGGCATAGGGCACGCCGACCACCAGGAACTCGTTCTCGGTGGCGGGCAGCGGAAACCCGGCACCGAAACCCAGCACGAGGCGCCCGGCGGCGATCTGGTCGAGCGTGGCGGCGGCCTGGGCGAGCAACAGCGGCGAGCGCAGGGCGGCGACCAGGACGCCGCTGGCCAGGCCGATGCGCTGCGTGCGCGCGGCGAGCGCGGCGAGCATCAGCAGGGCGTCGTGGCGCGGGCGCGCGTGCGGGCTGTCGCCGACCCAGACGGCGTTGAAGCCGAGCTCCTCGGCCTGCTCGCCCAGCCGTAGCAGCGGCTCGGTGGCGGGGCGCGCGAGCGTGACGGCGTCGCGGGTGGGCAGCAGATAGCCAAACGACAAGGCATCCGGATCGAGCATCCGCATCCCCGATATCATTGCACAGTCGTACAACAAATTATTTTTATGAGAGGAAGAGTTGTCGCGACCCGTTGACCCGGAGCGCCGTGCCCAGTTGCTGGGGGCGGCTGTGGACTATGCGGTCGAGCACGGGCTGGCGGACCTGACGCTGCGCCCGCTGGCGGACGCGCTTGGGGTGATGCCGAACACGCTGGTGCACCACTTCGGCAGCAAGGAGGAGCTGCTGAGCGAGATCCTCAACGGCGTGCGCGACCGCCTGCGGGCGCTGCGCGCGGGCATGGAGCAAGACCCCGAGCAGGCCCCGCTGGAGGGTGTGTGGGCATGGACCTCGGCACCCGAGCGGCTGGCCTTGTTCCGCTCGTTCTTCGAGGCCTACGGACTTGCGCTGCACCAGCCCGAGCGCTATCGCCCGTTCCTCGACAGGGTGGTGGCGGACTGGCTGGCCGACGCGGAGCCCGCCGGGCGCACGCCCCAGCAGGCGACGCTCGAGCTGGCGGTTCTGCGCGGGCTGCTGCTGGATCTGCTGACGACGGGCGAGCGCGAGCGGGTGGAGGCGGCGCTGTCGCTGTTCGCGCGTACGCAAAGCGCGCTTGCGGGTGTGTGAGACTGGCGCGCGTGCCGCCTCGGGCCAACGCTCCAAGCCGCAGCGCTCCAACCAGCGATCTGTCGTGACGCCGGCCGTACGCCAGCCGAAGGTGGCGGTGGTGGGCCACGTGGAGTGGGTGCAGTTCGCGCGCGTGTCGCACATCCCGCGCGCCGGCGAAATCGTTCACGCGAGCGAGCCGTTCGCAGAGCCGGCGGGCGGCGGCGCGGTTGCGGCGGTGCAACTCGCGCGTCTGGCGGGAGCGTCGCTGCTGATGACGGCGCTCGGCGACGATGAGCCCGGTCGCAGCTCGCTGACACGCTTGAAACAGCTTGGCGTTGACGTGCGCGCAACCACGCTCGCGGAGCCCACCCGCCGGGCGGTGACGCTGGTGGACGACGCACGCGAGCGCACGATCACCACCTTCGGCGCCCGTCTGCAACCGAGCGGTGGTGACAGGCGGATCGGCTGGGACGCGCTTGGGCGGGTCGACGCGATCTACTTCACGGCAGGAGATCTAGACGCGCTGCGCACGGCGCGGGCGGCGGCACGCGTGCTGGTGGCAAGTCCACGCGCGCTGGACGCGCTGGGACACGAGGTGCGGATCGACGCGCTGGTGCTGAGCGCAGACGACGAGGTGGAGCGGAGCGAGCTGCACCGCGCGCGCGACGAGGCGGACGTGGTGGTGCTCACGGAAGGCGGGCGTGGCGGCAGCTACACGCGCGCTGACGGCGAGCGCGGCAGCTGGGCGGCGGCGCCGCTGCCGGGCGAGCCGGTGGACTCATACGGCTGTGGAGACTCGTTTGCGGCGGGCCTGACGTACGGGCTGGGCGCGGGGCTGGCGATGGATGACGCTGTCGCTCTGGCGGCGCGCTGCGGGGCGTTCTGCCTGACCGGGCGGGGGCCGTATACCCGCCAGCTGTCTCGCGCGGATCTCAGCGGGAATCGGTCGCCCGAGCAACCTAGCGAGGGTCGGTCGCCCGAGCAGCTCAGCGGGGATCGGTCGCCTGGGTGAACCGCTGGGCGAGCGCCAGTCCTGGCGGTCGCAGTCCCAGGCGACCAAGTACCAGCGGTGCCCGGTGTGGACGAGGCGGTGGGGCTCGACGAGCCGCTTGCTGGGGGCGCCGTCGTGGCTGCGATAGGAGAAGCGCAGCCGCTGCATGTCGCGCGAGGCGGCGGCGATGGCGACGAGGGCCTCGGGGTCCACGAGGGGCCCGGAGCCGGGGAACGGGACGGTGGCGGACCCCAAGGCGCCGACGCGGCGGCGCAGTGCGGAGGGCAGCAGCTGCTCGAGCTTTGGCGAGCGCGCGCAGCGATGTCTCCTCGATGCCGGCGACGCCTGCGCTGGCGGCGGTGCGCAGCCCGACGGCGACGGCCACCGCCTCCTCGCCGTCGAGCAGCAGCGGTGGCAGCGACGCCCCAGGGCCGAGCCGGTAGCCGCCGGCGACGCCCGGTGCGGCGTGGACCGGATAGCCGAGCTGTCGCAGGCGATTGATGTCGCGTCGGATGGTTCGCGGACCGACGTCCAGACGTTGGGCCAGCTCTGCGCCAGACCACTCCCGCCGCGACTGCAGCAGCGAAAGCAGCTCGAGCAGGCGTGCGGAGGTCTCGATCATCGCTCGCGATTGTCTCAGTGATTGAGGACCGAAGTTGACCGCAATGGCACGTAGCTTGGTTTGCGTGAAGGGTCTTGAGGACCCGCCATCCCATACACAGCGAACGAAAGAGGCAAGTCATGGATTGGAAGCTCGAGCTCATACAAGTGCCCGTCTCGGACGTGGATCGCGCGAAGGCGTTCTACACGGAGAAGGTCGGTTTCGAGGCCGAACACGACGCCCAGGCCAGCGAGGAGGTGCGCTTTGTCCAGCTGACCCCGCCGGGCTCGGCCTGCTCGATCTCGTTCACGACGGGCGTGCACGACATGCAGCCGGGCTCGCTGGAGGGGCTGCAGCTGGTGGTGGACGACGCGGATGCCGCGCGCGAGGAGCTCATCCAACGCGGCGTGGAGGTGGGCGAGGTGCAGGAGTTTCCGTGGGGCAGATTCGTGTTCTTCTCGGACCCCGACGGCAACTCGTGGTCAGTCCAGCAGCTTCCCCCTCGCCCGTAGGCCGAACGAGGCCGGCGTCGACGACTGCGTTATGCGCCCTCGTCGAGCAGCTGTTCGAGCGTGCGGTCGCTGAGGACCGAGACGGGCTGTTCGGCGACGATGTCCGAGCCGGGGCGCGCGTGGTCGTCGCGGCGCTTGATCAGCAGCCACTGGGATTTCAGACCCGCGCCGCGGGTGCGCTGCAGGGCAAATCCGCCTTGCAGCTTGTGCCCGTGAAGCACGAACACGGCGTGTCCGCGCTCGAGCGCCTGAGGCCAGGGCACGCGTCCGCCCTGCTCGTAGGAGCCGCGGTCCCAGACGATCACGCCGCCATGATCGGTTGCGCCCTCGAAGGCGTTGTGCTCCAGCCCGTGGTCCTCGACCTGGACGGCGAGTCGCTTGACGGCCGGGTCGAGCGACGGGCCTTTGGGCACGGCCCACGAGCGCATCACGTCGTCGACCTCCAGGCGCAGGTCGAAGTGGTGGGCGGTGGCGGCGTGCTCCTGCACGACGAACACGCCGGCGCTGACGCCGCGGATCGCGAACTGCTCGTGGCCCTCGACGGAGACATCCTGCACGGCCACGTCGGCGACGGCAGCGCCGCGAGGGCCCTCGCGCAGGAACGCGATGAGCTCGTCGACAGCGGGCGGTGGGCCCTCGGCGTGCACTGCGACGCTGCTGTCGTCTTGATTGCGCACCCAGCCCATGACGCCGAGCGCGCGCGCCCGGCGCAGGGTGGCATCGCGAAAGCCAACGCCTTGCACGGCTCCGGCGACTACGGCCCGGATGGCGTGGGGTCTCAGGACTTCATCATTCACGGTGGAGTTTCGGTCGTGAGCTGCATGCGAGCCAAGCTACCCATAATTCAGGTGATGGACAGCGCTCAGATCGCGGTGCGCGTCACGCCGCGCGCGCGTGCGAATGAGATCGTGGGCGAGCGCGATGGCATGCTGCTCGTGCGTGTGAGCGCCCCGCCGGTGGATGGTCGCGCAAACGCGGCAGTGTGCCGTGTGATCGCCAAGCGTGCGGGCGTGCGTGTGGGCAGCGTGACGGTCGTACGCGGTGCGAGCTCGCGAGACAAGCTCGTGCGGGTGGAGGGCATGGGCGCGGAGGAGCTCAAGCGCGCCCTTGTTGGCAGATGACGCGGCAGCGCAGGCGATTCATCGCGGCGCATATGATCCCCGCCGCACCATGGCCTTCGAGCAGATCACCACCGACCTGGCCGAGCGCGTGCTGACGATCACGCTCAACCGGCCGGAGCGGCTGAACGCGTGGACGGCGCAGATGGGCTCAGAGTTGCGCGCGGCGTTTGACCGGTCGGACGCGGACGACGAGGTGCGCGCGGTGATCGTGACGGGCGCGGGCCGCGGCTTCTGCGCGGGCGCGGATCTGGAGAGCGGCGGCGACACCTTTGACTACCGCGCACGCACGGGCGGGGCTGCGGGCGCGGGTGCTCCGCCGCGCGACAACGGCGGCCAGCTGACGCTGCGCATCTTCGAGTCGACCAAGCCTGTGATCGCGGCGATCAACGGCCCGGCGGTGGGCGTGGGCGCGACGATGACGCTTCCGATGGACGTGCGCCTGGCGTCTGAGACGGCTCGCATGGGCTTCGTGTTCGTGCGCCGCGGCATCGTCCCGGAGGCGTGCTCGAGCTGGTTCCTGCCGCGTGTGGTGGGTATCAGCAGGGCGATGGAATGGGTGGCGACGGGGCGTGTGTTCGACGCTCAGGAGGCGCTGGAGGGCGGCTTGGTGCGCAGCATCCACCCGCCTGGCGAGCTGCTCGACGCGGCGCACGCGCTGGCGCGCGAGATCGCCGACAACGCGGCTCCGGTGTCGGTGGCGCTGGCGCGGCAGATGATGTGGCGCATGCTCGGCGCGGAGCATCCGATGATCGCCCACCGTGTGGACTCGCGCGGCCTGTTCATGCGCGGACAGGCCGAGGACGTGCGCGAGGGCATCGCGGCGTTCCTGGACAAGCGCGCGGCGGACTTCCCCGAACGCGTGAGCGACGGGCTGCCGGAGATCATGCCCGGCTGGGCGGCTCCCCAGTTCGAGTAGTGGTCTTGCTGGAATCGGGGATGGTGTGTAAGTAGCTGCCGGTAAGCGTCACGCGTCCCTTGGGGTGTGCTGAGTCTGGCGGCTTCAAGCCGACGACGACCATTGCGGTAAGAGCAGCGCCCAGCGCCCCCCACACGACCACGAACTGCTCTTCAGCGAGTTTGTGTCCATGGTCCGGCGTGACGGCCATGAGCGCGAACAGGATGCCTATGCAGATAAGGAAGGTCCACCAACCGCGAAAGGCTCGTAGCCAGGGATCGTGGGAGGCGAGCTGACGCGCCTCGAGCACGCTTGAGATCAGCAGCAGGCCCAGCAGCGGGGCTGCGATGCCGTAGAAATCGTTGAGGGATCCGGTCTCAACGATGCGCCTGGTGTATATGTGGGCGAAGAGACCTGTGAGCAAGGCCGCAGCGAGCGGCATATAGGCGATAAACGTGCGTCGACTGATCTTGCTCCAGCCCGCGAGGGCGAAGGTCCAATCGATCAAAAAGCCAATGATGAAGCCGGACGGGGCGGCGGCGAGAGCATGCGGCAAGTTGAACCCGGACCTGCCGGTCTGAACGAGCGTGATGAGTGCGCCAACGCTGAGCGCCCGCCAGCGGCGGAGCACGCCAGACGCGCATCGGCGAAGCACACCCATGGCTCAGTCGTTCGGCTGGATCGACTGATGTCTTTACTTGGGCAGCTCCTGCACCAGCGACAACACGGGTGCGAACAGATCACCCCGCTCGGCCACCCGCTCCAGTACGGTGCCGGCCTCGAAGCTGAGCTGCTTCGGGTCCCCCGACTCCAGTGTGGCGCCCACCTCCTCCCAGCTGACGGGCGTGGAGACGCTCGGCCGCTCGGTGGCGCGCAGCGAGTACACGCAGACGGTGGTCTTGTTGGCGTCGTTCTGGCTCCAGTCGATCAACACCTTGCCGGTGCGCTTGGCCTTGGTCATGCGCGAGACGACGAGGTCGGGCTCGGCGTCCTCGAGCAGCTCGGCGACGGCTTTGGCGAAGGGCTTGGTGTGCGCGAATGTCACGTCGTCGCGGTTGAGCGGCAGGTACACCTGCAGCCCCTTGGAGCCGGACGTCTTGGCGAAGCTGCGCAGCCCGATGTTCTCGAACATGCCCTGCAGCGCGAGCGCAACGTGGCAGCACTCGACGACGGTGGCCGGCGCGCCGGGGTCGAGGTCGAACACGAGCGTGGTGGGGCGCTGCTTGGCCTCGGCGCGCGCAAGCGGCGTGTGCAGCTCGATCGCTGCGAGGTTGGCCAGCCACACGAGCGTGGCGAGATCGTTGGCGAGCGTGTAGTCGATCTGGTTCTTGCCTGCGGGGATCCTTGCGGTGGCGACCCACTCGGGCCGGTGGGCGGGCGCCTGCTTTTGGAAGAAGGACTTGCCGTCGACGCCGTCGGGCCAGCGCACGACGGTGAGCGCGCGCCCCTGCAGGTGGGGCAGCAGCGCGGGCGCGATGGCGGCGTAGTACTCGATCAGGTCGCGCTTGGTGAAGTGCGCGCGCGGATACATGAGCTTGTCGAGGTTGGAGAGCGATAGCTCGCGCCCTTGCACGGTCGTTTGGGCGGTCTTGGCGTTCTTTTCTTGTATTGAGAGGGCCTCGCTTCGCTCGGCGGAGTTGTCGCGTGCAGCTTCGTCTGCGGCCTGTGGCGTGACGTCCTCGCGCACGATCTCCTGTGGGTCCTTGTCCTCGCGCAGCCCCTTGTAAACAGGCGCGCGCAGGCTCCCGCCGTCGGTCCAGCTGGCGAACTCGACCTCGACGACCAGGTGCGGCTCGCAAAAGACGGCCTCGCGCGGGGGGCGCTCGCCGGCGGAGAATGGCGAGCTCTTGCGTGCGAGCGGCGTGAGCAGCCGCTTCAGGCGCGTGAGCTCGCGCTCGCTGAAGCCGCTGCCGACGCGTCCGACGTAGCGCAGCGGGCCGTCGGGCTCGTACACGCCCAGCAGCAGCGCGCCGACCGTGTCCGTGCGCTTGCCCTTGCCGGGCATCCAGCCGCCGACGACGAGCTCCTGGCGCCCGACGCGCTTGACCTTCACCCACGCGCCCGAGCGCATACCGGGCTCATAGGTCGAGCGCAGGCGCTTGGCGACGATGCCCTCCAGCCCCTGCTCTGTGCTGGCGGCCAGCAGCGCGGCGCCTTCTCCGACGACGTGCTCGGGCGTCTGCCAGTGCTCTCCGTTGAGATCGAGCGCGGCGAGCAGCTCGCGGCGCTGCTCGTAGGGCAGGCCCATCACGGAGTGGCCGTCGAGCCACAGCAGATCGAAGATCACATAGGTGACGGGCGTGGCGGTGGCGAGCCTTTTGGCCTGCGCGCGCGAGGCGACGTGCATGCGCTGCGCAAGCGTGGAGAAGCTCGGCCGTGCGTTGGCGTCGAAGGCGACGATCTCGCCGTCAAGCACCGCGCTGTGCGAGCCCAGAGCCCGTCCCAGGCGGGCGAGCTCGGGGTAGCTGTCGGTGATGTCGTTGAGGTTACGGCTGTGCAGGCGCAGCTCGCCGGGCTGGGAGTAGGCGATCGCGCGAATGCCGTCCCACTTGATCTCATACGCCCAGCTTGGGTCGTCGGCCGGCAGCTGTCCGGCGCGCGCGAGCATCGGCACGATCCGCGTGGGCATCGGCTCGCGGGCGGGGTCCGCGGGCGGATCCATGCGGTGGATCATCCAGTCCTTGGGCTGCTCGCTCGAGTCGATCGGGAAGAGGGCGTAGCGTCCGTCCACGCGCTGCCCGTGCAGCGCGACCTCGACCTTGCGTGGCTCCCACTTCAGGCACTCGTAGGTGCCGTGGTCCCAGATTGCCATCCTGCCGGCGCCATAATTGCCCTTGGGAATCACTCCATGGAACTCCAGGTACTCCAGCGGGTGATCCTCGGTATGCGCGGCGAAGCGGTTCTCACCGGGGGCGTCGGGCAGCCCCTTGGGTAGCGCCCAGGAAGCGAGCGCGCCATCGCGCTCCAGGCGCAGGTCCCAGTGCAGGCGGCTGGCGTCGTGTTCGTGGATGACGAAGCGGGGCTGACCCGCGCCGGTTGTGTCGCCGTCTTGCCCGGTCCGCGCCGTGGGGGCTGCGGCGGGTGGCTCGGGTGTGGCAGCGAAGTCGCGTTTGCCGCGGTAGGGATTCAACCTGGCGGCGGCCTGCGTACTGTCACCGCGCGACTTGCGTACTGCCATGGTTATACGCAGTTCGCAGCGACGAACATCTCTACCGCAGCGCCTGGCCGCCCGCCTACCGTTTGGCGGTCGCCCGCGAGCTGCCGGACTTCTTCGCCGCAGGTTTCTTGGCAGTCGGTTTCTTGGCGGCGGCTTTGGCGCCGGCGGTCTTCGCGCCGGCAGCCTTCGCGCCCGCGGCTTTGGCGCCGGCGGCCTTCTTATGCGGTTTGGCGGCGCCATCCTCGCCCTGGCGCGCGCGCACAGCCTCGAGGCTGGCCTTCAGCGCGCTCATCAGGTCGGGTGCGGGCGCGGCGACCTCCTCGGGCTCGGGCTGGACGGCGATCTGCTTGCCTTCGGCCTTGCGCTCGATGAGCGCGAGCACCTGCTGACGGTAGGTGTCGCTGTATTTGTCCGGTTCAAAGTCGCCGGCGAGCGAGTCGATCAGCTGCTCGGCGACGTCGAGCTCGCGCCTGGTGGTCTTGACCTGCGCGGCCTCGGCGATCTCGTCGACGCGCTCTGGTGGGAGCACTTCGTCGGCAAACAGCATGGTGGCCATGCCGAGCGCGTCGCCGATCGGGCGCAGCGCGACGAGCTGCTCCTTGGAGCGGATGACCACGCGGGCGATGGCGACCCTGCCGGTCTCGCGCATCGCTTCCAGCAGCAGCCGGTAGGGCTTGGCGCCGCCGGGCCCGGGGGCGAGGTAGTAGGGGTGGTCGTAGAAGACGGGATCGATCTGGGAGAGTTCGACGAAATCCTCGATCTCGATCGTCTTGGTCTTTTTGGGCTCGAGCGCGTCGAGCTCGCCGGGCTCGATCACGACATAGCGGTCGGGGGCGATCTCATAGCCCTTGACGATGTCCGCGTAGGGGATCTCGTCACCCGACTGCGGATCGACGCGCTTCTGGGCGACCCGCACTCCGCTCTTGCCGGAGAGCTGGTGAAAGCGCACGCTCTTGCGGTCGAGCGCGCTGTACAGCTTGACGGGCACGGTGACCAGGCCAAAGCTGATCGCGCCTGTCCAGATTGCGCGGGCCATTTGTCAAGTGTTACCACCTCCGGGCAAGCGCAACCAGCTTTGCAAGTCATCGTCCTCGGTGATCGGGACGGCCTCGTCGGGCGCAGCGGCCAGCCGGGCGGAGTAGATCGAGGGCGCGCGCAGCACCCGCGCGAGCACGGTGGCCTCGACGGTGGCCAGCAAAGTCGGCACCATCAGTGCGTCTGCGTGGTGGGTGAGCTCGAGCAGCAGCACGACCGCGGCGAGTGGCCCCTGCATGGAGGCGCCGAGCACGGCGGCGCCGCCGATGATCGCGTAGCTGCCCAGCGGGGCGCCGGGCCATATCTCTGACCAGGCCTTGCCGAGCAGGCCGCCCAGCAGCACACCGTAGGCGAGCGTGGGCGTGAACAGCCCGCCGGAGGCGCCGCTGCCCAGGCAGGCGGCGGTGGCAAGCGGCTTGAGCACGAACAGGACGGCGATCAGCCCGACCCCAAGCTGGGCGACAAACGCGAGCTGCACGATGTTCTTGCCGTTGCCAAGGATCTGCGGGTAGGCGACGGAGACACCGCCGAGCGCGGCGAAGACGACGATCGGCGCGATCAGGCGCATGGCGCCGGTGGGGCGCACGGCGTGGGCGCGGCCGATCAGGCGTATCCAGGCGATCGCGGCGAGCCCGGCGATCGGGCCGACGAGCAGCGCCCAGACGACCTGCGAGGCGTGGATGTTGTAGGTGGTGATCGCGTAGGTGGGCTGTGTGGGCAGGGCGATCCAGGCGACGGCGGTGGCGATCAGCGAGGTGGCCAGCGCGGGCAGCACGAGCGGCAGCGCGAGCGTGCCGAGCAGTACCTCCAGTGCGAACAGGGCGCCGCCGAGCGGCACGTTGTAGACGGCGGCCATCCCAGCGCCGGCGCCGCAGGCGACCAGCAGGCGCCGCTGCCAGCGCGGCAGCTTGGCCCAGTCGCATAGGGAGCTTGCGACGGCGGCGCCGAAGCGCTGCGGCGCGGCCTCGCGCCCGAGCGAGGCGCCGAGGGCGACGATCACCATCGAGTAGGCGGCCCGCACGACGCTTGTCAGGAACGGCAGCCGCGCCTCACGCAGCCAGATCGCCTCGGATACCTCGCCGCCGCCCCCGCGTCCCGCCAGCAGGAGTCCCATCATGCCGGCGACCACGCCGCCGATCACCAGCGCGATCACCTTCCGGCTCGCGGACGCGCCCTGGACCCCTTCCAGGAAGGTGCCGATGTGGTAGGACCAGGCGAGGTGCTGTACGGCGTGCAGCAGTTCCATCAGCGCCGCCCCGCCGAGCCCCGCGCCGAGGCCGATCAGCACCACCAGCGCCCAGAAGCGAAGGCCGTAGGAAGCGGTGATCCCACGCCCGGGCACGTTGGGCTGGGGGGACGATCGTGTGGGTGCGGTCGTCACGCAGCCTGCAGTCTGACGATGCGCCCGTACGTAGCCTTCGCGGACGCGCGTCGCGAGGCAATGCTAGTAAGCTAGGGTGCTAGCATCAATGCGTGGCGAGCGGTGGACAACCCAGCGAGAAGCAGCAGTTCAACGTGTATCTGCCGCCCGCGCTCATCCGCCGCGCCAAGCATGCGGCGGTGGATCATGTGATGTCGCTGTCGCGCTTGGTCGAGGACGCGTTGGTGGCCCATCTGGAGCGCCTCGAGGAAGAGCAGCCGCTGTGAAGGTCAGGCCGCTGCATTTCGTCCCCAATGTCGATGAGGCTCTGCGCTTCTATCAGGCGCTCGGACTCGAGCAGGATGCCCGACGGGACGAGCCGCAGCGGTTGGCGCAGCGGATCGAGGAGTTCATCCAGGCGACGCCGATCGCGGGGCAGGTGGCTGGCACGACGCTTGTCGCGGACTGAGGCCTCGAACGCGAAGCTGGCGGCCGGTCAGGCGGCGGAAGCGACGCCGGCCGGCTGGGCGTAGCGCGCGAGCGTGGCGGCGTCGTGCGAGCAGATCAGCTCGACCTCGTCAGAGTGGGCGTGCGCGAGCTCGCGCAGCCGCTCGTGGTTGCGCAGCCGCGCGGCGCGGTCGGCCTCATCGAAGGCTTCGAACAGGCGCAGGCCGGGCGGGCAATAGGGGGGCGTGTGCAGGCAGCCGTGGTGGAAGTAGGCGTCGCCGCAGTGCAGCAGCCAGCGGTCGTCGCGCTTGACGGCGACGCCGGTGTGCCCGAACGTGTGGCCGGGCAGCGGCACGAGCAGTATCTCGGCGTCGCTGCCAGGCAGCGGGCGAACGCTGTCAAAGCCGAACCACTGCTCGCCGCTCGGCTCGTGCTGGACCCAGCGCGGGCCGTGACTCCAATGGGCGGCGATATAGCGGGGCCGATCCCTCCATCTCGGATTGCTGGCGGCGGCTAGCTCGCGCCCGAGCAGGTGGACCTCGGCGTGGGGGAAGTCGGGCAGGCCGCCGGCGTGGTCGAGGTCGAGGTGCGTGACGAGGATGTGGCGCACGTCGCTGGGATCGAGCCCGAGTGCGCGGATCTGGGAGATGGCGGTATCGGCGGCGTCGAGTTGCGGGCGGACGATGGCGTTGAACGGGCGGCCGAGCTGGCGGGGCTTGCGCGTGTCGTCGAGGCCGAAGCCGGTATCGACAAGGACGAGCTCTCCGGCGCCCTCGATGAGCAGGCAGTGGCAGACCAGCCGGGCGGTCTCCAGCAGGCCGCCCTGGCCGGCGATCATGCGTGCCCCGCGCGGGCACATGGTGCCGCAGTTGAGGTGATGAATGGCGCGCGGAGAGATTTCCATTTATATGAAAGCGTACCGAAGGGCGTGGCCGGCGAGGCGCCGCCCGGGCGATCGGGCGGCACGGTCGCCCTGCGAGGTAACGCGCGCTATGGTGCGGCGCATGTCCGTACCCGAGCCCGAGTTGCCCCTGCGCGGCGGCTGTGGCTGCGGCGCGGTGCGCTTTGAGGTGACGGCGCCACTGGAGTCGGCGAACTACTGCCACTGCACGCGCTGTCAGCGTCGCAGCGGCACGGCTGCGTCGGCCAACGCGCGTGTGCGACGGGGGTCGTTTCGCGTGGTTAGCGGCGAGCAAAGCCTGCGCGCGTGGAAACCACAGGGCGGCTTTGAGAAGTGGTTCTGTGGGGAGTGCGGCTCGGCGCTGTACAGCTGCGCTGCGGACGATCCCCAGCGTATGGCGGTGCGTTTGGGCGCGTTCGACGGCGACCCGGGGATCAGGCCGAGCTTGCGCCAGTTCGTTGCGTATGCGGCTGTCTGGGAGGCGATCCCCGACGACGGTCTGCCGCGTCACGCGGAGAGCTCACACACGCACTAGGCAACGACGCGCACGAGCTGTTCGCCGACGAGGATATTCAGGGCGCTGTTGGCGGCGAGCACTGCGAGGGCCTGTTGTTCCGATCGCGGGCGGCTGGCCGGCGGCAGTGAGAAAGCCGGCCTTGCCAAAGGAGCGGTCAAGCGCGCTGGTGGGCAGCAGGCGGACGAGCTCGAGCGGCCCGGCGCCGAGCCCGGGAGTGATCCGCGGTTCGTTGACCGGCTGTGAGACTTCGCGCGGGTAGTAGACGGCGAGAATGTTGCCGTCGGACTCGACTGCGGCGCCGGCGAGGATGGCGTGGTCGTTGGCGCCGGGCAGGCTGTATCGGGCTACGCCGTCGTGGCTGAAGGTGCGATCGGGTCGCCCGCGCGCGGTGAGGCGCACGAGCGTGAGGCGATGGGCGCGGTCGAGGCCGATTACCAGCAGCCTCCCGCCGGACTGCGCGAACATCCGCGGCGGGTGCTGGGGCGTGGAGTAGATGGCGGGCGTTGTAACGACGCCACCGTCGCCGAACTGCGGTTCGAGCGTGCCGCGCGCGGACATTCGCGCGACGAGGAACGATCCGGGCTGGCGATTGGCATAACCGCCGACGAACAACGATTGGCGGGGACCTTGCGCCAACAGCGACCCCGTGCTCCCGGGCCCGGGCGGATACAGCGAATCGATGCCTTCCTCTCTGAAGGGAAGCCCGGCCACGCCGTGCCTGCCGAACGAAACATCCAGGTGCCAGGCGCGTGCGGAGGCGGTGGGGCTGGCGCACACACAGACGAAGACGCCGAGCATGGACATTCCTAGGAGCTTTTTATGCATCGCGTATAGACCCATTAGGTGGCCAGCCGATTATCCCTGTGTGACCTTGCGCAAGGGCATCGCTGCGGCTGCGAGGCTCGGCGGGCTGACACTGTTGACGTTGCTGGTGGGCGCCATGGCGACGTCTTTGGCCGCCGGCACAGCGGTGGCGGCGGCGGGCGCGGCCAGCGTGAGCGCCAACTGGGCCGGCTACGTGGCATCGCCGTCTGCGACGGTCGGCTCGCGTTTCAGCAGCGTGTCGGGCACGTGGACGGTTCCCGCGGTGGCCTGTACGGCGGGCCGGGAAACCCACTCCGCGGCGTGGGTGGGCCTGGGCGGCGACAGCGAAAGTGCAGCGGCGCTGGAGCAGGTGGGTACAGATGCGGACTGCTCGCGCGCGGGGGCTTCGGCGTATGCAGCCTGGTATGAGCTCATACCAGCGGGGCCGGTCGACCTGCCAGTCAGTCTGCATACGGGCGACAGGATGTCTGCGTCGGTGACGGTGCGCTCGCACGACGTAACGCTGCGCATCCGCGATCTGAGCACGGGCGCGCGCTTGAGCATCACGCGCCACGTGTCGAGCGTGGACGTGTCGTCGGCCGAGTGGATCGTTGAGGCGCCGTCGGTGTGCGTGGCGGCGGACACGTGCGCGACGCTGGCGCTGGCGGACTTCGGCAACGTGTCGTTCTCGAGCGCGACAGCGACGGCGGCAGGGCATACGGGCTCGATCGCAGACCCTGGCTGGGCGGCCACCGCGTTGGAACTGCGCCAGGGCGCCGGCCAGGACTTCGGCCACAGGCCGGGACGACGTTTTGGGCGCCCGAGCGCGCTGGTCAGCGCGGCTCCGTCGCAGCTGTCGGGTCCGCTGGGGGCGTTCTCGGTGAGCTGGCAGGAACAGTCGATCCAGTTCGAACCGCCGCGTGCGCCGGTGATGCCGGGCTTCGCCGGCGGCGGTTCCTCCTGACAGCTCGCCGCTATGCGCTGAAAGTGAATCGCCGGACTACGGGGGCCGCTCGACTAACCTCTTTTGACGAGCGTTACCTGGAGGGTTTGTCGTGAGACAGGTCAGATTCCAACGCAGCTCCAGCGATGGCTTCGGCTACGGCTAGCCTGGGAGCGCGTGGCGGGCGCCGTACAGGCGTGTGGATCGCGGCGGCAATGGCGGTGCTCGTCCTCGCGGTCGTGGCGTTCGCCGCGCTCACATTTGCGGGCTCGCGGCCGTCGATCGTGGCGGACGCGGCGGCGCTTGCCCGCGTGAACCTGCCGGTGACCCAGGGCACGATCGAAAGCGTCAAGGTGACCGCGCCCGACGGGCGGCGGATTCCCGTGACGGTGCTTGGCGGGCGGCTATGGCCGCAGGTGGACCTCTCCCCGGGCGAGCGCGTGTCGGTCGAAGTGGTCCTTCGCCATCCGGGCTGGATCGCGTGGCTGGCTGGCAGCCGTGACACCGAGCGCGTGCAGATGCGCACGCCGAGCTCCCCTGTGCGTGAACGCTACGTGACGCTGGCGGCCGGATCGCCGCTGCGCCTGGCGTTTGTGCAGCCGGTGAGCAGGCTCGTGTACGGCCCGCCGGAACACCTTCAGCACCGCACGCTCACGCGTCCGAGCAGCCAGGTCACGCTGCCGCGCGAAGGCGAAGCGGGCTCGATCGAAGTGGCGGCCGCGCCACGCACCTGGGAGAAGCTGCCGGCGCCGTCGCTGGTCAGCTGGTTTCCGGAGGGGACGGGGGCAAGCGCGGTGCTGAGCCCGCATCCAGGCAGGCACATCTCGCCGACGACGCCGATCTACGTGACGTTCTCCCAGACGGTGGCGTCGGCGCTGGGCGCCAGGATGCCCCGCGTGGAGCCGGCCAGCTCGGGCAGCTGGCACACGATCGACAGCCACACGATCGCCTTTGTGCCGAGCGGGTACGGCTTTGGCCTGGACACGGGCGTGGCGATCGTGATGCCGGACTCGGTGCGGCTGATCGACGGCCAACGTGAGGGTTCGGCGAGCGTTGCCACGTGGATGGTGCCGCCAGGATCGACCCTGCGCGCGCAGCAGATCCTGGCCCAGCTGGGCTACCTGCCATTGCGCTTCACGCCCGCAAGCGACGTGGCGCGCACGGCGAGCGCGCAGGAGCGCGCGGCGATCGACCCGCCGGCGGGCAGCTTCTCGTGGCGCTACGGCAACGTGCCGGGCGCCCTGCGCGCGCTGTGGCAGCCGGGGACGAGCGACGAGATGATGAAGGGCGCGGTGATGGCTTTCGAGAACGCCCACGAAATGACGACCGACGGGATCATCGGCCCGGCGGTGTGGCGTGCGCTAATCGCGGCGGAGATCGCCGACCAGAAGACGAGCGCGGGCTACACCTTTGTGATGGTCAGCGAGGGCTCGGAGAGCCTTGCGCTGTGGAACGACGGCTCAATTCGCCTGACGACGCCGGTCAACACGGGCATCGCGTCGGCGCCCACCGAACTGGGCACGTTCGCGGTGTATGAGCACATAGCGTCGGGCACCATGAGCGGCACCAATCCGGACGGCAGCCACTACAAAGACCCGGGTGTCCCGTGGATCAGTTACTTCAACGGCGGCGACGCCCTGCACGGCTTCGAACGCGCCCAATATGGCTTTCCCCAGAGTCTCGGCTGCGTGGAGATGCTGCCTGCGACCGCGGGCAGGGTATGGCCGTACACGCCGATCGGCACGCTGGTGCACGTCGATTAGGCGCTTCGGGTGGGCATCGGGCAGATGGACAGCGAGCGAGCGAGGCGCGCTCTGATAGTGGCGACATTTATCTTGATGACGCTGATCTTCTTCGTCAGCATCTTGAGCACGGGATTCCTGGGTGTGCTTTGTGGCATAGAGCCAACCGAAGGCTCCTACTGCGCTCGCATCTCGCAAGGAAGATTCCCGATCGAAGAGCTGTGCTTGGTCCTCGCGCCTGTGGTCCTCGCAGCGTGGCCAGGGCTCCTCAGCATCCGGCGTAGCAGCGCTCGGCCGCTGCTCGGTGCGAGCGTTCCGCTGCTTCTCTTCGCGGTGCTCCTGCCATTCGTCGTAGGGGTCGTGTGGAAATAGCATGCGCGCAGATGCTGCGGGCGTGCGTTGTCGGCATGGGCGCGGCGGGTTTCGAACCTGCGACCTCTCGCGTGTGAAGCGGCTCGGGAAAGACCCGAAAAAGCGCAGGAAACGGCCGTAACGAGCCAAACGCGGTTCGGGTCTCGCCTGCCTCGATACCTGCAGATACCGGGGGTTCCCGGTGGATTTGGCCCACCAGGCGGCTCCGGTGGGCCAAAGTCGAGCAGCGCTGTCTCGATCTCACTCAGAGCACCCGGCGTGCGACCGCAAAGCTCTGTCAGGACGAGCGATGGTTCGCTTCGCCCGGAGCTAGGGTGCGCCCGTTGCGGACGTAAAGAGGAACGCAAGTCTTCTTCGGTTGATATCCGCTGGAACCGCCGCCGCTGTGCACACACACCCGCCACGTCCCGGCAGCAAGGCGAGAAACCGGGAACGTCGATTCGTACCTGCCGGTCGAGCTTCTGGTCGTGATCGGAATGCGCAGCGTGTGCCCGTGGCGGTAGAAGACGACGTGTCCGCCGGGAGCCACGCTCCCGGCGTGGACGGCTCGGGGAGTGTAGTAGAGCTCAATGCTGTTTTCCCCGAACGCGGTCGTGAACGAGAACGTTTGGGTGATCTGACCACGGCCGCTGGTCCACGTAACTGCTCCGTCGTAGCGGGTGCCGGGTTTCAGCGGGGGCGGAATCATCCACCCTCCTTCGTACTTGGATTCCTCGGCGAACCCGTGGGCTTCGACCGCGGCGTTGTCGGCCATCTTGACGCCTGGTACGGCCGCGCCGGCGGCGGTCGTCAGCGACCAGGCGCTCGCGTTGACCGGGCCGTATCCGAAGACGAAGAACTGTGGCTCCGGCCCGGTCGGCTGACCCTGTTCGATGCCAACGAACTGCTGCGGTGCATATGGGGTCTCCGCGTTGACGTCGATTTCGGCCGGAACGTTGCGGGCTCCTTCATCGCCGAGAAACACGTACGTCGTGGGTGTGGACGGGGTGGGCTGCATATCTCCTACCCCCATGCAGGCTGTCCCATCGACGTTCACGACTCCGGCCGCGCGGTAAAGCGGCCAATACTCGACGCGTTGATGCAGCGGGCCCAAGTCCCACGGCGAAACATCAGGGCCCCATTCGTCGTCCCCTATAGCGGCGATGCGCCCAACTTCTCCGGGCGGTGGACCTCCATCCTCATTCGGACACCATTCGCTCGCAAAAGACTGATCGACGGTCATGATCGGCGGGATGCCGTTCGCGGCGCGCTGCTCGTTGAGGATCGCGATGGCCGCGGCTCCTTCGAGAGGCTTCGTCTGGCGAGCTTGAGCTGCCGTCGTCGTTGGGACCGCGCACGCCAGTGGCCACACGACCAGCACGGCAAGGATGCGGCGGTGACGCGGCACAGCTTGCTTGGGCGACCGCCCGGCTCGGTGTGTAGGGCAGCGGTTGGAAACCTCGAACACGACCGGCGACGATATCTGACGCGAGTCAGATCCGCACGATGATTCAACGTGGTCGCGCCTGTTGTCACCCGTCAGGTGCGACCCATTCACGACGGCGCGTGTCCCACTGTCCGCGGGCATGCCCGGCGAGCACTGGATCGAGCAGTGCGGCGGCGCGGGTGAATGCGCTGGATAGGTCGCTCTCGACGTTGACTGTTTCAGCCAGGCGCCTGTATGGGTCGGCCCAGCTGTGTGGGGGCGGTGGGAGGCTCGTGGGTAGTGGCTGGCGGGCACGCACGGCGAAAGTGCTCTGTAGCGCGTATCGCAGTTCCTCAGCCTGGATCGTTGCCGAGCTTTCAATCAGCAGAATGTCTATGAGATCCTTCGGCCTGGTACTGGGCTGTTCGGAGTCTCCGTAGGTTCGCGTGTAGGCGTGCACCTTCTCGGCGAGGTGTTGCGGGAGAGGGATCGCTGGTAGCGCCAGGGGTTCGATACCGGCAAAGGACAGCAGCTCTGAGCTGTGAATCGTGTCGGGCGTCCAGGAGGTCGGGTCGCTGAACCCGATGTCCACGAGGAACTGCTCGAAAGTGCGTCCGGCGAGCTGGGCCGTGACATGAAAGCGCACAGCAGCGAACTCGTCCGTGTTCTCCAGCTCATCGGTCCTGACGGCCGCGAACGTAAAGAAGTCGTCCATGTTGAGCTGCTGCGCGGCGGCGATATCGCGGATCGCGGCCTGCTCATCATCATTGCGTCCGAGGTCGATGTCCTTCGTGGACCGGGTAGCAACAGCGAGGCGGAAGTCCAACGCAAGCGCACCCTTGAGCACCCAACCATCTGCTGCTACAGCGAGCAGGCGGCGCAAGAACAGCTCGAAGGCGACACGCTTGCGCAGGCGGGCCAGACCGAGACCAGTCTCGACGGATTGATTCTTCAGACGCTGCTCGAGTGCTTGGCGGAATGCCGCGGCGCTTGTGTACTTCATGTGCGGGTCTCGATCCGGAGAATGGCCTCAAGCGTGTTCTGCTTGTGACGGCGTTTGGCTTCCTCTTCGAGTTGATCCGTTGTGAGCAGGCCGCGCCGCAGCGCTTGGCCCATCGCCATCGCCATCTGCTCGGGCTGAATGCGGTCGGCGATGTCCAGCAGCGTTCGCGTCGGAGCGGTGAGTGGCAGGCCGTCGCGCCACACGGTCGGTATGTTTTCGTCGTCGGGATGGGTGTGGACGATTACGCCAGGAGGTCGGCGGAGGCCCCGATGCCGACGAGCGAGGAGCAGGTGGACCGCGTCCGGGATGTTGTCGCTGAGATCCAGTAGGGCGAGGGCGCTCTCATGTGAGAGGAGCGCATCTGGGATGCCGACAGCCATCCACGCCTCCCGCATTTCATCGTGCTCGGCGGTCGGGAAGCCGTGGACGCGGTACAGCCCGCGCCGTACACGCTCGAAACGTCCACGACGCACATGGTGGTCTAGGAGCTGGCGGCTAACCCCGTGCGAGCGGGCCTGGCGGGCGGTGAAGTAGCCGCTCTGCTGGTATGCCTCGGACTCAAGTCCACGCACGTCCGGATCTGGACTGTCCTGCATAAGACAAGCATAGCTTGACCTTCGCGGACTCTAGAACCGCTCCGATTTTGGCCCACTTTGGCCCACCAAATGGACGAGACTAGTTCAGTCCGAGACCCCCTGCCCAAGGGAGATTGGCTTGAATACACGGGAAGCTCAGCATGGGCGCGGCGGGTTTCGAACCTGCGACCTCTCGCGTGTGAAGCGAGCGCTCTCCCACTGAGCTACGCGCCCTAGACACCCGAGTCTATTGGGCCTTGCGTGGAATCGTCTGCGCGAGCGCTCCAGCCGCGGGCCAGCCGGGAGGTTGCGGTGCGCGCCTCAGGGCAGCAGCACGATCTTGCCGTGGCTGTGGCGGGCGGCCAGCTCGCGGTAGGCGTCGCGGACCTGGTCCAGCGGGAAGGTTCGCGCGATCGGTATCTCAAGGCTTCCGTCGGCAACCAGCCCGACGAGCTGTGCGAGCAGCGGCGCGCTGGCGATCGCGTGCGTGCCCTGCCCGTTTACGCCGAGTCGCTGCACCGCCTCGAAGTCGGCGATCGTGTTGATCCGCTGCGGAGTGACCCCAAGCTCGATCGCCATGTCGACGTAGCCGCCGCCGAACGTGTCGATGAACGCGTCGAGCTTGCCGCCGGTGGCTTCGCGGATTCGCTCAGCTTGACCGTCACCGTAGGTCACAGGCACGACGTCGTGGCGGCGCAGCCAGTCGTGGTTGGGCTCGCTGGCCAGCCCGATCACCGTTGCGTCGGTGCGCCGCGCAAGCTGGACAGCGACCGACCCCACGCCGCCCGCCGCGGCCGAGACCACGACCGTCTCGCCGACCTGCGGGGCGACAGCCTGAACCGACGCGTAGGCGGCGAACCCAACGACGAACAATGACCCCGCGACCTCCCACGCAACAGACGTCGGCTTGGCCGTCAACTGATCGGCTCCGACCACGACGAGCTCGGCATGGCTGGCGCGCTGCTCAGTCCAGCCAAGCACCTCGTCTCCGACAGCGAACGCGCTCACACCCGCGCCCAGTGCCCGCACCACGCCGGCGAGATCGGTGCCCTCGCCCGACGGGAACGTCGCCGGCCAGCGCTCATGTAGACGCCCCTCGCGGATTGCGATCTCACCAGGGTTGATCCCGGCCGCCTTGACTGCCACCAGCACCTCTCCCGGCCCGGCAACGGGATCCTCGACCTCGCGCACCTCCAGCACATCGACCCCGCCGTATTCGTCAAATCGCACTGCCTTCATGTCATCTCCTCAGTCATCGCTGTTCACGACCAACGGGGCCCTGGGACAGGTCAGCCCAACCTAGCGAACACGGCCGGCCGGCCGTGCGGCTACCGCTCGGGTGAGCTCACGAGCCGAGCTTGACACCCACGTGGGGATGCAGCCGGACGCTGGCTTCGGAGTAGGCCCCGGCCAGGTCGTTGACTTCATCAGGCGTGAGCGCGTGGCCGAAGGCGACCGGCCCGCCGAGCTTGCGATAGGCTGCGAGCAGCTGTTTGCCGATCTGCGCGAGGCTGAAATGGCCGTCGTAGACGCTCTCGATGTACAGCGCGACGTTTGCACGCGCGAAGCGGGCGCCGGCGCCCGAGCCGTGTTCGACCTGCGCGATCGCGCCGTCGATCAGCTGCCATCCGCGCTCGCTCAGCTCGAAGAAGCCGTGGAACAGGCCGCTGATGGTGGCGGCGGGGCCGGTAAGGGCGCCTGCCTCGTCTTCCTGTAGGAGAGCGGGCACGGCGATACCTGCAGCGGCGGCTGCAACTGCACGGACTGGCGCCCGGGCGAGCGCGCCGTGGGCAGGCAGGCCGTTTACGACAAGCGGCCAGGCGGTCTTGCTGGCGAGCACCTCGCTGTGAACCGAGGGTTCTGCGCTTTGCAGCGCGCGCACGAGAGCGATCAGGTCTTCGCGCTCGAGCCGCAGGGCGGTCGGGCTCGGCGCGGGGCCGGCGCAGCCGCTGGCGCTGGCGAGCGCGAGCCCGATCAGGAGGGCGGGGGCCGCGCGTTTGAAGATGATCGGCACGCCCGACGGCACCCGCCTGTTTGAAGGGTTTGAGAGCTACTAGACGCCGAGCAGGTCGACCACGAACACCAGCGGGGCGTTCGCCGGGATCGTGGGCGGCGAGCCGGCAGCGCCGTAGGCCAGCGCGGCGGGGATGATCAGCTCGCGCCTGCCGCCGACCTTCATGCCGGGGATGCCCTGGTCCCAGCCCTTGATGACCTGGCCCTTGCCGAGCGAGAAGGAGAACGGTTCGTTGCGTTTCCATGATGCGTCGAACTCCTTGCCGCCTTTGTAGAGCACGCCGACGTAGTTGACCGTGACGGTGTCGCCAGCTTTGGCTTCGGCGCCGGTGCCGGCGATCAGTTCCTTGGTCACGAGCCCTGCGGGGGCTGCGCCGGACGGCGGCGTGACCTTGGGTTCTTTGGACAGCGGTCCGCTGGTGGGGGTCTTGGCGGTAGTGCTCGTGGGCGAGGTCGAGGTCTTGCTTTCGCCGGCTTTGATCAGGGAGCTGTCGGCGCTGTTCTCGTTGCCGATAGTGATGGTGCTCGAGCCGCCTGAGCCGCAACCGGCGATGAGGACAGCCGCGCCGAGAGTCGCCAGGAGCAGGCCGGCGCGGGGGCGCAGAATGGTGCGGGGGTCTTTGGTGGAGTAGATCACGGTGGCGCAGCCTACCTGAACTCGACTGATTGGTGCGCTCCGTGCGTTAGGATCGCACGTGGACCGTGCTAGGCGGGGAGGTAGCGGTGCCCTGAATCCGCAATCCGCTCTAGCGGGGCTGAACTCCCCTCCGAGGGGTTCCGCGCCGGTCGCTCCGTCGCTCGGGGCGTCGATGGTTCGGGTCCCGCGCGGTGCAGGCTCGCGAACCAGGTCAGGTCCGGAAGGAAGCAGCCTTAAGCGATAACCGGCAGGCGCAGCGGGAGTTCCCGGACCGGAGCCGCGGGCGGCGACCAGGCGACCGACGGCCGGAGTCTCGACGAGGGGTGCACGGTCCATCGATGGTCGAGACGTGGCCCGCAGCCAAGCGCTGTGCAGCCAAGCGCTGAGTACATGTGGCGCGGCGAAGCGCGTAATAACCATGGCTATCACCGCGCGCAACGAGAGTATCCACTCACGGCCTTTCACAAGCGCATCACAATGCCAACCTCCCGCGCGACGCAGGCCCCTCCCAGGGAGGTCGGCAGCGCAGCTAACCAGGGCACTTCTGGAAGACCAGCCAGGAGCGGTTGGCGCGGACATTGACGAACCCGGGCGGGATGCTGGTGTGCTCGACGGGGTCGTGGGGGTCGAGCACGTAGTCCTGTTCGACTTCCCTACTTGCGGGGTCCAGGTAGTCGCCGTAGGCGATGTGGCCGGCCTCGGGGCTGACGATGTTGGCGGGGCTGGTCTTCAGGTACAGCGCGAGCAGTGGCACGGGGGCATGGTTGGGCACGCCGACGGGACCGCAGCGCAGCGTGACGGAGCGGTTGCGAACGAGCGCGAGCAGGTCGCCTTCGATGCTCTGCTGACGCGCGAGTTTGTCCAGTTCGCGGTGCGCGGAGCGGTACTGGCCGGGAGCTGAGGCGAGCAGTACGACCAGCACGAGCGCGCCGGCGGCCATCCACCAGCGCCGCCGCGGGTCCTCGCGCGCAAGGCAGGTCCAGCCCAGGGCGCCGGCGCCGCAGAAGATGCACAGGATGGCTGCGGCGAGGAAGGCGTAACGGGTGTTGATGGGCAGGCCAACGGCGGCAAAGGCGGCGAACACAACCACGGCCAGCACCCCGGCGCCGGCTCCCAGCAGTGCGCGCCGGCGCAACCAAAGCAGCGACAGGACACCCCCGAGCGCGGCGCCGACCAGCACGGGCGGGCGCAGAATCTCACCGATGCGCCGGGGGATGTACTGGGGCACGTTGGCGATGCCGCTGACGCGGTGCAGCGTTTCGGCGGTGTGGCGGGTGTTGGTGAGCGACCACAGCGGGTTGCCGGTGATGGCCAGGTCGCTGAGCATCCACACCAGCGGCGCGGACGCGGCGAGCAGGGTCAGGCGGGCGATCCCGCCGCGGGTGCCCAAGTTCGAACCTGGGACCTCTCGCGTGTGAAGCGAGCGCTCTCTCACTGAGCTATACGCCCAACGTGGGGTGAGGCCCATCAGATACAGCCAGTAGAGCGCGGAGAAGGCCCACGCCTCGGGGCGCAGCAGGCCGGCGAGCGCGAGCAGGACGAGCACTGGTGCGCCGGCGGGCATGTGGTGCTGGCCCTGCTTACGCGACTCGACGAGCAGCGCGCTGAGGACGAGCAGCAGATAGGGCAGGTCGACGTAGGCGCGCACGCCGTAGGAGAGCACGGGCACACGCGTGAGCAGGATCAGTGCGGCGAGCAGGCCGGCGGCCCGCCCGAACCATTCACTGCCGAGCCTGTAGACGACCCAGCCGCAGGCGGACAGCGCGAGGAAGCCGAGGGCGACGGTGACGTGCTCGACGCCGCGCGGCCCGAGCGGGTAGAGCACGACGCCGAGCAGCTCGAGCAGGGGATGTGGCGTGGGCGCGATGGGCACGCCGTAGGCGGGCGTGGCGCCACGGGCGAGCTGTCCGCCCCAGGCGAGCGCATAGAGGGTGTCGTAGTTGGCGAACGCGACGCCGCCGACCAGGCGCAGCAGGACGGCTACGGCGACGATGACTGGCAGCGCGCAAAGGCGCCTGAGGGAGGCGATCACGGGGCGGACGCTATCCGCTTGACGGCGCCTGCGAGACGGCCGGGCGGGCGCAGGGAGCCGGCCTGGCGAGGGTGGCCAGACGCCGGGCGGGCGTGGGTAGACTCAGGCGCACGGTGCCGATGGAGGAGCAAACACAAGACGAGCAGCGCGCCCAGCCCCAGCAGCAGCGCTCGCTCTACCGCAGGCATCGTCCCCGCACGTTCGCGGAGGTGGTCGGCCAGGAGCCGGTGGTGAGGACGCTGCGAAACGCGGTGGAGCGCGGCAAGGTCCATCACGCGTACTTGTTCGTGGGCTCGCGCGGGACGGGCAAGACGTCGATGGCAAAGATCCTGGCGGCGTGCTTGAACTGCGAGCGCGGGGTAGATCAGGATCCCGCCCACCCGACAACAGAGCCGTGCGGGGAGTGCGACTCGTGCGTGTCGATCGCGCGGGCGAGCTCGCTGGACGTGATCGAGATGGATGCTGCGTCGAACAACTCGGTGGACGACATCCGCGAGCTGCGCGAGAGCGTGGCGTACGCGCCGGTGAGCGGGCGGCGCAAGGTGTACATCCTGGACGAGGCGCACATGCTGTCGACGGCGGCGTGGAACGCGTTCTTGAAGACCCTGGAGGAGCCGCCGCCGAACACGGTGTTCGTGTTGGCGACGACGGAGGCGAACAAGGTGCCTGCGACGGTGGTGGACCGCTGCCACCGCTTCGACTTCCACCGCCCGACGGTCGAGCAGATCGCAAGCGTGGTGCGCCGCGTGGCACAGGCGGAGTCGATCGAGATCCCGCCCGAGGCGGTGGCGGCGCTGGCGCGCTCTGCGACGGGCAGCTTTCGTGACGCGCTGGGCACGCTGGAGCAGTTGGTCACCTACAGTGGCCCGCAGATCGCGCTGGAGGACGTGCTGGCGGTGCTCGGCGTGGCGGACTCGCGACTGCTGGAGGAGACGGTGGACGCACTGGCGGCTGCCGATTCCAGGCGGGCGCTGCTGGTGTTGGAGCAGTGCTCCGAGCAGGGCCGTGATGCGGCGTCGTTCGCGTCTGACCTGGAGGTGCGCGCGCGCGAGCTGTTGGTCGTGCAGACCCTTGGCGAGGTGCCGGCCGAGCTCGCGCTGACGGCGGAGGCGGACGCGGCACTGGCGGCGCAGGCGGGGCGCGTCGACCAGGCGACTGTGGTCCGCCTGTTGGAGCTGCTGGCCGAGGCGATGGAGGCGGTGCGCGCGGGCGCGGATGCGCGCACCCGCTTGGAGCTTGCTCTGGTGAAGGGGGCAAGGCCTGAGGTGGACGGCACTATGCGCGCTCTGCTGGCACGGATTGAGCGCCTGGAACGGGCGGCGGCCAACGACGATTTTGACAAGGGGCCGCCACGGGCGGCCGGCGAGGGTCGCGTCGTGGGCGACGAGGCGACCGGGGCAAGCGATGAGCTGCGTGAGCGTCCACAGGTCCAGGCGGTACAGGAAGTGCAAGACACTCGCTCAGATCCAGAGCCAGAGCCAGAACCGCAGCAGCGTGAGCCGCAGCCCCAACCAGACCCGCAGTCCGAGCCGCAGCGGGAGTCGGGCGCGGACCTGGCGACGCTGTGCTCGCTGTGGCCGGCGGTGGTGGAGCTGGTGCGCGGCGAGCATGCCCTGCTGGGTGCGCTGATCGCGGAAGCGCGGCCGGTGGCGGTGGACGGCGAGGACCTGACGGTGGCGTTCGCGCCGACGGCGCAGTTCCTCAAGAAGAAGGCCGAGGACCCGGCCAACCGGGCGGCGGTGAGCGAGGGACTGGCGGCAGTGGCGGGCGGTCGCTGGCGGCTTTCGTATGAGCTGCGCGACGAGCCCAAGGGCGCGGACGATCGGGTGCAGCCGCGAGAACACTCAGAGCAGGAGTGGGTGGCGCGCTTTATGAGGGAGTTTGACGCCGAGGAAGTAGAGGGCGAGTGGGATCCTGCACAGGCGGATGACGGGCGCGGGGCGGACGAGCGCGACGGGGCGGCTGTTATGAGCAACGAGAAAGGCGCGTGATGGCCAAGCAGCAGCGGATGCCAAACATGCAGCAGATGATGGCGCAGGTCCAGAAGATGCAGCGCGACATGGAGCAGGCTCAGCAGGAGCTCAAGAGCGAAGTGCTCGAGGCGTCTGCGGGCGGCGGCATGGTCACTGTGAAGATCAGCGGGGACCTGGAGCTCAAGGAGGTGCGGATCGACCCGGCGGCGGTGGACCCGCAGGACGTGGAGATTCTCTGCGACATGGTGCTGGCGGCGGTCAACGAGGCGTTGCGGATGGCCCAGGAGGCGGCGGAGGCCAAGATGGGCGGCGCGACGGGCGGGCTGGATCTGGGCAGCCTCGGCGGCTTGGGCCTGCCGGGACTGTGAGTCCGTCCCAAGCAGCTCGGCCGGCGCGGACGCGTTCTCTGTGACCGACTCCTACGCCCCGCCCGTCCAGCGCCTGGTGACGGAGCTGTCGAAGCTGCCGGGCATCGGCAATCGCACGGCGCAGCGGCTGGCCTTTCACATCCTGCGCGCCTCGACGCAGGACGCGAGCGCGCTGGCGCAGGCGATCAGTGAGGTGAAGGAGAAGATCGGGCTGTGCGAGGTGTGCTTCAACCTGACCGACGAGCAGCGCTGTCGCATCTGCCAGGACCCGAGGCGCGATCATGCGCTCATCTGCGTGGTGGAGGAGCCCAGCGACGTGATCCCGATGGAGCGCACGCACGAGTACCGTGGCGTCTACCACGTGCTGGGCGGCGCGCTGTCGCCGATCGACGGCGTGGATCCGGAGGACCTGAAGATCGAGCAGCTGTTCGCACGGGTGACCTCCGCTGGACAGGCTGACATAGGCCCTGGGGTTCAGGTCAGGGAGGTGGTGCTGGCGACCAACCCGACGACTACGGGCGAGGCGACGGCGCTGCACATCGCGGAGGAGCTGCGCGCGCGCGCGCCGGACGTGACGGTGACGCGCCTGGCGAGCGGCCTGCCGGTGGGCTCGGATCTGGAGTACGCGGACGAGGTCACGCTGGGCAAGGCGCTCGCCGGTCGCCGCACCCTCTAGGTGAGCGCTGCACGGCGCGAGGCTGTGTGCTCGGTCGCTCGCGGGATAGCGCGCTGGGAATATCCTGCGACGCATGCAAGACATGGTGGTGATGAAGTTCGGCGGCACGTCGGTGGCGGACGCCGAGCGGCTCAAGCGTGCGGCTCGGCGGATCGTGGACAGGCGCGAGCAGGGTGCGCGCGTGGTGGCGGTGCTGTCGGCGCGCGGCAAGACGACCGACGAGTTGATCGCGATGGCGGAGGAGGTCTCGCCGGCGCCGGACCCGCGTGAGATGGACATGCTGCTGTCCTCCGGCGAGCGCATCTCCTGCGCGCTATGCGCGATGGCCATCAACGATCTGGGCCACCGGGCGATCTCGCTGACGGGTTCCCAAGCGGGCATCGTGACGGACGAGTCGCACACCAAGGCGCTGATCATCGACGTGCACGCGGATCGCATCGAGAAGGCGCTGGGGGAGGACAACATCGTGCTGGTGGCCGGCTTCCAGGGCGTGTCCAAGGACGCGCGCAACGTGACCACGCTCGGTCGTGGCGGCTCTGATACAAGCGCGGTGGCGCTGGCTGCGGCGCTGCACGCAGACGTATGCGAAATCTATACGGACGTGTCGGGCGTGTTCTCGGCTGACCCGCGTATTGTCCCGCAGGCGCGCAAGTTGGAGACGGTTTCTTTCGAGGAGATGCTCGAGATGGCGGCGTCGGGCGCGGGCGTGCTGCAACTGCGCTCGGTCGAGTATGCGCGCAACCACGGTGTGCGCATCCACTGTCGCTCCTCGTTTGAGGACAGTCCCGGTACCGTGATCGTGTCAGAAGGAGAAACCATGGAGCAGCCACTGATCACCGCGGTCACGCATTCAACAGCCGAGGCGCGGGTGACGCTCACGGGCGTGCCCGACGCGCCGGGTGCGGCCGCTCGCATCTTCAAGGCGCTGGCGGAGGCGAACGTGAACGTGGACATGATCGACCAGAACGTGCCCACCTCGGCGGGCGGCCTCGCCGAGATCTCCTTCACGGTGCCCCGCGAGGACCTGCGCGTGGCAGTCGACGCGCTGGCGCCGCTGACCGGTGAGGCGTTCGCGCAGATGACCAGGGCCGAGGAGATGGGCAAGGTGTCGATCGTGGGCGCGGGCATGCGCTCGCATCCGGGCGTGGCCGCGAAGGTCTTCGATGTGTTGGCGCAAGAGGGAGTGAACATCGACATGATCTCGACCTCTCCGATCAAGATCTCGTGCGTGATCGACCTCGATCGGGTGGAGCGGGCGGTGCAGGCGCTGCACAGCGCGTTCGAGCTCTCCGGTGCGGGCACCACGGCGGTCGAGGAACCGTTTCGGTCCGCCTAGTGGATCCGGCGCGATTACTGGGCGTTCCCTGTACAATCGGCCGGCGTTCAAGGAAGAGCGCCCCTCTGACCTCGATTCATGGAAGATGTGAGATGCGTACCGTCAGACGACCCCGTAGATACGTTCCCAGGCGCTGGCTGATGCTGATCAGGCCGGTGCTGCGCTACAGCGCCTCGCGCGACGCGTACGTCCTGCGCGGCGTGGGCCGGCAGGTGGGCCCAGTGTTGCGCGTGGACCGCCGGCTCGTTCGTCGCCCGCGCTTTGAGGGCGCAGAGCGGCGCCGCACGAGCGTGGCGTAGGGCGACCGACTCATCCGGCGGGGTGGCGTGGGCCGGGCGGCCTGTTGGGCGCGGTCGGCGCTACTCAGCCGTCGAGCGCGTGCTGGAGGCGCTCGAGCACGCGCACGACACGTAGCCCGCTGTGGCCGTCCGAACGCGGCTGCGCGCCGGTGCGCACGCACTCCAGGAAGTGCTCGCACTCGATCCGCAGCGGCTCGACGCTGGGGATGCGCGGCGAGAACGTATCGCCGGAGCGGGCGATGTACTCGCCCCACGAGCGCGTGTCCTCGTCAAAGCCCTTGTCGTATACGGTCAGCTTGCCCTCGATGAGCATGTCGTCGAAGGTGGTCATCCGGCGTGAGCCCACGACGGTGATCCGTCGCTCCTTGTGCGGGTCCAGCCAGGACAGGTGCAGGTGGGCGACGATCCCGGAGGGGAAGCGCAGATAGCAGAAGACGACGTCCTGGATGCCCTCGCGCACGTAGCAGGCACCATGGGCCAGGCACTCGACGGGCTCTTCGTCGACCAGGTGCAGAACGACGGACACGTCGTGTGCGCCCAGGCTCCAGAGGGCGTTCTCGTCGGCTCGCAGCTTGCCGAGGTTCAGGCGGTTGCCGTAGATGTAATACAGCTCGCCGAGCTCGTGGCTGTCGATCAGCTCCTTTAGGCGGGTGACGGCGGGGTGGTACTCGAGCAGGTGGCCGACCATGAGGACCCGTCCGGCCTGCTCGGCGGCGGCGACTGCGCGCTGCGCGTCGGCTGCGTTGGTGGCGAGCGGCTTCTCGACAAAGCAGTGCTTGCCGGCGCGCGCGACCGCGATCGCGAGCTCGGCGTGGGTGGGTACGGGCGTGGCCAGCACGATCGCGTCGAGGTCGTCGTCGCCGAGCAGGTCCTCGAGCGTGTCGGTCATCCGCGCGTTGGGGAAGTAGGGCGCTAGGCGCTCGCGCGCGTGCGCGGAGGCGTCGCACAGCCAGGCCAGCTGGCAGTCGGGTATCGCTGCGAAGTTGCGTGCGAGGTTGGGCCCCCAATAGCCCAGCCCGACGACCCCCACCCGGATCGGCCTGCTCGTCTCGTCGCTGGCCGAGGTCATCATGCTGCTCATGTCGCGGCGTTGGCCGATGCTCTCATTGCGCACAGTCTCACGTCCCGGCCGGCGGGACGGCGAGGGGTAGGATCAACCGATGTCCGCTCATGCCCGCGAGCTCCGGCCTCGGTGCTCTGCGTCCGTACCAGCTGTGCCGCGATCGGCGGCGGTTCGCGGCCATGTCGGAGCCGCGGCGATCGGCGTCCTGCAGCGGTCGGCCGGCAACGCGGCAACCGCGCGGCTGCTCGCCCGCCGTGCCCTGCTAGCTCGCGTGAAGATCGCCGGCGCCGAGTACGAGCAACACGAGGATCTGGAGGGTCCCTGGGAGGCGGACGGCACTGTCTGGGCGGATCTCACGGAGAGCGAGCGGACGGTCGCGACGGAGCTTGTCCGGAGCAGCCGTTCGTACCCCGATTGGGAGGACTGGACTTTCGACGTCAGGCTGCGCGCAGCGCTCATCGATGGCATCAACCGGCTCAACGAGCTCATGGACCAAGACGTCTATGACTACAACCGCGCAAGCAGCGGGCTCAAGCTGCCCGGGTCATGGCAGGAGCGGGACAGAGCCGGCGAGGCCGCTGGCCTGCCGCCGAAGGCCGACCCCGCGAAGGAGGTGGCGGCGATCTTCTTCCAAGAGGGCGTCGAGCCGCCCAAGGATGCCGAGTTCTATCTCGACTGCCACAGCGCGCTCCTCGCGAGCCACTATCGCGCACTGAGCAAGGTGCTCGGTGCTAGCGAGTTCAACCGCCGGTTCGGAAACGCGGGAATCACGATCCATCACGCCGGCGCGCCCAAGGGCACAGAGCTCGATTTGACCGAGGAGATCAAGATAAAGAGCCTGAGCCTCGATGGTCTGCTGCCCGGCGACCTCGTTTACTTCTCGAACTACCTCGACTACTCGAAGCTGCACACTGGGTCGGCGGCCGTGTTGTCCGGAGAGCACGCGGTCGTCTTGCCCGGTAAGCGCTTCGCCGGGTTCGGCGCCGAGGGCACGCATGACGAGATCGTGGAGATGCTCCAGCGTGCCTACAACAAAGGCATCTCGAGCGCGAAGAAGAAGACACAACGTGAGGACGATCCGGGATCGCTCGACGGGAAGTTGCCCGGGATCGTGAGCGTGCGACGCGCCCTCAAGCCGGGGGCGAAGAAGAAGTAAGCACGACTTGACTCACAGCCTGTCGATCGCCGCCACGCAGCGCTCGGCCGCATGGCCGTCGCCATAGAGCTGGGGATGCGAGTCGGGCGGCGTGCGTGCCAACGCGCCAAGCGCTGCAGACGCATCGAGGTCGACAAGCGCGTTCCAGCCGGCGTCGACTGTCTCGACCCACTCCGTGCCGGTGCGCAGCGTCACGCAGGGCACCTCGGCAAGGTAGGCCTCCTTCTGCACGCCGCCGGAGTCGGTGAGGACGGCGCGCGCATGGCAGAGCAGCGCGGTGAACTCCGCATAGCCGAGCGGCTCGGTGAGCACCACCCCCGCGCGCGTGTGCAGCGCGTCGAGGAGTCCCGCATCCTCCAGCCGCGCGCGGGTGCGGGGGTGCAGGGGAAACAGGACGGGCGCGGGAAGCGTTTCGATCAGATGCACGAGCGTCCGTAGGCGCTGCGGGTCGTCGACGTTGCCCGCACGGTGGGCCGTCAGCAACAGGTATGCGCCGGGTGTCAAGCCGTACCGTGCGGGGGCCTCGGCGTTCTCGCGCGCGGCCGGCTGCCAGCGCAGCGCGACGTCGACCATCACGTCGCCCACCACCTCCACGCAGCCCGTGACGGATTCGGCGGCGAGGTTTGCCGCCGAGGTGCCCGACGAGCACAGCAGCAGGTCCGCCAGGTGGTCGGCGAGCACGCGGTTTCGCTCCTCGGGCATCGTGCGATCGAACGAGCGCATGCCCGCCTCCACGTGGATCACCGGCATGCCGGCTTGAGCGGCGGCGAGCGCGCCCGCGAGCGTAGAGTTCGTGTCGCCGTACACGAGCGCTGCGTCGGGTCGTTCCTGTGCCAGCAGCGGCTCCAGCGCGGCGAGCATGCGGGCGAGCTGGGAGGTGTTGCTGCCGCCGCCGACGCCCAGCTCGCGATCGGGGCGGGCGAGCCCGAGCTCGCTGAAGAACACCCGCGAGAGGGCGTCGTCGTAGTGCTGGCCGGTATGCACGAGCACCTCTTCGTGACGCGCGCGCAGTGGGCCCGACACGGCCGCGGCCTTGATGAACTGTGGGCGGTTGCCGATGACCGTGAGGATGCGCACGCGCGCAGCCTACGCTGCCGCGCCCACCACTGAGGTACTCCAGTCGATCACCGACGTCGGCCGCACGACGTGGCGGCCCAGGCCGAGCTCCTTGGGGTCCAGGCCGAGCGCCAGGCCGACCAGCTGGGGCAGGTGCAGGACGGGCATTTTCAGCTCGCGCCCGACCGTTTGTTCGGCGAGCGGCTGCTGCAGGTCGAGGTTGAGGTGACACAGCGGGCAGGGTGTGACCAAACAGTCGGCCTCCGCGTCGACGGCGTCGCCGAGGTGGCGCCCGGCCTGCTTGAGCGAGGCGTCCTTGTTCATGGTGATGATGGGAAAGCCACAGCACTTGCGCATGCCGGCGTACTCGATGACGGTGCCGCCGAGCGCGTCGATGACCTGGTGCAGGTAGTGGTCGCGTGGGTGCTCTGCGTCGATACCCAGCCGATCTCGGGGGCGCACGATGTAGCAGCCGTAGAAGGGGCCCACCTTGAGGTTGGTCAGCGGGCGCTTGACGCGTGAGCGCAGGCTGTCCAGGCCGATCTCCTCCACCAGCAACCAAAGGAAGTTCTTGTTTGTTAGGCCCTTCTCATAGCTCAGGCCCTCGGCTGACAGCGTGTCGTTGACCTGGGCGCGGTACTCGGCGTTTGCGTCCAGGCGCTCCTGGCACTCGCTCTGGGCGCCCTGGCAGGTGGAGCAGATGTTCATCATCATGGCCGCGCCGTCGACCTGCTGGGCGAGGGCGAAGGTACGCGCGTTGAGCGTGTCGGCGAGCTCCTGGTTGTGCTCGGCGATGACCCCGGCTCCCGTGCAGCAGGCGCGGTCGAGTTCGACAAGTTCGATGTCCAAAAGCGGCGCGACCTTGGCCATCGAGCCGTGCAGCTCGGGGGTGAAGCCGCGGCTGACGCAGCCGGGCCAGTAGGCGACCTTCATGATTCGTCCTCTCCGGAGACGTACAGGTTCAGCTCGTAGCGTTCGGGGCGACTCTCGACCTTGTCGTAGATCGCCTGCACGGCCTTGAGGTCCTGTCTAGGGATCTTGTGACCGAAGATCGCGATCCTTGGGTTGACTTTGCCGCGCAGCAGCCCCCTGATGACGACTGGCAGTGAGGAGAGCAGCTCCTTGCCGGCCGCGGGCGTGAACTTGGCAAACCACGAGTTGCCTCCGTAGGAGCGCGGAATCAGCTCGGCCTCGTGGAGCAGCCCATAGTTGCGCACGAGACCGGTGATCGCCGCCTCGTGGCGCTCGCCGTTGTTCTTGTCGACGATGTGCTGGTCCTGGGTGGCGATGCGGCGCAGGCGCATGATCTGGCCCATCGGGTTGACGTCCTTGGGGCAGGCCTCGACGCACTTGAAGCAGTGGGTGCAGTCGAAGATGCCCTGGGGGTCCTGGGCGAGGTCGTTCAGGCGCGTGAACTGCTCGTCGTCGCGGGGGTCGCCGACGAAGCGGTAGGCCTTGGCGAGCGCCGCGGGGCCGATGAAGCCGGGGTCGACCTCCATGGCCAGGCAGTCGGACACGCACGCGCCGCACTGGATGCAGGCCATCGTCTGGGTGACGTCGACCATCGCGTCTTTGGGCACGATGTACTCGCGCTCGGGCACCGGCTGCTTGGCCAACAGCCACGGCGTGACGCGCTGGATCTTCTTCCAGTGGACCGCGTCCATGTCGACGATCAGGTCCTTGATCACGGGCATGTTGCCCATCGGCTCGATCTCGATCACGCCGTCGCGCGCGCCGCTCTTGGCGGCGTCCAGGTGCGTGTGGCACGCGAGCGCGGGTTCGCCGTTGACGCGCACGCCGCACGAGCCGCAGATTGCCTGCCGGCACGAGCAGCGGATGCCGATCGACCCGTCGAAGCGGTCTTTGGCCTGCAGGACGGCCTCCAGCACGGAGCGGTGGGGCTCGAGCTCGACGGTGTGCTCGTCCCAGTAGGGCGCGTCGCCCGACTCGGGGTCATAGCGGCGCATGCGCAGCTTGAACTGCTCGGGCGGGCGGTCGTGGGCTTCGGCCATCAGTATTTCCTCTCTTCGGGCTCCCACTGGGTGATCGTGACCGGCGAGTAGGAGATTTGCGGCCGGGGCGGATCTCCATCGCCGAGGGAGATGTCGATGTGCTTGAGCCACTCGGCGTCGTTGCGCTCGGGGAAGTCGGTGCGGAACTGCGCGCCGCGCGACTCCTTGCGCTCGAGCGCGGCGACCACGGTCGTCTCGGCGCAGTCGACCATGAAGCCGAGCTCGATCGCGCCGAGCACGTCCTGGTTGAACACGGTGCCGCGGTCGTCGATCCACGCCTTGCTGGCTTCCTCCTTGAGGCGTGCGATCGTCTCGAGCGCGGTCTGCAGACCGGTCTCGTCGCGAAACACGGCGGCGTGGCGGTTCATCACCTCGCCGAGCTCGTTCTTGATCTCCGACACTCTGCGGCCATCGCGCGGGCGCGCGACGATCGCGTCGATCCGCTCTGCGTCCTGGCGCAGCTGCGGACGGGCGTCGAGCTCGGGTGGCCCCATCCCGGCGGCCCTCGCGGCGGCGTGTTCGCCGGCGCGCCGCCCGAAGATCAGGGTGTCGAGCAGCGAGTTGGCGCCGAGCCGGTTACCGCCGTGGACCGACACGCAGGCCACCTCGCCGGCCGCGTACAGGCCCTCGATCGGAGTGCGCCCGTCGACGTCGGTCTTGACCCCGCCCATGATGTAGTGCTGGCCGGGGCGGATCATGATCGGTTCGCGCGTGATGTCAACGCCGGCGAAGTCGCGTCCGAGGTTGACGATCTCGCGCAGCGCCTCCAGAGTGCGCTTGCGCGGCACCACGGTCACGTCCAGGAAGATGCCCGCTTTGTCGGGACCCACGCCGCGGCCCTCGTTGATCTCGATCTGCTCGGCGCGGGAGACGACGTCGCGCGAGGCGAGCTCCATCTTGTTGGGCGCGGATTTCTCCATGAAGCGTTCGCCATTGGCGTTGAGCAGGTGGGCGCCCTCGCCGCGGGCTCCCTCGGTGATCAGGATGCCCGTCTCGACCAGGCAGGTGGGGTGGTACTGGACCATCTCCATGTCCATCAGCGGCGCGCCCGCACGGTAGGCCATGGCGATGCCGTCGCCGGTGACGATCAGCCCGTTGGTGGTCGGCTTGTACGCCTGCCCTGCCCCGCCGCAGGCGAGGATCACGTTCTTGGCGGTGAACGCCTCCATGCGCCCGCCGCGCACGTCGCGCGCGATCACGCCGGCGCAGCGGCCGCTCCCGTCGAGGATCAACGAGGTGGTGAACCACTCCTCGTAGCGCTGCACGGTCTCGTGGTGCTTCATCAACTGCTCGTAGAGCACGTGCAGCATCGCCTGGCCGGTGATGTCGGCGACGTAGGCGGTGCGCTTCATCGACGCGCCGCCGAAGGCGCGCAGGTCCATCTCGCCCTTGTCGTTGCGGTGGAAGGTCACGCCCATGTGCTCGAGCTCCATGACCTCGGCTGGGGCCTCCGAGCACATCACTTCGATGGCGTCCTGGTCGCCGAGGTAGTCCGAGCCCTTGACGGTGTCGTAGGCGTGCGAGCGCCAGTCGTCGTCGACGCTGATCGCCGCGTTGATGCCGCCGGCAGCGGCCACAGAGTGCGAGCGCACCGGGTGGACCTTGCTCATGATCGCCACGCTGGCCCCCTTCTGCGCAGCTGCCAACGCCGCGCGCTGGCCGGCGAGGCCGGCCCCGATGATCAAGACGTCGTGTGCTGGCATGAGCTCCTGGGTGGTACGGGGGAAGGGGTTGCGGCGGGGACTCTATAACGCGGACGCTCGTCAGCCCCGCCCGCTGGGCTGGTCAGGTCCGGCGCCCGCCCGCCGGGCGCCCTGCCGGCCTCATGTGGCGGGGCGCAGCGCCTGGCGCACCTGGGCGAGCGTGACGACGCCCTGCAACACGCCGTCGCTGTCGACGGCGACCATCGCGCCGAGCTGGCCGAGTCCCTCCGAGCCGAGCAGCGATTCCAGCGGAGCCTCCTGGCCGATGCGCACGGGCATGTCCTCCTCCAGCACGTCCAGCACGGGCAACGCGGGCCGCCCCGCGGCGATCTCGCTCTCCACGCGCTGCTGGCGCACGACACCGAGGAAGTGGCGGGCGGGGTCGACGACCGCGAACCACGGCCAGCGGTAGCGCGAGAAGAACTGCTCCTGGGCGTCGAGCAGCGTGACGCCCGCGTCGATGGTGACGGGCTGGCGGTCCATGATGTCGCCGACGGTGATGCTCTTGATGCGCCGCCCGAGCGTGCCCTGCATGACCGCCGCGCCGGCGGCCTGGTAGAGGAACATGGCGAGCGCGATCGTGAGCAGCGCGAGCAGGGAGCCGCTGCTGGTGAGCTCCCACACCCCGAACAGCCCCACGCACAGCGCGAAGGCCTGGCCGGAGCGCCCGGCGGCCTGGGTGGCGCGGTTGCGGTCGCCGGTGCGCCACCACACGATCGCGCGTGCGATTCGCCCGCCGTCGAGCGGGAACGCGGGGACGACGTTGAACACGAACAGGATCGCGTTGATGAAGCCCAGCCATCCGAGCAGGGCGACGAGCGGCGTGGTTGTGGCGCTGGTGCTGGTGACGGCCAGTTCGGCGAAGTGCCCGCCGCTGGTGAGGATGGCGCCGAGCGCGGTGAAGATCACGAACAGCGCGAGCGTGACGGCAGGGCCGGCGGCGGCGATCTTGAGCTCCTCGCCGGCGCTCTGCGGCTCGCGGCGCATGTGCGCGAGGCCGCCGAAGAACCACAGGTCGATGCCCGCGATGGGGATGCCCAATCTACGTGCGGTGAGCGCATGGCCGAGCTCGTGCAGGACCAGCGACGCGAAGTAGCCCAGCGCGGCGAGCACCGCGATCAGGTAGTCGGTGCTCGAGGAAACGGTGAGCACCTGCGGGAAGTATTCGGTGCCGAGCCAGTAGATCAAGAAGAACAGCACGAAGAACCAGCTGGCGCTGACGCCGATTCGGATGCCAAAGATGCGGGCCAGCTGGAAGTTGGTGCGCGGCCTCATGTGACGATCCATGTTAGGCCGACGCCGGCCCGGGGCCGTCTAGGTTTGCTGCGGGCGCCCGCGGGCGATGATGCTCTCGAAGTCCACCCCGGCGGGCAGCGTGCCGTACTCCAGGCCGGCGTCGCCGGCCAGGCGCGAAGCGCAGAAGGCGTCGGCGACGGCGGGCGCGCCGTTGCGCACGAGCAGCGAGCCCTGCAGGCACAGCGCCATGCTTTCGACCACGCGCCGGGCGCGCTGCTCGAGCGTGGCGGGGTCCTGCGCGAACTGGTCCTTGAGCTTGACCACGCTGGCGTCCAGGCGCGCGTCGGCGCCGCGGGCCTGCTCGACCTCGTCCAGGAAGACCTCCAGCGAGCGCGGCGAGCGGGTGAGCGCTCGCAGCACGTCCAGGCTCATTACGTTGCCCGAGCCCTCCCAGATCGACGCCAGCGGTGCCTCGCGGTACAGGCGCGGCATGCCCGATTCCTCCACGTAACCGGCGCCGCCATGGCACTCCAGGCACTCGAAGGCGTGGTTGGGTGCTCGCTTGCAGGTCCAGTACTTGCCCACTGCGGTGGCCAGGCGCTTGAACAGCTGCGCGTCGCTGTCGTTCTCGCTGGCGTCCGCGTCGGCGTGAGCCGCGTCGTAAGCGCGCGCCAGGCGCATGGCCAGCGCGGTGGTCGCCTCGGACTCGATGCACAGGTCGGCGAGCACGTTGCGCATCAGCGGCTGGTCTGCCAGCAGCTTGCCAAAGGCGCTGCGATGAGCCGTGTGGTGGGTGGCGGCGATGACCCCCGTGCGCATGCCAGCAGCCGCGCCGATGACGCAGTCCAGGCGGGTATGTCCGACCATCTCGATGATCGTCGGCACCCCCCGGCCGGGCTCGCCCAGCATGCGCGCCCAGGCGCCGTGGAACTCGACCTCCGAGGAGGCGTTGGAGTGGTTGCCGAGCTTGTCCTTCAGGCGCTGGATGTGAAAGGCGTTGCGGCTGCCGTCGGGCAGGATGCGCGGCAGCAGAAAGCAGGACAGGCCGTCGTCGGTCTGGGCGAGCACGAGGAAGAAGTCGGACATCGGCGCGGAGCAGAACCACTTGTGCCCGACGATCTCGTACTCCGCCCCCGCGCCGCCGCCGTTGAGGGGACGGGCGACGGTGGTGTTGGCGCGCACGTCCGAACCGCCCTGCTTCTCGGTCATGGCCATGCCCGCGATGGCGCAGCCCTTCTCGGTGGCGGGGACAAGGCGCGGGTCATACGTCGTTGACGTCACCAACGGCTCCCATTCGGCGGCCAGCTCGGGAGTCGCGCGCAGCGCGGGCACGACGGCGAAGGTCATCGTGATGGGACAGCAGAAGCCGGCCTCGGCTTGCATGGCGGTCATGTACAGCGCGGCCCTGGCGGTGTGGGCGGTGGGCTCGTCACTGGTCCACGGCAGCGAGTGCAACTCGTGCTCGACGCCCATCTTCATCAGCTGGTGCCAGGCGGGGTGGAACTCGACCTCGTCGATGCGGTGCCCGTAGCGGTCGAACGTGCGCAGCACGGGCTTGTTCTCGTTGGCCAGGCGGCCCCATTCCTGCTGCGGCCCGCCGACCGCGCCGACGAAGCGCCCCAGAGCGGCGGCCCGCTCGCCGACCCAGCCGGCGCCCTCGCGCTGCACCGCCTCGACCAGCGGCAGGTTGCTGGAGAAGATGTCCAGCCCTTCCAGCGGCGGCACCTGGTTGAAGACCGTGTGCGTCTGCCACGGCGCGTCCCCGATCGCTGCTGCCGACATCGTGCTGGCCATCACATGACAGTCAAGCAGAGATCGGCGGGGGATCGAATGCCCACCCACCCTCGATGCCCACCTACCCGCGATAGCATCGGCCGCCCCATCCCCACGGAGGCTCCCTCCCTCCGGCCCAGACACAACAAGGACTTGCCTATGGCCAAGATCAAGGTGACGAACCCCGTCGTGGAGCTCGACGGCGATGAGATGACACGGATCATCTGGTCGTTCATCAAGGAGCAACTGATCGTTCCGTACCTGGACGTGCAGCTCGAGTATTACGACCTCGGCATCGAGCACCGCGACGCGACCGGCGACCAGGTCACTGTGGAAGCTGCAGAGGCGATCAAGCGCCATGGCGTGGGCGTCAAGTGCGCGACCATCACCCCCGACGAGGCGCGCGTGAAGGAGTTCGGCCTGAAGGAGATGTACCGCTCGCCCAACGGCACGATTCGCAACATCCTTGGCGGGGTGATCTTCCGCGAGCCGATCGTGATCTCCAATGTGCCGCGGCTGGTGCCTGGCTGGACCAAGCCGATTGTGATCGGCCGTCATGCCTTCGGCGACCAGTACCGCGCCACCGACATGGTCGTTCCGGGCGAGGGCAAACTGGCGCTCACGTTCACGCCAGCGGACGGCAGCGAGCCGATCGAGCTGGACGTGTATGACTTCCCGGGCCCCGGCGTGGCGATGGCGATGTACAACCTCGACGACTCGATCCGCGACTTCGCGCGAGCGTCGCTGCGCTATGGCCTGGAGCGCGGCTACCCGGTGTACATGTCGACCAAGAACACCATCCTCAAACGCTACGACGGGCGCTTCAAAGACATCTTTGAAGAGGTCTATGAGGGCGAGTTCAAGAGCGACTTCGAGGCCGTGGACATCACCTATGAACACCGCCTGATCGACGACATGGTGGCGTCGGCGCTGAAGTGGGAAGGCGGCTATGTGTGGGCGTGCAAGAACTACGACGGCGACGTGCAGTCGGACACCGTCGCGCAGGGCTTTGGCTCACTGGGATTGATGACCAGCGTGCTGATGACCGCCGACGGCAAGACGGTGGAGGCGGAGGCGGCGCACGGCACCGTCACCCGCCACTACCGCCAGCACCAGCAGGGCAAGCCCACCTCGACCAACCCGATCGCGTCGATCTTCGCGTGGACGCGCGGCCTGGCGGCGCGGGGTCGCATGGACGACACGCCCGAGGTCACGAGTTTCGCGCAGACGCTCGAGCGTGTGTGCGTGGACACGGTGCAAAGCGGCAAGATGACCAAGGACCTCGCGCTGTTGATCGGTCCCGACCAGCCGTGGCAGACCACGCAGGAGTTCCTCGCGTCGATCGACGAGAACCTGCAGGCGGCCACCGCCTGAGCCAGAGCCACCCGAACGCCGACAACGATTTAAATATTTATAAAGAGATGAGGAGATGAGTTCGTGAGCAACCCCGTACGAGTTACCGTCACAGGCGCCGCCGGGCAGATCGGCTACAGCATCGTGTTTCGCATCGCCAGCGGCCAGCTGCTCGGCCCCGATCAGCCGGTGGACCTGCGCCTGCTGGAGATCCCCCAGGCGATGGGCGCGTTGGAGGGAGTGGCGATGGAGCTGATCGACTGCGCCTTCCCGCTGCTGGCGGGACTGGACCTGCACGACCGGCCGGCGGATGCCTTCGACGGCACTAACGTGGCGCTGCTGGTGGGCTCGCGGCCGCGCACCAAGGGCATGGAGCGCGCCGAGCTGCTGAGCGCTAACGGCGAGATCTTCACAGTGCAGGGCAAGGCGCTCAACGCTGTCGCGGCGGCCGACGTGAGGGTGCTCGTGGTGGGGAACCCTGCCAACACCAACTGCCTGATCGCGATGAACAACGCGCCCGACATTCCCAATGAGCGCTTCACGTCGATGATGCGCCTCGACCACAACCGCGCGATCGCCCAGCTGGCCGCCAAGCTGGAGGTGCCGGTCACCGATGTCTCTGAAATGGGGGTATGGGGCAACCACTCGCCCACCATGTACCCCGACCTGTTCCATGCCAAGGTCGGCGGGCGCATCGCCGCAGGCGTGGTCGACGACCAGGAATGGATCGAAAACCAGTTCCTTCCCGACGTGGGCAAACGCGGCGCGGCGATCATCGAGGCGCGCGGCGCCTCCAGCGCAGCGTCGGCAGCGAGCGCTGCGATCGATCACGTGCACGACTGGGTCGCGGGCACCGACGGACGGTGGGTGTCCATGGGTGTCCCCTCAGACGGCTCCTACGGAATCCCCGAGGGCCTCATAAGCGGCTTTCCATGCACATGCGAGAACGGTCGCTACTCGATCGTCGAGGGTGTGGACATAGACGAGTTCTCTCGCGCCAAGGTCGACGCGTCAGTCGCCGAGCTAGTCGCCGAGCGCGACACCGTGTCAAGCCAGGGCATGATCTGAGAGGCAGTTCGAGGCCGGCGCCGATCAAGCGATCGGCCCGGCCGGTGAGAGCCGGCTGCTTCGACCAGATGCCGCTTCGACCAGATGCCGGCCGGTGAGAAGCGGCTGCTTCGCCCACATGAAAAAAAGGGGCGTGGTCATCGCGACCACGCCCCTTGAATCCTGCAACGAATCTTTCAGCGGGAGACTACGATTTCGGGTGCCAACCCCTACCCTGCTTCTCTACCTTCTTTTCCTGCTCGAGTCCGGGGAGCACGCGGTAGAGGTAGTTCTGCTTGATGCCCATCTTGGCCGCAAGCTCGGGAATGGTGATGCCGGGCTGTCCCTGCACGAACGACAGCGCCTCGGCTGCGCGCGTTCCACTTCCTTTGCGTCGGCCTGCGCGGCGGGCTGCGGGACGTCCCGCAGGGCGACCCGGAGGGCGACCTGGTTTGCGTGCGGCTGGCGCTGCCGGTTTGGCGCTTGCACGGGGTTTGCGTCCGCTGCCGCGCGGGCGTCCTGGGCCACGGCGACGGGGAACTGTGGCGGTTGCGCCCGACGATGCAGCGCTCGATCCGCCCACGCCAGCGAGGGCGGACGCGGCAGCCTCGAGGCGGCTGTACTCGTCTACCAGTGGCTTGAGCTCTTTTAGTCGATCGGTGATCTCTCGGCGCTTCTCGTCAAGGAAGTCGGTCACGATTGCGTCCTGTTCACTCATGCGGATGTGTTCCTAGTCACATCGCTGTTTCGCATCACCTTACACTAATTGTCTTTGCTCACCTGCTCCAGTTGAGCGCGCAGGCGATCGAGTGTGCGCCGTGCCTCTCGCTCGGGCATTCCGCCGACGAGCGCACGGCTAACCAGCGTGCCGATGGGCCCCAGTGGAGGACGGAATTCGTTGCGGTAGTCAAAGCGGGTCCCGCCGCGGTCCGCATTCAGGATATATTCGCTGCGCGCATGTGACCGTGCAGGGCCACGTCCCTCCCACACCGCAAGCTCGCACGGGCGGCACTCGACGAGCTGCCAGTGAACCTCCAGGTGGACCCCCCGCATCTGGATCCGCTGATCCATCGTGAACCCAACGCGGGGCGGGCCGTCGTCGGCGTGAAGGAGCTTGCGGTGAATTGTGACCCACTGGCCGAGTGAGGCCGGGTCCATGACTATCTTCCACACATCATCGGGCGGAGCTGCGATCTGGATCGATGCTGTGACGAGGCTCATGGGGTGTGGGGCGCCGCAGATCGCAGCGCCGGCCCAACCCTAACGGGTGCAGCTCACCGGTCAGCGCGCGGCCAGCGGCTCGGATTCCTCCCATTCGCGCAGGGCATGCTCTACCGCACTGTCAAACGAATGCAAGCTGACGCCGAGCAACTCTGCTGCACGGTCGTCCGCGGGCAGGATGTCGCCCTGCAAGCCCTCCATCAGCGCCACGACCAGCTCAGGGTCCTCCCCCGCGATCGCTGCTGCCACGCGAGCGGTGAGCCCTGTCAGATTCACCCTCAACCCGACCGCAGGGCGGTTGACGAGCATCAGCTGGGCGATACGCGTCAGCATCTGCCCATATGTCAGCGCTTGTGGACCGCCCACGTCCAGGGACCGTCTTGGCAGTTGCGCGGTGGCGGCTGCGACCAGCATCTCGATCACGTCTCGCTCGTCGATCGGCGCGGTGGCGAAGCGATGCCAGGCGGGGAGTGTGAGCACCGGCATGCGCTCGACCAGGTGAACGAGCAGGCGAAACGAACGCGAGCGCGCACCGATCACGATCGATGCGCGCAGCGCGAGCGCGTCCGGGACGGCTGCCAGCAGGATCTGCTCGACGGTCTCGCGACTGGCCAGGTGGCGCGATGCTCGAGCACCAGCCCCATCGGGTCGTACATCCCAGTGCGGCGCGATGCCGCCGAGGTACACGATGCGAGCGACGCCCGCGCGTCGTGCAGCCGACGCGAAGGTTTCCGCGGCCACGCGGTCGCGCTGCTCGAACCCTCCGCACTCCGGGCGCGCACGCTCCATCGAGTGGATCAGGTAGTAGGCGACCTGCACGCCCTCGAGGGCGTCCGCCAGCCCCTCGCCCGTGAGGGCGTCGCCGCGCATCACCTGCACGTCCGCCGCGGCCGCCCGGCCCGCCCCGTTGGTCTCGCCTCGCTCCTGGGTGAGGGCCAGGCGCACCCGCTCGCGGTCACGTCCGAGCGCCAGCACGGCATGGCCGTCGGCGTGCAGCCGTCTGACCAGCAGCGAGCCCACGAAACCGCTTGCGCCGGTGACCAGGATGCGCATCAGAGCAGACGATCAGGCAGCGCTTGACAGGATCCGAGCGGTCGCCTACTGCGCACGGCCAAGGGTGTGGGAATTGTCGCAAACTGGGTCATCCACAGCCAGATTGTCACAGCAAAGTGACGCGTTGCCGGGTATTTCCGGTTAGCACGGCATTTATCGTGCGATTTGCGAGGTAGGCGCGCAAGCTGCCCTTGAGTCGTCGCTGCGATGGTGCTTTGATCGGCCCCCGTCCGTTCAAGTCGATCACCCTCTGGGGGCAGATGCGAGTGCAGAGCAAGCAGACCAGGCGAGCGCCCAAGCGTGCAGTGCGCAAGGTGAGCTGTGACGAATGCTTCTTCAAGGTCAACCAGCTGTGCGCGCTTGTTGTGTCTGAGCCGTGCGCGACCTTCCGTCCCCACGACGCCCAGTTGCGACCGCCCCAGCAACTGCGGTTGGTATTTCGCCAGGAGCGTCGCTCGCGCGCCGCGTGGTCGTTCCCCTCCGCGCAGGAACAGGCCGCTCTGCACGCCTGAGCTCCTTGGCGCGTCTGGCCGGACGCCCCCTTTGCGCATACGCGCGGCTTGCGGGGGGTATATTTGGCGATGACCAGAAAGCTTTCGGCAGAGGCGGTGGCAGAGATGGCAGCTAAGGACAGGATCGGTAAGGCCGGCCAGGCCGCGCGAGCGGCGCAGGGCAACAGGTACATCCAGCGCATCGTCGAAGACGACGAACTGCGCTCGAGCCTGCTCACGGCCTACGGCGCGGCACGCAGTGTGTACGGGCGCATGAGCAACGGCAAGCCGCCTGCGCGGGCGCTGCTGGAGGATCGCAAGCTCCAGCGCGAGCTCAAGCAGGCCGCCGACGCCCTGCGCGAAGCCTCCAACTCGCTGCGCGAGCCGCCCAAGGCGAGCCGTCGCCGGGGCGGGCGCGGCCGCGCGCTGTTGCTGCTGACGGTGGCCGGCGTGCTGGCGCTGGGTTTGAGCGAGGGCCTGCGATCGAAGGTCCTGGACCTCATGTTCGGCGCCGAGGAGGAGTTCGACTACAGCTCGACCACCACGCCGGTCGAGCCGGCGCCCGCCGGCGTAGCCGGCAGCTGAGCCAGTCGCTTCGTCGCTTGCGATGACCGCAACGGACGCCACTGCCGTGGAGGCTGTGACCACCCAGACCTTGGACGCCGACCGCGGGCTGTCGCCGGCGGCGTCCGTGAGCGCCAAGTCGCTGTCCGGCGAGAAGGCCCGGCGGATCATCGACGCGATGCGGCGCAGCGTCGCCCGCCGCGGCACCGCCGGCTCGACCTTCGACCGCGTCTCGCGCGAGGCCGGCGTGTCGAGGGGGCTGCTGCATTACTACTTCGGCACCAAGGAGCAACTGCTCGTAGAGGCCGTGCGGCGCGACTGCGAGCTGCGCCTGGAGTTGCTCGAGCGCAGACTCTCCAGGGCGCGCTCGGCGGATGACTTCATCGATCTGATGGCTCAGAACCTGCAGGAGACTCTGCGCGAGGACCCCGACTTCGTCACGCTCGTATTCGAGCTCTTTACGCTCTCGCGTCGCAATGCGGAGATCGCCGACGAGTATGCAGGCCTGATGCGACGCACGCGCGAGCGCGTGGCGGGCATGCTTGCGGTGGCGCAGGAGGGGGGCATCCTGCACCTGCACGCAGAGCCCGAGGCGGTCGCCGAGATCCTCTTCTCGCTCGGCGACGGACTTGCTCTGCGAATGCTCAGCGAGCCCGATCGTAACTTCACACCCACGATCCGCGCCGGCATCGCCTCCGTGCGGACGTTGCTGACCGACTGAGGGCCCACGTCACGATAGATGGTGGGCCGGCTGGGCAGGATCGGCCGCCCGTTTGTCCGCTCTTATAATCGTTTGTCAATGCCGATATACGAGTACAGGCGCCCGGACGGCAGCACCTTCGAAATGCAGCAGTCCTTCAGCGACGAGCCGCTGACCGTCGACCCCGACTCGGGCGTTCCGGTCGAGCGCGTCCTGCATCCGCCCGCGGTCCACTTCAAGGGCAAAGGCTTCTACAACACCGACTACGGCACCCGCAACCGCCAGCGCGAGACCGCCGCTGCTGCTGCGGCCGAGAAGTCGACCTCTGAGAAGACCTCCAAGGAGAAGTCCTCCACGGAGAAGTCCGCCGAGAAGTCCTCATCGCCGAAGTCCTCGGACGGCGGGTCCTCGTCGTCGTCGTCGGACAAGGGCGGCAAGGGATCGAGCAAGGCAGGCGCCTCCAAACCGGTCGCTGCCAAGGGGTGAGTCAGTCGTCACCCGCGCATGAACCGCGCCACATCGGCGCGCCGCGCCGCTTGCGAGATCGTCAAGCCTTCTTCGCCGCTGGGCAGCGTGGCCTGCCCGGTGGGCACCAGCACACGCGTGGGCGGCGTGCCGGTGACGGCCAGCGCGGCGAACATCCCCAGCAGTTCTGTGCCGCTCATGTCAGAGATGATCGCCGGCGGCGCATGCCAGGCGATCCACGGCAGGCGAAAGAAGCTGCCCGGCGATAGCAGCTGGTTCTTCATGTCGGTGAACAGCGCCTGCTGGTGTTCCTCGCGCTGGATGTCGGTCTCGTTGGTCGCACACAGGTTCTCGCGGGTGCGCGCCAGCGCGAGCGCCTGCTTGCCGTCGAGGTGATGGGTGCCGGCGCTCAGGCGCAGGGTGAAGCCGCCATCGGCGAAGCCGCCGTCGAGCTTGGAGACGATGCAGCCGCCCGTGTATGTCACGCCGCCCATCGCTTCGATCAGCTGCGGGAAGTTTTCGAAGTTGACTTCGACCACGTGGTTGATCGGGATATCGAGCCAATGCTCGATCACCGACACCGACTCAGCCGGCCCGCCGAACTCGTGCGCAGCGTTGATCTTCTGCAGGCCGTGACCGGGGATTTCGATGACGGTGTCGCGCGGGATCGACAGCCGCGCCGCGTGCCCGCCGCCAGTGCGGATCAGCATGATCGTGTCCGAGCGGCCAAAGCCGGTGGTTTCCGCGCCCGGTTCCTTGCTGTTCTTCTGGCGCCGGTCTGAGCCCAGCACGAGGATGTTGTTGGTCGACGTCAACGGATAGCCCGCCGGATCGAGCACCCCGGCGACGTTGCCGGGCAGCGACGTGCGCTCGAAATGCGAGCTGATCAAAAACAGGACCAGCGACAGCAACAGCCATCCGAACACCAGCGCGAGCAGGGCCAGCAGCGCCCGCTTGGGCGTGGCCCAGCGGCGCCAGCCGCCGCCCAGCCGCGACGCGAGGCCGCCTCGGTGCAATCTGCCACCACGCGCAGAGCGCGCCACGCCGATCGCGCCGCGCGAGCGGTCGGCCAGGCCAAGGCCCTCCTCGCGGTCGCCGATCAGCTTCCGGCGGGCGCGGTAGCGCGTGTACTGCGGTGGCTTTTCGCGGTCGACGGGCACAGTGAAGAGGACCCTGTGAGGACCCTATAGTTGCGAGATGACTCTCTCGCAGGCGTCGGTCGGGCGGCTGATTGTCTGTCCCACCCCGATCGGCAACCTCGAGGACGTGACGTTGCGTGTGCTCGCGGCGCTCGCCAACGTCGACCTGATCGCCTGCGAGGACACGCGCCACACCAGGGTACTGCTCGACCATCACGGGATCACAGCGCGCCTGGTGAGCTTCCACGAGCACAACGAACGCGCGCGAGCGCGGGAGCTGGTCGGGCGCATCCAGGCGGGAAGCGTGATCGCGCTGGTATCCGACGCGGGCACGCCGCTGGTGTCCGATCCCGGCTTTGCGCTCGTGAAAGAATGTCTGGCAGAGGGCCTGCCCATCGAGGTGCTGCCCGGCTCAAGCGCCGTGCTCACTGCGCTTGTCGCGTCCGGTCTGCCGACAGAGCGCTGGTGTTTCGTCGGCTTTTTGCCGCGCAAGGCCGGCGAGCGCGGGCAACTTCTCAAGTGCGCCGAGGAGACGCTCGTAGCGTTCGAGTCGCCGCGACGCCTTGCCGCCACGCTCGCGCAGCTCGCCGCGCTCGATCCAGAGCGTCCGTTGGCCGTTTGTAGGGAGCTCACCAAGGTCCACGAGGAGGTCCGCCGCGGAAGTGCCGCTCAGCTTGCGGACTACTATCGCGCAAGCCCCGCGCGCGGCGAGGTGGTGATCGTCGTCGGCGCGGCTACGCCGGGTGAAGGCAGGCGGCCCGAGGCGCTGTCCGCGGCGCGTGAGCTCGTCGACGCCGGCGTGCGTGTGCGGACGGCCGCGGCGGTGGTTGGCAAGCTGACGGGCGTGGGTGCCAATGAGCTGTACCGGGAGCTGACGGGCAGCGGCGCGAAGCCGTGAAGCAGCACTCCCGCTAGCGTGCAGCTGGCCATGTCCTTCTACGTCACCACCCCTATCTACTACGTAAACGCGGCTCCGCACCTCGGCCACGCCTACACGACGATCGCGGCGGACGTGATGGCGCGCCATCACCGCCAGCGCGGCGAGCGGGTGTTCTTCTTGACCGGTACCGACGAGCACGGCGAGCCGGTGGCAGACGCTGCTCATGCGCTGGGCATCGAGCCCCAGCAGCTGGCCGACCGCAACGCGCAGCGCTTCAAGGCGCTAGCGCCGCAGTTGGGCGCGAGCAACGACTTCTTCATCCGCACGACCGATCCCCAGCACGAAGCAAAGGTGCAGGAGGTGCTCTCGCGCGTGCGCGACAACGGCTATGTGTACAAGGGCACCTACGAGGGCTGGTACTGCCCGCGCTGCGCGGACTTCAAGGCCGACAACGAAGTGGACGAGGGCAACCGCTGTCCGATTCACCACATCGAGCTGACGCGCGAGCAGGAGGACAACTACTTCTTCAAGCTGTCCGCCTTCCAGGAGCAACTGGAGGCGCTGTATGCGCAGCGCGAGGACTTCGTTGCCCCACGTACCCGCTACAACGAGGCGCTGTCGTTCATCCGCTCGGGCTTGCGCGACGTGCCGCTGACACGTCACAAGCTGACCTGGGGCGTGCCCGTGCCGTGGGACTCAGAGCACGTCTTCTATGTGTGGTTCGACGCGCTGCTGAACTACTACTCGGCGCTTTCGTATGCCGACAAGGATGACCTGACGGACACGTTCTGGCCGGCCAGTTACCACGTGATCGCCAAGGACATCCTGCGCTTTCACACCGTCTACTGGCCGGCGCTGCTGATGGCCGCGGAGATCGAGCTGCCAGAGCACGTATTCGTGCACGGCTACCTGCTGATGGAAGGCGAGAAGATGAGCAAGTCGCTGGGCAACGTGCTCGACCCGTTTGCGGTGATCGAGCGCTTCGGTGCGGACCCCCTGCGCTTCTATTTGCTACGCGACGTGCCCTTCGGCCAAGACGGCTCGGTGTCGACGGCGTCGTTTGAGCTGCGCTACGAGAGCGAGCTGGCCAACGAGTTCGGCAACCTGGCCAGCCGGGTGATCGCGATGGTCCATCGCTACCGCGACGGCGTGCCTGCGGCGGTTGCGCTCGACAAGGAGCTGGCCGGGGACTTCGACGGGCTGGCGGATGACGTCGCCGCATTGATCGATCGGGCCGAGCTGACCCAGGCCCTCGACGTGATCTGGCAGCGGGTGCGCCGGCTAAACCGCTACGTGGAGGAGCGTGCGCCGTGGCAGCTGGCCAAGGACGAGGGTGCAGCCCGGCAGCTCGACCAGGTGCTGTCATCGCTGGTGGTGGGGCTGCGCGTGGTGGCCGTGCTGCTGCACCCGTACATGCCGGCGAGCACGGACACGCTCCTGATTGCCCTTGGCTGCGAGGACCGCTCGCTGGCGATCGCGCGCTGGGATGCGAGTGAGCAGCCTGGAGGCGACATCGCGGTTGGGCTTGGAAGGGAGATCGAGAGGGTCGCGTCGCTGTTTCCCAAGGCGCCGGAGGGTCAGCCGAAGTGATCGACTCCCACACTCACCTGGACCTGTGCGAGCCGCCCAACGCGGAGCTGGTCGCCGCCGCGGATGCGGCGGGCGTCAGGCGCATGCTGACGGTGGGGATCGACGGCGTCTCCTGTCGCGCGGCGCTGGCCGCCGCGGAGGATTTTCCCCAGGTGTACGCGGCGATCGGCCGGCATCCGAACTCGGCCAAGGGCTTCGACGACGCAGACCTGGCCGAGCTGCGCGCGCTGGCCGCGCACGAGCGCTGTGTGGCGATCGGCGAGACGGGGCTGGACTTCTACCGCGACACGGCGCCGCCCGCCGACCAGGAGCGCGCGTTCGCCGCGCAGATCGCGCTCGCGCGCGAAACGGACAAGCCGCTGGTCATCCACTCCCGCGCGGCCGAATCGCAGACCCTCGCCCAACTGGCCAGCGAAGCGCAGGGCGTGAGCGTGGTGATGCACTGCTTCTCGATGCCCGAGCAGCTGGCGCAGTGCGTGCAGCGCGGCTATGCGATCTCCTTCGCGGGCAACGTCACCTACAAAAGCGCCGCCGACCTCGCCGAGGCGGCCACGCGCGTTCCCGACGAGCTGCTGCTGGTGGAGACGGACGCCCCATACCTTTCTCCCCAGCCGGTGCGCAAGCAGCGCAACCAGCCGGCGTTCGTCGCGCACACCGCAGCCTTCCTGGCGCAGCTGCGCGGCGTGAGCACGGATCTGCTGGGCGAGACGGTGGCGCGCAACGCGGCGCGCGTGTTCGGCTGGGCATACCCATGACTGGGCACCCCCCCTGCGGCGGGGCAGGCAAGTGAGCGCCGTGGCCGACGCGCCGGTGCAGCCGAGCCTGCGGCGCATGCGCCAGTTCGCGGTGCGCCCCGACCGCGAGCTCGGCCAGAACTTCTTGATCGACTCGAACATCCTCGGCGTGATCGATCGGGCAGCGCAGTTGTCGGGTGAGGATGTCGTGTTGGAGATCGGCGGCGGCCTGGGTGTCCTGTCCGAGCACCTCGCCCAACGTGTCGCGCACGTTCACGTGGTCGAGGTCGACGAGCGCCTGCGCGGGGCGCTGTGCGACGCGACCGACCCGTACACGAACGTGACCGTGCACTGGGCCGATGCGATGACCATCGACCTGGCGGGTCTGTCGCCGCGGCCGGACAAGGTGGTCGCGAACCTGCCTTACGGGATCGCCGCGAGCGCGCTGCTGCGGACGATCGAGGAGCTGGCGAGCGTGCACAGCTGGGTGGCGATGGTGCAGCGGGAGGTCGGCGAGCGGCTGGCCGCCGCTCCGGGCAACGGTGTGTATGGCACGCCGTCGGTGATCGCGCAGATGGCATGCGAGGTGGACGTGCTGCGGTCGATCCCGCGCACGGTGTTTCATCCGGCGCCGAACGTCGACTCAGTGCTCGTGGGCATGCGCCGGCGCGAGCCGCCCGCTGTGGGCGCCAGCGGCGCTGTGTCGCCAGCTCGAGACGATCGCTCGAGCGTCTCGCCCGCCTTGCGCGCGCTCGTGCACGGCGCGTTCGCGCATCGTCGCAAGACGATCGCGGGGTCGCTGGCGCTGTCGGGCGGGGCTCCGGACCGCTCCCGCGAGCAGGTGCGTGGCGCGCTGGAGCAGCTCGGCCATCCAGCGGATGTGCGCGCCGAGCGTCTCGCCCCCGAGGATTTCAGGGCGCTCGCGCGCCTGCTGGCGTTGTGAGCCCCACGCTGTGAGCATCCTGCGGACCCTGGCGCCCGCGAAGGTCAACCTGGGGTTGTTCGTGGGGCCGACGCGCGCTGCCGACGGCCGCCATGAGCTGGTGACTGTGATGCAGTCGATCTCACTCGCGGACGATGTCGAGCTCGAGCAGGACGTGGCGGGCCTGCAGCGCGACGAGGTCGTGTGTCCAGGCGTGCAGGGTCCGGCGGACGAGAACCTGGCGGCGCGCGCGCTGGCGGCGTTTCGTGCGAGCACCGGTTGGGAGGCCCCGCCGCTGCGCCTGAGGATTCACAAGCGGATCCCCGTGGCGGCGGGCCTGGCGGGCGGCTCGGCGGACGCCGCGGCGGCCTTGCGTCTGGCCAGACACGCATCCGGTCTGGCCGACGAGCAGCTGTTGCGCACGCTGGCGGCGCAGCTGGGCGCGGATGTCCCGGCACAGATCTCCCCCGGTCGCTGGCTGGCGAGTGGCGCGGGCGAGTGTCTACAACAGCTGCCGGATCCGAACGCCGAGTCGTTTGGGCTGCTGATCGTGCCGAGCACCGCGGGTCTGTCCACGGCGGCGGTGTACGCGGAGGCCGACCGGCTGGGTCTCGCTCGCTCCGCCGCGGGCCTGGAGGATCGGCGCCGAGCACTACAGGCGGCGCTCGAGCTGAGCGCGGCGGTGCCGGCGGCGCACGAGCTGCTGGACAACGACCTGCAGCGCGCGGCTATCTCGCTGTGCCCGCAGATCGCAAGGACACTCAAAGAGGTGCGCGAGGCTGGAGCGGACCTCGCGCTGGTGAGCGGTTCGGGCCCGACGGTTGTGGGGTTGTTCCCACATGCCAACGGTCTGGGGCGGGCTCAGCGGGCGGCGGCTGGACTGGGCGGGCGCGTGCCCGCGCCGATCAGCGCAACGCCGGTCGACGCCTCGTCGTCGCAGTGCGTCACAATCTCCGGCTGAGACGCTATGAGCAGGTCAACCATCAACGTCATCGTTGCGGTGTGCGCGGGAACATTCGGCGCGGCCCTCTATGCCGGGCTGATCCTGGTTCCCGCGTGGACGTCGTACTCGCGTCTGTGGGAGCGCCTGGCCGCGACGGTGCTGTCGCTGTATGTGCTGGCCGTGCTGGTGGGCGTTGGAGTGGTCGGCGCGCTCGCCGTCGTCTACTTCTGGGGCTGACCGGCGTGCCAGACCTCGCGGCGCTGGACGCGATCACCGAAGCGGTCGAGTCCGGGGCGGGCCTGCCGGAGGTGGTGCGCGCGGCGGCCAAGGCGCTCGATGCGAGCCTGGCGGTGACAGACGCCTGGGGGGCGACGCTGGCGGTGGCGGCCCGCTCGCCGGCCGAGGAGCGCTCGCTGCTGTCGCGCGGCAAGGGCGTGACCAGCAGCCCGCTGCGCGTGGCTGACACGGTGGTGGGGACGCTGCACATGCGCGCAAAGGCCGAGCCGGGCGCATCCATGCGCAGGCTGCTGGTGACGATGATCGCCTCGGAGGTCGAGCGTGTGCGGGCGCCCGAGCGGGTTTCGGAAACGGCCGCGGCGGATTTCCTGCGGGCAGTGCTGGCTCGCGAGTGCAGCGGCCGCGAGGAGATCGTCGCGCGGGCCAGGGAGCTCGCGCTGGAGCTGGAGGGCGGGGCGAGCATGATCGTCGCGCGAGCCCACCCCCAGACGCCCACCGACGAGGGCTGGCGCGGACGCGTGCGCGCGGTCGCCGAGCGGGGCGCGCGGGCGGTCGTCAGCCGCTCGATCGCGGCGCTGTCAGAGCGCGACGTGGCGCCCGGCGGCGCTGGGCAACCGTCCGGATCGGGCTCGCGCTGGGTCGGCGCGGAGGTGCTGCTGCTCGTGCCGGGCGGCGAGGAGGCCACGGCCGCGCGCGCTGCCGAGGCGGTCCTGCACGAGATGCAGGCGGGCCTGGCGGGCTACACGTTTGCGATCGGGCGCAGCCGCATCGCCAAGGATCCCGCCGATCTGCCGCGCGCGGCCAGCGAGGCGTTGCTGGCGGCCAACGTGGCCCAAGGAGACGCGGGCGCCGCGCCGCTGGCCTTCGAGCAGACCGGCGCATATCGCCTGCTGCTGTCGGCGATGAGCGAGAACCCCAGCGAGCTGCAGCGCTTCTATGCCGAGACGGTCGAGCCGCTGGTGGCCTATGACGAGCAGTACGAGACCGACCTGGTGCGCACGCTGGAGACCTTCCTGGAGGCCGACGGCAACGTAGCGGGGACCGCCCAGCGGCTGTTCACCCATCGCCACACGATCTATTACCGCCTGGAGCGGGTGCGCGAGCTGTCCGGGTTGGACGTCAGCTCCAGCGACGGCCGCGAGAAGCTCAGCCTCGGCCTGAAGGCGATGCGCGTGTTGGGGATCAGCTCAGCTGACGGCCCCGCTTCGGAGGCGGGCGCCGAAGGCGGACGCGTGCCGCGCCGTTCAGGCCGGGGAGCCTGAGCGTCAGTGCGCAGCGATGAAAGCGTCGACAGTCGCCCTCACCTTGGGCCAATACTGGAAGGAGTGCTGGTTGCCGGCGAGGGCTTGGAGCTTGACCGGGCAGCCCGCGCCTTCCAGCGCGGCCTGGAATTCAATCTGCTGGGAGACCGGCACCTCATCCCTTTCAGAGCTGAACAGCAGATAGGGTGGGCAGCTCGTGGGAATGTTGTCGATCGGCGACCATTCGCTCTCGATCGATTCCGGGCAGCTCTTGGCTTTGGCTGAGCATCCCGGCGCGGTGCGCACGTCGCCGCCCAGCCCGTCCTTGAGTTCTTTTTTGTTGGCCATTTCCATGAGCGTGACCAGGTTGGTGGGTCCGCTGAGCGACACCACTGCCGCCACCGGGAAGCGTGTGGCGGTCATCTCGGCGAGCTGTCCCCCGGCCGATCCGCCCACGAGCACGATGTTGGTCGTGCTGCCGTGGTAGGCACTCGCGTTCGCGCTCACCCATTCGGCGGCCGCTTTGATTGCTTCGGGCTCGAGCGGAAACGCGGGTTGTGCGTTGGAGTCCTGCGGGTAGTTCGCGTCGAACACCGCGAAGCCGGCGCTCTGGAGGTCTTCAGCGACCCAGGGGACTTCCGTTTCGTTCAGCTGCTTGCTCCAGCCTCCGCCGTGCACGAGCAGCACGGACGGAGCGCCCGCGCTGCGGGCGGGAAAGACGGTCAGCTGCTCTTCTTCCAGCGGTCCATAGCTCAAGCTGGATATCGCCGCCGGCTGGGTTGCAGCCGAGGCTTTCGTCTTAGCCGCAGCCAAGCTGCACTGCATCAGTGACAGCGCTGCCACTGCGACGGCAGCGGGCAGCGCTCGTTTGACCCCCTCACTCCGCACTCGCCCCATCCGGTCTCCATTCCCTTTGGCTCACCAGGCTACGCCCCAGAGGTAGCTGTGAAGCTTAGCGTGGTCATGGCTCACGCGTGCCGTGCGCCGAGCTCCATCACATAGGTGGCGCCGTGCTGTCCCGCACCGACCACGCGCGGCAGCGCCGCCTTTACCGCGACGCCCGCGTCGCGGTAAACGCCTGAGAGGAGGATTTCCCGGTGGGGAGGCGATGCCATCCACGCGGCCACGATGTGCATCGGCGTGGTGTCGGCCCCGGTGCCCCAGGCGATGTTCTGGGCAACCGAGATGCTGGCCCCGTGTGCGGGGTAGCGGGTCACGACCACCAGCGAAAGCGGCGTCTGGCCGGACGGGCGGACGTCGGCGAAGTAGTCCCATCGCAGCATCGTCGCGACCTGGCTGGTCGCGACCGCGCCAAGTTCGCGGTTCGGTCGCAGCGCCGGCAGATGGTGCGCGGTACGGATCTGATCGACCAAACAGAGGGTCGCGGTGTCCACGGCAGGCGTATCGGCAGCCGTCGGGTGCAGTTCGGCTCCCGGACACGGTGCAGCGGCTCTGCTCGGCAGGCGAGCGCCAACCGCACCGCCCGGCGAGCGTCCTGCTGCGAGCGCGCCCACGCAGCCGGCGAGCGCCGCCACGAGGATGGCGCTGATGCACGTCGTGATTCTCCCGATGCTCCCCCGCAGAGTGCACGCATACTTGCAAAGGAGGACAACGAGATGTTGCGTCGTAGTGATGCGGCCGTTGCGCGGGGGCGGTTGGCGCCTGCACGGGGACGGCGTACGAACCGCTCGGGCCTGCGCGCGACGCACGATCTATCCTGTGACCGTCCCTTTGGGGGGTCGTCCAATGGCAGGACATCAGGTTTTGGTCCTGAGAATCGGGGTTCGAGTCCCTGCCCCCCAGCTAGTGCCGCGCCGACGTGCGTCCAGCGCTTTCGGCGGACGTTCGCGCAGCGAATACCATCCGGGCAATGAGCGGCCCGATCGTTGTGATCCTCGCGGCGGGACAGGGCACGCGCATGCGCTCAAAGACGCCGAAGGTCCTGCACGACCTGTGCGGCGTGCCGATGGTGCTGTGGCCGGTGCGGGCGGCGCTGGAGCTCGCAGCGGACAGAGTGGTGGTCGTGGACTCGCCCGAGCGGGCTCTGCGCGACGTGTTGCCGGAGGGCGTGCAACTGGCTGTGCAGGCACGTGCGAATGGAACCGGCGGGGCGGTGGCTGCGGCGATGGAGCAACTGGACGTCGACGCTGGCTCGATGCTTGACCCGGCGGCCCCGGTGGTGGTCCTCAGCGGCGACGTGCCGCTCGTGGGAGCCGAGGCGATAGCAGGGCTGCTCGATGCGCATCGCCACAGCGGCGCGGCGGCGACGATGGCGAGCACGATCCTCGACGATCCGACGGGATACGGCCGCGTCGTGCGCGACTCCGCCGGAGCGGTGGAGCGCGTGGTGGAGACCAAGCGCGAGGGCGACGCCACGCAGGCCGAGCGCGAGATACGCGAGGTCAACACGGGTATCTTCGTGTTCGATGCGTCCGCATTGCGCGGCGCGCTGGGGCGGCTGACCGCGGACAACGCGCAGGGCGAGCTGTACCTGCCCCAGGTGCTCGACATCCTCAGGTCCGACGGCGTGAGCGTGGCGGCGCACGTGGTGGAGGACGAACGGTTGGTGCTGGGCGTCAACGACCGCGCTGCGCTGGCGCGCGTGAGGCGGCTCGCCCAGCAGGCGATCCACGAGCGCCACATGCGGGCGGGCGTGAGCATCGTAGACCCGCTCGCCACGGTGATCGACCTCGACGTGGCGATCGGACAGGACACCGTGATAGAGCCGTTCACCACAATCAGGGGGAGCACCCGGATTGGTATGCAGTGCACTGTCAGGCACTCCTATCTGGTGGACTGCGTGGTCGAGGACGGGGCAAGTGTGGGGCCGTTCGCGTACCTGCGGCCGGGGACGGTGCTGGGCAGGGGGGCCAAGGCGGGAACATTCGTGGAGATCAAGGGATCGAATATCGGTGCGGGCGCAAAAATCCCCCACCTCTCCTACATCGGCGACGCGGACGTGGGCGAGCAGAGCAACCTGGGGGCGGCGACCATCACGGCCAACTACGACGGCCGCTCCAAGCACCGCACGACCGTCGGGCGGCGGGTGCGGACAGGTGTCGACACGACGCTCGTCGCGCCGGTGACGCTGGGAGACGATGCCTACACGGGAGCCGGCTCGGTGATCACCGAGGACGTGCCCGATGGCGCGCTCGGCATCGCGCGCGAGCGCCAGACGAACATCGACGGCTACGCCCAGCGTGGTGAGGAGCCCTGATGACCGGCGGGCGCAACGACGTTTACACTGCATGAGGAGATGAGCGCGATGAGCGCGATGGACACTCGCACGCAAACCTCGCGGGCGAGCCTGCCGATTGACTACAACAAGCGCCTGATGCTCTTCAGCGGGCGCGCCAACCCGCAGTTGGCGGTCGACATCGCGGACAAGCTCGGGGTCGAGCTCGGGCCGGTCGAGCTGAGGACATTCTCCAACGGAGAGGTGTACTGCCGCTACGACGAGTCGATCCGCGGCGCGGACGTGTTCATTGTGCAGTCCACCTGCGGCAACCCGCAGACTGGGGTCACGGCCAATGACTCGTTGATGGAGCTGTTGTTCATGATCGACGCCGCCGTGGGCGCGTCCGCGCACAGGGTGATCGCGGTCACGCCCTGGTTTGGCTACTCGCGCCAGGACAAGAAGTCGGCGCCGCGCGAGCCGATCTCCGCGCGTCTGGTGGCGCGCATGCTCGAGGCGGCCGGCGCGGACAGGGTGCTGACGATGGACCTGCACGCCGGCCAGATCCAGGGCTTCTTCCAAAAACCGGTCGACCACATGACCGCGCTGTTCATGCTCACGCAGTACTTCGCCGACCTGGGCTTGGAGGATCTCGTGGTGGTCGCGCCGGACGCCGGGCGCGTGAAGCTCAACAAGAAGTTCGCGTCCAAGATCGGCGCCGAGCTGGCGATCCTCGACAAGGAGCGCCCCGCCCAGCAGGTGGCCGAGATCGGCTATGTGATCGGCGACGTCAAGGGCAAGACGGCGGTGATCGTGGATGACATGATCGACACCGCCGGCACGCTCAAGGCGGCGGCCAAGACGGTCAAGGAGGAGGGCGCCGCGCGCGTGTACGCGGCGGCCACCCACGCGGTGTTCTCTGGCGACGCGTTCGAGAACCTGCGTACGTCGGGGCTGGAGGAGATCGTGGTCACCGACACGATCCCTGTGGCCCCCACCCGGCCGGCCAACGTGCGCGTGCTGCCGTGCGCGGACCTGCTCACCGATTCGATCCGGCGCATCTTCGTTGATGACTCCGTCAGCGAGGTCTTCGGCGGTGAGAACCAGCTGTTCTGAGTGCCCGCCATGGCCAGCCCCGGCTCGGCTGCTCCCCATCCCGCATCCGCCGCTGCCGCCCGTGGCCCACGCGCCTGGTGGCAGGGTCTGCCGCGCCGCCGGCGCATCCAGTTGCGCGTGCTGCTCGCGGTCGTCGCCCTGCTCATCCTGCTGGTAGGCGCCCTGCTGGCGCGCTGGCTGCAGACCCAGAACGTCGAACGCGACGACGAGCTGGCGCTGATCCAAGCGGAGGCTCGGGGCGATGTGAACGCCATGCTCGCCCGGCTGGACGACTGCCATAACAGCCCCGCGTGCGTACAGGCGGTCAGGCGCAACGCAGCCGACCCGCGCCTGCGCAAAGCGGGCGCGGTCAAGATCCTGTCGCTGATCTCCCCCACCGAAAACGCGCTGAGCAGCTCCAGCGGCAAGACCCGGCTGGCATGGACGGTGCTCGGCGAGCTGCCGGTCGTGCAGTGCATCGAGGTGCATCGCAGCGGCAACTTCTTCAGCGGCATGTCGGTCACACTGGTGTCGTTGAGCGCGCCGATCGCCAACGAAGGCAAATGCACGAAACCATCGACGATCGAAACCGAAGAAGAAGAAGCGACAAAGGTGGAAGAGCGATGAACAGCGGCTGCTGGGCGGTTGCTAGAGTCTGGACTCGCCGATGGCCAACACCACCACCAAGCTGAACGTCTCCAGCCGCGCCAGCGCCGGCTCGCGCGCGGCGCGACGCCTGCGCCGCAGCGGGCGCGTCCCGGGCGTGCTCTACGGCGGCGGCGCCGAGTCGGTGGGCTTTGACGCGGACGCGCGCGAGCTGCGCCTGGCGCTGGCCAGCTCCGGAGCTGTGCTCGACCTCAGCGTGGATGGCGCCAAAGCCACTCCGGTCGTGCTCAAGGAAGCCCAGCGCCACCCGGTTCGCGGCGAGACGGTTCACGTCGACCTGCTGCGCGTGAGGCTCGACGAGGAGATCAACGCGGTCGTGCCGCTCGAGCTCGTTGGCGCGGACGATGCTCCGGGCGTAAAGGAAGGCGGCGTGCTTGAGCAGATCACGCGCGAGCTCAACGTGCAGGCGCTGCCGACCGCGATCCCCGAGTCGATCGTCCACTCGGTCGGCGAGATGCAGATCGGCGAGACGATCGTGCTCGGCGCACTGACGCCGCCCGACGGCGTCACGTTGCTCGACGACCCCGAGGAGACGGTCGTGGCGACGCTGTCTCCGCCGCGGCTGCAGGCCGAGGCGGAGGAGATCGAAGCGGAGACCGAGCTCGTGGGCGAGGAGGGCGCAGGCGAGGCCGACGGTGGTGGCGACGCTTCCGAGGGTTCCACGGGCGGGGAGTAGCTGCCTCTGCGACGCCCCTTCCCCCTCCGGGGACGAAGCGGTGGCGGTGGCGGTGGCGGAGCCGTCGACTGGTTGATCGTAGGGCTGGGCAACCCCGGCCGCGAGCACGCGGGCACGCGACACAACGTGGGGTTCATGGTGGCTGAGGCGCTCGTGGCGCGCTGGCAGCTGGGACGCGCCAAGGACCGTTTTCGCGGGCGTATAGCGGAAGGTCGCGTGGGTACACCGGGAGTTGGCGCCAGCGCGGCATCGCCGTCCGCGCGCGCCCCGCGCGTAGCGATCCTGTGTCCGCAGACCTATATGAACGATGCCGGGCGCTCTGTGGGCCCGGCCCGCGGCGCGTACAAGCTGCCCCTGGAGCGAGTGCTCGTGGTACACGACGAGATCGATCTACCGTTCGGCGACGTGCGCACTCGCCTCGGTGGCGGTCTGGCGGGCCACAACGGCCTGAAGTCGATTAAGCGCGAGCTCGGCAGCGCTGACTTCATGCGCGTGCGGGTGGGTGTTGGGCGTCCCGACTCGACCGACCCGGAGATCGTGTCCGCGTATGTGCTGGGGCGCTTTCGCGAGGGCGAGGCGCAGGTGCGCGATCTGGTCGAGCGGGCCTGCGACCACGTCGAGCGCGCGGTGGTGGGTGAGGATGGCGATGGCTCGGAGCCCGGCCGGCCGGGGCTGGAGTCCTAGATGGCCGGCGACGGCGGCGCGCTGCGCACCCTGCTGGGGTTCATCGGCGAGGACGAGGCCGCGCTGAGGCTCGCGCGCGAGGGCGGCCATGCGTTCGTGTCGAGCTCGCTGCGCCCTTACCTCATCGCCGCGCTCGTCGACGCGGACGGCGCGGCGCGCGCGCGGGCGTCGATGGTCGTGGTGGGCGATGATCGCGCCGCACGCGACCTGGCGGGCGACCTGCGCGCGTGGCTTGCGCCGCGGCGCGTGCGCTACTACCCCTCCAGAGGCGTCGCCTACGAGTCGCACCTCGCCCCGCCGGCGCATCTCGTGGGTCTGCGCGTGGCCGCGCTCGACGCTCTGCTGGCAGCCGGTTCCGCCGCTGCGGACGCGCAGGGCGATCAGCCGGTGGTGGTCGTAAGCGCGGTAGCGCTGTCGGAGAAGGTGCCCGACCCAGCGCTGCGGCCTCATTCGTTCACGCTGCGTGTGGGCGAGCTGTTGGACCTGGACGAGTGCGCGGCAGAGCTCGTCAGCGCCGGCTACGAGCGCGCCGACCAGGTGGAGGAGCGCGGCCAGTTCGCGCTTCGCGGCGGCCTGCTGGACATCTTCCCGGCGACCGAGGAACGGGCGGTGCGCGTGGACATGTTCGACGTGGAGATTGAATCGTTGCGCTGGTTTTCGACCTTCACGCAACGCTCGCTCGGGGACGTGGACGAGGTCGAGATTGCGCCGGCGGCCGAGCTCGCCCTCGAGCATCGCGAGCTCGCTGAGATCGCGGCCGCAACCGGCACCTTCAGCGGGGGCGAGCGCGCGGGCGAGGAGCGCCCGGACATCGCAGAGCTGCTGCCGGTGGAGCGCTTCGGTGCGCTGCTGGACCTGGTGGGCGAGGAGACCGAGCTGCTGGTTGCCGCCGAGGAGGAGCTCGGGCCGGCGCTGAAAGACCACTGGAGCGACGTGTGCGCGGCGTTCGGCGATGCCGACGCCCATCACCTCTACGTGAGCCCCGAGCGCATCAGCGAGACGCTCGAGCAGCGAACCAGGACATGGCTGTCGGCGCTGTCGAGCGGCCAGGAGATCGAGCTGCGCGCCCAGTCAGCCGACACGGCCGCTCGCTCGCTGGCAGAAGCCGAGCCGGAGCTGGAGAAGCTCGTGCGCTCGGGCTATCGCACGGTCGTGGCGTTTCCCCGGCGCGGCGAGGGCGAGCGCGCCGCCTACAACCTGGGTCGCCTGAAAGCGACCTGGCTGGCCGAGGGTGTCGACGCCGGCAGCCAGGCTTTGGAGCCCTCCCTGCGCTTTGCAGCGGCATCGCTGCGCGAGGGGTTCGTGGCGCCCCAGCTCAAGCTCGCCGTCTTCCCCGAGCACCGGCTGCTGCGCCGCCGCCGGGCCGAGCGCGGCGGCGAGGGCGCGGTCGGCGGCTCGTTCTCGCGACGCGGGGCGCTGCGCTCGTTCACCGACCTGCGCACCGGCGACATCGTGGTGCACGAGGACCATGGCGTGGCCCGCTTCGCAGGCTTTGAGACGCGCACCGTGGCCAACGTCACGCGCGACTACCTGTATCTCGAATATCAGGGTGACGACAAGGTCTTCGTCCCCACTGACCAGCTGGCCAAGATCTTCGAGATACGTGGGGGCTGGCGGCGAGCACCCACCGCTGAGCAAACTGGGCGGCACCCGCTGGGAGACGATGAAGGCGCGTGCGCGCCGCGCCGCGCAGGAGCTGGCCGGCGAGCTGTTGACCCTGTACGCCGAGCGCAGGCGGCGCTCAGGGCATGCCTTCGAGCCCGACTCCGAGTGGCAGCGCGAGTTTGAGGCGCGCTTCCCGTTCACAGAGACTCCCGACCAGAGCGAGGCGATCGAGCTGGTCAAGGCGGATATGGAATCGCCGCGCCCGATGGACCGGCTGATCTGCGGCGATGTGGGCTATGGCAAGACCGAGGTGGCGCTGCGGGCGGCCTTCAAGGCGGCCGGCGAGGGCAAGCAGGTGCTGATGCTGGTGCCCACCACGATCCTCGCCCAGCAGCACTACGGCACGTTCGCCGAGCGGCTGGCCGACTACCCGTTCACGCTCGAGCACGTGTCGCGCTTTCGCAGCGCGGCCGAGCAGAAAGCGGCGATCAAGGGGTTCTCCGAGGGGCGCGTGGACATCCTGATCGGCACCCATCGTGTGCTCTCGCGCGACGTGCGCGCGAAGGATCTGGGCCTGCTGATCGTCGACGAGGAGCAGCGCTTCGGGGTCAAGCAGAAGGAGCTGTTGCGCCAGCTCAAGTTGAAGGTGGACGTGATCGCGATGTCGGCCACGCCGATCCCGCGCACGCTGCAGATGTCGTTGGCGGGTCTGCGTGACATCTCGGTGATCGAGACGCCCCCCGAGGGTCGCCGGCCTGTGCGGACCTACGTGGGCGAGTACGAGGAGGAGCTGGTCAGGCGGGCGATCGAGCGCGAGCACGCTCGCGGCGGGCAGGCCTTCTTCCTGCACAACCGCGTGGAGTCGATCGAGGAGACCGCAGAGCGGTTGCGTGCGCTGTGTCCGGGCGTGCGCTTCGCGGTGGCCCACGGCCAGATGGGCGAGGGCGAGCTGGAGAGCGTGATGATGGACTACCTGCGCGGGGGCGCCGACGTGCTGGTGTGCACCTCGATCATCGAGTCGGGCATCGACATCCCGCAGGCCAACACGCTGATCGTCGAGCACGCGGACACGTTCGGGTTGGCCCAGCTCTACCAGATACGCGGGCGCGTAGGGCGCAGCCGCGAGCGCGCGTTCGCGTACCTGCTGTACGACTCCGCCGCGGCGCTCACGCCGGAGGCAGCGCAGCGGCTGTCGGCGCTGTCAGACCACACCGAGCTGGGCGCCGGCTTTAAGATCGCGATGCGCGACCTGGAGATCCGCGGCGCGGGCAACCTGCTGGGCGACGAGCAGTCCGGGCATGTGGCGGCGCTGGGCTTTGAGCTGTACATGCAGATGCTCGACGAGGCGGTCAGGGCGGCGGGGGACCTGGCCGAGGACGAGACGCCGCCCGAGCCGGTGCGCCTGGACGTGAACGTCGACGCATACGTGCCCGCCGACTACATCCCCTACGAGCAGGCCAAGATCGAGGTGCACCGCCGCGTGGCGTCCGCGCGGGAGGTGGCGGACGTGGAGCGCTTGGCAGAGGAGCTCGAGGACCGCTTCGGGCCTGCGCCCGAGCCGCTGCGCAACCTGCTGTCCTTGCAGCGGGCGCGGATCAAGTTCGGCCAGGCGGGAGCCCAGACGGTGAGCTTTCGCGGAGACCGGCTGGCGGTGGTGCCGATCGAGCTGGACTCGGCGCGGGCCAGGCGTCTGCGCCAGGAGCTGCCCGAAGCGCTGTACGAGTCCGGCCGTTCGCAGGTCTCCCTACGGGTCCCAAAGGACGGGAGCGAGCGCTTCTCCAGTGTGGTCAAGGCGGCCGACGCGCTGCTGGCGGTCATGCGCGAGGCGGCTTGAAAGCGGACGTTCTGTACCAACATCCATCGCGATGTGGCCCCCCTGAAGACCGCTTAGAAACAATTAAGCGCACTCGCAGGGGCTTTCCGCTAGAGTGCCCGCGTCGTGTCTAAGAAGGCCACTCGATCGCTCCCGGCGCTAGGCGCCGTTTTGTTTGCCCTGGTTGGACTGTCGGCCTGCGGTGGCATACCCGGCGACGCGGTCGTGCAGGTCAACGGCAACTCGATCACCAAATCCACGTTCAACCACTGGATGGCGGTCGCAGCGTCCTCGAGCACGGTCGCAACGGGATCCAAGCCCGTGATCCCCGAACCGCCCAATTACACCGCGTGCATCGCGCATCTGGCGGCAACCGCGCCAAAACCGGAAAAAGGCCAGAAGGCCCCCACCACGGCGCAGCTGAAGAGCGAGTGCGAGACGCAGTACAAATCGCTACAGACCGAGGTGCTGGGCTTTCTGATCTCCTCGTCGTGGGTGCTCGGAGAAGGCTCCGCGCTGGGTGTGAAGCTCAACGACAAAGAAGTTCACAAGCAGTTTGAAAAGATCAAGTCGGCGCAGTTCCCCAAAGCGGCGGAATTCGAAAAATTCTTGGCCACGTCGGGTCAGACAGTTTCCGACCTGCTGCTGCGCGTGAAGCTGAACCTGCTGTCGCAGCGGATCGAGTCAAAGATCACCAAACAGAAAAGCAAGATCACCGAAGCTCAGGTGACCAAGTACTACAACGAAAACAAGTCTCGCTTCGGCAGCCCGGAAAAGCGCAGCGTCGAGATCATTCTGACCAAGACCGAAGCGGCTGCCAAGAGCGCTAAGCAGGAAGTGCAGTCGGGCAAGAGCTTTGCCAGCGTGGCCAAGGCCAAGTCGATCGACCCCACCAGCAAGGCCAACGGCGGTCTGCTGCCCGAAGTGGTCAAAGGCGAGGAGGAGAAGGCGCTCGACACGGCCATCTTCTCGACCGCCGCCAACGTGCTCAGCGGGCCGGTCAAGACGCCGTTCGGCTACTACGTGTTCGAGGTGAAGAGCGCCACGCCGGGCAGCCAGCAGCCGCTGTCCAAGGTGAAGTCGTCGATCAAAACGCAGCTGGCCTCTCAGGGACAGCAGACGGCGCTGAGCAAGTTCGTCAAGGAATTCAAAAAGCGCTGGCAGGCCAAAACGGAATGTCGCTCAGGCTACGTGGTGGCCGACTGCAAGGGCTACAAAGCGCCCAAGACCAGCGCGGGCGCAGCCGGCGCCACCGGCACGGGCGAAACGCCCTAGACGCGGGCGCGCTGGCGCAGTGAGCGAGATCGCCCGAGTCCACGCGCGCCAGATCCTCGACAGCCGTGGCAACCCCACGGTGGAGGTGGACGTCGAGCTGCGCTCCGGCGCCAGCGGGCGCGCTGCGGTGCCTTCGGGCGCGTCGACGGGAGAGTTCGAGGCGGTCGAGCTGCGCGACGGCGGCAAGGACTGGCAGGGCAAGGGCGTCACCCGCGCGGTGGCCAACGTCAACGGCGAGCTAGCCCAGGCGGTGGCCGGCCTGGACGCCGCCGGCCAGGAGGCGTTGGACGGCGCGCTGATCGCGTGCGACGGCACCGCCAACAAGGCGCGCCTTGGCGCCAACGCGATCCTGGGAGTGTCGCTGGCGGCAGCCCACGCGCAGGCCGCCGAGGAGGGCCTGGCGCTGTGGCGTTACCTCGGCGGCGAGGACGCGCGGGTGCTGCCGGTGCCGATGATGAATGTGCTCAACGGCGGCGCGCACGCGGACAACAAAGTCGACTTCCAGGAGTTCATGGTGGTCCCGTGCGGCGCGCAGAGCTTCTCGCAGTGCCTGCAGATGGGCGCGGAGGTGTTCCACGCGCTGAAGGGCGCCCTACACGAGCGCGGGTTGGGCACTGCGGGGGGTGACGAGGGCGGCTTCGCGCCGGACCTTGCCTCCAACGAGGAGGCGCTGAAGATGCTCGTTGCCGGCATCGAGGCGGCCGGATACCGTCCCGGAGAAGATGTGGCGATAGCGCTGGACCCCGCCACCAGCGAGCTGTACGTCGACGGCGCCTATGAGCTCGAGCACGAGGGCCGTACGCTCAGCGCGGCCGAGCTGACCGACTACTGGGCCGATCTCGCGGCCCGCTATCCGATCGTGTCAATCGAGGACGGCATGGACGAGCAGGACTGGGATGGCTGGAAGACGCTGACCGAGCGTCTGGGCTCGGCCGTGCAGCTGGTCGGCGACGACCTGTTCGTGACCAACACGCAGCGGCTGGCACGAGGGATCGAGCTGGGCGTGGCCAACTCGATCCTGATCAAGGTCAACCAGATCGGCACGCTGACAGAGACGCTGGCCGCGATCGCGATGGCGCGCGATGCCGGCTACACGGCGGTCATTAGCCATCGCTCTGGCGAGACCGAGGACGTGACCATCGCCGACCTCGCCGTGGCTACCGGCTGCGGGCAGATCAAGACGGGCGCGCCGTCGCGATCGGACAGGGTGGCCAAGTACAACCAGCTGCTGCGCATCGAGGAGCAACTGGGCGACGACGCGCAGTTCCCCGGCGCGAGCGCGTTCGCCGGGCGATAGAAGCTCCCGCGGCCGCTCGCCGGCAGGAGCTTTGCGTGCGGAGGCGAATGGCGCTCCATGCAAGTGCGTTGGGATCGAGTGGGGCGTGTGGCGATGATGTGCGTGCTGACCGCGCTGGTGTACCTGTATGCGAGCGCGGGCGTGCACATGCTGTCGACCTGGCGTCAGTCACGCCGCGACGCGGCGCTGGTTGGGGCGATGGAACGCGAACATCGCCAGCTTGCCCGCCAGCACGAAGCGCTGGGCACGCAGGGAACGCTTGAAACAGAGGCCCGTCGCCTTGGCATGATGCGCAAGAACGAGCAGCCATACGTCATAAGTGGTCTACCCGACAACTGAGGATAAGGACTGAATGTGGCGCTGCTAGCCTCGGCCGATGCCGTTCGACAACGCGATCTATCAGTGGCAGCAGGGAGAGCGCCGCGTGGACGCGGCCGCGCCCGAGCGCAGGCCGCTGCTGGAGCGGGTGATTGCCGCGCTGGTGGCAGAGCTGCGCAGGCGGCTGGGCGGACGCTTCTCGGCGGACGAGCTCGTGGTGCTCTACGAGCAGGGCACCGGCTGGTGCCTGCAGGTGGCCATGCGCCTCGCTCCGGAGGAGCCGTGGGCGTGGGAGGCCGGTGTGGTGGTGGACGCGGCCTTTGCCAGATATCTGCGCGAGGCGGCCGACTATGCGGGAGGCCGCAGGGAGGTCAGCGCCTAGCGCCCCGGCGCCAGCCCGCGCCGATGCTAATCGTCGTCGCCGGCGCGGCGAATGACGATGCGGTCCGGTTCCACGGTGACCTCCACGGGTCTGTGGCCGGCCCAATGCTCAGCGTAGATCGGGTCCTCCTGGACGGCGGGGTCCAGCCACAGCCCATATCCCTCCTCGCCATGGTCGAAGGTGCCTTCCAGCGGCGCCCCGCGGCCCGACGTGCGCGACCGGCCGGTCGTCGATCTGCCGCGGCCGCCGCGCCGACTGCGCCTGCGGGCACGGGGGGCGCTGGGCTCCTCATCGGTCTCCTCGTCGCCATCCTCCGCCTCGGCCTTGGCGCGCTCGGCCTCCGCTTCGGCCGCCTCCAGCTCGGCGGCGATCAGGGCGTCGTCCTCGGCTCGCAGGTCGATCTCCTCGGGATAGTCGGCAAGGCCCGTGCCGTTCTGGGGCTCGTCGTCGCCGACCAGCTCGTTCTGGCGCTTGAACTGCTCGATGTCGCGCACAGTCACCTCGAGCTGGTGGGCGATCCAGGCATCGGTGCGTCCCTGTCTCACCCAGGCGCGGATTTGATTGAGGTGCGGGCGCAATGATCTGCGGGGCATGGACGGTCCGGGACACTAGCGCAAAGGGCCCGCCGCGCGTCCCGGCCGCAGGGCGGCACGCGCCGGGATCGCGTTCCCCCGGTCCTGTGACTATCCTTGCCAGACCGGCGTCCAGGGGGTCGCGCCGGGTCGCTAGTCGGCCAACGGGAAGAGGTGCACCCAAATGCTGGTCCTGACGCGCAAGTCCAACCAGAGCATCATGATCGGAGACGATATCGAGGTGTCGGTGCTCTCGGTTATGGGCGAGAAGGTGCGCATCGGCATTCAGGCGCCTCAGAAGGTTCCGGTTTTTCGCAAGGAGATCTACCTGGAGATCCATCGCGAAGCCGGCGTGGCCAAACCCGAGGATGACGGAAGCGCCGAGAGTGCGTCAGACGTCACGGCAGAGGCCAAGCCGGCCGGGCATGCCGCAGAGGTCGACAGCTCGCTGCACAAGCTCGGCGAGGGCAGTTAGCGCCAGCCCGCTTCGGCTGGCCGCAAGGCTGCGGTGCACATTCGGCGAGCGCTGATCAGCCCGCCAGGCCACTCAGCCCAATAGCAGGTACAGCGTGCGGAACATGACCACGGTGACGATGACCGCGGTCATGATCAGCGTGAGGACGAGCAGCGCGAAGCGGACCGAGCCGCGCTTTTGACGCTTTTGTGCCTCGCGCTTAGCGGCCCGCTGCTCGGTGGTGCGCGCCAGCGATGCACGCCGGCGGCGGTCGAGGGTTATCTCCTTGACGAACGCCTGCTCCCAATCGGCCAGGCTCTGGCGCATTTTCATTGCGCTCACGCGGAGGCGGCTGCTGACTTCGCGCGCTCGTAGACGGCGACGAAGCGCAGGTAGTTCTCGGCGATCTTGCGCGCGCCTGCGGCGCGTTCGATCTTGCCGTCCACGTATGCCTTGAGCGGGTCCCACCAGATCGAGCGGCCGATGGCAAAGCCGATGAAGCCGTCGACCGGGGCGGCCTGGATGAGCCAATGGTCGACCTTGGCATCCTCGGCGCCGCGACCGAGGACCACGCAGGTCACGCCGTCGCGGCCGCCCGAGCGAGCCTGCGCGACGAGCATCTCGCAGTCGGAGCGCTCTTCCACCCCCTCGATCTTCCACACGTCCACCTCGATGCCCGCGTCCTGGATCTCGGCGATCGTCCGGCGCATCAGCTCGGGACGCAGCTCGGCGTCATAGCGGTCGCTGTCGCCGCCGACCGACTGCAGCTGGGCGTCCTCGGCGGGCACGAGCAGCTCGAACAGGAACTTGCGCTCATGCTGCTTGAGCCAGTCGCTCAGGCGCTTGAGCCTGTCCAGCTGGCCGCGGTTGCCGGCCGGGTCACCGTCGGGGTTGTAGCGCACGAGCACCTTGGTGAAGTCCGGGTCGAAGCGCTCAATGTGCTCCCCGAACTCGTCGCCGTATTGGAAGTCGAACAACGGTTGGCCAGATCGCTCGGCGGGCATCGCCAGCTTGAATCCCTTCTCGCGCGCCTCGGCGGGCACCGTAGAACCGAACTGCTCGTCGACCAGCACCCCGGTGGCGGCCGCGTCTGCGCCAGCGCTGACCGCCTGCAGCAGGCCCTCGAAGATGAGGTGCTTGGCGTCGGCGATGATCGCCGTCTGCTCTGAGTCGGGCTCGCCGTCGATGCCAAAGAACTTCTTCTGGAAGGAGCCACGGTGGTCGAAGGCGAGGATGTAGAGCTTCTGGTCGTATCCAAGGTTCATGGTGGTGAGTATTCCAGAGGCGCGCGCAGCGGGGCCGGCGCCTGCCGCGAGACGGCTTGGACAGGTCCATAGAATGGGTCGTAGCGATGACCTCTGGCGCTGACCTCTTCGTGGTGTGCAAGCAGTGCGGATCGGAGGTCAGCCCGTACATCACCGAGTGTCCCTATTGCGGGCATCGCCTGCGCAGGCGCGCGCCCAAGCTACCGCGCGCGCACGTCCCCGCCCGAGCGTCGCGCGGTCGCCGGCTACGGCTGGCGTCGGCGCTGCGCATGCCCCGGGCGCGCAGCAGGCGCGCGCCGGGTGGTGGCCCGAGCTGGGGCGCTGGCCGCTGGGCGGCGTCGCGTCCGTACGCGACGATCGCGCTGGTCGCGGCAGGCGCGGGGGCGTGGATCGCGTCGCACGCCGAACCGCTCATCTACCTGCACATGGCGATCATCGGCCCGCTGGGCGGGGAATGGTGGAAGCTGCTTACGAGCGAGCTTGCATACGCGAGCGGCCCGTATGCGTTCGTGGCGCTGGTTGCGATCGGGATCTTCGGCTGGCTGATCGAGCGTCGCCACGGGCCGGCTGTGCTGGTCGCGCTGTTCTTCGGCGCGGGCGCCACGGGCGCGCTGGCGGCGAGCGCGCTGTACTCCGAGCCGATCGTGGGCGGTGGCAACGGCGCTGCCCTGGCGCTGTTGGCGGCTTGGGTGGCCCCCGACCTGAAGGCCGCGCGCAGCGACTCCTACTACGAGGGCGACCTGCCGGGCGCGGGCGCGATCGCGGCGCTGCTGCTGGCGATCCCGTTCGCCCTGCAGTCCTCGGAGGCGAGCTGGCTGGCGGGCGTGACCGGCGGGGCGCTCGGGTTGCTGGTCGGCCTGGGCTTGAGCCAGGTGGGCGTAGCCGAGGGCTGAGAGCCGCCCACCGAGACCAGCGTGCGTGACGTGGGCCTGAGCGGCCGCGGGGCGCTCGCGGACGCAACGGTAGACCTATGATGGTCGGGCGATGACGATGACCAACGCGGTGGTGCTGATCGAGGCCGAGCGCGACGCGCTGTCGACCCTGGGAGGCGCGCTGGCCGACATCGAGGGCGTGGCGGAGGCCTATTCGGTGACCGGCGCGTGGGACTTCGTGGCGATCGTGCGGGTGCCCGACCACGAGCAGCTGGCAGACGTGGTCACGGGCGCGATCGGGGCTCTGTCGGGCGTGGCGCGCACCCAAACGATGGTCGCATTCGCGGCGTATTCGCGCCACGATCTCGACGCCCTGTTCTCGATCGGCGAATGATCGCCTGACGGCGATGGCCGCAGTGCGGATGAAGCCCGAGTACGGGCCGACGCTCGGCCAGCTGCTCGCCCCGCGCTGGCGGGCGGCGTCGCGGCCTGCGCGCTGGGCTGCGATCGCCGGCGCGGCAGTGCTTGTGGCGGTGCTGGTGGCGGCGGCTCTGACGCTCGAGAACAGCACCTACTCACAAGGCGGCAGAGTGTCGTTCAGCTTCAACTACCGCGGCCTGTATCGCGTGGCGCACGGCCCGGGCGAATACGTGAAGGTGCAAAGTCACAGCTCCGATGGAGCGCTGAAGTACTCGTTTGCGGTCGCTGCGCTGAGGCTGCCGGCCTACGCGGGCGAGCTCACAGGCGAGCTGCCCGTGTACGCGGCCGGCTACATCGTCCGCCTGCGTGAGCGGTTCGCGGGCTTCGTGCTGGCGGGCGAGGGCAAGGCCAAGGTTAACGGCATGTACGGGTATGCGGTCTTCTACACGGTGGTGGTGAGCGGGCTGGAGATGTGGGGCCGCGACGTCCTGCTGTTGCCCGAACGGGCCGGCGTGCGAGAAGGCGTGGCGATCGAGATGCTGGCGCCCGCCGTGGCGATCGTGGGGTCCGAGGCACCGATCGAAGTCGGCGCGGCGGGCGTCCTGGCGGACCCCCTGAAAACCTTTACCTTCGGATGATCCTCACCCTGGGAGTGTCGCGCGGGCGGACCTGCGGCTCGGCGCTTCGCTCGAACGTGTGGATGATGCGCGCGGTCGGCACTTCGGTGCCGCCGGTCGACCCTTCGCTGCCGGTGCTGGACCCTTCGGCGCCGGCCGTGTTCGTCACCTGAGCGGAGGTAGAGGCTGCGGGAGCGCCCGCTTCGCCGGTCTGAGCCGGCGGCGTGGCTTCGCCGGATGTCGGCGTGGACGGTTCGCCGGCGGTTGGCGGCGTGGCGACGGGCGGCGGGGGGCTGGCGGGAGTCGTGGTGGTGGTCGACGGGACTTCTTGAGCGGGCGGCGTCGGGCTGGTGGCGGCGGCGGGGAGCTGGGTGGTCTCGGTGGTCACCTCGGTGACCTGCGTGCCGGTTGGCTGGGGGCTGGTTGGCTGTGCCGGTTGAGCGGGCGGCGTGCTGGTCGCTGCGGCGGGCACGGTGGAAGGAGCGGTCGCGGTGGTGGGTGGTGCAGCGTCCGGCAGGGCGGGCGCGATCTTGGCCTTGACGGCCAGCTTGCCGTGGTGGCGGGCGCCGTGACGGTGGCGCACGGCCGCGCCGGCGACGGCGGGCGTGAGGGCGGCGGGGCTCAGCGGCTGGGGCTGCTCGCGCACGACGTGCGGTTCGGCCGTGTAGGACGCAACGGCGGCGCTCGTGGGGCCTGTTTGCGCGACGGCGATGTGGTGGCGGTGATGGGCGGGCACGACCGCGTGGTCGGCCGCGACGGCGCCGGCGGTGACGATCGCCGCGGCGGCCAGCCCGGCGACGGCCTTGGTGGCGATGGCGCCGGCTCCGGCGGTGAGCATTCCGCCGGCAAGACCTGATCCGCCGGCCGCGCTGGCACCGGCGACAGCGCCCGCGCCGACCGAGGCGCCGGCCCCGGCGCCCGCGCCCACACCGGCGCCGCCGGCGACGTGGGCGCCGCCGGCCGAGGCGGTTGTGCCGAGCTTGGTCAGCAGCAGCTTCTTGGCGAGCAGCAGCGGGCCGACCGGGAAGATGGCGGCGAGCGCGTGGTTGTTCTCCTTGAGCTGCGCCTTGAAGAACTTGCAGCGCTCGCAGCTGCGCACGTGCCGGCGCGCAGGCGGGCTTAGCTTGCTCAGGCCCTCGGCGGCCTCGCCGAGCTCGAGGCGGACCTCGTCGCAGCTGAGCTTGCGTGCCTCGGCTGCCTCGGCTAGGGAGATGCGGGCGCGCACGAGCAGCGACTTGACCGACGGCACGGTCGTTTCCATGGCGTGGGCGATCTGGTCGTAGGACAGCGCGTCGATCTCGCGCAACAGCAGCGCGGTGCGCTGGGTCTCAGGGAGCTCATGCACGTCGGCGACGAGCTCGCGAAAGCTCTCCCTCCGCAGGACCCGGTCGCCGGTCGACAGGCCGTTGTCGGAGAAGTGCACGTCCATCGAGTCCACGCCCACGGCAGATGCCCGGCGCAGGTGGTTGAGCGAGCGGTTGCGCGCGATCCGATACAGCCAGGGGCGCACGTTGATCTCGCGCTCGTCTGCGAGCACGGCGTTGAACGCGGCGGCGAACACCTCCTGCAGGACGTCCTCGGCGTCCTCGCGCGAGGACAGCATGTGCCGGCAGAAGGACAGCAGGCGCGATTGGTAGCGAGAGAAGAGCGTCTCAAAGGCCGCGTGCTGTCCGCGGCGCGTGAGGGCGATCAGGCGCTCGTCCGATTGCAGGCGCAGCAGCGGTGACGGGCCGCGCAGGCCCGAGACGCTCCCTCGGTGTGTTAGGGCGGAGACCTCCATAGAAAATGTCCGATCGCTGCCTTGCTCCCCCAAGGACACGGTAGCAGCGCCGGAGTTGCGGGTTTTCCGCGTCCAGGCAGCCGTGTTTGCGGGGCTGCGCGCCTGTTTACCCGGGCTGGCCTCCTTCTACCCCCGGGGCGACCTGTCCCTAAGGCGTGGGTTGACTTACATAGACTTACAGCGGCCCAATTGCCCGGATGGCGGAATCGGCAAACGCAATCGACTTAAAATCGATGGCCCAGAACGGGCATGTGGGTTCGAGTCCCACTCCGGGCACTGCGTACGCGGCGCAAGATGTGGGGATGCTCGACCCATCCCGTGGGCGCGCATGCAACGTCCTGCGGGCGCGTTGAGGGCGCGAAAAGGTAGAGTCGCCGGGATGTCGACCGACAGCGTGCAGGACACCAAGACCTTCCACGGCGGGCGCCTGGTGGCGCGCCGGCTGAAGGCCCACGGCGTGAGCAAGCTGTTCACGCTGTCGGGCGGGCACCTGTTTTCGATCTATGACGGCTGTCGCGAGGAGGGCATCGACATCGTGGACGTGCGCCACGAGTCGACGGCGGCGTTCGCTGCGGAGGGTTGGGCGAAGGTGACGCGCGAGCCGGGCGTGTGCGCGCTGACGGCTGGGCCGGGCGTGACCAACGGGATGAGCGCGATCGCATCGGCGCAGGCCAACCACTCGCCGATAGTGGTCTTGGGCGGCCGCGCGCCGGCGCTGCGCTGGGGGCAGGGGTCGCTGCAGGAGATCGACCACGTGCCGTTCGTGCGCCCGCTGGTCAAGCTGGCTGCGACGGCGCAGAGCACCGAGGAGATCCCGGGGCTGGTCGACGACGCGTTCGCGGCTGCGCTGGCGCCGCACGGTGGGGGGGCGTTCGTGGACTTCCCGCTGGACTACGTGTTCATGGAGGCGGCCGAGCAGGAGGATCTGTACGAGCAGGATCCCTCGCAGGCCGGTCCCCCCGGCAACGTACGAGCCGCGGGCGTGGGCGTCCGGGTTGCGGACGCCCGCTCGATCGAGCGGGCGGGCGAGCTGCTGCGCGCGGCGGAGCGGCCGGTGATCATGGCCGGCACGGACCTGTACTGGGCCCACGGCGAGACGGCGCTGGCGGAGCTGGTACAGACGCTGCGCATCCCGGTCTTCCTCAACGGCCTGGCGCGCGGCTGCTTGGCGGCCGATCACGAGCTGTTCTTCTCGCGCGCGCGCTCGCAGGCGCTGAAGGACGCGGACGTGGCGCTGGTGGTAGGCGTGCCGATGGACTTTCGCCTGGGCTTCGGCGGCGCGTTTGGCGAGGAGACGGAGATCGTGGTGATCGACGCGACCGAACCCGAACGCAGCCCCCCGCGCGCGGTGGCGGCCGAGTGCTACGGGTCGATCGCGACCACGCTGGCGGACCTGCGCGGCGCGGCGGGCGCGGTGGCGCTGTCGAGTGAGCCGTGGATCTCGGGGCTGCGCGCGGCCGAGACCGAGCGGCGCGAGGCCGAGCGGGCAGAGCGCGAGGACGATCGCGCGCCGCTTCACCCGATGCGGCTGTATGCAGAGCTCGCGCAGGTGCTCGATCGCGACGCGATCGTGATCGGCGACGGCGGCGACTTCGTGTCGTACGCGGGGCGCGTGGTGGACAGCTACCAGCCCGGCTGCTGGCTGGATCCCGGGCCGTTCGGCTGCCTGGGCACCGGGCCGGGCTATGCGCTCGCGGCCAAGCTCGCCCACCCCGAGCGCCAGGTGGTGCTGCTGCTGGGCGATGGCGCGTTCGGCTTTGCGGGGCTGGAGTTCGACACGCTGGCGCGCCATGGGGTGAACGTGGTTGCGGTGATGGGCAACAACGGGATCTGGGGACTGGAGAAGCACCCGATGGAGTTCCTGTATGGCTACTCGGTCGCGGCGGACCTGCGTCCGGGCACTCGCTATGACAGCGTGGTCGAGGCGCTGGGCTGCCACGGCGAGCTGGTGCAGTACCCGGGGGAGTTGCGCGGGGCGCTCGAGCGTGCGTTTGCGGCGCGCAGGCCGGCGCTGGTCAACGTGCTGACCGACCCGACGGTGGCCTACCCGCGCAAAGCCAACCTAGCCTGAGCCGGCCAGGCGGAGGGCCCCTCCAAACAGGATGTCGTGCTCTGAGACCTCGACCTGGTCGAGGTCGAACGCGCGCATGGCCTCCTCCAGCAGGATCATGCCGGCGACGATCGTGGGCGCGCGGTCGGGGTGCAGGCCGACCACCTGGCGACGGCGCTCTTCGTCCATGTCGGCCAGTCGCGCGAGCAGCAGTTCGACGGTGGCCAGGCGCAGCGTGTAGCCGTGGACGCGCTCGGGGTCGTAGGGGTCGAGCTCCTGGTCGATGGCGGCGGCGGAGGTGGCGGTGCCGGCGACCGCGATGGCGTGTGTGACGGGCGCTCGCTCGGGCGCGGGCAGCCCGTCGAGGAACGTGTTGCGGACGTCGCGCGCGAGGTCCTGCAGCTCATGGGGAGCGGGCGGATCGGAGTGGATGTGGCGTTCGCTCATGCGCACCACGCCTGCCGGTAGCGACGTGTGAAAGCCGGCCGTGTGGCCGAGCCCAACGACGAACTCGGTGGAGCCGCCGCCGATGTCCACCACGACGGTGGGCTTCGCCGCGTGCTCCGGATCTTCGGGGCGCCCGGACATGGCGCCGAGGAAGGTCAGCTGCGCCTCTTCGTCGCCGCTGAGCACGCGGGCGTCGAGCTGGAAATCCTCGCGCACGCGCTGCGCGAACGACGGTCCGTTGGCGGCGTCGCGCACGGCAGACGTGAGCACGGCCAGGTTGGCCTGGCAGTCGTGGGCGTCGATTTCCCGGCGGTAGTCGGCGAGCGTGGCGAACACCCTGGCGGCGGCCTCCTCGGACAGCGAGCCGTGGGAGTCGACGCCTGCGCCCAGGCGCGTGACCTGCGAGCGCCTGACCAGCTGCTCGATCGACCCGCTGGCGGGGTCCACGTCGGCGATCAGCAGCCGCGTGGAGTTCGTGCCGATGTCAACGACCGCTACGCGCATCGGCGGCATGCTAGACGTGTGCGCATCCACGAGCGATGAGAGGGGAGCGATGAGCGGACAGGAACACATGGGCGTGGCGCTGGTGACCGGCGCCAACCGCGGCATCGGGCGCGAGGTCGCCCGCCAGCTGGCCGAGCGCGGGTATGACGTGCTGTTGAGCGCGCGCGACGGGGAGAAGGCGGCCGCGGCAGCAGCGGAGCTGGCGCAGAGCACGGGCGCGAAGGTCACGCCGCTGACGCTCGACGTGGCCGACCCCGACAGCATCGCCGCCGCGGCCGAGCGTGTGCGCGCGGATCCGGGCAGGCTGGACGTGCTGGTCAACAACGCGGGCATCGGCAGCGACTTTGGCGTGGCGGGTGTGGATCCGGACTTCGACAAGATCCAGCGGGCGCTCGACACCAACTTCTATGGGGCGTATCGGCTGACCGTGGCGCTGCTCGACCTGCTGCGCGCCAGCGAGCACCCGCGCATCGTCAACGTGTCCAGCGGCATGGGCGGCGTGACCGAGATGGGCGGGTGGTCGCCCGGGTACCGGGTTTCCAAGGCCGCGCTCAACGCCGTCACGCGGATCTTGTCCGCGGAGCTGGCGGGCGAGGGGTTCCTGGTCAACTCCGCGTGCCCGGGGTTCGTCAACACGGACATGGGCGGGCCGATGGGGGCCAAGAAGCCTGTGGAGGACGGGGCGGCGGGGGTGGTGTGGCTGGCCACGCTCGGGGATGACGGGCCGACGGGCGGGTTCTTTCGGGATAGGAAGGCGATTGCGTTTTGAGGGGCCGTGGACCTCGGCCGCGGGCTGCGCAGCCCGGTGTGCGAGCCTCGATGGCCGCGCAGTCGGACGAAAGCGCGGATTCCTGCCGTTGCGCCGATTCTTTGCTAGAACATAAGAACCGCCGCGGGGTGGAGCAGTCTGGTAGCTCGTCGGGCTCATAACCCGAAGGTCGCGGGTTCGAATCCCGCCCCCGCTACTTATACTCAGAAAAGCCCCGCAAACGCGGGGCTTTTCTGTAGCAGGGAGTGTGGTCGCTGGTCACTCGGGTCAAGGTCCTCCCGAGATTTCCTCCCGAGCTGGTCACACGGCCGCGAACGACCGCAAGCGCCGAGCCGCAAAAACAGCGTCGGCCGCAAACAGGCGCAAACCACGGGGCGGAATGGAAGGGGTGACCTTCGGGTCTCGCTGCCCGACGGTCAGCACCGCGGGTGCTACCCGCAACCCAGAGCCTCCGCCTCGCGGCCGGCCACGGTTCACGGCCCAAAGGCGGCGCGCCTGATCCGGCCACTCGTAGCCATGCGGCCCCGTACGGCGTCAGCGAGGCTCCTGACGGACAAACTATGCGCTTGACAGCATATGTGCTGGACGGTATGGTTCGCTGGTGTGGGACGTCGAGGTCACAGACCAGTTCGAGCAGTGGTGGGACACATTGGGTGTCGAGGAGCAGGAATCGATCGAGGCTGCGGTCGAACTGCTCGAGCAACGTGGCCCGGGCCTTGGCCGTCCGCTCGTCGACACCGTGAAAGGCTCGAGGCACGCCAACATGAAGGAGCTGCGCGTTGCCATGATCCGTGTGCTGTTTGCATTCAATCCCACCCGCACCGCGATCCTGTTGATCGGCGGCGACAAGCGCGATCGTTGGCAGGAGTTCTACGCCCAGATGATCCCGCTCGCCGACACCCTCTTCGATGAGCACCTCAGAGAGCTTGAAAGCAAAGGAACCTAGATGGCCACCAAAACCAAAAGCTTCAACGAGCTGCGCGAGCGGGCCCGCCGACGCGATCCCAAATGGGGTGCGAACGTCGCCGAGCACCGGCGCGCGATGGAAGACGCGCTCGCGCTAGCAGAGCTGCGCAACTCGCGGAACGTCACCCAGATCCAGCTTGCCGCTCAGCTTGGGATAACCCAAGGCAACGTCTCCCGCCTGGAGGCCCGCAGCGAGATCTACCTCTCCACCCTGCGCTCCTATATCGAGGCGCTCGGCGGTCGCCTGGAGATCACTGCCGTCTTCGGCGACGAGCGCGTACCCGTAGCCGTCGACCCGGGCAAGGGCGAGTAACGAGTAGTGCACTCACATTGCGGGGGGATTATCCCTTCTCACTCTGAGTCATCGGCACACGTCTACCTCGATACCGCGCGAAGTGAAGTACTTTCGCCGCGGGCGTCGCGTGCGAACCGCCGCTGCGCTGCTGCTCCGCTGCGGGTGATGCCCCACGAGTTCGGGGTTGGTGCGCCTGGTCCGGTGTTCTTGATGAGCCCAAGCTTCTGCAGGCGCCGCAGCAGGATGGAGATGTGGCTGCTGTCGGTGATGCCGCACGCGTCGGCGAGTTCGCGGTTGGAGGACCCGGGGTGCGCTGTCACTGCGTCCAGTAGCTGTTCGGTGCGGCGGGTGCGCTGTACCCCGTGGGTGCGCGCGAGGCCGGCGGCACTCAGTGCCTGGGGGAAGCCGCCGAAGCGCCGCTCGATCGTGCTGTAGGCGGGGAGTGGCGGGTCGCTGTCGGAGCGAAGCTCATCGACTCGCGGTGGGCGGCCGTGGCGTCGCGCAAACTGCCGCAGCGCGGCGATCACGTCCTCGGGCGGCCAGCGTTGCAGCCTGGGGCTGTACCCGGCGGCGGCGAGCGCGGCATGCCAGGTTCCGAACGCGCGGTACACGCTGGCGCTGCTCGGACGGGTGCCGTCGCTCGCCTTGCTCAGGTTCCGGCTGGACGGTGGGTGGCCGTGCTCGGCGGCGAACGCCTGGAAGTAGGCGACGATCTCCTCCAGGTTCCAGGAGCGTATGCGAACAGCAGAGAACCCGGCGGCGGCCATGCCTGCGTGGAAGGTCCCGAAGTGAAACTCGACCGTCTGCGGCGTCGGCCATTCGCCGGGCCTACCGGTGAGGTCCCCCCTATTGGGGCCACGACCCAGCTCGATGGCGACGTCGCGCAGCGCGTCGAGCACCGATTGGCGATCCCAGGTGCGGCGCCGGTAGCCGAACCCGGCCGCCTCCAGGCCGGCGTTCCAGGACCCGAAGTGCGTCACGACCGTGCGGTTGCTGGGCCAGCGCGGGTACTCACTACCCCACTTTGTGCGTTGATCGGCGGTCGGCAGCCACTCAGGCGTCATCGGTGCCTGGCCGGTCTCCTGCGCCCACGCGCACATCAGCGCGATCGTCTCCTCCTGGTCGAACCGAGGCTTGATGTTCTCCCGCGCCGAGCACGCCGGACAGCGCTTCGCGGTGGGCGTGACGACCGGGGCGCCGCAGTCCGGGCACATCGAGGCCCGCAGATACTTGTAGACGCTGCCCTGGCTGACCCCGAGCTCGTCGGCGATCGTGGCGATGCTGTGGCCGGCGGCGTCCATTCGTAGCGCCGCGCCGACACGCTCGGCGAGCGGCAGGTCGAACTCGTGGGCGTAGCGGACCGGGAGGCCGGCGGCGCGCAGCGCGTCCGCCCAACTGTCGAAGTAGCTGCTGGCAGCCGCCCCGCTCGGCCAGCGCGGGTGCTCCTGCATCCAGCGCTTCGCGCGCTCCCGGTGGGGACTTGCGAGCCATTCCGCCCCCGCTGGTGAGAACTCCTGCCGCAGCGGCGCTTCGCCGAACTCGCGTGCCCAATCTTTGAGTGCCTCGATCACGCGCTCCCGGTTCCACGTTCCGCGCGGCGCCCAGCGCTCCGCCGGCTGATACACCGGCTGCCCCTCCTCTGGCAGGCCGGGCAGCTCAAGGCCCTCAGCGGCGGTGCGGATCGCGAGGTCCCACTTGCCGAAGTGCTTGCGGATCGCGCTGAGTGTGGGCACCCCGCGCGCGGGGTCAGGACGCCACTCGGCGGGCTTCGGCGTCCGGCCGTGCTCCAGCATCCAGTGACGCAGCGCGGCGAGGACTTCCTCGCGGTCGTACGGTTGGCGGGCGGGGCGCAGGCTGGCGGCGCGGATCGCGTCCGGCCAGGACCCGAACTCGGAGGCCACCTGGTCGGCGTAGGGATGATCGGGGGCGCTGGTCTTCCACTCCTCCCACGTGGGCGCCCGCCCGTGCTCGTCGGCGAAGCGCTCGAGGGCGGCGAGGATGCTCTCGCGGTCCCATGCGGGGCGCTCGGGGCGCGGGCAGCCGGCTTCGGCGAGCGCCTGCGTCAGCGATCCGCAGTAGTGGACGACGGTGCTGTGGTCGGGGAGCTCGTTGGCTTTGCGCAGCTCGGCGCTGCGGGGACGGCGCCCATGACGGTCAGCGAACGCTGCGATCGCCGCCAAAACGGCTTCGCGGTCCCAGGAGGTCCGGTCGACGCGGACCCCGGCCACGCGCAGCGCCGCCTCCCAGGTTCCGAACCGCATCTGCACGGTGGCCGCACTCGGCCAGCGGCCGGCAGGATCGCGTTTCGCCCAGCTCGTCGTGTTGGGCGGCACCCCATGCTCTCGCGTCCATGTACGGATCGCGTCGAGCAGCAGCTCGTCGCTCCACTCGATGCGTCGCACCTGAAAGCCGGCGGCCTGGATGGCCTGCGCCCAGGACCCGAAGTGGCGGGACACCGTGCCGGGATCGGGATAGGTGGGCAGCGCTCCCCTCCAGTCCCCGGCACGCGGCGGGTAGCCGTGCTCCTGGTGGAACGTCCTCATCGCGTCCACGATTCGCTCGCGACTCCATCGCTGATGACGTGTAGGAACCGCGCCCGAAGCACTCATGGTGAAGGCTCTCGCTGCGCCATAAAGCTGCATCCGCACGATACCGAGTGCTGGATTCAGACGAGCATGGCGGCACCGACCTGCCCGTCTTTGACCCGCGACGCCTACAAGCGGCACTTTGTACGTGCGCTCGAGCTTGGCGGCGGAACTCACCGACGAGTCTGTCGGGGCCGTGACCGGGCCTGGATCCCAAACGGAGGCGCGAGCTCGTCGCTCGTCATCGCGTGATGATTCCTTGGCGGATCGCAGCCGTGCTGGCTGCTGCTCAGTCCTTTTATCTGGTCTATCTGGGGGAGGGTCAAAGAAACGTCGAGGGGGCGGCTCGCGATTATTTGGGCCTTCGCCGGCGGTGGCCCGCCTGGCGAAGGCCGGCGAACGGCGTCGAGGCGATCGGCATCACGCTGCCCTTTGGTCACATGCTGGGGGCCGGGCCGACTGGGCTTCGCTCATCATGTCGGTACTCGACGAGACGAGTCGCAATGCCCTGGATGGTGCAGGGAGCTTCGGCTTCTCTGAGGAACCATCGGTGAATTGTTCGCCGCGGTCGGCGCGAACCTGGCGCAATTGGAGTGCTGCTTCCGCGACTCGCTCGCGCAGAAGTACGATCGTGACGACATCCTTTGTGCGATCAGGAATCCGCTCAGCCAGCGGAACGGTGCGGCCGCCGTTATCGTCGGACAGGACGCCTTCGGCGTCAAGCGAGAGCATTTCCTTCTCGGCTGCCGAACGCGAGGCATAGATTGCCTGAGCCCTCCTCTTGAAGCAGGTCGCAAACCAGCCAGAGAAATTGCCGCCCGGCCAGGTTTCGATCGCCTGAATCAGTGCCAGATGGGCCTCCCCACGCGCTTCGTCTCGATCCAGGTCGATAAAGAAGGGTGAACTGATCATCTTGTTGATGTAACGCTGCATGTCGGCCGCCAGTTGATCGCGGCAGCGCTGGCAACCGCATCCCGCCAGTGCGTTCGAACGCGCGCTGGGTGCGCGGGGAGGAACGGTGACGCGGCACGTGATGCTACGTCGGTCTGCTCGTCTGCGTTGTTGGACTCTGAACTCGGTGATGGCACGTTCAAGGCTTTCCCCTGCTCGTGACAGGCGTTGGGTCGCAAGAGTCTGAGTGCAATCGACTCCCAGGATTGCACTCTTATCCATGATTGCGCCGAGCTTGTCGATGTAGAGCCTTGTGCCATTACGACCACGGGTCCTGAAATGCTTATGGATGGACTGTGGCGAGAGCGAGACACCACGGTCTGCTGCATACTGAACCATCTCGGGTACGCCCTCGATGGCTTCAGCGCCACCCACGAGCATTCTGCGGATTGCCTCCTCCACGTCGCCGCCGCACATGTCGATCCGTCCCAATGCGTCCCGAAAGCTCACTTGAAGATCCTCGTTACGTCCGGCATGGACAAGGCGACAGACTTGATCGAGCTTGCGTGTCGAGGCAATGCCACCAAGTGTCGACAGTGCCTTGGCGCTTGCCTTGTCCAATTCAATGCCTTGACGGCCGGCGCGCTTGACAAGGCGCTGAATCTCGCTCGTGCCGGCTGATGCACGTGTCCGATCCCTATTATTCATGCGGCACCACGGACTGTCTCCGGTTGTGCGGGCAACCACATGCGGCTATCGCCCGTTCCCGTGAATCGAGCGAGTCCCAGTTGCATCAGTCGTCGCCCCTGCTCGACGACAAGGTTGCTCGGCAATCCGGTTTGACTCGCCAGCTGCTGCGTGGTTGCACCGTGCAGCTCGACGATGGCGTCATACAACGGGTAGACGCCTCGCTCCGGCGGCGTTTGTGGCGCTGGCATTGCGCTCTGTGCGGCAGGACGCGCGGCAGCGTGCTCAGACACGTCTGGCGGGCGGTACCGGCGTGTGCCTGGTCGACCGTCGGCGCCAATTTCGCCGTCGGCGAGCAGGCGAGCAAGCTTGTTATCCATAGCCTGTGGGTTTCCGCCCAACGCCGTCAGCAAGTCTCGGCGCGTAATCGGCCCTTGCTTGATGACGTACTCGCGCAGCTGCGCTCGAGTTGGGTTTTGGCGTCGTGGTTCTCGATGTGTCCCAGCGGTCGCGCTGTTGATCGGTGTGATGAATGGGGAGGATGGTGTCAGTATGTCGGCGGATCCCAACATCGCCTCGGCGCACTCAAGACGACTGACATGCAGTCGCAGAGCCGCGATTTCCCCACGGACAGCTTCGAGTGCAGTTGTCATGACGCACCCTCCGACTCGCTTGCGACAACGTGTAGAGCATTTCCGGTGCGGCGTGGATCAAGCGGATCTGCCGCGCTTGGCGGCATGCATGCGGGCCGGCGAGAGCCACGCCTGATGTGTGCAGAGGTCGGATTGACGCCGTATGCGATGGAGATCCCGCATGCAGCCTCCGGAGGAGACTCGACGTTCACGGTTACGGTAATACGACAAACAGACACGGGCCCTCCTTTGAGCGGGCGCAAAACTGGCATACATGCCGTATGGTCGCTTCAGTGGTTGAGATAAGGAAGTGTGGACTTTATCCTTTATACATTCGATTTTCAATCCGGCTGTTACACAAATTGCCCCCAAACTGGGAGATAGGCAAACGTAAGTGCGTTTCGTTGGCCGGCCGCGGCGCCGGCGATTCTGCTCGAGGCGAGCCACGATCACGTCGTTGAGATGACGCCTGCCCGGCATTGATCGCCGAGATCCGCGACAACCTCACGGAGCCGTACTTCCGTGCGCTGCTCGACCAGCACCCGCTGTATGCGCCAGGTGACCAGCGGCGGTCAGCGGCGATTTCGGCGACGAGCTTCCTTGACGGCGCTGCGCTTGGTGCGGCTCGCGCTCCTCGCATGTTGTCCGGGCTTTTGAGTGCGCCGGCTCGAGTCGTCGCGCGCGCCTGCCAGGCTCGTGTTGTACTCCGCGATCCACGCTTCGCCGGCCGCCGGATCGGCGGGGTCGACGCCGTCAGCGATCATTCGCATGGCGATCGACTTGGCCATGCCCCAGCTCGAAGGATCCCTGCATGCTGCCACGCTCTTGCGTCGTAGCCGTGTACAGGTTGTCGTCAGCGCATCTACGCCGTCGCCTTCGAGCTTGCCCGCTCGATCGAGGTAGCGCATTGGCCTGTTCCACGAGCAACTCAAGATCGTGCGTGTGCGGCAGTTCCGAGTCGGCGAGCACGAGCGTGACCTTGAGCGCCTTCTCGACGGCCTGTTGTGCGTGGAAGCCGATGATGTGGTCGTCAATCTGGGCGTCGTCGGCAAGCTTGCGGCAGGCATAGCGGTCACCCGAAGCCAGGCGATGCAACATCTCCGCGTACTCGATCTGCTCAGGACTCGGCGACAACGCGCCCCTCGCGTAGAGCGCGATCGACCATCGTGCCCTTGACCTTGGAGCGTCGTTCGACAAGCCCTTCGTCCATCACGATCACATCTACGGGGACGCCGAACCCGCGTAGAGCGCGGCGGAGTTTGACGGCCTCCGCGAGCCGATCGTCAACCTGGCGCTCGATCACCAAGAAGTCGAAGTCGCTGCCGTCGCTCGCGTCTCCACGAGCATGCGAGCCGAACAGGATCACCTTGGCAGGCGCCGACGCGGCGTCGATCAACGCACGACCTGCCCGCTCGATCATCGCCTCTGTGGCGACCGCGTTCATCCTTGCCGCTCCTTGGCTGCGGCTCCATCCAGCGCGGTAGGTGCCGATGTACGCATAGCGCGCTCGATTGTAGCCCCGCCTGCGACGGTCCCATCGGTCTGAGGTCGAACCAACAAAACGCCTTCGAGGCGCCGGTAGAGTGCTGTGACAAGGAGGGCGTAGCCTGACGCCTCCGGTGCAAGTAGCGGCGGCCACCGCGCCGCAATCGGTAGCGTCGTGTGAGGGTCGCGGCTACAGCTCGGGCTGCCGCTGGGTCGGGCCTGCCGGTTGGCGATCCATCGCCCCTCGGTGCTCGTCGTTGATGGCGTTGGCGGCTCGGGTGCGTGGGTGGTGTTGTGGGCCGAACAGCAGTGAGCCCCCGCTATTTTCCCTGCGAACAAGCACTTTTAAGGTGCTTGTCAGTAGTGATGGGACGTCGTTTCGGTTTCGCGAAGCTGACGGCTCATCGCCCGCAAGTCGATCTGCGACCGTTCCTCGGGTTAGCCGTGCTGTTCAGCTCGGATTTGTTGTAGTCAGTCCCAGCTCCGACCGCGCCAAGATCTACGCTCTGAGCCATGAGCGTCGCGAGCCTTGCTCCAGATCAACTCTTCGAGTCCCCCGACTTGGGTGCTCACGACCCAGCTTTTCTGGCGATCTTGGAGCGCCACGGATTCGGGTCTCGTACGCTCCCGGTGCCGCTTCAAGGCCGGTATACGAAGCCGAGGCGCTGGACTCCCAGTGAGCTGGATTGGGCCTTCGAGCAGTGGCGAACTGGCGCAACGTTCAATCTGATCACGGCCTCCTTGAACCGCAATCCACAGGACGTGATCTTCACGCTTTTGGACCTGTGCAAGGAACGCGGGACCACGTTTACGGAGGCAGGGCGCAATATCGGCGCTGCAAACTGGACTCCCGAGATTGAGGTGTGCGCCGCGGAGCTTTTCGCGGCGGGCCTGCCGGCATGGAAGGTCGCGTTGGTCTTCGACGTGGACTTCGAGCACTGCGAGAAGCGGCTATACGCGGCGAGAAGCGACTACGGGCATAAGAAGATGAATCCGTTCGCCGTTTGCACGGAGCACAAGCGGCAACTAAACGTTGCCATCGTGACGATGGCTGCGCCTAACGCCAAGCGCGTGTTTGAGGGTTATGCTGGTGAGGGGATCAGCACTAACCTGTATCTCTCTGTCCTTCCTCATGCTCGCTTCGTTGCCGTCGAGGAGAATGCCGACACGACAGCGCGTCTCCGCTTGGCGATTTCAGCACCGGTTCGAGTCGACATCGAGCAAGACACGGCACGACGGGCACTTTTGCGCAGAGTGCTGGATGATCCCGACCAGAGGTTTGACCTGATGGACCTAGATCCGTTCGTCGCATGCGCAGACGCCGTAGGTCCGGCACTTGAGCTGGCCAAGGATAAGGCGCTGCTGTTTGTCACATTTGGCGGCGAGTATCGCCGCTGCTTCATCGGGAGTAACCGCAAGTCACTGATCAAGCGCTACCGCGTCCAATTGCCCGACGCATCCAACGCCGAGGCTCTAGAGGAGATGCCACGGTTTATGCTCGGTGAGCTGGCCTGCCAAGCTCTCACGCAAGGGTTTCTGATCGAGCCTCTTCTGGTGGTTCGTTACCCGATGATCGTGCGAGCCTATCTTCGACTGCGCAAGCCGAAAAATGTGAAAGCATTGGTCGAGGGATTCAATGCGTCGGTAGCGCGGGACTTGCGAGGGGCATACTTCGACGTTCCGATCCCAAAGTGGCGAAAAATCGATCCTGAGAACCCGCTGGCTGCCGTCAACATGGAACGAGCGCACGCGCCGCGAAGTCGCCGCTGATGGATACGCTCTACCAGTTCGGCAAGGCCGCGACACTTCGTCTTATTGCTGACTACCTCGCGCTACTTGAAGCGACCAGCTTGGCCGATGTTCGGCCAGAGCACTTCGAGAGCGATGTATGGCGACATCTGCTGCTTGGCGGCAAGGGTCTGGACCCAACCGAAGTGCCAGGCGACGCTGCTGGAGCGCACCGAATGTACGAAAGCAGACGCGCCGTCAGCCACGAGATTCAGTCCGCGGTCTCAGGACTGCTCTATGTCGAGATGCGCGCCCATGCGCTGGATTTGG
>CAVTGI010000012.1:0-33212 GCA_963734225.1 uncultured Solirubrobacteraceae bacterium
GCCGTCGAGGCAGCTATCGAGAACCACTACCGCACCATCGCCGTCAGCCCAGACGACTGCGAGCGCGTCCGCAACGCCGTCGAGCAAAAGCTCGCAGAGATGACCGAGACCAGCGCCCAAGAGATCGAGCGCTGCAACGGACTGCTCGCCGACCTCAAAATCCAGGAGCGCAAGCTCATGGAGAAGGACTACCGCGACGAGATTTCGACCGAGCTGTTCAGCGAAGAGTCGGCCCGCATCAAGCGCGAACGAGCCAGCGCGACCGCGATTCTTGCCCGCCTGAACGTCCATCACGATGCGATCCAAGATGCGCTCGCGTTGGTGCTGGCGATCCTCAGCCGCGACATCCACGACCTCTACCTGCGCGCCACGCCCACCCAGCGACGGTTCATCAACCAAGCCATCTTCCAGGCCATATGGATCTCGCATGAGGATGTCGAGCGCTCCGAACTCGACTCCCCGTTCGATGAGATCCGCATCGTCAGCGAGGCCACCCGCATCGTCGAGAAGGCCGCTGCCCAACACGAGGCAGAAGCTACGGCAGACGGTCTCCAAGGAGCCAAGAACGGGCAAAGCTCCCGTCCCCTTGAGGAATCGAGAGCTTTGGCCCTTAGTTCGATTACGACATCTATGGTGGAGCTAGTCGGGCTCGAACCGACGACCTCCGCCATGCCATGGCGGCGCTCTCCCAGCTGAGCTATAGCCCCAGGTACCGTCATCCTATCGCCCGAGACGAGTCCTCTCCAGGCCGGATTTTCGCGCCCCGACGGCTCAGTGGCGCTCGAGCGAGCCCCCGAGCTCGTAGTCGTGCGCCCAGCGGATCCCCTGGGCCTGGTTGTTGCGGGTCGGGGTCAGGCGTAGGCTCAGCGTGACATGGCCTTCGGTCTCCTCGACGGGGATCAGATAGCAACGGTCCGTATCGGGGGAGTAAGCGGCGATCGCGTCGATCTCCTCTGCGGTGTACTTGCTCTTCAGGTAGCCGCGCGGCGTATGCCGACTGGTATTGCAGCGAGCGGTGAGCAGATCCCCACGCCTTGACGCCCACTTGCACTGCACGCGCAGGATCCCGGCGCCGGTGTCGATCGCCAGGTCGTACCGGCCTCCCTCGCACACGGGACGTAGAACGACTTGCTTGAGGCGAATGAGTGCCGCCGCGATCTCCGCCTCGGCCGCGGCGCCCTTCTGGCTCGGCGTCAGCTCGTTCATGCCTTAACCCTAAGCCCCAACCTGTGCCCTGTGTGCGCCTTCTGTGCCAACTTTGTGACACGCCAGTGCCAGCACTCACTCCGGCCAACGCGTGCAGGCATCAGCGCTCTGCCCGACCCCCGGCAAGGAGCGCACGCCCCTCGCTGGACCCCTCCCCCTCAGGTCCGCGGAATGAACTCGGGCACGTCGAGATCGTCGCCGCCTGGCTCGTCCTTGCTCCCCCCGGACTTGCCGCCGGCGCGGGTCTTGGCAGTGGCTTCCTCGTCGTCCCCCGGCGCGATCTGATCCAGGCGCGCGGTCATGCCGCCGTGGGTCAGGCGCACGTCGCGCAGCAGGCGCTCGGCGTTGTTGCGCAGCGACACCGACAGCTCGTGCAGGTTGCGTGAGATCTCGCTGCCCTCGCCAAGGATGTCCTGGGCGACGACGCGCGCCTCGCTGGTGATGTCGCGAGCTTCGGCGCGGGCCTGCGCCTTGGCCTCGCGCGCCTGCACCTCGGCCTCCTCCTGCATCTGCGCGAATTTCTCCTCTCGCTCGGCGACCAGTCGCTCGGTCTCCTCGCGAGCGTCCTTGCCGATCCTCTCGGCCTCGTCACGCGATCTGGCGAGCAGCTGCGCGGACTCCTCCTCGGCGGCGCCCCTGACCTTTTCGGATTCCTCGCTGGCGGCGGCGCGGATGCGCTCGGACGCCTCGTCGGCCATCGTGCGCACCTGCGCGGCGTCCTCGCGGGCGAGGTCGAGCGTGCGGTCTGCCTCCTCGCGCGTCTCGTTGAGCATTCGCTCGGCCTCCAGGCGAGCGTCGCCGAGCGTCGCGTCGGCCTCGTCGCGCGTGCGCTGGGCTTCCTGGCGCGCCTCCTCGAGTGTTCCCGCTGCCTCGTCGCGTGCGCGCTCGGCCTCGTCCTTCAGCCTGGTGACGTCTTCGAGCACCTCGTTTCTGGTGCTTTCGGCCTCTGAGCGGGCGCTGCCAAGGATGTCCTGCGCCTCTTCCTCGGCCGCGCGCACGCGGTTGTCGGCCGCGCGGTCGGCCTCGGCGATGCGCTCTCTGCTACGCGCCTCGGCCTGCTCGCGCAGGTCCCCGGCGGCCTGTTCGGCGGCGGCCACGATAGAGGCCACGCGACCGGGCGCTGCGCTGAGGGCGTCCGGGTCGACGTCCTGGGCGAGCTGCGACTCTTCTTCGTAGTCGAACTCGTCCGCGTCGTACTCGAACTCCGCCATTGCGGGCATCGTAGACGGATGCGCAGACCGATGTATGGCGGTCCTTCGGGTGCCCTCGTCAGGCCTTCCCGACCCCCTCCGCGAGGGTGGATGGAATGGCAGGAAAGGTGGGAAATCTGTCCTTGCGGACAGCCTGCGGCTGCGGGATCATCGGACCATGGCAAACACCAACAGCACCCCACGCCAGGTCGCGATCCTCGTGTACCCGGGCGTGCAAAGCCTCGACGTGACCGGCCCGCTGGAGGTGTTCGCGGGCGCCCAGCGGCTGATCGAAGCCAGCGATCGCGCAGAGCGCGGCTATGACGTGCGCGTGGTCGGGCGCGACGGCGCGCCGGTTGTCACATCCAGCGGCCTGACGATCGCTCCGCACGCCGGTCTGCCCGACGCGCGCTCGAGGATCGACACGTTGATCGTGGCAGGGGGATATGGCCACACAGCCGCCTCGCAGGACGACGCGCTGATCGGCTGGATCGCGAGCGCGGCCGCCGCTGCACGGCGCACTGCATCGGTCTGCACGGGCGCCTTCCTGCTCGCCCGCGCGGGCCTGTTGGATGGCCGTCGCGCGACCACGCACTGGTCCGCGGCTGAGGACCTGCGGCGGGCATATCCCGACGTCCTGGTCGACCCCGAGCCGATCTTCGTGCGCGACGGGCGCATGTGGACATCCGCGGGCGTGACCGCGGGCATGGACCTGGCGCTGGCGCTCGTCGAGGAAGATCTCGACCGCGACGCCGCCCTGACGATCGCGCGTCATCTGGTGCTGTTCCTGCGCCGCCCCGGCAACCAATCGCAGTTCAGCGCCACGCTGGTCACCCAGCAGCCCGCCCTGGCGCCGCTGCGCGAGCTGCAGCGCACGCTGCTGGAGGACGTGGCGGGCGACCACACGGTCGAGGCGATGGCCGCGCGCGCCAACATGAGCCCGCGCCACTTCGCGCGCGTGTTTCGCGCGCAGACCGGCGTGACCCCCGCTCGCTATGTCGAGCGCGTGCGCCTGGAGGCGGCGCGCAGGCGCCTGGAGGACACGGCCGAGCCGCTGGAAGCAGTTGCGGCGGCCTGCGGCCTGGGCAGCGCGGAGACGATGCGCCGCGTGTTCCTGCGCGCGCTTGCAGTCGGCCCGGCGGAGTACCGCAGGCGCTTTCAATCCCCCACCAACGAGGAGACGGCAGCATGACGATCCAGCCACGCCCCGAGTCGGGCACAAACACCGCGATAGTGCTGTACGACAAGTTCACCGCGCTGGACGCGATCGGCCCGTATGAGGTGCTCAGCCGGCTGCCGGGCGCGCGCGTGACGTTCGTGGCGGCGCAGGCAGGCCCCGTGCGCACGGACAACGGCATGCTCACGCTCGTGGCTGAGCAGTCGCTGGAGCAGGCCGACCGACCGGACATCGTGCTGGTGCCGGGCGGACCGGGAGACGTGGCGGGTAACGCGCGGGCCGGCGGTGCTCGACTGGCTGCGAACGTCGACGAGACGACCACCTGGACGACGTCGGTGTGCACCGGCTCGCTGATCCTCGCGGCGGCCGGGCTGCTGGCGGGCAGGCGCGCGACCAGCCACTGGCTGGCGCTGGACGAACTGCGGCAGCCTGGGCGCGGAGCCGGTGGCCGAGCGGGTGGTCTTCGACGGCAAGCTGGTGACCGCTGCGGGCGTGTCGGCGGGCATCGACATGGCGCTCACGCTGGCGGCGCGGGTGGCTGGCGAGACGGTCGCGCAGGCGATCCAGCTGGGGATCGAGTATGACCCGCAGCCGCCGTTCGACGCGGGCTCGCCGCAGAAGGCTCCCGGCGGAGGTGGTGGAGCTGCTGCGCGCGAGGAGCCCGCGCGTCCAGGAGCAGGAGGTCGCCCGCTAACCTGCGACCACCGATGACAGAGCAGCGCTATGACCCGCAGGAGATCGAGCCGCGCTGGCAGGCCGTGTGGGCGCGGGAGCGCACCTGGGAGGTGGTCAACGAGTCGAGGCGCAGGACCGCGCAGGGCGGGCCGACCAGCCGGGAGGGTAGCCGGCGGCGGGATCCAACTCGTACGTGCTGGAGATGCTGCCGTACCCCAGCGGCGAGCCGCACATCGGCCACCTGAAGGTGTACTCGGTGGGCGACGCGATCGCCCACTACCACCGTCGCCTCGGCCGGCGCGTGCTGCACCCGATGGGCTATGACTCGTTCGGGCTGCCGGCGGAGAACCACGCGATCAAGACGGGGGTGCACCCGCGCAAGTCCACGGAGGAGTCGATCGCGTCCTTCCAGCGCCAGTTTCGCTCGTGGGGCATCTCGATCGACTGGTCGCGCGAGCTGGCGACGCACGAGTCGTCGTACTACCGCTGGACGCAGTGGATCTTCTTGGAGCTGTTCCGAGCGGGCCTGGCCTACCGCAAGGACGCGGCGGTCAAGTGGTGTCCCAACGACCAGACGGTGCTGGCCAACGAGCAGGTGGACGCGGAGGGCCGCTGCGAGCGCTGCGGCGCGGTGGTGGAGGTGCGCCAGCTGGAGCAGTGGTTCTTTCGCATCACCGACTACGCGGAGCGGCTGCTGGGCGATCTCGACCAGATCGACTGGCCCGAGCACGTGAAGACGATGCAGCGCAACTGGATCGGGCGCAGCGAGGGGGCGGAGGTGACCTTCCGCTGCGAGGACTTGGATCCCGCCCACCCGATCGACTACCCGGTGTTCACGACGCGCCCGGACACGCTGTTCGGGGCGACGTTCTTCGTGATGGCGCCGGAGCACCCGGACGTGATGCGCCTGGCGCAGGGGACCGGCAACGAGGAGGCGGTGCGCGAGTACGTGGCCCACGCGCTGACGGAGGGCAACGAGGAGCGCGGCAACGCGGACAAGCCAAAGACGGGTGTGGCGCTGGGGCGCACGGTGACAAACCCGGTCAACGGCGAGCAGCTGCCGATGTTCGTGGCGGACTACGTGCTGATGGAGTACGGGACGGGGGCGATCATGGCGGTGCCTGCGCACGACGAGCGCGACTACGCGTTCGCCCGCGCGTTCGACCTGCCGATCAAGCGTGTGATCGAGGACCCGGCCCAGAACGACGATTTTGATGAGCCGCCTGCGGCGGGGGGCGGGGTCGGTGGGCTGCCGTACACGGGTAACGGCGTGCTCGTGAGCTCCAATCCTGACTTCGACGGGATGAACAACCGCCAGGCCCTGGGCGCGATCGTGGCGTGGCTGGACCGCGAGGGCAAGGGTCACGCGTCGGTCAACTACCGCCTGCGCGACTGGCTGATCTCCCGCCAGCGCTACTGGGGCTGCCCGATCCCGATCGTGTACTGCGAGCGCTGCGGGATAGTGCCGGTGCCCGACGATCGCCTGCCGGTGGTGCTGCCGGACATCGACGACTTCACGCCCAAGGGCCGCTCGCCGCTGGCGGCGGCCGAGGACTGGGTGCGCACGGACTGTCCGCAGTGCGGCGGCGCGGCCCGGCGCGAGACGGACACGATGGACACGTTCGTGGACTCGTCGTGGTACTTCATGCGCTACTGCGACGCGCGTAACGAGCGCGCGGCGTGGGACCCGGCGGCGCTGCGCGAGTGGATGCCGGTGGACCAGTACATCGGCGGCGTGGAGCACGCGATCTTGCACCTGATGTACGCGCGCTTTTTCACCAAGGCGCTGGCCGACCTCGGCCACCTCGACTTCCAGGAGCCCTTCGCGGCGCTGTTCACGCAGGGCATGGTGACCAAGGACGGCGCGAAGATGAGCAAGTCGAAGGGCAACGTGGTCTCGCCGGCGGCGATCGTGGAGCGCCTGGGCGCGGACACGGCGCGCTGCTACATCCTGTTCATCGGCCCTCCCGACCAGGATGCGGACTGGTCGGACGAGGGCATGGAGGGGGTGCACCGCTTTCTGGGCAGGCTGTGGCGGCTGGCGGCGGAGACGGCGCAGCGGGCGCCCGCCGCGACGCCCGATCGGGGCACCCCAAATGGGCATGCAGCGCCAGCGGCCGAGCTGTCGTCGCCGGCGGATCCGCAGGGCGACGACCTGGCGCTGCTGCGCAAGACTCACTGGGCGATCGACAAGGTCACCGGCGACATGCGCCGGTTCGCGTTCAACACGGCGATCGCGGCGGTGATGGAGCTGCTCAACGAAGCGTCGCGGCTGCGCGAGTCGGTGGGCGTGCAGACCCAGCGCTTCGCCCTTGCCCAGGCGGCCTCGCTGCTGTTCCCGTTCGCGCCGCACGTGTGCGCGGACATCTACGACCTCCTCACCGGCGAGCGGGTGTGGGAGCAGCGCTGGCCCGAGGCGGACGAGGCGATGCTTGAGCGTGACTCCTACGAGCTCGTCTGCCAGGTCAACGGCAAGGTCCGCGACCGCGTGCAGGCGAGCGCCGACGCGACCCCCGAGGCGCTGAAGGAGCTGTGCAGGGCGGCGCCGAACGTGAGGGCGCACATCGACGGCCGCGAGATCGTCAAGGAGATCGTGGTGCCGGGCAAGCTTGTGAATCTCGTAGCGCGCTGATGGCGGCGCTCAAGCCCGCGTATCTGATCCACGGCGACGACCACGGCGCGGTGGCCGAGCGCCGTGCGGGGCTGCGTGCGCTGGCCGAAGCGGGGGAGGGGGCGGGGGCGAGCGTGGAGGTGCTGGAGGGCGATCAGGCGACGCCGCTGGGTGTGGCCGAGGCGCTTTCCACGATGACGCTCGCGCTCGGCGGCCCAGATCTGGAAGGCGTGGGGCGCGTGATCATCGTGGAAGGGATCGAGCGCTGGCGCCAGGCGGACGTGGAGAAGCACCTGGTACCGGCGCTGGAGTCGATGCCGCCGGCGACCACGGTGGCGATGTTCGCGCGCGAGGAGGCGCGCGCGAAGGCCCCGGCGGCGCTGCACGACGCGGTCAAGCGCGCGGGCGGCCAGGTGGTCGCCCAGATGACGGTCAAGCCGTGGGAGCTTGCCAAGTGGACACGCGAGCAGGCCGCCCGCCTGGGGCTGTCGCTGGACGCGGCGGCGGCCAAGGCGCTGGTCGCCCAGGTGGGCGAGCGCCAGCAGCGCCTGCTGCGCGAGCTGGAGAAGCTGGCCCTGGAAGGCGATGACGCGCCCGAGGACAGCTCGACCGCCGCGAGCGACTCGGCGGCGGTGCGCCCGCGCAAGATCGAGGCGGCGCAGATCGAGAGCCGCGCGGCGCACTCGAGCGAGTGGCGCGCGTACGCGCTGGCCGACGCGCTCGTCGGCGGCCACACCCGCGAGGCGACGCTCGCCTACGTGCGCCTGCGCCAGCAGGGCGAGCGCGTGTCGGGGCTGACCTACCTGATGGCCCAGCGGCTGCGCGACGCGCTGGCGATCGCGATCCGCCTGCAGGCGGGCGAGCCGGCGGCGCAGATCAAGCGGGGCCTGCGCATGCCCGCCCGGGCGGCCGAGCGGTTCGTGGCGGACGCGGCGCGCTCGGACCCCGACCGCCTGCGCCGCGCGCTGGGCGCGCTGGCGGATCTGGAGCTGGACTCGCGCGGGGGCGCGCCGCTGTTGGCCAGCCGCACGCCGCTGGCGGGCCTGGACGAGGACACGTTGGCCCTGCGCGCGATCGAGAGCATCGCGGCGGGCGCCTGACCGGACCGGCCGCAGCGCGGGCGCGCGGTCGTTGCGCTGACGCATATGCCGCCCAACGGCATGCGCGGACTCGTATGCCGCGCTGTCCTACCCTTTGGACCATGGGTAAGGTCTTCGACAGCATCGACGACACGCTCGCCGCATGGATCGCCGGCCAGCAGCTGTTCTTCGTGGCCAGCGCGCCGCTGGACGCGGGCGGACACGTGAATGTCTCGCCCAAGGGGCCGATCGGCACGCTGCGGGTGCTCGATGCTCACACCGTCGCGTACCTCGACCTCGTGGGCAGTGGCGCGGAGACGATCGCGCACATCCGCGAGAACGGGCGCATCGTGGTGATGCTGTGCGCCTTCCAGGGACCGCCGCGGATAGTACGGCTGCACGGGCGCGCCGAGATCGTCCTGGCTGGCGATGCGCAGTTCGCGCAGTTGCTCAACGGATGCCGGTTCGAGGAACCGCGGGTTGCGCAGTCACGTCGCGCGGTGGTGCTCGTGCACGTCACACGCGTGGCCGACTCGTGTGGCTATGGCGTGCCGCTGATGAGCCTGGAGGGCCTGCGCCCGCACCTGGACGCAACTGCGGCCAAGAAGGTGCGCGTGAACGGCCCTGAGGCGCTGCTGGACTATCAGCGCGAGAAGAACGCGCTCAGCATCGACGGCCTGCCGGCGGTCGAACTGGCTGTGCCTGCACGGCCGGCGCACAAGCCGGCTGCCATGGACTGAGCGCGCCCGCGCCGGCGCTACTTGTCGGCGAGCACTCTGGCGGCGCGGGACTTCTTGCGCGCACCGGTGTTCTTGTGCATCGCACCGCGCTTGACGGCCTTGTCGATCTGGCTGACCAGCTCGCGGTGGGCGGTCTCGACCGCCTCGGCGTCGCCGCCGGCGAGAGACTCCAGACGCCGGAAGTACGTCTTGATCGTGGACGTGTAGCGGCGGTTCTCCAGGCGCTCGCGCTCGGAGCGCAGGATTCGCTTCTTCTGGGAGTGGATGTTGGCCATCGTGGAAGGCACGCGGGCAGACGGGAAGGACCCCCGCGGCGCGCCGTACTATAGCGGCCTTGTCGACCAGCGCTGAAGCCTTCGCCGAGGAGCCGGTCGCCCCGCCGCCTCCGGGGGGCGGCGGCGTGGCTCGCAACACGCTGATCTTCTCGATCGCCACCGGCATCTCGCGGGTGGTGGGGCTGGCGCGCGAAATCGTGTTCGCGAGCTACTTCGGCACGACACCGGTCGCGTCGGCCTACACGCTGGCCTACCTGGTGCCCAACCTGGTGGCGAACCTGTTCGCGCAGTCGGCGCTGTCGGCGGCGTTCGTGCCGGTGTTCACCGACCTGCTGCAGAAGGGACGGCGCAAAGAGGCGATCCGGCTGGCGTCGACGCTGTTTTGGATCATGCTGATCGGCCTGGGGGCGCTGATGGCGTTCTTCATCCTGGCGGCGGGCTTCGTGATGCCTCTGTTCATCGGCCCCAAGCTGGTCAAGGAGACTGGCCTGACGGTGGGCCTGTCGCGGGTGCTGTTCCCGGTGATCCTGCTGCTGGGGCTCAACGGCCTGCTGGTGGGGGTGCTGCAGTCCTATGACCACTTCACGATCCCGGCGATCTCTCCGGCGGTGTGGAACGCGGTGATCATCGTGCTGCTGGTGGTGCTTGCGCCGCACTTCCACGGCGACAATGAGATCTACGCGTACGCGGTGGGGATCCTGGCGGCGACGGTGGTGCAGGTACTGCTCGCGTTCGGCGCGCTCGGACGCATCGACTTTCGCCTGCAGGTGAAGATCGACTGGCACGATCCGCGCATCAGGCAGGTGTTCATGTTGATGCTGCCGATCACGATCGGCCTGGGGATCGTCAACCTCGACCAGCTGATCAACTCGGCCTTTGGCAGCCTGGTTTCAAACGAAGCGCCGCGGGCGATCGACAACGCGTTTCGCGTGTACATGCTGCCGCAGGGCATGTTCAGCGTGGCGGTCGCCACCGTGCTGTTCCCGACGCTCAGCCGGATGGCCTCCAAACGCGATCCCGCGGCGATGCGCAGCGCGGTGGGCAACGGCATGCGCCAGATCAACCTGATGCTGATCCCGGCTGCGGCGTTCATGGTTGTGCTGCCCACGCCGATCGTCAAACTGCTGTTCGAGCGCGGTGAATTCAACGCCCGCTCGACGCACCTGGTGTCGATCGCGCTGTTCTGGTTCGCGTTCAGCCTTCCCTTCGGCGGCCTGAACCTGCTGCTGACCCGCACGTTCTTCGCGGTGCAGCGCCCGTGGATCCCGACGCGCCTGGCGGCGACGAACATCGTGGTGGACATCATCGTGAGCATCGCGCTGTACAAGCCGCTGGGGATCGCGGGCCTGATCATCGGCACGATCAGCGCGAACGTGGTGATGACGGGGCTGCAGTTCCATCGCCTGCGCATCGGCCTCAACGGCCGCCTGGAAGGAGCCCAGACGACGATGATCACGGCGCGCATCCTGATCGCATCCGCCCTGCTGGCGGGCGTCTCGTGGGTGGTGTGGAAGTTGCTGGACGAGCTGCTCGGCGGCTCGCTGGCGGCGGAGGTCGTGAGCGTGGGCGCGGCGGCAGCGGCGGGCCTGTTCGTGTACGTGCGCGCGGTGCTTGCGATGCGCATCCCGGAGGCCCACCAGGTGGGCAACCTGATCCGCGCGCGCCTGGGGCGCCCTTGAGACGAGCAGAGGTTCATCCCCCTCCGGCGCCCGTAGGACGAGCAGAGGCCGGGTGAGCCGAAGCCCACCCGGCTTGCGCCCGATCAAAGATCGCCGCTTACTACATACGTCCCAGGACTGTGTGTCTTGCCTGGGCGGCGTGACACTCCCGACACCTGGACTGGCCGCCCGCCCGAAGGCTGGCGCGTTGCCGCGGTTGGATCCGAAGATCCGCGTCGAGTTGGCGATCCGCCGGACCTACAAGGCTAGAGCATCGGCTGGGTAGGGCCAGCGTCCACGCATCGTCCGTTGAGGCCGCCTGCCCGCTGCACGCCCGGCTGGGGGTCGGGCGGTCGCAGGTGCAGATCATGTCTCCTCGACGCTTTTTGTCCGCAAAGGGCTAGCGAAGAGGGGCGAGAAACCCGGAACACACGGAGGCCCGTGGGGTCGTTAGCTCGGTTTAACGGTGGGTTCTGGCGGTCGCTTTGGTGCCATCAGCTATGCCGCGACTTAGTGCTCTGTTCTATCTGTGTTCTATTCGCCGGAAATCTTGCTGGCGGTGGACACTGCGCCGGTGCAGCGTCCACCTTGCAATGCGACCATCGGAAGACTTGCGAAGTCCCGGAAGCATCAGGCGTCGAGTCGCCCCTACGTCGGTCCGTGTGCGTGGCGGATCATCTCTGGCAATGTCCCGGCTACGCCGGTGTCTGGTGTAGGTTTGCGTGCAGCGTCAAATTCCACTAGTCACGTCTCGCCGAACATGTCCAAAGCCGACTACGACTTGATCCAAGAACAGTTCGCCGAATATCGCATCGGGCAACGCACGGAGTCCGCTCCGCTGCGCTGCTCGCTTGGTTCCTGCGGACCGCATGGCGCCTGGATCCCGAGGATGTCGACGACGCGATCTGCGACGCCCGAGGAGACAAGGGTATCGACGCGCTCGTCGCTAACGACGACCTTCAAGAGATCGCGATCTTCCAGTGTAAGCATCACAAGAAGCACGATGGAGCGCAAGGCGATAAGGACATCAAGAACCTGTTCGGGGCGGCCGCATACTTCAAGACCCCGCAGGCGGTGGACGGCCTGCTCGCCTCGTCTCCCAATGAGGAGCTGCGAAAGCTGCTCGTTCGCCAGAGGGTCCGCGAGCGCGTGCAGGACGGCAGTCACGTTGCGCGGCTTGTCTTCGTCACCGACGGGGTCCTTGACCCGGCGGGACGGGACTTTGTCAAAGCGGTGTCTGGACAGGAGCCGGAGTTTGAGGCATGGGATCAGTCCCGTGTTGCGGCGGTCGCCCGCCGTACGCGGGCGCCGTCGCTACGACAGTCTGATCTCAAACTCAAAGCCGTCGCCCCTCCGACGCAGACGATGATCGGTGACTCGAGGCTTGCCGTCGCGCTAATACCAGCCAGCGAGCTTGTCACGAAGCTACCCGATATCGACAACCTCATTCTGTTCGATCTCAACGTACGTCTCAGCGAGGGCGGGACCCGCGTCAATCGCGAGCTCGCCGATACAATTAAGGACCCCAACGAGCACTCGTTCTTCCCCGCATTCCATAACGGCATTACCGTGCTAACACATGGTCTGAAGGTGCGTGGCTCACAGATCAACCTCCACCATGTCACTGTCGTAAACGGTTGTCAGTCCTTGCTTGCGCTCCGTCAGCAGCGTGCGAGCCTGACGAAGCAGCTCCAGATTCTAGTGAAGTTCGTGGAGGTTCCAGAGCAAAGCGGACTGATCGAGCTGATCACCTATCGATCGAACAATCAAAACCCGGTGGATATCCGCGACCAGCGGTCGACCGACATTATCCAGCGCGACCTACAGCGCGCGGTTCGGGACGCCTTTGGCACGTCGTTCGCTTACGAAATCCGTGAGGGCGAGAAGCTGCAGGGCACGCAGGTGCTGGACAACCAAGAGGCAGCGCAGCTCTTGATGGCGGTTTACCAAGCGCAGCCGTGGAACGCAGTACGCAAGGTGCGCCTGTTCGGCGCGGACTACCGCACGATCTTCAACCGAGACGTCACGGCGACTCGGCTTTTCTTGCTCCGTCAGTTCGCGGATCTCCTGCAGGCCAAACGCAGTGCGCTTCGATCGGATCTCGAATCGAGCTTCTCGTCCGTACGCTTCACGCTTGCATTCTTGTTGTCCGCTACCATCGAGGAGGCGTCGCTCGGGAGGGAGCTCATAGCGCACCCCGATCGCTGGTTGCCCGTCAAGCGCGACGAAGTCGTCGCCGCGCTTGACAAGCAGCTCGCCGAGGTCATCGATTCGGTCAATTTCTTCATAGGCGAGGAAGAGACCGACAGCCAGGGTCGAGGGGAGGTCTTCGATCCAAAGGTCACATTCAAGAGCCAGGCTGGTGTCGAGAGGGTCCAGAACGCAGTGCTGCGGGACTATCGCCGACTGATTAAGCGTGATCATGCCTACATTTTCGACGTACAACCGGCCCGGTGATCGAGCGGCGCTCTACGCCTGAGACGAGATGATCGGAGGCTTCGAGAGCACCGGCGCCGCCGCTCCGCGAGCCACGGCGCCGGCCACGCCGGCCGGGATGCGTCGGGGTATCGCTACGCCGGGGCACCTGCCGGAGAGGCTCGTGTGAGCGCCCTCCGTTCGAAAGGTACGCCGCGGTTGGGACACAATCCGATGCGTCTTACGATCGCGACTATGCCTATGCGTGGTCGGCAGCGGGCTCGTCGGGGTCAACCGCGAACCTGACGGGTCTTACGGGTGGCGGCGGTTCGCCGTTGTCGTCGACAAGCGACTCAATCTCGCTTGCGATTTGGTAGAGCACGTCATCGAGCGAAGTGACTCGGTCACCGCGAGGAAGCTCGACGTGCTCATAGCCGTCACCGGATTCCGCAGGCCTCCAGGCAAACAAGCCGGCGCCATCGAGATAGGTGTCGATGAGGGTGCGGGCCTCGCGGACCAGAGTCTCGACGCGATCCTTTGCAGGCTCGAGCCGCGCCGCCCACAGGAAGTAGGTCTTCGGTGGCTCGCTGCGACGCCAGACATCCCAATGCGCGATCTTGGTTTGGTCCTGACGGCGGTACAGCTTGAGGTCCGTGGCAGCAAACTTCAACTCCTTGCGACGGTTCGAGAAGTCGCTCATCGCTCCCCGTGCTGGAGTTGAACCAAAGGCCGGCGCACCGGTGACCTTTGTCTCGCAGCAAACGAGCGGATCCTCGCCACGCGCTGGCCATGCAACATCGATCTGGTGCCGCTGCGAGAACCCGTTCACCTTCTGACGCGCAGCGATACGATGATGCGTGCGGTTCTGAAGAAGCAGACATAGAAGTCCGGCGAACCAGTTGCCCTTCCCCCGGTTGAACGCGCCAAAGTCCTTGAAATCAGTAGGAAGGACACGGGCAATGCGATAGGCGTCGAGCGTCCACATTAGGTCGAGCCATGCGACTTGCACGTCGGCGAAACGGCGGGTCGCGTCATCTTGGACCCGGCCCTTGAGCGCGGCCCACTTCGCCGCCGGGTTGCCCACGCGTCGCTCAAGTGCCACCAAAGACTCGGTCATCCTCGATCGTCTCTCGGCTCGCGCCCGAGTCGTCGCTCCCTGAGAGAGCGAGCCGCGTTATGTAGTTCTCGGGCATCTTCTGCACTGAGGCCTAGCACTCCACGGAGGAGTACCTCATCAACGCGTTTGACGACCGGAGTCCACGCTCGACTGCGTAGTTGCCTGTCTAGGCTTGGGCGCTCGTCCCTGATGAGGCGCCACGCGGCAGAGAGCAGACGGGGATCTGGTACTGGCAAGTTGGCCGCCTCCCGTGGCTCCATCTTGAGTACACCGCCGCCGTAGGACCTGCCAAACAGCTCGGCACCGAGCATCGTCACAGAGTTGAGCGCGAGTAGCGGAAGAGCGTGTTTTGCAATCGCAGTGGTGCCCTTGCGCAAACGAACCCCGTGCATCGAATTGACGAACGACACGCGTGCGGAGTTAGCGATCAGACGGGGATAGCGGTGACTCATGTAGGTGAAGAACAGATCAGGCGGCGAAACAAGTGGGGGACGCCACCATGGCTCACGAACGCGACACTTGTAGGCGTCTGGAACTCCGAGTTGCTTTCCGACGTCGAGGTAGCGGCGAAGCGCTTTGCTCGAGTCGTCCACCTTTGGATGCAACAGCCATACCGGCACGTCGGTGTCACGCAAGGCGGACCAGTCCCTCGGTGTGAACGATAGTCCTAGTAGGTGCTTTGTACCCGGCGGGCTGATTCGGGCTACTTGGTCCTCACGCAGCCGGTGTCTGTGTCGAGTCGACTCGGATAGCGCGAAGTAGGCGTTGGCGCCCGTAACAGTGCCAAGTTCAGGCGCACCATACTCATCGAGGGAAGCAAACCCATCCACAGCTACTCGCTTGAACAGCTGTCGATGTCGATTCGGTAGCAGCAAGTCAGTCCACTTGCCCTCGTCCGCCGGTGTAACGTTGAAATGGTCAAACGGGCGCAGGTCGTGTAGGTCTGCAGCGTCATCGACGTGATAAAGCGAGAACGCATCGCAACCTCCAGATCCCTGCGCGACAACCAGTACGACCTTCTCGAGGGCATCGGCAAACTGCAGCCGCTCAAACATGACTAGATGAACTGCGGCGAAATGCCTCCGGAGCCAGCGACGCACAGGCTCGGCGTAGTGGACTGTCAAGAGCTCGGCCGGTAGAACCATCGCCAATCGCCCTTCCGGCTTCAGAAAGCCGCAAGCGTGCACCAGTAGGGCGGCCCATGACGATGCCAAGCCCGAGAGCCGGACGCCTTGAGCTAGGGCGGCCGAGGCGGAGCGCTTGCGAGCACCCCCTATGTGCTCCTGGTAGCGCACGAACGGCGGGTTGCCAATCACGGCGTCTAGTTCGGGCAGGGGACAGCCCAGCTGGGTTGGCGTAGGCAGATTGAAGAAGTCGTCGGCAATGAGATGGGCGTCGAGTCCCTCGGCCTCAAGGAGGCGCATCGCCTCGTCGAGCGAGCCGTCGTGCACGTCCACGCCGAAGACTTGCTGATGGAGACGCGTAGGATCAGCACCGCTCTGACGAAGCTGGCGTGCTGCCGCGAGCAAGAAAACCGCCTCACCGCAAGTTGGATCGAGCACCCTGGCGTTGGGATCGTTGTCGACTGCCCACCAAGCGAGGAAGTCAGCTATCGCGGCGGGCGTAAAGAACGCACCACGTGCCTTTCGCAGCTCGCGCAGATCGTGGTTTGGGGTGGGAGGTGCAGTGACCATGAGGGGAGGATTGGAGCACGATCATCGCCGACTAGGCGGACACGAGCAGAGCGCAAGCTAAGGGCTGGGCGCCGGGGCGGTCGCAGGTTCAGCCGTTCGGCCGCGTCTATCTGCTTTTCTTTACGTTTGCAGATAGAAATGGATCAGCGTCTCAATCCCTATACGCCCGGATCCGGTGTGAAACCGCTCAAACTGGCGGGTCGAGACCCCGATCTCGATGCCTTCCGCGTGCTGCTGGGGCGCCTCGTTGACGGTCGCCCGGAGCGAAGCCTGATCTATTCGGGCCTTCGCGGTGTCGGGAAGACCGTGTTGCTGCTCGAGTTCGAGACGCTCGCCCGAGAGAGCGGTTGGGTTTGCAACGACGTTGAGGAGGTGGGCTCTGGGGACTTTCGCCAGATCTTCGCGGAGCTTGCGTATCAGCTGCTGCTCTCGATGAGCCTGCGCGAGCGGATGCACAAGCGCGCGAGCAAGGCGTTCGGCGTGCTGAAGGCTTTCTCCGTCGGGATACCGGGCGGCTTCAGCGGGAGGATCGATGTGGATGCCGCGACGGGCACGGCGGATAGCGGCGATCCTGAGCGCGATCTGGCGGTGCTGCTCGTCGAGGTCGGTCAGGTGGCCAAGAGCGGCGGCACGGGCGCTGTGTTCTTCCTCGACGAGATGCAGGGGCTCAGCGAGACGGCCTTGTCTGCCGTTTGCATGGCGATGAACCGAGTCGGCCAGCGGGAACTGCCCGTGGCGCTGGTGGGAGCAGGTCTGCCACCGCTGCCGCGTCTGCTGCGAACGGCCAAGCCCTACGCCGAGCGCATGTTCGCCTACCACGAGCTCGATCGACTGTCAGACGCCGAGGCGCGAACCGCGCTCGTCGCGCCCGCCGGGCAGCACGACGTTGCTTATGAGCCCGAGGCGGTCGAGCTGATCGTCGGCGCGTCGGCCGGGTATCCGCATTTCATCCAGGAGTACGGGCGGGTGCTGTGGAACGAGGTGGAGCGTTCGCCTATCAGCGCCGGGGATGTCCAAGGCGCTCGAGCGCTCATCGATGAGGCGCTCGATCGGCGTTTCTTCAAGGATCGGTTCGAGATGGCCTCTGACGCGGAGCAGCGCTACTTGGCGGCGATGGCCGAGCTAGGGGCTGGTCCGGTGCGGACGGCCGAGGTGGCCGCGTTGGCGGGCTACAAAGACAGCGCCGGCGCGTCGGTCGTGCGCGACGCTTTGCTTCGCAAGGACCTCGTTTACAGCCCGCGGCGGGGGCTGATCGACTTCACCGTCCCGCTGTTTGGCGGGTATCTGCGCCGGCAGTATCCCCTTTCGAGCTTCGCGGATGAGTAGCCGCCAAGAGGTCTATAAGGGTTTATCTGCGAACAGAGATAGAACCGGCTGCACGGTCGAGAATGGCCAGACTATGGTGTAGGTGCTGGTGTAGTTTGTGGTAGGCTTTACTAGGGTTTCTGCTGGTATCCGTCTGAGAGGAGCATCGAGATGTCGATATTGACTGTGCCCGAGGCCGAGCGGCTGGACCACGAGGCGGCTACGCTTCCCATCGCGGAGATCGCCGCCTACTTGCAGGGCAGCCTGGGTCAGCGCATGGCTGCTTTCCTGGCTGGTCTGTCCGATGCGAAGCAGATCGGCCGTTACGCTCACGAGGATGGGCCCGAGCCAAGGGCGGCCGTCGCGCGCCGTTTGCGGCATGGCTACAAGGTCGTGCGGATGATCAGCGACGCTTATGACGCTGACACCGCGAAGGCGTGGCTGTTTGGCACCAACACACGCCTGGACGACCAGGCTCCGATTGAGATGTTGCGCGCCGCGGAGTCGCCCGAGCAGTTCACGGCCGTCGTTCGCGCTGCTCGCCAGTTGGCGAGCTTTCAGACGTGAGCGACGTTTCAGGGGAACGTGTGTATTGGCGGGTCGGCTATCACGGCGATCCGCTCGGCTTCGTCCCATCGGAGATCTGCGAGTGGAGCCACCGTTTCGACGATCGTCGCCGTCGCTTCCGCACGGTCTACGTCGCCGAGCTTGCGGAGACATCTCTGCGAGAGGTGCTCGCCGACTTCCGTCCCAAGCTCTCCGCCATTCGTCGCTTCCAGCAGGAGATGGGAGCAGAGGCTGCGCAGGAGCTCGCCGCCCAGCCCATCACGGCGGCCTGGCGCCGCGAGCATGTCCTTGCGCCTGTGCGAGTGCGGCGGGACGGCCCGATCTACGATCTCACAGACGTGCCGCAGCGTCAGAAGATCGAGGAGCGACACATCGATCTCCTACTCAAGCACGACATGAGACATCTGGATCTGCACGAGATCACCACCAGCCGTCGTGTTGTCACGCAAGCTATCGCCGGAGACCTATACGACGATGGCGCATCCGCTATTCGCTTCCCTTCATCTCTGGACGGCAACCCATGTGTCGCCGTGTTCGAGGGGCGCGGAAATCTGGAGCTCGCCGGCGAGATCTTGCTGCTCACCGACCCTGCGCCAACAGCGCTCCTCAACGTCGTTGTGCCGTGGCGCCTCGACTTGCAGTCGGCACCGGCTGGCCGCCGGCTGATCGCAAATAGCAGCGGCCAAGAGGTCTATAAGGGTTTATCTGCGAACAGAGATAGAACCCGAGGGCCACAGCCGCGCGTCGACTGCCTCGGCCCCTGTCCGCGGGCACCATCTATCGTGACGCGAGCCCCATGGACCAGCAGCACATCCGCAACTTCTCGATCATCGCGCACATCGACCACGGCAAGTCGACGCTGGCCGACCGCATCCTCGAGCTCACGCACACGGTGTCCGCGCGCGAGATGCGCGCGCAGGTGCTCGACTCGATGGACCTGGAGCGCGAGCGGGGGATCACGATCAAGGCGCAGGCGGTGCGCGTGTTCTACACGGCGCGCGACGGGCAGACCTATCAGCTGCATCTGATCGACACGCCCGGCCACGTGGACTTCACGTATGAGGTGTCGCGCTCACTGGCCGCGTGCGAGGGCGCGCTGCTTGTGGTCGACGCGTCCCAGGGGGTGGAGGCGCAGACGGTGGCCAACACGTACCTGGCGGTGGAGTCGGGCCTGGAGCTGATCCCGTGCCTGAACAAGATCGACCTGCCGGGCGCGGAGCCCGAGCGGGTGGCGGGAGAAGTGAGCGAGTTGATCGGCGAGTCGCCTGAGGGGATCCTGCAGATCAGCGGCAAGACGGGCGAGGGAGTCCAGGAGGTGCTCGAGGAGTTGGTCGCGCGCGTGCCGCCGCCGGCCGGCGATCCGGATGGTCCGGCGCGGGCGCTGATCTTCGACTCGGAGTTCGACCAGTACCGCGGCGTGATCGCCTACATCAGGGTGGTGGACGGCGTGTTTCGCAAGGGCGAGCCGATCCGCGCGATGGCGGCGGGCACGGAGGCGGACATCGACGACATCGGCTTCTTCAGCCCGCAGATGATGCCGACCGATCAGCTGGCGGCGGGCGAGGTGGGCTATCTGATCACGGGCCTGAAGGACGTGACGCTGCTGCGCGTGGGAGACACGCTGACCACCCGCGCCAAGGCCGGCGGCTCGGCCGCCCACGGCCATCCCGGCGAAGCCTCAGAGCCGCTGCCGGGCTACCGCGAGGTCAAGCCGATGGTCTTCTGCGGCCTGTTCCCGATCGACTCGGACGCCTACCCTGACCTGCGCGACGCGCTGGAGAAGCTGGTGCTCAACGACGCTGCCCTGTCGTGGGAGCCGGAGACCTCGGACGCGCTCGGCTTCGGCTTCCGCTGCGGCTTCCTGGGGCTGTTGCACATGGACATCGTCAAAGAGCGCCTCGAACGCGAGTACGACCTGGAGCTGCTGGCGACGATGCCGTCGGTGGAGTTCGACGTGACGCTGACCAACGGCGAGGAACTGGAGGTGCACAACCCGTCGGACATGCCCGACCCGGGCACGATCGAGGAGATTCGCGAGCCGTTCATCCGCGCGTCGGTGATCACCCCCAAAGAGTTCGTGGGGGCGGTGATGGAGCTGTGCCAGGAGCGCCGCGGCGAGCACGTTGGCATGAACTACCTGTCGCCGGAGCGCGTGCAGATGACCTACGACCTGCCGCTGGCGGAAATCGTGCTGGACTTCTTCGACCAGCTGAAGTCACGCACGCGCGGATACGCGTCGCTGGACTACGAGCTGAGCGGGATGAAGGCGTCGGATCTGGTCAAGCTGGACGTGCTGCTGGCGGGCGACCCGGTGGACGCGCTGTCGATGGTGGTGCACCGCGACAAGGCCTATGAGATGGGACGCACGCTGACGGCGAAGCTGCGTAAGCGCATTCCCCGCCAGCAGTACGACGTGCCGATCCAGGCGGCGATCGGCGCGCACGTGATCGCGCGCGAGACCGTCAAAGCTTTCCGCAAGGATGTGATCGCGGGCTGCTATGGCGGTGACATCACGCGCAAGAAAAAGCTGCTGGCGAAACAGAAGGAGGGCAAGAAAAGGATGAAGCAGGTCGGTCGCGTGGAGGTGCCCCAGGAGGCGTTCCTGGCGGTCCTGGAGCTCGGAGAGGACTGACGTGGCAGACGGGGGCAGCGCAGGCGCGGACGAGCGCTCGGACACGACGCGGCCTTACGGGCGCGACGGGGAGGTCACGCGGCTGCTGTTCGTGTGCCTGGGCAACATCTGTCGCTCGCCGACGGCCGAGGGCGTGATGCGCGCGCTCGTCGAGCAGGTGGGCCTGCAGGACAGCATCGAGCTGGACTCGGCCGGCACGGGGGCGTGGCATGTGGGCAACCCGCCGGATGCCCGCGCGGTGGCGGCGGCGAGCGAGCGCGGCTTTGAGCTGCACGGACGTGCCCGCCAGATCAAGCGTGAGGATTTCGATGATTTTGATTTGATGGTTGCGATGGACAGTGAGAACCTGCGCGAGCTGCGGCGACTTGCGCCTGGTAGGGACGAGCGCGAAAAGGTGCGTCTCCTGCGCGAATTCGATCCAGCCAGCGGCGTGGGCAGCGAGGCGCCGCCATCGCGGCCGATCGCCAGCCGGGTGGCCGGCGAGCTGGACGTGCCCGATCCGTACTACGGCGCGGCGGGCGGCTTTGAGGAGGTGCTCGACCTCGTGCACGCCGCCTGCGTGGGGCTGCTCGAGCAGATCCGCAGCGGCCAGGCGCCGTGAGCTGCGGGCGGGTGCCGGCGTGGCCGCGGGTGCGGGCGCCCACGTCGCCGCATCGACGGTCGCGCGCGTGACTCTGCCGGACGGCGCCCGCGTGCTCGGGCGCGTGGGCGGCGGCGACATCAACGAGGCCTTCCGCGTGGAGCTGGCGGACGGTCGGCAGGCGTTCGTCAAGACGCGCCCTGACGCGGGGCCCGACGAGTACGCAGCCGAGGCGGCCGGTCTGCGCTGGCTGGCCGAGCCCGGCGGCGTGCGCACGCCCGCGGTGTTGGAGGTCGGCGCGGACTATCTGGCGCTGGAGTGGATCGAGAGGGGCTCCCTCGATGCAGCCGGCACGGACGAGCTGGGACACGGGCTGGCACGCATGCACCTCGCGGGCGCGCCGTGCTTCGGGTTGCCGGGCCCCGCCCGCGGTGACGCGACCGCTGGCGGCGAGGCCAGCGACGGCAGCTCCCCAGACGGCGAGTCCGCCAACGCCCGGTCAGCCGAGGGCCGGACGTTCGGCTTCGGCTCCCTGCGGCTATCCAACGAGCCCGCGGTCGACTGGCCGACCTTTTACGCCGAGCGGCGCCTGCGCCCGCTGGCGGCAATCGCGCGCGGGCGCGGCGCGCTTTCGCGCGACGGCGTGGAGGCCGTGGAGCGCGTGTGCGATCGCTTGCCCGACCTGTGCGGCCCCGCTGAGCCGCCCGCGCGGCTGCATGGCGACCTGTGGTCGGGCAACGTGATGGCCGACGCGCAAGGCCACCCGTGGCTGATCGACCCATCCGCCTACGGTGGCCATCGCGAGGTGGACCTGGCGATGCTGCGCCTGTTCGGCGCCCCGTCCGAGCGCGTGTTCGCGGCCTATGAGGAGAGCGCCCCGCTGGCCGATGGCTGGCGCGAGCGCGTGGAGCTCTACCAGCTGCTTCCCCTGCTCGTCCACGCGGTTCTCTTCGGTGGCTCCTACGGCCCGGCGGCCGAGCGCGCGGCACTGCGCTACGCCGGCTGAGCGGGCCGTCACGCCGCGCGGCGTGCGTCGGAGTGGAAGACGTGCACCAGCAGACGCTGTCGTCGCGGCATCGCCTGTACCTGCTCGCGCGGGTGGTCGTCGCGCGTCACTATCGCCGCGAGCTGACCCTTGATGTGGTGGCTGGCGCGCTGGCGAGCTCTCCGCGCCAGATCCAGCGGGCGTACTCGCAATTCGGCGACATGACGTTCAGCGAGGACCTGCTCGCGCGCAGGATGGCCGCGGCCGCGCAGCTGCTGATCGAGCAGCGCTCGATCCCCGTCAGGGACGTGGCGCGCCTGGTCGGTTATCGACACGCGCCGCACTTCGCAAGCGCCTTTCGCCGTCGCTACGGGCTCTCGCCGGCGCGCTTTCGCGAGCATGCATTGGATGCACGCGCCCAGCGCGAGCGGGCATGTCAGACAGTAGACCGATCGTAGATCGGCCAACTCGCGTCGGGCTCTTGCTCGGGCTCGACGACCTCGCTCGCGGGCAGGCGCATGCGCATGATCGTGCCGCCGCCGGGGGCCGGCTCGGCGACGACGCTTCCGCCGTGCTGGTCGACCACCTGGCGCACGATCGCCAGCCCGAGGCCGGAGCCGGGGCGCCCGCGTGCCTCGGCGCCGCGGTAGAAGCGGTCGAAGATGTGCGGCAGGTCCTGCGCGGATATTCCCGGCCCGTGGTCGCGCACCGTCAGCTCGCCGGTGATCGACGCTCCACGTGATCGACGATCGACCAGCAGCTCGATCTCCACCGGCTGGCCGGGCGGGCCGTACTTGACCGCGTTGTCGATCAGATTGCCGACCGCGCGCTCCAGGCGCGCGGGCACGCCTGCGACGATCGTCGGCGCCAGCCGCGCATGCAGCGGCGTACCGGCCGCGTTGCGGCGCGCGCGCTCGAGCACCTCCTCGACCAGCGCATCCAGGCGCACCTCCTCGGTGTCCACATGCGGCTCATCGCCACGGGCGAGGTCGATCAGGTCGTTCATCAACAGCGTCAGCTCGCCGATCTGCTCGACCACGTCGTCGAGCATCCTGCGCTGCTCGTCGGGGTCCATATGGCTGCCCTGCTGTTGGAGGATCTCGATGTTGGTGCGCAGGCTGGTGACCGGCGTGCGCAGCTCGTGCGACGCGTCGGCGACCAGCTGGCGCTGGGCGTGCACCGACGCGTCGAGCGCGCCCATCGAGCGCTCCAAGGTGTCGAGCATGGCGTTGAAGCTGCTGGCCAGCCGTCCCAGCTCGTCGCCTCCCGACGGCTCGATCCGTCCGCTGAGGTCCTGGGTGCGTCCGACGTGCTCTGCGGCCTCGGTCAAGCGCTTGAGCGGCTGCACGGCCGCGCCCGCGACCAGGCGTCCGAGCAGGGCTGCCAGCGCGATGCCGCCGACGACGATCAGCGCGAGATACAGGCGCAGGCGCGCCAGCAGGCTGTCGACTTCGGTCAGCGGCTGGGCGAACTGCACTGCGCGTCCGCCGCCCAGCGACTCGGCGAGCACGCGCAGGTGGATGCCGCGCACGCGGGCGTCGCGGAAGAACGGCTGGCCGCCGTGCTCGGCCAGCTCGCGTGTGCGCGCGTCCACCGGCAGCGACACGCCGGGCGCGGATATCGCGATGATCTTGCCGTTGGCGCCCACCACCTGCTGGTAGCCGCGCACCTGCCCGGGCGCGGGGGGCAGGCGTCCGAACAGGCCCGAGCCCACCGAGCGCGCGGGCTTGCCGAGCGCGCCCAGGGCCGCCAGGCGAAGCTCGCGCGCGGTCAGGTGGCGCACGGTGCGATGGTCGCCCACTTCGTCGAGCACGCGCACCAGCAGGCTCACGCCGCGCCCGCGGTTGCGCAGCTGAGAGTCGACCTGGCTGGACAGCTGATGGGAGGTGAGCACGTAGGTCAGCGCCGACGCCAGCACCACAGCCACGGCTACCGCCGCTGCCGACACTAGCGCGATCCTCTGGCGGAAGCTCACGCTGGCCCACGCAGCACGTAGCCGACGCCGCGCACAGTGTGCAACAGGCGCGGCTCGTCGTCGCCCTGCTCGGTCTTGCGGCGCAGGTAGCCCATGTACACGCCCAGTGAGTTGGACGTCGCCCCGAAGTCATAGCCCCACACGTGCTCGAAGATGGCCGAGCGTGTGAGCACCTGGCGCGGGTGTCGCAGGAACATCTCTAGCAGCAGGAACTCGGTGCGCGTGAGCGCCAGCAAGCGCTCGCCCCGCCACGCCTCATGCGCGCGGCGATCCAGGCGCAGGTCCTCGAAGGCGAGCACGTCCTGGCCCTGCTCGTCCTCGTCGAGGGCGCGGCGCAGCAGGGCGCGGATGCGCGCGAGCAGCTCGCGCAACGCGAACGGCTTGACCAGGTAGTCGTCTGCGCCCGCGTCCAGGCCGGCCACGCGGTCGTCGACCGTCTCACGCGCGGTGAGCATCAGCACCGGCGTCCTGTCGCCGCCCTCGCGCAGGCGCCTGCACACCTCCAGGCCGTCCACGTGGGGCATCGATATGTCGAGGATCACCGCCTCATACGGAGCCATGCCCAGCCGCTCCAGCGCCTCATGACCGTCGGCTGCCTGGGCAACCTGGTAGTGCTCGAGCGTGAGCGCCCGCAGGAGCGCGCTCTGGACGGCGGGCTCGTCGTCGACGACCAGTATTCGTGCTTGCTCGGCCATTTTTCTGACTCCGTCGCCGACCGGCCCGCTACGGTCGTCTCGAGCCAGTCGTCGGAGAGGATGCCCTTGTGAGGCTAGCGTGACGGGTTAGCCGGGCCGGCGGGTAACGGAAAGCGAAGAGAATGCGAAGAACCGTCAAGGAAGAGGCCGCAGTCGAGCATGCCGGCAGCGACGCGCGCGCGGGCGCCGCGGAGGACGCGCGCGAGCAGGCGGCTGGAGCGGGGGCGGTCGCCGAGGAGGACGCACGCGAGCAGGCAGCCGGCGCGCAGGAGGGGGCGCGCGAGGACGACACGCTTGCGGCGATCGAGAGCCAGTCGCGCAGGCTGCGCAACAGCATCGTCAGCCTCGCCGTTTTCTTCGTGCTGCTGGTCGGCCTGCTGGCCGGCGTGCCCGGCTTGCGCTCGGCCGCCGAGCGGATCACAGACGCCAAACCTGCGTGGGTCGTCGTCGGGGTTGTCTGCGAGGTGCTGTCGTGCGTCGGCTACATGGTGCTGTTCGACCTCGTCTTCAGCAAGATCGGACGACGGCTGGGCTCGCGCCTGTCGCTCGCGGAGCTGGCCATGAACTCGGTCGTTTCGATCAGCGGCCTGGCCGGCATCGCACTGGGCGCCTGGGTGCTGCGCAGCAAAGGCCTGTCGATGGAGCGCATCGCCAAGCGCTCTGTGCTGATCTTCGTGCTCACCAGCGCCGTCAACGTGGCCGCGGTGTTCCTGATCGGCGTGCCGATGTGGCTGGGGCTGCTGCCCGGCTCGCGTAAGGCGCTGATCACGCTGGTGCCGGCCATCGCTGCGCTGGCAACGATCGCGGGGACGCTCGCACTGGCCGCTTGGGCCGGCCGCGCGGCCTCGCGTCAGCGGCTGGAGAAAGGCCGCGCGGGAGTCGCCGTGACCGCACTCAGCGGTGGCGTGGCCGACGCGCTGAGGCTCATCCGCGGGCACGACTGGAGGCTGCTCGGAGCGGTCGCCTACTGGCTGCTGGACAATTTCGTGCTGTACGCGTGCATCGCCAGCTTCGGCCATGCTCCCTCCTTCTGGGCGGTTGCGATGGCCTACCTGGTGGGCATGATGGCCAACTCGCTGCCCATCCCCGGCGGTTTCATCGCGGTCGAAGGCGGCCTGGTCGGCATGCTGCTGCTGTTCGGGCTGCGTCCCGCCTCGCAGGTGCTGGCCGCGGTGGTCATCTACCGCGCGATCTCGCTGTGGGTGCCCGCGCTGATCGGCTCGGCCGCGTTCCTCAGCCTGCGTCGCGAGATCGGCAAGCCGGTCGCGTCGCCCGTCGCTCGCTAGCCGGACAGCTGTTTGGAGAAGGCGACCACCGCGGCCGCCCGCTGGCAGGCGTGGCCGGGGAGGCTGTCCATGGTGTGCGCGAGCGACGCGTCGATCGTGCCCGACAGGCCGGGGCAGTAAACGGGCAGCGGCAGGTTGCCGCGCGATGTGCCCAGGGCGTTGAGCGGCAGCAGCTCTGTGGCCGCCCGATAGGCGTGGGCGAAGCTGTCGGAGAAGATGTCGATCGCCACCTGGCCGCTGTACAGCTCGATCGAGCGGCCTTCGTCATACACAGTCGCGGGCACCCCGCGGATGACCATGTTGCGCTGCGGCCCGAGCGTCGCGTTGGAGTGCGAGCGGTAGATCACGGTGGTGACCTGCAGCGGCAGCAGGCAGCTGCCGCCCCCGAAGATGCCTTTGCTCTGCACGCAGTCGCCGTAGTAGACGCTGTCGCCGACCGTGTCCACGTACGCGCGCAGCCCGTCCGCGGCCGCCACTGGATGTCCTTCGAAGTCGGGTCCGACCCAGTAGAGCACGTAGTAGGGAAACGTCTTCGCTTCGGCCAGTTCGCCGGGGGCGATCGGCGGCGGGTGCCCGGTCGTCGCACAGCCGGCCGTGGCAAGCGCGACGCACGCGACCGCCAGCGCGCGCGCCGATCTCGGCGCCCGTGCGACGGCGTTGCAGACAATGGAGGCGATCATCGGCCGTCATTATCCAGGCGTGTCCATCCGGGCCACAGCCCGCGCGCCGCTCGGACTGCTGCTGGCGGGCGCGCTCGTGACGGTCTGGCTGCTGGCAGATCCGCGCACGCCCGACCTCGCCGCGGCGGTCTATCGAGTTGACCTGTTTGGCCGCGTCGGCTTTGCGGTGTGGGACGAGCGCTGGTATGCCGGGCACGCCCTGCCGGGCTACAGCCTGTTGTTTCCGGCGCTCGGCTCGCTGCTGGGGGTGCGGCTGCTGGGCGCGCTGTCGGTGCTCGCGTCGGCCACGCTGTTCGAAGCGCTCGTGCGTCGGGGGTACGGCCCCGCGGCGCGCTGGGGCGCCGCTCTGTTCGCCGTCGCAGCCGTCGGTGACGTGTGGTCGGGGCGCCTGGCCTTCGCGCTGGGCGTGCCGTTCGCGCTCGCCGCCGTCTTGGTGCTCGTTCCCGCCCTGCCGCCGGTGGCGGCCGGCCGTAGCGAGTCCGCGTCGGGTGCCCGCGACGAGCGACTCTCACTGCGCCGAGGGATGGCTGCTGGCGCGCTGGCGCTGCTGTGCGCGGCCGCCAGCCCGGTCGCCGGCGCGCTGCTGGCGCTCGCCGGCCTCACCTACGCGCTGTGGGCAGGCCGGCGGTCGGGCGCGCCTGCGAGGAGACGGCACGCGGTGGGCGTCGCGCTCGTGCTCGTGCTGGCGCCGGCCGTGCTCGTGCTGGCGCTCGTCGCGCTGTTCCCCGAAGGCGGCACAGAGCCCTACCCGATCCTGTCCTTCGCCGCCACCGCGCTCGCGCTCGGCGCGTTTGTGTGGGCGCTGCCCGCATCTGAGCCGCTGCTGCGCTTCGGCGCGGCGGTCTACCTGCTCGCGTGTCTTGCCTGCCTGCTCGTTCACTCGCCAGTCGGCAGCAACGTCGAGCGCTACGGCGTCTTGCTCGCCGGGCCGCTGCTGGCGTGCGCCCGGCGGTCGCGCGTCGACATGCGAAGCGCCGTGGCGCTGGTGGTGATCATGACGTGGGTCGTGTGGGGGCCCGTGCGCGAAACGCGCGCGGTGGCCGGCAACGAATCGACTAGCGCCGCCTACTACCGCCCGCTCGAGCGCTTCCTCGCCGGTGTCGGAGCCCCACCCGCCCAGCCGCTGCGCATGGAGGTGCCGCTGACGCGCTCGCATTGGGAGGCCGCACTGCTGGCGCCCAGCGTGTCGCTGGCGCGCGGCTGGGAGAAGCAGCTCGACAGCCGCTATGACCAGGTGCTGCTCACGCCTGGGCTGACCGCGGCCGCGTATGACCGCTGGCTGCACCAGCAGGCGGTCGCCTACGTGGCGCTGCCCGACACGCCGCTGGATCCCTCCAGCGCCCAGGAGGGCCGGCTGATCGCCGCCGGGCTGCCCTACCTGCGCCTGGTGTTCGCCAGCAGGCACTGGCGCGTCTATCGCGTGCTCGACCCCACGCCGCTGGCCTCCGGGCCGGGCACGCTCACGTCCATGGGCGACGACTCGTTCGCGCTACGCGCCCGCTCCCCCGGGAGCTTCGACGTGCGCGTGCACTACAGCCGCTACCTCACGCTCGTGCGCGGCAGCGGATGCGTCGGGCGGGCGCCCGGAGGATGGACGGACGTGATGCTCGACCGGCCCGGCCCGGCCGTCGTGACTGCCAGCTTCTCGCTCGCACGCGCGTTCGCCAGCGGCCCAGCGTGTAGCGCCGGCGCTGGCGCTGGCGGTGTAGGTACAAGCGCGGTAGCGAGCGTGACCGGCCACGCTGCGACCGCACCGACGACCGCGTCGCACGGCGGCATCGCGCCGGCGAGCGGTCCCGCGCTGCCATACCGCTGGTTCGTTGCCACGACCGGTGCGCCCGCGTCGATCGCCGTGGAGAACCGTGCGACAGGCACCACCGCCTGGCGCCTGCCCGGGCCCTCGGATGAGATCGGCGGCCAAGCGCACGGCGCGATCGCCGGCTACGTGTCCTCGCAGGCCATCGCGCCCGGGCAAGCCGAGAGCGTGTACGTGGACGCACCCGGGTCGCGCACGGTCACCGTCGACGTCTATCGCATGGGTTGGTACGGGGGCCGCGGCGGGCGGCTGGTGCTCGCCAGCCGGCCCCTGCGCGCGAGCAGGCAACCCCGGTGCACGCATCGCTTGATGACCGGGCTGACCGAGTGTCGCTGGCGCGCGACCCTCACGTTTCCAATCATAAAAACCCTCACCAGCGGTGTGTACATCGTCAAGCTGCGCGGATCCAGCGGCGCCCAGAGCGACTGCCTGTTCGTCCTGCGCCCTGCCTCGCCGCCGCCGCTGCTGGTGGAGATCCCGACGGCCACCTACGAGGCCTACAACGCGTGGGGCGGCGACAGCCTGTACCCCGGCGGCAGCAAGCGGGTCGGTGTAACCGGCACCGATCAGGGCGTGGAAGTGTCCTACGACCGCCCTTATGAAAGCCAGACAGGCGCCGGGCAGTTCTTCATCCGCGACGTCGCTATGGTCCGCTTCCTCGAGCGCTACGGCTATCCGGTCGGCTACACCACGATCGAGTCCATCGACGGCGATCCCGGCCAGCTCGATGGCGCGCGGGCGGTCATCGACGTGGGTCACTCCGAGTACTGGTCACAGCGCGACGAGCACGCATTCGCCGCCGCGCGCGATCGGGGCACCAGCCTGCTGTTCATCAGCTCCGACACGATGGCCTGGCGCGTGCGCTTCGCGCCCGCCACCGCCGCCTCCAGCCAGGCCGGCCAGCCCGACCACCGGATCGTCGCCTACAAGGAGCACGCCGCGCTGGATCCCGACCAGGCTGACGCCACCGGCGTGTTCCCCGGCGGCGGCGCAGCGCTCGTGGGCAGCGCATATGACGGCTGCATCACCCCGCGCGTGCAGGTGCCCGGCCCCCCGATCTACCGCTACTACTCGTGGACGCCCTCGCCCGACCTGCAGCCCGGCTGGCTGTTCGCCCGCACGGGCATCACTGCCGACGCCAGCATCCGCGGGATCGTCGGCTATGAGCTCGATGAGCGCACGCCCGTCACGCCGCCCGGCACGCTGCTGATCGGCACCGGCGCCCGCGTGCCGTGCGGCTCCGAGGCCGAGCCCTCGCCTGCGCACGGCGCGCTCGCCGAAACAACGCTCTATACCGCGCGCTCGGGCGCGCTGGTGTTCGCTACCGGCACGCTCGGCTGGATGTACGCGCTCTCGCCCGTGCCCCAGGCCTCGCCCGACGCGCCGCTCGCGCCCGACCCGCGCGTGGTGGCCATGACGCGCAACCTGCTCGCGCGCGTGCTTGGGCGCCGCCCGTAGGGCTGGATTGTCGGAGCCTCGGCGGCTACCTGGGCGCGAGTGCGTACAGGCCGGTGGTGCCCGTCAGGTAGATGTTCTTGCCGTCGCTGATCACCGGGTCGAACTCGCCGGTGTCCGCCCGGTAGAGCACGCGGCCGGTTGAGATGCCAAGGCCATATGTGCTGCGCTGGCCGAGGTCGGCGAAGTACACCGTGCGTCCGATGATCGTCGCCGAGCCGGAGATTCGTCCGTGGGCGTTGAACGTCCAGTTGACGTGCCCCGAGCGGGCGTTGAGCGCGTAGAAGACGCCGCTGTAGGAGCCCACGTACACGGTCGGGCCGAGGCCGGGCGCGTTGGTGACCGCCGGCGAGGCGTACACGTAGGCGCCCGTCTGCACCGCCCAGTCCAGGCCGCCCGTGAACGCGTCATAGGCATACACGCGCCCGTCGGTATTGCCGAGGAACACGCGGCCGTAGATCACCGCTGCGGTCGAGTAGAACGTGCCGCTGCCCAACAGCGCGCCGCCCGAGCCGCTGATCCACACGCGCTGGCCGGTCTGCTCGGAGATCGCCTGGACATGCCCCGAGTAGTCGCCGAAATACAACAGGCCGTCGGCCAGCGAGGGGCTGGCCTTGACCGAGCCGGGCGCCCGGTATGTCCACACCACGCGCCCGCTGCGCGCGTCCAGCGCGTACACGAGTCCGCTCTGCGTCCCGAAGAACAGCTTGCCGTCGGCCAGCAGCGGCGAGGACTCGCTCGGCGCGGGCAGCGAGCGAAACCAGCGGATCGCGCCGGTGGCCGCATTCAGCGCGACCACGCGTCCAGGGCTGCGGTGGTGTCCGCTTTCGAGGATGGTCGCGTACACGGTGTCCGCGGTCACCGCCGGCGCGGACGCCGAGGTCTGGCCCAGTCGCCGCGTCCACAGCGTGCGTCCCGTGCGCTTGTTTGTAGCGATCAGCGTGGCGTCGTCTGGGAGTTGGAAGATGCGCGCGCCATAGATCACCGGCGGGAACTCCAGCAGCGAGTTGCGGTCGTGTGCCCATAGTCGCTTGAACGGCGGGTGCACGCGTGGCGGGGCAGGGAAGAAGCGCGTGTGTTCGCGGTCATAGCCGTACAGCGGCCAGGAGAAGCGTTCCGGGCCGCTGGCCGGCAGCGTGGGGGTCGGCTGGGCGATGAAGCGCGCGTGGGGGTGGTAGATGTTGCCCGTGCGGTGGTGCTCGTACTCATAGCCGCCCAGCACCGCCGCCGCGATCAGCAGTGCCAGCGCGCCCGCCAGCCCAGCGCGCACGCGCTTGGAGCGGGGGAGCAGGCGCCTGGCGCGGGGGCTCACGGGGGTGCGTTGGAGTTGCTCAAGCTGCGAGCTTGCCGGGGGATGTCCGGCCGGCGCCGCAGAGGTTGGGGCGCCTGGGGCCGGCGCCGCTGCGTGCGCGTGGGCGGCCTGTGCCGAAGTGGCGCCCGGCGCGCTGCCCGCCTGTGCGGAAGGCACGCGTGCCGGCTGGCCGCGCCGGCGGCCGCGGCGGACCTCCGCGCGATCGAGCGTGCGGCCGGTGCCGTGGGCGATCAGGCGCGCGAGCGCCAGCACGAGCAGCCACAGCCACGCGACCGCGAGCGGTGGCAGTGTTAGCCCGGACACGAGCTCCAGCACCGCGTGGTTGCTGTTGAGCGACCAGTTCCACAGCAGATAGTCGCCAAACGTCAGTCCGGACACGAAGACCAGCGGCCTGTGGGGCACACGCAAACCCTAAACGCAGGTGGGGACGGACGGTCTGGACGCGGGAGTGGCAGATGGTCTGGACGCAAGAGGCGACGGACGTTTGCGCCTATGATCGCCGACGTGGGTGGCCAGGGCGAGCTGTCGGAGCGCATGCGATCGGAGATCTTCGCGCCCGGCGTGCTCGATGGGCGGGTGGCGCTGGTGACCGGCGGAGGCACCGGGCTAGGCAAGGCCACCGCGCTCGAGTTCGCGCTGTGCGGGGCGCGGGTGGTGATCGCCGGGCGGCGCCAGGAGGTGGTCGAGCAGGCGGTCGCCGAGATTGGGCAGAGCATCGGCGCGGGCGGAGAGGGCGCGGGGGGAGAGGGCGCGGTTGGGACGGGCACGGGCTGCGGCGAAGTTGGTTGGGTGGTGGCGACGTGCGCGAGGCCGCCGGCGCGCGGCGGCTGGTGCAGGAGGCGTCGAGCGCCACGGGCGCCTGGACGTGCTGGTCAACAACGCGGGCGGGCAGTACTTCACGCCCGCCGAGCTGATTGCCACCAAGGGCTGGCGCGCGGTGTGGCGGCTGAACGTGGACGGGCTCATGAACATGGCGCAAGCGGCCTTCGAGCTGGCGTTCGAGCGAGCGGGCTCGGGCACGGTGGTCAACGTGACGCTGTCGCCACACCACGGCATGCCGGGTATGGCCCACTCGGGCGCAGCGCGGGCGACCGTGGAGGCGCTCACGCGCGAGCTGGCCGTGCAGTGGGGCGAGGCGGGCGTGGCTGTGGTCGCGGTCGCCGCGGGGCACTTCGAGACCGAGGTGCTGGCCAAGTACCCCGACAGCGTGCGCGCGGGAGCCGCCCGCAGCGTGCCGTTGCAGCGGCTGGGGCGGGCGCAGGAGCACGCGTGGCTGGTCGCGCTGCTGGCCTCGCCGCTGGGGTCCGCGTTCAGCGGGTCCACCGTTACGCTCGACGGGGCGCGCGACAACTGGGCGGGGCCGTGGCCGCCGGCGGGGCTGGCCGATGAGGCGGGGGAGGTGCCCCAGGAGGAGCGGCGGGGCGGGTGAAGCGGCGGACGGGAATTGAACCCGCATCATCGCCTTGGAAGGGCGAGGCTCTACCGTTGAGCTACCACCGCACGCGCGAACCCAGCTCGAAGAGCGGTTCGTCGACGATGACAGTTTGCACAAACGACGTCGCAGATGGCGATCTCGTCTAGGACGGCCTGCCAGGGGCGGTCGCGGAGGCCTTTGGCGATGTTGAAGTTCTTGGGCCCGAGATGGTCGAACTCGAGGACGAGCGGGTCGGTCTGGCCACAATCAGCACACGGCCGAGTGCGGAAGAACTCGATCAAGTAGGCGGTGCGCTCGGTAATGGCCGCTTGTTTGCGGCGCGTTGCGTTCGCGATGTAACGGCTGCGGTTCGCCAAGTAGTGGTCCTGTTTGTAGGCCGCCCTGCAGGGGCGGCAGTAGTTGTCGAACTGACCGCGGGCCTTTCGGCGCCAGGCGAAATCCGATAGGGGCTTCGGCTCGCCGCAGCGCCCGCAGGTTCCTGTTGGGTCAGACGGTAGCACGAACATATGTTCTCATTTGGCCCGGACGGACGGCCTTGTACGGGCGCAATGGTTTGTCCGTAGAATCGATGACGTCACGGGGAGTGGCGCAGTCTGGTAGCGCACCCGGCTGGGGGCCGGGCGGTCGCAGGTTCAAATCCTGTCTCCCCGAT
>CAVTGI010000013.1:0-42203 GCA_963734225.1 uncultured Solirubrobacteraceae bacterium
GGTCTGACGTGCTGTGAGCTGCTCGGCTGCCGGCGGGAGGACACGGCGCTGGCGGGTGCGTGCTTGACCGAGCTCGCGCTCGGCCAGCTGTCTCGCCTGCCCGAGGTTCGCGTGGACATCGGCTGCCCGCAGGGTCCGACCGCCGTGTGGGTGGCGGCGGGCAGGTTCGGCGGCGGGGACCGCCGCGTGGTGTTGCAGCTGCGCCCGGGATCGCAGGCGACAGGCGCCGGCGGACGGCCCCGGAGTGGCTGGCGGAGGGGCGAGGCTGCGCATACGCTGCCTGGGTAGGACGGTGGTGGAAACGGCCGAGGGGCCGATGGGCGGGGCGTGGCTCGAGCAGCGCGCGGGGCAGCTGCTGAAGTATCTGGTGGCCGAGCGCAGGCGCGCAGTCGCGGTGGACGAGATCGGCGAGAGCATCTGGCCGGAGCGGACTACGCGGTGGGAGCGAACGTGCGCTACTACGTCCACGCTCTGCGGCGCAGGCTCGAGCCGCAGCGCGCAGCGCGCGAGCCGTCGGTGCTCATCCTGGCGCGCTCGGGCACCTACCGGCTGAGCCTCGAGGAGGTGGAGGTGGACGCCGACCTATTCGAGGCCCACCTGAGCGTTGGCCTGGCGGCGGCCAGGGCCGACCCCCAGCGTGCCGCCGAGGAGCTCGAGCGCGGGCTGGCGCTCTATCACGGCGACTTCATGGCCGACCTGCCGTACGCCGAATGGGCGATGCACGAGCGTCACCGTCTGCACGACGTCGCGTGCATGGGCCTGCGCAGCCTCGCGGATATCCGTATGGAGCAGCGCGTGATCGACGGCGCGGCACGCTGCCTGGAGCGACTGGCGATCCTGCAGCCATACGACGAAGACGTGCACAGGCGCCTGATGGAGCTCGATCTCATGCAGGGACGCCGAAGCGATGTAGTGCGACGCTACGAGACGCTGCGCACTAGGATGCGGAATACCTTCGGCCATGACCCGAATTTCACGCCAGCCGACCTCGCCCGCACGCGGCTGTAATAGTCACCGCGCCTACCGCGAGCGTGTAAACAAGCCTTTTTTGGTCCCTTTTGGTGGGTCTCTCAGCGCGAGCACCAGCGCACCCGGGCCGTTGAAGGAGAGTGTGCCGTCATTCGATCGAGGCCGAGCGTGAGCGGGCCGACAGGCAGACGAGAGCCAGGACTCTTCGACCGAGCAGCAGCGCGGGCCGCAAGGAGAGCGCAGCGTGACTGTGCGCATGGACGGCTTTGCGTGGGAGGCCATCGAGGAGCAGTGCGCCAGCTTGGGCGTGTCGGTGGAGGAGTTCATGGCCTTCTCGGCCCTGTACTACCTCGCGGATATCGACAGCGGCCGCGTATCGCGGCAGATCGCCAGGAGCCCCTACCCCCGGACCCCTTCCAAGGACCCCGGGACCTCCTCCTAGGCTTCGGCGCTGGACGCCCTGACAGTTCTGGGATTGCGCGAGCCGGAGGTGGCGGGCGCGGCGCCGCGGCTTCTCAGCTCGGCGGTCAGCGCGCGGCGGCCGCGGTGGTGCAGCCCGTGCACGGACCCCTCCGAGCGCCCGGTGTGTTGCGCGATCTCGGTTGGCGACAGGCCGGCGATGTGGCGCAGGACGAGCACCTCGCGCTGGTCGTGCGGGAGCTTGGCCAGGGCCTCGCGCAGATCGCTCATGCGCTCGCTGCCGAGTTGCTCGATGGCGCTGTCATCGGCGCCGCGCACCTCCTCGACGGGGATGGCGCGCTGGCGGCGGATGTGGTCGACGGCGACGTTGCGCGACACCCGCAGGATCCAGGCGAAGAACGGCACGTCGCGCTCCTCGTACTTGCCGATCACGTGGATCAGCTTGGCGAAGACGTGCTGGGTGATGTCTTCGGCCTCGTGCTGGTCGTGCACGATGCTGCGCACGTACCCGCAGACGTTGTCTGCGTAGCGCGCGTACAGGAAGCCAAGGGCCTCACGATCTCCCTGCTGGGCCAGCTTGACGGCACGCGAGACGAGCGCGCTCGTGGCAATCTCGTCGCGCCCTGTGGCGCCGTGCAGCGACGTAGGCCGCGACGACGCAATGACCGACCGGTCTATCGCAGCGGGCAGTGAGCCGCTCCCGACTGATGTAATCCCCATTGTACCCTCCCTGGTATACGCCAAAAAAGCACCTGGGAAGCTAGGCCAAAGCTGTTGTGCTGCTGTTTGTGAGGACGTTTAATTCCTGTTAAAACGGCCCATTTAGCGACCTTCCTGTGAAGGTAGCGCAACATTCCGCTGCACCAAACTACATACAAACAGAGGTGTCGCAAATAGGGCCTCTGGAGCGGCTTGTCCGAGGGACCGCAGTGGCCAATTTGCGGTGATTGCCCATGCACCTCTCAAGCGCCCGCTGGCAGCGGACGAAATGCGAGACAAATGTCAAAAAGTTGGCTCTGTCCCACCGAGCAGGACCGCGGCCGCATAGTCGACGCAAACGCGCGCGTGCGCATGATTCGCAAGTTCGGCTCGGGCGCGGTGGGCGTGGCGCTGGTGGCGTGCGCGCCGTGGCTTGGCTGGTGGACGCTGATCCTGTTCTCGCTGTCGGCGCTGAACTTCCTCAGCATCGATCGCAGGATGGCCCGCAGCGAGCACCCCGAGCGGGTGAGCATGCGGGCGATCATCGTGACCGAGGCTCTGATCGCGTCCGGCGTGGTGCTCAGCGGCGGGCCGCACAGCCCGGCGCTGATGTGGCTGGTCCTGCCGGCGGGTATGGTGGCCGCGCGCTTTCGCCCGCAGGTGGTGCTGGCGAGCATGGCGGTCACGGTCGCTGTCATCCTCGTCGTGACCTTCGGCGTGGACCTCCATGCGACCCTCCACGACCCGGTGCCGGTGATCACGACCCTGGCCCTGCTGGTGGCCAGCGTGTCGATCGTGTGGGCGATCGAGGCGGGCGAGCTGCACCAGCGCGGCGAAGCGACGCTCGATCCCCTCACCGGCCTGGCCAACCGCCGCCAGCTGTCAGAGGACCTGGCATCGGTGTGGCGCAAGGCCACACCCGAGCACCCGGTGCGCCTGCTGACGTTCGACCTGGACGGCTTCAAGGCCTACAACGACACGTTCGGCCACCCCGGCGGAGACTCGCTGCTCAGGCGCCTGGCGCAGTCGTTCAAGGCGGCGGTGGGCGACTACGGGCGCGCGTATCGCCTCGGCGGCGACGAGTTCTGTGCGCTGCTGTGGGGCGACTGTGGCCAACAGATGGTGAGCTCGTGCCTGCAGGCGCTCAGCGCGGAGGGCAAGGGCTTCTCGATCCGCAGCTCGTTTGGGTCGGTGATGGCGCCGCAGGAGACAGTCGATCCCGACCATGCTCTGCAGCTGGCAGACAAGCGCATGTACTCCTACAAGGACTCGGGCCGCGCGAGCGCGAGCAACCAGACGCGCGACCTGGCACTGCAGGTGGTTGCGGTGCACGAGCCCGAGCTACACAAGCACGCCGAGCACGTGGCCGAACTGACAGCAGGCGTCGCTCGCCGCCTGGGCCTGTCAGAGCAGCAGCAGTTGGAGGTGGTGCGCGCGGCCGAGCTGCACGACATCGGCAAGGTGGCGATCCCGTTTGAGATCCTGCACAAGGCGGGCCCGCTGGACGAGCACGAGTGGGCGCTGATGGCGCGCCACCCCACGATCGGCGCGCGCGTGCTCAGCGCTGCCCCGGCGCTGACGGGGGTTGCGGAGATTGTCAGCTCGACGCACGAGCGCTACGACGGCACGGGCTATCCGCTTGGGCTTGCCGGCGAGGAGATCCCCCTGGCGGCCAGGATCGTGTTCGTGTGCGACTCCTACGACGCGATGATCTCCAGGTGCCCGTACGGCCAGTCAAAGAGCGAGGACGAGGCGCTGGCCGAACTGCGCAGGTGCGCGGGCAGCCAGTTCGACCCGCGTGTGGTGGAGGCGTTCCTGGCCGAGCACGGCTCGCGCCAGACCGACCGAGCGCGGCGCGAGGGCTCACCGAGCGCAGCGCAGGGCGATGAGCCGGTGGGAGCGACGGCGGTCGACGGCGCGGCGATCAACGGCGCGACCGGCAACGGCTCGCCGGCGGACCCGGAGATCGCCGAACGCGCGCTGGCGGGTAACGGCGCGGCGGCCGACGGTGCGAGGGTTCACGCAAGCGCCAACGGCGCCCCTGCGGGCGTTTGACGAGCGGGCACCGGTGCCCACCGCCGGCGACCACACCGGAGGGCCGTTACGGTCGCTGCTCGCCCTCTTGCTGCATCGGATCCAGGGAGTCGACCCAGGCGGTGATCGCGTGGATCACGCGGGCGGAGGTCTCAAGCTGAAACATGACCGCGCGGCGGAGGTTGGACACGGTCAGTTCGACGTAGACGTGCTGGGCCGAGTTGCGCACCTCGCGCTGGATGGCGAGCGCCTCCTCGGCATTTGCGGACAGGACCTTCAGCTCGCGCAGCGTCTCCACTGGTGACTGGCTCGCATCGACGTTCACGGCATGCAGTCGTCTGCCAAGCTTGACGCTGAGGGTGATCAGATCCATCAGCAGCATGTAGGTCTTCTCGAAGCTCGACAGCACGTTGTCGGCTCGATTGCGCTCCAGCGGACTATCCGAGTGCCACGCCGCCGAGAAAGCCGACTCGTCGAAATCGGGCCGAAACTGTGAGACCGCCGCCTCCAGTTGCTCGACGCGACGGCGAAGTGCATCGAGGGTCTCGTCGTAGCTCTGGCGCAACTGCTCGACGCTGCGCTCGGGCCTGTCGGGACTCACCGGGATGCTCCGGCTTGCTTTGCGAAAATCGCGGTAGCCTGGCGAGCGCGCCGTCTACGCAGCTGCCGATCGCGTCTCGCCCGAGCGCGTATGCGCTCGTCCTGTGCGCGGAGATCCTGCCAGCGCGCGTCACGGTCGACCAGAACACGCCCGTCACGCAGGATCTCGAGCATCAGCGAGGGGCGTCGCCACGCATCCTCCAGTGCCACGACCTCCAAGGCCATTCCGGTGCGGCCTCGCAGGCGCTCGGTCAGGGCGACCTGAGGCTGCAAGCCGGGATCGCGCAGCGCGACCAGCAAGTCGAGGTCGGACGCGTCGTCGTCGTCGCCGCGGGCGACCGAGCCGAACACGACCGCCATCGACACGTTGGGCTCGGTGCGCAGCGCGCTGCGCAGGCGGCTGAGCGTTTGCCAGTGACTACGCAGATACATGCGCTCATCGAGCGGCAACTCGAGTCGGTAGGGCGTGACCCGCGTGCCACGCAACGTGCCGAGCGCCCACGCGCGCCTGAGCGTCCGCTCGTTGACGTTCAGGTTGTCGGCCATCTCCTGGAGCTTGGCGCTCATGTGTCCAGTTTACTATGGTTGTGCGTCCAGATTGGCTTGTGGGTGACGGGCGCCAAGGCGTACTTGACGCCAGCGCTCGCGCGTCGTGCCATGCGCCGATAGCCTCTGTCGTCGTGGAGGACGGTGCGCGACCCAGGGTGAGGCTGCGCCAGGCGGTGCTGGCGGCGGCCGAGCTCGAGCCGACGGCTGTGGCGCTTCGCTCGGCGCTGAACCTGGGCGAGCCGTTTCGCGACCCGGGTGTGGGTGCGTTCGGGCTGAGCAACACGGTGTTCGCGCTGGGCGACTGCTTCATCGAGATCGTCAGTCCCACGCGGGCCGACACGGCGGCGGGGCGCTACCTGACGCGCCACGGCGGCGACGGCGGCTACATGGTTATCTTCGACCTCCAGGACGCCGAGGGCGCCCGCTCGCGCGCTGCGGACCTTGGGGTGCGGACGGTCTGGCAGATCGCGCTGCCCGACATCTCCGCCACCCACCTGCACCCAGCGGACATGCGCGGCGCGATCGTGTCGTTGGATAGCTCCCAGCCGTATGGCAGCTGGCGCTGGGGCGGCCCGCAGTGGACGGCCCGGATCGGGCAGGGCGCGCCCGGACACCTGGCGGGGGTGACGATCGCTGTGGCCGATCCCGATGCGGTGGCGGCGCGCTGGGGCGAGGTGCTGGGCGTGCCTGTCGGTGGGGGTCAGGACGGACCCGTCCTGTCCCTGGATGGCGGCGAGGTGCGCTTCGCGCGTGCCGAGGACGAGCGCGAGCAGGGACTCAGCGAGATCGCGCTAGAGCTTCCGGCCGACGTGCGCGACGGTCGCGACACGCTGGCGCTCGGCGGCGTACACCTGCGCCTGAGCGACCTGGCCTAGCGTCTCGGGCGCCGGATCGAGCTCAGGCGCCGAGCGCCGCAAAGCGCGGCTCGCGCCGCTCGAGGAAGCTGTTGACCCCCTCGACGAAGTCAGGTTCGGCGAACGAGCGCAGCATCAGCCGGTCGGCCTCGTGTAGCGCGTCTGACAGGTTGCGCTGCAGGTCACTGTGGACCTGGCGCTTGATCGTGGCGAGGCTCGCGGGCGAGCAGTTGACGACGAGCTCGCGCGCGTAGGCGAGCGCCTCGTCGAGCACCCGCTCGCGCGCCAGCGAGCGGTTGACCAGCCCCATTGCCGCTGCCTCGCGGCCGAGCACCACGCGCGCGGACAGCAGCAGGTCGAGCGCGTGCGCAGGTCCCACCAGACGGGGCAGAATCCAGGAGATCCCGTGCTCGGCCACCAGGCCGCGGCGGGCGAAAGCGGTGGTCAGCTTGGCGTCGTCTGCGGCGAAGCGCAGGTCGCACATGAGCGCCTGCACGAGGCCGATGCCGGCGCACGCGCCGTTGACGGCGGCGATGATCGGCTTGGGGATCGACAGGGGATATGTCTGGGCGCGCCGTTCAGCATGCCCATGGTCGTGATCGTGCTCATGTGCCTGCCCCGGCTCGCTGCCGTTGCCGAGCGCCTGCAGGTCCTGCATGTCTGCGCCCGCGCAAAAGGCCCTGCCGGCGCCGGTGACCACGATCGCACGCACGTGCGAGTCGCGCGCGCACTGCTCGAGCGCCGAGAAGTACTCGTCCTCCATGGCGGCCGTCCAGGCGTTCATCCTGCCTGGTCGGTTGAGGGTCAGCAACGCAACGCCCTCGTCCACGTCTTTCAAGAGAAATTCGCCCATGTCCTGCTGCCTCCCGCTCGCGCCACTGTGTCAGCTTGAGCCTAGCGGGGAAGTGCAGGGCGTGGGCAGATTGCGCCCTAGCATTGGACGCTGTGCTGGCCTGTAGGTGCCATCTGTCCATCTGACCTGGGAGGTACGGACGTGAAGATCGCAATCATCGGCACGGGCAACATCGGGGGGACCCTCACCCGTCGCCTGACAGCGCTTGGACACGACGTTTCGGTGGCCAACTCGCGTGGCCCTGACACGCTCACGGATCTCGTCGCCGAGACGGGCGCTCGCGCGGTGACCGTCAGCGAGGCTCCCAAGGGTGCGCAGTTGGTGATCGTGACGATCCCCGAGAAGCGCATCCCCGAGCTGCCTGACGATCTGTTTGCGCCCGCGACAGCGGATGCGGTGGTGGTGGACACCGGCAACTACTACCCGCGCCAGCGCGACGGGAGCATCGCGGCGATCGAGCAGGGCACGCCTGAGAGCCGCTGGGTGGAGGAGCAGTTGGGCCACCCCGTGGTCAAGGCGTTCAACAACATCTATGCAGAACACCTGCTCGAGCACGGCCGCCCGGCGGGCAGCGAGGGGCGCATCGCGCTGCCGGTGGCGGGCGACGACCAGGTGGCCAAGGACGTGGTGCTGGCGCTGGTGGACGAACTCGGCTTTGACCCGGTGGATGCGGGCGGCCTTGACGACTCCTGGCGCCAGCAGCCCGGCACCCCGGTCTACGGGACAGACTTCGACGCGGAGGGGGTGCGCCAAGCACTCGCGCAGGCCAGCAGGGATCGTCCGGCGGAGTTCACCGCGACCGCCACGACATAACGTCGTCGTCGTCGTCGTCGACGTGGCGAAGGCGGCGGGCAGGCGTATGCTCAGCTCATGACGCTCGCCCGACTGCTTGCTCGCGACGGTGCCGGCCTGCTGGCGGGCGGGCGTGTGCATCCTGCAGTGCAATCGACGATCAACAGCCGTCGCGGCGGAGGCGGAACGCTTGACGCGGGCGCGCGCGCCCGCATGGAGCCGCTGGTGGGGCCCACTGAGGATGTGCGCGTGCACAGCGACGCCATGGCCGACGCGCTCGCGCGGTCGGTCCAGGCGCGGGCGTTCACCACCGGGCGCGACGTGTTCTTCGCGCGTGGCGAGTACCGTCCGGGCACGCCCGACGGAGATCGACTGATCGCGCACGAGCTCGCGCACGTCTCACAACAGCGCGGTGCTCCGATGGGAGGCACGCTCACGGTCACCGACCCCGGCGACTCGTTCGAGCGCGAGGCTGAGCGGGTGGCACACGAATCGGCAGGTTGAGCCTTGCCGCTGCGCTTCGTCGACCTCGACGCGCGCATCCGCGAGGGCGTCGGGCAGGTGGCCGCCGCGGAAGCTGATCCCCGCGACCCGCTGGCTGGCCTGTACGTCAGCGATGAGCAGGCCTTGTCGCTTGCCGCCGACGATCCCCCCGCCCACGTCGATGAGCGCCTCGCGCAGCTCGCCCGGTTGCTCGGCCTGGACGAGCTCGAGCAGGCCGTGCTGGCGGTCTGCGCCGCGCCGGAGGTGAGCTGGCGCTACGGCCGGCTGTACGGCTACCTGCACGACGACATGACGCGCCAGCTGGCCTCCCCGCGCCTGGCTGGCGCCCTGCTCGCGGGCGGCACGGTCGCGGGCGAGGACGTGCTGCGCTGCCTGGCCGCCGAGGGCACGCTGCGCCGCAGCGGCGCGGTGACCATGCTCGAGGAGCCGCGCCTGGCGCTCGCCGAGCGGCCGCTGAAGTGCGCCGACCTAATCGCGGCCGCGCTCATCGGTGCAGGGCTCGCCGACAGCCGCCCAGCGATGTGCGAGGTGGTCTCGGTGCCCTCGCTTGCGCCCGCCGCTGCCCCGGTGATCGACGAGCTGCGCGGCGCGCTCGCCGCCGGCAGTGAGCTCACCCTGGCGCTCGCCGGTCAGGACGCGCCCGCCGCGCTGGCGTTCGCCCTGGGGCGGGAGCTGCTGCTCGCCTCGGCCGCCGGCCTGGTGGATGCGACGGCGCTGGCAGGCGCGCGCCTGGCGGCCATCCTGTGCGGGCGGGTGCTCGCGTTCTGCGGGCTCGAGCGCCTGCAGCCGGCGCAACGGGACGCCGCGCTTGCGCTGCTGGACGCAGAGTCCGAGCGGACGCTCGTGTGCATCGAGTCCGCCGACGACGGTGCCGTTCTCGGTGGGCGCCCTGCACTGCTGGTGCGCATCCCTGCGCTCGGTCTGCCCGAGCGCCGCGCAGCCTGGTCTGCGTTTGCGCAGGGCGGCGACGTGGGCGATGTGGCGGTCAAGTTCCGCTTGTCGCTGACCCAGATCGAGCACGCGGCCGCCATCGCTCGCGCGAGTGCTCGAGCCCGCGGCGCAGATGTCCCGGATGCCCGCGACCTCGACGGCGGCGCGCGCGGCGCTTCGCGCCACGGCCTGGCCGGGCTGGCCAGCCGGGTCGACGGACAGGGCGGCTGGGACGGCCTGGTCGTGCCCGAGCGCGCCCTGCGCTCGCTGCGCACGATCTCCGCCTTCCTGCGCAACCGCGACAGCGTGCTGCTGGAGTGGGGCGGCGGCGGCGCGCCGTCGTCGGCGGCGGGGATGAGCGTCCTGTTCGCAGGCGAGTCGGGCACCGGCAAGACGCTCGCCGCGCAGGTGGTCGCGCGCGAGCTCGGGCTCGACCTTTTTCGCATCGACCTGGCGACCGCCGTGTCCAAGTACATCGGCGAGACCGAGAAGAACCTGGACCGCATATTCGCCGCCGCCGAAGGGTCCAACGCTGTGTTGCTGTTCGACGAGGCCGACGCGCTGTTCGGCAAGCGCTCGGAGGTGCGCGACGCCCACGATCGTTACGCGAACGTCGAGGTCGCCTATCTGCTCCAGCGGATCGAGGGCTATGCGGGCGTGGTGATCCTCACGACTAACCTGCGCCAGAACATCGACGAGGGCTTCCTGCGCAGGCTGGACGTAGTCGTCGACTTCCCCTTCCCCGAGCCCGACGATCGCGAGCGCCTGTGGACGCGGCTGCTGCCCGCGCATGCGGCGCTCGAGCAGATCGACGTGCCGTTCCTGGCCGCCCGCTTCAAGCTGTCGGGCGGCTCCATCCGCAACGCTGCGCTGGCCGGCGCGTTGCTCGCCGCCGACGAGGGCCGTCCGCTGGGCATGCAGCAGCTCGTGCGCGCGGTCGCGCTGGAGTACGACAAGCTCGGTCGCCTCACGCTCGAGTCCGATTTCGAGCGCTTCTACGACATCGCCCGCACGGCCGGTCCCAGCGCGGCCTGATCCGAAGGGGCACGCGGCCTGCCCGCTTGGCTGCCCTGTTGGCGGGCCAGGGCGCCCGCAAGCGGGCCGCGCACGTGCTGAGCTTGGGCCGTGCAGCTCACCACCGGCGTGTCGCTGAACACCTCGCTGGCCGATCTCGACGAGGCGCTCGCCGCGCTTCTTCGCCGCGAGCTCGCCCAGGTGGGCTTCCCCGCAGTGGCCGTCGCCTTCGAGGCACCCGACCGCGCGTGGGGGGCCACCGTCACGCGGCCCACGCTCAACCTGTTCCTGTACGACCTGCGTGAGAACACCCAGCGACGCCGTTCGCAGTGGGACCGCGGCGAAGCGGACGGGCGGCGCACCGAAACGCGACCGCCGCTGTGGCTGGACGCGTCATACACGCTCACCGCCTGGTCGCGCGCGGTCGAGGACGAGCATCGCCTGCTGTCGCAGGCGATCGCCGCGCTGCACGCCTACCCGGAGCTGCCCGCCGACGTGCTGCCAGGCGCGCTCGCGCGTGCGCTCGAGCAGGTGGGGCCGCTGCGCACCCGCGTAGGCGACCCCGCGCTGGACGCCAGCGCCGACTTCTGGACGGCGGTCGGCGGGCCCTACAAGGTGTCCTTCCACTACATCGTCACCGTCCCCTTCCCATCCGGGGTGGTCCTGCACCGCGGGCCGCCCGTGCGCTCCACCCAGCTGCGCCTCCGCGATCGCTTCCGTGCAGCGGACTAGCGGACGTCGGTGCAGCGATCGCTGCCCGCACAGCTGCCCACTCTCCCCTGGCGCGGTCGTCGCGCAGGGCGCATCGTGTCGAGCATGGACAATGCCACGCACGAGACGAGCATGGACAACGCCACGCGCGAGCAGACCCTGCGCCCGCCGCGCGTGCTGCTCGCCCGGCTCAGCCCGGTCGCCGCGGTCGGCATGCGCCGGATGCTCAGCGACGAAGGCGTGGAGATAGTCGGCGAGGAGGCCCGGCCGCTGGCGATCGAGGCGCTCGCGCGGGAGGTCGAGCCCGATGCGGTCGTGCTCGACCTCGGGGCCGGCGGCGCGCGCTTGCTGTGCGATCGCATCAGGCTGGCGGCGCCCAACACCACGGTGATCCTGTGGGCGTCGGAGGAGAACCGCATGCGGATCGTCGGGCCCGGCGCAGCGGTCGCACGCGACGTCGCGGGCGGCGGCTTGGCCGATCTGCGTCGCGAGCTGATCGCCAGCCAATCGAGACCAACGGAGGAGTGACATGGCGACGTATCTGACACCGGGCGTCTACGTCGAGGAGCTTCCCTCGCCCAACAAGCCGATCGAGGGGGTCAGCACCTCGACCGCCGCCTTCGTCGGCCTGGCGCCGGCGGGCCCGCTCAACGAGCCGGTGCAAATCGCCAATTGGTCGCAATTCGTCGACGTCTTCAGCGACCCCGACGATCCCGAAGAACGAGGGCCGTATCTCGCGGGTGCCTACCTCGCCCACGCCGTGCATGGCTTCTTCACCAATGGCGGCACACTTTGCTGGGTTGTCCGCGTGGGCGGCGAAGGCGAACCCCAGTTGGCGCTGCCCGCCGAGACCAAAGCCGAGACCAAAGACAAGCCCGCTCCGCCCGGCGCCGGCAAGGAAAAGCCGATCGCATTCAACGTGACCCCCAAGGACGGCGCAGGAGCGGACGTGCGCCTCGAGCTGACGCTCGACCCGCCCAAGCCCAAAGTCGAGCACCGCCCCAACGGCGGCGAGCCGGCCGCCGGCGCACAGAAGGACACCGCCGACGCCTCGCAGTCGCAGGATCCCACCTACACCCTCGTGGTCAGCTCCGGCAGCATCCACGAGCAGTACACGAGCACAGAGTCAGAACCGCTCACCGCCGCCAATCTACCGGGCGTCGTCGACAAGCTGCCCTCGCAGCTGATCGAACTGAAGGCGACCGCCGGCGACCTGCAGCCGGTCCCCGGCACCTATCACCTGAACGCGCCGGTGAAGGCGGTCGACAACGTGTTGAACGACGCCCAGCAGGAAATCGAAGGCAAGGGAACCAAGCCCGGCGTGTTCGCGGGGCTGGCTGCGATCGAGGACATCTCGATCGTGTGCGTGCCCGATGCGGTCGCGATCGCCAAGGAAGACGACACCCTGCTGCGCGGGATTCAGACCGGCGTGATCGCGCATTGCGAGGACATGGAAGATCGCGTCGCGGTGCTTGACACACCCAGGGACAAGAACCCCAGCGAAGCGCTGCAGTGGCGGATGTCCACCGCTGGCTATGACTCCAAGCAGGCCACGCTCTACTGGCCGTGGCTGGAAGTCTCCGACCCGCTGTCCAAACTGCCGATGCTCGTCCCTCCGTGTGGGCACGTCGCCGGCGTGTGGGCGCGTACGGACGCGACACGCGGGGTGCACAAGGCGCCGGCCAACGAGGGAGTCCGGGGGGTCACAGGGCTCGGCTGTCGCATGACCGGACCGCAGCAGGGCGATCTCAACCGCTCGGGGCTGAACTGCATCCGCGCCTTCCCTGGCGCCGGCATCAAAGTGTGGGGCGCACGCACGCTCAGCAGCGACCCCGAGTGGCGCTACCTGAACGTGCGGCGGCTGTTCAACAACATCTCAGACTCGATCAGGCAGGGCACGCTGTGGGCGGTGTTCGAGCCCAACGACGAACGCCTGTGGACGCAACTGCAGATCGCTGTCAGCAACTTCCTGATGAGCTACTGGCGCAGCGGGGCGCTCTTCGGCGCCACCCCCGAACAGGCCTTCTTCGTCAAGTGCGACAGCGAGACCAATCCCTCCGTGGTCAGAGACGCTGGCCAGGTTGTCACTGAAATCGGGATCGCCCCGGTCAAACCCGCTGAGTTCGTCATCTTCCGCATCAGCCAGTACACCGCCGGCGAGGGCGCCGCCTGACCGGCATGACCATGATCAGGAGGGCGTGACAGATGGCATCACCAGAGCCAGGCGAAGGGTATGCACCGTCGTATTTCTATGTGCAGTTCAACGGGCTCAACGTCGTCGCCTTTCGCGAAATCTCGGGGATTGCCTCCGAGAACGAGGTGATCGTCCAGCATCAGGTCAACAAGCAGGGCAAGGCCACCTACGTCAAGACCGCCGGCAAGCTCAACTGGTCGAACCTCGTGCTCAAGAAGGGCGTCGACACCGACATGAGCCTGTGGGAATGGCGCAAGACGATCGTCAACGAAGGCGTCGAAGGCAAGCGCAAGAACGGCGAAATCTACGTGGTGGACGTCACCGGCAAGCAGAAGACCACCTGGAAGCTCATCAACGCGTGGCCGTGCAACTACGTCGTCGGGGCGCTCGTGCCCGACTCCAACGAGGCGCTCTTGGAGGAGATCCACATCGCCCACGAGGGGCTGGAACGGGTCAAATAGGAGCGCAACTGATGCCACAGACCGAATACGACTTCACGCTGCCCGTCGGCTACATGGATAGCGACGGCACGCTGCACCGAGAGGGCACTATGCGCCTGGCCACCGCCCGCGACGAGATCGAGCCGCTGCGCGACGCGCGTGTGCGCGACAACAGCGCCTACCTGGGCGTGCTGCAGATCGCCCGCGTGATCACGCGCCTGGGCAATGCCGGGCAGGTGACGCCCCAGGTCATCGAGGGCCTGTACGCGGTCGACTTCGATCACCTCCAGCGCCTGTATGAGCAGGTCAACACCGTGGCGTCGTCCGTGTCCGCCCAGCATCTGGCGCCCGCGCCGCAGCTGGCGCCCGCGCCGTCTGTAGGCCCCACGTCGTCTGACGCGCCCGCGCTGCCTGATGCGCTTGCCTCAGGGCCCGTGCCCGATCGTCCGGCGGGGCTGGCGGGCATCAGCGACACTGCGCTCAGATGGCTGCTCGATGACGACGCAGGCGCACCGGCCGCCGAGCGCCAGGGGACCGAGGGGCTGCCCCTCGGCCTGCGCCAGGAGCAGCAGCGCACACGCAGCCGCGAGGCGCTGATGCGCGCCGGGGTGGCCCCGCGCCGCGGGCGCATCGACGAGGGCTCGCCCTACGGCGCCCCGCCGCGCTTGGCGCGCCAGCCTCCCGTGCCGCCGCCGCCCGAGTCGCCCGGGCCAGCGGGGACCTCCGCGCCCGCCGGGGCGTCTGAGGGCGCGCTGCTGCGTCTGAGCTCTCAACCACCGGCCGAGACGCGGTCGGCAGCCTTCGCCGAGTCGGGTTCCGCGCAAGTCGACCTTCTCGGGCAATCCGAGCAACCGGACCACTCGCCCGCGCCACCGGCGCCTCACCACCGCGCGGCTGCCATGGACGAGCTGTGCGAGGAGTTGATCGCGCGCCTGCGCCGCGAGCTGCTGGTGGAGCGCGAGCGCATGGGTGCGCCCCTGGGCGGGTGAGCGAAGTTGGCGTCGGGCAATGGCACGGCCCTCGCCGCAGAACTCGAGCTCAACGCGGCCCGCTACTTTCGTGTTGAGATCGTCGAACACACCGTCGGCGTGTTCACACGCTGCAGCGGGCTGGAGGTGGAGTACGAGGTGCTGGAGTACGCCGCGGGCGGCGAGAACAGCTTCGTGCACAAGCTGCGTGGGCGCATGCGCTACCCCAACCTGCTGCTCAGCCGCGGCGTCACCAGCGAGCAGGAGCTGCTGGATTGGCTGTTCGTCTCCAAGCAGCCCAGTCAACGCCCCACCGTCACCATCTCGCTGCTCTCCCTGCGCGACGAGCGCGTCCAGGTCCAACGCTCCTGGGTATTCGGCCAGGCGCTTCCCGTTCGCTGGGTCGGCCCGACGCTCGCCGACAGCGGCGAGGTGGCCGGCGAGACCCTCGAGATCGCCCACGCCGGGATGCTGCGCAACTGACATGGTCGAACAACAGGCCAGCTATCAGCAGGCACAACTGGAGATCGAGGGTCAAGAGCCGCTGCCGTGCTGGTTCAACCCCAGTCAGTACGCGATCTCCAAGGCCAACCAGTGGCACGCCGTCCCCGTCGTCGGTGCAAGCCTGCCGGCCATGCAGTTCGGGGGCGGGCTCGCGCGAGAGCTCACCCTGGAGCTGCTGTTCGACGCCTCCGACAACGCCTCCCGCGACGTGCGCAGCGTCACCGACCGGCTGTTCTTGATGATGGAGGTGGCCGAACAAGCGGGCAGCGCAGCCAACGCGGGCCGTCCGCCCACGGTCGTCTTCAGCTGGGGGTCGATGGTGAGCTTCAAGGCGGTCACGCGCCGGCTGGACGTGCACTACACGCTGTTTCGCCCCGACGGAACCCCGATCCGCGCGATCTGCGCGCTTGCGCTCGTGCAGGTCGAAAAGGCCAACAGCCGCTCCGGCGCCGGCCCCACCCGTGCGCAGAACCCGACCACGCGCGCCCGCACCAGGCCGGGCGTGCACGTCGTGATCGACGGCGATTCGCTGCCCTCGATCGCCTACGCCGCCTACGGCGACCCCACCCGCTGGCGCGAGATTGCGCAGGCAAACGCGATCGACAACCCGCTCGTGCTGCGAACGCGGCCGCGCTCTGATCGTGCCCGAGGGCAGCTCGTCGTGAGCGTCGCGCCCCCGCTGCTGCCGTCGGGCATCGTGCGCGTCGACGGCTCTGAGCTGCCCGCCGAGCTGGCCGCGCTGCTCGTGCTGCTGCGCGTGCGCGACAGCTTGCGCCTGCCCGACCAGGCCCACCTGCGTTTCGTCGACCCGCAGCTGGCGCACGTCGACAATGAGCTGCTGTCGGTCGGGCGCAGCGTCGAGGTGCTCTACTCGGCGCCCGGCGCGAGCGTCCCCGCGAGCGTGTTCAGCGGCCGCATCGAGGCGATCGAGCTCGAGCTGCTGTCCGGCGGCGCGATGATCGGGGCGACCGCCTATGAGCCGGCGTTCGCCCTGCACCAGAAGCGCCGCACGCGGGCCTTTCAGGACATGACGAGCGGTGACGTCGCCGAGCAGGTGATCGCGTCGGCCGGCTTGACCGCGCGTGTCACCACCGCGCCCGGGTGCGACACCGTCCACCCATTCGTGTTGCAGAGCGAGGAGACCGACTGGCAGCTGCTGTGGCGTCTGGCTGACGCGATCGGCTTCGAGGTCGTCGGCGACGGCGACACCGTCGACTTTCGCCCCGCCGGCGGTGCGCCCGCGGGGTCGCCGCTGGCCTTGCACGCCGGGCAGGAGCTGATCTCCTTTCGTCCGCGCCTGAGCGCCTCCCAGCAGGTCGAAGGTGTGGAAGTGCGCGGCTGGGACCCCGCCAAGGCCGAGGCGATCGTCGCCAGTCAGAGCCCGTCCGCGCCCGCCTCGGATCCGGGCGTTCAGCGCAGCACGCTCGCCGCCGCCGCCGGCGCGGGAACGTGGACGATCGGCGATCGCACTGTGGTCAGCCACGAAGAGGCCAGCGCGCTGGCCGCCAGCCTGGCCTCGCGTCTCGCTGACGTATGGGTGCAGGCCGACGGCGTCGCCGTGGGCAACCCCCAGCTGCGCGCAGGGCGCCAGGTCCAGATCGGCGGCGTGGGCCAGCGCTTCGGTGGCACCTTCACCGTCACCTCGGCCACGCACACGCTGTCGGGCGGGCGCGGCTATGAGACACACTTCTCGATCTCCGGTCGCATCGAGCCCACGTTCGCCGAGCTGGTCGATCTGGCGCCCGCCACCTCGCAATGGGGCACGAGCGTGGTCGTTGGCGTGGTCACGCAGACCGACGACCCCGAAGAACTGGGACGCGTGCGCGTCCAGTACCCGGCGCTGGGGGACGGCGCCGAGGGCTGGTGGGCGCGCATCGCCGCGCCGGCGGCGGGCGCCGGTCGCGGCCTGCTGATGATGCCGCTGGCCGGCGACGAGGTCGTGCTCGCCTTCGAGCAGGGCGACCCGCGTCGCCCATACGTGCTCGGATCGGTGTGGAACGGCCAGGCCGCGCCAGGCGAACTGGTTCACACCGACGGCTCGTTTGCGCTGGCCAGCGACAAGGACCTCAGCCTGCAGGCCGGCGGGACGGCGTCACTGTTGGCCAAGGGCGATGCGTCGCTAACCACGCAGGGGGGCGCGTCGATCGAACTGGGCAAGGACGGCAGCGTGACGGTCACGGGCAAGAGCATCGAAGTGCAAGCCAGCGAGTCGCTGACGCTCTCGGCGAGCGAGTCGCTGAAGATCTCGGCGAGCGGGTCGCTGCAGATCTCGGCGAGCGGGTCGCTGCAGGTCTCCGCCAGCGAGGTGCAGTTCGGATGACCCAACACCTGGGCACCGGGGTGGCCTTCCCGATCGAGCCGGACAGCAACGGACGCGTGGCGCTCGCGCGCGACGAGCTCGACGTCGAGCAGGCGATCACGATCATCCTGAGCACCGTTCCAGGCGAACGTCCGATGCGCCCCGAGTTCGGCTGCGCCGTGCACGAGTGTACCTTTGCAACCGTCGACGCGCTCACCCTCGAGCGGGTGGAGAACGCCGTGCGCGCGGCGCTGGACCGGTGGGAGCCGCGCGTGGAGACCCACTCGGTCAAGTTCGATCTCAGCCGCGTGCAGGAGGGACGGCTCAACGTGGAGGTCGGCTACATCGTGCGCGCCACTAACTCCGTTCGCAACCTCGTCCATCCCTTCTACGTGATCCCCGCGGGGGAGTCCCAGGTCACGGCCGAGGTGGCGCGGTGAGTCTGCCCGAGGTGGAGCTCGACAACGTGCGCTTCCAGGGCCTTGTCAACGACGCTCGAGAGCGCGTCGCCAGGAAATGCCCTGACTGGACCGAGGTCAACGTGTCAGACCCGGGGATCACGCTGATCGAGCTGTTCGCGTGGATGACCGACATGCTCTCCTATCGCATCAACCGCCTGCCCGAGAAGCTGCACGTGGCGCTGCTGTCGCTGATCGGCGTAAAGCTGCTGCCGGCTCTGGCGGCGCGCACCGAGCTGTGCTTTCACCTGGACGGCCCCACGAAGGACCCCGTGCGGATCGCGCGCGGCACCGAGGTCGCCACCAGGAGAACCTCCACGCAGGAGTCGGTCGTATTTCGCACGACCGAGGGCTTCACGATCGAGCCGGTGCGGCTGAAGGCGTGTGTGCTCCGGCGCGGCCGCGAAAAAGTCGACGTGGGCGTGAGCAACGGCTCGGCGCAGCCGGTTGACGAACAGCTTTTCGCCTTCGCCAAGCCCCCTGCACCCGGTGACTGCCTGCTGCTCGGGTTCAGCGAGCCGCTTGACCGCTTGCTGGTGAGGGTCGAAGTGGAGTGCAAGGAGGCGCGTTGGGCGGGGGTGGATCCCAGCAAACCGCCGCTTGCCTGGCAGGTCTCAGCCCCCGCGAGGGACGCTCAAGCAGCGGCCGACCCGGGCGCGTGGCTGGACGACCCGGACGCGTGGCTGGACGTCACTGAGGTGGACGACTCCACCAAAGGCTTCAACTTGGCGAAGGGCACGGTCGAGCTGCAGCTGCCGGCGCGCACCGGCCGCAGGAGCATCGACACGCGCGAGGAGCATTTCCTCTACTGGCTGTGTTGCAGGGTGACCCGACCAAGCGACCGCGACTCGCTTCCTCCGCAGGTCATCGCTCTGACGGCCGCGCCCGTGGGCGCGACGGTCCCCGCCGAGCACTGCCAGCTTGTCACGCGCGAGTCGCTCGGGCACAGCGATGGAACGCCGGGCGAGATCTTCACGCTGCGTCACGCGCCGGTGCTCGGGCTCGTTGCCACCGAGCGGCTGGAAGTGCGCCGTCCAGGCAAGTCGTATTGGGTGCAGTGGGAGCGCAGAGCGGCCTTTGCGCAAAGCAAGAAGCACGACCGCCACTATCTGCTTGACGAGACCACCGGGGAGATCCAGCTGGGACCCGCTGTGCGCCAACACGATGGCGCGTATCGACAGTATGGCGCCGTCACTGCCGCCCACAGCGAGCTGAGGTTCAGCCAATACCGCCACGGCGGTGGCAGGGTGGGGAACGTTGCGGCCGAAGACGCTGACCCAGCTGCGCGAGCCGATTCCCCGGGTCAAGGCGGTGACGAACGTGCGACCGGCGACCGGCGGCGCGGACGCAGAGACCCTCGCCGAGGCCGGCAAGCGCACCGCGATCGAGCTGCGCACGAGCGACCGCGCGGTCACCCGCGAGGACTTCGAGCGTTTGTGCGTGGCCGCCCACAACACGGTGGCGCGCGCCCGCTGCGTGCCCGCAAAAAACGGTGAGCCGACGCGCGTGTACATCCTCCCGTATGTCGAGATCCCTCCCGAGGAGCTGCGCCCGAAGGATCTGCGGGCCGATGGTGAGCTGCTTGCGCACGTCGCCGACTATCTCGATCGACGGCGCCTGGTGGGCACGTCGATCTTGGTCGTGCCCGCCGAGCTGCGGGTCGTTGCGGTGGTGGTGCACGCGGTGGCCGATCGCGCAACCAACGGCGAGGATCTCGAACAGCGCATCGCACAGGCGCTGTCCAGGTACCTGAACCCGCTTGTAGGAGGCACGGCCGACTCGGCCAGGGAAGGCTCGATCGAGCCTGACGTGCAGGGCGCGGGGCAGGACGAGCAGGTTGGGTGGCAGTTCGGGCGAGCGCTCACCCGGGGTGAGCTGTACCCGATCGTGCGCGCGGTTGACGGCGTGAAGGAGATCAAGGACCTGCGCCTCTTCGAAGAAGTGCCAAAGAAGGTGGCCCCGTTCGAGGGTGACCTCGAGCTGGTGGTCCCGATCGGAAAAGACCTCGAGCTGTTAGAGCACGAGGTCGTTGCGTCGGGCCTTCATCGCGTCAAGGTCGACGTTTCAGGCGCATAGAGGCCGATCCGCCCCCGCCATGAACGACCCCGTGCCCCCTGCCGCTGTCACCCAAGTCGTGCCGGTGGTAGACGACGACAACGACGACGTGCCCAAGGTCGCCTCCGCGCGATGCTACCTGCGCGACGCGATGCCGCTGATCTACCGCACCAAGGGCAGCTTCGCGATGCGTTTCCTGCACGCGCTCGAGCGTGTGCTCGACCCGCGCGTGGCGATCGTCGACTCGCTCTGGGCCTATGTCGAGCCGCAGCTGGCGCCCGCAGGCATGGTCGACGAGATGGCCCGCTGGCTGGGACTGCAGCCCGACGACGTGCCGGCAGGCGTCGCCCGCCGCGAGCTGCTTTGCGACGTCAGGGGGATCGCGCGCCGGCGAGGCACCGCGGCGGGCTTGCAGAGCGCGCTGAACGCCGCCTTCCCGGACCTCCACCCGAAGGTGGAAGATCACGGTCGGGCTGTGGCCTGCGCCGGATATGGCACGCGGTCGGCTGAGGATGAGCGCACGCCGTCGCTCGCGCCCAACCCGGGTTTCACGGTGCGCTGCTCAAAGCCGCTTTCACCCTCACAGCGGGTGGCGGTCGAAGACGCGATCGCGCGTCAGCTGCCGCTGCATGTGGAGCATTGGTCCGTGCGGGCGCCCGAGCTGGGGGAGCCTGAGCAATGAGTCAGGCCACCTGTCGCCGCTGTGGAGAACAGGTACCGTCGGAGGCTGAATTCTGCGCCAAACCGGACTGTCCCGAATACGTCGCGTGGGACCGGCCGCCCGAGCAGGTGCCTGTGGGGGAGCCGCCCCACGGCGAGGAGGAGCCGGCGCGTGGCGAACAGGGCCGGCCGCCGGACGAACAAGAGCCGTCGCCGGGCGCAAGCGGTCTGATGGCCGTCGTTCACCTGCCCGAAGAAGTCGCCGAGGAAAAGAAGCTGTCGGTCGAGGCTGGCAAGGAGGTCGCGTTCAAGGCGTTGATCCGCAACCAGAGCGACATCGTCGATCGCTACACGCTCTCTGTGAGAGACCTCGATGAGACGTGGTGGACGATCGAGCCCGGGTACGTGAACCTGCTGCCATTCAAGACCGGCGAACAATACGAGCAAACGGTAGAAGTGCGCCTGCACCCGCCGCGTTCGTCGAAGGCCACGGCGCGCTTATGGGAGATCGCCGTCACGGCCGAATCGCACATCCATCGAGGGCAGACCGCCAATGCCGAGACGGCGGTCGAGATCCAGCCGTTCGACGCGGCGCGCCTGGAAGCGATACCCGAACAGGCGGCGGGGCGTGGCATTGCTCACCTGCGGTTGGTGGTGACGAACGAGTCAAACCACAAGCTCGATGTGGAGGTGTCGGGCCGGGCCAAGGACGAGGGCTGCCGCCTTCGCTTCCCCTCATCCACCGTGTCCATCGACGCCGGCCAGAAAGTGCATGGCCAACTGGAGATGCGAGCAACCAAGTCGATGCTCGCAGGCCGTCCCGTCGACCACAAGCTGATCCTGTGGGCGATCCCGGCCAAGGCTCACAGCGCGGGCGCGGACGACAAGAAGGACTTAAAGCACATGGATGCGGTGTTTCGCCAACACCCATGGCTGCCGTGGTGGACCTCGCTGGTGGCGCTCGCCGCACTCGCCCTCGCCGCGCTGCTGGTAGCGAAGAACCTCGAGCGTGTGCCGGTCCCCAAGGTGTCGGGACAGGAAATCTCCATGGCTCGCCACGACCTCGAGGCCCATCGGCTGGAGGGCTTCGAGAAGGTTGCGGCAGCGCCCAACGACAACACGGCCGCCGGGGACGTGTTCGCAGAGATTCCCGCGGCGGGAACGATGGTCTCCCGCGACAGCAAGGTGACGCTGCTTACGGCTGCCGCGCCGGGTTCGCGCTTAGTGAAAGTCCCCGAACTGGAAGACCTACCCATGCACGTAGCCGAGAACAGGCTGTCCAAAGCCGGATTCGCGATCGGCGAAGTCAAACCCAGCCACCCACAGGAAAACTGGGTAGTGGTCACGCAGGAACCGTCTGCGGGGATGTTGGTCCAGCGCGACAAGACGAAAGTGGACGTGAGGCTCGACGAGGTCGCGGTGGTCCCCGAACTGACCGGTCAGGACCCGGCAAAGGCGCTGCAGATGCTCCGCTCCTTGGGGCTGATCCTCGTGTCGCCTACCGCCCTGTCGCCCGCGGAGGTGATCGCCACGCAGAAGCCGGCCGCGAACGTGGTCGTGCGCGTGGGCGAAGAGGTCGAGGTGACGCTGGCAGCTCCCAAACCCAAGCCGGCCGCAGCGAGGCCCGCGAAGGCACCCAAGGCAAAGCCGAAGGCCAAGTCGACGGCCGCGGCCGCGCTGCCCGCGCTCGGCGCTGCCTCATCCGCGCCGGCCGCCGCAGCGGCACTCGCTAAGGCGGGACTGCGAACACTCCAGACGTTCGCGATCAGCCCGACGGTGCCAGCGGGGCGCCTGCTGCGCACAGAACCGGCCGCCGGGACGAAGCTGCGCCGCGGCGCGTCGGTGACACTGATCGTGTCGGCGGGCTTTCCGCAGGTAGCGGTCGACGACGGTCGCCGGGTGCTCGCGCTCAACGGCGTGACGGGCAAGGCAATGGCTGTGATCGCGGGCGGCCCCACGCCGGCGGTGGAGCCCTCGTGGTCTCCCGACGGCAGGGAAGTGGCCTACGTATCGGGCGGCCGTGTGATGCTGATCGCAACGCACGGAGCCGCCGGCCCGCGCGCGTTGACGCGGGCGGGAGAGCGCTTCGCCGCGCCGACGTTCCCGTCGAGCTCGTCGGCTCCGGCGGTGCTCGTGACGATCTCAGATCTGCCAAGTGGCGTTCAGGCGGTCTGCCTGCTGGCGGTCACGCACAGCACGCCCAGCTGCATCCCCGAGCCGGGCTGGACGCTGGGCGAATCGATCAGCTGGTCTCCCACAGGCACCGAGCTGCTGGTGGCGGCGTCGCGCGCGGTCTCCTCGCCTGGTGAAGTGGGCCTGCTGAGGTTCACCACCCGCAGGCCGTTCTCGGTCCGCGCGAGAGATTGGCGTCCGAGCGGCCCGGCGGTGGGCCTGGCCACGCCGGTCGTAAACGGCGCGGGCGTGCTCGCCGGCGCCTTCTCCCCCGACGACAGCGGCCTGGCGCTCGTGGAAGACCTCGCGGGGTTCAACTCGGTGGCGCTTGTGGCACCGTCTGACCTCACCCTCACGAAGGCCAAGAAGCTCGCTCAACTCACGTCGGTGTGCGCCGTGCAATGGCGCGCCGACGGGGCCGAACTGCTCGTGCAGGTGGGCGAGGGCAAGGGCGCGGGCGAAGGTCAGTGCGCGTCCAGCACAGGCGCCCTTTACCGCGTCAATCCTGCCCAGCCTGGCGCACTGTCGTTCTTGGCGCGCGGTGTTTCTCACCCCAGCTGGCAGCCGCTTGCGGGGGTCGGCTAAACGATGTGCAAGGCCCTGCGCTCAGGCCTGGACGATCTCCTGGCCAGCGAACTCCACGCTCACCGTGGCCGGGGGCACGCCGTCGGTGGCGGCGGTGAAGGAGTCCACATGCACCGGCATTCCCTGTATGAACATGCTCGTAGACACCGATCCGGGCAGGGGGGCGAGCACCGTGGTGCACGGCTTGGTCGTCGGGGAGGCCAGCGGACAGCCGATGACTGGCGCTCCGACCAGATCGCCGAGGCAGAGCACGGGGGCTCCCTGGATGGTCACCGTCTCCTGGTGAGGGATCGGCTGCACCTTGCCGCCGTGGTCGCACATGATTACCGCCTCGAGTGTGAGCACAAACCCCATCTGGTGCGTATGCTAACCACTCAAATTGGGCGGCGCACTATTGCCCGCCCTCTCGGCCAGGGGACCGTCTGCTGAGAGATGCTCGTGTTCGTGCTGGATCCGCATGGTGTGTATCGCCGCGGGGTGGCGGCTTGCCTGGCGGAGGTGGCCGAGGTGAGCGAGGTGGGCGAGGCGGCCACGCCGGAGGAGGCGTTCGCGGCACCGGGGCTGTCACACGCGGATGTGATCGTGGTCGACCCGCATAGATTCGGCGGATCGAGTCTGGTCCGGCGCTTGGTCGACGATACGTGTGCCCGCGTGGTCGTATGCTCGGCCCAGCGCGACCCCGACGAGGTGCTGGCGATCATCCAGGCGGGCGCGATCGGCTATCTGTGCAAGGAAACGCTCACACCCGACGCGCTCGGCTCGGCTGCGCTGGCCGCGGCCCAGGGCGCCGGTGTGCTGGCGCCAGAGCTGCTAGGCGAGTTCATGCAAGGGCTGTCGCGGGTCTCGCGCGAACTGCTGGAACCAAACGGCTTGTCGTTGTCGCGCCTGAGTACCCGCGAGCAGCAGGTGTTGTCGCTGGTGGCCGAAGGCCACTCCACGCGCGAGGTGGCAAGCGGCCTGCACTACTCAGAACGTACGGTCAAGAACGTGCTGCACGACGTGGTCACCAAGCTCAACGCGAGGACCCGTTCGCAGGCCGTAGCCGAGGCGGTGCGCCAGGGGTTGATCTGAGCGCCCAACGCTGCGAGGCGCTGTCAGCGCCGCTGCTGCTGGCGGTTCAGCGGGTGCTGGCGCTGGCGCGCGCGGAGTGAGCCTCGCTGCGGTCGGTCAGCCGCGTGCGCCAGCGCTTGGTGTCCCAGGGGGCGGGCTGGGTGTCCTGCAGGAAGCGGTCGAGCACGGCGACGAAGTGCCCGGGCGCCTCCAGCTGGGGCATGTGCCCAACGCCGCCGAAGATCTCCAGCTGGCTTGCGGGCATCGCTTGGTGGGCCTCGCTGCCGTGGCGGGCAGGGATGATCCGGTCGTCGGCTCCCCAGATGATCAGCGTGGGCATCCCCTCGGCGAGGTACAGCCGGTCGCCGGCGCGCACGCGCTGGCCGTGCGGCCCGACGACCGCGCGCAGCGTGGCCAGGAACGCAGCGCGGCGCTCTGGGTCGGCCAGGGAGGCGTATCCCCGTGCGACCTCAGCGACGTCTGCATTGGCGCGCAGGCCAAGCGCGCCAAGCCCACGCGCGAGCGCCGATCCGGCGGCGCGCCCGGGCGCGGCGGTAGCGGCGATAAAGAGGTCGGCGCCAGGGAGCGCGGCGGCGCGCAGGACGGGGTTGACCTCGGGGCCGAGCCCGCCGCTGGAGACGAGCACGAGTCGCTCGGTGGCCTCGGGGAACTGATAGGAGAACTGCATGGCGATGCCGCCGCCGAGCGAGTGCCCGACGAGCGTGGCGCGCTCGTGCCCGAGCGCGACCAGCAGATCGCGCAGGCCGGCGGCTAGGGACCCGAGCGAGTAGTCGCCCGCGCCAGGCTGTGAGGCGCCGTGCCCGGGAAGGTCGGGTGCGACGACCGTATAGTGCCGCGCGAGCGGCTCGATCACGGCGCGCCAGTTCTCGTACGTGCCGGCCATCCCGTGGATCAACAGCAGCACCGGGCCGCTGCCGGCCTCGGTGTATGCCACCGAGCGGCCATGGAGACTCAGGGTCTTGGGCTCCATAGCGTTCATGCCCTCACCCCATTGACTATAAGAGCAATCGCGGACGACTGCGTGGACGATGTGGGGCGCTGTTCCTCAAGCATGACGTTGTGACTGTCGAGAGGGTCATGGGGGATCGGCCGCCCTGAGCGGCTGACCCTCGACCTCGATCCTTAGGAGCCACGCTTCCTTGACCATTGCATCCGCAGCTCGCGCGAGCGAGACCTTCGACGTCCACGAGCCTGTGGCGACCGGCCGTCGCGCGGGGACGAGCATCGGCACGTTGTGTGCCGTGCTGGCGCTGGGCGCACTGTGTGCCGGACCGGCGTTTGGCTCCTCCGCAGTGACCGAAACGCTCTCTTCGACCGGTGGCGAGCAGTCGTTTACCGTGCCCACGGGTGTCAACAGCGTACGGGTGCGGGCGATCGGCGCCCCGGGGCAGACGGGCGAGTCGTTCGGCCTGTTCAACGCGGCCGCTCCAGGAGGCGACGGAGCCGTTGTTGTGGGACAGCTGCCGGTCACTCCCGGCGAGGTGCTGTATGTAGAGGTCGCCGACAGCGCATTCAACGGTGGTGGAGGCGGCGGCGCTGACGCGGGCAACGGGGGTGGAGCTTCTGACGTGCGCTCGGTGGCGGCCGCCGCGGCAGGGACGCTCGAATCGCGGCTGCTGGTCGCCGGTGGCGGTGGCGGCGCGGGGAGCGTGGTCGAGGAAGGCAGCAGCGGCCGTGGCGGCGACGCGGGCAGCTCCGGCGGCGACGGTGTAGACGGAGAACGTGGCGGTCCAGAGGCTGTGCTGCAAAGTGCCGGCGGTGGTGCGGGAACGCTCACCGGCGGTGGGTCCGGCGGCGCGCTTTGCGAGGCCGGCGAGTTCTGGAGCGGCCAGGAAGGCGCACTCGGGTCGGGTGGGGTCGGTGGAGACGGCGCCGGCTCGCCCGCAAGTGGTGGCGGTGGTGGCGGCGGCTACTGGGGCGGCGGAGGAGGCGAAGGGACCTGTGGGTTGGCCGGCCCGTTCGGTGGCGGCGGCGGGGGCGGCGGTGGTGGATCGAGCTACGTCGAGGAAGACGCCACGTTTGCCTCGTTCGGCTTGGCCTCGTCAAACCAGCCGTCCTCGGTGACGATCACGTATTACTCGCCCGCAACGGCCACGCCGGGCAGCTCGACGATCTCGTTCCCAGCCCCGCAACCGCTGGACACAGTGAGCGCCCCGCAGAACGTCACGCTCACCAACACCGGCGGCAACCCGCTGGTGATCGACGCGGAGACGTTCGCGGGCTCGACTCCCGCGCTGGCGAGCGACCATCCGGAAGACTTCCTGATCAGTTCCTCCACCTGTCTGGGCGCGGTCGCATTTGAAGAAAGCTGTCGGCTGACGGTGCGCTTCGACCCCCAGACGACCGGCACGAGCACGGCAACGTTGCAGATCGCCGGCAATATGGGCAGCGAACCCACCGTGATCGACCTGGGCGGTAGCGGCGGGACGCTCCCGCAGGGCTCCACCGGACCGCAGGGCCCTGGCGGCGCAGCCGGCGCGCCAGGCCAGCAGGGTCCACAAGGCGCAGCTGGCGCGCATGGCCAAACCGGCGCGACCGGGCTCCAGGGACCCCCTGGTGCGACGGCTGCGTACATATGCCACAAACGCGTGCTGCACGGGCAATACAAGACTGCGTGCTTCCTTGAGATCGTGTCGGTCTCTCGCTCTGCGGTGGCTGCGACCGTCGAGCGCAAGGGCGTTGTATATGCGAGCGGGGTGGCAACCGGCTCCAGGAGCGCCAGGACTCTCATCCTGAAGGCGACACGACGGGTGCCGAAAGGGCGCTACACGCTTCTCCTGATATCCAAGCGCGGGACTACCCGCGAGACGGTCACCGTCAGGTGACCGAACCCTGGCCTCGGATTTGTCGTGCGAGGGCTCGTGATCGCGCTAGTGTGGAGTGATGGACGCTGCCCGCGACGCCGAGATCCAGGCCCTCGTAAAGCGGCTCGCACGCCCGCACGCCTCGGGCGGGAAAGTGGTCGAGCGCGCGGCGCTGCTGGCGTCGGGCGGCGACTTCGCGGCGGTGATGGCGTGGATCGCAGACCACGATGGAGTGGCCGAGGCGATGGCCGCGCAAGCTCCCCGCAAGGGTCTGCACGGCGCGCGCCTGGGCGTGTCGGGCGCCAACGAGCAGCAGACCCCACGGCGCTACGTGCTGCCGGCCGGCACGCTGGTCTGAGCGGCGGCTGCTACCGAGCGGCTGCTGCTGCTACCGTTTACGCATCAGGTTGGGCGTGAGCCCAACATCGCAGTGCCAGCGCTCGTAGCCTTTGCTTAGCAATCTCCGCGTTCGCAGCACTATCAAAAAAGCCGGAGGAATAACAATGGCTACAGGAACAGTTAAGTGGTTCAGCGACGACAAGGGCTTCGGGTTCATCACGCCCGACGACCAGTCGAAGGACCTGTTTGTCCATCACAGCGCGATCATCGGTGACGGCTATCGCTCGCTGGCGGAAGGCGCGAAGGTCTCCTACGACGCCGAACCCGGCGACAAGGGCCCTAAGGCGGCGAACGTCCAGCAGATGTAGCGCGCTCGCAGGGCTGGCGCCGTGAGCTGGTAGCCGCGCACGGACGACACCCGTCAAGCGGGTTTGTGAGATGGGCGCGGCGCGAGCGTGTCGAGCCACGCGCAGATCGCTGCGGTGAAGGCGTCGTTGTTGTCGCCGGCGACCATGTGGGCGGCGCGCGGGACCTCGGTCAGGGTGGCAGTGGCTGCGAGCTCGATGAACTCGTGTGCGATGCTGGGGGTGAGCACATCGCTTTCAGCGCCGCGGACGAGCAGGCAGGGTTGGCGCAGCGTCTTGGCGGCCTCGGTGAGGCGTTCGGATAGCTGGCCTGGGTCGTGCATCGTCTGGCGCGCCTGAGCCACGATCTGCGGGTCCCAGTGCCACTTCCAGCGTCCGTCGCTGTAGCGCAGGTTGTGGCGCAGGCCGTCGCTGTTGCGCGGTCGGGCGCGGTGAGGCAGGTAGGCGGCGATGGCGTCGGCGGCGTCTGACAGGCTGGCGAAGCCGTCCGGGTGCGCTTGCATGAAGTTTACGATCCGACTGCCGCCGCGCGGCTGGAAACGATGGGCGACGTCGACAAGGATGAGCCCTGCGGCGGGCGCTGCGGGCGACTCGGTGAGGGCTAGCAGGCCGGCTATGCCGCCCAGCGAGGCTCCGATCACGATCGGCGCGTGGGCGAGCGCTGCAATCAGCGCGCGCACGTCTGCGACGAAGTGGTCGATCGCGTAGGCGGGGGGCTGCGGGCGGGTGCTGCGGCCGTGGCCGCGCAGGTCGACGGCGATCGCGTGCCAGCCCGCGTGTGCGAGGCTCGTGGCGGTGGCCTGCCAGGCGTGTCGTGTCTGGCCGCCGCCGTGCAGCAAGAGCACTGTGGGCGCGTGCGGGTCGCCGAATGTGTCGGCGACCAGGCGGATGCCGGGGGCTCCGTCGAACACGCTTTCGCGGCGCTTCATCGCTTGGTCCGCGGCGAAGCCCGCTGCAGCGGCGCGCGCAGCGCGGCGGCGTGCTCGTCGCTGGCGCCGGCGGCAAACACGACGTCGACGGCGAAGCGCACACGTGTGCGGAAGGCCGCGTCGGAGATCTGTCCGCTGGCCCAATGGCGCAGCGCGCCGCCGCAGGCGGTGGCGATGTGCCCGGCGAGTGCGTCCACGTGAAGGCCGGGTCTGAGCATCCCGGTGTCCTGCCCGCGGCGCAGCGCTGCGCGCAGATGCGGGATGGGGTTCTCCTGTAGGAGGCTGCCGCTGTGCCCCCAACTGCCGACCAGATGCTTGAACACGGCTGCGTCGGCGATGAACAGCTCGGCGGCCTCGGCGACGACCGTGCGCGCTCGCTCGCGCGGATCCTCGTCGGGGGCGAGGGCGAGGCGGACGTCGAGCTCATGCAGCAGCTCGTCGGACAGCGCCGCCCACTGCTGCTCTCGCGGGCCGACCAGGTTAAAGACGGTCGCGGGGGACACGTCTGCCCGCTGGGCGATGCGCTCGACGGTGGGGGTCTCGTCAGGGCGCTCGCGCAGCAGCTCGCGGATCGCCTCGAGAATGCGTTGACGGCGCTGGCGCTTGTGGCGCTCGCGCAGGCCCGTCGCCGGGGGTGAAACCGACATCTCCATAAATTTATATAATAATATAAAGATAGTCAAGGATCTAAGTTCACGAATGGAGGCTGACGAGATGCCAGACCATGCCGCCAGAGCGACCCGCTTTCTGGAGCTCCACGGCCAGGAGCGACCGCTGCTGCTGGCCAACGCGTGGGATGTGGGCTCGGCCAGGCTGCTCGTGTCGCTCGGCTTTCAGGCGCTGGCGACGACCAGCAGCGGCTACGCGGCGAGCCTGGGGCGCCTGGACTACGGGGTCAGCCGCGAGGAGGCGCTCGCGCATGCGGCCGCGCTCGTTGGCGCGACCGACGCGCCCGTGTCGGCGGACCTGGAGGATTGCTTTGCGGCGGACCCGGCTGGCGTGGCGGAGACGGTGCGCCTGGCGATTGACGCGGGCCTGGCGGGCTGCTCGATCGAGGACTGGAGCGCGGCCGAGCAGCGGCTGTACGATAAGGATGCTGCGGCCGAGCGCGTGGCGGCGGCAGCGCAGGCGGCGCATGCGGGTCCGGTCCATCTCGTGCTGACCGCGCGCGCGGAGAACTACCTGCGCGCAAACCCCGACCTGGGCGACACGATCGCGCGCCTGCAGGCCTATCAGCAGGCGGGCGCGGACGTGCTGTACGCGCCCGCGCTCGATCGCCCCAAGGACCTGCGCGAGCTGCTGGCGTCGGTCGACCTGCCGGTCAACGTGCTCGCGCGCCGCGACACCCCGCCGGTGGCGCAGCTGGCGGCGCTGGGCGTCAAGCGCGTGTCGGTCGGCGGCGGCTTCGCGTTCACCGCATATGGAGCTGCGGTTGAGGCGGCCCGTGAGCTGCTGACCGACGGCACGTACGGCTTCAGCGAGATGGTGGCGGTCGGCGCGAAGGCCGCGCGCGCAGCGTTCGCGAGCTGAGGTCCACGCCGCGGGTCGCGGTCGTTCTGGTTGTGCGCCGGCGCGCAGCGCGAGGAGGGGTCAGGCGAGGACGCCTACAAGCAGTTTGCCGGTCTACATCAAGCCCAGCGGCTGTTGCCCGACGCGGACGACCGGCTCCGCGATGCACTCGAGCGCAACGCGCGCATCATCGACGCGGCCAGAGACTCGATCGACGCGGCGCTCCCTGAAGCCTTCGACCGTCGAGGCCACGACATAGCAGTCTCATTCGCCGGCCTGATCGACGCGCGGCTTCACGTTGCCGCGTCGGATGAGGAGGTGTGGGTCGCGATCGCGACTCAGGCGACCGACGGGCGTTTCGTCGAGGAGCGCCTGCGCGATGTGCTGTTCGGCTTGGTCTTGACCGCGGCGGAGGCCGAACTGTGGGAGCCTCGCGCGGACTGGCCGTCGGGCGAGCTCGCCTGGTTCGAGGTCGCGCGCCTTGGCTTGCGCGAGTCACTGAGCTGACCGGACGACACGCCGCCGAGACGCTGGACGTCGGCCTCCTCGATCCCGAGCGAGTACGCAAGGGTCGAGGCCTTGCCGCCCATTAGTGCCTGTTGCGCGCGCTCCATGCGCTGCGCGAACTGGTCGCGGTGGCGATCCACGTACTCGTCGACCGCGCGCTCAACCAGCTCGGCCTGCTTCAGGCCCGACATCAGCGCGGCGTAGCGGACCTTCTCCTTGGTGGCCTCATGAACCTTGATCGGGGATTGTGCTCGCGACATAGGATATCTCGGTACCTCGGTACCACAGTATCATGCCCTGCATTCCGATTTCGGGCCTCCGCGCCTCCTCGCTCGCAGCCGGCGCTGGCGCGGCGGTAGGATGAAAGCGCCAGGCCGACGTAGCTCAGCTGGTAGAGCACCTCCATGGTGACTACGCCGGCAGCAGCCCTGGCCCGAGACACGAGGTGCTCGGGTCAGTCGAGACGCCAGTCTTCGAGGACGCGTGGGAGGCATTTCGGGGAGGCGGCTGGCTTCCCACGCGCGAGGAGAACCGACTCCGCCTCATCTTCGCCACCGCCGCAAAGGTCAGGTCGTTGGTGATTGACGAGTCGTTGGACGTCGAGACAGTACTGTCTTATATCGCGGCGCACGATCAGGCGCTGGACGAGGAGATCGGCGAGTGGGTCGCTCTCGATCCCGGCAACGCGGCTATCCGTCAGATCATCGAGGCGTACGCACCGAGGCGTCCGCGGGCGCTGCTCGACGCGCTGGCGAGGATCACCGCCGACGCAGAGCCACAGCGAAGACTGGCGCTCTGCAAGCCCTTCTTCGATGTAAGGCCTGACGAGCTCCTCGAAGCGCTCAGCTTCCATCGGGCCGATCAGCATGCGGCGGCCGATCTACTCGTCGCGCGCTACAAAAAGGCGACTAAGAACAGCGAGCGCGAGCAGGTCCTGCTGCTGTGGCGGGCGCTGCGGCCGACCGAGGACGAGCCTCGACGCCAGCTTATCAAGGAGCTCATGGTCCCAATGGCCACGCTGAACGGCGAAGCTCTCGACCTCGTCCTACGGGAGATCGATCTCGCCCGCCAGCCACCACGAACGAAGAGCGCACTGCGCACAGCACTGCGGGAAGGCGGGGATCGCTTCAAACGCAAGAAGCAGGTGCGAGCAAAGCTCGAGTCTCTGGGCTGGAGCCGGCGGACCGGACGGTTGCGTTACCGGGAGGTCGATGTCGATTAGCCGGACCACACCTGCACGAATTATCGCCGGACTCTTGACAGCGACCCGACGCTGCACCTTGGCCGATTAGCTCAATCCTCTCGCGCCAGCATGAGCCCGCCCATGAAGGCTAGGCACCCAAGGTGATATCGGCGAACGGTTTCCCGTACCTACCTCGGTGATATTGCCTCGCCTGGCGAGGCCAGACGAGGCGAGGCCTGCCGGCAGGCGCCGTGGTTGCTACCAATGCGATGGTTGCAATCGTTGCAGCTAGCTGCTACCGTCCCTCTATGGCAACCGCACCGACGATTTCCCGAGCGGATCTGCAGCGTGTGCTCCCGACCTTTCGCAAGGCCGCCGCGCTCATCGATGTGCATCCTTCGTTCATTACTCGTGCCGTGCGTGATCTGGGGATAGCGCCGGTCGAGTGGGGCCGGCGCGAGCGCTACCTGCAGATCCCGGACGTGCTGCTGATCGCGACTCATGCCCGACGCAATGCCGTCGAGGAGGTCGCTGGTGGCCTGGTCGAGCTGGCGGAGCTCCAGGCACCGGAGCTTGCAGGATGGGTCACCACAGAAGCAGAGCAATTCCTTGCCGCGCTTCCCGCGCCGGAGCCCGAGGAGAGCGACACCTTCCTTGCGGAGCTGCGAAGCGAGCTGCCCGGGAAATGGGCCGATCGCGCGGAGGCGATCTACCGCCGCCATCTGAATGACTAGACGGGATGACGCCGTTCGCGGTATCCGCGGTCGGACCAGCCGCCGTTGGGCTCGCCCACACCGGGCGTGAACCCGAACGCGTCGAGCTCCTCGGGCGTGAGGGCGATCCCCGAGTCCTCGAGCACGCCGACGCGGCCGTGTGCGACGGTCACCGTGTCGATCGCCGACACGACGAGCGTCAGCAGGAGAGCAGCGGTCATGTACTCCCCGCGGAGTCGTCCCTTGACGTCCTCGCGGACACACATGGACGTGATCAGATGCGGGCGGCGGCGCCCGGCCTTCGCTCGCGGCGGCTTGATGTTGGGGTCCTCGAAGTGCCAGGACAGGAAGGCCCCCACGCGGTTCGAGTTGCGCACGTCGACCGCGATCAGCCGGCGCCCCTTCACCGCGTCGGCATGGTGCCACGCCGACCGAGCGGGCTCAGGGCTTGGGACACCGATCAGCCTGTGCCGCGCGGTATACAGACGCCAGCGCACAGCGCTCCCAGGGCCACTGACGGACGGCAGGTAGTGGTCGAGACGCACCCGGGTCTCCGGATCACCGGACCGGCGAGCGTCCGAGACGACCAGCGCCGCCGCCAGTCGCCTGATGAGTTCATCACGGTCAGGCACGACCGTACATTCGAGAGGATGCTCCGGACGCTACAGCTCGGGCCGACCGGCTCCTATGGCGGACGAAACGCGCCGGGCACAGACGGACGCCCAGGTCATCCCCGGGGTGCTGAGCCAGTCTCCTCCTCCGGTCCGGCGGCGGTAGGATGCCAGCGCCAGGCCGACGTAGCTCAGCTGGTAGAGCGCTGCCATGGTAAGGCAGAGGTCTCGGGTTCGACTCCCGACGTCGGCTCTTTTTTGTACCGCAAGCTCACCAGCAGTTCGATACATTTTTTGTCCCAGGTTGTCCTCTTCTGTCCATCGGGGGAGGGCGGCGAATCATCAGCACAGGAGTCAAAAATGGTGCTCTACCTAGAGATAGGGCGCCCCTGGAACCCCAGCATGGTAAGGAGGGGGTCTCGGGTTCGAGTCCCGACGTCGGCTTGCCTTGCAAACCGCATGACTAAACGCTGGACACCCGGGAGGCGCGCCATATGAAGGCGGCTGTGATCTACGAGAACGGCAGTCCAGATGTTCTGCGCTACGAGGACGTAGCTGACCCGGAGTGCCCCGACGGCTGCGTGCTGATCGACGTCGAGGCGATCAGCGTCGAGGGCGGGGACGTGCTTGCCCGCGCGGGATCGCCTCCGCAGTCGGTCCCGCATATCGTGGGCTATCTCGCCGCAGGCACGGTCGTCGCGGTCGGCGCGGGCGTCTCCGACCGCGCGGTCGGTGACCGGGTCGTGACCCTCAACTCTGCTGGGTCGCACGCTTCCAAGCGGGTCGTTCCCGCCATGTCCACCTGGCCCATCCCCGACGGGTTGGACGCCGCCGCCGCTGCGTGTGTTCCGGTCGCGTTCGGGACAGCCGAGGAGTGTCTGTTCACCGCCGGCCATCTGCAGGCCGGGCAGACCGTTCTGATTCACGCCGGGGCGGGAGGCGTCGGGATGGCGGCGATCCAACTCGCCAAGCACGCCGGTGCAACCGTCATCTCAACCGCGTCCAGCGACGAGAAGCTCGAGCGCCTGAATGAGCTCGGTCTCGACCACGGCATCAACTACGCCCGCGAGAGCTTCGTGGCGCGAACGCACGAACTGACCGACGGTCGCGGCGCTGACGTGATCCTCGATTCGATCGGAGGCCAGAACCTCGTCGACAGCATTGGTGCGCTCGCCTACCGCGGCTCGCTCGTCAGCGTCGGGCTGGCCGCCCGCGCGGGCTCCAACATCGAGGCGAGGGATCTGTGGGCGAAGAACAACACGCTGCGCGGGGTTTTCCTCGGCGGGGCGCTACTGGCCGAGTACCCCCGCGTACACGCGATGATCGCCGACTTGATCGGGCGCGTCGCGAGCGGCGACCTGCGGGTCGTGATCGACAGGACGTTCCCGCTCGCCGACGCCGCTGCCGCGCACGAGTACATCGAGAGCCGCAAGGCATTTGGCCGGGTCGTGATGACGCCGTAGGATCTCGCCGACGGTCATGCGCCAGAGGGCGGCGGGGCGCTGACCATCACCGGGGCCCACCTACGGACGCGGCCTCTAAACTAGCTCCTTCTGCTCTAAACGACCCCCTTTACGAGGGTTAGTAGTACGTTTACGTCGTGAGCAGCTTCCGTGATCTGGCCCGCCACTTCCGGTCGCTTGACCTGGAGACCGTCGGATCGCTGACCAGCATCGCCGAGGCTCGCGGACGCGAGGAGGTCTCCCGTCGCCAGAACCCGGCGGGCCTTGAGACGCTGCGCCAGGTCGCGATGATTCAGAGTACGGAGGCGTCCAACGCGATCGAGAACATTCACGCGCCAAGGGCTCGCATCGAAGCGCTGGTCGCGGAGAAGACGACCCCAAAGAACCGCTCAGAGCAGGAGATCGCCGGCTATCGCGATGTGCTCGGCTTGATCCACGCCAACCAGACGAATATCCCGTTCGAGCCCCGATATGTAGAGCAACTGCACGGCAATCTCTACAGATACGTGGGCGACAGGACCGCCGGACACTGGAAGCGCTTGGACAACCAGGTTGAGGAAGAACGCCCGGACGGAACCAAGGTCGAGCGGTTCACCCCGGTCTCGGCGGCCGACACGCCCGGGGCGATGCGCGCGTTGCACGAGAGCTTCAACCGGGAGCTCGCCCAGGGCACGTACCCGCCGCTGCTGCTGAGCGCCGCCTACGTTCTGGACTTCACGATCATCCACCCCTTCCGTGACGGCAACGGTCGGATGTCGCGGCTGATCACGCTCTGGCTGCTCTACATCGTCGGCAGTGACGTCGGCAGGTTTATCAGCATCGAGAAGCTGATTGACGAAACCAAGGACACCTACTACGACGCCTTGGCAAAGTCGACTCACGGGTGGCACGACGGGATGCACGACCTCGCGCCATGGACCAGCTACTTCCTTGGCATCCTGGTTGCCGCATACGGCGAGTTCGAGAGCCGAGCGACCCTGCTGGCCGGACGAGGATCCAAGAAGGCGCTGATCACGACCTTCATCGACTCGCTCCTGACCGACGAGTTCACCGTCGCAGCCGTCCGTCATGCGGCCCCAGGGGTGAGCGATGGCTACATCAACAAGGTGCTTGGCGAGCTTAAGGAGGCAGGACGCATCGAACCGATGGGCACCGGCCGCAGTGCCCGGTGGCGGCGCCTACACCCGGGCCCATAGCCAACAGCCAAGGCGCTAAACACGCTCCTTCTTGCCCAAACGTACTACTAAAGGCCAGTCAGAGCAGGTTTTCGACCACAAGCCGCTACTGCGCGTCGTCCTGCAACGCAGGCGCCCAACGCTTGTTCTGCCTGCGGCGCTCGTCTTCTACAGCTGTTGCCAGGTCGACCAGGCTCAGTTCGAGCGCCTGCGCGATGTCCAGCACCGTCGCCCAGGCCGGCGCCGATTGCGCAAGCTCGATACGCGCCAACGCGCCCGCCGTCAGTCCGGCCCGGTATCCCAGCTGTTCCTGGGACTGGCCGCGCTGTTCGCGCAGCCGGCGCAAGACGATAGCGAGGGCACAATCGCGCTTGCTCGGCTTTGGCACGTTCGAACCATGCCATGCACTGCATTGTCAGGTCCATGGTCTTTACTGCCAGGTGCTGACTGCCGACAGTCTGCTATGGTCGCGCGCCGCGCCATCCCCACAGATGCGCGACCGCGCTGGCGCCACCCACTGGCGCCAGCGCGCCCTTCGGGGTTTCTCCCCGCACGGGACGCACCCGGCGCGACGATCTCCTTGCGAGCGGCGGGAGGCGGGAGGGGGAGACAGGACGCGCTGAAGGTTTCAGCTAATCCCGTCGAGCAGCTCGCCCGGCGAGGACAGTTCCAGGCCGCGAGACAGGATCACGATCGTCTCCAGGCGCGGTGAGCGCTTGCAGCGCTCGAGCAGGCTGATCTCCGTGCGATGCAGGTTGCAGATCTCCGCGAGCGCCTCCTGAGACAGGCCCGCCTTGTCGCGATGCTTGCGCAGGTTGACCGCAAATTGCTTGCGAACCGCGTCCATGACGCAACTCTCGCTGCACGCAGACGAAAGTTCCACAGACAATCATCTGCTTTGGACGATGGTTGGTTTCTACAAACCAGGCCTATGCAGGCGGATCGTCGGCCGGCGTCACCGTGTTCACCGGCAGCCCCAAGCCTGACAGCTTGCTCGGCAGGTCCAGCTTCAGCCAGCGCGACACCCGTGGCGAGAGCGTCGAGATGATGATCTCGTCAAAGCCCCGCAGGTTGATCGCATCCTGTACCGCCGCCATCGGATCGGAGTCGCCCACGATCCCATCCACCGGCGCTCCCGCCGCCTCGCCCAACTTGGGCAGCGCCTGTTCGAGCACGCCCTGTGCCTCGCCTGCGCTCTGGTCCTCGGCATCGACCACCTTGTGCAGGCCGTGGGCCGAGTTGGGCACGAGCAGCGTGAAGGCGCTCGGCCCCCGCGCAGCGCGCTCGCGCACTGCCTCCAGGAGGGGCTGCGTGGCGGCCGTCTTGTGAGCCACCACCAACACGCGCGTGGGCTTCTGTGAAGCCTCCATGATCTGCACTCCCTTCTCCCTCGTTCACAGCTATCGCCTCAGGCTACGCTTCTTCCCCGTGCGCGTGTTTGTAAGCGATGACTGCGTCGAGGTGCGCTTTGCCTGGTGGCAGAAGATCGTGGGTCTGACGCGCAACGTCAGCGTCTCTCGCTCAGACGTCCGCGACGTCCAGGTCGTCGAGCAGCCCATGCGCGACGCCATGCGCTCGGGCATGAAGTTCGGCCTGCGCCTGCCCTGGCTCTACTACATCGCGCGCACCATCCGCCTCGACCAGCTCTTCGCCGTGCGCCGCGGCCAGCCGGGGCTGTCCTTCGCCGTCGACAACGCCAGCCCGCTCAAGCACGTGCTCGTCAGCACGCCCGAAGCCGAGCAGCTCGCGCGGGATTTGACCCCGCCCACCCCGCCTAGCCAGCTGGGCGCCTAAGCCGAGCGTTCGGCGTTGCGCAGGCCCGCCAGCATCCAGATCGAGAACAGCCCGATCAACGCCAGCGCGCACACGAACGCCAGGCCCGTGTGCGAATGCACGCCCGAGATCAGGCCGCGGCCGGCCTCCAGGAAGGCCGTCGCCGGGTTGATGCTCGCGACCGCGTGGATCCAGCCTTTGAGCAAGCCAAGCGGCACGTACACGGGTGCCAGGAAGATGATCAAGAAGACCGGCGTCTGCATCAGCGGGCCCGCCTGGATCGAGCGGAAGCGAAATGCCACGCCCGCCGCCCAGCCGTAGCCGACCAGCACCAGCAGCGCCGCCAGGCCAAACAGGCCGAAGATGTCCACGCCGTCTCCGGTGATGCGCATCCCCGTCGCCAGCGCCACTGCGGTGACCAGGCCCAGCGTTATCGTCGCCCGCGACAGCGCCACCAGCCCGTAGCCCAGCGCGATCCCGCGGCGGTCCTGCACCGCCAGCATCAGCCTGCGCGCAAAGCCGCTTTCGAAGTCAAACGCCAGCGTGAAGCCGGTGAACAGCCCCGCGAACATCGACGACTGGCACAGCACGAACACGAACTGGAAGGCCGTGTAGCCGGCCGGGAAGTGAAAGCCCGGTACCGACCCCAGCGCAGACAGGCCGCCCGCAAAGCTCGCCAAGAAGATCAGCGGGAACACCAGCGACGGCACGAACAGATCCGGCCTGCGCACGTATGTGTACATGCTGCGCCACCACACCGTGCCAGCCACCCGCCACAGCCCACCGCCGCGGTTGGCCGTCGCGCCTGGGGTTGGGCCTGCGATCGTCGCGCTCATGTCCTCTGGAGCCTCGTTCGCAACGCGCCGGCAACGCCGAGTAGGGCCACGAGCGTCAGTCCCAGCGCCACCGCGAAGCCGCGCCACAACGCGGCCCCGTCCCATCCATAAATAAAAAGACTTCTAAAGCCCTCGATCAAATACGAGATCGGGTTCCAGGTGGCGACCGTGTGAAACCAACCGGTCCGCAGCAGGTTGCGCGGCAGGTTGCTCGACGACAGGAAGATGAACACGAAGAACAGCGGGAACAGGCCCTGCACCGCCTCGCCCGAGCCGGTCCGCAGGGCCGCCACACAGCCGAGCGCGCCGAAGGCCAGCGCGGCCAGCGCGCCGAGCACCAGGATCACTAGCGCTCCGCCAAAGCCCGCGTCCAGGTGCGCGCCCGCGACGAGGCCCATCAGGATGTATACCGCCGACTGCAGCGCGCCCAGTGCCGCCACACCCACCAGCAGCCCCCCGATCAGCGACACCCGCCGCAGCGGAGTCAGCGCGAGGCGGTTGAAGAAGCCGCTCTCGATGTCCTCCGCGAGGTTCGTGCCGGTGTTGATCAGCGAGAACATCGCCCCCTGGATGAACGCCACCGCGATCGCGAACGAGATGTAGGAGTGGGTGGGGAAGCCCGGCAGGCGTGTCGCCGCGCGCAGCCCGCTCGCGTTGACCGCCAGCAGGATCAGCGGGAAGAACACGATCGGGAACAGCTGGAAGGGCTGGCGCAGCGTCTTGAGCATCGAGCGCTTGGCCAGCACGCCCACCTGCGTTGTCAGCGTGCCGGTCACGAGGCGACCGCCGCCGAGCTTGGCTGCTTTTCGCGGTTGGCCGTGTCGTCGCCCGTCCCGGGGCCGGCGCCCTTCCCGTCGCCCGCGCCCTCTCCGTCGCCGGCGCCCTCCAGCGAGCGTCCGGTCTTGGCCAGGAACACGTCGTCCAGCGTGGGCGTGTGCAGGCGTAGGTCCGCGATCGCAAGGCCCTCGGCGTCAAGCGCGCGCACGATCTCGGCCATGTCGCCCACGCCCTGCGGCAGCCGCGCGGCGACCGCGTTGGTGGCTGCCGCCGCGTCCTCGCCGAAGCGGTGCAGGACGCCCTTCAGGCGCTCGCGGTCGCCGGGGTCCGCCGGCACCACTTCCACGCTCGGGCGCCCGATCGCCGCCTTCAGCTGCGCCGGCGTGCCCTCCGCCACGATCGTGCCGCGGTCGATGATCCCCACGCGGTCGGCCAGCACGTCGGCCTCCTCCAGGTACTGCGTGGTCAAGAACACCGTCACGCCGTCGTCCGCCAGCCTGCGCACCTCATCCCACAGGGCAGCGCGGCTCTGCGGGTCCAGGCCCGTGGTGGGCTCGTCCAGGAACAGCAGCCGCGGCCCGTGCACGAGCGCCAGGCCTGCAGGCGCATGTGCTCGCGCCCGGTCAGGAACGGGTCCAGGGCGGATTCCTGCAGCGACGCGCCGATCGCCCGGCGCACCTCCGCGCCCTGGTGGACCACGTCCAGGCCCGCCACGCGCGCGCTGCCGGATGTGGGCGGCAGCAGCGTGGTGAGCACCAGCACGGTCGTCGACTTGCCCGCGCCGTTGGGGCCGAGGAAACCGTAGATCTCGCCCGGCGCCACGCTCAGGTCGATGCCGTCCACCGCCCGCACGCCGCCCTTGAAGTCGCGCACCAGGCCCTCGCACCTCGATGCCGTTGTCGCCCGGCGAGCCCGATCGGGGCGCCCGTGTGGCTGTTGGCCCGGGCCGCTCATCGCGACCCCTCCGGCTCGGCCGCCAGCGCGGCGCCGGCGAGGGCGCCACGCGCAGCAGCCGTGCGGGCATCGTCGGCATCCACCAGTTCCAGCGCCCGAACAGCGACACCACCGCGGGCACGAGCAGCGCGCGGATCACGGTCGCGTCGAGCAGGATGCCCGCGGCGAGGCCGGTGGCGAGCACTTTGATTTCGGTCTCCGGCCCGGACGCGAGCGACACGAACGCGAGGAACAGGATCAGCGCGGCGCTCGTCACCAGGCGCCCCGTGCGCCCGATGCCGCGGATCACGGCCGTGTCGGTCGAGCCGGTCGCGTCGTACTCCTCGCGCATGCGCGACGAGGATGAACACCTCGTAGTCCATCGACAGGCCGAACAGGAACGCGAACACCATCAGCGGGATCCACGAGGTGATCGAGCCGGTCGCCGGATGCCCCAGATCAGGCTCGAGCCGTGGCCGGCCTGCCACACGAGCTCCAGCACGCCCCACGCGGCGCCGACGCTGATCACGTTGAGGATCACCGCCTTCAGCGGCAGCAGCAGCGAGCGGAACGCGCGCGCGAGCAGCACGAACGTGATCAGCGCGATCAGGCGATCATCAGCGGGAAGTTGCCGTACACGGCGTCGATGAAGTCCTTGTTCTGGGCGCCGATGCCGCCGACGCGGACTCCGGCGCCGGCCGCGTGCGCGGCAGCCTGCACGCGTTCGAGCGTGTCGCGCCCCGCCGCCGTGGAGGCGTCGGGGGTGGGGAACTCGTCCACGACGCCACGCCTCGGACGCGCCACGTGGGCAGCGCCGGCGCGACCGCGCCGTGGACGCCGGACACCGCGGCGAGCGCTGCGGCGACGTGCGCGGGCGAGGTCGAGGGCCGCCGACGAGCACCTCGGCGGCACGAGCACGCCCGAGCCGATGCCCGAGCGCTCCAGCGCCAGCAGGCCCGTCTTGGCGTCGCCTTCCTTGGCGATCGTGTTCACGTTGGAGGTGCCCAACTGCAGGTTGGTGGCCGCCAGCACCAGCGCTGCCAGCACGAGCGCTGCGCCCAGCGCTGCCACCCAGCGCGCGCACGACCAGCGTTCGCCCAGCCGGTCCACGAGCGGCTGGCCTTGTCGTCGTTGCGGATGTGCGGCCAGTCCAGGCGCGGGCCGAGCTTGCTGAGCACGACCGGCAGCAGCGTCAGCGCGACGATCACGCTGATCAGCGGGATCAGCATGCCGCCGTATGCCGACCGAGCGCAGGAACGGCAGCGGCAGCGCGATCAGCGCGAGCAGGCCGATCGCGACGGTCGTGCCGCTGAACACGACCGCGGCCGGCGGTCTGCATCGCGCGTTCGATCGCGGGTCGCCGCGACAGCGCCGTGCGCGCGCTCCTCGCGCCAGCGCACGACCACCAGCAGCGAGTAGTCGATCGAGACGCCCAGCCCGATCAGCGCGATCAGGACCTGGACGATGCGCGAGACTTCGGTGATCGTCGTCAGGCCCCACACGACCAGGAAGTCGTCAGATCGAGGCGACGGCCATCATATCGGCACGATCGCCAGGAACGAGCCGAACACGAACGCCAGCACGAGCAGCGCGCCGAGCCGCCGAGCATCGCCTCGAGCAGCACGCCCGGGCCCTTGCCGCCACCGCTCTGCGTGGACAGCGCGTCGTAGCCGGTAGGGTGGACGGCGGCCCGCCACGGTCGGCCGGCGAGCGCGCACGCTCGCGTGTTTCGCCGCTTCCGGGTTGCTTCGAAGGCCTGCAGTGGGGTCGGGCGGCGGGTCGGCGATCACGAACGTGGTGTGTCGGTCCCTGGACAGGAACGCCGCGCTGTGCGTGCTCGCGTAGCCGGCCAGGCGCGGCCCGGCAGCGTGTCATCAGGCGCCGCTTCGACCTCACAGTTCCGATCTGCACTCCACGCTCGAGTCCACCGAGCTCCGCGCCGGGAGTGTCA
>CAVTGI010000014.1:0-713492 GCA_963734225.1 uncultured Solirubrobacteraceae bacterium
CGCGTCGTTTGTCAAGTGGGCGTGTTTGATCGCGTCCGCTGGGCGGGCGGTGTGGGTGGTCGGGAGAGCGGGGCGCCGGGCTCGGTGTCGGCGTTGCCAGTCTGATGATGCGGGGGTTGGCTACCCCAGGCCCGGTTTCGTGCTGCCAGCGTGCGCTGTTAGGAACGGGCGTGGCACTCGTCTCGGGGTGCTGCCCATAGTTCGATCGCGCGTGCTGGCCGCTGATGGCCCGGCGCCCCGCTCTCCCGGCCGGTGGGGCTGTCCGCGAGGGTCAGTTGGCGGTCGCTGCTGCCCACAGGAAGCACGCCAGCTCGCGTGCACACGCAACGACGGTCACGTTGTGCGCCTTGCCGCGGCCGCGCATGCGGTGATAGACCCGGTGCAGCCTCTGCTGGGCGCGGTTAGCGATCTGCAGGACATGCTCGGGCTGGCCTTGCTGGCGGTTTTGGAGGGTCACCCCGATCCGTGGTGGGTGTCCGTAGTGCCAGGCCGACTCAACCAGCAGCCGGCGAGCGAAGCCCGATCCCGTCTTCGTGATCGACCCCTGATGCGATGACTCACCGGACTGGTGCAGCGACGGGATCAGTCCGAGCCACGCGCTCAGCGCGTTCGCTCGCGCGAAGCGCTGCCAGTCCCCGCCGAGCTCGAGATGCAGCGCGAACGCTGTGAGCGTGTCAACGCCACGGAAGCACCGGAGCCTCGCGACGGTCGCCCACCACGCCTCGTCTTCTGCCAGGCGCGGAGCCGCTCCGCGATCGCTGCCTTGCGCGCGGTCAGCCCATCGACGGACGCGATCAGATCGGCGAACACCAGCTCGCTCGCGGTCTCCTGGAACTGTTGAGTCGCGAGCCAGCGCCGGTGAGCCACAGTCCAGGTCGAGGACTCGGGATAGACCCGGCCGTGGCGCAACAGCATCTTCGAGACGCGGTGACGAGCGGTCATGAGATCGCGCCGGCATGCATCGTGGGCACGCATCAGCTCACGGGCTGCCTCGACCTCGACGGGCGGGACCACAACACTCGTCAACGAGCCGGCCAGCAGCAACCTGGCGAGCAGCTCCGCGTCCTTGCGGTCAGTCTTCACCCGGTCAGAGGGCCCCCTCGGTGTCTTGCCCGGCGCGATCACATCGACGGCCACCCCGGCCGCGCTCGCGGCGCGATAGAGCCCGAACCCGGTCGGCCCGGCCTGATATGTCGCGTCGTTTGTCAAGTGGGCGTGTTTGATCGCGTCCGCTGGGCGGGCGGTGTGGGTGGTCGGGAGAGCGGGGCGCCGGGCTCGGTGTCGGCGTTGCCAGTCTGATGATGCGGGGGTTGGCTACCCCAGGGCCCGGTTTCGTGCTGCCAGCGTGCGCTGTCTAGGAACGGGCGTGGCACTCGTCTCGGGGTGCTGCCCATAGTTCGATCGCGCGTGCTGGCCGCTGATGGCCCGGCGCCCCGCTCTCCCGGCCGGTGGGGCTGTCCGCGAGGGTCAGTTGGCGGTCGCTGCTGCCCACAGGAAGCACGCCAGCTCGCGTGCACACGCAACGACGGTCACGTTGTGCGCCTTGCCGCGGCCGCGCATGCGGTGATAGACCCGGTGCAGCCTCTGCTGGGCGCGGTTAGCGATCTGCAGGACATGCTCGGGCTGGCCTTGCTGGCGGTTTTGGAGGGTCACCCCGATCCGTGGTGGGTGTCCGTAGTGCCAGGCCGACTCAACCAGCAGCCGGCGAGCGAAGCCCGATCCCGTCTTCGTGATCGACCCCTGATGCGATGACTCACCGGACTGGTGCAGCGACGGGATCAGTCCGAGCCACGCGCTCAGCGCGTTCGCTCGCGCGAAGCGCTGCCAGTCCCCGCCGAGCTCGAGATGCAGCGCGAACGCTGTGAGCGTGTCAACGCCACGGAAGCACCGGAGCCTCGCGACGGTCGCCCACCACGCCTCGTCTTCTGCCAGGCGCGAGAGCCGCTCCGCGATCGCTGCCTTGCGCGCGGTCAGCCCATCGACGGACGCGATCAGATCGGCGAACACCAGCTCGCTCGCGGTCTCCTGGAACTGTTGAGTCGCGAGCCAGCGCCGGTGAGCCACAGTCCAGGTCGAGGACTCGGGATAGACCCGGCCGTGGCGCAACAGCATCTTCGAGACGCGGTGACGAGCGGTCATGAGATCGCGCCGGCATGCATCGTGGGCACGCATCAGCTCACGGGCTGCCTCGACCTCGACGGGCGGGACCACAACACTCGTCAACGAGCCGGCCAGCAGCAACCTGGCGAGCAGCTCCGCGTCCTTGCGGTCAGTCTTCACCCGGTCAGAGGGCCCCCTCGGTGTCTTGCCCGGCGCGATCACATCGACGGCCACCCCGGCCGCGCTCGCGGCGCGATAGAGCCCGAACCCGGTCGGCCCGGCCTCATAGCAAGCACGCACAGGGCCGGGCAAACCCGCAAGCCACGCGACCGGCTCCTCGACGCCCGGCCCGAACCGCACGCGCAAAAGCTCGCCCGTCGAGACATCAATCGCCGCAGCATGCGTCGAGCGGGCATGGACATCGAGCCCCACATAAGTCACCATTCCGGTCATGGCCGGACCTCCTCACTGAACTGGGGTCAGCCGGAGCCGTTCTCCGGCCAGACAAGCCCCCGCGAGGAGTGTCCGGCCTACCTCCGACGGTCAACCCAACGGGCGACCTACGACATAGGGTCTAGCAAGCGAGGGTCGACGCTTGGACGCTCGACGAGCTGGTTGAGCGATACGCGGGAAGGTCCCTGGAGCTCAGCCGTACCGGCTGATGACGTAGTTGAGGCTTGCTGTACACACCGCGTGCTGGCTCGCCGGCAACGTACACGTGGACCTGTAGACACTTCCGCTGAACGCATTGCCCGTATACCCGACCACTCCGTTCGCGGGGTCCGATCCACCGCTCGGCCATCCTGATCCGGCGACCCCGGGAGGGTCCTCGAATAGAGCGACGTTCGATCGGAGGCGGTCGACGCGCTCATCCGCGGGGACACTGCTTGTGCAGGGAAAGTCGAGGGCACGAGCGAGTGCCGTAAAGAAGGGACACGCGTCGTCCGCCTTGCAACTGGTGCAGGCAGGATCGAGTGCCAGGGTGAGCGCGGCGATGTGCGCGTGAAGGCCGGGACGAGCGTCCCCCTGGGGCCAAACGACGACTTGCGAGCCTCCATCGACCGCGACGATGCCAGAACAGCGCATGCCTCTGGGCCCGAGGAGATACTCCTGGGTGTTCGTGTACGCAACGAGCCCTCCCGTGCCAGAGCTGACCGTCAGTGTGGACGGCGTGCGCGGGGACGATCCCGAGATGCCGAACTCGGTCGGGCAGCGCACGACCGGCACGGACGCCGCTGAGGCGACGCCAGCCGGCATCACCGGTATCGCGCCCACCACTGCCGCGACTACCCCCACGATGATCCGGCGCAGCACGTCGCGCAGCGTACCAGTGGGGTCCCGCGTACACCCCCGGCCGCTTCAGCAGCGATCCTCGGGAAGCGCCACCCGTGCTCGGCTGTGACGTCCGCATTAGACGCCGGGCATAGCTCTGCCGCGAGCGCAGCCAGGACGCAGTGGGCCGTCTTCCCCTACTGCCGGCACCAGCCGCAGCCAGCTCTAGGGATAGCTCTAGGGATAGAAAGGGATCGATTCCAGCGGATCCATGCGGAACGCCGCCCGCACCCACATCATCCCGCGATCGGCTCCACAAAGCCAAAAGCCCCGGGATTCCGGGGCCTGGCTGAGACGGGGGACCCAGGAATCGAACCTGGCGTTGCGGTTTTGGAGACCACCGTGTTACCGATACACCAGTCCCCCAGCGGGAGCCGAATTCTAGGCCCTCGCGACGGACCTCTCCGGCAGACCGTCCTGCGTCTATCTCCCCGGCGCCGCGCTCAAGCAGCGCGTCTGCGATGCCGAAGCACGAGTAGCACCGCTGCTTCTTGTGACAATGCGCACTTTCCTTCGGCATATCCGGCCCCACGCTCGCATCCGGTCAGACGGCGAGCAGACTGTTGCCGCGCATGCGCGCACCGGCTCCCAGGACGGCTTCACGCTGATCGAAGTCATCATCAGCTCCTTCATGGTCGGGCTGATCGTCGTCGGGACGTTCACCGGCTTTCAGGTCGCCGACCAGTCCACCGCCCACGACCGGCTGCACGACGAGGCCGCGGTGCTCGCCGCACAGTCCCAGGACCAGTTGCGCAGCGCACCCGCAAGCGCCCTCAAGGTGCTCGCGACCAGCCCCCACACGCACACCCAGGTCGCCGACGGTGTGACCTTCTCGATCAAGCAGGAAGCGCGCTTCGTCGGCGGGCCCGAAGGTAGCACCGGCTGCAGCGTGACCGAACACAAAGCCCAGGTCACCAACGCCCTGCGAATTACCTCCACAGTCAGCTGGCCCAACTCCAAAGGTACAGCCCAACCGGTCGTCGAGACTGGCGTCGTGACGCCACCGACCGGATCGGCCCTCGAGGTCGACGTCGGCAACGCGCCAGCACCTACCGCCGGCGTCGCAGGCGTGACCGTGATCGTCAAATACAAGGCTGCCGGCAGCGAAACCGTGTCCACGCTCGAAGGCGTCACCCCCGCGGCCGGCTGCATAGTCTTCGGCGCCATACCCTCTACCGCCGCGACCGTCGAAATCCCGGAACTGGTCAGTTTCGTGACGCCCAGCGGCAGCCAGTACGTCAAACCAGAAGAAGAGGTCCTCGCACCCAACACCACCACCTATGACGCCGTGACTTACCAGCGTGGAGGCGCCATCATCGCGACCTTCATGTACAACAAATCCAACACCTACACGCATCTCAATAACAAAAACATACCCGAAACCGAAGAAGTCATCCCTAGCGACACCTTCGTGGCCGCCAGCGCCGACATGAAGACGCCGCCCAACTACGAGGTCGGCAGCACACGCGGCGAACTCATCATTGCGTCCGGCCTGTACGAACCGATCCCTGGCGTACCCGTGGCCAAACCCCCCTTCACCTATCAGCACGAAGTCACCTCGCCCGAGACAAGCCGCTACCCCCAGGGCAACCTCTTCCCCTTCCCCGAAAGCGAAGGCGAAGGCAGCTGGGAAGTGTACGCGGGAGACTGTAAGGCCAACGACCCCGAAACACTCAAAGTGCCCGGCGTGTCCGTCGAACGCAAGTGGATCACCCCCGGCGCGCCGCAAACCACCTTCAAGGAAGTGCCGCTCAGCCACACATCGCTGAACCTCTACAGCGCTAGCGAAAGCGAAGTGGCGGCCCTGGGCTCCGAAGCCGCGAAAGACCTCGAAACCAAAAACAAATACCTTGTCACGATCACGAACACAGCCTGCACGGGCACCACGCCGAACAACGAGACGCCTGTCAAAAGCGAGCACGAACAGGACACCACCACAGGTGAAGCCAACGGCGGCCATCTCGAATTCCCCTTCCAGCCGTTTGGCGCCTACCAGCTGTGCGTCTACAACGAAACGTCGAAAAGGACCTACACGGTGCCCGGCGAAGACCTCACGGTCGCCGGCACGACCAAGAACATCTACCTCCCACAGCGCTCACTCCTGGAACGCACCGAACTGAAGGCTTCTGAAGAAGCAAGCGAAAAAGCGACCGCAAAAACCCGCGAAACCGAAGAAGTCAAAGCCAGGGAAAAACGCGAAAAAGAAGAATCCCCCGCACGTGAAGCGCGCGAAAAAGAAGAAGGCACCGAGAAAGTCGCGCGCGAAAAACAGGAAGCGGCGCAGAAAAAATGGGAAACGGAAGAAGCCTCCCAGAAAGCCGCCAAAGAAAAAGAAACGACCGAAAAGGTCACGCGCGAAACCAAAGAAAAAGAAGAACGAGCAAACTGGAAACAGCAGGAAGAAAAAAAACTAAAACCATTCATCACCAAAAAAGAACGCGAAGAAAAAGAAAAAGCGCAGACCAAAACACGCGAAACCGACGAAAAAGCTGAAAAAACCGCGAGCGAAAAACGCGCGACCGAAGAAGCCGCAACCAAAGCGACCCGCACCAAAGAAGAAGCGGCGATAGCCACCCGCAAAACAGAAGAAGCCGCCACTGCCGCCACCAAGAAAAAAGAAGAAGAAGCCAAGGCCGCCGCCGCCAAAAAAGAAGAAGAAGCCTGGAACGTCAAAAAGGCTGAAGAAGCCGCCAAAAAGGCCGCGCGGATCAAACGCGAAGAACAGGAAGCCAAAGAAGGCCTGGGCATCACCGTCGAATCGAAAAAAGCCGAATGCCCATGAGCTCCCCGACTGGCATCTCCCGGCTCCGCGACGAGCGCGGCTTCACGCTCATCGAACTGCTCGTCGCCATGGCCGGTGCGACTATTGTCGTGGCCGCGGCGCTTGCCATATATGTCGTCGCGCTCCACCAGACCACGCGCATCAGCGACCGCGAGCAGGCCGACCAGTTCGGGCGCACGGCGATGAACCAGATTGTGGAAGAGCTTCATTCCAGCTGTCTACAGAAGGAATTTGTTCCAGTGCAGGAAAAATCCACCCCCAGTGAACTGTTTTTTCAGGACGCCGCCAGCAACGAAGCCCAGATCAGCTCGAGCAAAGCCAAAGCCGAAGCCTACGAAGACCGCATCGTCTGGACGAAAGCAAAAGGCTCCGAAGGAACTCTCGTCGACGAACGCTACCCGGTCGAAAGCGGGACGCTTCCCAAGACTTTCAAATTCGCCCCGACGCCGAGCTCGAAGGTCAGGCTCGCAACCAATATCAGCCAGACGAACCTAGAAACACCTTTCTTCAAGTATTACGAATACGCCAAAAAAGCGACCGGCGGATCCGAAACGACCGGAGTCGGGGCGCTAGAACCGATCAAACTCAACGGAGGAGAAACGCTCGGCGCCAAAGCCGCGAAAGTCGCCGGCGTCGAAATTAACTTCACGATCGTAGACCGCGAAGAAAACGGCTTTCAGACCCAACAGAAGGCGCCCTTCTCCAACGAGGTGGTCCTCGCCTTCGGGCTGCCCGCCTCTGAAGCCCAGATCGAAGAGAAACCATGCCAGTGATCAATCGCATTCGCCACGCCTATGCCGCCTCCTCTGAGGACGGGTTCACGATGTTGATCGTGCTCGGTGTGATGCTTGTCACGAGCGCGCTGCTGGTCGCCGCATTCACAGGCTCCAGCGAGGACGTCAACCTGTCTCACCGGGACACCATCGAAAAGCAGGCCTACTACGCTGCGCTTGCCGGGGTGCAGGAATACGAGTACAAGCTGGAGTCCAACCCGGATTACTGGCAGACCTGCGAAGAACCGGCGGCGACCGTGTCGGCGTCGAGCGCCGCAGAAGCCGACCAGCGCTACGAAGACAAAGTGCTCGTCGCCAGCACCGCCCCTTCGAGCATCAAAAAATGCACGACGAGCAGCCCGTTTGAAAGCGCGATCGAGTCCAAAGGGGCGCTCACGAACACGTTTCGCATCGAATCCGTGGGCTGCGCTGGCGCGCTGGAACTGAAAAGCTGCTCCGGCCAACCTACGTCAACCGTGGCCACGCGCAAGCTCATCGCCACCTTCCAGGTTACGGGCTTTCTCAACTACATCTACTACACGCAATACGAGGACCAGGATCCGGAAACCTACGGCGCCAACGCGGCCGAAAAAAAAGCCTGCACGAACTATCGCAACGTACGCGACGCCGAAGAAGCGGCGCATCCTGGCCTTGAATGCCACAACATCTTCTTCGGCAGTGAAGACGCAGTGAATGGCCCGATGCACACCAATGACACCGCCAACGTATGCGGTGGCGCGACGTTCGGCCGAAAAGGGCACGAACCACCCGACCTTGTCGAAATTGACCGGGAACCCAACACCAGCTGCGGTGGCACGGCAACCTACTATACGGCGCTGGGAAAACCCGAAGTCGGCCAGGACGTGACGCCTCCGGAAAGCGACGCGAGCCTGAACACCTACGTCGAAAGCGCCAACCGGTTCGAAGGCCGCACCGAACTCGAACTCAAAGGCACGACCATAGCGGTCACTACGCTCAACGCCAGCACCGGCAAAAAGGAAACCAAAACCATCGAATGGCCCAGCAACGGCCTGATCTTCGTCCGATCCAAGGGCTGTCAGTACACTGAATTTCTCCAGGAAGGAACCGACACGGCGACAACGTATGAAGAAGAAGCCAACTGCGGCAGCGTTTACGTTCACGGCACCTACAGCAAATCTTTGACGATCGGCGCCGAAACCGACCTGATCATCAACGGTAACGTCACGCCGACCGGGATAACCAACGGCGCTGCGCCGACGGGAACCACCGCGCTCGGTTTGATCGCCACGCGCGATGTGCGCATCTACCACCCATGCTCATCCAACGTCAACGGGGCAGGGTCGCTGAAAAACCCCTGGATCTACGCGGCGATTCTTTCGACGTCTCACTCTTTCCTTGTCGACAACTACAAATGCGGCGCTGGCCTCGGCGAACTCAACGTCTATGGCGCGATCGCGCAGAAGTTTCGCGGGATCGTGGGCATCCTCGGCGGCAGCGGCTATGCCAAGGAATACATCTACGACGAACGGCTGGCGACCGAGGAGCCGCCCTACTACCTCAGCCCCTTCAAAGCGGGCTGGAAAATCGTCCGCTTGACCTCGCCCTAGCACTAGCCGGCGCTGGCGCCGTTTGCGCCAGCCGGTTCTGAGACACTGAGCCCATGGCACTCCATGCGCGGGCGACGCTCTCGTCGCTCATGGTGGTCGTTGCTGTGGGCGCGTCCAGGTGCGGCGAAGCGGCCGTTCCCAACGCTGCCGTGCACCACGCCCCCACCGGCCACGCCCCCTCGTCGCAGCGCTACCCGCATCCGCAGGCCAGCGACGTGGTCGCGCGCATCGACGCCAGCTCGGACGAGATCTTGGCGGAAGGCAAGGTGCACATAGCAGCGGGCGCGCCATCGGACGCGGAGGTCCGCCGCGAGCTTCAGGCCGCGCGCAGGGCCGGGATCGTCCTGCCGTCGGGAGAATCGGCCGCGTCCTTCGAAGGCGGCGCGTCATATCCCGCGGGCCCAGCCGCCGAAGCGCAGACGCCACTCGCCCCATGGAACCCACGGTCAAAGCCGATCGCCGACTGGATCGTCCCAGTCCTTGCTTGGGCTTATGAGCACGGCTGGACAGGGGCGGTCACGAGCGGCTACAGGACCTTCTACGAACAGGCGCAGCTGAACGCGGCTGGTGCCTACAGTGCGCCGGCCGGTCTGAGCAACCACGAGACGACCAAATACCCGGGAGGCGCCGTCGACGTGACCGACCCCTCACAGCTGATCGCGGTGCTGCGCGCCTATCCCGGGCCGCTGAAGCTGGTGGGCGGCGTGCTCGGCCCGATCGATCCCGAGCACTTCTCGGCCACTGGCGATTAGCGCGACCCATGTACGAATGCGGACGAGAGAATGCGGGCGAGAGGACTCGAACCTCCAAGGGCTAGCGCCCACCGGCTCCTAAGTTCTGCGCTATCTTTGAGAGTAGGCGCAGAATATGGCTTGTATCGTGGTGTCGGCCGGACTAGGTAGAATAGGCTTGGACAGATTGGGGACACGTGGGGGACACACCCGCGGGTCCGTGGCCGGGACAACTGAAGCGAGTACATGAGCAGCCAGCGTAGACCCACGGGCCACATCTACGTCGTTGAGAGGAAGTCGGGGCGGGTGTGGTTCGCCAAGTGGCGCGACGGAGCGGGACAGCATCAGAAGCGGCTCGGGCCAGCGTGGGTCAAGCCACACGGGAAGACCGCACGAGGCGCCCCCCGCTGGCGCGCAGCGGACGGTCCGAAGCCCGCGGGCTTTCTGACGCCTGATGACGCCCGCGATGAACTGCACGCACTGCTCGCCGAAGCGCCGAGGGAACGACAGCCCCAAGCGCTGCAGCAGCGTGTAACTGTCCGCCAGGCCGCCGATGAGTGGCTTCGCTATGGGGAGCACGAGGCGAAGGTGAAGCGATCGACGGTCATGGACTACAAGAACTGCGCGGACCGCATCTGCCAGCACTTCGGCGACAAAGCATTGGAGGACGTGACGCCACACGAGATCGAGCGCTGGAAGGCAGGCTTCCGCGCGGAGCGGCGCCTCGGCGACGGCAAGCTACGGAGGACTCCACCGTCACCGCGCACGATCCGCAAGTACCTCATCAACTTCAACGGGATCTACAGGCGGGCACGCGAGGTACACGGCATTACGGTCAATCCCGTCACGGAGGTCAAGCGCCCTGGCCGTGTCAAGGCCAAGCAGACGCTCGGCAGCAACTCCTTTCTCGAGCCGGCCGAGGTCCACGCGCTTCTCGCGGCCGCGACCGATGACACCGACCGAGCCATCTTTGCCACGGCAGCCTTCTGCGGCCTTCGGCTCGGCGAGCTGCTTGCCCTTCGCTGGCGGGCGATCGACTTCAAGCGGAGCCTCATCAGCGTCGAGGCAAGTTTCACACGAGGCCGAGAGGGCACACCCAAGTCCGGCGATGGACGCACAGTGCCGATGGCGCCGGAGGTCGCCGAGTCGCTCGCGCCGCTTCGCGAGCGGCAGCACTATCTGGCGCCGCGCGACCTTGTATTCATCGGCCGCGGCGGGACACACGTTGATCCCAACGCGCTACGCAAGCGCTTCCATAAGGCCCTCGCGCAGGCCGACCTGCCGCGAGTGCGCCTACACGACCTGCGCCACACCTTCGGGACCATCATGGTCAGCCGCGTCGATCCGCGCACCCTCCAGCAGTGGATGGGCCACGGCAGCATCGAGGTCACCGAGATGTATATGGCCTTCCGGGACCGCGCTGAGGACGCCGCACTCGTGTCGGACGCATTTCGGGTTTCTTAGTGGGCGGACCTATCCGTTGCCTGGTCGAGCCGATGGCCGCCAGGCTCCGCGCCATCACTACGAGCTTTCCGGCCCACTGACCTCGCGCTCACGGAGCTCTGCTATCGCCTCAACGATCACGGTGACTAGAGCGTCGGTGTGGACCTTCTCCTTCCAACGCCCACCATCGTGTAGCCAACGGACCATTGTCAAGGATCGTCGAATTTCCTCAGAGTTGCTTATGGGAATTCCCCACTTGGTTGAGTGTGCAACATGGCGGTGTTGGGGTGAGGGATCGGTCGCGGCATGAGCGGCGAGGGGGGCTGAGATCGCGTGATCTGGAGTGGGTCGTGTTCAGTGCTGGGTAAACCAGTCGGCCTCGAGGGTCTGGTGCTCGGCGTGCTCGGCGACGCTGAGCAGCGTGAACGCGAAGGAGCGGGCATCCTCGGGCCGCAGGTCGGTATAGATGTCGGGTGCGTCGCGGGGCTGTCCGGTGTCTGTCTGGATAACGCCGGGCCCGTCGAATAGCCGGACACGAACAAGCAGCTGCGCGCGGCCACCAAGGATCCCCTCGCGTGCGGGGCCGGCCTGGGTGTCGATCTCGAAGCGGTAGTCGCTCATAGCCCGGTCCCTGCGGGGTTGATCAGCCCGTCGCGTAGTTGGTCCAGGCGTGCTTGGTGGTGGCGCATCCTGTAGGAAGGCCCGTTGATCTGGACGACGGTGGCGTGGTGCAGGAGGCGGTCGAGCATCGCTGCCGCGACGGTCGTGTCCTCGAAGATCTGCCCCCAGCTGGTGATGTCGCGGTTGGTGGTCAGGATGATGGAGCCGTGCTGGTAGCGGCGGCTGATGACCTGGAAGAGATGGGATGCCGCCTCGCCCGCCATCGGCAGGTAGCCCAGCTCGTCAACGACCAAAACAGCAGGTCCGTTCCAGAAGCGCATCGTGGCCTGCCAGCGGCCCTCGATGGCGGCCTTCGCGGTGCGGGCGACGAGATCCGCGGCGGTGGTGTAGTAGACGCGGTAGCCGGCGTGCACGGCCTTCAGAGCCAAGGCGATCGCGAGGGTCGTCTTGCCGACCCCGGGCGGCCCGATGAACAAAAGGTTGGCTTTCTCCTTGACGAACCGCAGGGTGGAGAGCTCTTCGATCAGACGCCGGTCCAGCGTGGGCTGAGCGTCGAAGTCGAACTCCTCCAGCGTCTTGGTCTGCGGGAGCCCAGCGAGGCGCAGACGGCTCTCCAGCGCGCGCTGCTCGGTCGCTCCGACCTCGACCCCGAGCAGGTCTGAGAGGAAGCGTGTGTAGCCGGGCTTGGTCTGCTCGGCCTGCTCGAGCGCGTCCGCGAGAGCCTCCGCTGTCGCGGTCAGCTTCAATGCCGCCAGGTGGCTTCGCAGCTGCTGATAGACGTGGTCGCTCATGAGCGGTCCTCCGCTCGTGGTGAGGGCGGTACGTGTTCTGCCTCGATGGCCGCGGCCATCAGCCGTGCCGCGAACGTGCGCGCCTTGACCGGCGTCAGCGTGACGGCCACAGGGGCTCGCAACCACCGCGGCTCGTCGTCTTTGGCGTGGGGTTCCTCGTCGACGAACACGAGTGTGACTTCCTGGCAGATGCTGCCATCGGGCAGGACCTCTGACTGCTCGGGATCGACACCAACGTTCCAGCCTGAGAGATAGTCGGTCATCGTGCGACCCCCGCGAACTGGGCGTAGCGCTCCAGATCGATCACGACACCATCACCATCGGCGGGCTGCTCGCCACGCAGGATCGCCGCGGCCGCCAGCGCCGCCTGGCCGGGTGGACGGTTCTGCTTTCGCCGGCACGGCTGGCGTGTCGTGAACGCGGTGAGCACCGCCTCTTCAAGGCCCGCCGCGTGCTCGCTCGATCGGATCGTCTGCCCAGCGCCCGCGGGTGCACGGCGATGCTTGGCGACCGGTGTGCCCGCGGCACTGACGATCCGCAGCGTCTGATCACCGAGCCGGGCACGAACCGTGACCTCTGGAGCGCTCGCCAGCGCGGCGGGGACGCTGTAATGGTTGCCCTGGAATGCCACCAGCGCTGAGCGCGACACCGGGCGCTCCACGCAGATCTCCGCCGGGAACGGACCACAGGGCAGCCCCAGCAACCGCTCGCTGGCAGCGAGCTTCGCGATCGTGCTCGGGCCACGCCGGCGCTCATCGGCAACGTCGACACAGAAATGGTCAAGGGCGGCTTGGGCCTGCGCCGGTGTGGCGAGGGCCGCTGAGCACCACCACGAACGTGTCAGGTATTTCACGGCGGCCTCGGCGACGCCTTTGCGCTTGGCGCGCCGCGCGGGGCAAACATCGACACCGACACCGTAATGCTTCGCGCACGCCACGAACTCCGGCAGCAACCGGTCGCTGCCCGGGTAGACCACCCCGGCCATCCGGTCGGTCCGCCAACGCCGCGCAGTGCCGCCCAACCGCCGCAACACCCCGTCTAGGGACTCGATCACGTGCGGGCCGGTCTGCCCCTCGCTGAACACGCCACGGCAGCGCCCGGAGTGCGACAGCACGCCGATCAGCACGTAAGCCGCCTGCCCCCACGGCGTCTCCGGTAGCTCCAGCCAGTCGAACTGCAGCTCCTCCCCCGCCGGGTGATCGATCTCGATCGTGACATCGACACCACCACGCCGGCAACACTCACACCGCGGACGCAACCCCAACACCCGCAGCTCCCGCGTGAACGTCTGATACGACCGATCGAACCCGAGCTCCCCCAGCTCACGGAACAACACGGTCCCCAGCACGTGCGGGTCCTCCGCGAACCGCGCCTGCAGATACGGCCGGTAGGGCTCGAGCACGCTCGTCGCCGCTTCCCGCAGTTTGGCCTGGCCCGCCAGATAGGTCCTGATGGTCTTGCGATCCCGGCCCGTGTGACGCGCGATCGCCGAGACCGACCAGCCCCGACCACGCAACGCAGCAATCTCCATGTCGTCCTCCTGTGTGAGCATCCCCGAGGTCCTCCCTCTCTTGGTCGATGGCGTCAAGCACCACGACCATCGAGGGGGGACCCGACAGAACCGCACCGGCCCCAGCCGCTCCGCTTCGCCTACGGCTCAGCTACGCGACACGGGCCGCTAGGCCTGGGGAATTTCCGTGAGCAGAAGTGGGGAGTTTTGCGTGAGCGGGCACACCATTCCTGCAAGCGTGTGATCATACTTGCGTCCGTCCATATTTGGCGCTCCAACGGCGCACCCGGCTGCCCTCAAAGCGTGGTCGCCCTCCTCTGCACGATCGTCTACCGCCCTCCGCAGCGCTGGAGGACCGTCCGATCCGCCGCGAAGATAAAGTACGTAGGCATCATGCCATAATTCGAGGGCCACTCGATGGTCACGCCACATCCCTCGCTCGCTCGCGTCCGACTTTCACCGCCTCCGCCATTCAATCCGTAAGACAGCTGTGATCCTCGCGGGGCTTCGGCCCCTTTTACCACCCATCCAATGTACTCGTCACTGGCCACCGGCGCGTCCGCTATCCAAGCGCGAGAAGTATGACACATCCGGATCAGTGGGTGGCGGCGTTCCGGAGATATTTCTCAGCCAACAGTATGCGATGTTCCGTGGAATGTACGACCGTAGCAACGGATCGGGATGCTGCGACAGCGGACCAATAATCCGGTCTACTTCGCGCTGCGCATCGCGTAGCATCACAAACGCATCATGACTCAACGCATGCTCGGTACGCTCGTCCCTTGATGACATCAAAGCTGCGTGGCTCTCATCGAGTCGCTGCCTTATGTGCTCGAGCTCCGTTTCACGGGACACCACCTCCGCAAACGCATCGCGCAGCGGCATCCTGCCAAGTCTGGCTTCCTGTTCAAACAACTCAGCATGGTCGGGCCTGATCGGCTGCACAGGCGAACCGTGCACCGCAGCGTCGATGAGGCGAACCGCTCGATCGGCCTCATAGCAGGAGATATGCGGCGCCAATCGTTCGCGTGCCTCTCTCGCGGCGTTCGGATGACGCCGTACTTCACCCGCAATCGCCGCCAATGCCCGCTCGTCGCTCTCCTCGACCCTAGCCTGGAAGGATGCCAGCCTCTTTATCCGAAGCCAGTCAGGCTCGTTCCCGGTCTTGTATCCGATCAAGGCAAGTCTGACATCAACAAGGCGGCGCTTGAGTTTCTTAATATTCATACCTGACACAGCCTGTTACGGCTCGTAAAACTCGATTCCAAGCCATTTGATCTGGATGTTGTAGATACCATAGCGAACGGAGCCCGCTATATTCACTGTGACATATGGCTCTGGCGACAGTACCGATTCCGTCCCAGCCTCCGCGAGCGCGAAACCCACCTTTGAGATGTCGTGATGAATGATATGTTCAAGGAATCGGAACGCCCACGTGGGCACGCCGGCCAGGCCTAGTTCAAGTGAGTTGGGCGAGGACCCAGTTATCCCCATGGCGCCGCCTAGCGCAATGGCTGACTCGCTCGGAATCTCGAAGGTCCGGTCGAAGGCTGCGATCGCTGCGTCCCCACTGCCGAGTTGCAGCGAAACCGACCGAGAAACGTATGACGACGGCACCGGTTCTGGTGGCTCGGGTGCTTCGCTTGCGACGTGTTCCAGTCCTGCCCAGAATGCTGCTTCGGCGGCCTCCTTTTCTGACACAGCTCGTGCCGCGGCTTCTTCTGCGGCCTTGCGTTCGGCTATGAGGGCAGCGCCCACCCCGGCTGCGACTTCTCCTCCGGCACTGTCGAATTCCGCTGTGTACTCACCGCTGGGGTCAGAGCTGTCGACCGGATCGCCGTACGTGTAGGCGTAAGCGTTGGCGGAGCCGCCGGGGACGGGGTCGGTCTGCAGGAAGCGACCGATCTCGGGAACGTAGCTGCGGGCGCCCATCGCGACCACCCCGGATGGCAGTTCGGTCGCGCGGAGGTCGCTGCCGAGCCAGCCGTACTTCGCGGGTTTGGTGGTCGTCGGCACGCCATACTCGGTGGATCGTTCGGTGGAGAGCAGTTTCGTCGTGGTTTCGCTTGCCGACGCTTTGGCCACGACGTTGCCCTGCAGGTCGATCAGCTGCAGTTCGGGTTCTGTGGTGCCCGTCTCGATCGCTGCGAAGCCCGTGATGCCCGACACGTATCGGCTCCAGTGGCCGGAGACCGGTTCGACCGTCCACGAGGGCGTTTCGCCGGGACCGGCGTAATGGGTGATGGTCGCGGTGGTGCCGGCGATCGTTTCGCGGGTCCGGTGTTCGGGGTCCAGTTGGTAGGTGTTGCTCTGCCCGTTCTGAGTTTGGCCTTCCACTTGTCCGTCGACATAGAAGGTGCTTGTGAGTTCGTGGCCACCGGCGTCGGCGGCCGGGAGTTTGGTGATGTCGCCGAATTCGTTGTATTTGATACCGGTGTCGATGAGCCTGTCGGCTGTGTCGTAGGAGTGTTTTTCTTCGGTGCCGCCTTCGGTTGTGCATTCGCCTTTGGAGTTAGCTTTGGCGGTCGTGAGACTCGCGCGGTTGGTGTCTGCTTCATACGCGTAGACGCGGGTCGTGCAGCTTTCGCCGGTGGGCGTTTCCTGGACCTGTGTGAGTCGTCCTGATTCGTCGTAGGTGTAGCTCTCTTTGCTGAGGCTGCTCGCTTGTTCGAGCGCCTGTCCGTGGATCGAGGGTGTGACGCTATCGACAAACCATGTTTCGGGACATTTTGTGGCACAGTGGGTGTTCTTGACGTATTCGATCCCCGTCGTCTCGCCCGCCGTGTTTCGGACGTAGGTGGCGGTCATGCCGTTGGGGTAGCCCTCGCTCGTGATGTTGCCTTCTATGTCGTAGGACCCTGTAAACGTGAGGACATGGCTACCCTGGGTGTCCACGAGTTCCTTGAGTGCTCCTGTCGTTTCTTCATAGGTGTAAACCTGGGTGCCCTTCCCGTCGCTGACGTGTCTCAGGCGCCCGTCTAGTTCTTTTGTGCCTTTGTAGCTCCCTTCGCCTTCATATTCATACGTCGAGGTGTTTTTGTCCGCGTCAGTGTACGAGGTGAGCTGTCCGAGCGTGTTGTATTTGCTAGCGATCGTCTTTGTTTCGCTTTCGCTCCCGGTGCTCTGTTCGACCAGTTGACCCGTCGTTTCGCTGTACTTGTGGGTGACCTTCGGCAGCGCCTTGCCTTCGGTTGAGGTCTGTTCGCTCGTGAGCGGCCGGCCCGCTGCGTCGTAGGTCATGGTAGTGGTGCGGGTTGCGGAGCCAGCGGTTTCCGTCTCTTTTTCTGGCTCGTCAAACATGTTGTACGCATTGTTCGTGGCGACGGGAAGGTTCGGCAGCCCGCTGACTTCCGGTTGTTCCGCGGGCTTCGTCTCGCATGGCAGATTCGCCCATTCAGGATGTTCACCGCATTCTTTGTATTTTTCGTTGGCCGCCGTGGTGTAGTAGATCGTTTGGTTATCATGGGCGCCCGCGTTGCCCACCCAAGAACTCAGGCTGACTTTTCCGATCTTGCTCGAGCCATAGTCCGCGAACCACACGTTGCCGTCCGGGCCTGGGGTGATCCCCTCGTTTCGTCCAAGGGCGGGGGTGGGGTATTCGGTGATCGTGCCACTCGTTGTGATTCTGCCTATCTTGCCTCCGTAGTCGGCAAACCAGAGATTTTTATCTGGACCCACAGTAATCCCCCAGGGCTCGCTGTAGGTCGGTAGCGAGTATTCGGTGATCGTGCCCGATGTGGTGATCTTCCCAATCTTGCTGGTTCCCTCATCTGTGAACCAGAGGTTGCCGTCTGGGCCGGCGCTTATCCCGGCCGGTTCGCTTCTTTCTAGAAGCGAGTATTCGGTGATCGTGCCTGACGTGGTGATCTTCCCGATCTTGCTGTTTGTGCCGATCTCGGTGAACCACAGGGCATTTTCTTTTTCCGGGCCCGCAGTGATCGCCCAAGGTTTGCTTTCTTTGGGCAGCGAGTATTCGGTGATCGTGCCTGACGTGGTGATCTTCCCAATCTTGCCCGTGCCGTAATCTGCGAACCAAAGGTTGCCGTCAGGCCCTAGAGTGATCCCCCTCGGTTCGCTTTTTTCTGGAAGCGCATATTCCGTGATCGTGCCCGCCGTCGTGATCTTCCCGATCTTGTGAGTCACTGTCAAGGTGAACCACAGAGCATTTTCTTTTTCTGGACCAGGAGCTATCGAGTACGGGCCACTGCTCGCAGGCAACGAGTATTCCGTGATCGCACCCGCCGTCGTGATCTTCCCGATCTTACTGGCCGTAGAAAAGTCCGTAAACCAAAGATTTTTGTCCGGCCCTGTGACAATCCCAGACGGGTAACTAGCCGAGGGAAGCGAATATTCGTTGATTTGCTCACTCGTAGCTGCTGGTATTGTGGTTTCCTTCACATTGCCGGTAGATGGTTCGTAGGCGATGGTGTGCGTGAGGTTCAGTCCGCCTGAGGCCGTCGTGACGGACGTCGGCTTGCGGAGTTTCCACCCGAGGTTTTCCTGGCCTGAGTATGAGGTGGTGGTTGTGCGCACGTCTTCTTCTTTCCCGGAGTACTGTGCCCCCTGCGTAGTCTTGGTCGCGAGGTGATATGGCCCCCCTTCGGAGGGCGCGCCTTCGTCGTAGCTGTAGACGGTGTGGGAGCGCGCTTCAACCTGCGTCCCGCTCGCGAGCTTGACGGTGTGTTGTGGTCCCAGGGTGCTCAGCAGTTCGGTACCCGGTTCTGAGCCTTTTTCTTCGTACGTGCTCTCCGTGTCGAGCAGTTTCGAGACTTCCGCCGACTTACATTTTTCTTTGGATTCACAGCCTTCTTTGAGCGCGGCCACGCGGTTGTCAGCGCTGAGACCGCGTACCACGGCATTTGTTCCGTTATATTCCGAGGTCGATATCGCGCCACTCGGGGAGATCACATTAACCGCGCGGCCCACTTCATCCAGGTACGTAATCGAGGCGCGCGTATATTTGCTCGCCGGCCAGCTCTGTGGTTCGTCCGGGGGAAAGATCGCCATACCTTCGGTGGGATCGTCTTTCTGACCCCACTTTTCCACTTCTGCGCTGGTCAGAGTCGGCAGACCTGTTCCTGACAGCGGTACGTGGTACTCGACGGTTGAGCCGGGCTGTGAGGCGACGACTTCCCCTTGAGTGGGGTTGAGATTGACTTTTCCGATCTTGCTCGAGCCATAGTCCGCGAACCACACGTTGCCGTCCGGGCCTGGGGTGATCCCCTCGTTTCGTCCAAGGGCGGGGGTGGGGTATTCGGTGATCGTGCCACTCGTTGTGATTCTGCCTATCTTGCCTCCGTAGTCGGCAAACCAGAGATTTTTATCTGGACCCACAGTAATCCCCCAGGGCTCGCTGTAGGTCGGTAGCGAGTATTCGGTGATCGTGCCCGATGTGGTGATCTTCCCAATCTTGCTGGTTCCCTCATCTGTGAACCAGAGGTTGCCGTCTGGGCCGGCGCTTATCCCGGCCGGTTCGCTTCTTTCTGGAAGCGAGTATTCGGTGATCGTGCCTGACGTGGTGATCTTCCCGATCTTGCTGTTTGTGCCGATCTCGGTGAACCACAGGGCATTTTCTTTTTCCGGGCCCGCAGTGATCGCCCAAGGTTTGCTTTCTTTGGGCAGCGAGTATTCGGTGATCGTGCCTGACGTGGTGATCTTCCCAATCTTGCCCGTGCCGTAATCTGCGAACCAAAGGTTGCCGTCAGGCCCTAGAGTGATCCCCCTCGGTTCGCTTTTTTCTGGAAGCGCATATTCCGTGATCGTGCCCGCCGTCGTGATCTTCCCGATCTTGTGAGTCACTGTCAAGGTGAACCACAGAGCATTTTCTTTTTCTGGACCAGGAGCTATCGAGTACGGGCCACTGCTCGCAGGCAACAAGTATTCCGTGATCGCACCCGCCGTCGTGATCTTCCCGATCTTACTGGCCGTAGAAAAGTCCGTAAACCAAAGATTTTTGTCCGGCCCTGTGACAATCCCAGACGGGTAACTAGCCGAGGGAAGCGAATATTCGTTGATTTCGGCCGCTTCTACCTTGCTGCTAGCGGCGCTAGACGCCACGACCGACCCGCCACCGTTCGCTGCGATCACCTCCGCTACCAGGGTATGCCCAACATCGCTTTCCGCGGGAGTGTAGTTCGCGTTCGTCGCTCCTAGAATCGGCGTGCATTCTTTGCCTTCGGTACTGCAGTCCTCCCACTGGTAGCCATAAACGATCGGGGAGTTCGACGACGTGCCTGTCGACACTGCCATCCGCACTCCCACGACCGGCGTGCCTGACAGTTCCGGCGCTTTGGTGTTTTCCGGTAGTTTCCCATTCCACAGTGCTGCTGCGACCGGCGCCTGGGTGACCTTCAAGAGTCTTCCGGTGTTTGAATCGCCGGCGATCGTACCGTACGTAAACGCCCACGACTCCTGCCCCGGGGGCGTCAGCCCCGTCACATGCCCTTCGGCGTCATACCCGTACATCGTCTTCAGAGGGTGTTCTATCTGCGGGTTCCGGTCCGCGCGCAGTCGGCCCTGTTTGTCATAGACATATTCCGCGACAGGCTTTTCTTCCATTTTTTCAATGCCTTTAGCCGGGTTATACGCATGGAAGAGCACCTGCTTCAAGCGCCCCTTGTATTCACCCCATTGTGTTTCGTTTTCGCCGATACTTTCCTTGGTTTTTTCTGCGTACTTGAACTCAAGCGCGCGACACCCCTTTACGAGCGCTTCGGATTTTTCGGCCTTCGCGATACACGACGCTATTCCTGCCGGTTCGGGCGCAATCGCCCACTTCGGCGCGGTTACGCCTTCCACGGTTTGGTAGATGTACCTCACCGTCTGCGCGGCCAGCGGCCCTTCCTGCTTCGTCGGCTTCCACAGGCTCGCCGAGGGTCCGCTCAAGGACGTAAAACGCGTGGTAGCGGCATCGGCCGCGTCCTTGAGCACGTATTCCGTGAGTTCCCCTTTGCTGTTCTTTGTTTCCGTCAGCGCCAGGTTCGTATCGCCCGGCGGAGAGTTGAAGCCACCCCCTTCTTTACTCGTAAAGGTCGTCTGCCCACCGCTCGCCGCAGTCAACGTCACGCTGCCGGTGGCCAGTTTCGTGATGCTTTCCTGGCCCCCGACGCTCAAGCTCCACTGCGGCCCGAGCGGCCCCTCCGACCCCGCCGTCAGGTGCCGCGAGCCATAGCTTCGACTGACCGTCAAGCTCGACCCCGGAGCGCTGACCGACACATCCGTGGCACCAAGGCTGAACTCGCCCGACAGCGGGCCGACAGAGCCCGGACCCAACGACACAGGCGTGGCGTGATGAACCGTGACCGTGAATTCTTCGCTGGCGACATTGCCGGCGTTGTCCGTCGCGGTCGCCTTGAGCCTGTGTGCTCCAACCCCCAGTTCGGCGCCATTGATTTCCCATTCCCCACTCGCCGTACACGGACCTTTCGGACAGGAGCCCTGCGGTTTGCCGATTTCCCGCCCGTCGATGGCGACCTCGATCGATTTTACCCCCGAGCTCGGGGTCGAGCCCGAACCGTCGGTCGCTTCAATCTTGACATGACTATGCTCATATTCGCCAATCTGGTTTCCGCTCCCCAAGCCTGACAACGTGATGTTATGCGGCGGCGTGCTGTCCATAAGCACTTTTCCCGTCGTCGTCGCGGTCTCACCGGTGGCGTTCTCGACCTTGACTTCGACCGTGTCTTCGCCGTCGGGCAAGCCGCTGAGGGTGTATGTGAGCTGTTCGTTGCTGGTGCTGTGGCCGGATTCGCATCTGCTGCTCAGGTTCCAGCACTCGTCACACTGCACTCCATGACATCCGGGAACCGCTTGGAAGCTATGTCCCCAGCCCGACGCCTGCGGCGAGCTGTAGCTCGCCGCGCTGATACCGATCCCCGGATCGGTCGGGACAGTCCCGATCTTCCCCGAACCAGCATTGACCCACTGCCCCGGATAGGCACCATTCGGCGCCGACCCAAACGTTTTATCGGTTGTATCGACACTCACCGACGGGCCTTTTTCCTGAGCGACCGCGACATACGTACTCGGAGATTCTTCGGTCAACTGGGCGGCAAAGCTCTGTTCGCCGTTGACGAGCGCATGCTCTTCGAGCTGCGCGTAGTTTTCGTGGTGTTCCGCAACCGAGCCCGTACCGCAACCGGATTCGACACACAACGTCGATTCGTGTACCTCTGTGTTATTGGGTAGTACGACCGCTTTGCCTCCTGTATTTTCAATTTCTTTTTTATTGTTCGCTATGGATAGCGTCGCCTCTATCTGGTCTTCTTCGAAATTGATCAGGCCGTTAAAGGTTTCAGTGTGAGCAAAAAACTCGTAGACCCTCGATTCGTGCTGTGTCGGATATTGCACGATACCGTACTGGTTCGCTTCGTATTTGCCGCCTTTTGATTGAACACCGATCAGTATCGGATAAGGGTATTCTTTCGTGCTCAGGTTTTCGTATCCCACGAAGTCTTCTGAGTCAGTGCCGAACGCCCAATTCCCCGGCAAGGCAAGATGTTTATCGCTCACCGTCGGGTCCACAACAATCGGATACAGGTAGCTTCCCTCCGTATGATCGACAGTCAGCGTCAGCGTATCTCCTGCAATGCCCATAGAGACGGGTACCGAGGTCCCTTCCGCATCCACCGCGCTGGGTGCGGCGATGGCCGCTATCACCTGGCCGGCATCAATGACCTGCACGCCACCCGGGCCTTCGACTTGGCGAAGCGACGCGCCTTCCGCCAAGCCAACACGGAAGAATAGCGTCTGCGGCGAGCTGGCCGAATACAAAAGCGTCTGCAGATCGAACCCAAATGTGGTCGGCTTCACGGCTACCGCGGCATCGGTCTCGGTAGAGCCATAGAAGACCGTGGCGCCCGTGATCGCACCTTCTGTTCCGCCCAACGCGACACCATGTTCGTCGACCGGCGTCAGCGACACCCCACCGGACGCCAGCGACACACCGTCGGCCAGATGCTTGGGAATCCGCAGGCTCACGCCTTCCGCTGGCGTCTTCGGTTCAAACGCGCCACCCACGTCATTCAGGCCGAGATTGATCGGCACGCGCTGACCCGCGGAAGTTTCGACGGCCATCGGGGCCGTCGATTCCAGCACCCCGTGCTGTCCTCCGGGCAGGCTCAACGTCGCGACGTTGTCCGCAGAGTACGTAGCGATGCTCTGGCCAGATGGTAGCGCAGGCGGACCGCCGCCCGGACTGTCGATCGCGCGCGGATCGGCTTCGCTGGCCACGTTCGCTTGCGCTTCGCCGTCCAATCCCTCGTACTTCGTCTGCGACGCTTCCCGCGCCGCAACAGCTTCGGGATTGTCGCGCTTGGCTTCTTCCGCCGCCCGCGCTTCTTCGCCCCCAGTCAGAGAGCCCGGGACCACCAGCGAGCCGCTCAGCGGAGAGGACGCACCACTCCCTTCAGCAGATGGCGAGCTTGCCCCCAGCGCAACGACCGGCGAAACCGCCGGCCCAGCTCCGCAGCACAACAGACAGACCGCAAGTCGTCGCACGCCGAACCTCATGTTGAGCCCCCTCGCCTTGAATGATGGAAACAGCAGAAGTCCGAATACCAGATTAGTTCCGCAAGTTCTACCTGGACCAGAGTTCAGATTTCGACATGCGTTTCTGACCGGGTTTTCAAGTTGAGCCTTTCTTTTGCCTGAAGTGCCCTTACGGCGTGCGTACCATAGTGCGATAGTCCGTAACTCGTCAAGGGGTGGACTCGTGCGCGCGGAAGCTAAGCCGGATGACAAGCGCGCGAGGACCCAGCCAGGCGGAGCGAGCCCTCGCGCTTGGCTCGCGCCTGCGTCAGTTGCGCAGGGCGGCCAAGCTGACCCAGCGCCAAGTAGCCGAGCAGGTGCCGATGAGCGCTGCCAACCTCTCCCGTATCGAGAACGGCGAGCAAGGCCCCCCTTCCGATGAGATCATTGAACGGCTGGCCGGCGTGCTTCACACCGACGCCACTGAACTGCTGACGCTCGCGGGTCGATCAGCGATCAGCACTAGCTCGGACACGCTGCTGCGCGAACTACGTCAGCTACGCGCCGAGATCAAGGACGGCTTCGCCAGAGTCGAGGCCGCCATCCAACAGACACGATAAAGACTGCCCGGCAACTGAAGGGCCCCGGGCCTGCGGCGATCTGGCCTCTTGCGGTCGCTTAAACGGCTCTTGCTGTTTCTGGACCGACCCTCCCAGCCACGACACCTGCGAAGCGCGGACCCCGAGGGCGTCCGTCTAACTGTGTAGGCGGGGTTGATGGTTGTCAGTCGGGTAGACGGTCTCCGAAGTGAATCTTGAACGCGAGCAGTGCCTTTGTCCAGCCGCGGGTTCGTGTCCATTGCGGGACCGCGTTTTGGATCGCGAGGTAGATCAGCTTGCGCGCGGCGTCCTCTGACGGGAAGCTCCCCTTGGTCTTGACAGCCTTGCGGAGCTGGCGGTTGAGCGCCTCGATCGCGTTCGTGGTGTAGATCACACGACGGACCTCGGGCTCGAATGCCATGAACGGGATCACGTACTCCCAGGCCGCTCTCCATGCCTGCCCGATCACCGGCAGCTGCTGGCCCCATTTCTCCTCGAAGGTCTCGAGTGCCTGCAGGGCAGCGTCGGCGTCGATGGCGGTATAGATGGGCCGCAGGTCTTTGACGACCTGGTCGTATTGGCGGCGCGGCACGTACTTCAGGCTGTGGCGTATCAAGTGCACGATGCAGGTCTGCACCGTCGTGGCCGGGAAGATCGCCTCGATCGCCTCCGGGAACCCCTTCAGCCCGTCCACGCAGGCGATGAGGATGTCTTGCACGCCGCGCTGCTTGAGATCGGTCAGGACCTGCATCCAGAACTTGGAGCCCTCGTTGGCCTGAAACCACATACCGAGCACGTCGCGCTCGCCGTCCATCCCGATCGCCAGCGCCAAATAACACGCCTTGCGCTGCACGCTGCCGCCGTCGCGGATCTTCAGCACCATGCAATCGAGGAACACGACCGGGTAGACGTCTTCCAACGGCCGGGTTTGCCAGGCGCGGGCGTCATCCATGACCGCGTCGGTGACCCGGCTGATCAGATCGCGTCCCACGCTCACGCCGTAGATCTCAGCCAGGTGCGCTTCGATATCCCTGGTGGACAGCCCGCGGCTGTAGAGCGCGAGAATCTTCTCGTCAAACCCCTCGAAGCGCCGCTGGCGCTTGCGCACAATCTGCGGCTCGAAACTGCCATTGCGGTCCCTCGGTGTGTCGATCGCCACCGGCCCGTGCTCAGTGATCAACGTCTTCGGCGTCGTGCCGTTGCGAGCATTACCAACGCCGCCGGGCGGCTCCAGATGAGGCTCATAGCCGAGATGGTCGGTCAGCTCGACCTCCATCGCGCGCTCCACCAAACGCTTCGTCAACTGCGACAAAAGCCCACCCCGACCAACGATCTCCTCCTCGCCCCGGGCACCGGCGAGCAGCTCGTCGACCACCCCATCCGGGAGAAGCTCTCTCACCCGATCCGGTAGATCCCCCACCCCGGGAGGTCTACCAGGATCGCGCCCGCCGGCATTTCCCTGCGGTCGCCCTCCGGGCTCCCTCCGCGAAACGCCGGCGGAACCCTGGCCCCGCGTCTCAACCTGCGCTGCTGTGGACATGAGACTCCTTTTGACTCATGCCTACACAGTTCGTCGGACACTCCCCGGACCCCCAGCGGAATCGCTCAAAGGGAAGGATAAGGCGCCGCGTGCTTTTGACACGCGGCGCCTTACTCGGCCGTTGCCCTGCTGGGTCAGGCGGTGCCGATTCGTAGTGCGTGGGCTCGGCGTGCTGTGCGTGTTGGGAGTACGAAGTCTCCGGCGTGGTGTAGGAGGCCGGTGCGGGTGAGTCTGCGTATGGCGTCGGCGGCGTTGGTTTCGTCGCCGAGTTCGCGGGCGATCTCTTCAATAGTCCAGGGCCAAGAGGCGCCGTAGAGCATGTAGCCCAGGACGGTGTTGTCGATCTCCTCCTCGCTGAAGCGGTCGTGCGGGAACGCGTCTGGAATACGCTTGTCTGGCATGGGAGCTGAATCTCCTGTGTCGGCCCCCGGCTGTGCAAGCAGCGCGGGGGCACTTTGCATTTGGGTTGCTGCCGGACCAGCCTACTATCACATCGGCGGAAAGTCTAGGTGGACGTATCAGCCGGCGCCTCGGCGCGCGCGGCGAGCTGGGAGACGGGCACGCCCAGGCCCTCGGCGAGCCGCACGACGTTGGTCCAGCTGGGGTTGCGCTTGCCGTGCTCGACCTGGCTGACCCAGCTTTGCCTAAAGCCGGTGTCGGCGGCGAGCTTGACCTGGCTGATGCCTCGCTCCTCGCGCAGGGCACGGACGGCCCGCCCGAGCGCGGGAAGATCAGGTGTTACGGGCATGGCTACGGCGGGGGATTCGCCGTCTCTGTGGGCGACTCCTTGCGCGAGCGGGTGTCGGTGGGTCACGTTCATCCGGTCCTGCGGGCACGTTACGTCGCTGGCCTTGTCTGCCTCTTGTTCGCGCGTACACGAGCAAGGCATAGGACCTCGAGAAGGTCTCAGCTCTCGGCCAGTCGCGTGCCACCACCGGCCCGCAAACGCCCTCTCAGCAAGCTGAGAGCAACGGCAACTGATGCGCCAGCCCCAACGTCGCCCTTTTGCGCCGGAGCAGCGCAAAGAGCCAAACAGACTAGATGCACTGTGCCAGAGCGTGACACTTTTTCTGCTAGATTTCGTGGCAATGATGACGGGTGCGAGCATCGGCGCTGGACAGGCGGCGGGCTATAGCGCCTACCTGGAGTCGCGGACGGTCGCGCCGTCGCGAGGGGACTACTACCTGTCCTCGGCGGGGGAGCCGACGGAGACTCCGGGGTTCTGGCATGTGCTCGATGAGACTCGTGAGCGGCTCGGGTTGGAGGCTGGCGAGGCGGTGCGGGCGCAGCAGCTCGTGCGGCTGATGGAGGGCCGCCATCCAGGGACGGGGGAGTTCATTCGTCGCGCGGGTGCGGATGGCCGGCGAGCGGGCGGGATCGATTTGACGTTCAGCGCTCCGAAGTCCGTTTCGGCGGTGTGGGCGATCGGCAGCGAGCAGCAGCGCGCAGGGGTTGAGGTCGCCCACGGCCGCGCTGTCTCACGCGCGCTTGAGCATCTCCGGGGCGAGGTCGCGGTGGTCCGCGAAGGCGCGGGCGGGCGGGTGCTGTGCACGGCGCATGATGTGCTCGCGGCAGAGTTTCGTCATACGACCGCGCGGGGGGTCGCGGGTGGCGGTGCGCCTGACCCGCAGATCCACAGCCATGTCGTGGTGACGGGGGTGGTGCGCCAGGATGAGCAGTTCGCGGCGGTCGCGAGCCGCCCGTTGTTCCGCGCGGCACGAGAGCTCGGCGCGTTCTACCGGGGTGCGCTCGCAGAGGAGCTGCAGCAGCAGGGGTATTCGATCGTCGCGGGCACGGGTCGTGATGGCCGGTATTTCGAGGTCGCAGGGATCTCCGAGACTGCGCGTGATGCGTTGAGCGGTCGCAGCCGTGAGGTTTGGCTGGCGGCGGAGCGTTTCCGTGCCCGCTACGGCCGCGCGCCCGAGCGCGACGAGCTGCGCAACGTCAAGTTGGAGAACCGCCAAGCAAAGACTCCCAAGAGCCGCCTCGAGCTGCAAGCCACGTGGGATGAGCGGGTCGCCGCTGAGCACGTCGACCGCGCTCATGTCGAAAGCCTCCAGGCCGAGGCTCCGGGTGGCGTGACGCGCGCCGATGACACCGACTGGCGTGAGCGGGTCACGGAGTCTTTGACGGCGCAGGGTGCGACGTTCTCGCAGCGCGAGCTGCGCGCGAGCATCCTCGAGCAAGGCGTTGGGCAGCTCTCCCCCGAGCGTGTCTCAGAGCACGCCCAATGGCTGGTCGCCTCCGGTGAGGTGATCGAGCTTGAGGGCCAGCGGATGACGACCAGGGAGATCCGGCGCATCGAGCAAGCCATCCAGACGCGCGTAGCGGGCATGGCAGCGAGCACCGGGCCAGGCGTCGATCAGCATGCGCGTGCGCTGGCGGCCGGGGAAGTCGCCGAGCGCATCGGCGGGCAGTTGAGCGTCGAGCAGCAGCAGGCCGTTGACGTTCTTGTCGGGGGAGAGCGCGCGGCGGTCCTGATCGGTCAGGCCGGGGCGGGTAAGGGGGTCGTGATCGACGCGGCAGCCAGGGCAGAGCAGCACGCCGGGCGAGACACCTACGGTGTCGCGGTCGCCGGTGATACCGCGCAGCGGCTGGGGCGCGACAGCCCCGCGCTTGAAGGACACACGATGACGCTGGACTCGCTGGTCGCCAAAGCCCGCACCGGCAGCCTTACCCTGAACGAGTCAACAACGGTGTATTTCGATGAGGCAGGGATGGCCGACACGCGACGCCTGGACACGCTGAGCGATGTCGTGTCGCGTGCGGGCGGAAAGCTCGTCGCGATCGGTGACGAGCGCCAGCTGCCCGCGATCGGCGCCGGAGGACTCTTCGCGCATCTCACCAGCACGGCGCCAACCGCCAAGCTCACCGAAGTACGCCGCACCGATGACCCCGACGAGCAGCGCGCGTGGGCGGATCTACGCGCGGGGCGCGCGGAGGACGCGATGGCCCACTACCAATCACGCGGGCAACTGCACTTCGCAGACACCCGCGAGCAAGCCCTAGAGCAAGCCGTCCAACAATGGGCCGACCTCACCAAAAACCATGACGTTCGCGCCGTCGCTCTGATGTCTGACGCATCGAACATGGAGATCGACCGGATGAACGCCCGCGCACAACACCTCCGCACAGAGCGTGGTGAACTCGGCGAGCAACAGATCGAACTGACCGACGTTCCCTATGGACTGCGTGAAGGAGACGAGGTCGCGTTCATCACACAGCACCACCCACACGGAGAACGCCGTGTGGAGAACGGCGCTCGCGGCCAGATCACAAGCATCGACCCCGGCCGCCGGCAGGTGAGCGTGCTCACCGACGACGCACGACAGGTGATCGTCGGCGCTGATGACTTGGAGAGCTTGCGACTTTCATACGCTCAGCACATCTACCGCAAGATCGGCGCGACCGTGGAGCGCTCCGTCGCGGTCACCGGCGGCTGGCAGACAAGCCAAGAAGGAGCCTACGTCCAAGCCTCCCGCGCACGCCAGGGCACAGACTGGCACGTCGCCCGCGAGGACCTCGGCAGCGAGGGACTCGACGCCGAGCGCGTCACCCGCCTCGCAGAGACGATGCGCGCGTCCCGCGCACAAATCCCCTCGATCGTCTACCGCACGATCACCCCCGAGCAGCCCGACGACCTTGGCCGGGAACTGGAGCGCTCCACCACCCGCCAGCTCGCACGCGAGCCCAGCATCCACCATGAGGAAGGGATCAGCCAGAGCCTATGAGCCGGATCGCGATCACCCTCGACGAGCACGCTCTCGCGCAGCTGACCCGCCGCGCGCAAGCCAACAGCGAGCCCATCGCCAGAACAGCCGCAAGGTTCGTCCGCGACGGGCTACTCAGCACCCAAGCACACCCCGCCAGCGAGCCCGGCCCGTCCGCTGGCAAGGCTGCGCGCCCGCCAGACAGCACCGGGCGACCCGGATGGCTTGAGCCAGCCGACAAGCGCGAGACATGGCGCCGCGAGCTATGGGCCGCCGTCAACGCGCTCGCCGAGCGCTACCCCCAAGTGTTCTCAAAACTCGTCGCTGACTGGTACACCAACCGCGCGCTCGTGGAGACCCTCGCAGCGCTCAGCGCATGGCGCTCACAACTCGACGCCGGACTAACCCCCGACCCCCGCGCCGAGCTGCTATTCCACGACCGCCTAGAAATCCTCGAACGCCAACTCACACACACAAGCGACCCAACCGCCCCGCGATTCACCAGCGGGCCGCCGCCATCAGAGTGGGTGACATAGCCGCTCAGCACGGGTTGTAAACGGGGGTTTCAGCGGTATACGCCGGCGACCTAACCTGTGCGCCTTGTCGGACGCAAACTCGGAACTGTCGCTGACAGGATGGAAGCGTTTCCTGCCTGACTTGGGGCTGGCTTGCTTTGACACGCTGTTGCAGAGAGAGACGGCCGAGAGCACGACGGTTCGCCGCGATCTTGACGACATGGAGAAAGCGTTTGGCTTTCCGGCTGGCGGATGGCTGGACCACCCGTATAACTCGGCCAATATCCCGAGGGACCCCGACGAGCGCGACGTGTGGATTTCACGTTGGCAGGAGTGGCAGCGCTACGCCGCGCAGCGCGGTCGACCGATGTCCTCCTGCCGGCATGTCATCGAGTTCATGACAGAGCTCGGCATCTTTGAGCGCCGCGAGGAGCATGGGGTTGTGCGTTGGGTCATCCCGAGCCCGCTGCCGCTCGTGGAGGATGTGTTGGATTTGACCGCTGAGCAGCGTGCCGTCGAGAACGAGCATCGCTGGCGCGATCGGGTCTCTGACGCGCACAAGGCGATCATCTACTGGCTATACCACCAGCGGACAAATGACCCCTTCCTTCGCGTTGAGGTCACCATTGCGTCGCTAGCGAGCGAGCTTGACCTTGACGCTGAGAATGTCTGCAACGCACTGCGTGTCATCTCAGAGGGAGCGGATGACATCCTGCTCAGCAACCACCGAGGGCACGCTGGCATCGACGACACGTTCACGATCACCGTCGACTGGCGACGCTTCGATAACGAACGCCCGACACATGAGCTGGACGCCGCCATTCCATGTCGATGAACCAGCCCCGCCACCAACGCACAGGCTCCCACGCGCTGCCTACCCGAGGGAGCGAGGAGCTTGAGGCCGCAGTACAGGCGGCGAGGGCTGCAATGGACGCAGAGTCGAGCTTGGAGGCCGTTTTTGTGACCGTGGGCTGCCGGATGGAGGATGCCGTCAGGCTCGCGCGCTCCAAATACGTGATGCGGCTTTGCGTTCCCGACGAGGACGCCGAGAACCCGATCGACTGGAGCGGCCCGCTACTCGCACTCGCCCACCAGCAATCCGAAGGAGCCTTGCTGGACGGGTGCCTCGTGGGCCTGTTCATGGCCGGCCCACTCGCGCAAACAATGGACCCAATGGCGCTGCAGACCGCAGAAAAGCGGCTGACCGCTGAAATCCTCGAGGAGGAGCAACGCACCTACGAACGCCACTCCTTGGACGACAGGATTCGTCGGCAGAACATCGACCCCGATGCGCTGCGGAGTAGCTCCATGTCGGCCGCGGCCCGCTTCGCTCAGCCGCTGCTCAAGTACGAGATGACCGGCCCCGAGCTCGCGCAAAGCGTCACCACACTCGGGGGACTATGGGCCGTCGGAGTCGAGATAGCCACCAAGGCGCGGGGCGAACACCAACAAGCGTAATCCGACAGCACACCCTCGACGCAAAACACCGCACCCGTCAGCGCGCGCCACACAGCCGCCCACGCCCGTTCCTGCACAACGCTGGCCAGTCACAATCAGTGAGGCCGGGGGCACCGGGAAACAGGTCGATCCCGATCGGCTCGCGGCCTTGCGGGAGCGCGAGCGCCCGTCCGGCAGGCATCGCGCGCAGGTCGGCCGGCTGTATGACTCGCTCGCGCTGCTGAGCATAGGAGTGGCTGTCTCCCCCGGTGTACGTTCTGCCGGCACGCTCGACCTGATGAGACGTTGAGGTGTTCTCGCTCACCTGCGGGCGCCACACCAGTTGCTCACCACAGGCGTCTGAGACCAGCTGCGCCGTGTAGGGGTCAGCGACCCCGGCGAGCACCAGGCGAAGCGCCGGGGTCGACCACATGGTTGCGGTCTCGTGCTCGCCCCACCGAGCGCGAGCCTGGCTCATGTCCTGCACCCCCAGAACGGGGACGATGCCCTGCTGGATACCCTCGCTCAACAACCGGGGGAGCGAGCGTATCGGAGCGATGTTCGCCACCTCATCCAGCGCGAGCAGCAGCGGGCGCTCAAGGCGCCCGCTGGCCGAGGTGATCGCCAGGTCGATCGCCTGCGCACACAGCGCGTCCAACAGCGCGGCGATGAGCGGCGCGAGTTCCTCCTGGATACGCGACGGAGAGACGACATACAGCGTGCTGTTCTTGGCAATCAGCTCGCCGAGATCGATCTGCGGCGTGAGCGCAGGGTCGCTGGATGCCCGGACGGCTGCGCGGGATGCCCAGGCGAGCGCGACCTGGGCGGTGCCGAGCACGGAGGTGCGGTAGTCCCCGACCGCCTGCGCAGCGACACCGGATAGCTCCTCAAGCGCGATCGTCGCACCCGCGCCGCGCAGAATCTCCGCGGGCTGGGAAAACTCCGACCGGCCAAGCCACCCCCGCGCACGATCGATCCCGCCGCCTGAGAGCGCGGCGGCGTGAAACAGCGGCGCCAGCAACGCGCGGGCGGCGATCGCGAAATGCTCGCCGTGGCGGACGGTCTCATCCGCCGAGGCCGGAGACAGCAACGCGGCGGCAACCTCGACCGCTCCGTCCCACGTCTGACAGCGCGAGAGCGGGGAGAACCCGACACTTGACTCGGGATGCCCGAGCGAGCCCGTGGGGTCATACAACGCGACGGGGCCGATCCGCGAGCGGCGCCCCGCGCTCTGAAGGATGTCGCCCTTGGTGGAGGTGACAAGCGCCGGCCCCGCCCAGGCGGCGAGCGTTGGTGCGATCACTTTGCGTGTCTTGCCCGCCTTCGGTGGCCCCACGACGATCGCCGCGCAGCCCGGCGGAGTGCGCAGCACGCCGCTGTCGGCCTGCCCAGCCCAAACACTGGTTCCAGCCATCGAGGGTGGCGTGCGGGCAACCCACGGGTCATCAGGCCCCGCAGCCGGCAGCGCACGCGCCCGGCTCGGCCTGCTCGCCCCACCCATGTCCCGGATAACCCACAGGCCGGCGGTCGCGCACGCGGCGAAGCTCGTGGCGATCAGCAACAGCGCGATCATGGCCAGCGCCCAGGTAGCGGAGGCCGTCGCTCGCTGACCAACGACGCGCGCAGCGGCTCGGGGCCACCCGGCGGCCGCGGTGGTTCCCGCTCACGACCGCGGACATTCGGCGCGAGCACCATGCCCAGCGCAAGCAGCAAAAACGCGACCAGCCCCATCATCATCGGCGAGGCGGCGAGGATCGCATGCAACGGATAACGCGGGCCATCAGTCGCGATGCCGTGAAAGCCACCGTGCGCCGCCTTCCACGCCCGCGCCACCGGGCCAGCCCACCAGCCCCAGCACACCCACAGCAGGAACGCGAGCAGCCCGGCGCCCTTCAACCGCGCAGGCCAGCGCCACCCGTCCAGCTCGACCGGGCGCAACACCCGATTCATCGCCGCCGAGCACAGCGCCCACACGAACACCGGGACGAACACCGGCGCCGACCACCACCCCAACTGCAAACCAACCACCGTGAAGATCGCGTGCAACGCCAGGATCACCAGCGCCACCGCACAGCCGATGAGCAGCAGCGCCTTCAACCGCGCGTCCTGGTCGGCTTCCTTATCCGCACGCGAACGGCCCGCCATCAACGAATCCGCCCAGCCCGGCGGACGATCCAACCTGCCCCCATACCCACGAGAACGGCCACGACCCGGATCGCTACCCATCACGCCCCCCTCCCTTCCCGTTCGGCACCTCAGTCAGGCTCGCCAACAACGCCGCCTGCGTACTGCGCCTAAAGCCCGGGCGCGGCGCGCCCACCGTCCGCGTGCTCCCGCGACCAGCCTGCCCGTGCGTGGTCGCTGCCTGCGCTGCGAGCCAGTCTTCGAGCATCGCCCGGGTAAACCGCAGATGCCGCCCGACCCGCAGACACGGCAAATGCCCAAGCCGCGCCGCATCGCGCACCCACGACACCCGCACGTTCAACAACGCCGCCGCAGCTACGCAATCAAGCAGCGGCTCTGACAACGACACCATCTCGCTATCGCCCGGCATACCGGACTCCTTTCCTCGCGCCAGCGCGAACTGACCCCCGCTACGGGGATCAGACTGCGCCGGCCTCACATTCGCTCTATCAGCCAAAACTCACGCTCCTCTCGCTCAACAAAAGCCCCGACACGTGTATGTCGAAAGCCGAGGCGCGATGCCCCTACACAAATCGCGCGCATCCGGCCTCTGTTGTTCATGACCTCAACCCCGCTGAAACGGCCAAGAACTTGCGTAGCACGCCAACGACGCGGCCAGCAGAAGCCGAGAACCCGCCTCGATACCGGGCGCGGAGTCATCCACGGGTAAGCCGAGCAACGACCCCGACACACAATCAAATCGCGCCGTGTCCGCTCGATCGCACCCATAGCCGCCGGGCAGCGTAGAAGGCGCTGCTGTCCGGCCCACAACACCACCCACGAACCCGAACCGCCAACGCCATCAACGACGAGCACCGAGGAGCGATGGATCGCCAACCAGCACGCCCAACCCTTACGGCAGCCCGAGCTCTAGCCGCGACCCTCACACGACGCTACCGATTGCGGCGCGGTGGCCGCCGCTACCTGCACCGGAGGCGTCGGGCAACGCCCTCCTTGTCACAGCACACGCCTGGGCGACATCGCTGCTCGCGGACCAGAAGCGCCCCCAACCCAATCCGGGAGGAAATCTCGGGAGGAAGCTCCGCCAGCGCCCGAGCCTAACCCCTACGAGGCATCTGGGGGACATATGTTGGGGACACGCGCCCGATTCGGGGCATCGACGAGGCTTAGCTCGCCTAGCAAAACAGCATGATTTGCAGGCATTTTTCTGTATATGCGGGCGAGAGGACTCGAACCTCCAAGGGCTAGCGCCCACCGGCTCCTAAGGCCAGCGTGTCTACCAATTCCACCACGCCCGCAGGGGCTCCCCAGAGCCTAGCTCGCACGCTCGCCGACCGCCGTCGACACGGGTCTCACCCCCACGGGGACCGCGCCGGGCGGTATGGTCATGTCGATCATGTCGTTCGGACCCGCACAGCAGCGCCAGCAAGGCGTGATCATCACCCACCCCAACCGCAGCAAGCCGGTCGTGCAGGCCACGCGCGCGACCGTCGTGGTGCTGCTGCTGGTCAGCGCGGCGCTCGTGCTGATCGTGACCGTGGGCGGCTGGAAGCTCCTCGAGGGCGCCATCCCCATTCAGATCGGCTACGTCGCCGTATACATCGTGTTCGCCTTCTTCGCCGCGCGCTGGAACCGTGGCGTGCTGCCGGTCGCGGCCGTGCTGGCGGTTCTGCTGGGCATCTTCGCGCTGGTCGCCGGCCCGAGCTGGTTCGCGCGCGACAAATCGGGCTTTGCACAGCCGGAACTCAACGCGGGCCTGCTCGGCGTGCTCACACTGCTGATCGTGCCCGTGCAGCTGCTGCTGGTCACCTTCGCCATGCGCGGCTTCTCGCAGGGCTGGAACGTCGAGCTCGAGCACAGCGATCCGTCGGCCGGCGAAGACCTATACGCGCAAGCGCCGCTGTACCCCGCCTGACATACACTGGACAGCGGCGTGCGGCGGTGGCGGAACGGTAGACGCGGGGCCCTCAAAAGGCCCTGTCCGCAAGGGCGTGTGGGTTCGACTCCCACCCGCCGCATGAGCTGAGCTGGGCCCTGCCGACCGCGAGAATCCCTGTAAATCAGCTGGTTCTCAAGGATCGGCACTCCAGCCCGCGAGCGCTCCAGGTACCAATCCGGTACCAGATCGTAGACTCGATCGATCGCCGCATCGCCTCCGTGTGTCCTGCTCGATCGTCTGGCCGAGGCTCGGCGGCAGGGCCTCGGGTTCGAGGATGCCTGGTCGGATGCTCTCGCGGCAGCGCTAGCGCCGCTTCCGTCCGGCGTCGAGCGGCGAGCGTGGTCGACCGCGCTGGGCGAGACGCAGGCGGCGTGGTGCGCGGGATACGAGCGCGGGCAGTCGCCGCGGCGCGAGCAGGCGCTGGTCACGCTCGCTGGCATCGCCTAGCGCCAGTCGACGTCGCGCACGATCGCCAGCGAGAACGTGCGCCGCCGCCGCACGGGCCTGTAGGTGACTCTCTGCCGGCCGGCGATCAGCGATACGACGCGCAGCCGGCAGTGGTCGATCGAGACCATGCCGTCGTGGATGGTGGCGACCCCGTCGTAGACGTTGCCGTTGCGGAGGCGCACGCGCGCCTGCTGCCCGGTGAGTCCTGCTGGCTGGGTTCGGTGGCTCATCGGCGTCGCCCAGGTGCGTCTCGTACCGCTTGTGCAGTGTCGCACAAGGCTCTGCCGCTGCTCGCCGTACCGTTTGCAGTGCGATGTCGAGGACCGCGGCCAAACCAACGCGCGAGCGGGTCTCCAAGACGGCCCTGACGGTCGCCCAGGCCGCCGACGTTTGGGAGGACGCTCGACGCGAGACCGATCGACTCAAACCGATCCTCGAAGAGTCAGCCGCGGTGCTGCTGGAGCACTTCCAGCGGACCGGCCGCGCCACGTACAAGGACCGGATCGCCGTCGTCACCGTGGCTCCAAAGCTCGTGCTCAATCAGGCCAAGGTGCGCGAGTTCTTGGCCGAGAGGCTCGGCGACTTCCAGCGTCGCACTGAGCCGGGCCGCTCGCTGACGTTGCTGCGGTAGCCGGGCTGCGCGTTAGGTGCTACCACGACAAGCGATGCCGGCGAGCCAGAGGACGAAAAACCAGGTGAGGGTGGCCACGGCACGCCAAGAGAAGCTCGACCGCATCGCGGCCCAGGTCAAGTCCGGCGAACTGCGAATCCGCAAAGCGAGCGCATCCGAGCGGCGACGGTTCCAGCTCGAACGAGAGCAGCGCAGCCGATGACCGCTCGCTGGGCCACCGAAGCCGACTATCGCCGCAGTCTGCGAGCGACACGGCGAGCATTGCGCCGGAGGATCGCTTGCCGCTGCGGTTGCGGGCGCATGTTCAAGCCGACTCGTGCGGGTCACATCTTCTACAGCGACGCTTGCCGACAGCGCCACCACAGAGAAACGGACGCGCTGGCGTGACAACGGACGCGCTGGCGTGACACAGCGCTAGCGAGCGGGTGAATCCCGGCGCATTGTGAGAGCGACAACACCTGTTCGCACTCATTGGAGGTCGCCGTGGAAGCAGGCAACACACAGTCCGTAACGGTCATCGGCTCCCGAGTGCCGGCTGACTTCGCGGAGCGCGTCCGCCGCGCCGCTGCGGCCGAGGATCGCTCGGTCTCCAACTTCATCAGGCGCGCGGTCTTGCACGAGGTCCAGCGCGTCGACGCCGCCGAGCGGACGGCCGCGTGAATGCCGCCGCCCGTCTCGTGCTCGTGCTGCGGTCGTTCCGGGCGGGACGTGCAGGCGGTCGATGTAGAGAGCTGCACAGACGGCCAGCGCACGTCGCTCGCGCTGTGCTGCGAGTGCAGGGAGAAGCGCCGCGCGACATGGCGGTTGCGCTGGCGACCTGTCACGGCAGACGAGGCGGGCGCAGTCGCATGAGGCGGGGCGCCGGGTCGAACACTGTCCATCGTCATAGGGCGACCCGCCAGGTCAGCAAATTTCCTACCGAAAGCCAAAAACGGCCAGCTAGAGCCAAAAGTCGGAGGGTGGTCGGTGAGGGCCGAATGGCGCGTAACCGGGCTCGGGAAGCTGGCCGGCGTAGAGCTTCGATGAATTCGAGGGCCTGGTGAGCGTGGACCGCGCGGCACCGACCGTCATCGACCTGGACGACGAGGCCCTGGAGGGGCTTTCCCCGCTGCTCGACGCCGGCAAGCTAGACGCGGCTGAGGCTTTCGTGCGGCGCCTGCAACAGTCCCAGCGCAGGCGCGCTGTGGCGCGGGCGATCGAGCAGCTAACGGGCCGACGCGCCCGAGCGGTGGTCGATCGTGGATAGGCCCAGCACCGACGAGCGGCTAACCGCGCTGGAGGCCGAGCTGGCCGGCGCCTATCGCGCGATCGCCTCACTTGAGCGGGGCGTCGCGTGCCATAAGCCGATCGCCTTGCGCCGGCCCGAGAACGCCGACCTGCGGGCGATCGTCGAGGCCGTGGCCGTGCCCGCCACGCCGTACACGACGCCCAGAAACCTGAGCGCGGCATGAGCGGGCCGAGGCTCAAGGGCAGCGGCACACCGCTGGCGCCGGGGCGCGTCCAGTGCGCGACTTGCGACGGCCGCGGCTCGTTCGGGCCGGGGCCTGGCCACGGCCCGGACGCCAAGCCGACGGTCTGCGCGACTTGCGGAGGCAAAGGCGACATCCCAGCGGAGCGAGGTTCATCTATGTCAGTCGAGGTCCGTAGCGAGCCATTCACCTATGAACGCCGCGGGCCAAACGCGCGCCACTCCTACCTGCAGGACATCTTCTTGGCCAAGCGGGGCGACGCACGCGCGGCGGGCCGGCTGGAGAAACACGAGGGCGAGATGCGCGTCGAGGCCGAGCGGATGGAGCGGCGCGCCCGGCTGACCGATGAAGTGGAGTACCGGGTGGACCCGAACCGGCTGTCTGGGACCGGCGGGAGCTTCGCCGTCCCGCTTTGGGCTAATGAGTTCTTCGCGACGGCTGCAAGGCCCAAGCGGGTGCTCGCGGGCATGATCCCGAGCTTTGACCTGCCCGACGGCGTGGGCAGCGTGAACCTGCCGCGCATCGTTGCAGGAACTGAAGCGGGCACCCAGGGCGACGACGCGGCGATGCCCAACAAAGACATGACGGACGCGGCGGTCAGCTCTGTCGCGATGGTCGTAGACGGCATATCCGACTGCGCCCTGCAGGACCTGGAACAGTCGCCCCAGGGCGCCCATTTCGATCACGCGGTTTTGAAGGACCTGGGCGAGGCCGCGGACGGCAAGCTAGAGGAACGCCTGTTCACTGGCCTGGGCAGTTCCCAGCAGCAGATCACGGGGATACTCAACCTGCCGACGGGCGCGGGCGCGGTAAGCGTCGTCACATACACCAGCGCCAGCCCCAAGGGCTATGAAATCTTCGGCGAGCTGGGCAAGGTCGGCGCCCAGCTCGGAGACGCGCGCAACCTTCCGCCCGAGTGCTGGCTGATGCGCACGGCTAGATGGTGCGCGTTGGGCTCGTCAGAGGACCTAGAGGACCTGCCGTTGGCCGTACCGGGCCACCAGGCGCTCCCGCCCGTGCCGTACACGTTCGATGAAGCGCGCCCGGCCGCCGCGCCGCCGATCCTGGGTTTTCCCACCTACCTTGATGACGCGATCCCGGCCACGCTCGGCGCCGGCGCCAATCAAGACGGGATCGTGTGCATTCGGCCGACCGATCACATGCTGTTTGAGTCGACCACGCGCACGGCAATTCAGGCAGAGGTGCTCAGCGCCACGATGGAGGTCCGCTTCACCCTGCACCGCTACGCGGCAGTTCTGTGGCGCTATCCGACGGGCATCGCCTACTTGACCGGGACCGGCCTAGTGGTCCAGTCGGAAGAGTGACCATGGCCGCCGCTCAGACCCCCCTCTCACCGGAGCAGCTCGACGCCATCGCCGCGGCGATCGCCGGCCGCAAGCGCGCAGTCGAGCGCGAGCGCCAGCAGTTGGGGCCGGGCGACTACACGCGGGCGGTGCAGGAGTCGCAGCTACGCCGCTGGATTGAAGCGCGCGAGCGCGCCGAGAAGGTGCGCGAGGCTGAGGCCGTCGCAGAGCAGGCCGTGCAGGATGCCCGCGAGCGCGCGATGGCGTCGCAGGCCCGCGCCCGGCGAGACGCCCAGGGCCCGCTCGAGCGGGCCGAGCGCCAGCGCGACGGCCGGCTTGAGGGCCTGCTAGCCGAGCGGGCTCGCCTAGATCAGCAGATCGAGGGCGTGCGCGCCGACTTCATCGCGCAGTCCCAGCCTGCCCGTGCGGAGCTGGCCGAGCTAGACGCGCAGGTGCAGGCCGAGGTCGACGCCGCCCAGGCGGAAGGCCAGGCCGCGATCGAGGCGGCGCGCGTGGCGCCTATCGACGTGGTGATTACGCCGGCCATGATGGTGATACCGCCCAAAGACGCGGACGTCATCGCAGAACAGCGCCGCCACCAGCTCGACGCCCTGCGCCGCGAGCAAGCCAGGACTCAGCGCCAGCGCAGCCTGACCCAGCAACTGCTGGGCGCCATCGGGGTAGGCGGGAAGCCCTGATGGACGCCGTAGCGCTTCGCCGCCAGCGGGTAGAAAGCCTGCGCAGCGGCAAGAGCCTGGAGCGCCGCCAGTTCTGCGTGCGCGACTGTGAGTTTCGCAGCGACGACACCGACGACTCGCAGTTCCACTTCACCGGATACGCGTCGCTGACGGAAACGCCCTACACGGTCGCTGACTTCACAGAGACTATCCGCAGTGGGGCATTCAAGCGCACCCTAAATGAGAAACCGGATGTCGTGTTCCGCGTCGAACACACGGGACTACCGTTGGCGCGCACGGCTCGGCCAGGCAGCACCACGGGCACGCTTGACTTGCTAGAGAATCATCGCGGGTTGAAAGTAGACGCGCGCTTTGACAGGGAAGATCCAGACGCGCAAAAGCTCAAGATCAAGATGGACCGCGAGCTTGTCGACGAAATGAGCTTTGCGTTCCGCTGCACTGACGACGACTGGGACAGCGGCTACACCAAACGGACTGTCAACAGCGTCACATTGCATGGCGGGGATGTCAGCGCGGTCACGTTCGGCGCGAGTCCAAGCACGGGCGGCACGACCAGCATGCGCTCAGCGCAGTGGTATGAGCGCGAGATCCGGGGCAAGTACGCCGCGCACGAGCTCGCCGAACTAGGCGGCAAAGGCGAAGCGTTCCCCAACCCTGACGGCCACTGGAGTTTCCCCACGCATGACCGCGATGACGTCGAAAAAGCGGTCAAAATGGTCGGGCTATCCGGCGCCGAGCACGACGTCGTGCGGGTCTATTTGATGAAAAGGGCTCACGCGATGGGCCTGTCTCGTCTGATCCCCGCCAATTGGGGCGCCGACGGGAGCGCGCGGGCGCGCACGGTGAATTGGCGTCAGCGCGCGCAGCAACAGGAAATCGACATTCTGCGGCTGCGCGAAGGCCCGTGCCCGCGTCGAGCCGGGGCAAGGAGATAGGCCATAGCCGCCAGCCCCCCGGTCTGCGTTAGCCCGGCGGCGCAGCTCGGCCAGCAGCTCGCGGACGCGCGAGGGCGCGGGGAGCGTTTCGAGCAGGCGTGGCCGGCTGCGCTAGAGGTCGCGCTTGCCGGCGAGCCGGCCCGAGAGAAGCGAGCATGGGAGGCCGTTTTGCACGAACAAGCCGACGTATGGTGGGGCGTTCGAGCGTCGCCCAGGCCCGGGCTTGCGCTGCGCGAGCTGAGGCCCGAGCAGCGCCAACGCTCGCACACTGCTCGGGGCGCCCGGGTACGAAACGTCCCGTCGTCATTGGGCGACCCGCGCGCATCGACAAATTTCCCCCCCGAATCGAAAATCGCCCGGCGGGGCGCCCAGACTGCGGGCGGCAAACCCTCAAGTCCGCATTGAGACTTACAATCGTATCTGTCTCATTTCGGAGAGCACACAGAGACGACGGCGCATGGTGGCGCGTGACGATCGCCGAGCACGAGATCCCGCCGCGCTGGCACATCGCCGGCCGGGTGCTCGACGTGTTCGCCGTCGACGCGCGCACTGCCCGCGTGGACGCGACGCGCCACGTGCATGTCGTCGAGGGCCTGCCGCCGTGGAGGCCCCTCCTGCGCGTGACCTACTCGCACACGGCCGCGCACTGATCGGCCACGCGCGAGGGTTGTCGTCAGCAGGACGCCGAGGCCACTGGAGGATTCATCCGTGGTGTGAGGCCGCGGCGCCCTGCTCACGACAAGCCGGGAGATAGTCAGGGGATCAGGAATGAGAACGCGACCTTGGCTGACGGTTCGGCTACCAGCGTGCCTGCGGAAACCGTGTAGGTGATGGTGCGTATCTCGATCGCGTTGTCGGAAAAGTGGCTGGATGGTGGCTGTGCGACAGTTGGGCAGTCCGGGGCTTCGGCGATCCAGACGGCGCCCGCCGCGCCGATCGCGCCCTCGACGCTCGTGACCACGGCTACGTTCGCCGGGTCCAGTTCGTAGAGGTCAAAACACCACGTACCCCCAGGCGCGCCGGGATTCACCGGGGCTAGTTCAACGTTGTGGTTGCGGATCAACGGGGTTTCGCAGGTGCCCGAGCAGTGGCTTTCTTCTTTGGGTACGACGGCGGCATAAGCGCGGGCCGTCCCGGGTGCGCCTTCGGGGCCGCGTGGTCCTTCGCTACCGCGTGCGCCTTCGCTACCCCGTGGACCTTCCGGCCCTGCCGTCCCTTCCGCGCCTTTGGGGCCGGTCGCCCCAGCGGGTCCTGTCGGTCCGGTCGCTCCCGCTGGTCCGGTCGCCCCAGGCGCCCCTGTCGGTCCGGTAGTTCCCACAGACCCGCGAGGACCGACGGCGCCGCGAGGACCACGCGGGCCGCGCAGCACGTGTCTGGCGCGTGGCTGTTTGGGGGATGATCCGGCGCTACTGGCTACGCTCGTGCCGGCTAGCGCGACGGACAGGGCGAGCAGCGCAACTGCGCTCGATGGTGACACATGACGCATAAGGTGTTTCCCTCCCTTTGGTTTTCACATTGGCCGCGCCAGCCGGGCCGGGATGACCTGAGCCCGGCTGGCGCACCACGGCGTCCCCACGCCGACGGCAGGACATCGGGGTGAAATCAGACAAGCCCCCGATGTCCTGCTCTTGGCGCGCGCGCTCTCAGACGACGCCAGCAGGCCGGACCCGCACCTGTGCGGGAGAGGGTCCGGCCTGCTCACGCCGCCGCTCACAGCACACCCGCCCATTGGGCGTACTCGTCAACCAGCTCGGCAGGCGTCGTGTCCAACGCGCGAGCGAGCAGCACAACCGTCTCAAGCGCCGGGTCGTGCCCGTCGCGCTCGATCAGACCGAGACTCGTGCGGTGCAGCCCCGCGCGCCTGGCGAGCCCCGCTTGCGATATCGCGCGCTCGCAGCGCCGCGCACGGATGAACGGGCCGAACGTCCCTGCCGCTCCGTGTCGCGTCATCCGACCACTCGCAGGTGCCGGCGCTCGCGGTCGCCGCGGTCGTCTTGAGGATCATGCTCGGCCGGAAGGCGCAGACGCAGGCGCAGCAGGTCAGACACGCTGACGCCGCGCAGGGCGGCGCGCATCTCCACGATGCGCAGCTCGTCATCGGTGAGCCGCAGGCCGACCAGGTGAATGACTGTGCGACTCATCGCCTTGCCCTCTGCCAGCGTGCGCGGCGGCGCTGCGCGGCTAGGTGGCTCTGCAGGGGCGCGTCGTCGTCACGGTCGACGTCGTCATAGGGCGCGGTCACGAGCACGCCGCCGGCCAGGCCGAGCGCGGACATCGTGACTTCCGCAATGACCATCCGTACCCAGGCGGTACGTTCGCGCGTCTGCGGGCCGGTCCCGTCCAGTTCTTCGCGTGCGATGCCCGCGCGGCGCTCAAGGGCCGTCAGCAGCGCCCAGGCGTGGCGGTCAAGGTCGATACTCGGGTCGGGGCCGTCGCCGATCGCCGCAAGGGCGGCGCGGTAGGCCCGCCAGGATGCACGGTCGGTGCCCGAGGCGAGCGCCATCGACTGCATGAGCGCGGCGCGCACGGTCGCCACTGCCTGCACACGAACACTGCTCATCGTGTCGCCACCATCTCGCGCGCTGTTTGCGCCTTGCGCTCGCTGGGCAGGCCAAGGCGGGCGCGGACTGCCTCAGCCGCCGCGTCTATGTCGTCATCGCGCAGGCGCCCGGTCAACTGCCACGCATCGGGCGCGAGCGTGGCCAGCTCGTCACGCGAGAAGCGCACGAGCACGAGATAGGGACGGGCGCCGGCCATCAGACGTCCAGCATCTTGAGCGCGTCTAGGTGCAGCAGCGCAGACGTGGCACGCAGCGAGCCGTCCGTGCCACGGTGGATCACGCGCCTTGCGGCAAGCTCCACGATCGCGGCGTCGACGGCATCCTGTGGCGCGCCGATGAGCGGATACAGGACCGTTGGGGATGTAGCGCGACGACGGGCGAGAACCTGTCCAACAACGCGGCGTTGGACCTCGGGGCCATCGGTAGTATGCGGCGGCATGGCGAACCTCAGACGTTCGGCATGTAGGCGGGCGATCGGTACTCCCGGTCGCTCGCCGCTATTTATGCAGTGAAGCGGGGCGACCGTACCAGATTTGAACTCAAAGTGCTAGTGCGGATAACCGAACATGCCCGATGACGAGTACCTCGCGCTGGGGCGTGCGCTCGCTGCGCTGCGCAGGCGAGCCGGCGTCAAGCAGACCGACGTGGCCGACGCCGTAGGGATCACGAGCACCTTTGTAAGCCAAGTCGAGCGCGGTCAGCGGGGACTCAGTTGGCGCACCCTCAACAGGGTGCTACGCGTCTACGGCGCTACATTGCGCGACCTTGTAGACGAGATCGAGCGCGGCGAAGGCTGACGAGCAGCTAGACGACCCGACCGGGCGGCCAGCCGATAACTTGCGGCGATGCCCGACCCTGAATACCTCGTGCTCGGCCGTGCCCTGGCCGCGTTGCGACGGCGAGCCGGTCTGACACAAGCGCAGGTCGCAGACGCGGTGGGGATCTCCAACACGTTCGTTTCGCAGGTTGAGCGCGGTCATCGCGGACTGAGCTGGCGCACGCTCAACCGCGTGCTTGGCGTCTACCGGGCGACCCTTCGGGATCTCGTGGACGAGATCGAGCGCGGCGGCGGATGAGCCCGAAGCCCGCTGCTGCGATGCTCGTGTAGCGAGAGGGCGCTCGCCGACGGTCGCGTCCAGCGGCTCAGCTACAGTGAGGAACGGCTGCGAGGCCGTTTTCATCTTGTGCAGACGCCGTCCCTTTGGGGCGGCGTCTGTGCATCTTGCGGGGTTTCTGCTGGGGGCATTCGCGCATCTTGCGGGGTTCTGTCTGATGGCTCGGCCAAACTCCAGGGCAAGATGAAGACGATCAACGCGAGCCCCAATGCGCCGTCGCCGCCGAGCTGAGCGCGAGCATCTCTCCCAGGTAGCGGGCGCGCATCCGCTGGGGAGTGGCCGGGCGACCCGCGCATCATGCGTCCCGGCGCTCGTGCAGGCACCTGACCCGGCCCGAGAGGGCACGGAAGACTCACGCGATGCGCTAGGGCGCCTGGAGCACATCGCCCGCGCAGAACGACGCGCGGAGCTGGACGAGGATTGGCCGCTCTACACGACGGCCGTAACGCTGCGCTGCTGCGTGGCCAGGGAGTGGGAGCGGCTGACCGGGCGGACGATCACGGGGATTACGATCCCGCCCGAGGCGATCCCTACCAGCGAGCAAGCGGCGGCGATCATTGCGGCCGAGGCCGACCTACAGGACGCCATCGGCAAACAGCGGCATCTTGCCAGCGCCGAACGCCAGGACTCCCAGCTAGCCCAGCTCGCAGCCGAAGCGCCGGCCATGTGGGGCGAGCAGGCTCACCAACATCACGCCTACGTCGAGAACTTCAGGCGAGCGATGGTCTGCCCGCGTGGTCGCACGCGTGGCCAGCGCCCCCGCGTGGCGCGCATGCAGCGCAGGTCATGCCAGGCTCGCCGCGAGACGCGCACCCGTTCATCTGCTCGAAGCGGTGATAGCCCTGGGGGTGGTGATCCTCCCGGTGGTGATGATCCAGAAGGTGAACACCATCTAGCGCCCGGCGCGTCTCTCTCGCCGTTTCTCGCCGGACGTGATCGGCTTCTAGTAGACATTCTCGCCCGCGTGGGGTGGTCGACGTGACCCAGGTCGAGCGGGTGATCGAGGCCGCGCGCTCCTTCCGCGGCGTGTGCCAAGTGGATTTCCTTCTGCCCGACGTGTGCGACGGCGGGGGGCCGATCACGCGCGTCGGCGCACGTATCCAGGACGCCGAGGATCGCGGCTACGTCTTCGAGACGATCGGCTGGCGCGACAAGACCAAGGTCTTCCGGCTCCTGTCAGAGCCCGAGGCTGCGCCCTCGGGCGGTCGGACGGCCGCATCCAACGTCCGTGCGCCCGCGCAGCAGGTGGTGCTGCCGAGCGCGCCGAGCCCGCACTGGATGTACGACCTATGAGTTTCGAGGCGACATCCTGGGCGTTGCGCCAGGACGCTGGAGGGCCGGGCGCGAAGTTGTTGCTGCTGGTCATCGCGAACCACAGCGGGAAGGATGGAGTGGCTTACCCAGGCCGGGAGCTGCTGGCCGAAGAGTGCAATTACAACAGCGAGGCGGTTACGGCCAACTTCAAGCGGCTGAAGGCGAAGGGGTTGGTCGCGCGCATCGAACGGCGTCGGGGGAATGGTTCACGGACGAGTGACTGGTGTGTGTTGGCGCCGTTGGCGGCTGACCGTGGGGACATGATCGACGCGACTGATGAGCGGCCGGAAGAGGTCGCGAGGCTGGCAAGGCGGGGTATGGATTCCGTAGGTGAGTCAGGTGCGGATTCCGTAGCTGAGGCTGAGGTCAGGTGCGGAAAACGTACCCCGTCAGGTGCGGAAAACGTACCCCGTCAGGTGCGGAAAACGGGGGGACCAGAACCGTCAGTAGAACCGTCAGTAGAACCGTCAGAGACTCTCGAAGATGGTCGTTCACCATCGGGTAGCACCGAAGGAGACAGCAAGCTCGACACGGGCGAGGTCGGCGAGTTGTTCGCCTACTGGCAGCACCAGTGTGGGCATCCCAACGCGAAGCCGAGCGCGGAGCGTTGCCGCAAGATCGCTGCTCGGCTGGCCGAAGGCTTCACGACGGAGCAGATCCGGGCAGCGATCGACGGCGCGGCGGTCGGCGCGTTCGTGAACGAGCAGGGTCGGGTCTTCGATGACGTCGAGCTGGTCTGCCGCTCCGCGGTCAAGTTGGAGAGCTTCATTGGCCGGCCCGCCGCGGCGAAGCCGGCGAAGGACGAGCGCCAGGAGCGGCGTCAGCGCCGAGCGAACGCGCTTAGGGCGCTTCAGGAGGAAGCGGCGTGAGCGCCTGGGACGACACGCGCTGGCAGGCGTTCTGCGGGCTGCTCGCGGAGGGCTGGCCCGGCGACGTCGACGACGCCGCGGAGGCATCCTGGCGTGTGCTGCTCGACCAGGTGGACCCGCTGCAGGCGACTGTCGGCTTGCGCCGGCTGCTGCTGGAGGGTCGGCGCTTCCGGCCGTCTGTAAGCGAGCTGCTCGCGGCGTGCAGGTCGGACGCGGGACAACCGACGTGGGATGAGGCATGGAGGCTCATCTGCACGGCGCTGAGTGCGCCCGGCTATGCCGAGGCGCGTCGCCGGCACGCCGCCGCGACCGGGAGCACGTTCCTCGCTGACGACACCGACCGCGAGCTGCGCGACAACGCGCGTCAGGCCGCCCTCGCGAACGCGCACGAGCGGGTGCGCAGATTCGTCGCCGTTATGGGCTGGCCGCGGCTCGCCGCCGCGCTCGACACGGAGTGGGGTGAAGCTCGCTTGCACGCGCTGAAGGACGCATGGGCAGAGCAGGCGCACGCCATCGATGGCCGAGAGCTGGCCGCGCTCGCATCCGGCCGGCCCGATGGTCTCCGCGCGCTTGATCCGCTCGCCGCGCTCGGGATGAGTCGGAAGGAGCTGACGGCATGAGTACCGCCGAGGGCAAGATCACGGCGGGCCGTGAGCACAGTAGGCGGTCGCGTCCACGGGGCTATGACCCCACGTGGAAACCGCAGGCGCCAACGCTCGCGCTGCTAGCCGACGTCGACGCGGTGCTCGACACCTACAGCGAGCACTTGCCGCTGACGATTCGCCAGGTCTACTACGCGCTCGTCGGCGCCGGCAAGCTGGACAAGACCGAGAACGCATACGAACGCCTATGCGAGCACCTGAACCGCGCTCGCCGCGCCCGGCTGATCGACTTCGACTGCATCCGTGACGACGGTGTGTCGGTCTGCCAGACGACCACTTACAACGGCGTGCAGGACTTCCACGATGAGACGGCCAGGCGCGCGAGCAACTACCGGCGCAACTACCAAGACGGGCAGGAGTACGCGATCGAGCTGTGGTCTGAGGCCGGCGGCATGGTCTACCAGCTCGCCAACGTGGCCGACGATTACAGCGTGCCCGTCTACAGCGCTGGCGGGTTCGCTTCGCTGAGCGCCACGTATGAGATCGCCCGGCGAGCGCTGGCGCGGAACGTGCCCACGGTGATCCTGCACTGTGGCGACTGCGACCCGAGCGGCCTATCGATCTTCACGGCGATGATGTCCGACGCCGCCGCGTTCGTGCAGGCGGACCGCGTGATCCACACGTTGCAGATCATCCCCGTGAGGGTCGCGCTCACAGCCGAGCAGGTGCGGGTGTACGAGTTGCCGACGGCACCCGCGAAGGCGTCTGACACGCGCTCGAAATCATGGAGCGGCGGAACATGCCAGCTTGAGGCGCTGCCACCGGACCAACTCGCCCTGATCGTGCGCTCGGCGATCGACGAGTGGATCGACTACGACCTTGTAGACGACCTGCGCCGCGCTGAGTTCAACGAGCGTGCAGAACTGCTGGGGCTGCCGTCGTGAGCGCGGTTGGCTCACTTCTCGACGCCGATGACGTGGCGGCTGCGCTCGGCGTCTCCAGGGATTGGGTTTACGCGGAGGTCAGGGCCGGCCGCATCCCACACGTCCGTCTCGGTCGCAATGTCCGCTTCCGCGCAGAGGCCATCGAGGGCTGGCTTTCGGACCTGGAAAGTGGGAAGATGCCCACGACAACAAAGCGCTCCCGCGCCGCGCAAACGACCGGGAGCATGACACCGAAGGGGTAACTTCGATGCAGGCCAAACGTACCAGCCGGCGTCCACACGGGACCGGCGCACTCATCGAGAAGGACGGCAGCTACTACGGCAAGTGGCGCGTCGGCGACCGCCAGGTAAAACGCAAGCTCGGGGCCATCCGTTCGCCGGGCACCAGCGACGGGCTGACGAGGACACAGGCTGAGGCGAAGCTGAGCGCGCTCAGGGGCGCGTCGACGGCACCGATAACAGAGCGCTTGACCGTCGCGCAGGTCGCAGAGCGGCTGCTGGACCACCTTGCGGTGATGGGAAGAAAGCCGTCCACCTTGCGCAGTTACCGGGCACTGCTGGACGCTCAGATCGAGCCGCGGCTAGGGCAACGGCCTATCGCCCTGCTCACGCGCGAGCACATCGAGTGCTTCGCCGCCGACATGCTGCACGCCGGCTTGATGCCTAAGACCATCGCCAACGCGCTAGGACTCCTGAACGTCACCTGCGAGCACGCCATCAAGCGAGGATGGGCGCCGCCGAAGAATCCTTGCCGGGACGTGGAACGCCCGAGGGCACTCCAGCAGGACACCGCGCTGCGGTTCCTCGACACGGCCGACGTCGAGGCCCTGCTACGCGCGGTACCTGCCGGCGACTTCGAGCGTGTCCACCGGGTGATCTACCTGGCCGCCGTGATGAGCGGCCTGCGACAAGGCGAGTTGCTGGCGCTCAGGTGGTGCGACATCGACTGGGCCGCGCAGCGCATCCGCGTCCGGCGCAACTACGTGCGTGGAACGTTCGGCACGCCGAAGTCAGCGCGCGGCTCGCGCAGCATCCCTCTCGCCGACCGGCTCGGCGGCGAACTGGATCTACTGCACCGCTCGACCGACTATGGCGATGAGGACGATCTTGTGTTCGCGCATCCCCACACTGGCCGGCCGATGAACGGCCACGCGCTGCTGAAGGTGTTCCAGCGGACGCTCAGGGCCGCTGGTGTGCGCCAGGTCCGCTTTCACGACCTGCGCCACACCTTCGGCACGCGCATGGCCGCGGCTGGCGTCCCGATGCGAACCCTGCAGGAGTGGATGGGCCACGCAGACATCGCCACGACGATGCGCTACGCCGACTATGCGCCGAGCGCCCACGAGCTCGCGTTCGTAAACGCCGCGTTTGCTGACTCGGGTACCAATCCCGGTACCAAACTGAGTCCAACTCAGGCCAACTCGGACCAACTGGACCCAGCGAAAGCGGGCACTGGCAGCTAGGTCCGTCCCGTCTGGTTGGGTTCGACTCCCACCCGCCGCACCTCGGCCGACGGGGCGCTTTGCGCGCCGAGCGGCGCCGGCGGGCGGCCCACTACCAACAAGGCTTGAACGTGGCGCCGTTGAGCGCCAAGTTGAAGCGCGCGCCCATGATGCCCACCGCGTTGTGTGACGCGCAGAAGCGCTTGGTCGGGAGGTTGTACTCGGCGTTGAGCACGGGCTTGCCGACGGCCAGATACGGGTCGAAGTCGGCGCATTCGCTGAACTGGTTGCACTGCTCGGTCAGCGCGCCGTCGAAGTAGGGCTGGAGCTGGGGCGTCTGTTCGCCGTCGTTCTTCTGCAGGACGGCCATGCCCAACGAGTGGACCTCGCCGGCGACCCACTCGTTATAGGTCAGCTGCTCGGCGGCGGTCAGCGGGAAGCCGCTGGCGTTGGAATAGCCTTCGATGTTGTCTGGCTCGACCGCGTCAAAGCCCTTTTCCCTGCACATCTGAAAGCGCGCGGTCATGATCGGCTCGAGCACGCCCAGCTGGCGGATGTCCAGCCAGCGCTCGCCCGGCCAGCCGTTGGAGTGACCCAGCACGGACTTGGGAAATTCCTTGTAGTCGGGGCGGAAGTTCTCGGCGGTGCCAACGTCGATGTAGCAGATCACATGCTTGCCCTGGGCATGCAGCGCGGCGACCTCAGCGGCGCTGTTTTCGAATCCGTCGATGTCATAGGCGGCCACAGGCTGGTCGTTCTTGACGGTGCCCTGCAGCTGCCAGTACCAGGTCAGGCCCTGAGGGGGCTGCCACCACGAGCCGCCCGACGCCCAGGCGGTGGCGGCGCACAGCGCGAGCGCCGACAGCAAGACCGCCGTGAACGCCGCGACTGCGAGACGGCTGACAAACATGGACGAGCGGGATGCTACGCCCAAGCGCACGCGCACGCGCCGCCTGGCGATCCAGCCCTCCACAAGGCCCCTACGCCCCGGCCACAAGCTCCAGCAGCGGCCCAGCAAGCGCGGACGCTGCCGCGAGAATGCCCCACGGCAGGTTCTCGTGCACGGGCAGCTCCAGTACCGTAAGGCCCGCCCGTTCGCACACGAGCGCCCCGGCGGCGATGTCCCACTGCTTGACCGTGCGCTCGAAGTAGGCGTCATAGCGCCCTGCGGCCGTCCAGGTCAGGTCCAGCGCGGCGCTACCGAAGCGGCGGATGTCGCGCACGCGCGGGGCCAGCCGCGCGAGCACCTTGGCCTGCGCGGCGCGCACGTCTGCGTCATAGGCCAGACCCGTGGCGACCATCGCGCGCGCCAGCGCCTGGTGCCCGGCCGCCTCTCCCCCCTCCACCGCGTCTCTGTGCGCGCCCGCCAGCGTCAGCACCCCCGCCGGGCCGCTCAGCGTGGCCGCACCCCTGCGCGTGGCCGTGAACAGCTCCTGGCGATTTGGATCGAAGACCGCACCCGCGAGCGTGGCGCGCTGGTCGCGCACGGCCACGCTGACACACCACTGCGGTATCCCGAACAGGAAGTTGACGGTCCCGTCGAGCGGGTCGACCACCCAGCTCAGCCCGCTGGTGCCCTGCGCGTGATCGCCCTCCTCGCCGATAAAGCCGTCGTGCGGGCGCCGCGCGCCCAGCAGCTCGCGGATGGCGCGCTCGGAGGCCAGGTCGGCCTCGCTGACGAGGTCTGTGGGCGTGCTCTTGGCGCTCACCTGGCTCTCGGCGCCGCGGCGCGCGCGTTCGAGCAGCAGCGCGCCGGCCATCTGCGCTGCCTCGACGGCCACCTCCAGCAGGGCGTCCTGGTCGCGTGCGTCGGGCGCGACAGCCCCCGGGTCGCTCACGAGAAACCGGGCGGGTGTTGCTGCGCCCATGGCCGCTGCGCCTCGATCTGCCCGGCGAGCGACAGCAGCGTGGCCTCGTCGTTGGGGCGGGCGACGATCTGGACGGCACGCGGCAGCCCGTCGGTGTCAAAGCCCGCGGGGACCGACGCGGCGGGCTGGCCGGTGAGGTTCCACACGCCGTAGTAGGGCACCCAGCGCGCGACCGTGTTGAACGTGACCAGCGCGCCGCGCCCCTGCAGCCGGCCGATTGGCGGCGGCCCGACGGCTGTGCCGGGGGTAAGCAGCACGTCGTGGTCGTCCAGCACAGTGTTGATGCGCCGCGACAGCTCGGCCTCGCCGGCGAGTGAGCGCTCGAGCAGCGCCGGCGGGATGAGGCTGCCAAGTCGCGCCACCCCGCGCGTGCGCCGTTCCAGGCGCTCTGGATGAGCAAGGGCCGCAACGTCGTCGTGGGCCCCGCGCAGATAGCGCACAAGCACGCCGGGACCGGCCTGCGGGCCATAGTCGGGATCGCGCTCTGACAGCTCGTGCCCGAGCGAGCGCAGCAGCTCGACGGTGTCTCGCAGGACACGGCGCGCGTCCGCGTCGGGGCTTGCGATCAGGCCGGGGGGAACACGCGTGGAGTAGGCGATCCGCAGCCTTCCCGGCGGCGTGGCGGCCGCGGTGGCGAACGACAGCGCGGACGGCGGTGCGCTGTCGAGGTCGACGTCGCTCGCACCGGAGGCGACATCGTGGAACAGTGCGGTGTCGGCAACCCGGCGCGTGAGCACGCCACTCACGGACATGCCGTGCCAGTGGCGCGGGTAAGGCGCGAGCGGCACCCGGCCGCGCTGGGGCTTGAGTCCGAACAGGCCACACCAGGCGGCGGGGATGCGGATCGACCCGGCGCCGTCGGATGCGAGCGCGGCGCCGACCAGGCCGGCGGCGACCGCGGCAGCGCTGCCGCCGCTGGAACCGCCGGGGGCGCGCTGCAGGTCCCACGGGTTGCGTGTGACGCCGAAGGTGGCGGTCTCGGTGAACGGCCACAGCGCGAGCTCGGGCTCGTTGGTCTTGCCGATGATCACCGCGCCAGCCTCGCGTAGGCGCCGCACAACCTCGGCGTCGGCGCGCGCGGGCTCGTCATGGGCGTTGCTGCCGTCGCACGTCAGCTCGCCGGCAACGTCGATGTTGTCCTTGACCGCGATCGGCACGCCCAGCAGCGGACGTTTGCCCGACTGCCCGCCGGCCCCGCGCCGCGCGTCGGCCTGGTCGGCCTCCATCCGCGCGCGCTCGGCGAGCACCACGCGAAACGCGTTCACACGCCCGTCCAGCCGCGCGATCCGCTGCAAGTACAGGTCGACGAGCTCGCGTGAGCTGACCTCGCCGGCGGCGATCAGTTGCGCCTGCTTGGCGATCCCGGCGAAGGCGAGCTCCCCCTCAAGGGATGATGCGGTGGCGTCCATCCGACAGGCAATGTATTGAAAAGCACGTCGATCAGCGGGTGATCGACCATGAATGCGAGCCGCACCCGTAGACTCGGAGTGCAGCCGCGACGTCAGCGAGCAACTTCCCTCCGAGTCGAACATGTAGGATCACAGCGCAAGCTACGGGGGAGGCACAATGGCGCAAGAAGTCGAGTTCGGCAAAGGCGGGGAAGCCAAGATCCGCAGCTTCTGGGTGGGCCTCGGCCTCACGGTCATCACGCTCGGCATCTACGGGTTCTGCTGGTACTACTTCGTCAACAACGAGCTGAAGGATGTAGGGCTCTCCAAGGACGATCAGAACCTTGGCCAGTCGAGCCCCGCGATGTCAGTGACCGCACTTGTACTAGGCGGCTTTACCGTCTGGGTCGCGCCCCTCCTGTCTATCTACAACTACGGCCAACGCATCAAGCGGGCCCAGCGGCTGACGGAGGTTCCGAAGCAGGATCAGATCAATCCAACCGTCGCGTTCCTGCTCTACTTTCCCGGCGCAATCCTCATTGTCCCGCTGTTCTTCCACTACTGGTACGTGACCAAGCACCAAAACATGGCGATGCGCGCCGCTGGCGGACTGCCATACAAAGGCGACCCAGACCTCGTTGCACCTTAGCCACAGCTGATCGTCAAATCACGTGCGTCTCGTCGGTCAGACGGGGGTAATCGGGTTGCGCTTGGCCGGCCAGCCGGGTGCCCCGCCACAGGCGGGCTCCCCGCGCCGCTTGCCGGCGGCGTGGGCGAAGCGGCGGATCAGCTCGTCGCGCAGCCGCTCGGGCTCGATCACCGCGTCGATGACGAGCTCGGAGGCGAGGTGCAGGATGTCGATGTCGGCGGCATACTCGCTGCGCAGCTGCTCGACCTTGGCGGCGCGCTCGTCCTCTCCCTCGATCGCCTGCAACTGGTTGTAATAGACGGCGTTGATGGCGGCCTGCGGGCCCATCACGGCGATCGAGGCGCTGGGCAGCGCGATGCAGCAGTCGGGCTCGAAGGCGGGGCCGGCCATCGCATACAGCCCTGCCCCGTAGGCCTTGCGCACGATGACCGAGATCTTGGGCACGCTGGCCTCGCTGACGGCGCTGATCATCTTGGCGCCGTGGCGGATGATGCCCTCGCGCTCGACCTGCGTGCCGATCATGAAGCCGGGCACGTCGGCGAGGAACAACAGCGGGACGTTGAACGCGTTGCACGTCCAGATGAAGCGCGCGGCCTTGTCAGCGGAATCGCCGAACAGCACCCCGCCCTTGTGCTTGGGCTGGTTAGCGACGATCCCCACCACACGGCCGTCCAGGCGGGCGTAAGCGACGATCAGCTCGCGCGCCCAGCGCGGGTGGATCTCCAGCAGCGACCCCTCGTCGACGAGCGCGCCCAGCAGCAGCTTCATGTCGAATGGCTTGTTCTCGTCCGCCGGGATCAGCTCGGAGATCGCAGAGGAAGACGATGATGAGGCCGGCTTCGCCGGCGGAGTTGTCGGCGGCTGGCTCTCGCAGCTGGTGGGCATGTACGACAGGTAGCGCCTGGCCAGCGCGATCCCCTCCTCGTCTGTCTTGACCAGCTGATGGGCGCAGCCGGACACGCCCGTGTGCATGCGCGCGCCGCCCATCTGCTCGAGGCTGACCTGCTCTCCGATGACCATCTCGGCCATGCGCGGCGAGCCGAGATACATGGAGGCGTTGCCGTCGCGCATGATCACGACGTCACAGAACGCGGGGATGTAGGCACCGCCGGCGGCGCTGGGGCCGAACAGGACGCACACCTGCGGCACGGTCCCGGACAGGCGCACTTGGTTGTAGAAGATCCGCCCGGCGCCGCGCCGGCCGGGGAACATCTGCACCTGCTCGGTGATGCGCGCGCCGGCGGAGTCGACCAGATAGACCATCGGCACGGCCAGCGCCAGCGCCCGCTCCTGGATGCGCAGGATCTTCTCCACCGTCTTGGGGCCCCACGAGCCGGCCTTGACGGTGGGGTCGTTTGCCATCAGGGCGACCGGCCGCCCGTCGATCTGCCCGACCCCGGTGACGACGCCGTCGGCGCCCAGGCCATCCTCCTGCCAGTTGGCCAGCAGCCCCTCCTCGGCGAAGGAGCCGTCGTCGAGCAGTAGCGCGACGCGCTCGCGCACCGGCAGCTTGCCCTGCTCGACGGCCTTGTCCCTATGGCGCTCCGGTCCCCCGGCGAGAGCGCTCGCGCTGGCGTCCTCGAGCGCGCTCACGAAGCGACCGTCACCACGGCGCTGCGCGGGTCACGACGACCAAGCCTGCGCTCAACGGGGCCGACGCGAGTCGCGACGACCGACCTGCGCTCACCAAGGCAATCCCCGGTAACGATGGCGCTGTGCACGCAACTGACGACGTTCGTGGCGGGCCTGCAGCCGCGCGTGCACGACCTCCAGGTCAGACCCGGGCCCGAGCAGGCGCCAGGAGTCGCGCACGACGGGCAGCATCGTGACGCCGATCACCCACGCCGGCCAGAAATCGGCGTGGCCATGGTGGGAACCGGTGAGCAGCCAGATACCGACAGACAGCGCCGACACGCCAATGCCGCCGCCGGCCTCCTGAGCCAGGCGCCGGCGCAACTGGCCCTTGCGCTTGCGCAGCGCGAGCGCGACCGAGGTAGAGCTGACGGGCAGGTCGGCCCTGATCGCGTCGATGTCTGCACGCGTGATCGCGCGATAGGCACTGCCAACGCGCTCTTCGAGCTCCTCCGAGCTGAGCCGTCCGGCGAGCGCGTGCTCGCGCAGCTCTGCGACGAGCTGCTCGCGGTCGGCGTCTGCTACGCGCATCTGCGGCGTGGAGCTCACCCCTTGAATGTAGTCCACAAATGGACTGCCCGCCCGCCCTGCCCGCCCACCCCGCCTGCCACTCGATGGCGGGAAGGATCGCGCCTGCGCGGAGTCCATCCCAGACAAAGCCCCTCTAGGAGTGGAGACGACAGCATGTCCAAGATCGCCCAAGGTCTGGCGCGAGCCGCGGCGCGGCCACCGCGCAGGCCCACCCGAACGAGCGCCAACGGCCGTACCCTGGCTGCACTGGCGACCCTGCTCGCGTACGCGGCCATCGCGCCGGTCAGCGCGTCAGCCTTTGAATCGGCCTTCACCAAGCCGTTCAAAACTGTCACCCCGATCGGCAGCACGGTGCCGGCCAACGGTGACGTGAACCCCTACGGGATCGTCGACGTGCCCACCAGCGCGGGCAAGCTCGTCGCCGGCGACATCCTGATCAGCAACTTCAACGACGCCGAAAACAAGCAGGGCACGGGCTCGACGATCGTGCAGCTGACGCCCAGCGGCCACCAGTCACTGTTCGCTCAGATCACCCCGGCGAGCCTGCCGGAAGCGTGCCCCGGCGGCATCGGCCTGACGACGGCGCTGGCGATCCTGCCCCAGGGCTACGTGGTGGTGGGCAGCCTGCCGACCAAGAACGGCAAAGCGCCAACCGCCAAGGAAGGCTGCCTGATCGTGCTCAACAGCGCGGGAGTCCCCGTGGAGACGATCTCGGGTTCGCCGATCGACGGTCCGTGGGACTTGACGGCGGTCAGCCAGGGCAACGACGCGACGCTGTTCGTGTCCAACGTGCTCAACGGCACGGTTGAAGCGAAGGGCACGCCGGTCGACCAGGGAACGGTGGTGCGCATCAAACTGCACGTCGCGGCCAAGAAGCCACCGAAGGTGACGTCTGAGACCGTGATCGCCGAAGAATTCGGAGAGGTCACTAACCCGGCCGCGCTGGTGATCGGGCCGACGGGCGAGACGCTCGGCGAGGAAGGCACGCTGTTCGTGGCTGACACGCTGGGCAACCGCATCGCCGCGATCCCCAATGCGCTCTCGCGCCAGATGCCGCTGGGCGGCGGCGGCGAAACGGTGGCCAAGGGCGGCTTCCTCAACGGCCCGCTGGGCATGACCCTGGCCCCCAACGGCGACATCCTGACGGCCAACGCCAACGACGGCAACATCGTCGAGACGACCCCCGCGGGCGCGGAGTTCCAGCCGGCGGAAACGGGCGCGGGCGAAGGCGGCTTGTTCGGGCTGACCGTTGCGCCGAGCCTCAAGGGCATCTACTTCGTCAACGACGCCAACAACACACTCGAACTGCTCCACTGAGCGCGATCCGCAGAGACACCGGGCGCCTGGCCACTGTGTGTGGTGGCCAGGCCGCCCGCTGCGGGTACCCTGCAGTACGTGGGCAGCGAAGACACCTTCGATCTGGCCGCCGCGGGGCTGCGCGGCGACGGCACCGATCTGGCGATCTCGATCGAGGTGCTCGCAGCAAAGCTCGAGCAGGCGCTGCCCGGGCAGGCACGCGTGGAGCGACGCGGCGGCGGCCTGCTGGGCCGCGGCGAGAAACGCGTGCGCGCCGTGCGGGTGGAGCTCGGAACGGCCGCCTACCTGCTGGGTGTGAACGGCGGACGGGTGGAGGGCTTTCGCGAGCGCCAGGTGGGCGGCATCTCGATCAAGCGCGAGCCGCTGGCGCCAGACGAATGGATCGCGGCGCTGACCGCGGACCTGCGTGCGGAGGCGCAGCGCAGCGCCCACGCCCGGGCGGCACTCGAGGAGCTGCTGCGCTGATGGGCGACCCGGGGCCCGGGCAGGCCGAGCAGGAGCGCGAGCAGCAGGAATCGCTCGCGCGCGTGGAAGCCGGCGGAATCCCCCTCTCGGCAGAGCGTCGCCTGTCCGAGCTGCGCGGCGCGACGGGAACGGACAGCAAGGTCTCCGGGTCGTTTACCTCCGACCTGTCGGTAAACGGATTCGCGCTGTGCCACCAGCTCGGGCTCAAACCACTCTCGCAGGTGATGGGCAGCTCGATCTACCAAATCGGCTATCAGGGCGCGTGGGGCACGACGGGCTACGGCGGTGGCGGCGGCGGAATCCTGATCGAGCTCGACACGCTCACGCAGGCGCTGAACGAGGTTCGCGGCAGGGCGCTGGTGCGCCTGGGCGAGGAGGCGCGCCACGTGGGCGCCGACGCGGTCGTGGGCGTGCAGACACGCGCGGGCGAGAGCCAGCTGGACACCGGCACGCTTGCGCTCGAGCATGTCGTGGTCGGCACCGCAGTGCACCGCGAGGGCGCGCATGCCAAGCACCCCGTGTTGACCGAGCTGTCGGTCGCTGAGTACGCGATGCTTCTGCAAGGCGGCTTCGAGCCGCTCGGGATCGTCGCGTGGAGCTCGGTCTTCTTCACCAGCTATGTGTTTGGCGGTATGGCCGGCGCTGGGATGCTGGGCGGTGGATCGCTGACGATGGGCGTGCGCAACTTCGAGCTGCGCGAGTTCACCCAAGCGATGTACAGCGCGCGCGAGGCGGTGATGGCGCAGATCACCGGCCAGGCGTCGTCGCTCGGCGCTGCAGGCGTCGTGGGCGTGAAGATCGGACATACGGTGCGACCGCACACGCTCAGCGGGGGTATGGGCATGGGCGGCGGACTGGGCGGGCGCGAGCTCAGAGGGCTGATCGTCACCTTCACCGCCGTCGGCACCGCGATCCAACAGCATGGGGAGGCCACGATCCCGGCTCCCAAACCAACAATCGACCTGTTCACCTGACAAGGAGCACTACATGAACGAGCGCGAGGCCGCATACGACCCGTCCTCCCTGGAGGGCGTGCCCGAGGCGGGCCGCGCCCGCCTAGCCCAGAATCGTCAAGGTCTCTTTACATCAGACCTATCTGTCAACGAGTTCCTGCTGGTCAAGGAGGCGGGCTTCGATCCCGTCGGCCTGGTGGTCGGCAGCTCGATCTACCACATCGGTATCCAGATGGCAGGCTGGAAGAAAAGCCAGGAGATGACAGTCCTCTCGGAGGCGATGTACGGGGCGCGCCAGCTGGCGATGACGCGCATGGAGGAGGAGGCCGACCAGCTGGGCGCGGACGGCGTGGTGGGCGTGCGCCTGGACATCGGCCGCTACGAGTGGGGACAGGACATGGCCGAGTTCATCGCGATCGGCACCGCGGTCAAGCACCGCGAAGGCGCGGTGCACCGCGCGCCCAACGGCAGGCCGTTCACCAGCGACCTGTCCGGCCAGGACTTCTGGACGCTGCTGCGCACCGGACACCGTCCCGTGGGGATGGTGATGGGCAGCTGCGTCTATCACGTGGCCCACCGCGGGATGCTCCAGTCGATGGCCCAAACGGGACGCAACGTGGAGCTGTCCAACTTCACCCAGGCCCTGTATGACGCGCGCGAGCTGGCGATGGAGCGGATGCAGTCAGAGGCCCAGGAGATCGGCGCGGAGGGCATCGTGGGCGTGACGCTGGAGGAGAAGAGCCACGGCTGGGGCAGCCACACGATCGAGTTCTTCGCCGTCGGCACCGCGATCGTCCCGCGCGAGGGCCACGACGAGGAGATCCAGGCCCCCACGACGGTGCTGGACCTGAGCTGAGCGTGCCGCCGGGGCTCGCGCCCGTCGTCCAGAAAGCGCCGCGATGCGGGACCTACGCGGGCAGCAGTTGCAGCGCGTCGACGTGCCTGGGGCGCATGACGGAGAAGTGGCGGTGGTCGAGCGTGGCGAGCTTGGGCTCGCGCAGACGCTCGGTCACCGCGAGCACGGCGGCGTCGACGAAGCCGACGCGCAGGTCGGCATAGGTCGTGAGAAGTGTGCCGACGCGTGCGTAGTCGAGCGATTGAAGCGCCTCGACCATGAATGCTCCGCGGCGACAGTCATCGAGGAACCTCACGAACGTGTCCGCCTGATCCGTACGTCGCAGCAGATACTCGAGCTCCACCAAAACTGGCGCGGGCACGATTCGATCCCCGCGAGCTTGCTCGAGCAGCGCCGCGCACGCCTCGTGATCCTCGTCGGTCGGCTCGATGGTTGCGAGCAGTGGTCCCGTGTCGATGACTAGCGGAATGGCTCGGGCTCGTACTCGTCTTCGCTTGCGCGACGCGACAGGTCGCTGCGCCCGGAGCGCCCGATGCCGATGCACATCAGCGGCGGCGCAAGCGGTTCCTCCCGATCGACGCCCAGCTCGTGCTCCAGCGCTTCGCGCACGACCTGCGCCACCGACACTCCACGCTCGGCCGCACAGCGCCTCGTCCGCTCGACGAGCTCCGGCTCGGCCTGGATCATCAGCCTCTGCATCATCGGTGCAATCATGCTAGCAGTGCTCCCTCCCGTAGCCTGATGCGTGCAATCCCGCATACCCTCTCATCCGACGGGAGCGCGCAAGCGGGACAGACCACAGGAGGCGCACGCAATGAGCATCGTTCTGACAGAAGACCGCGGCCCGGTCAGGCACATAGTCCTCAACCGCCCCGAGAAGCGCAACGCGATGAGCCAGGCGCTGCTGCGCGCGCTCGGCCACGAGCTGCGGGTGGCTGCTAGCGAGCAGTCGGTCCACTGCGTGGTGCTGCGCGGCGAAGGCCCCGTGTTCTCGGCCGGCGTGGACCTGAACGAGCTGGCCGCATCCGCCGACACGCCCGGGCGGCTGCGTCCCTTCCGCGAGGTGTTCCTCGACTGCGCCAACGCGGCCGAAGAGATGGCCAAGCCGGTCGTCTGTCAGATCCACCGGACGTGCGTCGGCGGCGCGCTGGAGGTGGCGCTCGGCTGCGATCTGCGCATCGCCTCCTCAGACGCTCAGTTCGGCCTGCCGGAGGTCCGCTTCGGGATCATCCCCGACGTGGGCGGTTCCAGCCGCCTGCCGGCTGTCGTCGGCCTCGGCCGCGCCAAGGAGCTGATCATGACCGCACGGACGATCGACGCCGACGAGGCGCAGCGCATCGGCCTGATCAACCGCGTAGTCGCGCCCGAGCAGCTCGAGCAGGCCACCGAGGACCTCGTGCAGGAGCTGCTGGCCAACTCCCACATCGCGGTCGGCCGCGCCAAGCGCGTGATCGACGCCTCGGCCCGCCCCGCCCTGGGGCAGACGCTGGAGATGGAGGTGGCCGTTCAGGAGTACTGCGTGGCGATGCTGCGCGAGCAGGCGCGCCAAGCCGACGCGCACGGCGAGGCGCCGGCCGAGCCGATCGGCGCAAGCCGCGGATGAGCGGATCCTCAGACGTCAGACGGTAGGCGCCTGAGCATTCACGCGTTCCACTGCACCGGCCCTGCAACAAGCGTGTGGCTGCCGAGCGGGCGACCGAGCACCTCCTGCGCCTGCCGCGAGCACGCGAGCAGCGCCTGCAGGTCGATCCCCGTCTGGATCCCCATCTCGTGCAGCATCGACACGAGGTCCTCGGTGGCGATGTTGCCGGTCGCACCGGCCGGTACGGGGCAGCCGCCGAGCTCGCCGAAGCTCGACTCGAAGCTGTCCACCCCCGCCTCCAGCGCGGCCAGCACGTTGGCCAGTCCCTGGCCGCGGGTGTTGTGGAAGTGGGCTGTCAGCTGAAGGGTCTTCCTGTCCCCCTCCCCCTTCCCCTCCCCCGGTCTCAGCTCCTGGCGCGCCTGCGCGAAGAACCGGCGCACCTGCAGGGGGTTGGCCATCCCGGTGGTGTCGCCGAAGCCGATCTCCTGGGCGCCCGCGTCGCGCAGCCGGGCCGCTAGCTCGAGCACGCGCTCGACCGGCACATGCCCCTCGTACGGGCACCCGAAGGACGTCGAGATGACCGCCTCACAGCGCAGCCCCGCCTCGCGCGCCCGTGCGAGCACGACCTCCAGGCCGGCCAGCGACTGAGCGATCGAGCGGTTGACGTTCTTGCGGTTGTGGGTCTCAGACGCGGACATGAACACGTTGATCTCATCGAAGGCCGCGCGCTCGCGCGCCACGCCGCCTTCGCGCAGCGCGAGCGCCTTGTCCAGGCCGCGCTCGTTGGGGATCAGCACCGAGATGCTCACTTCCGCCGGCACGTCGATGCGCGCGAGCACCTCTTCGGCGTCGGCCAGCTGCGGGATCACGTCGGGGCGCACGAAGCTCGTCACCTCCAGCCGGCGCAGGCCGGTGCGCGCGAGCGCGTCGATCAGCGCGACCTTGCGCTCGGTGGGGATCGTCTCGGGCTCGTTTTGAAAGCCGTCGCGCGGACCGACCTCCCTGACGGTGACCGCGCGCGGCAGGCCGTGCTCGGACGCGCTGCACTGGACGCTCACCGCTTGAAGCCTATACTCGGCCGCCGTGCCCGCAGCGCCTGCCGACAAGGTTGCGATCATCGGCGCCTCGGGCGCCCTCGGCTTCGGTCTCGCGGTCCGTTTTGGGCGGGCCGGCGTGCCCGTCGCGATTGGATCGCGCGACCCCGTGCGCGCCGAGGAGGCTGCCGAGCGGGCGCGCTCGGCAGCGGGAACGGGTGACTTCTCGGCGCACGACAACGCGCAGGCCGTGCGCGAAGCCGACACGGTCATCCTCAGCGTGCCCTTCCGCAACCACTCAGAGACGCTGACCAACCTCAAGGACGCGCTGTCCCCGGGCAAGCTGCTGATCGACGCGACCGTGCCGCTGGCGGCTGCCGTGAGCGGCAAGGCGACGCGGATGCTCGGCGTGTGGCAGGGCTCGGCAGCCGAGCAGGCGCTGGAGATGGCCCCGCAGGGGGTTCGGGTGGTGTCCGCCCTGCACACTGTCAGCGCCGCCTCGCTCACCGACCTCGAGCACCCGCTGGGACAGGACGTCCTGCTGTGCGGCGACGCGCGCGCGGACAAGGCCGACGCGGCCGTCCTGATCGAGCGGATCGACGGCCTGCGCTGCGTCGACTGCGGGCGCCTGGAGATGGCCCGCATCGCCGAGTCGCTGACCGCTCTGCTGATCTCGGTCAACGCCCGCTACAAGATCCACTCGGGCATCCGCCTGACGAGCCTGCCTGAGCGCCTGTGGACGTGAGCTCGGCTGAGGTGGTCGTCCTCGCCGGCGGAACCGGCGGAGCGAAGCTGGCCAAGGGGATGGCCGACGCGCTCGGCGCGCCCGAGCGCCTGGCGGTGATCGTCAACACGGGCGACGACATCGACATTTACGGCGTCCACGTCTCGCCCGACCCCGACCTGGTGTCCTTCTGGCTTGCCGACCTGATCGACGAGCGCGGCTGGGGCCTGTCGGGCGACACCTTCAACGTGATGGACGCTTTGCGCGCACTCGACGTGGACGTGTGGTTCGACCTCGGCGACCGCGATCTAGCCTGGTGTATGGAGCGCGCGCGCCTGCTCGCCGAGGGCTCCTCGCCGACTGCCGCGCTGGCGCGCCTGAACGCGGCGATCGGAGTGCGCTCGCATGTGCTGCCAATGAGCGACGATCCCGTGCGCACGTGGGTGCGCACGGGCGATGCAGGCTGGTGTGGCTTTCAGGAGTTCATGATCCGCGAGCGCGCGGCCGGGCTGATCGAGGGCCTGGAGTACCGCGGCGCCGAGCAGGCCCGTCCGACCGAGCAGGTGCTCGCAGCGATCGCCGGCGCGCGCGCGATCGTGATCGGGCCGTCCAACCCGCTCGCGTCGATCGGCCCGATCCTGGCCGTCCCGCAGATCCGTGACGCCGTGCTGGCGGCCGACGCGCCGGTGATCGCTGTCAGCCCGATCGTCGGCGGGGAGGTGCTCAAGGGGCCGACCGCAGCGTTCATGGCCTTTGCCGCGCTGGACTGCTGCGCTGACGGAGTGGCCGACTTCTACGGTGACCTGCTCGACGGGATCGTGGCCGACGAAAACGTAGGACGCATGGCGACGCTGCAGCTGGACACCCGCATGGACGACGCCAACACGCGCGCGCTGGTGGCCGAGCAGACGCTGTCGTTCGCGGCCGCGCTGGCCGGGTAGCGACCCGCTCAGCCTCCCGTCGCGACGGCGCTCTCGCGCCAGGACGCGAGCGCGCCAAGGGCCCCGTCGATCACGCGTTCGAGGAACGTGTCGCGATCGTTGGCGTGGGGCAGTGGCTCGGCCGGCACGTCCACTCCGAGGAACTCGCACAGCGGCCCCCAGCCTTCGCCCACCTCCCACACGAGCAGCCGCTCCGCGGGCACGACGCGCTTGACCTGCTCGTTGTGGGCAGCCATCTGCTCGATCAGCTGCGCCGGCTGGCTGCCGGCCGCGAACGTGCCCTGAGGACCCCAGAACATGCGGTCCACGAGCGCCAGGTAGCGCCGCCAGCGCGGGTCCACCTCGGCGCGCGCGTGCGCCAGCAACGGCATCAGCGACTGGCCGTAAGACATCGTCCAAATCGTATCCCTGAAGCTGCGCTCCCAGGACTCGCCGTCGCGCACGCTGAGCAGGACCTTGGCCTGGGGGTAGGCATCCATCAGCTCGCGATAGAAGTAGCCGCCCGGCCAGTCCACCGTGCTGCGATGCCCCGCGAAGACCTCCTCCCATGGCTTCTCCCCGTCCAGCGCGCTATCCCACAGCGCGACCTGGTCGAGATCGGCGATCACGTTGACCCAGTGGTAGCACGGGCCCAGGCCGAGCTGCTCGAGCGCCAGCTTTTGGGTCAGCGTGCCCGTGCGCGGCAGCCCCGCCCCGATCAGGATCAGGTCCGTCGTCGGTGTAGTCGTCTGATTCATCTAGAATTCTCCCTCTCTGCATGACCGTTGTCATCGCAGGATCGCGATTTGGCGACCGCGAAGAAGTCGATAAGAACGGTAGGTGCGCAGCCGGCACGGTGCAGTCTTGCGCATATCGTCGAAGCCAAGCTGGACGGACGCTATCCGGGCAGCTGACCCCAAACAAGGAGTCCCGACTGTGTACAACAGCCTGAGCCTCGGCCCGGAGGGGTCGCTTGTCGCCCGTCCGCTGCCCGTCAAGCGCCGATCCACGCGACCGAGCGGACCAAGGATCGCGGCGATCGCGGTGTCTGACGCCGAGCACGCGCTCTCTCAGGAGCAGGTGCTGGAGCGCCTGGGGCTGGCCGACGACGAGTTCGCGCAGGGCATCTTCGCCCGCTGCGGGGTGCAGCACCGCCACCTGGACCTCGACGAGAACTTCTTGGCCGACGGGCTGCATCGCCGCACGGCGCGCATCGAGACGGCTCTGCTGGAGCATTCGATCCGAGCTGTCGACGCCCTCGGCGTGGACCCGCTGAAGGTCGGGACGGTGGTCAGCGCCACGCTGTACTCACTCGGCTGTCCCACGCTCGCGCACCGCCTGGTCGACCACTACGAGATGGCACCCACGACCGACAAGTACCACCTGACCGGCGTCGCCTGCGCGAGCGGGGTGCCGCTCATGCGCCTGACCGCCAAAACACTGCGCGACCACCCCGGCCGCGACGCGCTGATCGTGGCGGCCGAGAGCATGAGCGGCCTGATGAGCACGGCCGCGCCCGATGACCCAAGGGCGAAGGTCGTCGGCGCGGCAATCTTCGGCGACGGCTGCGCCGCTGCGGTGCTGTCCGACGACCCCGCTGCCGATGGTCCCGTGATCCTCGACTCCCAGGTTCATCAGATCGCCGACACGCTCGAGGTGGTCAGCATGGACCTTGCCGGCGAGCACAGCTATCTGCATCTCGCCCGCGAGCTGCCCTTCATCGCGGGCGCGGCGCTGGGCGAGGTCGCAGACCGCTTCCTCGCGGCCAAGGGCCTGGATCGCTCGGCGATCGACCATTGGATCGTCCACCCCGGCGGCAGGCGCATCATCGAGAACGTGCAGGAGGCTCTGGAGCTCTCGCGCGATGACGTGGCGCTCAGCTGGGCGGCGCTGGCCGACCACGGCAACGTGGGCACCCCGTCGATCTTCTACGTGCTCAAGGACACCATCGAGCAGTGCCAGCCACGTCCCGGCGAGCACGGCCTGATGGTGACGATCGGTCCCGGGGTCACCGTCGGCTTGATGCTGCTCGGCTGGTGACAGCTGGGCGCGCGCCGCGAGGGTGACAGGCCGACGCGGACGCCAGCCGAGACTTGTCTAGGCTCTCCTCAACATGCGCACCGCCGCGATCCTGCCTGTGAAGCGCTTCTCGCGGGCCAAGCAGCGTCTCGGCGCCACCGTGGTCGATGCCCTGCGCCGGGAGCTCGCCCAGGCGATGGTCGCCGACGTGATGCTCGCCCTGGCCCAGACCGCGTCGATCGAGCGCACGATCGTGGTCACGTGCGAGGACTCGATCGCCGCGACCGCGCGCGAACACGCGGCGATCGTCCTCGACGACGCCACCGAGAGCGGCCAGTCCGCGGCCGCGGTAATCGGCGTCCGACGCGCATTGGCCGACGGGATGCAGCGCGTGCTGTGCGTGCCCGGCGACTGCCCCGCGCTGGATCCCTGCGAGCTCGATGCGCTGCTGGAGGCACACGCCCACGGCTTTGCGGCGGGCGAGCCACCAACTCCGGTGGTGATCGTGCCCGACCGGCACGGCAGCGGGACCAACGGCCTGCTGTTGGCGCCTCCCGACGCGATCGCCCCGGCATTCGGCGCCGACAGCTGCGAGCGCCACCACCGCCTGGCACTCACAGCCGGCCTGGCCTGCCGCGTGGAGCGACCCGCATCGCTGCTCCTGGATGTCGACACGGGCGCCGACCTCGCGGCGCTGCGCGAGCGCCTGGCCGGACACGACAGCCGCGCCCCGCGCACGCGCGCGGTGCTCGGCCAGCCAGACCGCGCCGACGCGCTGTCCGTCTCCACACCCGCCTGCTGAGGACAGGCGGCGTCCATTCGTGAGCAGCCTGCGCGCACGCGCCGTCAGCGGCATCCCCGAGCTGCACGCAGGCGATGACCTGGCGGCACTGATCGTGGCGGCAACGGGACCCGAGCAGCCGTCCGATGACCAGGTGGTGGCGATCGCACACACGGCCGTGTCGAAGGTCGAGGGGGCGATCCGCATGCTCACCGAGGTGCAGCCGAGCGAGCAAGCCCTGCAGCTGGCCGCGGCCGCCGCGGACGCGGGCGTCGATCACGCCACAGACGCGCGCGCGATCCAGGTGGCGCTGGACGAGTCCAGCGAAGTGTTGCGCGCCGAGCGGGGCGTGCTGATCTGCCGCACCCATCACGGCTTCGTATGCGCCAACGCGGGCGTGGACGCCTCCAACGCCGGCCGCGAGGATTCGCTCGTGCTGCTCCCGCGCGACCCCGACGCATCAGCGCGACGCATCCGCGCTCGCATCGGAGCTCTGACCGGAGCGACGCCCGCGGTGCTCATCAGCGACAGCTTTGGGCGCGCCTGGCGCCACGGTCAGCTGGATGTGTGCATCGGCCTGGCCGGCATGCAGCCGCTGGACGACTGGCGCGGGCGCACGGACGCGAGCGGCGTGCTGCTGCGCGCCACCTGGCTGGCCGTCGCCGACGCCGCCGCGGCTACAGCCGACCTGGCACGCGCCAAGGACTCGCGCGAGCCGGTCGTGCTGATCGACGGCCTGCAGCGCTTCGTCTGCGACGAGGACGGTCCGGGGGCCGCCGCGCTGCTGCGCCCCACCGACGAGGATCTGTTTCGCTGATCGCAGACAGGCCGGCGTCACTCGCCGCTGCCGGGCGGCCGGTCAGGCCGTGGCCGGCTGCAGCTGCTCTGCCAGGAACGCCACCAGCGCCCGCTCGACCGCCTCGGGGTCGTCCTGGAAGGGCCAGTGGCCGCTGTCGGGCAAGATGACCACGTCGCGCACGTCAAAGAACTCGCGCTGGCGCTCGGCGTACTGGACGCCGATGAACGGATCCTTGGCCCCCCACACCACCAGCGCGGGCTTGTGCAGGTCGGCCATCGCCTGACCGAGCTGGGCGGCCGTGCTCCCGGGGTCGGGCGTGGCGCGATAGAGCTTGAGCACGGTGCGCCGCGTGGCGCGGTCGTAGTCGTCATACATCTTGTCCACGAACGCCGGCGGCAGCCCCTTCGGGTTGGCTTTCTGCATCGCCCGGCGCCAGCCCGCCCGCGGGACCCACGCCTGCACCAGCTCGCCGAGCACCGGCGTGCGCCAGCGTTTGGCCATCGAATGCCACTCATAGCCCGGCATCACGCCGATGTTGATCAGTGCCACGCTCGCCCACGCATCCGCATGCGCCAGGCCCCAAAACAGGCCGAACGGGCCGCCGAAGTCGTGCAGGACGAGGTGCACGCGCTCGATCCCCAGCTCGCCGAGCGCGCCCTGCAGGAACTCCGCATAGGAGGACACATGGCAGTCAAACGAGCGCGGCTTGTCGGCTTTGCCGAAGCCGGGCATGTCGAACGCAACCGCCCGGCCGAGCTCCCCCGCCCTATCTACGAGCGCCGTCCAGTCGCTGTGCGATCCGGGGTTGCCGTGCACGAACACGACCGCCTCGCTGACCTCTTGAGGACCTGCTTCGATCAGTGGTGAGCGGATCCCTGCGACTTTGACCTCCCCGGCGATCGGCATGTCACACGCTCCCGGCCTGGACCGTGTGCGACCCGCCGCCGGGAGGCGCAGAGCGCATGTGACGCGCGTTCACGAGCAGCGCCCGCGGCAATGTTGTGGCGAACATCCGCGCCGGCCCGATGCTGCGTGTGCCGAAGGCCTCGAAGGTCCTCGCCAGGCGCTCGTCGCGCGTGGCCGCGGCGAACAGCATCTTCTCGCCCGCGCTGAACTTGCGCCCGCTGGCGTAGTCGTACATCAGCGCCGCGTGGCCGCGCAGCCCGAGCGCGTGGCGCCTGCGGTAGCGCTTGAGGCCACGCTCCAGAGCGGCGCCGCTGCGCGCGGAACCATCTGCGAGCGCCGGCGCGACGCTGTCGACGAGCCACTCCGCTGATTGAAAGGCCCAGCCGCAACCGACGCCCCACAGGGGATCGATCGCCAGCGCGGCGTCTCCTACCAGCGCCAGACCAGGCGCGGTGACTGCGTGGGCGACGTTGGTCATGTCGAGCTTGCCCTGCAGCGGTTCGACCAGGCGCGAGACGCGAATCGGCGGGGCGTCGGGCACCGCCGCCACGAAGTCGACCAGGGCTTTGAGTGGATCCGCCTTGAACTCCCCCAACAGGTCGTTGGTGGGCATCACCGCATACAACGTCATGCCCCGGTCGGTGGGGAAGGCGGCCGCCATGTGCGGGTCCAAGAACCACAGCGACGCGTCGGGCGCGTGCTCGGTGGGGGGACCTTCGAAGTAGCCTGCGTAGGCGAAGCGCCCATGCGGCACGGTCTTGGTGCGCACGCCGGCTAGCTTGGCCACGCGCGAACCGCGTCCGTCGGCGCCCACGACCAGCGGCGCGCGCAGTGTCGCGGTGTGGCCGTCGGCCGCGCGCGCCCGCACGCCGCGCACCCTGCCGTCGTCCTCGCGCACCAGCTCGTTGACCGCGCACCCAAGGATCAGCTCCACCCCCGAACTTTCACCTGCCACCCTGCGGATCAGCGGATCCAAGCGCTCGCGGCGCAGGTTCACCCCAGCCGGGACGCGACTGTTCGGTTGCGGGTCGATCCACCCCCAGCGCGTCCACATGTGCCCGCGCGAGCGCACCCCGCCCGCCTCGAGCATCGGCTCCAGCAGGCCGATCCGTTCCAGCGTGCCCACCGCGGAGGCTTGGATGTAGTGGCTGCAGATCCGCTTGAACGCGTTGATGTCCGGGCGCTGCTCCACCAGCGCCACGCGGGCGCCTGCCCGCCCGAGCATGATCGCGCTCGTGCAGCCGGCGAGGCTCGCGCCGACCACCACCGCGTCGTAGTCCGCCTCGCTGGTCGATTGGGCATCTGTGTGCGCTGACTCGGGCATCTCACAGCTCCTTCGCTCGCCGGGTTGCCGACACCAGCCATTCGCAGGCGCCGCCGCCACACCGCTATAGTTCGAGACGCACTATACATGACGAACCATGAATAGCAATTCCATTCGCTTGACGAGTACCTCCTATGCGGTGCTCAGCCTGCTCGACCTGCTCGGCGAGGCGACGCCGTATGGCCTCAAACAGGCCCTGGAAGTCTCAGTCGAGAACTTCTGGCCGGTGCCCCACACGACCTTCTACGAGGAGCCCTCTCGGCTGGCCGGCGCGGGGTACCTGTCTGTCGAGCAGGAGGCAGCCGGACGGCGGCGCAAGCGCTACGCGCTCACCGACAGCGGCCGCCAAGCGCTGCGCGAGTGGGCCGACTCGCCCGACACGAGCCCCCCCCAGCTGCGCGACGAGGGCATGCTGAAGATCTTCGCCGGCGCCGACCCTCGCCCGATCCTCGCTCAGCGAGCGCAGTGGCAGCGCGCCAAGCTGGCCGAGCTGGAGGGGTATCTGCACAACCTGCAGGAGGGCCAGCGGGGGCCGCGTACCGACAAGTGGCGCGGCGCCGAAGCAACGCTCATCGCGGGCATCGCCTACAACCGCCAGCTGCTCGCGATCACCGACGAATTCCTCGCACAGGAGCCCGATCAGGCGAGAACGGACATCTCATAGCGTCGCCGTATCCCGTAGAGGGTGGTGCGCTCGGCCGCCGGGCGCCCCGCATAATGGGCGGCAGCGACGAGCTGCTCGGGCTCGAGGCGCGTGCCGTGGTAGCTGCCGGCCAGGCGGCTGATCGACTCCTCCATGAGTGTGCCGCCAAGGTCGTTCACACCCCAGCGCAGCGCCTCGCTGGCGGCATCAAGGCCCATCTTCACCCAGCTGGCCTGCACGTTGGCCACGCTGCGCCCGAGCGCGAGGCGAAAGACGGCGGTGTGCTTGAGGTTCTCCTCGCGCGAGATCTCCTCCACCCCGTGCGTGCGCCCGAGCAGCGTCTGGAATGGGATGAACGACAGCGGCACGAACTCGGTGATGCCGCCGCTGCGTTCCTGCAGCTCGCGGATCACGCGCATGTGCTCGGCCAGCTCCCACGGCTCCTCGATGTGGCCGAACATGACGGTGGCGGTCGAGCGCAGCCCTGCGGCGTGTGAGGCTTCGATGATCTGCACCCAGCGAGCAACGGGCAGCTTGTTCGGCGAGATGCGCTCGCGCACGCCGTCGTGCAGCACCTCGGCGGCGGTGCCCGGCGTGGAGCCGAGGCCGGCGTCCTTCAAGCGCGCGAACACCTCGGACGGCGCCAGCCCGGAGATGTCGCACATGTGCGCGATCTCCATCGGGCTGTACGCGTGCAGGTGCAGGTCCGCGCCCGCGTCCGCGGCGGTGCGCTTGGCCAGCGCCAGCCAGCCCAGGTAGTCCTCCAGCTGCCAGTCGGGGTGGATGCCTGACTGGATACACAGCTCGGTGGCGCCGAAGTCGATCGCGTCGTGGATGCGGCCGATGAAGTCGGCCTCGTCGTGCTCGTAGGCGTCGGGCGAGCGCTTGCCCTGCCCGAAGCCACAGAACGCACAGCCGACGGTGCACACATTGGAGATGTTGATGTTGCGGTTGACCACGAACGTGACCGTCTCCCCCGCGAGCTCCGCGCGCAGGTCGTCGGCGGCCGCCCGCATGTCCTCGATCGCCTCCGGGCGTGTCTCGGCGAACATTGCGGTCAGCTCCTGCGCGCTCAGCGCCAGGCCGTCGTGCGCGCGCTCGGTGGCGCGGGCGACGAGGTCCGGGCGAATCGGCGGGGCACCGCTTGCGGCCGGGTCCGTCCGTCCGGAGCCGCGCCGCGGGATAAAGCTCCAGTACTTGACCTTGATCGTGTCCATCACGCCCTGCGCGACCCACTCGGGGTCGATGTAGCGCGGGTACACGCACAGCCGCTCGGTCAGCGCGAAGCCGTCCTTCTGCAACTTCTTGCGCACCTGGTGCGGCGAGGGGAACGGGTGCTCGGGCGAGATGTGATCGCCGTTGGCGCTCAGCCCGCCCAGGTCGGTGGCGCCGGCGGCCACCAGCTCGCCCCACCAGTCGGCCAGGTTCGGGGGGATCTGGATGCCCACGTCGGGCATCAGCCGTCGGGTCTGCGCGATCAGCCGCTTCATGTCCTCGATGTTCACCGGACACGCCCACTCGGGCAAGGGCAGCTGCGGCCGCTCGAACGCAGCAGCGCCGTTGATGCCCGTGCGCCAGTACTCGCGCGCAGCCGCGTCAGCGATCTGCGCGGGCTCCTGCCCGTAGTAGCGCTGGTGGGGCACGAAGTTCTGCAGGATCACCTCCTGGATGTGCCCGTGCTCGGCGTGCAGGGCAGCAAGCGCTTGGAGTGATTCGACACGCTCCTGCTCGCTCTCCCCTATCCCAACGAGGATGCCGCTCGTGAACGGGATCTTCAGCTCGCCGGCCGTGCGGATCGTCTCCAGGCGCATGGCCGGGTGCTTGGTCGGCGAACCCGCGTGCACGGTGTCCATCAGGCGCTCGGACACCGACTCGAGCATCAGCCCCTGGGAGGCGGTCACCTCGCGCAGCCGCGCCAGATCCTCGCGCGAGAGCACACCAAGGTTGGTGTGTGGCAACAGGCCCCGCTCGAGCGCCCGCTCGCACGTCCACACGACGTAGGCGGTGAAGTCCTCGTGGCCGTACTCGCGCAGCCGCACGGCCACCTCGGGGTTGACCTCAGGGCGCTCGCCCGTCAGCACCAGCAGCTCCTTGACCTGCCGCTTAGCGGCTCCGTCGAGGATCCCCAGAACCTCCTCGGGCGCATACAGGTGCGCCTTGTGCGTGGCAAACGCGCAGTACTTGCAGTAGCAGCGACAGGTCCGCGACAGCGACAGCGTCAGGTTGCGCGAGAAGGTGACCCGGCGACGCATTGGGCTGAGTCTACGACGGGCGGCCAGTCCCCGATGGAAAATGGCGGGCATGGCAAACGGTCGACCCGCAGCAAGGGCGCCTACCCCAAACAAACGAAGAAGGAGCACACCGTGCGCGCTGACATCACACCTGGTGGGACGTTTCCCGACTACGAGCTGACCGACCACACCAAGACCCGGCGCAAGCTGAGCGTGCTGCAGGGCAACGACCCGATGGTCTTGGTGCTCTCGCGCGGGCACTACTGCCCGAAGGACCATCAGCAACACCTCGAGCTGGCAGCTGCATATCCGAAGATCGCCGTCGCCTACACGCAGGTCGTCACGATCTCCACCGACAACATCGTCGAGTCTCGCGAGTTTCGGGCGTCAGTCGGCGCCCAGTGGACCTTCCTGTCAGATGCCGGACGCAAGGTACAGAAGGACCTCGACATCCAGGAGTACACCGACCCCCACCATGACCCGATGATCCCGCATACCCTCGTGCTCAAGCCAGGACTCGTCATCCACAGCGTCTACAATGGCTACTGGTTCTGGGGCAGACCGTCGCTGGAGGACCTTCGTCACGACCTGCGCGAGGTGACGCGCGAGATCCGCTCCGACTGGGATCTGGCTGCACCCGGCCTGCGCGAGGCATGGCAGGCGGGCGACCACTCGGCGTTCTATGCCGACGCTGACCTCGATCCCAGTCTCAGGTCAGCGTAGGAAGGGTCAGCTCGACATCGGCGGTTGGGCGCCGACCGCCTTGGACGCTGTCGCGATCTCGCCGCGCAGCGCCTTGAGCGCGGCGACGTAGATCTCCGAAAACGTCGGGAACGGCTGGATCGTGTCGGCGAGAACGTCGAGTGGGATGTGAGCGCGGATCGCGAGCGTGGCCTGCTGCAGCCACTCGCCCGCCTCGGGGCCGAACGCGTAGGCGCCCGTCAGCCGCTCGCCGTCGCTGAGCAGCGTTAGGAAGCCGTTCTGGTCGGCGTACGCGCGCGTGTAGGTGGCGGTCTTCGCCACCTCCGACACCGGCACCATCGCGCTGAAACGGCTGGCGGAAGCGCCTACCGCTGCGGCCTGCGGATCGGTGTAGACAACGCGTGGAACGGCCTCGTAGTTGGCCTTGCGCGGCTTCCCAAGGATGTTCGCGGCAACCACCTCGCCCTGGTACTTGCCGACGTGCGTCAGCGGCCACAGGCCGTTTACGTCGCCGATCGCCCATAGACCCTCCGCGGCCCGGAGGTGCGCGTCGACCGGAACTCCGTGCGCGTCCGGCTCGACGCCGACGGTCTCGAGGCCGAGGCCGAGCACGCGCGGACGCCGCCCTGTGGCGACGAGCAGCCGGTCACCGCGCAGCTCGCGCCCGTCGTCGATCTCGAGGACGTAGTCCTCGCCTTCTCGCCGTGCAGCGGTCGCGTTGGCGGACAGCACGAGCTCGATTCCGTCGCCGAGCAGGACCTCGCCGAGCGCCTCGCCCAGCGGCGCCGGCTCGCGCGCGAGCACGCGCTCGGACATCTCGACGAGCACCGCCTCGCCACCGAGCCGACGAACGGCCTGCGCCATCTCCACCCCGACCGGCCCGCCGCCAAGGATCAGCAGCCGGCGCGGAACGGCCTTCATGGACGTCACCTCGCGGTTGGTCCAGACGCCGTCGAGCTCGCGCAAACCGGGTACGGGCGGCACGACCGGATCGGCACCGTTCGCGAGCACCACGTGGTCTGCGGTGTGCTGCACGCCGTCGACCTCGACGACGCCATGGCCGGCGAGCTGCCCGCTGCCGCGCAGCAGGTCGATGCCCTGACCGGCCAGCCAGCGCTCCTGGCCGGCGTCGGAGTAGTCGGAGACCATGAAGTCACGCCAGGCAAGCGCCGCCTCGACGTCGACCTCGGCGCTCGCGGCGGCCTCGCGCGCCCCATGCGCCGCCTCGCCCGGCCGCAGCAGCGTCTTTGAGGGAATGCAAGCCCAGTAGGAGCACTCCCCTCCCACGAGCTCGCGCTCGACGACAGCCACGCGCAGGCCTCCCTCCGCGAGAGCGCCCGCACAGTGCTCGCCCGGCGAGCCGCCGCCGAGCACGATCACGTCATAGTGGCTGTTCATGGCTTTCAGCGACCCGGCAGCCGCGTCGTGATCTCCTGGAGCAGCCAGCCGTTGCCATCCGGATCGCTGAAGACGGCGAACGAGCCGTAGGTGCCGCGGTCGGGCGCCGGCCCGGGCACCCGGCCGGAGTCGTGGAATCGAGCGCCCGGGGCCGCCTCGTGGAACACCTCGCTCACCCCCACGCCGTGGGCGAGCAGCTCGTCACGCGCAGCTTCGATGTCGGGGACGGCCAGATACAGGCCCTGGGCCGAGCCGGGCACGCCGGACGCGATGTTCGTGCCAAATTGGATCGAGCACGCGGAGCCCGGAGGCGTGAACTGAACCAAACGGAGGCTGATGCCGCGCGCAACGTCGGCATCGAGCCTCCAGCCGAGACCTGCGTAGAACTCCTTCGCCCGATCGACATCGGAAACCGGCACGACCACGACCTCGAGCTTGAACTCTCCCTGCTTCACCGGCGGGGTGCCCACCGCGCTCTCGCTGCTTACGTCTACACCGCTCATCTCGCCTCCATCCGGTTGATGGCGCCACAACGCTGCGGCGCGTTTTCGCCGACCCGCGCAGCGCGAACAAACTTTCCTTCTCATCCGGGCGGAAGTCAAGGCACCCCAGGTAGCATTCGACGTGCAGCGGCTTGGAGCGGTAGAGAGCGCCGCATGCGGCCCCGGCGGCCCGCCACATGTGGCGGGCCGATCGATAAGTTGATCGTCGCGGACAGACGACCGGAAGCACCTCTGACCAGAAAGGGACAGGAGCACATGACTGAGAGCGTCAGCGAGAGCGAGAACCCGGCGATCGCGAGCCCCACTCCCGCGGCTCACCGTCCGCGGACCAACCACGACTGGTGGCCGGACCAGCTGGACCTGAGCGTTTTGCACCGGCGCTCGCCCCTGTCCGACCCGATGGGGCCCGGCTTCGACTACGCCAAGGAGTTCGCGACCCTCGACGTACAGGAGCTGCGGCGCGACCTGATCGAGCTGATGACCGACTCGCAGGACTGGTGGCCGGCCGACTACGGCCACTATGGCCCGCTGTTCATCCGCATGAGTTGGCACGCGGCCGGCACCTACCGCATCGCCGACGGACGCGGCGGCGGCGGAGAGGGCGCGCAGCGCTTTGCGCCGCTGAACAGCTGGCCCGACAACGCCAGCCTCGACAAGGCGCGGCGGCTGCTGTGGCCGATAAAGCGCAAGTACGGCCGCAAGCTGTCCTGGGCCGATCTGCTCGTCTTCACCGGCAACGTGGCGATGGAATCGATGGGCTTTGACACGTTCGGCTTCGGCTTCGGGCGCGAGGACATCTGGGAGCCCGACGAGATCTTCTGGGGGCCCGAGGACGCGTGGCTCGGCGACGAGCGCTACAGCGGCGAGCGCGAGCTCTCCAAGCCCCTTGGCGCGGTGCAGATGGGCCTCATCTACGTCAACCCCGAGGGGCCCAACGGCAACCCCGACCCGCTGGCGGCGGCGAGGGACATCCGCGAGACCTTCGCCCGCATGGCGATGAACGACGAAGAGACCCTCGCGCTGATCGTCGGCGGCCACACGTTCGGCAAGACCCACGGCGCCGTCGATCCCAGCACGATCGGCCCGGAGCCAGAGGGCGCGCCGCTGGAGGCGCAGGGGCTCGGCTGGAAGGGCAGCTACAGCCGCAACGGAAACGGCGTGCGCATACTCACCGGCGGCCCGGAGGGTGCCTGGACGAACGAGCCGACGAAGTGGGACAACGGCTTCCTCGAGAACCTGTTCCGCTACGACTGGGAGCTGACCGAGAGCCCGGCCGGGGCAAAGCAGTGGACGCCCAAGGACCCCGAGGCCCAGGGTACGGTGCCCGACGCCCACAACCCATCCGAGCGGCACGCGCCGATGATGCTCACGACGGATCTCGCGTTGAGGGTCGATCCGGTCTACGAGCCGATCGCCAGGCGCTTCTACGAGCACCCGGACCAGCTCGCCGACGCGTTCGCCAAGGCCTGGTACAAGCTGCTGCACCGCGACATGGGACCGGTGTCGCGCTATCTCGGCCCGTGGGTCGGGCAGGCGCAGCTGTGGCAGGACCCCGTCCCAGCGGTCGATCACGAGCTGATCGGGCGCGACGACGTCGCGGCCCTAAAGGAGAAGATCCTCGCGTCGGGGCTGTCGATCTCGCGCCTGGCCGCCACCGCGTGGTCGTCAGCGGCCTCGTTTCGCGCTACCGACAAGCGCGGCGGGGCCAATGGAGCGCGTATCCGTCTTGCGCCCCAGAAGGACTGGGAGGCAAACGAACCCGCTGAGCTCGCGAGCGCGCTTGCGACGCTCGAGCGCATCCAGCGAGAGTTCAGCGACTCGCAGTCCGCCGGCAAGAAGGTCTCGCTGGCCGACGTGATCGTCCTTGGCGGGTGCGCCGCCGTCGAGCAGGCGGCGAGGAAGGCCGGCCACGACGTCACCGTCCCGTTCACGCCGGGGCGCACCGACGCCTCCCAGGAGCAGACCGACGTGGAGTCGTTCGCCGTGCTCGAGCCGAGCGTGGACGCCTTCCGCAACTATCTCCAGGCGGGAGAGCCGCTCGCGCTGGAGCATGGGCTGCTCGAGCGGGCCTACATGTTGACGCTGACCGCGCCGGAGATGACGGTGCTGATCGCTGGCATGCGTGCACTGAACGCGAACTTCGGGCAGTCCCGGCATGGCGTCTTCAGCGACCGACCGGAAACACTGACCAACGACTTCTTCACCAACCTGCTCGACATGGGCACTGAGTGGAAGGCGCCGGACTCCGCCGAGAAGGTCTACGAGGGACGCGACCGCCACACCGGTGAGCTTCGCTGGACCGCAACATCGGCGGACCTCGTGTTCGGCTCTAACTCGCAGCTGCGGGCCCTTGCCGAGGTGTACGCGAGCGACGACGCAAGCGAGAAATTCGTGCGCGACTTCGTCGCAGCCTGGGACAAGGTCATGAACCTCGACCGGTTCGACCTGAGCTGAGCGGCTCATGCCGCCGCTCGTGTACCTCGCCCGCCACGGCCAGACCGCCTACAACGCCGAGGGCCGTTTTCAGGGCCAGCAGGCGATTCCGCTCGACGAGGTCGGCCGTGCGCAGGCCGTCGAGCTGGCCGCGCGCGCCGCCGGCTACGGTTTTGCCGCGCTGTGGTGCAGCCCGCTGCTACGCGCCCGCGAAACGGCCGACGTGGTCGCCGCGCGGATCGGCCTTGCGCCCATCGAGGACGCGCGGCTGATGGAGACCGACTCCGGCGACTGGACCGACCGCTCGTTCGCCGATGTCATCGCCGAAGCGCCCGACGCGTTCGCCGCTTTCGCCAACGCCGACGCGAGCTTCGCGTTCCCCGGCGGCGAGTCCTTCGCCCAGCAGGAGGTGCGCGTCGCCGCCGCACTCGACGACATCGAAGCCGGCGAGCTGCCCGCCCTGGTGGTCTGCCACGGAATGGTCATCCGCGCCGCGCTCGCCGTCCGCGCCGGCGAGCTGCTCGAGCACATCAAACGCGTGCCCAACGCCGCGCTCGTTCCGCTCGACCCGCAGGCGGCCGAGCACGCCGAGCTGGGCGGCGGCGCGACCACGCTGGCCAGCTGAGCGGCCGCGCGCCTACCCGGCCATCTGCGCCACGCCGTTGACGTCCTCGCCGGCCACCAGAAGGAACTCGTTGCGCGAGCCGGCCCTGCGGGCTTCACGGTAGGGCCGATACTCGTCGCTGTCATAGAACTCGTCCGCGACGTCTTTGGAGGGCCACTCGATGATCAAGAACAGCTGCGGCGCGGGCCGCTCGCCCTCGATCTTCGCGATCGTGGTCGTGCGCGCCAGATAACGCCCACCGCGGCGCTCGACCATCGGGGTGACGTTGGCCACGTAGTCGCGCGCCCACCCCCGCTCGGTCACGTCCATCTCATCAACCGCGTAGTACTTCATCGTCTCTCCTTCGCTTGACGCCCAACCACCGGATGGCCCGATCGTGGTGCCGTCGGCCGAGAAGCTACAGGCACAGGCGTAGCGAGGGCGTGCCGCGTGCGCCAAGCAGAAGCACGGAGATGACGATCGAGACGCCCGCCCGTCGTCCCTTGCTGCAGCGCGCATGGACGTCGGCGCGCGCTCGCTCGGCTCGCAAGGCGGTCGTAGTCGTGCGCTATTCCTCTGTAACTGGAAGCGGGAATTTCGGCCAACTCGAGGCTTCGTGAGCGCGTGGAGGGGTGGCAGGTCAGGGATCGAGGTCGCGATCGGTGGCCGTGGCTGCGGTCCACGCGCTTATCGCGCTAGGAGCAGCCTGTCTGGCGCCTGCGTGCTATTCAATGCCGATGAGCGCTTTGTCGCCCTCCTCTGACGAGAGTCAGTCTCGCCGGAGAGGTCCTTCGGTGGGGGTGCGCGTTGCCGTCTCCACGGGGGCTGGCGCGCTTAGCGCGCTCGTCGTCGCGATCGTGGGCCCGTGGTGGCTCATTCCCCTTTCCGGCTGGGACATTGCGGCGCTGCTCTTTGTGAGCTGGATGTGGCACTCCCTGTGGTCTCTGGATGCGGCAGACACCGCTAGTCAGGCGAAACGGGAGAATCCGCGCCGCGCTCCGGCTGATGCCCTGCTGCTGAGCGCGAGCGTTGCGAGTCTTATCGCGGTGGGTCTCGTGCTCGTGCGCGCCGGTAACAGCAACGACCTGAGCAAGGCACTGCTCGTCGGCCTCAGCGTCGCCAGCATCGTCCTCGCCTGGAGCGTCGTTCACACCGTCTACAGCCTGCGCTACGCCAAGCTCTACTACGAAGGTACAGCTGGGGGTGTTGACTTCAACGCGCAGGGAGCGCCCTGTTACATCGACTTCGCGTACCTCGCTCTGACTATCGGGATGACCTTCCAGGTCTCAGACACCAATCTGAAGACCACCAGCATCCGTCGGACGGCTCTGCGACACGCGCTGCTCTCCTACGCGTTTGGGACGCTCATCATCGCGACCACGATCAACCTGGTCGCCGGGCTGACCAAGTAGAGACCGTTGCGTTCGCCAACGCGGGCGCGTGATCCCAGGTGGCCTGACCTAGACGCGGCCCCGACGACCGCGGTAGGGACCGAGGAACAGCACCAGCACTACGATGAGAAGAAGCAACGCGAGCGGGTTCACGAAGGCGCCGCCGGCGATGCTGAGAATAACCAGGGCGACTATGAGGAGCAGTAGCAGGTCCATGGGTCTATTTCCTGTTTCTGTTGCGGCCGGTAAGTGTGTCGGCGACTTTGTCCACGGTTTTCTTCGCGGAGCCCTTGGCTTGGTCTACGCGCCCTTCGTTCTTCAGGCGTTTGTCTCCCGTCAGCGCGCCGGCTGCCTCCTTCGCGCGACCTTTTGCCTTGTCGATGTTCTTGTCCGTCATGGAATCCTCCTGATTGGTATGGGCGAGGAGCGCCTGAGCGCGGCGCTAGCGGTAGGTGCGGCCGAGTAGCCGCGTGATCAGTCCGCCGACGCAGAGGTAGACGATTGCGGCGATGCCCCAGTTGACAGCGATAGCGACGTTGGCGCTGTGGAAGCTGAACATGCCGTCGAACGGGCCGGCGAGCCAGCGCGCCCAGCTATGGACTTCCGAGACGATGCTGTTGGCCGGATTGGCCTTGAGCACCACCAGCAGAATTCCAGCGATGATGATCAACACGACGATGCTTACAACGAGCTGAACGACGCGCGTCAACAAGCCCACGCCTTGCCCGAACACGCCAACGCCGGTGGCTTCGCGTCGGCCGTGCCGGCGTGACACTTCGACGGGCCGAGCACCCTGATCGACTTCGGAAGCAGGAACCCCTGCTGGCCTGGCTCTGAACATGAGAGGAACCTCCTGTTGGTCTTCCATCCTTCCGGGCAATGCCCGGCGGGTCGTGAACCCCCTTGAGGGGATTCACGCGGGCGGAGGTCAATCGAATCGGCTAGTCGCAGCGACGGCACAAGCTCAGCGGCAACGACGGCTGGTCGGCTTGGTCAGCGACCGTCCTACAGTAACTCTACTCCTTTGTGCGGATCGTTGCAGGATAGCCCGGTCAGACCCTACCGTTCACGAAGGAACCCTTGGTGGCGCCGATGCCATAGCGCGAGGCGAAGAGGAACCGGACGCCAACGATCCGTCGGGATGTGTCTTACACGCCTCCAGTCGCGAACAGGGCAACTGCGGCGATCAGCATGAGTCCCGTCGTCGCCCAGCCGAGCCAGCGGGCGAGCGCACCGTTGATGTTCTCGCCCATGATCGCGCGGCCTGAGGAGACGCGCATCACCACGATCAGAAATGGCCCCGCGGTCAAGCCGTTGACGACGGCGACCAGGACGAGCAGCTTGATCGGGTTCACGGAGGTCAGGCTGAGCGCCATGCCGCCGATCGTCCCGACGGCGCACAGTCCATAGAACACCGGCGCTTCGCGCAGAGAGTTGGAGAAGCCGGCTCCCTTGCCGATCAGTCCGGCCATCGCCGGTGAACACGTCAAGGCGGCTCATCAGTTGCTTTGACTTGCCCGCGCGCTGACCGCGGCGGCGCAGCGGCACCGGCTCCTCGCCGCCCAACGGCTCCTCTCGCATGTCCTCGACACGGTGCATGGCCTGCCAGAAGAACAGATACGGTGAGATCGTCGTGCCGAGCACGGCGACCAGCAGCGCGATGTAAGCCGACGAAAACTGTACGTGCGGAATCACCGTATTCACGGCCACCGTGCGCCACGGTATGTGAACGAGAAAGAGCACCGCCACGTAGACAAGCAGCGCCGTATAGAGCACCTTGAACACGCGGGCGATCAACAGGAACGAGCCGGCAGCCAGAACCACAGTGATACTCGCACCAGCGGCCAGAGCCCACACAGCGCTCGGTCCCGCGTGCAGCAGGTGCATACCCTGTCCAACCGCGACAAGATCAGCGGCAATGTTAAGCCCGTTTGCGACGACCAAGACCGCGATCAGCACCCCGATCACGGCCCGCCAGACCCGGCCGAAGTGGACCGTGATCAACTCGCCGAGAGTCTTGCCCGACGCAAGAGCGGTACGGTCGCATATCTCCTGAATCCCCATCATCAGCGGGAGGGTCAGGAGTGCGACCCACAGCATCGAAAAGCCGAACCGAGCGCCCGCCTGCGCGTAGGTGGCAATGCCGGACGGGTCATCGTCTGATGCGCCCGTGATCAAGCCCGGTCCAAGCGCTCGAACATACGCCCGCACTCCCGTCGCGCCCACGAACTCCCGGTCTGGACCGGATGCCGGCTCGAACTCACCCCCCGCATCCGAGCTGGGTGCCGGGCCGCCCACGAGTGACGTATCGCCTTTCGCGGAAGTACCCTCGTCTCCCCCGGGAAGTACCCTCGTCTCCCCCGCTAACCGTCCTGTCCATCATCCCACAATGCAGTTTCTACAGTGTTTGCCGGACACTGCGGGCTGTCCAACGAACTAACTGCCGTACGGATGGAAGCGCCATTGTCCCACCCTCACTTTGGATCGCTAGCACAGTGCCTGCGGCGACCCGGAGGCAATGCTGTGGGTCGGCTAGGCCTGCTAGGGCTCAGACCAGTTGGGCGGCAGGCTCCGCGATAGGAAAGCGCCCGACCGGCCGGCACGAACCAGCGACACGCCCCCATTCCAGCGCAAGGCGAGCGCGCTGGCGGTTGAACTCGACACTTGCGCTACGGTCAGCGCAGGATGACGCAGCCGGTCGTGGCGTGGGCGATCAGCCGCTCGTCTGATTCGGTGAACAACCGGCCTTCTGCGGTCGCGGTGCGCCTGCCGCTGTGCACCACGCGCCCCTCGGCGAGCACCCGACCGCTCGAGTCGCTCATCGCGCGGACGTAGCGAACGTGCAGGTCCGCCGTGGTGTATCCCACGCCCGCCTCGAGCGTGGTGTGCACTGCACAGCCCATGCACGAGTCGAGGATCGTGGCCGCCACGCCGCCGTGCACAGAGCCGATCGGGTTGTACATCCACTCGGCCGGCTCCATCGCGAACAGGACTCTTCCGGGGTCGACCTCGAGGATCTCAAAGTCGAGCATCCGCGCGATCGGTGGCGCCGGCAGCTCCCCGTCTCTGATCGCCCTGAGGTACTCGATCCCGGCCAGCGTCATGCCGGCCGCGGCCGTCGCCGCAGGATCCTCCCAGCTGAAGCTGCGCGTGCGCGCCTGGTTCTCGGTCTGAGCCGGAGCGCTCACGCGCTGCTCCTCAATGCAAGCCCCTCAGTGACGCTGAGCGTCTCGCCCGACTGCAAGGCGACGACCGGCTCCGCGCCGGCGGGCGTAGCGGCGACGCGTCGGGCCGCCGGCCCCAGCGCCGCCATCGCCAGACCCGTCGCGACGGCGCCGGAGACCGTGATCAGCCATGCGGTATGGAAGTCCGCCGCGGTAGTCGCGCTCGTGCCCAGCACCGCCACGAGCAGCGCCACGCCCAGCGCCGCGCCGATCTGGCGACCCATCGTCAGGACCGCAGCGCCGGTCGCGAAGCGCTCGGGCGCCAGCGAGGAGGCGCCGGCCCCAGTGAGCGTGGGGATGACCAGCCCCACCCCCGCGCCGCCGATCAGCTGTCCGGGCAGGTACTCGGAGAAGTAGGCCGGCCGCTGGCCGGTGTGGGTGATAAACCACACCGAGCCCGCGCCGAACAGGAGCGCGCCGATCGTCCCCGGTAGCCGATAGCCAAGACGCGCGCCAAGACGTGCAGAGGGAACGCTGAAGGCGGTTGCCATGGCCGGTCCCGGGAACAGCATCAGGCCCGCCGTCAGGATGTGCTCGTGCCAGACCGATGTGAGGAACAGGACACCCGCGAGCAGCATCGCGCCGAAGCCGGCGAAGAACAGCAGCGAGCCCCCGACCGCCAAGCCGAAGCTGCGCACGCGCAGCATCGCCGGGTCGATGACCGGAGCGGCGTGGCGACCCGAGCGCCACCAGATGGCCGGCAGCAGCACAGCGGTCGCGACCAGCAGGGCGAGGATCGCAGGCGAGGCCCAGCCCCATTCCTGGCCCTTGACGATGGCCACCACCAGCGAGCCGATCGCTGCGATCAGCGCTGCCGCGCCGAGCAGGTCCGGGCGCGCCGTGTCGACCTCTCGCCGCTCGGCAAGCGTCCTCAGGCCCAAGGCCAGGCCGAGCAGGCCCACGGGCACGTTGACCAGGAACACCCAGCGCCAGTCGGCCTGCACGAGCAGGCCCCCGAGCGGCGGGCCCGATGCGGCCGCCACCCCTCCCGTCGCAGCCCACACGCCGATCGCCACGTGGCGCTCGTGCGGGGCGAACTCCGGCAGCATCAGTCCCAGGGACGTAGGCAGCATCAAGGCGCCGCCGGCGGCCTGCACGACGCGCGCGCCGGTCAGGAAGCCGACCGACGGAGCAACTGCGCAGGCCACGCTCGCGAGCACGAACACCGCCAGGCCCAGCAGGAACGCGCGCTTGCGACCGAACGCGTCCGCCCAGCGCCCCGCCGGCACCAGCAGCGCAGCGAACACGATCGCATAGCCGCTGAGGATCCACGACAGCGAGCCCAGCGACGCGCCGTGGAAGTGCTTGGAGATCGCGGGAAAGGCGATGTTGACGATGAACAGGTCAAGGCTCGACATGAACACCCCCACACACACGATCAGCGCCACGACCCATTTCCGTTGCATGATGAAACGCACCCTAGCAAAGATTAGTTGCATGACGCAACTCGCTGCGGCTATGCTGGTCTACAGAGAGCCATGCTCGGAAATGCTTATGACAATCAGGTGTGCAGCCTCGCCAGCGCGCTGGAGGTGATCGGCGAGCGCTGGTCACTGCTGATCGTGCGCGACGTGCTGCTCGGCCTGCGCCGCTTCGACGAGATCCAGTCCGATCTGGGAATCGCGCGCAACGTGCTCAACGCGCGTCTGACGCGCCTGCTCGACCAGGGCGTGCTCGAGAAGCGCCTCTACCAGGAGCGTCCCCCGCGCTATGAGTACCGCCTCACCGACAAGGGCCTTGACCTGTGGCCAGCGATCGTCGCGCTGATGCAGTGGGGCAACCGCTACACCAGCCCAGCGGCCGGCCCGCCGGTCGTGCTCGAGCACCGCGGCTGCGGCGGCGCGGTCGACGAGCATCGCATCTGCGAGACATGCGGCGCGCGCCTGTCGGTGCGCGACGTGCGCGCGCTGCCCGGGCCTGGGGCCACTGCCGGGCACCCGCTGCGGCGCAGGCGCCGTGGTGCGGCTGCCGGCGTGTAGTAAGCGTCTCGCAGCGTCGCCGGCGGATGGTTGCGACGTATGCGTGGGCCTTTATGAGGCGGACAGGCGCTCGACCAGCTCGGCGCCCTCGCGGGCCATGCGCGAGCGGGGCACCACCAGGTCGAACCCCGCCCGCTCGGCGTCAGCTCGCGCGGCTGCGTCCACGTGCGAATAGAAGCCCAACGTGCGCATGGCGCCCAGCTCCCCATCGCGCGCCAGCGCCGCGACGAGGTCAGCGCCGTGCAGTCGATCGTCGGTCAAGTCCACGACGAGCACCGCGCCAGGCTCCATCGCGTCGTCTGCCAGGCGCGCGCGCAGCCGCTGCTCGTCGGCGATCAGCTCGACCTCGTGACCGGCGCCCGTCAGGGCACCTTGCACGCGCGACCCGAACAGCAGGTCGGGCACGAGCGCAAGCACGCGTGCCATCGTCTACTGCGCGCGCAGGCGGCGAAACTCCTCGCGCGCGGAATACGGGCGCCCCCACATCTGCGTGACCTCAGCCCGCCCGCTGCGCGTCTCGCGCAGCGCGAGCTCGCCCTCAATCGCTGCCTGATCGAGCAGGCTCAGTGCGCCGTGCACAGCGGGCGCCGCGGCGGCATGCCCAAAGCTGTGCGCGACGAGCAACCGCCAATGCCAGTCGTGATGGGAATAGGGCCGCGCGTTGCAGGTGACCAGATACAGGGCAGCTTCGACGTAGCGGCTCTCGTCGGCGATGCGCAGGTCGAGCTCCAGATCGGTCCAGTCCTCGGGCAGCGAGTCGACGGTCTGCTGGAAGGTGTCTGCGAGTCCCATCTGGCGAGAACACTAGCGCGGCTATTCTCGAGGTCGTGGCCACGATCGCGACGGACACGCTGGACAGCCAGTACAGCGCCATGCGCGAGGGCTGCGGCGTGCTCGACCGATCCGACCGGGGCAAGCTGGCGCTGACCGGACCGGACGCGCTGGAGTTCCTCAACGGCCAGGTGACCAACGAACTGCTCGACCTGCGGGCCGGCGAGGGTCGTTACGCGGCGTTCTTGACGCACAAGGGCAAGATGCTCGGCGACCTGCGCATCCTGGCCGCCGGCGCGGACGCCGGGGACAGCCCGGCAGAGACGGCAGGCCCACCGGATGCCAGCTCGGCTCCCGCACAACTGCTGTTGGACACCGAGCGCGTGGCGCTGCAGGCGTTGTTCGACATGATCCGCCGCTTCAAGGTCGGCTATCGCGTCGACCTGCACAAACGCACGCTCGAGCGTGGCCTGCTGTCGCTGATTGGCCCACAGGCCGACGCGATCGCCGGCACGGGCGCGCTGGCGAACGAGGAGCACGCCAACGCGCGTACGCAGATCGCCGACACGCCTGTCCTGACGGTGCGCACGGACGTCGGCGTGGAACTGCTGTGCGACGCCACCGACACCCAGGGCCTACTGGCGGCGCTGCGCGAGCGTGGCGCGACGCCCGTCTGCGAACGGGCCGCCGAGTGCGTGCGCGTCGAGCGCGGACGCCCGCGCTACGGGATCGACCTGGACGACACGGTCATCCCCCAGGAGGCCGGCCTGAACGAGCGCGCGGTGAGCTTCACCAAGGGCTGCTACGTGGGCCAGGAGACCGTCGCGCGGCTGTACTACAGGGGCAAGCCCAACCGCCACCTGCGCGGGCTGGCGCTGTCCGCGCCGGTCGACACCGGCGACGAGCTGGCGCTCGGCGAGCGTACGGTCGGGCGCGTGGGCAGCTTCGCAAGCTCGCCCCGGCTCGGGCCGATCGCCCTCGCGCTGGTCCGCCGCGAGGCCCCACCCGGCAGCAGTCTGAACGTGGGCGAGCGCGGCGTGAGCGCCGAGGTCGTCGAGCTCCCCTTCCCGCAGGACTGAGCGACCGCAGCGTCCCTGGAGGCTTGGCGGGCTTGGCCTCGGCGCCAGGCCCTGCGCGCTCAGGCGCTCGGGGCCTCGGGCGGGTCGGGCTCGGCGCGCCGCCCCTTCAGGTGCCTGCGTACGGAGGCCTTCTGCGCGCGCAGCGCATCGGGGCTCGGTGGCGCGTCGAGGGTGCTGACCACGTTGGGTCCCTTCAGCGAGACCTTGGTCGGCTCGATCTCCTCGTCGCCCCTGAACGGCTCGTCTTCACACATCGCACTCGGGCCCGTCTTCAATCATCGCTGTCGCCTTCGGGAGGTATTCCCGACTCTTCAGTGTACGCGCGCCACTGTTCTCCCAGGAGGTCCAGCAACTGACTGGCCAGCAGCGGCGAGAAGGACACGCGCGAGACGACCATCCCCTGCTGCCCTTGCGGCCCGATGCGCATGAAGTCGAGCGTGAACTCGTGCGGTGTGCGCGCGATCGCCGCCGCGTTGGCCCACTTGCCCGCGAACTCCTCCGAGGACATCATGATGTTGGGCCCCTGCTCGGCGGGGCCCTGGTCGGGCTCGTCGGGGTTGTCTGGGTCGGGCACTTTGCCCAGGCAGCGTAGCGCGATGGCCTGTGTGATGCATGCCACACAGACAACCATTGCGCCGCAGATATATTTGCGTGCATGCAAGCAACCACTGTGACCAAGGCAACCGATCGCGAGACGCTCACGCGCGACATGTACGCGCTGGCCAGCTACCTGATGCGCACGGCCAACGTGGGCACCTTCAACGCGATCGCCGAGCTCGACCTGTCGTTCACCCAGCTCAAGGCGCTGTGCGCCCTGGAGATGGACGGCGAAGAGCGCTCGGTCAAGGCGCTCGGCGAATCGCTGGGCCTGTCGCTGCCGGCGATGAGCCGCGCGGTGGAGGGCCTGTTCGAGCGCGGCCTGGTCGATCGCAAGGAGGACCCGTCTGACCGGCGCATGAAGCGGGTGCGTCTCACCGAGGCCGGGCGCAAGGCGCCGCAGGCGCTCAACGCCGCGCGCCTGTCGGCCTTGCAGGAACTGATGGACGAGCTTGCCGAGGACGAGGCGAAGGCGCTGGCGCGCGCGCTCACGCTGATCATCGAGCGTCGCGCCGAGGTGGCGGCCTACCGGCCCGCCCAGAAAGGAGTCGCGTCATGAGCAGCCAGGCCATTCGATCGCTTCAGATCAACGAGGACAACCGCCGCTGGTGGGCGCTGGGAGCGATGTGCTTTGCGCTGTTCATGATCATGCTCGACAACACGGTGGTCAATGTCGCGCTGCCGTCGATCCAGCGCAGCCTGCACGCCTCGACAGCCTCGCTGGAGTGGACGGTCAACGCCTACACGCTGTCCTTCGCCGTGCTGCTCGTCACCGGCGGGCGCCTCGGCGACATCTTCGGCCGGCGCAGGGTCTTCCTCGCCGGCGTCGTCGTGTTCGCCTGCTCGAGCGGCGCCATCGGCTTCTCTCCCAGCGACACCTGGCTGGTCGCCTGGCGCGCGGTCCAGGGCGTGGGCTCGGCGATGATGATGCCGGCGACGCTGTCGATCATCACCAACGCGTTCCCGCCCGCCGAGCGCGGCAAGGCGATCGGCACCTGGGCGGGCGTGTCCGCGCTGGCGCTCGCGATCGGGCCGGTCGTGGGCGGCTTTCTGGTGGAGAGCGTCAGCTGGCAGTCGATCTTCTTCTTGAACCTGCCGGTGGCGGTCGGCGCGGTCTTCATCACGCTGTTCGCCGTGCGCGAGTCGCGCGACGACAGCGCCACGCAACGGGTGGATGTTCCCGGCGTGCTGACGCTGACCAGCGGCCTGGCCGCGCTGGTGCTCGCGCTGGTGCAGGGCAACGACTGGCACTGGGGCTCGGGGCGCGAGATCGCCCTGTATGCGATCGCGGTTCTCGCGCTGGCGGGCTTCGTGGCGGTCGAGCGTCGCCAGAGCTCGCCGATGGTCGACTTCGCGTTCTTTCGCGCGCGCACGTTCCTGGGCGCGAACATCGTCGCGTTCATCGTCAGCTTCGCGATGCTCGCGATGTTCTTCTTCATGGCCCTGTACATGCAGAACGTCCTGCGCTTCTCCCCCCTGCAGGCCGGCGTTCGCTTCCTGCCCTCGACCCTGATGATCGTGTTCATCGCGCCGTTGGCCGGGCGCCTGGCCGATCGCGTCGGACCGCGGCCGCTGATCACCTTCGGGCTGCTGGCGGTGTCCGGGGCGCTGTTCTGGCAGTCGCACCTGACCGTCTCCAGCGGCTACGGCGCGCTGTTGCCCGGCTTCATCCTGATGGGCATCGGCATGGCCTTCGTGATGTCGCCGATGAGCACCGCCGCGATGAACGCAGTCGAGCAGGCCAAGGCTGGCGTGGCCTCGGGCATCCTGTCGATGAACCGCATGGTCGGAGGCACGTTCGGCGTGGCGGTGCTTGGCGCGATGGTCGCCACCCTGGGCAGCTCCAAGCTTGCGCAGCTGCTGCCCTCACAGTCGAGCGCGGCGCGAGCCCATCTGGCGGCGAGCCTGGGCTCGGGCGCACTGCCGCACGGCGTTTCCGCCCACGTGGCAAACGCCGGGCGCGAAGCGTTCGTGTACGCGCTGCAGAACGGGCTGCGCCTGGGCTCGGCGGTCGCGCTGGCCGGCGCCCTGGCGGCATGGACGCTGATCGCCCGGCGCGCAACCGTCCCGGCAGGTTACGCCGCCGGCACGGCGCTGCCTACCTGAGCGTAGGTCGCGGCTTCGAAGCCCAGCAGCGTCTGCACGATCCTGATGTCGAAGAAGGGCAGAACCTGCGTCATGATCGCGCCGCCGATACCCGCGGCTCGGTCGATCCAGTAGTAGCAGTTGCACAGGCCCGCCCAGGCGCCCGACCCGCTCGTGCGCCCACCGGGGATGTCGGCTTCCAGCAGCTGAAAGCCCAGACCCCACCCCTGGGGCAGCGGCAGCGCGGGAACGTCGTTGGTGAGCACGGGATCGGCCGACTTCATGATCTCGGGCAAAGGCACACCGCGCAGGTGATCGCTGAAGGCGAGCGCCACTGTGTCGGCGCCGAGCACCCGCTCGCCGTCGAGCTCGCCGTCCCTGAGCATCGCGCGGATGAAGCGTCCGTAGTCGCCGATCGTCCCGTAGGAGCCCGACCCGGCCGAAGCCCACTCGGGGTCGCCTGTCAGATCCAACCCCAACGGCACGAGCCGGCCGTCGGGCGCGCGCAGCGTGATGGCGAGCAGGCGCGACCTCTGCTCGGCGCTCGGATAGAACGTCGTCTGGCTCATCCCCAGCGGGCCGTAGAGGTGCTCTTGCAGGTACACGTCGAGCGTCTGGCCGCTGACGGCCTCGACGACGAGGCCCAGCCAGTCGGTGCTGACGCCGTATTCCCACAGCGTGCCGGGGTCGCGCCCGAGTGGCCCCATCAGGCTCGCCTTGCGCCCCGAGGTCAGCTCCGGCGCGCCGGTCAGCTGCGCGTAGCGGTGCAGGTCGGCGTTGGTGAACGTGTAGCCGCAGCCCGACGTGTGGGTCATCAGCTGTCGGACGGTCGCCTTGGACGCCGGCGCACGCAGGACGGGCTCGTCCGCGTCAAAGCCGGCGAGGACCTGCAACTGCCCGAATTCCGGCACGATCGACTCGACCGTCGCTTCGAGCTCCAGACGCCCCTGCTCGACCAGCTGCAGGGCGCCGACCGTCGCGGGCGCCTTGGTCATCGACATGTTGCGAAACATCGTGTCTGCGTCGACGTCGCCCGCGGTGGCGAGATGCAGCACGCCGTCGCGGTCGACCACGATCGCGCTGACGCCCTCGAAGACGCCGTCCGCGACGGCGCTGTCCAGCAGCGAATCGACACCTGAGCCGTCGAACGTCACGATCACTTTCCCTTCACTCGTGGGCGGCTGACCGTATCAACGCACAGAGTCCGGCGCGCTGGGCGCTCACTCCAACAGATGTCCATGCCCGAATCGGCCGATGTGGTTGCATACGCCATCTTGGGAGGTGTGACAGATCAACGCCCAGCACGTAGCGATGTGGCAGCGGGGCGACCAGGCTCTCGCCGATGCACGTGGCGCGGCCGTCGCCAACGCGCGTGGCGGATCGTGCTACTGGTGGGCGTGTGCTGCGCAGGCGCTCTGACGCAAGCGTCGATCGGCCAAGGCCAGCCGCAGGGCACGGCGTCCTCTGCGCGACCGTCAACCGGCGAAGCGGCACAGCTGCGACGCGATGACCGCGGGCTGTACGTCGCCTTCTGCCCCGCCGACGAACAGGCCGCCATCACGGCCAGCCGACCGCGGGCGGTCGTTGCGATAGCCGATCACGAAGGCTGGCCGCAAGACCAGTGCCTGAAGATGGACAAGGGCCCGTCCGGGCTCAGCCACACGCTCGTGGGCCTCGAGCACGTGCACAACTGGCTGCTGGGCGGATACGGAAACGACACGATCTACGCGGGCGACGCCGGGGATGTGATCTGGGGCGACTACCAGCCCGAAGGACAGCAGGAAAGCGAGCACGACTACATCCACGGCGGCGCCGGAGAAGACTGGATCTACTCTAGCCACGGCTACAACGAAATCTGGACCGGAGCAGGCAACGACCACCTCGCGCTGGTGTACGGCCACGGCGTGGTGTTTTGCGACGGCGGCGGCCTGAAGACCTTCGTCATGCGCTACCTGCCCCAGAACCGTCCCTGGAAGCTAATCGGCTGCTCACACAAAGTGATCGACCGCTACCGCGCCTGAACGCCTCTTGAGCGGCTCTGCCCAGCTCCGCCGACCGACCGCGTCCGCTCAGCGGCGCCGCGCGCGCCACTCGGCGATCGCGCACACGAGCACGCTCGCCTCGAACAACAGATACAACGGGACCGTCTCGAGCAGCAACGTGATGGCGTCGCCTGGCAGGAAGGCCGCGACCAGCCCGCACGCGAGCAGCGCGTAGCGACGGTTGTGCCTCAGTTGCGCCACCGACACAATGCCCGCCCGCGTGGCCGCGAGGATGCCCACCGGGATTTGGAACAGAAGCCCCATCGCCAGCAGGGTGACTGCGGCGAAGTGGTAGTACTGGCTGGCCTGCACCAGCACGTTGAACTGGCCGCTGTTGAAGTTCTCGAAGAAGCGCAGCGCGGCCGGGAGGACCACGAAGTAGCCAAACACCGTTCCGGTTATGAACAGGACGGGAATCGCAGCCATCAGCGGCGTCGCGGCGCGCTGCTGGGACGGGCTGAACGCGGGCAGCAAAAAGCCGTAGAGCTCGTACAACAGGATTGGCAGCGCGAGGATGAACGCAAAGGTCAGTGAAACGCCGACCGTGGTGGCGAACGGCTCGCCGATCCCCAGCGTCACGGGCTTGTTGCCCTGGGGTTGGGCAGACAGCCGCGACACGATGCCCGACAGGCCGGGCGCGACCGCGCCCAGCGAGGCGCGCGTCTGAGGGCTGACTCCGCTGCCGGGGCGCGCCAGCGCGCCGACCACCCGTTGGAGCTCTGTGGCAACGGCGCGCGCGTTGCGCTGGACCGAGTAGGTCGAGCCGAGCGGCCCCTGGCCCGCACGCACCTGCTTCTGGGTCTGGTGGGCGAGCGGCGCGTTGACGATCCTCAGCAGCTGATGGTTCTGCCACAGAGTCAGGCCGAACGCGACGCCCACCGCCACCAGCGAAACGATCAGCCGGGTGCGCAACTCGTCGAGGTGATCGACGACGCTGAGCCGCTGCTCGTGCCCGATCTTGCCGACAGCGACGGCCATGACGATCAGGCCGCGGACCGCTCGGGCTCGTTGGCGACCGCCGCCACTGCGACCGGCTGGCCGCCTGACGCTGCGACCGGCTGACCGGACGTGACGGGCTGTGACTGGCTGAGTACGCTTGTGTCACTCGACACACCACTCAGCGAGTCGCGGAAGCCGCGCATGCCACTTCCCAGCGAGCGGCCCATCTCGGGCAGGCGCTTGGCGCCGAACACGAGCAACAGCAAGACGAGGACAAATATGAGGTGAATGGGATTGTCGAAGCCGAGCATGTTCTCTCCTACGCTTCGCGCACGGCAGCGTCGGCTGCCTTGGCCAGTTCGATCGATGCGTCGATGAATTCCTTAGACTGACCGATGAACAGGCCTTCGTTGGCAAGACCTTCAAACGCGGCCAGCGCCGACCCAGCGGTCTTCGTCGGGCGCACGATCGAGACCGCAGGAAGCGATTTCTTGAGGAACTCGGTCGGCTCGGGCATGATCAGGTTAGTCTGAAATTCCTCGCCACCGAACGGCGGGGCGTTCAGGTCGGGGAATACCAGACCGTTGGTCGGGTCGGTCAACGGCGGGGCGTTGCCGGCCTTGTCGTGCCAGGTCTGGAAGTGCATCGCCTCGGTCGGCCCAATGCTCAGCAGCACGCGCAGAACCTCTGGGTCGGTCACTTTCTGAGCGAGCTGGGGGTAGATGCTCGTGCCGGCCTGCTCGATGCTGCCGAAGTGAAACCCGGCGGTGTTGGCGATCGCCTGGATGTGGTCATGCGGCTTGAGGTCGGCGTCCGTACGCGGGATCGCGGGGAATCTGCCTTCCTTCAAGCCGGGAATGGCCTGCGCGAAGCTGGCACCGAGGTCCGGGTTCTTCGTGGCGCTGCGGTAGCGCGTCCACCAGCTCGTGTCCACCGTCAGTTCCATCAGGTTGGTCAGGCGTCCTATCTGTGCTGCGCCTTTCGCCTTGCTGCTGGGCAACGTACGGAAAGGATCGAGGTCCACCGCTTCGGCGCCCCTGGATTCCAGGTAGGCGTTGATAAACGTGAAGTGGCTCTTCTCGTCGTCGGTGTTGTCGTGGATGTACTGCGCCAGGTCCGAGTCGAGCTTCTGCAGCGCTTTGGTGTAGACGGGATTTCCGGTGCCCAAAGGCTCCTCACCGTCTTGGATGCCACCGAGCTCGTTGTACTGCTGCCACAGGTCCGCCTCGATCAGCTCGGCGGCCGCGAGGAAGCGGAGGATGGCGGCGTCGCCGGCAGGCAGGGCCGACGTGCTCGCCGGGCTGGCCAGCGCCGTCGCGGCGGTGCCGAGCGGCCCAAGGCCGGCTGCAGCTCCGGCCGCGAGGCCTGTAACGAGGAATGAGCGACGGCTGAGCCCGCGAGACGTCGTCGCCGCGGTTGAGTTCTCGCCGTTTGCGCCACGGTCGAGCTCCGTTGAGTTGTACATAGTTGTCTCCTGCGTTGGTGATGGAGGGGTTGTCACAGTTGCAGGACGCCATGCGCGGGATTACCTTCCTGAAATCCCTACATAATCACGATGTTCACTCTCTCTTAAGAAATCCGCCTTTGTCCCAGCGCCGCTCGGCGCGCGGTGCTCGGGCAATCACGCGCGCGTGGCCGCCGTCTGCCCATCCATCGCCTCGATGAGGGCGGCCATGCCAGCGACGGTGCAGTTCTCGAACAGCGACACGAGCGAGACATCCGCGCCGAGGTCGCGCTCAACCTCGACGAGCAGGCGCAGGGCGAGCAGCGAGTGGCCGCCCAGCGCGAAGAAGTCGTCGTGAACGCCGACACGCTCCACGTCCAGGGTGCGCGACCAGATGGCCACCAGCCGTTGTTCGAGCGCTGAGCGCGGCGCCGCGGCACCGCTGCCATCATCGCCTGCCAAGCCATCGTCGGCGGCGAGCCGGGGCGCGGGCAGGGCGTTGCGGTCGAGCTTGCCGTGGACGGTCAGCGGCAGAGCGTCGAGCGCGACGAAGATCGAGGGGACCATGTAGTCGGGCAGCGTCCTGCGAAGCAGACGGCGCAGCTCGGATGGGCGCGGCATGGCGCCCGCCGCCACCACATATGCGACCAGACGCGTGTCCCCGAGCGCGAGCTCCCGCGCGACGACCACGGCCGCCGCTACGTCAGGGCACCCGGCCAGCGCCGCCTCGATCTCGCCCGGCTCGACGCGAAAGCCGCGCATCTTGATCTGCTGGTCGAGGCGGCCGCGATGGTCGATGCACCCGTCCGGCAGCTGGCGTGCCAGGTCGCCCGTCAGGTACATGCGCGCTCCCGCCACGAAGGGGTCTGCGACGAAGCGCTGCGCCGTCAGCTCGGGGCGGTTCAGGTAGCCCAGCGCCAGGCCATCACCGGCGATGGCGATCTCTCCGGTGACCCCCACAGGCACCGGCTGGCGAGCGCGATCCAGGATGTAGACGCGCGTGTTGGCGATCGGCCGTCCGATCGTGATGGGCTGGTCGCGCTGCACCGCGGCCATCGTCGACCACACGGTCGTCTCGGTCGGTCCGTACATGTTCCACACTATCTGCGCCCGGCCCAGCAGCGAATCGGCCAGCGGCGGCGCGAGCGCCTCGCCCCCACAGAGGGCGACCAGTCCTCGCTGGCCGCTCCAGCCGGCGTCGATCAGCATCTGCCAGGTCGTCGGCGTCGCCTGCACGACGGTGGGTTTCGAGCGTGCGATGAGACCGGCCAGACGCCGCCCGTCCGACGCCGCCTCGCGCGAGACGATCACCGTGCGTGCGCCCGTGATCAGCGGCAGCCACAGCTCGACAGCTGCGATATCGAACGTGTAGGTCGTGATCGCCACGATCACGTCGCCCGCTGCCATGCCGGGGCTTTGGGCCATTGCGCTCAGGAGGTTCACGAGGGCGCGGTGGGCGACGCGCACTCCCTTGGGCCTGCCGGTCGAGCCGGAGGTGTAGAGCACGTAGGCGAGGTCGTCGGCCGTCGCGCTGCTCGGCGGCGCATCGTCTGCAGGTTCGACCGTAGCCTCGTCGTCCAGGCAGATGGCGACCGCCTGGCGATCGGGCACGGTGGCCAGCAGGTGGCGCTGCGTGAGCACAACAACGGCGCCTGAGTCCTCGAGCGCGTGCGCCAGCCGCTCGGCGGGGTGTCGCGGATCGAGGGGCAGGTAGGCGGCTCCGCACTTCAGGATGCCGAGCATTCCTACGAGCATCTCGAGCGAGCGCTCGACGCAGATCGCCACCAGCCCGCCGCCGGCATTCGCGCTGGACAACAGCTGCGCGACCCGGTTGGCCCTACGGTCGAGCTCGCGATAGGTGAGCTGCTCGTCGCCGAAGACCGCCGCGACCGCATCGGGTGTGCGCTTGACCTGAGCGCCGATGAGCTCGTGGACGCACGCGTCGCGCGGGTAGTCGGCCGAGGTGGCGTTCCACTCGACGAGCTGGCAATGGCGCTCGTCTTGACCGAGCACAGGCAAGCCGCAGACGGGAGCGCTCGGCGCGCTGGCGATGGCCTGAAGCAGCGTGCCCCAGTGTCGAGCGATGCGCTTCGCCGTCTCGGGGACGAACAGATCGGTGTTGTAGATCAGACGGCCGTCGAGGTGCCCCTCGGGACGCTCGTCGAGCTCGAGGTGCAGATCGAACTTGGCGTGGCCAACTGCGTTGCCCACCTCGGCCTCCATCTGGTGCAGGCTCCACGCGGGGTCGCCGGCGGCGGTCGCCGGCTCGAGCACGAACACGGCCTGGAAGAGCGGGTTGGCGGCGGGATCGCGGTGCGGGTGCAGCTCGCGGACCAGGCGCTCGAACGGCACCTGGTGGCTGAGCCCGTCCAGCAGATCGCCGCGCAGGCGACCGAGCAGCTCGACGAAAGAGGGGTCGTCGTGGACGTCGACGCGCAGGACCAGCGGCGTCAGGCAGTAGCCGACCATCCCCTCCAGCTCGCGCCGATCGCGCATGTCGCTGAGCGTGCCGAACACGATGTCGTCCTGTCCGCAGTAACGATGCAACAGGACCGCGAACGCGGCGCAGAGGACCTGGAAGAGCGTGGCGCCCGACGTTCGGCTCAGCGCGCGCAGCTCATCGGCCAACCCCTCGCAGATGCGCACCCGCTCCATCGCGCCGCGAAACCGTTGGTCGGCGGGGCGTGGGTGGTCGTGGGGCAGCTGCAAGGTGGGCGCGACGGCGAGGCGCCCGCGCCAGTAGTCGATCCGTCGTGCGAAGTCCGCGCCTCCCAGCTGCTCGCGCGTGGCGATCGCGTACTGCGCGTACTGCAGCGGCGGCTCGGGCAGCGACGGCGCGCGTCCGGCCAGAAATGAGTCATACAGCGCGGTGAGCTCCGGGAGCACGATGCGATAGAGGCTGACCCCGTCGAAGATCAGGTGGTGCATGGCCAGGTACAGGCGGTGGTGCTCGGGCTCGAAGCGCACCAGCAGGGGCCTCAGCAGCGGGCCGCACGCAAGGTCATAGGGACGCCTCGCCTCCTGCGCGGCCATCCGCGCGGCCTCGCTCTCGCGCTGCAACGAAGGCAGGCCGCTCACGTCTAGGACGGGCAGCTCCAACGTCGGCGCAGGGTGGACCACCTGCACCGGCTCGCCATCCATGACGTCGAAGGTCGAGCGCCAGATCTCGTGGCGGCGCACCAGCTCCTCGAAGGCGGCCCGCAAGGCGCTGGCCTGGAAGGGACCCTGCTTGCGGATCGTGACCGCCTCGTTGTACAGGGGATTGTCGGGTGCGAGCCTGCTGAAGTACCACAGCGGCTCCTGCGCGACCGACAGCGGCGCCCGGCCGCGGGCCGGCTGTGAGCTCATCGCCTTGGCGCTCGTGGTCGGCGTCGGTGCGCGACCACGCAGCCGCAGCTCCAGCAGCGAGCGCTTGTCCGCCGACAGGCTCTCGGCGCCGGGCTCGGTCATGCCTGGAAGCTGACCGGCAGCGCCACCAGGCCACGCAGCCCCAGGTTCGAGCGCCACGTGATCGGCCCCGGCTGCAGGCCCAGGGTGGGCAGCCTGCGCAGCAGCGCCGAGAAAGCGATCTGGGCCTCCAGGCGCGCCAGCGGCGCGCCGAAGCAGAAGTGCCCCGCCCAGCCGAAAGCGAGGTGGCGATTGTCCACGCGCGCCAGATCCAACCGGTCGGGATCGGGGAACCGCTCGCCGTCGCGATTGGCGGCGCCCATCACCGCGATCACTGCCTGTCCCCGTTTGATCGGCCTGCCGCCGAGCTGCACGTCGTCAGGGGCGAGCCGGGCGGTGTGCTGGCTGGGACTCTCAAAGCGCAGCAGCTCCTCGACCGCGGTGGGCACGAGCGCGGGGTCCCGGCGCAGGCGCTCCATCTCCTTGGGGTGGCGCAACAGCGTTAGCAGCCCGTTGCCGATCAGGTTCGTCGTCGTCTCCTGCCCGCCGACCAGAGTCACGATCGCGTTCGCCACCACCTCCTCCTCGGTCAGGCGGTCGCCGTCGACCTCGGCAGTGGTGAGCGCGTTGATGAGACCCTCCGTCGGGCGCGTCGCCTGCCGGCGGACCGCCTCCTGGAAGTATGCGGTCATCTCCTGGAGGCTGCGGGCGACCTTGTCCGCGCGGCCGGGATTGTGCTGAAAGTTGCCGAGCATCTCGGCGAAGTCTTCAGACCAGTCCTTGAGCATGCGGTGGTCTTCTATCGGCACGCCGAGCATCTCGGCGGTGACGATCGCCGGGAAGGGGTTGGCGAGGTCTTGCATCACCTCCATCTCGCCGCGGGAGCTGACCGCGTCGATGAGCGAGTCGGCGATCTGCTCGATGTGCGCGCGCAACCGCATCACGCGCCGCGGCGTGAAGGCCACCGCGGCCAATCCGCGGACACGGCTGTGCTGCGGCGGATCGAGGAAGAGCATCTGGCGCACCATCACGCATGCGATCGGGGCGAGCTGCTCCATGCCCAGCGCCGCCAGCCGCTCGGGAGTGGGCGTCCGCTTGGCGGAGAACCTGTGCAGGACCTCGACCACCTCCGCGTAGCGCGTCACCACCCAAGCGTGCAGGTAGGGATCCCAGTGCACCGGATCCTCTGCTCGCAGCTTGCGGTAGAGCGGGTAGGGGTCGGCAAGGACCTCTGGATCGAGCAGGTGGTACAGGCTGAGGGGAGCCTCGCTCGCGACCGTCATCGGACTACCCACTGGAGCCCGTCGCGGAAAGGCCCGACGGCGTCGGCGAGCTCCTCGCCAGCAGACGCGACGCATCCTCGTCGCTCATCGCCTCGAGGTCTGCGATCACCAGGCGTTTCACCTCCACCGCCATCCCGGCCACGGTGGGGTTGTCGAACAGGCTGCGCAGGGTCATCTCGACCCCGAAGCGCTCGCCGATGCGCGCGATCAGCTGAGCTCCGAGCAGCGAATGTCCGCCGAGCATGAAGAAGTTCTCCTCGACCCCCACCCGGTCGAGCTCGAGCAGCTCGGCCACGACCGTCTCCAGGGTCTGTTCGAGCTCGTTGCCCGCACGCGCCGAGGTCCGAGGCCGTGCGGTGTTGGCGACAGTGGGGACAGGCAGCGCGGTGCGATCGACCTTGCCGTTCGGCGTCAGTGGCAGCTGCTCCAGACAGACGAACACCGCCGGGACCATGTAGGCCGGCAGGTGGTGGGCAAGATGAGCGCGCAGTTGCTCTGTGTCTGGATGACGGCTGTCGGCGGGCACCACATAGGCGATCAACCGGCGCTCCTGCCCCGCGTGCTCGCCGACCGACACGATGCTGGAGCGCACAGCCGGGTGGCGGCTCAAGGTGGCCGAGATCTCGCCGAGCTCGATGCGATTGCCATGGATCTGCACCTGCTCGTCAACACGGCCCAGGAACTCGATCTCGCCGTCGGGTCGCTGGCGGGCAAGGTCGCCCGTGCGGTAGAGGCGCGCTCCGGGTGTATCGCCGAACGGGTCGGGGATGAACTTCTCGTCGGTCAACGCCGGCCGGTTCAGGTAGCCGCGAGCCACGCCGGCACCACCGATCAACAGCTCGCCGGCAGCGCCCACGGCGACGGGATGCAGCCGATCGTCGACGATGTAGGCCCGCACGTTGGCGATCGGCTTGCCGATCGAGGGCGCCCCCGACGGGTTGGGGTGGGCAGCGACCACGCCCGAGGTCGCCACGACCGTTCCCTCGGTCGGCCCGTAGTTGTTGATCACGGCAAAGGACAGCTCGAGGGACGGATGGCGATGCAGCGTGTCGCCGCCGGTGAGCAGACAGCGCAACGACGACTCGGGCGGCCAGGGGAGCGTCAGAACCGCCTCGGCGAGCGCGGTGGGCAGGAAGCTGATGCTGATCCGCTCCGCCACGAGCCAGTCGCGCAGCGCGACGGGGTCGGCTCTCACGTCGTCGGCAGGAACGTGGATGGAGGCGCCCGCAGCGAGGTGGGGCCACAACTCCCACACCGCGGCGTCGAACGCGGGGCTGGCGATCTGCGTGGCGCGATCGGCCGCGGTGATCGCGAAGGCGCGGCGGTGCCAGCAGGCCAGGTTACTCAGGCTTGCGTGCTCGACGAGGACGCCGTTCGGAGCTCCCGTGGAGCCCGACGTGTAGATCACGTAGGCAAGCTCGCTGGCGCTGTCTCCGACTGCGGGCGCCACGGCAGGCTCGCGCTCGAGCTCGAAGCGATCGGCATCGAGGTCGACCAGTCTGGCCTGCGTGGCGCCCAGTCGTGTGGCCGCCGGGTCGTTGGTGACGAGCATGTCGACGCCCGAGTCTTCCAGCATGAAGGCAAGCCGCCGATCGGGGTGGCTCGGGTCCAGGGCCAGGTAGGCACAGCCCGCCTTGAGAATGCCCACCGCCCCCACGACCAGAGCAGCCGAGCGCTCCAGGCACAGCCCCACCGGACGGTCGCGATCGACGCCCACCGAACGCAGGCGCTGGGCGAGCTGGTTGGCACGTCGCTCGAGCTGGCCGTAGGTGAGCGTATCGTCGGGCGCCGAGACGGCGATCGCATCGGGCGCCGCGGCTGCGTGAGCGGCGAACAGCTCGTGCACGCGAACCGTTTGGGGCTCGCTCATAGACCGCGCCTCGCGCGCCGGCCCGCTCACCTGACGATCCGCCAGACGGCGCTCTCGACGCGCATGGCGCGCCTGGCGACCCCGTTTCTCACAGCCGACCCCTCACGCCCACGATTCCATTCGTGATCCCCACAGCCTGCGATGATACACAAGCCGAATTGTGTGCATAAATTGCGACGAGCACGACGCTTGATGAAGTGAACATTCGTCGACCGCTCCCAAGCATGGTTCGGTAAGCGTTTGCTTGTCACCGGCGCGCGTGACGAATCCTCAAATGGGCGCTCACATCGAGCGAAGCTGTGCGTGTGAGAAGATCGACCTGTTGTCTATGTTTGGAGGGGGGCGCAGTGCTCGAAGGGGCAGGTGGGAGAGCGGAGCAGAGCTCGGGCGCTCACACGCTGTCGATCGAGCAGTGGATCGCGCGGCTGCGCCTGATCCCAGAAAACGTGCGGCGATTCGACGTCGATCCCAGGCAGGCCAAGCTCGTGTTCGGCATCGACGTCGACCTGGCGCGGGAGCTGATCTCGCGAGGCTTGCCTCATGCGATGGACGGCGGCTCTCCCCACTTCACGGCAACCGATCTTCACTACATCGGCTTGCGGCTCGGATGTGCGACCACCCATCTCGGCGTGCTGCACACGTGGGCTTGCAGCCTGCAGGCTGCTGGCGATGGCAAGTGGAACACTGTGGAAGTTCTGTGCGCTCCACAGGCGCCTCAGAGCACGGCCGTGCAGGTGCTGGTTGGCCCCGATCGGTACGTCCGGACCAGCATCGGAGCGGATCGGATGGCTGCGAGCATCCGCGTGGTACCGGTCGTGCAGTGGCCCGCGCCCGGGCCGGCGCTCGAGGACCTTCTGACCGACGTCGCGTCACTGGACTTCTGCTGGCTTCCTGAACCACTGAATGGTGACGTCGAGTTCACACGCCAAACCCATCTGAGCGACTGTGGTAACGCCGCGCTGTTTCTATCTCGGGAGTGCACACGGCTGGGGATTGCCTCGCGGATCGCATACGGACTGCTGCTGGCAACTCCCCTGTCTACGCCCCACAGCTGGGTTGAGGTTCGCATTGAGGATCGTTGGGTGCCGGTAGACCCGCTGCTGCTCGGGCTGCTGGCGAGGCACACCACACTCGACGCCTCGGTGTGGCCGCCCACCCGATCGCCCGGGGCAGTTCTGCTGCGATTGGCCGACCGGGAAACGGCGATCGTGCTTGCCGGCGAACGGCCCCTGCAGGCGAGCTTCCTGACACGAAGCCTGTGACGAGAGTGCAGGGAATGAGTCCACCGCAGCCTGCCCGACCGCTGTATCTGACCGACACGACCGAGGGGGTCTTTGCCCTCTTTCACGATGCCTACGATCGACGCGGCGAGACGGCGGTGCTGCTGTGCCCGCCTTTCGGCTGGGACCCGATGTGCCCGTACTGCCAGCTTCTGCGCCTGGGCGAGCACCTGGCGGCTCGGGGTTTTCCCTCGCTGCAGATCGATCTGCCGGGCAGCGGCGACAGTGCTTGTGACCCAGACGATCCGGGGCGGCTCGAGGCGTGGACGCAGGCCGTGACCGCGGCGGCCACGTGGCTGCGCGCGACGAGCGACGCCGCGCGCATCGCAGCCGTGGGCGTCGGGCTGGGCGGCTTGCTCGCCTATCGAGCCGTCTCTGAGGGGGCGCCGATCGACGACCTCGTGCTCTGGGGCGTGCCTGCTCGTGGTGCAGCGCTGGTGCGCGAGCTGCGCGTGGGCTCGCGCCTGCCCTCCTCCAGCGTGGTGGAACCCGGCGGTTGCGATCCGCGGCCGCTGCCCGAGGGAGCGGTGATGGCAGCCGGCTATCTGCTCAGCGCGCCAACGGCCTCGTCGCTGCAGGCGCTGGACCTCAGCCAGCTGGCGTTGCCCGACGGTGCGGGCCGTCGCGCGCTGCTGCTCGGTCGCAACGGGCCGACCGTCGACGAGCTCCTGCGCAGATGCCTGGAGCGGGCGCGGGTCGAGGTGACGGTGGCGAGTGGGCGCGGCTACGGGGCCAAGAGCGAGGCGCTCGCGCGGGTGGGCCCGTGGCTTGCGCAGGGGGAAGCCGACCGGCGCCGGCGCCACGCGCCCGTCCATCCGGCGCCATCCAGGACAACCCCGTCCGCAGCAGTCCAGGCGCCCTCCAGCCACGAGCATCTGCCGCTCGACTGCGCAGGGGCGCGGCTGCGCGAGACGCCGGTGTGCGTAGATCGGCCGAGCGGACGTCTGCTCGGCGTGCTCACGGAGCCTGTTGGCAGGCGAGCGCAGCTGTGCGCGGTGCTGCTGGCTGGACATCACCGCCGCATCGGGCCGAATCGGATGTGGGTGGAGATCGCGCGACGGTGGGCGGCTCGGGGCGTGCCGACGCTGCGGATCGACCTGTCGCCCGTGGTGGACTCCGGAGAAGACGCAAGCGCGGATGCTGGCACCCGCTTTGCGCCGGAGTACGTGGAGGAGACCTGCGCGGCGCTGGAGATGCTAAACGCGCGCGGGCTGCCCCCCCGTTTCGTGCTGGGCGGCCTGGCCGCAGGCGCCTACTGGTCGATGCAGGCGGCTCTGCGCGACGAGCGGATCGCGGCGATCGTCATGCTCAACCCGCGCGCGCTGATCTGGAATGAGCAGATACAGGCCACACGGGACGCGCGGCGCCTGGGCAGGCGCTCGCAGCAGCGCTCGACGTTGCGCCACGTGCTGGCGGGCGAGATCGCGCCGGGACGGCTAGTGGAGGCGTCGCTGTCGCTCGCGCCTCGGGCTGTGCGCCATTCGCTGGATCGATCCCGGCGCATAGCGAGGTCGTGGCGGGCGAGCGACAGCCGGCCGGACCCCTTGGAGGGCGCCCTGGACAGATTGCGCGATCGCGATCAGCGGGGGCTGCTGCTGTTCACCGGCAAGGAGCCGCTGCGCGAGGAGCTTGCGACCGCTGGCCTGTTGGACCGCCTGGACCGCTGGCCGAACCTGGAGCTGGTGACCATCGACACACCCGTGGAGACGCTCATGCTCACCCCCTTGTGGGTACAGCGACGGGTCCACGAGATCGTCGACGGCGTATTGGACAGGGAGCTTGCGCTGGTATCAGAGCAAGCGCTGTGAACGGGAGATGACCGAACGGGACATCACCGCGCGCATCCAGCGCATCTTCGAACAGTGCTTTGATGTCCGCGCTCCCGCGCCGCAGACGGACATCCTCGATGCCGCGCTGATCGACTCGGTCGCGCTGGTCGCCTTCCTGTTTGAGATCGAGAAGCAGTTCGGGATGGACATACCGCTCGAGTCTCTGCAGGTCGATGACTTCCGCACCATCGAGAGCATCGCGCGGCTCGTCGGGTAGGCCGAACGGTCGGCCGCGGCGCGCGGGCACGCCTGGGAGGCGACCCCCGGGTAGGATTTGACGTCCCGTTCCCGACAGGCGAGGTGCCAGAGCAGGTGGCGATCGATCTCCAACAAGTCTCAGCCGTTGACGTGCAGCCGGGCGAGCTGCCCACGACGATGGCCGCCTGGGTCATCCGCGAGGAGCGCTTCGGCGAGCCCAAGGACGCCTTCAAGATCGAGGAGATCGAGGTGCCCGAGCCGGGCGCCTTCGAGGTGATCGTGCGCGTGATGGCAGCGGGCGTCAACTACAACAACGTGTGGGCCGCCCTGGGCAAGCCTGTGTCGGTCATGCGCTACGGCGACCACCCGCAGTTCGGCCACCACATCGGCGGCTCGGACGCCTCGGGCATCGTCTGGAAGGTCGGCGCGGGCGTGACCCGCTGGAAGGTCGGCGACGAGGTCGTGGTGCACTGCAACCAGGCCTCCTACGAGGACCCCGAGGTGCACGGGCTGGACCCGATGGCCGCACCGTCGCAGAAGATCTGGGGCTATGAGACGACCTGGGGCTCCTTCGCCCAATTCACCAAGGTCCAGGCCCAGCAGCTGCTGCCCAAGCCCGCCGCGCTGACCTGGGATGAGGCCGCCTCCTACGGCCTGGTCTACTTCACCGCCTATCGCATGCTGATCACGCGCTGCAAACTGCAGGCCGGGCAGAAGGTGCTGATCTGGGGCGCCGCCGGCGGCCTCGGCGTGTTTGCCACGCAGATCTGCGCGGCGGCCGGCGCGCACAGCGTGGGCGTGGTCTCCTCGGCGGAGAAGGGCGAGCTAGTCAAGCGCCTGGGCGCCGTGGACTACATCGACCGCGCGGAGTTCGCCGGGATGATGCGCAAAGGAGGCGAGAGCGAGGAGGATGAGGCAGCCCGCTTCAAGGTGTCCCGAGCGTTCGCCAAGCGCGTCAAGGAGATCCTCGGCGACGCCCCCGACATCGTCTTCGAGCACGTCGGCAAAGCGACCTTCCCCACGTCCGTGTTCACGGTCAAGGCCTTCGGCAAAGTGGTCATCTGTGCCGGCACCACGGGCATCGACCTCGACTTCAACGTCGCCTACCTGTGGATGCGCCAGAAGGAGATCCTGGGCTCGCACTTCGCCAACGCGTACGAGTGCACCAAGGCCAACGAGCTGATCGAGAGCGGCCAGATCCGCCCAGTCCTGTGGCGCACACTGGGCTTTGAGGGCGTCGCAGAAGCGCACCAGCTGATGCTCGAAAACAAGCATCTGGGCAAGATCTCTATCCTCGTCGGCGCCGAGTCCGAGGGCGAGGGCAAGACCGCCGACGGACCCGGTGCAATCCACGCGGAGGTGGGCGCCTGATGGCTGGCACGGTGATCGTCCCCTGGTATGCGACGGGCTTTCGCGGGGACGCCTTCGAGGAGGCGCTCAATGAGATCGCTGCTGTGGCGCTGCGCTACGGCGCGACTTCATACGCGGTCTACCGCGCACGCGACGACAAATACAAGTTCCAGCAGCTGGCGGCCTTCCCCGAGCACCTCAACTGGGAACGCTATTGGGAAGGCCCTGATATGACCTACTTCCGCGCGACGCACTCGAGCTGGTATCAAGTGCCGGTGCTGTACGGCTGGTGGGACGAGACGACCCACGGCGGCATCGCGCGCGAGCCGGTGGTCGTGGGCGGCAACGGTCACGCGAACGGGCATGGCAACGGCCACCACCCAACCGGCGAGAGCGTCTGATTTCAGCCTTGCTCTAGCGGCGCCATCGTCAAACCAGCGCCCTTGAGCTGCTCCCAGTAGTGCTCGGCGGCCTCCTGATGGCCGCTGTAGACGATCGCCCTGCCGGTGCTGTGGATCACGTTGGCGATCTCGTGTCCGCGCTGCAGGGTGACGCCGGGAATGAAGCGCGAGAGTGTGCGCGCGACGTGCTCGAAGGTGTTGTGGTCGTCGTTGCGGACGATCACCCTCCAGGCCGATCCCTGGCCGTCGGCGGGCCCGCGCGGGCGCGGCTTCTCGATGGTCTGGCTCATGCCCGCAGGATAATGGCAGCGGCGCGACCGTACAATTGGTGCATGAGCGGCGATCACTCCCCGCGGCTGCCCGCGCCAGACCGGCCGTGGATGATGCGCACCTACGCCGGGCACTCCACCGCCAAGGCGTCCAACGAGCTCTACCGGCGCAACCTACAAAAGGGCCAGACGGGCCTGTCGGTGGCCTTCGACTTGCCCACCCAGACCGGCTATGACCCCGACGACGAGCTGGCCCGCGGCGAGGTGGGCAAGGTGGGCGTGCCGATCTCCCACCGCGGTGACATGGCCGCGCTGATGGATGGCATCCCGCTCGCGGAGATGAACACCTCGATGACGATCAACGCGACCGCGTCGTGGTTGTTGGCGCTGTACATCGTGGCCGCTGAGGAGCAGGGCGCGGCCTCCGAGCAGCTGCAGGGCACCACGCAGAACGACATCATCAAGGAGTTCCTCGCGCGCGGCACCTACGCCTTCCCGCCCGGCCCTTCGATGCGGCTGATCGCCGACATGATCGCCTACACGGTCGAGCACGTGCCCAAGTGGAACCCGATCAACATCTGCTCCTACCACCTGCAAGAGGCGGGCGCGACGCCAGTGCAGGAGATCGCCTATGCAATGAGCAACGCGATCGCCGTGCTCGACGCGGCCCGCGAGCGGGTAGCAGACGAGCGCCTGGAACAGGTCTTCGGGCGTGTCTCCTTCTTCGTCAACGCGGGCGTGCGCTTCATCGAGGAGCACGCCAAGCTGCGCGCCATGTCGATCCTGTGGGAGGAGCTGGGGCGCAAGCGCTATGACGTGCGCGACGAGCGCCACCTGCGCTTCCGCTACGGCGTGCAGGTCAACTCACTTGGATTGACCGAGGCCCAGCCGGAGAACAACGTGCAGCGGATCGTGCTGGAGGCGCTGGCGGTGACGCTGGGGCGCTCCGCCCGCGCGCGGGCGATCCAGCTGCCAGCGTGGAACGAGGCGCTGGGGCTGCCGCGCCCGTGGGACCAGCAGTGGTCACTGCGCATCCAGCAGGTGCTGGCCTACGAGACCGACGTGCTCGAGTACCCCGACATATTCGAGGGCTCGCGCGTGATGGACAGCCTGGTCGACGAGCTGCTGGAGGGCGCGCGCGCGGAGATGGCGGTGGTGGCCGAGCACGGCGGCGCGGTGCAGGCGGTCCCGTACATGAAGGGTGCGCTGGTGGACTCCCACCGCGCGCGCATCCACAGGATTGAGTCCGGCGAGCAAGTGGTTGTAGGACAGAACCGCTTCACCGAGACCGAGGAATCGCCCCTGACCGCAGATGCCGAGGGCGGCATCCTGGTGGTCGATCCGACCGTCGAAGCCGAGCAGGTCGAGGCGCTGCGGCGCTGGCGTGCCGAGCGCGACCAGGGCGCGGTCGACGAGGCGCTGGCGCGCCTGGCGCAGGCGGCCCGCGACGACAGCGGCGCGGAGAACCTGATGGTCCCCACGATCGCCGCCGCGCGGGCCGGCGCAACCACGGGCGAGTGGGCAAGCACCCTGCGCGAGGTGTTCGGCAGCTATCGCGCCCCCACGGGCGTCGGTGAGGCGGGCGCGCCAGCCGCCGACGGGCAGCTGAGCGAGCTGCGCGAGGAGGTCTCGCGCCTGCAGGAGAAGCTCGGGCGCCGGCCGAAGATCCTGGTCGGCAAGCCGGGTCTGGACGGCCACTCAAACGGCGCCGAGCAGATCGCGGTGCGCGCGCGCGACTCGGGCATGGACGTGGTCTATGAAGGCATTCGCCTGACGCCAGCGCAGATCGCCTCCTCGGCGCTGCAGGAGGGCGTGCACGTGATCGGGCTGTCGATCCTGTCGGGCTCGCACCGCGAGCTGATCCCGGCGGTACTCGACGCGCTGCACGGCGCCGGCGTGACCGCCCCGGTGGTGGTCGGCGGGATCATCCCCGAGCAGGATGTGGCTGCCCTGCGCAAGGCTGGCGTGGCGGCGGTGTACACGCCCAAGGACTTCGACATCAACCGCATCATGCGCGACATCGTCGCGCTGGTGGGAGCGGACGCCAACGGGGCCAAGGCCAACGGTTCTGACGCCAACGGCTCCGCCACCACCGGCTCCTCAGCCGCTGCCACGGCGTGAGCGGGGCACCGCGGCCGCAGGACGGGGTCGGAGCCGCCCTCGGCGCGCGCCTGCGCGAGCGAGACCTGAGCGCGGCGCCCGCCGCGCTGAACCTGCTCGAGAGCACCTCCTCGGCCGACCGCGAGCAGGCCGCCCTTCTTCTGCGCGAGCTCTCGCCGGACGCGCTCGGCGGCGAGGCCCCGGCGCATGTGATCGGCGTGACCGGGCCTCCGGGCGCGGGCAAGTCGACGCTGCTGTCAGCGCTGCTGCGTGCCTGGCGTAATGAAGACCCACCCGCCCGCACGGTGGCGATGCTGGCCGTCGACCCCAGCTCGCGGCGCTCGGGTGGCTCGCTGCTGGGTGATCGCGCGCGCATCGACTTCGACCCGTCAGACCGCGGCGTGCTGATCCGCTCGACCGCCGCGGGGGAGCGATTGGGCGGCCTGGCCCGCGCGACGCGACAGAGCGCACACGCGCTCGCCGCCGCGTTTGACTTGGTGGTGATCGAGACCGTCGGGGTGGGCCAGGCCGAGACCGAGGTGGCCGACGTGGCCGACACGGTCGCCGTCATCGTCCAGCCCGGTGGCGGCGATGTGCTGCAGTTCCTGAAGTCGGGGATCATGGAGATCCCCGACGTTCTGGTGGTCACCAAGGCCGACCTGGGCGCGCTGGCCACCGCCACCAGGCGCGACCTGAGCGCGGCGCTGCGCTCGCTGGGCGCGCGCGACACGCCCGTGCTGGCCGTGTCCTCTCTGCCTCCGCCCAGCGGGATCGCCGAGCTCGCGAGCGCGCTGGAGGAGCACCGCGCGCGACTGGACGTGGCCGCACGGCGGCTGTCGGCGCGCCGCGCGAGCGCGCTGACCGAATTCGTGGCCGAGCACGGCGAGCGCGGACTGCGCGCACTGGGCGGGCGCAGCGCGGCCAGGGAACTGCTGTCCGCCCAGGCGCCCGGGCTGGACGTCCCGGCGCTGGTCGCAGCGCTCGAGCAGTCGATGCCTTGAGCAGCCGGCTGCAAGCCGGTCACGTGCGTCTGTGTCGCGGTGTGATGGAGTGGCGCTCGGCGACGTAGATAGGTTGTGAGCACGCCTTCGGACTCTCCAGTCGATCAAGCTTCGGGCGCGACTCGGCCAGCGCAGCGCGAATCGCTGCAGGGCGGCGCCTTCGAGGCGCTCTTTCGCGACTGCGCAGCGGACGTGCACGGATACGCGATCTCGTTGCTGGGCGATCGCCAGTCCGCGGAGGACGTGACCGCGCTGGCCTTCGAGCGGCTGTATCGCTGCCGCGCGCGGTTGGACAGCGCGCGCGGAACACCCAGGGCGTGGCTGTTTGCGATCGTCCGCAACGCCGCGCTGGACGAGCTGCGTCGTCGCAGACGTCACCCCAGCTCGTCCGCCGCCGATGCCCCCGATACCGAGGATGAGCGTTCGAGCAGCGCGCTGGAGCGCGCAGAGCGTCGCGCAACCGTACGCACGGCGCTCGCGTTGCTGTCCAGGCGCGAGCAGGAGGTGGTGCTGCTCAAGTTCCACGGACAGCTCTCCAACGGCGAGCTCGCGCGCGTGCTCGGGATCAGCGAGACCAACGCCGGCACGCGCGTGCACAGGGCGCTCACCCGCCTGCGCGAGGGTTGCGCCGAGCTTGACCGTCAGGAGGTCGCATGAGACTCGTGCCATCGCCGGGACTTCACGAGGACTCCTGGCACGACGAGATCGAGACGGCGCTGCATGGCGAGGACGGCGGCGCAGCCGGCGCGGCGTGGCGAGAGCTGCGTGCAGATGTACGCGTCCTGGCTCCACCCATGAGCGCCGAATTTGAGCGCCTGCTGTCAGACCGCGTCGGAGAGTGGACGGCCGCGCCGCCAGACGACAAGGCCGCCCCACAGCGACGCTTGCCGCGGCGAGGCTTCAAGCGCCTGAGACTCCCGTCGGGGCGCCTGCGGCTGCCGTCACCCGGGCATCTGCGCACGGCGGGCCTCCTCGCAACGGCCGCTTGCACGCTCGCGATCGCCGGCCTGATCGCCGCATCTATGCAACCCAGTGGCCAGAGCGCCCGCCGCGAACTACGGCCTGCATCGGCCGTGCCCGCAACAAGACGCAACCGGGTAGACGAGCTGGGCCCGGCAAATCCGAGCGCGGGAGTGAAAGCCTCGGCGGGCGCGTCGGGCGGCGTGTCAAATGCGGGCCGCGCGGAAGCAGCTGCGAACGTGCCGGCGGGCGGCGAAGGCGCGCTCTCGGCTCCCGGCCACGTGCAGCAGCTGACGGCGTCGGTCACCCTGTCCTCCAGCCCCGGCGAAGTGCAGTCGCTGGCCGACCGAGTGACCAGCCTGGCGGTGCGCGACGGCGGCTTCGTGCAGAGCTCACAGGTACAGCAACAGGCACAGGGAACAAGCGAAGCCACACTCGACCTGAAGGTACCCAGCACACAGCTGTCGGGTGCGCTGGCCGCGCTCGGGCGCCTGGCGCCGGTTCGCGCCGAGAACCAGTCGCTGCAAGACATCACCGGCGAATACGACGCGGCTCGCCGCAACCTCGCTGACGCGGTCGCCGAGCGCAAGGCGCTGCTGCAGGCGCTCGCCAAGGCCGTCACGCAGGCCCAGATCGAAAGCCTGCGCCAACAGCTGGCGCTGGCGGGCGGTGCGATCACCAGGACTCAGTCGTCGCTGCGCGCGGTTTCGCGCCAGGCGTCCACCTCGGCGCTGGAAGTGACGGTCGTCGGCGATGCGCGCGCGGCAGGGCTGACGCTGCACCAGGGGCTGCACGATGCCGGACGCGTCCTCACTGTCGCGCTCGTCGTGCTGCTAATCGGGACCGCCGTGCTCGTGCCGCTCGTGGCGATGTGCGTGATCCTCCTACTCGGCGGCCGGGCATGGCGGCGCCACCTGCGCGAACGCGCCCTCGCGTAGCGCAAGCGATCAGCCGCGCCGCTGCCGCCACCTGCTGCGCGCCGCCCGCACCAGCCACGGCGTGACGGCTGGCGTGAGGGCCGGCCTGCGCTCGCGTGCGAGCGCGTCCAGCGAGACGCTCTTGGAGCAGATGAACGCGAGCCGTCGCTGCTCGCGGTAGTCGCCCATGCCCGTCCAGTCGCTCATGTTCAGCGCCAGCGGCACCGTCTTGAAGCCGAACTGGCCGGCGAGATCAATGACAGCCTGCCTGGTGGGCACGAACACCGTCTCGTAGTCGACCGCGTGATGAGCGGCCGACACGTTCTCGTGGCGGACTTGGAACAGGCTGAACGGCGCGGGAAACAGATTCGTATCGACGACCACGATCTCCGCCCCGGTCCGGGCGATGAGCTCGAACAGCTCGACAGGCTTAGAGATGTGGTACATGAGGCCGAGGCACATGACCACGTCGAAGCGCTCGCCGAACTCGTGCTCGAAGATGTTGCCCTGTTCGAAGCGGTAGCGCGCCGGATCTACGCCTTTGGCCTCGAAGACCAGGCGCGCCTGTTCGACGTGCTTGCTGCGACCGTCCACGCCCAGCACGAAATCCGCTCCGGCGTCACTGGCGGTGATGCTCCAGTAGCCGGCGTTGCATCCCAGGTCGAGCACGCGCCGACCACGCAGCGAGCCCCCGGTGACGGCCAGCAGCGCGTTGAAGAAGTATCGACGCCGCTGCTCCTGGCGGTTGACCCTCTGCGCCGTGAACGGCTTGGTCCTGACGCCGTTGTCAAATTCGACGCAGTGATGCCAGTAGGGCAGGGCCGCGATCCGCTCTTCGAGTTCGTGCGCTTCCATGAGACCTCCATTTCCCGATGCGATGCGCTGAGACGTGGTGCAGAGCGGGCAGCGACACGGTACCTGCCGGCAGCCCGACCCCTCGGTGTGGGTTGGGAATCGTAATCGAGCTGGTTTACAAGTGCCTTGCCGCGCCCGTCGATCACCAAGGCCAGGCAAGCTGCTCGCCGCGAAGGATCGCGGCGGGCGCCTGCTCGGCGATCCATGCGACCTGCTCGGGCGGGCACGCCTCGCGCAGGCGCTGCACTGCGGCGCTCAACTGGACCGGCCGGCCGCCGTGCGATGAGTGCGCGTCGCTTGCGAGCAGGTGCACCAGTCCCTCGCGCGCAAGGGCCAACACGAACGCGTCAGGGTCGCCCGCGTCGGCGTGGACGATGAAGTCGGCCGTCCATTGGATCAGGCAGCCGAGCGCGGAGAGCGCGTGCAGGCGCTCGCGCACGTCGGCGCCTGCGTGGCGCTCGGGGTGCGCGAGGACCGTCCGCACCCCGCGCTTGGCCAGGCGCGCCACGAGCGCCGGCAGCTCGTCGGCGAGCGGACCGGGCGCGGGCTCGAGCAGGACCCAGCCGCCGAGATCGAGCGACACCGCGCGCAGGTGCTCGTCGCTGAGCCCGTCGGCGGCCGGCTGCGCCACCTCGCCGCCCCGAGCGATGCGCACCCCCACGCCGAGGCGGTCGAGCTCTCGCTGCAGGTCAGCCACGCGCGCAGGCAGCTCCTCGATGCGCACGTCGTGGTCGTCGCGGATGTGCGGCGTGGCGCACACAACCGCGATGCCGTCGCGCTCGGCCTGGCGTGCCATCGCGACGCTGTCGGCGAGGTCCAGCGCCCCGTCGTCCAGCGCCGGAAGGATGTGGCAGTGAAGATCAATCAGCGCCTGGCGCTCCCCCTAGCGAGCCCCACCTGCGCCCGTGGAGCGGCGTTTGCCGGCAGCCCGTTTTGGTGGCGCTTTGGCGGCAGTCCGTTTGGGCGCGGCTTTGGCGACAGCGCGTTTGGTCGCGGCTTTGGCAGCAGTACGTTTGGGCGCGGCTTTGGCAGCCGTGCGTTTGGACGCAGCTTTGGCGGCTGTGGCAGATTTGCCAGCGCCGGCCCGCTTGGGGGCGGCCTTGGCGGCCGCGAGCATGTCCTTCTGCAGGCGCTGGAGATCTTTGCGGGTCGCCTTGCTCAGCTTGGCGGCGTCGCGACGCGCGTCGCGCAGCAGCCGTGAGAGGTTCTTGTGCGCATCGCCGACACCGGCGCCGAGGTTGGCGCGCAGCTTGGCAAGATCCGCCTGGGCGACCTCGAGGGAGTCTGTGACCCGCCGGATCACGCGCTCGTTCTCCTTGAAGTGCGCGTGCTCGGCGGCGCGGCCCTTGGCAGGGGTCGATCTGGCGGCGGCGCTCTGCCTGCGTGCGGGTTTCCTGGCTGCCTTCTGGGTGGGTGACATTCTGCTCCTTTGCGGGTTTGTGACGATCTTTGCATACGCCCCGGGGGAGAGACTTGGCATATGCTGGCGCGGTGGCGACCGGCTGCTTCATATCCACCGGGCGCTCGCTTGACGACGCGATCGAGCGCGTCAGGCTGGCGGAGTCGCTCGGCTACGAGTCGGTGTACGTGACCCACATCGCCGGGCGCGAGTCGCTGACGGTCCTGACCGCCTATGCGCTGGCCACGAGCACGATCCGCGTGGGTACGGGCGTGGTGCCGATCTACACGCGCACACCGGCCACGATGGCTCAGACGGCTGCGACGATCGATGAGCTGTCGGGCGGGCGCCTGACGCTGGGCCTGGGCGTGTCCCACCGACCTGTGGTCGAGGGTTGGCATGGCCAGAGCATCGACCGGCCGGTGGCCGAGATGCGCGAGTACGCATCGATCGTGCGTGCGATCCTGCGCGGCGAGGACCCGCCCGCAGGCGAGAAGTGGCGCACGGGCTTTCGCCTGGTGGGCCTCGATCCGCGTCCGTCACTGCCGATCTACGTGGCCGCCCTCTCCCCCGCAATGCTGCGCCTGGCCGGCGAGATCGCAGACGGCGTGATCCTGTGGCTGTGCAACCCGAGCTATATCCGCGACGTGGTCATCCCAGAGGTCAGCGCCGGGCGTGAGCGCGCGGGCCGCTCGCTGGAGGGCTTTGACGTGGTGGCCGCTGTGCCGGCTGCGCTGAGCGAGGACCGCGCGAGCGCCTACGGGGCGATGCGCAAAGACCTGATCCCCTACTTCGGGCTGCCGTTCTACCGGGCGATGATCGAGCGCACGGGCTTTGGCGCAGACATCGCCGCATACGACGCGGCCGCGGGAGACATCGAGGCGATGGCGGGCGCGATCTCCGACGGGTTCCTGGACGAGCTGACGGCGGTCGGCGACGAGGCGGCCGTGCAGGCGGGTGTGGCGCGCTACCACGACGCGGGGACGAGCTCGCCGTGCGTCGGGCCGATCCCCAAGACGGACTTCCAGGCCACGCTTGGCGCGGCCATCGGCTCCTGATCTGCACTCCCGCCACGCCAAGTGAGAACCGGCGCCTGACCTGCGCCTCTTACCTAACCTTTCGGGCCGGTTGTAACGAAATCTCGGCCCGCAAGTCTGTAGGGGTGCAAGCATGATCGTCCTTCTCGTCTTTGCGATCCTCGCGGGCGCGGGCACGGCGCTGTCGCCGTGCGTGCTGCCGGTGCTGCCCGCGCTGCTGTCGGCGGGCGGCGTGGGCGGCCGGCGCCGGCCGCTGGGCATCGTGATCGGGCTGTCGGTCACGTTTACGGTCACGATCGTGGGCCTGGCCAAGGTGGTCGACGGCGTGGGGCTGGGCGAAGACCCGCTGCGCGACGTGGCGATAGTGGTGCTGCTCGTGTTCGGCGTGGTGCTGCTGGCACCCGGCCTGTCGGCTCGCCTGGAGGCGCCGCTGTCGCGCCTGGCCCGCTTCGGGGCGGGTGGGGCTCGAATCAACGGCGACGGCTTCGCCTCGGGGCTGCTGGTGGGAGGCGCGCTGGGCTTCGTGTACACGCCGTGCGCCAGCCCGATCCTCGCTGCGGTGATCTCGGTGAGCGCAGCGTCGGGCAAAACGATCGCGATCGCGATCGCCTACGCGGCCGGCTCGGCCGCGGTGCTGCTGGCGCTCAGCCTCGGCGGGCGGCGGCTGTTCGACCGCGTGCGCAGGGCCGGGCGCGGGCCGTTGCTGCAGCGCGGGCTGGCGGTGATCATGATCCTGACCGCGGTCGCGATCCTGACCAACCTGGACGTCAACTTCGACCAGTTCGTCGCGGAAAAGATCCCCGACGTCAACCTGACGGCGGCGCTGGAGTGCACCTCGACGGTGACCGGACGCCTGCACGAGATCACCGGGCACAAGGCCAAGTTCACCCCCGCCAACGGCTCGACGGCGTGCGAAGGCTCACAGGTCAACAACGTCCATCCGGCCGCCGCCAACGCCAGCCAGGCGACGTTGCTGGCAGACGCCCAAGCGCTGCCGGTCCTCGGCCCGGCGCCCGAATTCACGGAAACGCAGGACTGGTTCAACACGCCGGGCGATCGTCCGTTGACGCTCGCCTCGCTGCGCGGGCGCGTGGTGCTGGTGGACTTCTGGACGTACACGTGCATCAACTGCATCCGCACGCTGCCCTACCTGAAGGCGTGGAACGCGGCCTATGCCAAGGATGGCCTGACGATCGTCGGCGTGGAGGCGCCCGAGTTCCAGTTCGAGCACAAGGCGGCCAACGTGGCCAATGCGATCGAACAGTTCGGGCTGCACTATCCGGTGGTCCAGGACAACAACATGGGCACGTGGAACGCGTATGGCAACGAGTACTGGCCCGCGGACTACCTGATCGACGACAAGGGCCAGGTTCGCTACACCGCGTTCGGCGAGGGCGACTACGACAAGACCGAAACGGCGATCCGCTCGCTGCTCGCCGAAGCTGGCTACCAGGTAGGCGCCAAGGGCCACCCGGCCGACGTGGTGGTGCCATCTGAAGTGGCCACTCCGGAGACGTACACGGGCACCGAGCGCGCGCAGGGCTGGATCAGCGGCCCCTTCTCCGGCACGCACAACTACGGATCGAGCGTGCCGGCCAGCCTTGCGCTGAACGACTTCGCCTACAGCGGCACCTGGAAGATCGGCGGCCAGCCCGCCGAAGCGGTCTCCGCCGACGCCGGCATCGACCTGGAGTTCGACGCCAAGAACGCGTATCTGGTGCTCAGCTCCCCCGGCGAACGCCCATTGCACGTCCAAGTGATGCTCGACGGCCACCAGATCCCGGCCGCGCAGGCGGGTTCAGACGTGCACGACGGCGTGGTCACGGTCCGCCGCGAACGCCTATACCACCTGGTGTCGTTGCCCTCAGACCAGCAGCATCGCCTAAGCCTGCGCCTTGCGCGGGGCGTGACCGCGTACGACTTCACGTTCGGGTAGTCCTGGTCGCGCGCCCTCTCCGGGAGCGCACCGGTTCCGGCTAGCTCGACGCCTACAATGTGTCTCCGATGGAGGGTTCGATGGCTGAGACGAGCGCGCGCAGCTGGCTGCGCTGCTATCGCTGCTGGTCGCAGGACCTGGAGGTGCAGGTCCACTACGAGGGCATCCACAAGATCGACCCGGACACGGGCGAGCGCGCGGAAGTGGTCGACGAGCTGCAGGAGGCTGTGGTGCAGTGCCTTGACTGCATGCACGACCAGCCCCACCTGGGCTTCGCCAACGGCCGCGTGGAGCCGATCGAAGACCGCTGGGAACGGATGATCGCGGGCACACCGTGGGTGGCCTCGTGCACCGTGACCGTCGACTCCGAAGACGTGGAGACCTGCTCGGGACCGGAGGCGGGCGACTCGCTGTCCTATGCGGCCTTCGGCGACCACGGCGTGCGCGAGTTCTTCACGCACGTGCGCTTCCACAAGCACGAAGACGACGCACGCATCATCGTGCACCTGCTGGTCGAGCTGTACGCGCGCTCGCTGGAGGAGGCCACCGAGGTCCTTGAGTCCGCGGCGCGCGGCGCCCTGACGATCACCTCGCTGGCCGAGGAGTCACGCCCGCCGGCAGCAGCCAACGAGACCCACGGCCACGACTAGCAGGTCGGTGAACGGCGTCAGGCGGCGTCCTCGATGAGCGCTCAGGCGGGTGTCAGGCGCATGACCGGAATGCGCCGGATGCCTTCGGTGCGCTGTTTGTAGTCGTTGTAGCCCGTGTAGACCTTGGTGGCCAGCTCGAACAGGCGGTCGTGGTCCTCACCCTCGGTCTCACGCGCCACGTATGAGCCCGAGCGTCCCATCGCTTCCAGGCGCACGTCGGGATTGGCCTTAATGTTGTAGTACCAGGCGGGGAACTTCGCTTTGCCGTAACTGGAGGCGATCAGGATCACGTCGTCGCCATCGTTGAAGTACAGCAGCGGGACCTTGCGCTCGACGCCGCTGCGCGCGCCGCGGACGGTGACCACCACGATCGGGATCTGGCCCAACGCCGAGTCGACGCGCCCGCGGGTGACGCGCACCAGCCACGGGTCGATACGCGCGCCCAGCTGTGAGGAGTACCAGGTGCCGGTCTTGGTCAGCGCAAACGCTGTCAGCGCACGCTTGAAGCGCGAGGGCGAGACGACCGGATCGACCCTTGGAATCCCCCCCGACATCGGCTGTGCTCAGGCCCCCGCCATCGGCTCAGCTCAGCCGCTGCTCGAGCGCCTGCAGCTGCGCGTGCAGCTCGTCGGGGATGTTGTCGAACTTGGCGTAGTGCTCATGAAACTGAGGCAGCTGGGCCTTCCACTCCTGCACGTCCACGCGCAGCAGCTCGCTCATGGCCTCGTCTGACACGTCCAGGCCGCGCGTGTCGATGCCCTCGCCGCCGACCGGCGGCAGCATCCCGATGGGCGTCTCCGTGGCGGCGCCGTGGCCGGCGCAGCGGGCGAACACCCAGGAGAGCACGCGCGAGTTCTCGCCATAGCCAGGCCACAGGAACTTGCCGGCCTCGTCCTTGCGAAACCAGTTGACGTAGAAGATCTTCGGCAGCTTGGCGCCGGGCGTCTGCCCGATCTTCAGCCAGTGGGCGAAGTAGTCGGCCATGTTGTAGCCGCAGAAGGGCAGCATCGCGAACGGGTCAAAGCGCAGCTCGCCCACGGTGCCGGCCGCGGCAGCGGTCTTCTCCGAGCCCATCACCGAGCCCAGGAACACGCCGTGCTCCCAGTCAAGCGCCTCGGTCACCAGCGGCACGACCGTCGAGCGGCGCCCGCCGAACAGCATCGCGTCGATCGGCACGCCGGCCGGGTCCTGCCACTCGGGCGCGATCGCAGGCGTCTGATCGGCCTTGACGGTGAAGCGCGCGTTGGGGTGCGCCGCGGGCGTATCGCTGTCGGGCGTCCAGTCGTTGCCGCGCCAGTCGGTCAGGTGCGCGGGCGGCTGCTCTGTCATCCCCTCCCACCACACGTCGCCGTCGTCTGTCCTTGCGCAGTTGGTGAACACCGTGTCGCGGGCGACCATCTTGATGGCGTTGGGGTTGGTGTGCTCGCCGGTGCCCGGCGCCACGCCGAAGAAGCCCGCCTCGGGGTTGATCGCGTACAGGCGCCCGTCGGAGCCGAACTTCATCCAGGCGATGTCATCGCCGATCGTCTCCACCGTCCAGCCCTCCAGCGTGGGGATCAGCATCGCCAGGTTGGTCTTGCCGCAGGCGCTCGGGAAGGCGCCGGTGATGTACTTGACCTCGCCCTCGGGGGAGGTCAGCTTGAGGATCAGCATGTGCTCGGCCATCCAGCCCTCGTCGCGCGCCATCACCGAAGCGATGCGCAGCGCGAAGCACTTCTTGCCCAGCAGCGCGTTGCCGCCGTAGCCCGAGCCGTAGGACCAGATCTCGCGGGTGTCGGGGAAGTGCACGATGTACTTGTTCTCCGCGTTGCACGGCCATGGCACGTCGGTGATGCGGCCGTCGAGCGGCATGCCGACGGAGTGCAGGCAGGGGACGAAGTCGCCTTCTGAGCCCAGCGCGTCCAGGGCGCCCTGGCCCATCCGCGTCATGATGCGCATGCTCACCGCCACGTAGGTCGAGTCGGTCAGCTGCACGCCCACATGGCTCTTGTCAGAGCCCAGCGGCCCCATCGAGAAGGGCACCACGTACATCGTGCGCCCGCGCATCGAGCCTGCGAACAGCTCGGTCAGCGCCTCGCGCATCTCGGCGGGCTCGCGCCAGTTGTTGGTCGGGCCCGCTTCCGCCTCGGTGGCGGAGCAGATGAACGTGCGGTCCTCCACGCGGGCCACGTCGCCGGGGTCCGACAGCGCCAGATAGGAGTTGGGCCGCTTGGCGTCGGACAGTCGCTCGAAGGTGCCCGCGTCGACGAGCTCCTGGCAGAGGCGGTCGTACTCTTCGGCCGACCCGTCGCACCAGTGGATGTCTGCCGGCTCGGTCAGCGCGGCGACCTCCTCGACCCAGGCCAGCAGACGCTCGTTCTTGGTGGGGGCGGGGGCGGGGGCGGTCATGCTCATTCCAAGCGGCTCCTTGATATCGCGTGTCAATGGCGGCTATCCAGGGCCGCCGCCGGCCGAAGTGTGGCCCGGAAAACGGGAAAACGCCCTCGCGAGCGTCTGGAAAGCCTACCGTACGACCTGCGTTGGGACCAGCCGCCTGGACGCCGGCGCCGAGCGCGCTAGTCGACGTTTCCGTCTGCCGAGCCGTTGCTGCTCGGATCGGCGCCGGGATTCTTGCGCGGCACCAGCACCAGACGCTTGAACTCGGCCACGAGCACGCCGTCCTGGTTGAGCACGCGCGTGTGCACCTTGACCGTGCCCCGGTCGGGCTTGGAGCGCGACTCTTTCTTCTCGAGCACCTCGGACTCGCAGAACAGCGTGTCGCCGTGGAAGACCGGGGCCGGGTGGCTCAGTTCTTCGGTGGCCAGGTTGGCGATCGCCTTGCCGGACACGTCGCTGACGGACATGCCAAGCGCTAGCGAGTAGACGAGCGGGCCGACCACCACGTTGCGCCCCTGCTGGGATTTGTGCGCGTACACGTCGTTTATGTGCAGCGGGTGGTGGTTCATGGTGATCAGGCAGAACAGGTGGTCGTCGGCCTCGGTAACGGTCTTGGCGGGCCAGTGCTTGTACACGGCGCCGACCTCGAACTCCTCGAGATAGCGGCCGTAGGGATGGGCGCCGCTGGCCTCGCGCGCGGCCTGATCTGTCTCTACGGTCTCGGTCTGGCTCATGGTTCTCCTTGGATGATTGCACCCGCAACTCTAGAGCCTGCGCAGCGTCCAGGCGATACGGTTCAGTCTCCAGACGACACAGGAGAGCCCCTTGCGCAACCCCCGCGACTTCTTCAAGCCCCTCGCCATCGACGCCCCAGAGCCGGCGCGAGAGATCCCCTTCAAGCCCTCCCGGATGATCCATTTCATGGACTTCTCCAACGAGAAAATGGTCGCCAAGGCGCCCGACCTGGCCCCCAAGGTGGACATCCTGCTGGGCAACCTCGAGGACGCCGTGCCCTTGGAAAAGAAGGAGGCCGCGCGCGCCGGGCTGATCAGGGTCGGGCGTGAGATGGACCTGGGCGAGACCGCCTTGTGGACGCGGGTCAACGAGCTCGCCTCCCCGTATTTCCTCGATGACATCACCCAGCTCGTCGGCGAGATCGGCCACAAGCTCGAGGTGATCATGATCCCCAAGGTCGAGGGCCCGTGGGACATCCACTACGCGGATCGCCTGCTCGCGCAGCTGGAGGCCAAGGCGGGCCTGCAGCGCCCGATCCTGCTGCACTGCGTGCTGGAGACCTCCCAGGGGGTGGCCAACCTGGAGGAGATCGCCAGCGCCTCGCCGCGCATCCAGGGCATGAGCTTCGGCCCGGCCGACCTGGCGGCGTCGCGGCGCATGAAGACCACGCGCGTGGGCGGCGGCCATCCCGGCTACCGCACGATTGCCGACCCCGACCCCGAAAATCCGGATGCAGCGCGGCCCAGCTACCAGCAGGACCCGTGGCACTACTCGATCGCGCGCATGGTCGACGCCTGCACGTCGGTCGGCGCGCTGCCCTTCTACGGACCCTACGGGGACATCTCAGACGAAGAGGGCTGCGAAACCCAGTTCCGCGCCTCCTTCCTGCTCGGCTGCGTCGGCGCATGGTCGCTGCACCCCGCCCAGATCGCGATCGCCAAGCGCGTCTACTCGCCCGACCCCGACGAGGTGGCATTCGCCAAAAAGGTCATCGAGGCGATCCCCGATGGTCGCGGCGTGCACATGATCGACGGCAAGATGCAGGACGACGCCACCTGGAAGCAGTGCCAGGTGATGGTCAAACTGGCCGAGATGCTGGCGCGCAAGGACCCGGAGCTGGCCGAGGCGTACGGGTTCGAGCGGAGTGTGGAGCCCGCCGGAGCCGCTGCGTAGTTGGCGCATTGCATTTCGCTATACTATGCGCATGGCGCAAGTCGTTGTACGGGTCGATGACAGGCTGGCCGCCCAGCTGGACGAACTTGTCACGGACGGGGTCGCCAGCAATCGGTCAGAGGCGGTGCGGCTGGGTTTGGAGCGTCTTATTGACGAACACCGTCGTCGCCGGACCGGCGCAGAAATAGTGGAGGCGTACCGCCGCACGCCCCAGACAGAGGAGGAGCTCGCCGGCCTCGACGAGGCCACACGCGCGTTGATCGCCGAGGAGCCCTGGTGAGCGTCCCCCAACAGGGGGAGATCTGGTGGGCGCAGACAGAGGACAAGCGTCGTCCCGTTCTGGTCGTGACGCGCTCTGAGGCCGTACCTGTGCTGACCGGGGTCGTAGTTGCACCAATCACGCGTACCGTGCGCCGCATCTCGACCGAGATCGCGCTTGGGCCCGATGAGGGTCTGGGGGTCGAATGTGTGGCGTCCTTCGACAATCTGCAGCGCATCAGGCGCTCGACACTCACGGAGCGAGCCGGAGAGCTTGGCATACGCGCATCTGAGTTGTGCAGTGCGCTGCGCTCCCTGGCCGACTGCTGACCCGCCCGCAGCCGTGTAGGCTTCCGCGCCGCATGAGGTTCTTCGAGTTCGAGGCGCGCGAGGTGATCAAGCGCGCGGGCATCCCCGTCACCGACTACGGCTTCACCACCGATCCCGCCGAGGCGGGTGAGATCGCGCGGCGGATCGGCGGTCCGACGGTGATCAAGTCACAGGTGCTGACCGGCGGGCGCATGAAGGCCGGCGGCGTCAAGTTCGCAGACACGCCCAAGGAGGCCGAAAGCCACGCCCGCGACATCCTCGCGCTGGAGATCAACGGCCACATGCCCCGCGGCGTGCTGGTCGACCCGAAGGCGCAGGTGGAGCAGGAGTACTACGCGGGCGTCGTGTGGGACGGGATTCGCAAGCAGCCGGTAATGATCTTCTCGCCGGTCGGCGGCATCGACATCGAGCAGGTGGCCAAGGAGCAGCCGGACAAGGTCGGCCGGCGCCACTTCTCCACCATCCTGCCGTTCGCGGACTTCCAAGCCAAGGAGGTGATCGCGTCGACCGGCGTGACCGGATCGGCGCTCAACAGGCTCGTCCCCATCATGTCCAAGCTCGCAAAACTTTTTATGGATAACGACATGATCCTTACAGAGATAAACCCGCTGGGGCGTCTCGCGGACGGGTCCTTCGTCGCACTGGACGCGCACATGGACATCGAGAATGAGGCGCGCGGACGCCACAAGCGGCTGCTGGCCGATCTCGGCGTGGGCGAAGAGGAGACCAGGCAGGCACGCGAGGCCACGCCGTTCGAGCTGGCCGGCGAGCAGGTAGACGCCCAGGACCACCGCGGCGTGGCTGGGAACGTGACCGAGTTCGACGGCAACCTCGGCTTGGTGATCGGCGCGGGCGGCGGCTCGCTGACGCTGTTTGACGCCGTGCGTGCGCACGGCGGAAAGCCCGCCAACTACTGCGAGATCGGCGGCAACCCGTCCGTGTCCAAGGCCTGCGGGCTGGCCAAGCTGGTCCTGCGCAAGCCCGGCGTGGACAAGATCGCGGTGATGATGTCGATCGTGTCCAACACGCGCGTGGACATCGTCGCCCGCGGCGTGATCAAAGCGTGCCTGGAGCTCGGTGAGGACCCCGCCGAGAAGATCGCCATCTTTCGCATCCCCGGTGCCTGGGAGGATGAGGGCTTCAAGATCCTCGAGCGCTACGGCGTGGACTATGCCGATCGGAGCGTGTCGCTCAACGAGGCCGCCCGCCGAGCCGTCGAGAAGATCCAAGGGTCGGCCGCGTGATGGACATGTCGCTCTGGACGCGGTGTATCGCAATGGTTATACGCACTCTGCAAACGAACCCATCCCCCTCATGTCCATCCTGATCGACGCGGACACCACGTTCATCGTGCAGGGCATCACCGGCCGTGAGGCGGTCAACCTGACGCGCGAGTGCCTGGACTACGGCGCAGGCGCCAAGGTGGTCGGCGGCGTGACCCCCGGGCGCCTGGGACGCGAGGTGCACGGGGTGCCGGTGTTCGACACGGTCGCCCAGGCGGTCGCCCACCACGGCGCGCCGATCTACGGCTCGGTCGTCACCGTCCCCCCCGCGTTCACCAAGGACGCGGTGTTCGAGGCGATCGAGAACGGCGTCAAGCTGATCGTGATTGTCACTGAGCGCATCCCGCGCCGCGACGTCGCCCAGATGGTCGAGCTGGCCACGCTGCGCGGCGCGCGCATCATCGGCCCCAACTGCCTCGGCATCATCGTCCCGGACGTCATCAAGATGGGCGGCATCGGCGGCCCCGCCAAGAACGCCGCACAGGCCTACACGCCGGGGCCGATCGGCGTGATCTCGCGCTCTGGCGGGATGACCACCGAGATGTCCTCGACGCTCTCCGCGGCCGGCCTGGGCCAATCGACCGCCGTGTCGATCGGCGGCGACGCGATCATCGGCTCGACCTACGCCGAGCTGATGCCGCTGTTCGAGGCCGACGAGCAGACGCAGGGCATCGTCATCTACACCGAGCCCGGCGGGCGCATGGAGGCAGAGCTTGCCCGCTGGGTCACAGATAACAACTCGCGCCTGCCGATCGTGGCGTTCATGGCCGGGCGCTTCATGGATGAGATGCCCGGCATGAGCTTCGGCCACGCGGGCACGATCGTGGAAGGCAAGGAGGACACGGCCTCGGAGAAGATCGCCCGCCTGGCCCAGGCCGGCATCGCTGTGGCCGAGCGAATCGAGGACATCCCCGAGATGATCCGCGCGAAGATGTCAGGGCCGGGCGCCGGATCGCCCGCCGGCGGCGCGAGCGGCGTGGGGGCATCATGAGGCGCGACGGCATCTTCATCGCGGTCGAGGTCGACGACGGAGCGGCCGCGGACACCGAGCTCGCGCACGCCCTCACCGAAGCGTGCCCTGTGGACATCTACGCCCAGCGCGAGGACGGAACGCTGGAGATCGTGCAGGACAACCTCGACGAGTGCGTGCTGTGTCGCCTGTGCCTGGACGCCGCCTTCTCGGCGGCGGGTGGCCCGGGCGCGGTGAAGATCATCAAGCTCTACGACGACGGCGCCGTGCTCGCCTGAGCGCTGCGGCCGGCCCCGGCAAGACGTGACGACCCAAGCGCCGAGAGTCCGCCGTGGCGGCGTAGTAACCTGCAGATGAGGCTGAGCCCGTGAACGAAAACTTCTCACTGATCGTCATGTGCTTGTTCCTGCTGGCGTCGCTTGCCTTCCTGGCCCAGCAGCTGACCGCCTACCACTGAGCGAGGGCGTCGTGTCGCACCGACAGGCGCCCCAGCCTATGCGCGGCGGTGGGCCTTGGGCGTGCGCGCTCGCTCCTGCTGGCGCTCGACCACGTTGATGATCAGCTTGAGGAACTGCTCGGGCCCGGTCGCCTTGGCCTGCCCGTAGGTGAACGCCTCGATCCAGTCGGGCACCTTGGCTTCGCGGGCCATCACGTTGAAGAACTCGCGGCGCATGTCCACGCGTACGCGCGCATCGGCGGCCGGGCCCTTGGTCACTTTGATCTCGGGCATCTCCAGGCGGAAGTGCTGCACGTCGCCCCTGCCGCGAAGCTCCACGCCGACGACCAGCTTGATCGGCTCCAGCGCGGGCACCTCTTCGACGAACCGGCGCGTGGCCAGCTCGATCAGATCCTTGGCGTCCTCAGCCATACGACGTTTGCTCCCTCCCGGCCCTTGGAATCCGGTGGACTGCGGCGACTGCGGGTTCTAGATCTTATGACGTGCCAGCAGCTTGCGTCCGATGACCATGCGCTGGATCTCTGATGTGCCCTCACCGATCAGCAGCAATGGCGCGTCGCGGTACAGGCGCTCGATCTCATACTCCTTGGAGTAGCCATAGCCGCCGTGGATGCGAAACGACTCCTCCACGCAGAAGCGCCCAGCCTCGGAGGCGAACAGCTTGGCCATCCCGGCCTCCAGGTCGGAGCGCTCGCCCGCGTCCTTCAGGCGGGCGGCACGCAGCGTGAGCAGGCGCGCAGCCTCGACCTGCGTGGCCATGTCGGCGAGCTTGAACTGGATCGCCTGGTGCTCTGCGATCGGCTTGCCGAAGGTCTTGCGCTCCTGCGAGTAGCGCAGCGCCAGCTCCAGGGCGCGCTGGGCGATGCCCACCCCGCGGGCGGCCACGTTGACGCGCCCGACCTCCAGCGCGTCCATCATCTGCGCGAAGCCCTTGTTCAGACCCGCGTCCTCGCCGCCAAGGATGTTGTCCGCCGGGCAGCGGTAGCCGTCGAACACCAGCTCGGTCGACTCGACCCCCTTGTAGCCAAGCTTCTTGATCTTCGGCGGCACGTTCAACCCCGCGTAGTCGCCCGTGTTCTCGCTGACGCCGGGCTCCTTCTCGACAATGAAGCACGTGAAGCCACGGTGGCGCGGCTCGGCCTCGGGGTCGGTCTTGACGAGCACGAACACGAGCGAGCTGAGCAGGCCGTTGGTCACCCACATCTTCTGGCCGTTGATCTCATACTTGCCGTCCTCGCCCTTCTTGGCGGAGGTTTTGATCGCCTGCACGTCAGAGCCGAGCTCGGGCTCAGACAGCGAGAAGGCCGCCCTGATCTCGCCGGTGGCCATGCGCGGCAGATACTTCTGGCGCTGCTCCTCAGAGCCGAACTTCATCAGCAGGTAGGAACCGATGAAGTGCGTGTTGACCACGCCCGAGATCGAGATCCAGCCGCGCGAGAGCTCCTCGACGATCATCGCGTAGGTGGTCAGGTCCAGCCCCATGCCGCCGTACTCCTCGGGGATGGTCACGCCGAACAGCCCCAGCTCCTTCATCTGCTCGACGATCGGCTCCGGGAAGGAGTCCTCGTGGTCGTAGTGCTCGGCGTTGGGCAGGATCTGCTCGTCGGCGAACTGGTGGACCATCTCGGTGATCGCCTTCTGCTCGTCTGTCATCTCGGTGTACTGGGAGGCGGCTACGGCCATTGTCGATTAGCGCTCCGGGGTCGTTTTATGCGTGAACTGAAGATAGAGGGGCCCGGCTTGCCGGCCTGCGGCCGACCGTGCCACCCTCTAGAGGGAGAATACCGGCGTGAACTTCTCAAGCCAGGTAATCGACCAGCGCGATCCGCGCGATCTGGCGCTGCTGGAGCTGGCGCGGGACGGCTCGCGCAGGGAGTGGAGCTTTGGCGAGGTGGCCGAGCGCTCGGCGCGGATGGCTGGCTCTCTGCAGCGGCTGGGCGGGGGCCGGGGCGACGTGGTGATGACGCTGATCGGCAACCGTCCCGAGTGGGTGCTGGCAATGACTGCCTGCTTTCGCATCGGCGCAGTCGTGCTCCCTTGCACAGAGCAGCTGCGCGCGAAGGACCTGCGCCTGCGCATCGATGCCGTGGGCCCCGCGCTGATCCTCGCCGACGAGCGCAACAGCGGCGAGCTAGAGGCCGCGCTGCGCGCGAGCGCGCACGAGATCGCCGTCGCCTACGTGCCCGACGAGGCCCTGTTTGCCGCAGAGCCCGCGCCGGTCGTGGAGCTGGCCGACAATGACCCCTGCCTGATCACCTTCACGAGCGGCACCGCCGGCGAGCCCAAGGCAGTGGTGCATGCGCAGCGCTACCTGGACGGCCAGCGCGTGCAGGCCGAGCACTGGCTGGGGGCACGCGCGGGCGAGCTGGTCTGGTGCACCGCCGCCAGCGGCTGGTCGAAGTCGGCGCGCAACGTGTTCATCGCGCCGTGGCTGTCGGGAGCAGCCGCGCTGCTGCACGACGCCCGCTTCGATCCAGCCGAGCGCCTGGAACTGCTCGAGCGCGAGCGGGTGAACGTCCTGTGCATGGCGCCGACCGAGTACCGCGTGATCGCCAAGCGGGCCACGCTGCGCGCGCTGCCGGCGCTGCGCGCGATGGTCGCTGCCGGAGAGGCGCTCAACCCGGAGGTGCTGCGTGCCTGGCAGGAGGTGACGGGCCTGCAGATCCGAGACGGCTACGGCCAGACCGAGACAGGGCAGCTGACCGGCGCGCCGCTGGACGAGGATGCGCGGCCGGGATCGATGGGCAGGGCGCTTGCAGGCATGCGCCTGCACGTGACCGACGGGGAGCTGACGGTCGATCCCGCGAGCGTGCCGACGTTCTTCCTCGGCTATCTGGGCGAGCACCTCCACCGGGACGCGGACGGGGCATGGATCGTGTCAGACCGCCGCCGCGGCGAACCCTGGCACACGGGCGATCGCGTGCGCGAAGAGGACGGCTGGCTGTACTTCGAGGGACGAAACGACGACGTGATCGTCTCCGCCGGCTATCGCATCGGACCCTTCGAGGTCGAGTCAGCGCTCGTGGCGCACCCCGCCGTCGCGGAGGCGGCCGCGGTGGCCGCCCCCGACGAGGAGCGCGGGGCGGTTGTGCGCGCCGTGGTGGTCCTGCGCGAAGGCCAGGCCGAGCCCTCGCCACAGCTGGTGGCCGAGCTGCAGGAGCACGTCAAGCGCGAAACCGCCCCCTATAAGTACCCGCGCGTCATCGACTTCGCCGACGAGCTGCCAAAGACGGCCAGCGGCAAGATCAAGCGAGCCGCGCTGCGGGCCGAGGGCGGGTAGGCCGGGGGGCCGGGCATCAGCAGGGGCGCGCTGCGGGCCGACCGGGGGGCGCCGGCCGGCCCGCGGGTGCAGCTCAGGCCAGCTGCTCTGCCGTCTGCGCGCTGGCGCTCGCCCGAGCGAAGTCGCGCTCGAGCTCCTCGACCTCCTGGGCGATCGTGGCGGGCGGGCGCAGCACCAAGAACGACGCCAGGATTCCCCCAGCGACGCAGATCGCCGCGACCACGTAGGCCAGGTGGTAGCCGCCGGTCAGCGCACTGGCCAGCGTGTGGCCGCTGGCGCTCAGCGCTTTGGTGTGGTCGGTCGCGATCGTGCCCAGCGTGGCCAGGCCGATCGCGCCGAACAGCTGCACGGACACGTTGATGATGCCCGACGCCAGGCCCGCGTCGCGCGCAGGCGCGTCGGCCATGCCGATCGTCAGCAGCGGCAAAAACGACGCCCCCGCCCCCAGCCCGAGCGTCAGGAAGGCCAAGAACAGACCGGGGAAGTAGCCCGCGTGCACGCCCTGTACGGAGAGCAGCACGAGGCCCACGACAATCCCCACGAGGCCCGCCGCGAGCGTCTGTACCGAGCCGAAGCGCTCGACCAGTCGCGCGGACACGCCCATCGACATGATCGCTATTGCGATCGTCAGCGGCATGAACGCCAGGCCCGTGTCGATCGCGTCATAACCGAGCACGCGCTCGAGATACAGCGCACCCAGGAAGAACGCGGAGAACATGCCCGTGACGAGCAGGCCGCGCACGAGGCTCGAGCCCATCAGCATGCGCAGGCGCAGGATCCGCAGCGGCATGATCGGGTTGGAGACGCGCGCCTCGAGCGCGAGGAAGGCGCCCAGCAGGACCAGCGACGCGCCGCCCGCGCCGAGCGTACGGGCCGACGTCAGGCCGTATTCGCTGGACTTGACGATCGCGAACGCGCCGGACATAGTCGCCAGCGTGATCAGGATCGAGCCCAGCACGTCCACGCCGCCCGCCAAACCGATGCCCTCGTTCTCCTCGATTAGCGCCGAGCCGAGCAGCAGCGCGACGAGACCGATGGGCACGTTGACGAAGAAGATCCAGTGCCAGTCGAGCGATTGCGTCAGGGCGCCGCCCGCCAGCAGGCCGATCGAGCCGCCGCCGGCGGACACGAACGCGTACATGCCCATCGCCTTGGCCTGCTCGACTCGCTCGGGGAACTCGGTGACGATGATCGCCAGGATCACGCTCGACGCCACTGCGCCGCCGATCCCCTGGATCAGGCGCGCGCCGATCAGCAGTCCCTGGCTGTCAGCCACGCCGCACAGCACCGACGCGGCGGTGAACATGACAAGGCCTGTCAGGAACACCTTCTTGCGTCCCACGAGGTCGCCGAAGCGGCCGGCCAGCAGCAGAAAGCCCCCGAACGTGATCAGATAGCCGTCTATCACCCATGTGAGGTTCGCCTGCGTGAAGTGCAGTTCGCGCTGGATCGACGGCAGCGCGACGTTGACGATGGTCGCGTCGAGGACCATCATCAGCTGGCCGAGGCAGAGCACGGCGAGGGCGATCCAGCGGCGCCGCTCGCTGCTGGGCGCGGCGTGGGAGGCGCTGCTCGACTGCTCGAGCTGTAGGTCGGTGGCGGTGCTTGCGGTCATGTTGGGCTCCCTTCTGTGTAGCGGAGGGAACACCATATCATGGATCATCCTTACAACAGGGACGATCTATGAAGTCTTTATGATCGCTGATAAAGTGACGACTGATGCGAAGTGACGTGTAAAGTTTCTGATATGGGTGGCGAGAAGGGATGCGCGCCGGGCTCGATGGCCCTGCTTACGCGCTTGGCCAAGCAGGTCTACCGGCGCAGCAGCGAGGAGCTGCTCGGCATGCACATGCGCCATCTGATGGCGCTCAGCTACGTGCGCGACCACGACGGCGGGCCCCAGCAGGAGCTGGCCGAGGCGCTGTGCATGGACGCCAACAACGTCGTGCTGCTGCTCAACGAGCTCGAGGACCTCGGCTTCGTCACGCGCAGGCGTGACCTCAGCGACCGCCGCCGCCACCTGGTCGACCTGACGCCCGCCGGGCGCAAGGCGCTGGCCAGCGCCGAGCACGCGCAGGAGACGATCGAGGACGACGTCCTGCAGGCGCTCGACTCGAGCGAACGCGCGATCCTCTGGCAGTTGCTGGCCCGCGCGCTTCGCGGCGCCGAGCCCGACCGGACGACCGATCAGACGACCACTGCGGCGGCCTCGATCCCCGCCTAGCGTCCGACGCTCCCGCGCTCTGCGCGTATCGGCGAGGACCGCGGTCTAGGACGTCTCAGTCGAGCGCGACGATCGCGTCGATCTCGACCTGCGCTCCGCGCGGCAGCGCAGCAACCCCTACCGCCACGCGGGCCGGCGGGTCATCGCCCGCAAAGAACGACGCGTACACCTCGTTGACCTGCGCGAAGGCGCTCAGATCGGTCATGTATACAGTCATGCGCACTGCGCGATCGAGCGTCGTGCCGGCCGCTTCGCACACCGCGCGCAGGTTCTCCAGGCAGCGACCGGCCTGCTCGGCCGCCGTCGCGCCCACGATCTCACCGCTGTGCGGATCGAGCGGCACCTGACCCGAGCAGAACAACAGGCCACCCGACGCACGCAGGTCGACCGCCACGGCGTGGCTGTACGGACCGATCGCCGCCGGCGCCCCCTGCGCTTGAACGGTCTGGCGCTCGCCTGCCATCAGCCGTGACCCTAGCGCCAGCCGGCCCGTCGCGCCGGTCAACCGACTAAGTTCCGACTGTGCGACCGACCACTCGCGTGCTCGCAGCGATCGTCCTGATGGCGTGCGCCTGGATGTGGGCGTCGGTGGTGCCCGCACACGCCCAGATTGCATTCGCGCCGTGCGGCGACAGCAACGACTTCGCCTGCGGCCACCTGACGGTGCCGCTGGACCCCAGCGCCAGCACGCCGGGCACCATCACGCTCGCGCTGCGCCGCCACCGCGCGCCCGTCGGGGAAGCCAAGAGCGCGATCGTCGCGCTCGCCGGCGGGCCGGGACAGCCCGCGCTGCCGTTCGCCGAACAGTTCGCCGAAGTGCTCGGCCCAATCGCCGATACGCGCGATCTGATCACCTTCGACGAGCGCGGGATCGGGCTCTCCCAGCCACTCTCTTGCCATGCCTTCGAACGGCCCGACCTGTATCGCAGCTTCGGCTCGCTGATCGAAGCTTGCGGCTCGCAGCTGGGGCCCAGCCGCGTCTTCTACACCAGCGCCGACACGGTCGCCGACATCGAGGCCATCCGCGTGGCGGGGGGCTATGAAAAGCTCGTCCTGTACGGCACCAGCAACGGCACCAAGGTCGCAGAGCAGTACGCCCAGGACTACCCCGAACACGTCGAAGCGCTGATCCTGGACTCGGTCCTCAGACCCACCGGGCCCGAACCGCTGGAGCGGGCGACCTTCGAAGCGATACCGCGCGTGCTGCGCCAGATCTGCGCCGCGCGAGCCTGCGCGCACGTGACGCCCGACCCCGTCGCTGACCTTGCCAAGGTCGTGCGCAGAATGCGGCGCGGGCCGCTGCGGGCGCGCGTGATCGAAGGCGACGGCAAGGGCCACGCCGCGTCGCTCTCCCCCAACGACCTGCTCGCGCTGCTGCTCGCCGGCGACTTCTCGCCGCTGCTGCGCGCTGAATTCGTCACCACCGTGCGGTCTGCCGCGGACGGCGACGCGGCCCCCCTGGCACGCTTGCTGGCGGACCTGCAGCATGGCGAAGGCGGCGAACGCGAAGACTTCGACAACCCCCTCTACTTCGCCACCAACTGCGAAGAAGAGCAGTTCCCGTGGAGCCGGGCGGCATCCCCCGGGCAGCGCATCGCCCAGGCCCTGGCCGCCGCCAGAGCCCTGCCCGCGAACGCGTTCGCGCCGTTTGGCCCGAACGACGCGATCGCCCTGTCTGACGTCCCCGCGTGTGCCTACTGGCCCTACACCACACCCGCGCCGCCGATCGACGACGCGCCGCTGCCAGACGTCCCCACGCTGATCCTCAGCGGCGCCGACGACCTGCGCACCCCCACAGCTGGCGCGCGCGAAGTGGCTGCCCGGATCCCAGACTCCCATCTTCTGGTCGTGCCCTACACCGGCCACTCGGTGCTCAGCGACGAGCCCACGCCGTGCGCCAGGGAAGCGCTGCAGGCGATGTTCGCGCCCGCCGGCGGGGTGGGCGCCTCGCCGATCAAGAGCTGCGCCCCCGCTCCGGCGCCGCCCGCCCTGCGCCCCGTCACGCCGGCGCCCGTGCGCCTTGGCATGGTCGCGCCCAGCGGCGGCTATCGAGGCCTGCCCGGACGCACGCTGCATGCGGTCGCGCTGACTCTGCAGGACTTCCTTCGCCAGCTCGCGTTGCGGCTGGGCAGCGGCAGCGCAGCCGAAGCGCCTGCCCTGAGCATCGGCGGACTGCGCGCCGGCTCGGGCCAGGTGGCCGGTGGCGCGCTGCACCTGGCCGGCTACTCCTACGTGCCGGGCGTGTCGCTGTCGGGCACGCTGCGCAGCGAATCGGCAGAGCTGCAGATCGGCGGCGCGGCGGCCGCCCATGGCACGCTGCATCTGGGCGCACGGGCGACGCTCGTGGGCACCCTTGGGGGCAGACACGTGCGCCTGAACCTGAGCGGTCCTGCGGCGTCGGCAGCTATTGTCGACGCCGATGCGCAGCAGAGCTCCGATCGGGCTGGCGGCAGCTCTGCTGTCCGCGCTGACCTTCGCCGTCTGGCCGGCCTGCTCGGGGGCTTCTTCAAGCCCTAGCTCCCCGCCTTGCAGCAACCCGCAGTTCTCCTGCGCGACGTTGTCGGTCCCGCTGGATCGCACCGCTCCGATCCCGGGGACGATCTCCCTGAGCGTCGCGCGCAAGCTGGCAGGCCCCATCCCCAGCCGCGACGCGGTCATCGGGCTTGCCGGCGGCCCCGGCCAGGCGGCGCTGCCACTGAGCGAATTCATCGCCAGCGCGATCGCGCCCGCGCTGGCCACACGTGACCTGCTCGTGTTCGACCAGCGTGGCACGGGCAGGTCAGACCCGCTGAGGTGTCCAATCTTCAAGGACCAGCAGGCGCTGGAAGCAGCCACCCCCAGCACGCTTGGCGCGTTCTTCCAACAGTGCGCGCTGGAGATCGGGCCGTCACGCGGCGCCTACACGACGTCCGAATCGGTGGAAGACATCGAGGCGCTGCGCCGCACCTACGGCTATGAAAAGCTCGTCCTGTACGGAACCTCCTACGGCACCAAGGTCGCCTTGCAGTACGCCGAACGCTACCCCCAGCACGTCGAAGCGCTCGTGCTGGACTCCGTCGTGCCGTCGCGCGGGCTCGAACCGTTTGCGGTCCCCAGCTTCCAGGCGCTCGGATCGGTTCTCGACGAGCTCTGCTCCAACCGCGCGTGCGCAGGCATCACCTCCAACCCGCTCGCGGACCTGGCCGCCCTGACCGCGCGCCTGCGCAAACGCTCGCTGAGCGGCTCGGCCTATGACGGCTCCGGACACCGCCACTCGGTGTCGATGGACGAGCTCGGGCTGTGGGGCCTGTTGGGTGCGGGCGACCTCGATCCGGCGCTGCGCGCGCTGCTGCCCGCGGCGGTGCGCTCGGCCCTCGACAACGACCCAGACCCACTGCTGCGCCTGTACCTGATCGCCCAGGGCCTGATCCCCAGCCTGCCCTCCGGACCGATCGACCCCGAAGTCGAACAGATCGCCAGCGAAGAAGAAAACAACGCTCTGTACTTCGCCACGATGTGCGAAGAGTCGCCCTTCCCATGGCAGCGCGCGGCCCCCGCGCCAACCCGCTCGGTGGAAGCGCTCACGACCCTGCGCGCGATTCCCGGCTCCGCCTTCTATCCGTTTGACCCGACCACCGCCCTGCTCAGCGGCCCCACGGTTGCATGCGAGAGCTGGCCCGAGGCCGCTCCCCCTCCATCGCCGCCCCAGCCGCTGCCTGACGTGCCTACGCTGATCCTCTCCGGCGCACAGGACCTGCGCACGCCCACCGCCTATGCAATGGGCGTCGGCGCCCAGATACCCGACGCCCAGGTGCTGGTCGTTCCATACACCGGCCACTCGGTCATCGGCTCGGACCTGAGCGGCTGCGCACAGAAGGCCGTCAGCACGTTCTTTGCGGGCGCCCCTGTGCAGCCATGCTCCGCGGGGCCCAACCCGTTCGCGCCCACGCCCGTCGCACCCACCCGGCTCGCGTCCGTCCACCCGCCACCGGGACTCACCGGCAACCCGGGGCGCACGCTCACCGCAGCGCTGGACGCCCTCGTGGACCTCAACCGCCTGGTCATCGCGGCGACCATCCAGGCCGACCAGGCGCTGCCCAGCGGATCGAGCTTCGGCGGCCTGCGCGGCGGCTATGCCCGGCTCACCTCCTCGGCGGCGATCCTCAAGGACTTCTCGTTCGTGTCGGGAGTGCAGCTGAGCGGCACCTTCCCGGTCAGGGAAGGAAAGCTCCAGCCGGCCACCGTACGCATCTCCGGCACGGGCGCCTCGCCGGGCACGATCCGTATCGGCTCCAGCGAAAAGCTGGTCACGGGCACGCTCGGCGGAGAGAGCTTTGATGTGAGCATCGCTCACATCAAACTCTCGCGCGTGGGCGCGGGCTCGGGCGAATGGCCACCGTATGCGGCGATCCACGGGCTGCTGGGCCGTCGCTGGCCGATCTCCCCCAGCTCGACGGCCGCGAGCGGTCCGCTGCCGACGCCTTGGCTACCCTGAACGGGTGGCGAACGCACTAGCGCAGGAGAGCTCCCCTTACCTGCGCCAGCACGCTGAGAACCCCGTCGACTGGCTGCCCTGGGGACCCGCGGCGCACACGCGTGCCGTGCGTGAGAACAAGCCGCTGCTGGTCTCCATCGGCTACTCCTCGTGCCACTGGTGTCATGTGATGGAGCGCGAGTCCTTCGAGGATCCGCGCACGGCGAGCCTGATGAACGAGAGCTTCGTGTGCGTCAAGGTCGACCGTGAGGAGCGCCCCGACGTGGACGCCCTGTACATGGAGGCCGTGCAGGGGATGACCGGCCGCGGCGGCTGGCCGCTGAACGTGTTCCTCACGCCCGAGCAGCTGCCGTTCTACGGCGGCACCTACTTCCCACCCGATCAGCGGCCGGGCATGCCCGCGTGGACGCAGGTGCTGCAGGCGATCGCCGAGTCCTGGGAGGTCAACCGCGAGGAGATCCGCGCGGGGGGCGAGCGCCTGCGCGAGCATCTGGCCGGGGCCGCGCGGCTGTCGCCATCCACAGAGCCCGTGCGCGAGAGCTCTCTCGATGCGGCGGTGTCGCGGCTGGGCGAGACCTACGACGCCCGCCACGGCGGCTTCGGCGGGGCGCCGAAGTTTCCCCAGGCGCCCGTGCTCGAGTTCCTACTCGCGCGCGGCGAGCGCGCCATGTCGCTGGCCACATTGCACGCGATGGCAAGCGGCGGCATCCACGACCAGATCGGCGGCGGCTTCGCGCGCTACAGCGTCGACGCCGCCTGGACGGTGCCCCACTTCGAGAAGATGCTCTACGACAACGCGCTGCTCGCCCGCGCCTACCTGCACGGCTGGCAGGCCTCTGGGGGCAGCCGGCCGCAGGCCGCGGGCGATGGGCCGCAAGACGCGCAGGCCGCGGGCGACGAGCGCCTGCTGGAGGTATGCAGGGGCACGCTCGATTGGGCGCTGCGCGAGATGCGCGGACCCGAGGGCGGCTTTTACTCGGCGCTGGACGCGGACTCCGAGGGCGTGGAGGGCCGCTACTACGTGTGGACCACGGCAGAGCTGCGCGACGCTCTGGGCGAGGACGCCGACGCGGCGATCGCGTGGCTCGGCGTCACCGAGCAGGGCAACTTCCAGGATCCTCACCATCCTCAGCCCGGCTTGAACGTCCTGACCGATCGGGGACCGACGCCAGATCGAGAGACCCGCGAGCGCATCCGTTCGCGCCTGCTGGAAGTCCGTGAAGGGCGCGAGCGCCCAGCGCTCGACGACAAGCGCCTGACCAGCTGGAACGCGCTGATGATCAGCGCCCTCGCGACTGCCGGCGCTGCGTTGGGCGGGGTGGGTGGGAGTCGATACCTGGACGCGGCGATCGCGTGCGCCGAGTTCCTGCAGGACAGGCTGCGCGGCGACCACGGGCGCCTGCTGCGCACATACGGCGGCAATGGGTCACAGACTGCCGCGATCGACGCCTACCTGGAGGATCACGCCTTCCTGCTCGAGGCGCTGATCGCGCTTTTCGAAGCAACCTGCGAGGAGCGCTGGTCCGACCAGGCCATCACGCTCGCCGACGAGATGATCGCGCGCTTTGCCGATCCCGACAAGGGCGGCTTCTTCTCGACTGCCTCAGACGGCGAAGCCCTGATCGCCCGGCGCAAGGATCTCGAGGACTCCCCCATCCCCTCCGGCTCATCCAGCGCAGCCGTCGGCCTGCTGCGCTTCTCGCAGCTCACCGGCAACGGCGACTACGAGCGCCACGCGCTCAGCACGATTGCGCTTGCAGCCGAGATCGCCCCGCGCTATCCCAGCGCCTTCGGGCACATGCTGCAAGCGATGCACTGGCAGCTCGCTCCAGCTCGCCCCATCGCCTGTGCGGTGCCGGGCACAGACGCAACACGCACGGCCCGTTAGGATCGGCGCCGAGGCGGCCCTCAGGCGGGCGCCCGACCCACGCAACGAGGAGGTCGTCTTGATCTGTGCACTCACCGTTCGCAAACTCCGAGCAGGCACCTTCGACCAGTTCAGGGAGGAGGACGTGGCGCCCTAGAGGATCGACAGGTAGCGGTCGAGCTCCCATTGCGTGACGTGCACGCGGTAGTCCTCCCACTCCTGGCGCTTGATCTCCACGTAGCGGTTGAACATGTGCTCGCCCAGGGTGCGCAGGACCAGCTCTGACTCGGTCGTCAGCTCGATCGCCTCGCCCAGGCTCTCCGGCAGCTGCTCCACGCCCAAGCGCTTGCGCTCCTCGCCTGACAGGTGGTACAGGTTCTTCTCCATCGGCTCGGGCAGCTCATAGCCCTTCTCGATGCCCTCCAGACCCGCCTGCAGCAGCGCAGCGAACGTCAGATACGGGTTGCACGCTGGGTCCGGGCAGCGCAGCTCCATCCGTGTAGCCTGCTCGCGCCCGGGGTGGTACATGGGCACGCGCACCAGCGCCGAGCGGTTGCGCCGCGACCACGCCACGTACACCGGCGCCTCGAAACCGGGCACCAGGCGCTTGTAGGAGTTGACCCACTGGGCGAAGATCGAGCAGATCTCCCTGGCGTGCTTGAGCTGGCCTGCGATGAACGCCTTGCCCACGTCCGACAGGAAGTACTGGTCGTTGGCGTCATAGAACGCGTTCTTGCCCTCGCTGAACAGCGACTGGTGCGTGTGCATGCCCGAGCCGTTCTCGCCGAACATCGGCTTGGGCATGAATGTCGCATGCCAGCCGTACTTCATCGCGTACTCCTTGACCGTGATGCGGTAGGTCATGCAGTCGTCTGCCATCTTCAGCGCGTCCGCGTAGCGCATGTCGATCTCGTGCTGGGACGGGCCCACCTCGTGGTGGGTGTACTCCACGTGGATGCCCAGCTGCTCCAGCGCCAGCACCGTCTCGCGGCGCACATCCGAGCCCGCGTCAAGCGTCGTCAAATCGAAGTAGCCGCCCTCGTCCAGCACTTCCGTCGCGCGCGAGTTGCGAAACAAAAAGTACTCCAGCTCCGGCCCCACGTTGAACACGTCAAAGCCCATTGCCTTCGCGCGCTCCACCGCCCTGCGCAGCACGTGGCGGGGATCGCCCTCATACGGCGTGCGCTCGGGCGTGATCACGTCGCAGAACATTCGCCCTACCCCCTGCTCCTCCGGGCGCCACGGCAGCACCGCGAACGTACTCGGGTCGGGCATCGCGATCATGTCCGACTCCTCGATCGCGTTGAAGCCCGTGATCGACGAGCCGTCAAAGCCCATCCCCGCTTCAAACGCGTCGTCCAGCTCCGCCGCGTTGATCGAGAACGACTTCAGCTGGCCAAGGATGTCCGTGAACCAGAAGCGGATGAAGCGGATGTTGCGCTCCTGCACGAGCGCCTTCACGTCGTCTGCGCTCTTGGGCTGGTCAGCCATCGATCCGGACCTTACCGATGGTCCGAGCGCGCCGCTATCGACGGCTGGCTAAAGCTGCGGCACCGGACGGCTGAGCCTGTCGCGACGCTAATGCCCGGCGACGGCTGCAACAAACTTCGCCACGTCTTCGGCTTCCATGCCCACGTACAACTCGGCCGGCATCTGCCCCAGGCCGCGCGCGCGGCCTTCCTCGATCGCGTTTTCCACCAGCGCGCGGCGATCTGCGAAGTTGGCGATATCCACGCCCACGCGGATGTCCAGGTTGGGGCCGATGCGCCCGACCGACTTGACCGCCGCCAGCGTGTGGCAGGTCGTGCACGCGTGCGCGAACAGTTCGCGGCCCTTCTGCTCTTCTCCGTTCAGGTGCACGCCGCCCGCGGCCACGCTGGCCTTATCTTTGCCGTTGTCCGCCAGCACGAACGCCGGCACCGCGATGCCGAACGCGAGCAGGGCCGTGATGCCCGCCAGCAGCAGGCGCTGGCCGGCGCGCGATTCGGTGTGCAACGACTCCCGCGCCCCGCGCGCGCCGCCGCCCATCGCCACGAAGAACACGCCCAGCCCGAGCACAACGAAGATGCCGAGAACCACGTAGATCATTGGCGCGAGAAGATAGCGGGTGGCGCGACGGATCGAGTCCCCGTCAACCCCGTCGACCCGCCCCGACGCCCCCCTCCGGCGGCCAGGATGAGAGCGTCCACACCTTTAGGAGCGCCGAAGCTATGGCGCTAACCTGATGGGTGGCCCGCAAGTCGGGCAGCGATCGCCTAAGGAGCTGGACGCCCCCCGTGAACATCCTCCGCCGCCTCCCCCTTTATCGCCTGCTGTTGCTGTGTGCGATCGTCGTCGCCGTGGGCGTATCCGCCACCGCGCTTGCCTCCGCACTGGACACAGGCCCCACGCCGCCCGCCAAGCCGCTCGCACAGGCCATCCACGACGCGCTCGGCAGCGCCGGCAGGGAAGCGATCCAGAGCGTCAGCGCGAACGTCACCTGGACCAACCACCTGCTCGAAGGCGCAAGCCTTGCCAGCGGCAACGGCCAGGGCGGCGAACTGACCTCCAGCCCGCTGATCGCCGGCGCCTCCGGACGGCTGTGGATCGCCAAGGACGGCCACGTGCGCCTGGAGCTGCAGTCCGAAAAAGGCGACACCCAGGTCCTCTACGACGGGCACACGCTGCAGGTCTACGACGCCGCCACCAACACGCTCTACCGCTACACGCCGCCCGCGCATGAAGAACAGCGTGCGCCAGCACAAGCAGACACCGAATCACTCGGGCGCGCGACGGACACGCGCGACAGCGCTCACGAACCGCCGTCGGTGGCCAAGATCGAAGAAGGGATCTCCCACGCTGAAAAGCACGCTGACGTGTCCGGCGCCACGCCCACCGACGTGGGCGGCCAGCCGGCCTACACCGTGCGGGTGTCGCCCAAGGAAAGCGGCAGCCTGCTGGGCGGCACCGAGCTGTCCTTCGACGCCGACAACGGCGCACCGCTGCGCGCTGCCATCTACTCGACGGCCAGCAGCTCGCCGGTGATGGAACTGGCTGCCAGCGAAGTCTCCTTCGGCCCCGTCGAACAATCCGTGTTCGACTTCAGTCCGCCCCCCAACGCCAAGATCGACGAAGTGACCTTCTCCCACGGCGACCACTCAAACGGCTCAAACGGCGAAGGCTCCGGCAAAGGCGAAAAGCCCAAGCTCACCACCCACGGCCAAGGTCCCTCGACCATTGCCGTCTTGGAAGCCAAGGCCAAGGGCGGCAAGGAAGCGGGCGCCTCGCTGGAAGGCCTGCCCAAGGTCACCATCAACGGCGCCAGCGCCAGCGAGCTGAAGACCGAGCTCGGCACGCTGCTCACCTTCGAGCGCTCCGGCGTGCGCTACGTGGTCGCCGGCTCCGTCTCCCCAGCAGCCGTAGAAGAAGTCGCAAAGGGCCTCTAGCGGTGAGCGACGAAGCCCAGCCCGTCAGGGCTAGGGGGCTGGTCAAGCGCTACGACGAGGTGCTGGCGGTCGACCACATCGACCTGAACGTCCATGCGGGCGATGTGTACGGGTTCCTCGGCCCCAACGGCGCCGGCAAGACGACCACCTTGCGCATGGCCCTTGGGCTGATCATGCCGACGGAGGGCATCGTCGAGCTATTCGGGCGCGACCCCCTACGCCAGGGCGCGCGCGCCCTGGAGGGCGTGGCGGGATTCGTGGAGGCGCCGCGCTTCTACCCCTACCTGAGCGCGCGCAAGAACCTCGAACTGCTCGCCGCGCTGGACGGAGACGGCGCAAGCGCCCGCATCGACGAGGTGCTCGCGACCGTCGAGCTGAGCCCCCGTGCAAAGCACAAGGTCGGCGGCTACTCGCACGGCATGCGCCAGCGCCTGGGGATTGCCGCCGCGCTGCTGCGCCGCCCGCGCCTTTTGATCCTCGACGAGCCCGCCACCGGCCTGGACCCTGCGGGCATGCGCGACATGCGCCAGCTGATCCGCCGCCTGGCCGACCAGGGGATCACCGTGCTGCTGTCCAGCCACCAACTGCCAGAGGTGCAGGAACTGTGCGACCGCGTCGCCATCGTCGACTCCGGGCGCGTCGTCTACGAGGGCGCGCTCGCCGACCTGCGCCGTCAGGGCGGGGCCGGCTACCGGCTGCGCACCACCGACGACCAGCGCGCGCTCGAACTCGTACGCTCACAATCGGGCGTCGAGCATGCGACAAACAGCGAGCACGGCCTCGCCTTCCAGGCGAACGAGCACGACGTCGGCGAGCTCTCGCTGGCGCTGGGCCAGGCGGGTATCGGCATCCTCGCACTCACGCCCGAACTCGCCACGCTCGAGGACCTGTTCTTCCGCCTCACCGAGGGCGGCAACGGAGCCAAGCCCCAGGCGGTGCCGGTCGGATGAGCAGCGTAGCCGCCACCCCACCCGCTGCCGCGCCAGCGTTCACGCGCCGCCGGCGCCCCTCCACACTGTCCATCTATCGCTGGGAGCTGCGCAAGCTGGTTTCCCAGAAGCGCACGTATCTGGGTCTGGGCCTGATCGTGATCCTGCCGCTGTTCTTCGTGATCTTCCAGAACGTCCACCAGCGCGGCGGTCACGGCGCCGACAACATCTTCGCCGCTCAGATCACTCAGTCGGGGCTGGCCACGCCCGTGCTCACGCTGCTGTTCCTGTCCGCCTTCATGTTGCCCCTGGTTGCCTCGCTGGTCTCCGGCGACGTGGTCGCCAACGAGGACGGCAACGGCACGCTCAAGACGATCCTCACACGCTCGGTCGACCGCGGCCAGGTGTTCGCCGCAAAGGTCATCGCCGCGATGACCTACGCCACGATCGCAGTCTTCCTGTCGGCCGCCGTCGCCACCGTCGCCGGCGTCGCCTCGTGGGGCTTTCACTCGGTCAGGACCTTCTCGGGCACCATCGTGTCGGCTTCTGAAGCGCTGCTGCTCGTGTTCGCCGCCAACGCCATCTACCTGATCCCGCTGTTCGCAGTGGTCAGCATCGGGGTGCTGCTGTCGACCGTCACGCGCAACAGCGCAGCCGCGGTCGTCGGCGCGATCGGCCTGGTCATCCTGCTGTACATCGTCTCCGGCATCCCCGGCCTGGAAGGCGCCCAGCCCTACCTGCTCACCCAGCAATTTCAGAACTGGCAGGGGCTGCTGCGCACGCCCACCGATTGGGCGCCGATCGCGCACTCCGCGTGGGTATGCGCGCTGTATGCGGTTCCCGCGCTCGTCGGCGGCTATCTCGTGTTCTTGCGGCGGGACGTGGCCGGGGGCTGACTCCACTGGCCCTACGACGGGGCGGCCTGACGAGAGGCCGCCCCGCGACCAGATCCGTCCGGCTGTTCTCTCAGTTGTACGTGAATTCGTCCGCCGGACTCTTCGGCGTCGTGATGCTCGTCCCTTTCACCGACTCCCTCACCTGCACCCTCCCCGCGCTGTGGGCGGGAGCGGCCACCGTGCATTCCATCGTCGATGCGCAACTCACCGAGGTAGCGTGCGCGGTGCCGAACACGAACAGCGATTCTGTCGATCCGATCGCGAACCCGCTTCCCGTCACGGTTACTGTGGTGCCCGCGGACCCGCTGCTCGGACTCACGCCGGTGATGGTCGGGTGGGCGAACTGGAGGATTACCAGACACGGCACATGGCCGGCGCATTCCTTGAATTCGCTTTCGCCGACGGGCGTCGTCACGGTGACCAACGCCTTGCCCACCTGCTCAGCCGGGACGACTGCCGTGATTGAGTTTTCCGTGGCCGTGAAGCTCGTAGCGGGAACACCGCCGAATTCAATCTCGGTCGCCTCGAAGAAGTGCTTGCCGCGAACGGTGACGGTCGCACCTCCGGCGGCCGCGACGGTTTTCGGCGAGATGCCTTCCACCTTGGCCCGCAGCGCGGTGTAGGTGAATTCGTCGGCTGCCGTTATCGCACTGGTACCTTCCGGCGTGGTCACCGTAACGTTCACCGTACCCGCGCCAGCCGGATCGTAGGCGGTGATCGACGTGGGCGAGTTGACCGTAAAGCTGACTGCGTTGGCGGAGCCGAAGTCGACCGCGGTCGCCCCGGTGAAGCCGTGGCCCTTGATCAGGATTTTGTCTGAGCCTTTCTCCGGGCCCGAGTTTGGCACCAGTTCTTCCAGCACGGGGGGCGTCGCAACGTAGTGGAATTGATCGCCGGCGCTTACCGGGCTGGTCCCGTCGGGGGTCGTCACCGTCACATCGACCGTGCCTTCGCCGGGGGGCGCGGTGGCAAACATTTCGCCGGCCGATTTGACCGTGAAGCTAGCGCTGCTGGAACCGAAGTCAACCGCTGTCGCACCGGTCAGGTGGGTACCTTTGATCAGCACCTTGATGCCCCCGATTGGCGGACCTTCGGCAGGCTTGAGACCCGTCACCGTAGGTCCCGCCGATGCGACGAGGGGGCTCGCAGCCGCGCTGTTGACGGCCTTCCAAGACATCGCTTGAGCCTGCGTCGCCGCAATCGACATCACCACCCAGAGCAAACCGCCTACAACCATCACCCGCAGACGTCTGTTCACACGCCAGTCACGCACTTGAATTTCGTGCACCTGAGAAGTCACTTTATCCCGCTTCCTGGGCGACACCACGTCGCCCGATCACCCGACTGTCACACTGTTCCTCATCCAATACGGTTCGTTTGCCCAGCCCGCGCTGGGCGTCCTTTGCACGAAAGCTGCTCGCTGGATGGGTTCTATCAGTTAGTCACACCCAGTGTATTAATAGTCACCGGATGTTCACCTGCGAGCGCGCCAGCGCGATTGCACTGTCACATCTCCCACGCCGCCGACGCTCCCTCCAGCTGAGCGACAGCGGGACCAGCCGACCTTTCAGCCGACCTCAGCCGCCAGCTCCACCACCGACAGCTCCACATCGCCCATCAGCCGCCGCGCCTCGCGCGGGTCGATCAGGCCGATGCCCGGCCGGGTGGTCGACTCGGCTCCGCAGGCCACGCCGAAGCGCAGACACTGGTCGGGCGGGCGGCCTTCATAGCGGGCGGCCAGGTAACCGGCCAGGAACGCGTCGCCCGAGCCGCGCTTGGCGACCGCCTCGCGCGGCTCGATGCGCACGCGCTTGAGCAGCGACTGGCCGTCGATCAGCACCTGGGCGAGGCAGCCATCGGGGAGGGTCATGATGACCTCGTGGGGACCGAGCGCCGCGACCTCCGCCACCGCGCGCGAGCGCTCCTCCTCGCTGGCGAACTCGTGGCCGATCAGCTCCTCGACCTCGGACACGTTGGGGGTGACAACGTCCGGCTCCGCGCGCACCGCCTGGCGCAGCGGCTCGCCATCGGTATCGACCACCGTGATCACGTCTGCCCGCTGCAGCTCGCGGATCAGCAGGGCATAGAGGTCTGGCTGCAGGCCGGGCGGCAGCGACCCTGCGAACACAACGATCGCCGCTCCGCGGGCCAGGTACAGGAGCTTGTCGCGAAAGAGCTCGATCTCGCGCTCGGACACCGACGGGCCGCGTTCGTTGATCTCCGTCTGCTCCCCCGTCGTGGGGTCGAGCACGGACGTGTTCGTACGCGACTCCTCACGGATGCGCACGAAGTCGTTGAGAATCGACTCCTCCGTTAGCTGCTCCACGATGTGCGTGCCCGTGGCGCCGCCCGCGAAGCCGGTCGCGATCACCGGCTGGCCCAGCGCCTTCAACGTGCGTGCGATGTTGACGCCCTTACCGCCCGCCATCGTGCGCTGTTCAACCGTGCGATGGCGCCGCCCAAGCCTGAAGTTAGGCACCGCGAGAGACTTGTCGATCGCCGCGTTGAGCGTGACCGTGATGATCATGCTGGCTCTGTACCCACCTTCCCGAGCATTTGAAACGACGGCCGTGGCTGGAGCGCACCGAGAAGGCTAGCGGCTCGCCGGCCGGCGCCGCGCGTCAGGTCGCCAGCGCCCAGGCTGCCTCGCGCAGGCGCTCAGCCTCGGCGCGCGCCGCCGCGGCAGGCTGTGCTCCGTTGGCCAGATGGGCCTCTGCGATGCTGCGCGAGGCCGCGATCAGCCCGCCCGCGCGGCCCGGCGCAAACGCGGGCGCCAGATCCTCCACGCGTCCCCCCTGCGCGCCCACGCCCGGCAGCAGGAACGTCGCGCTGGCCATCAGCTCGCGGGCGCGCGCCAGGTGCCCCGGCACGGTCGCGCCGATCACCGCACCCACGTCGCTGAGCCCGCTGTCCCCCGCTGCCGGCGCGCCCAGCTCGTCCACGATCGCAGCCAGCCGCTCCCACACCGCCTCGCCGCCCGCCAGTTGCAGGTCCTCGACGTCCTCTGCGCCCGGGTTGGATGTCCGTACCAGCACCAGCACTCCTGCGCCCGCCTCGCGTGCCGCGGTCACGAACGGCGCCAGCGAGTCCCTGCCCATCAGCGGGTTGACCGTGACCAGGTCCGCGCCCAGTCCCTCGATTGTGCCGAAGGGGGTCTGCACCCCTCCCAGCAGCGCACCCGCGTACGCCTGCGCCGTCACGTCGATGTCGCCGCGCTTGCCGTCGGCGATCACCAGCAGCCCCACGCTGCGCGCGTGGGCCGCCACTTCGCCCAGCACCGCGCGGCCGACCGCGCCGAGCAACTCAAAGCGTGCAAGCTGCAGCTTGACCGCCACGCACGCCTGCGCCGTCGCGTCGATCAGCGCACGGCAATGCGCCAGCATCGCCTGTCCGGCCGCATCCGCGGGGCTCGCAGCGTCCACTGCAGCCGGCGCGCTGACGGGCCACAGCGCGCGTGGATCGGGGTCGAGGCCGAGCACGATCTGCGACTCGCGCTCGGCCACATGCGCGGCCAGAGTGTCGCCGAAGGGCCGCGCCAGCGTCAGCGGCCTTTCACCGCGCTCTTCAGGCTGCTGCCCGCCGTAAAGCGTGGCACGCGCGAGGCCGCGATCTGGATGCGTTCGCCCGTGCGCGGGTTCACGCCCATCCGCGCCCCGCGCTCGCTCACGTGGAACTTGCCGAACCCAGACACCGACACCTCGCTGCCGCGGCGCAGCGCGTCCTCGACGGTGGCAAGCACCGCGTCAACCGCCCGTGAGGCGTCCTGCTTGGTCAGATCGGCGCGGTCGGCCACCTGGTCGACCAACTCGGACTTGGTCACTTCGCCCTCCTCGTTCCCGTAAAACAGTTGGCTATACCGGCAGCGACGCTAACACCATGTGCGGACGGGCACATCCGCAACAATGCTAGCCATGGCCCTCGCCCGCGTCGCCTGGATCGCCACAGTGCTCATCGCACTGGTCACCGCTCTGCTGCTCGCGCTGTCCGGCTACACCGGCTATGCGGGCCTCGGCGTGGCCGTCGCCCTGTCGGCGGCCATCAACCTGCTGTAGAGCCGGTCTGAACATTGCTTAGTCGTTGAACTCGACTAATATAGGTGTGTGGATCGACTAAGCGAGCTGATTCCAGCTAGGCCTCCCCTACGCGAGCACCGGCAGATCGGACGTGGGGGCGCGATCGACTCCCTGGAGGATCGGTTGCGCTCCTGCCACGTCGTCAAGATGCTAGAGCCGCGACGGGTGGGCAAGACCAGCCTCGCTCGCGCCGCGCTTGAGCGGATCAGATCTGCAGGAGGGTCAGTTGCAGACGTGAACTTTGCGATGCACCCCGGCCCCGAGAGGGTGGCGAGAGATCTGGCTCTGACCAGCTTGCCGGCACAGTGTCGCTGCGGACCGGCCGCCGCGTCGGTGGCTTCCTCTCGCGCCTGCGTCACACCGACACAGACGGAGTGATCGGCGAAGAGGCCGGGATCGCGCTACGAATCGCGGAGGGAATCGCGGAGGAACTGTTGAGCGGGAGCGCGAGTCCAGCCACGGTGCTCGAACGCGCAGCCGCTCGTGCACGGGGCCGGGCGACAGCCGTCTTGCTCGACGAGGCCCACACGCTGGCGGCGTGGCCAGAGACCGAGCGTATGGCTCTGGGAGCGGTGCTGAAGGACAACCAGGCGATGGGCGTCGTCGTCGCCTCGAGCGAACAACACGCCCTGAAACAGCTGACCGCCGCGGATGGTCCGTTGCGCTACGTCGGTGCGCGGTTCGCGCTGGCGGAGATCGCAAGGGAGGACTGGCAGGTGGGATTGCAGGAGCGCTTCGCCAAGCTGGGCGCACCCGTCACAGCGGGCGCGCTCAATCTACTGCTCGACCAATCGCGTGGACACCCGTATTGCACGATGCTGCTGGCCCACGAGTCCGGCCGGCTGGGCATAGACCTGGGCGGGGTCAGTGAGGTCGTCGTTGAGGCCGCGCTTGTGACCGTTCGCCGCGACGAGACATGGCAGCAGTTGCGGTGAGCACTCTAGGGCCGCAGGATGTCTATGAGCCAGAGCTGCTGCACGCACTCGAACGCAGACTGGGAGAGCGGCCAGTGCTTCTGGTCGGAGCGATTGGGAGCGGATCTCGCCAGATCGCACGGATCGTTGCCCAGCGAGCCGAGATGCACGTGATCCTGAGCCCAGGCGCGGCCGGAGGCGACTATGAGGCCTTCGTGTCCAACGCCCTGCGCCAGATCGTGCTCCAGATCATCACCAAGACCGCTGAGCGGCTCGGGGTCGAGCAGTTGGATATTTCTCGATTGATGGAGGACACGACCCATGCGGCTCAAGTGAGACTGCACCTGGCCAACCGCTTCGGCCCGGACACCGAGACCGTAATAGCGATCAGCCAAGGTGCTCCGGCTACGGGCTGGCATCTTGAGCAAGCGCTGTCGCTCGGAGCGCTGCCCGAGGACTCTCGGGTGGTCCTGCTCGAAGCCCACCGGCTCACGCCCGGGTCGGCGATGTGGGAGTTGCGCCAGATCGCCAACGAGGTTCCGTTCCAGATCCTGCTCTGCACCCGTCCGGCGCACACAGCGAAGCTCGCCGGCCCGGAGAGCGCCGTCTACGGCAACGTTTCTACGATCAAGCTGTCACCTCCCTCGATCGACCGCTGGGCGAAGGTGCTTACGGAGCACGGGCGTCCGCTACACCCCAGCGACCTTGAGTGGCTGCTGCACCGCACGCGGGGTCGACCCACCACCACGATCAGCGTGCTTGAGCGCCAGGAAAAGCCAAACTCAATCAGGACCACATGGCATCACGCGGTCCGGGCGAACGTGGCACGTGCCGATGACGTTCGTCGTCTCGCCGGCGCGATACACCCCTACGCTCCGAGGCTCTTGCAGGCAATCGTCCACGGAGAACCGCCGTATGGCGTCATCGCGCACGCGTCATCCCAGCGAGTCGCACGAGCACTGGCTCGCCTACGTGACCTTGATCTGATCGAACAGCCACAGCCGCGACGGTGGGAGATCGCCGACCCACTACTGGCCGCGGCACTCGCGCTGCGATCCGAGTACGACCCTCAAGACGGTCGCCGCACGCCAACCTGGGACACGACCCAGCAGGCTTGAAGTCGACGCCCGACCGCGCTACCAAGCGCTCCGGGCAGCGATTCGCTCACCGATCAGCATTCGAGCGGTTCTCCAGCCAGTGAAGCAGAGCCCGCGCGGCGCGCCCGCGGTGGCTGATCGCGTCCTTCTGCTCGTCTGACAGCTCCGCCATCGTCAGCGGGGCACCGCTGACCGGTTCGGGGATGCTGGCCGAAACGGGGATGCGAGCGTCAGCGAGGGTCTCCCGGATTCGGTAGCGAGTGTCTCCCGGTTCGGCGGGCGTGGTCGGCCCGTCATCCGGCAGGAACGCAGGGTCATAGCCAAAGCCCCGCTCGCCCCGCGGCCGGGCGGTGAGGCGCCCGCTGCAGCGACCCTCGAACACGCGCTCCAGTCCCGCCGCCGGGTCCACGTAGGCGATCGCGCACACGTACTCCAGCGCGCTGCCCTCGGGCGCCTCGCGCAGCAGCTTGTCCAGGTTCTCCCGGTCGCTTGCGCCCTCGCCCGCAAAGCGTGCCGAGCGCACGCCAGGAGCGCCGCCCAGCGCCGCAGCCGCGATCCCCGAGTCGTCTGCCATGCTCGCCCGTCCCGTCGCCGCGGCCGCCGCGCGGGCCTTGCCGAGCGCGTTCTCGGCGAACGTCTGGCCATCCTCGGGCGGCAGGACCACGCCCTCCGGCAGCGCCTCCAGGTCGATGCCCGGCAAGCCGGCCGACCCGTCCAACAGGCGTGCGAACTCCCGCAGCTTGTGCCCGTTGCGGGTTGCCAGCACGAGTCGCAACGACGCCGGCACCGCCTAGCGCTGCACCGCCGCCTCGGGCGTGCCGGCAAGCGCCGCGAGCCCCTGCACGATCGCTTGCTCCTGGACCTCTCGCAGTCGTTCGATCCCCACCGCCGCAAGCGCCAGCAGCTCATCGAGGTGCGCCCGCGACAGCGGCGTGCGCTCGGCCGTCGCCTGCACCTCGACCAGCCCGCCGTCGCCCGTCATCACCACGTTCGCGTCCACCTCAGCGGTCGAGTCCTCCGAGTAGTCCAGATCGAGCAGCGGCGCGCCGTCGATCATCCCGCAGGACACCGCCGCCACCGCCCCCGTCAGCGGCGAGCGCTCGAGCTCTCCCGCGGCCTGCAGCCGCGCGCACGCCAGCGCCAGCGCCACATGGGCGCCGGTGATCGACGCGCAGCGCGTGCCTCCGTCGGCTTGCAGCACATCGCAGTCCAGGTAGATCGTCCGTTCGCCCAGCGCCTGGAAGTCCACGACCCCGCGCAGCGAGCGTCCGATCAGCCGCTGGATCTCCACCGTGCGACCGTCCTGGCGCCCGCGCGTGGCGTCTCGCTGCTTGCGATCGCCAGTCGACGCCGGCAGCATCCCGTACTCCGCCGTCACCCATCCTCTGCCCTTCCCGGCCATCCAGCGCGGCACGCCCGCCTGCGCGGAGGCCGTGCAGATCACGCGCGTCTCGCCGAGAGAGATCAGCGCCGAGCCGGTCGCCGTGCGCACGAAACCCGGCTCGATCGCCGTCGGACGCAGATCGCCGGCGCCGCGTCCGTAGCTGCGCTCGTTGGGGGCGCTGTGCACGCGGGCCATCATTTCAGAGCGCTACGGTCGGAGGATCGTGAGGGCGCTCGTCGTCTCCAACATGCTCCCAGACGCCGCCCATCCCGAGCGCGGGCGCTTCGTCCGCGACCAGGTCGCCGCGCTGCGCCAGCTCGACGACGTACGTAGAACGCAACCGACGAACGAGGCGCGCGATGGCGCGCCGGCGGCACAGCACGACGCGCTGGAAGTCGAGCTATACGAGTTCGCACCCGGCGCACGCCAGCTCGCGCGCGCCGCCGCTGACATGCGCCGCCGCTTTGCGAGGCCGGGCGCGGATCGGGCTCCCAGCGCTCGCTTCGACATCGTCCACGCCCACTTCGGCCTGGCCGCCTGGCCCGCACTTGCGATCCCCGCGCGGGTGCGCGCGCTGACCGTCCACGGCACCGACCTGCGCCACCCGCGCACGCGCATCGCCACCGCCGCCGTGTTGCCGCTGATCGATCTCGTCGCGGCCGTGTCCGAGGAGCTCGTGCAAGAGCTGCCCGGAAGGGCCGCGCGGCGTCGCGCAGAGGTGCTGCCCTGCGGGGTGGACGTCGAGCGCTTCCGGACGCTCGACCGTGCACGAGCGCGCGCCGAGCTGGGCCTTGACCCCGACAAACCGATCCTCCTGTTCGCCGCCGACCCCGCGCGTGCCAGCAAGCGCTATGACCGCGCGCTCGCCCTCGCGCAGGCCGTTGAGGCCCAGCTGTACGCCCTTGGCGGCGTCGAGCCAGAGCGCGTGCCCCTGTGGGTCAACGCGGCCAACGCCGTGCTCGTGCCCTCCGAGCGCGAGGGCTTCGGCCTGGCCGTGCTGGAGGCGCTCGCCTGCGACGTGCCCGTGCTGGCCACGCCCGTGGGCATCCACGCCGATGCCCTCGCAGGCGTCGACGGCGCGCTGTGCGCGCCCTTTGAGATCGCCAGCTGGCGCGCCGCGCTGGAGCCGCACGTGCACGCCCACGATCCCCGCGTGCAGGGCCGCGCCAGCGCTCTGCGCTACTCCGCCCACGCCATGGCCGAGCGCGTCGCCGTCTCCTGGCGGAGCGCGCTCGTGCGATCCGTACACCCGTCGGGGTAGCATGGGTCGAGCGTGGATCTCACATCCGCCACCAATCCGACGAACGCCCATGCAAGAGCAGCAACACAGCCACAGCGCCATAGCCGGCACTGACACAAACCAGGCCGCAAGCGGGGCCGCCGGTGGCGAGGCCAGCGGCGCTGGCGCCAACGGCCGCGGTCAAGAAGAGCAGATCGGGTTCGGCGCACGCGGGCGCACGCGCCGGCGCGTGCGCTTCCTGCGCAAGGCCCGTGAGCTCGCCTACCGCGACCTCGGCGGGCTGGTCTTCAACCTGCACCGCTTCGGCCAGCGCAACGACCCACTGGTGGTCGCCAAGCTGAGCATGCTCGATCGCATCGACGGCGAGCTGCGCGCGCTCGAAAGCACGCTGGAGCAGCGCCAGCCGGTCACCGTGCTGCGCGAGGCCGGCATCACCGCCTGTCCGCGCTGCGCCGCCATCCACGCAAGCGAAGACCGCTTCTGCCCCAACTGCGGGCTGCCTGTCGGCCGCCACGCCGACCTGCCCATCGGCGCCGCCGCCGGGGCGCCCAGCAACGGTCCGCCCGCCGGCTCACCCTTCCAGGCATCCGAGTCGCTCGCGCAGCCCACGCCCCAGCCCGTCGTGCCAAAGCCCTCGCCCGTATCCGCCCCCGTGCCTGCGGATGCCTCACCTGCGCAGGCCACGACCGTGGCGCCCGGCAAGGACGAACCCACCGAGATCCTTCGCCCCCCCACCGTCAGCCAGTGAGCGTCGCCGCCCCGCCGCCCGCCGCCGCCCGCGCAGACGTCGGCGCCGACCCGTCACAGACAGCCGTCGAGACATGCCCGCTGTGCGGATCGGCGCTGCACCGCGATCAGGACTGGTGCCTGCGCTGTGGCGCCGCCGCCCGCACGCGCCTGGCCGCATCGCCCAACTGGGGGCCGCCCGCCGCAGCCCTCGCCGTCGTGATCGTGCTCGCGCTGGGCGTACTCGCCGCCTCCCTGGTCAAGCTCGCCGGCGACTCCGGGGCGAGCCCCGCCACGATCACCAAGACCGTCATCACCCCCGCGCCCGCCAGCTCCACGTCGCCGAGCGCCTCCGCCGGCGCCAGCGCATCGGGGACCAGCACGGGGACGGGAACTGGCACAGCAGGCACGAGCACGGGCAGCGCGCGAGCAGGCGCAGCAGGCCAGACAGGAGCAGCAACCACGCCGAGCCACGTGGGCGCCACCGCGCCCTTTACCGCGCCCGGCGCGGTCACCGGGCGCAAAGCGATCCTCCCTGAAGGAGTCCGGCGCAAGAAAGGACGCCGGGTACTCAGCCCCGCGTTGGAAAAAGAGCTGCAGAAACTCCGCAAAGGCCGCACCGCGCTCAAATGACGCGCTTCGCATAGACGGGCGCAGACACGCCTGGAGTGCGCGGGCGCCAGGGCCCGCAGCCGGACATCGGCTCGGCTGCGCCGGCAGGTAGGTTTCCAGCGATGCCCGCCCCACCGCCGGCGAGTACATACGAGGCCGACATCGTCGTGGTGGGCGCGGGGGCCGCCGGCCTGTACGCCTCGCTTTGCGCCGCGCGCGAGCGCGCCACGGTCGTGCTCGTGTCCGCCACGCCGCTCGCCCAGACCGCCAGCTACTGGGCGCAGGGGGGCCTGGCCGCCACGCTCGCAGCCGACGACAGCTTCGACCTGCACCTGCGTGACACCGAGCTCGCCGGGCGCCAGCTCGTCAGGCGCTCCGCTGCCGAGATCCTCGTGCGCGAGGCACCCGACTGCGTGCGCGACCTGCAGGCGCTCGGCGTGCGCTTTGACGCAGACCGCTTCGGGCACCTCGCGCTCGGCCTCGAGGGCGGGCACTCTGTCAGGCGCATCGTCCACGCCGGCGGCAGCGCCACCGGACGGCGCGTTGTGCGCCAGCTGTCCGCCCTCGCCGCCGCCGAGCCACAGATCACCGTCTTGGAGAACACCCGCGCGCAGGCGCTGTGGACCGATGCAGACCCCACCCAGCCCCGCTGTCGCGGCCTCGTGTGCGACGACGGGCGCGTGATCGCCGCCGCCCGCGCCACCGTGCTGGCAAGCGGCGGTGCCGCAGCTCTGTGGGCGCGCACCACCAACCCTCCCGGCTCCCAGGGCGTCGGCCTACAGCTCGCCCACGCCGCCGGCGCCGCCTTGGCCGATCTGGAGATGCTGCAGTTCCACCCCACCGCCGTTATCGGCGTACGCGGGCGCGAGGGCTTCCTCGTCACCGAGGCCATCCGCGGGGAGGGCGCCACGCTGCTCGACGCCAGCGGCGAGCGCTTCGTCGACGAGCTCGCGCCCCGCGACGAGGTCTCGCGAGCGATCCACCAGCGCCTGGCGCAGTCCGGACAGCCGTCCGTCGGCCTGGACATGCGCGCGATCGACCCAGCCCACTTCCCCAACGTGGTCGCAGCGCTGCGCGAAGCCGGCCTTGACCCCACGCGCGAACTGATCCCCGTGGCACCCGCCGCGCACTACATGATGGGCGGGATCGTCACCGACCTAGATGCCCACTCGACCGTGCCCGGGCTGTACGCCGTCGGCGAGTGCTCCTGCACCGGCCTGCACGGCGCCAACCGCCTGGCCTCCAACTCGCTCAGCGAGTGCTTCGTGTTCGCCCGTCGCGCCGTCGCCCACGCGCTGGGCGGGGATGGCGATACGGCCGCATCCAAGCCGCCCCCGCCCGACGCACGGGAGCTTAACGCGCTGCGCGCCCTGCCCGCCCCGCCGATCGCAGGCCGCGACACGCGCGCGGCGCTGTGGCGCGACGCCGGCGTCGTGCGCAGCGAGGCAGGGTTGCACAGCCTGCTGGACGACCCGCACCCGCTGGCCCGGCTGATCGCCCGCTGCGCGCTCGCGCGCGCCGAGAGCCGCGGCGCGCACCTGCGCCAGGATCACCCCGAGCGCGATCCCGCGCTCGACCACCGCCATGCGGTCATCGCGGCCGACGGAACGCTGGACTGGCAGACCTGGGAGTGACCCTCCCACCGGTTCCCCCGCAGACCTTCGCAGGGGGATGACGCGACCAACACCACGACCCCAGCGGGGTCGTTCATAAGAATTTGGCGCTACGTCTTTATTTCTGCTCCTTTCGGAAACCTTACGTGTTATCTGATTACGGAAGGTCTTGCGCCGATTGGAGTCTTGAGAGAACAGCGGGTGTGCTCCCAGGCCATGAGACCGAAAGAGGGAAGCGCCATGTATCAGTTCAGTCGGGCCATCTACAGGGAGCTTGCTCCCCAGATAGTGGCTCCTGCCCACGGAGCCCCCGCCACCGCCAACCACACCGCCGTGCTGCGCGCCTGCGAGCAGGTGATCACCCGGCTGGCCACCGACCGCCACTACTTCGCCCGGCCCGCCCGCACGCTCTTCTTCGACATCCGCAACTACTTCCCCATGTCCGCCCAGGGTCACGTCCACCGCGTGATCGCCCGCTACATGGGCTTCGCTCAGCAGTACCTCGCCGAACACCCGCTCGAGGGCTATGCCGCGGTCAGCGGCGCGCCTCCCCAGTGCCGCGCCACCACCCGCAAGGGCTCCGCCTGCCAGCGCACCCCGCTCGCGCACAACGGCTACTGCCCCTCCCATCAGCACCTCGCCGACACCGAGGACCGCGAGCTGGTCGCCGCCGCCTGAGCGTACGCTGGCGGGCATGCTCCTGGGCGTCGACGTCGGCGGCACCTTCACCGACGCCGTCCTGGTCGGCGATGACGGCGTCCTACACAGCGCCAAGGTTCCCTCCACGCCTACAGACCAGTCGATCGCGGTGCTCGCAGCGGTGGCACTGGTGCTCACGCGCGCCGGCGCACACGCGCGGGAGGTGACGCGCTTTGCCCACGGCATGACCGTCGCCACCAACGCCCTGCTCGAGGGCAACACCGCGCGCACCGCGCTGATCGCCACCGCCGGCTTCACCGACGCCATCGAGCTGGGCCGCCAGGCTCGAGCGCACCTGTACAGGCTCTGCCAGGCCGCGCCCGCCCCGCTCGTGCCCGCGCCGCTGCGCTTCGCCGCCCCCGAGCGGATGGGACCACACGGCGTGCTGCAGGCGCTCGCCACAGACGCCGCCCGCGCGCTCGTGCAGGAGATCGCAGACGCCCAGCCGCAGGCCGTGGCCGTCTCGCTGCTGCACTCCTACGTCGACCCCGCCCACGAGCGCCTGCTCTCACAGCTGCTCTCAGAGCTCGCGCCCGACGCCCACGTCTCGCTCTCCAGCGAGCTCGTCGGCACCTTCCGCGAGTACGAGCGCACCGCCACCACCGTGCTCGACGCCGCCCTGTCGCCGCTGCTGGCCGACTATCTGCGCCGCCTGGGCGATCGCGCGCACGCGGCCGGGCTGTGCCAGCCGCAGGTCATGCAGTCCTCCGGCGGGCTCACAGAGATCGCCCACGCGGGCGCCCACGCCGCGCTCACCGTGCTCTCCGGCCCCGCCGGCGGCGCCGGCGGGGCGCTGCTGCTCGCCGGCCTGGCCCGCGAGCCGGGTGTCCTGTGCCTGGACATGGGCGGGACCTCCTGTGACGTCTGCCTGATCTGCGACGCGCAGGTAGCAGAGACCGCCGATCGCCTGATCGCCGGGCGACCGCTCGCGCTGCCCGCGCTCGACATCCACACCGTCGGCGCCGGCGGCGGCTCGATCGCCTGGCGCGACCCCGGCGGCGCGCTGCGCGTGGGCCCCGCCTCCGCCGGCGCCCAGCCCGGGCCCGCCTGCTACGGCCGCGGCGGGCTCCTACCTACCGTCACCGACGCCAACCTGCTGCTCGGGCGTCTGCTCGCCGACGCACCGCTCGCCGGCGGGGTCGCGCTCGACCGCCATGCCGCCGAGCAAGCCGTCTCGCAGCTGGCCGACGAGCTCGGCCTCGACATGGTCGCCTGCGCCGAAGGGATCGTCCGCGTGGCCGAGGCCGAGATGCTCGGCGCGCTGCGCGTGATGACCGTCCAGCGGGGCATCGACCCGCGCCGCTTCGCGCTGATGGCCTTCGGCGGCGCCGGACCGCTGCACGCCGCCGCGCTGGCCGGCGAGTTGGGCATCTCGCGCGTCATCTGCCCCGCCGCATGCGGCGTGCTGTGCGCGCTGGGCCTCGCCGCCGCCGCTCCACGCCGCGACGTCTCGCGCACGCTCATGCTGGATGCCCTCACCCTGCCGGGCGAGCGTCTGGACTCAGAGCGCGCCCTCCTGATCGCCCAGGCCAGCGCCGCACTGGCGCTCACACCCGTACGCGTGCGCGTGCGCCACGAGCTGCGTTACCGCGGCCAGTCCTTCGAGCTGGCAGTCGATGAGGAGCTGGGCCCGCGCGACGGGCTCTCGCCCACGCAGCTCTACGACGCCTTCGCCCGCGCGCACGAGCAGCGCTACGGCTACCGTGACGAGTCCGCCGGGATCGAGCTCGTCACCATGCGCGTGTCCGTCTGGGGCGCTGCGCCCTCGCTACAACCGCGCGCAGCCCGCGTCACGCCCACCGCCACCGAGGTCCGGCCGATCGTGTTCGCCGGCCAGGCCATGGCCGCCACCATCCATCGCGGCGAGCCGCCACCCCACAGCGTGCTGCCCGGCCCCGCAGCCGTCGCGCTGCCCGACGCCACCGTGCTGATCCCGCCCCGCTGGTTGGCGACCGTCGACAAGTACGGCACTATCCACCTCGTGCGCCAGCAGCAGGACAACTGACCGATGCGCGATCCAGACGAGCCACAACCGCTGCCCGACGACCCGATCGAGCTGCAGGTCATCGCCGGCGCGCTGCGCGCCGCCTGTCAGGAGATGGGCGTCGTGCTCATCCGCTCCGCGCACTCGTCCAACATCAAGGAGCGTCGTGACGCGTCCACCGCACTGTTCGACGCCGACGGCCAGATGGTCATGCAGGCCGAGCACATCCCAGTGCACCTCGGCGCCATGCCCGCCGCCGTCGCCGCCGTGCTCGACCGCGAGCACGCCCCTGGCGTCTCATGGATCCTCAACGACCCCTTCGCCGGCGGCACCCACCTGCCTGACATCACCGTCATCACCCCCGTCTTCGCGCCTGAGGACCGCCTGCTCGGCTTCGCCGCCAGCCGCGCCCACCACGCCGACGTGGGCGCCCGTCTGCCCGGCTCGATGCCCGCCGACAGCCGCTCGCTGGCCGAAGAGGGGGTCGTGATCTCCCCGCGGGCGCTCGACGAGGTCGCGATCGAAGAGATCGTCAACCGCATGCGCCAGCCGGCCGAGCGCCGCGCCGACCTGCGCGCCCAGCTCGCCGCCAACCGCGTAGGCGTGCAGCGGATGGCGCAGCTGGCGCAGCGCCTGGCGCAGGAAGGGACCTGGTCGCTGCGCCAGGCCACCGACGCCGTGCTCGACTACTCCGAGCGGCGCACGCGCGCCTGCCTGGCCGCGCTGCCCGACGGGGTCAGACAGGCCCAAGACGTGCTCGAGGGACCCGAAGGCGACCTGTTGCTGCGTCTGCGCGCGGTCGTCGACGGCGAGCGCCTCACGCTCGACTTCGCCGGCAGCGCGCCCCAGCACGAGGGCAACCTCAACTGCCCGCTCGCGGTCACCTCTTCTGCATGCCTGTTCGCGGTGCGCGTGCTGACCGATCCCGACATCCCCTCATCGGCCGGTGCCTACCGACCGATCGAGGTGCGCGCTCCCGCTGGAAGCGTTCTCAACGCGCGTCCCGGCGCGGCCGTGGCCGCGGGCAACGTCGAGACCTCCTCGCGCGTCGCCGACCTGGTACTCAGCGCCTTCGGCCGCGCCCAGGGGCAGGGCACGATGAACAACCTCACGCTCGGCAACGACCGCTTCTCCTACTACGAGACGCTCGGTGGCGGCCAGGGCGCCTGCCCGGACGCGGATGGGCCGAGCGGCGTGCATGTCGCCATGAGCAACACGCTCAACACCCCCATCGAGGCGCTCGAGCGCGAATTCCCGCTGCGTGTGCTCGAGTACGCGCTGCGCCGCGGGTCGGGTGGGCAGGGACGCCAGCGCGGCGGCGACGGCATCGTGCGCGAGCTGCAGGCGCTCGCAGACATGACCTTCTCGCTGATCGCCGAGCGCCGCCGCCACGCACCGCGCGGCGCCCACGGCGGCGGCGACGGCGCCCGTGGGCGCGACCTGCTCGACGGGCGCGCCCTGCCCGGCAAGGCCACCGGCACGCTGCGAGCCGGCCAGCGGCTGCGCATCGAAACGCCCGGTGGGGGAGGATTCGGAGCCGGCGGGTAACGGCCTACCGAAAGGAACTATGGAGATGTCCTCTGAGCAGAGCGCCCCCGAAAGAATCGGCTTTCTCGGCCTGGGCATCATGGGCTCGCGCATGGCCGCCAACGTGGCCCGCGCCGGCTTTCCCCTGACCGTCTGGACACACACCCGTGAAAAGGCCGCGCGCTGGGCCTCTGAGCAACGCGCGGGCGCCGGCGGGCAGCCCGGCGCCACCATCGACGTGGCCGCCACGCCCGCCGAAGTGGCCGCGCGCAGCGACGTGGTGGTCAGCATGGTCGTCGACGGCGAGCAGGTCGCCTCGGTGCTGCTCGACGAGCACGGCGCCGTCGAGGCAGCCCATCCGGGCCTGCTGTGCGTGGACATGTCCACAATCGGTCCGCTGCACACCCGGCGGATCGGCGCTGCCCTGACGCAACGCGAGGTGCAGATGCTCGACGCCCCCGTGACAGGCTCCTCCCCACGCGCGCAGGACGGAACGCTTACGATCATGGTCGGCGGCGACGCCGACGCATACCAGCGGGTGCGCCCGCTGCTGGAGACGATGGGCCAGCTGATCGTCCACGTCGGCGAGCTTGGCCAGGGCCAGATGCTCAAGCTGATCAACAACGCCGTCGGCGCCGCCAACGCGGCGACCGTCGCCGAGGCGCTGCTGCTCGCCAACGCCACCGGCATCGATCTTGACGCGTTCGCCAAGGTCCTCGGCAGCGGCTCGGGCGCCTCGACGCAACTGGAGCTCAAGTCCGGCCCCATGCGCGAGCACGACTACACGCCCCTGTTCAAGACCGAGCACATGCTCAAGGATGTACGCCTGTGCCTGGAGGAGGCGCAGACCGCCGGCGTTCCGTTCCCCGCGGCCGCCCATGCGCGCGACCTGCTCACGGCCACGATGGGACGCGGCTACGCCCAACAGGACTACGCGGCCATCATCGAGGCCGCCGAGGGGCTCGCGGGGCGACGCCTATAGGGTCAGAGACAGTCCCTGTCAGCGTCCAGAGTCGATAAACCACGCGATTTGCAGGGGATTTGGGATTTTCGCTGAGGTTTCGTATGGTTAACACCGCCGTGACGTCCATATCGGGACGAGCGCGGGTTGTTTTCAGACGTCTCTCTCTCACCAAGGTTCGCCTTCTCTTATGCCAATTGCTTTCAAGGAATGGGCTGTTACCGTCCGCGCCCTCGCCGAAGGCGAGCAGCTGATCACCCTCCGGCGCGGTGGTCTTCAGCAGCCCAGCAAGCCCGTGCGACTGGCCCACGAGCGCTTCTTCCTGTACCCCACCTTCGATCACCAGCCGGGCGATCTCGTGCGCGAGTCCCACCAGCCCGAGCTGCGTCGCGCACTCGAGGAGGGTGTCTGGAGCGACGGCGAGCCGCCGCTGCACACCTTCGTGTCCGGCGCACCGTTGCAGCAGCCCGACCGCGTGCGCATCCGCGCCTGGGCTGAAGTGACCGACCACTTCACCGTCCACGACCCGCGCTGCGTGGACGCCCTGTCGCCGTTCTACGTATGGACGCCCGACTACGCCGAGAAGCGCCTTGGCTGGCGCGGGCGCCAGCCCCTGCACGTGTTGCTCCTGCGCACCTATCGCATCCCCAGGCCGGTCACCGTCAAGGTCAAGGACGACTACAACGTCGCGCACGCCTGGGTGGAGCTGGCGCGCGAACTGCCCTTCGAGGGCACCCCCGTGCTGTCAGACGCCGAGTTCGAGCGCGCCTCCGAGGAGATCCGCGGGATCACCGCCGCAGCGTCCCCGGAGGGGGAGGCTTCCCAAGCCGTCTTGGTCTAACCGGGCTTCTGGTAGGCGAGCGCTTCGCGCGCTGCCTGCGCTGCCGACTCGGGGACCATCACCTCGCGCGGCCCGAGTATCGGCGAATAGCCGCCGACCGAGTTGCGCAGCAGGCAAGGGATCCCCTCCTCCAGCAACAGGTTGGCGATGAATTCCGCCTGCGGCTGGCTCTCCGCACGGGCTACCTGCACAAGCTCGCCTTCGGTGTACTGCGGCTTGACCTTGCGCAGCTTGCGCTGGCGCTCGCTGGCGTGATGCTCGGCGCCGCGCTCGTGCACGAGCGGCATCCCGCACGCCTCGCAGAAGCGCTCGTCGCAGGAGTGCTCGCGCGCGCAGCTCGGACAGACCAGGTGCTCGGCGGCCATCAGCTCACCCGCAGCGGGACCTCCCTGATCGCGCCGTCCTCGATCAGGTAGGAGCGCACGTCGGGCTGCTCGCCTGCGGCCAGACCGACGATGACCCACTCCACGCCCGGCCAGTTGGCTGCGAAATTCACGTCCGTCTGGGATGGATAGGCGCGACTGCGCACATGCGAGTGATAGATCGCGCCGATCCTCCAGCCGCGCTCGTCGATCGCGTCATACAGCGCCAGCAGCTCGGCCGGCTCGATCTCGAACTTCATCGGGCTGGCGTGCTTGTTGGCAGCGCGGTACACCTGCACCGCGCTGGCGTCCTCCGGGCCGGCGCCGTCGTCGCCCTCCACGGCCACCACCCCGCAGATCTCGTTCACAGGATCCTCGAGCACGTGGGCCACCAGGTCGTCCAGCAACTGTCTGGAGATCTTCACCTCCGGTCTCCGCAGACGGCCGCGCTGGCTCGGACGGCCGCGATCGCTACCACCAGACGGTCGACTCCAGGTTTGCGACCTCGTCCACCGGCAGCGTGTAGATGCCGCTGGACAGGTACTTCCAACCATCGTCCGCCACCACGAACACCACGTTGCCCTCGTCCAGCTCGCCTGCGATGCGCACGGCGATGCTCGCGATCGCGCCGCTGGAGACGCCCGCGAACAAGCCCTCCTCGTCGAGCAGCTTGCGCGTCCAGACGATCGCGTCGCGGTTGGTCACGAAGATCTTGCGGTCCAGCAGCGAGATGTCGATGATCGGGGGGATGAAGCCGTCGTCTAGCGAGCGCAAGCCCTGTACCGGCTCGCCCTGCATCGGCTCGGCCGCCACGATCTTGACCGCGTCGCCGAATGTCTCCTTCAGGCGCCTGCCGTTGCCCATCAGTGTGCCGCCCGTGCCCAGCCCGGCCACGAACGCCGTCACCTCGTCGAGCTCTTCGAGGATCTCCAGCGCGGTGCCGTTGTAGTGGGCGTTGGGGTTGGCCTGATTGCCGTACTGGTAGGGCATGTAATACGAAGAGTCTTCCGCGGCCATCTCCAGCGCCATGGCCACCGCGCCGTTGGATCCCTGGTCGCCGGGCGAGTAGACGATCTCCGCGCCATACATGCGCAGCAGCTGGGTGCGCTCGGGCGTGACGTTCTCGGGCATCACCACCTTCAGCTGATAGCCCTTGAGTTTGCACACCAGCGCCAGCGAGATGCCGGTGTTGCCCGACGTCGGTTCGAGGATCTTCTGGCCGGCGCCGATCGCGCCCTTCTCCTCGGCGTCCTCGATCAGCGCGCGCGCCACCCTGTCCTTGACCGAGCCGGTCGGGTTGCGCGACTCCAGCTTGGCCCAGATGCGCACTCCCGGCTTGGGCGACAGGCGCGGCAGCTCGACCAGCGGCGTGTGGCCGATCGACTGCACGATGTCGCCGTAGCGGCCTGCGCAGGGCCTGTTGCCGAGCCTCTCCGTCGCCATTACTTCACGGAATATAGCGAGGCTTGGGAGCGGTATCGAGCGGCCGGACTGGCTGCACAGCCAATCGATGACTAAGATCCAGGAGCTATGGCCCCATCAGGCGACGACTTCGACTTCGACTGGCTGGTCGTCGGCTCGGGCTTCGGCGGCAGCGTCTCCGCGCTGCGCCTGTCGCAGAAGGGCTACTCGGTGGGCGTGCTGGAGTGCGGACGGCGCTTCGCCGACCACGAGTTCCCGCGCGCCACGGCCGATCTGAAGCGCTACTTCTGGAACCCGCGTCTGGGCATGAAGGGCATCTTCCGTCTGACCACCTTCAAGGACGTCTCGGTCGTGTCCGGCTGCGGTGTAGGCGGCGGCAGCCTTGGCTACGCCAACACGCTGTACGTCCCGCCCAAGGCGTTCTTCGCGGATGCCCAGTGGGCGGACATGACCGACTGGGAGAGCTCGCTGGCGCCCCACTACACCGAGGCCCAGCGCATGTTGGGCGTGGTCGAAAACCCATACGAGGATCCCGCCGATCAACTGCTGCGCGAGCTCGGCGAGGAGCTTGGCGTCGGCGACACCTACAAACGCACGCCCGTGGGCGTCTTCTTCGGCGGCGAGGGCGAGGCGGGCAAGACCGTGCCCGACCCCTTCTTCGACGGCGAGGGGCCCGAGCGCACCGGCTGCCGGCTGTGTGGACGCTGCATGGTCGGCTGCCCGCACGGCGCCAAGAACACGCTGGTAAAGAACTACCTGTATCTCGCCGAGAAGCTCGGCGCGCGGGTGACGCCCGAACGCACCGTCATCGACATCCGTCCTTTGGGCGCCGCCGACGGAAGCGACGGCTATGAGGTCGAAAGCGTCCGCTCGGGTGCCTGGCTGCGCAAGGACCGGCAAGTGCAGCGCGCACGCGGCGTGGTGGTGTCGGCCGGGCCGTTGGGCACGAACAAGCTGCTACAGCGCTGCCGCGTCAAAGGGTCGCTTCCGCGCGTCTCGCCTCGCCTGGGCGAGCTCGTGCGCACGAACTCCGAGTCGATCCTCGCGGTGACCGTGCCCGAGGACTACCCCGACGACCTGATCAAACGCGTGGCGATCACCTCCTCGATCTACCCCGACCCGCACACGCACATCGAGACGGTCACCTATGGCGACGACGGCGACTCAATGCACCGGCTGAACACCGTGCTCGTCGGCCGCGGCACGCGCGTGACGCGCCCGCTGAAGCTGCTCGCACAGACGCTCGCGCACCCCAAGCGCGTGGCCAAGGTGCTGTTCCCCAAGCACTGGTCGCGGCGCACGATCATCATCCTGGTCATGCAGACGCTCGACAACGCGATCGCACTGAGGCCCCGCAAAGGCCCGTTCGGCTCCTTCTGGCTGCAGACCGAGCAGGACCCCGAGCGCCCCATCCCCACGTTCATTCCTGTCGCCAACCAGGCCGCCGAATGGTTTGCCAAGCGCACCGGCGGGATCGCCCAGAGCTCGCTCACCGAGGCGCTGTTCAACATCCCCACCACCGCGCACATCCTTGGCGGCGCCGTGATCGCGCCCGACCCGCAGCGCGGCGTGGTGGACGCCCACCAGCGCGTGTTCGGCTATCAGAACCTGCTCGTCTGCGACGGCTCGGCGATCCCGGCCAACGTCGGCGTGAATCCCTCGCTAACGATCACCGCGCTGGCCGAGCACGCGATGAGCCACGTCGCGCCCGCCGGCCCGGGTGCCGAGGCAGCCGCCGGTCAACAGCCGGTGCGGTCGGCCGCCGCGGCCTGAGGGGCTAACGCGGCCTGAGGGGCTAATCAACGGCGCTCTGATCGGCTTCGCGCTCTGTGAGCGCGGCGAGGTCTTCGAGGTCGACCGGACGAGCGCTTGCGCGCTTCATGCTGATCAGGTCATCGAGCCCCGCGACCGCGAGCCTCAGATCTCCGAGCCGGATCTCGAGAGCCCGACTGCGTAGATCGTCATACGGTGGGGCGCCCGGCGCATCGTGCAGCACGTCGATGGCACCGTGTCGAGTCGCGAACTGCCACATGGTCGCGCGAGGCAGCATCGCGGCATCGATCGCAAGACCCTCGCTGCCAGGGTTCAGCGTCCTGGCATCCAGAGCTTTCAAGGCCTCTGCCAAACGTGCGAGGTTGCTTCGATCCGGCTTGGGGAACAGATCGATGTCCACCGTGGTCCGCACGTGCCCGTGCGTCTGAACCGCCAGACCACCGACAATCACGTAGTCGACGCCGTGCTGTGCCAGCATCGTCAGGATGCACTCGGCGTCGAGTGGCGTGTCAGGCTGCATCGAGCGCGCCGGCGCCCGCCCGCCGCATGCGGCCGGCCAGGCGATTGGCCGAGATCGCAAGCTGCAGACGTTCCTCGGTCGAGCGTTGCCACGACGCCGCTAGGTGGACGGGATCCCACCGACCTTGCAACCGACGGATGCGCAGGTCCGGCTCATAGCCCATCGCCAACAGCAGGGCGCTCACGGTGTCCCAATTCGGCGCCGTCAGGCCCCGCTCGATGCGACTGACCGCCGCCTGTGTCGTTCCCGCGCGTAGCGCCAGCGTCCGTTGGCTGAGGCCCATTTGCTCACGGCACTCGTGGATCACCGCTCCCGCAGACATGATATCTATAAGTATATCAACGGTGCTCCCTGGGACAGCCCACTACGACAGAGCCGACATCGCTGCGCCCTGCCCGATCAGCCGCTGAGCCTCCTCCACCGGAAGCGGCCTGCCCAACAGATAGCCCTGCACGAGATCGCAGCCCATCCTGCGCACGGCCGCCAGCTGCTCGGGCTGCTCGACGCCCTCGGCGACGGTCTGCAGCGACAGGCTGTGGGCGATGTTGACGATCGCCTCGAGCAGATCGTGACCGCGCTCGCCGTCATCGCTGGCGCGCACGAAGGCCTGGTCGATCTTGAGGATGTCGACGGGCATGCTCTGTAGATACGACAGCGACGCGTAGCCGGTCCCGAAGTCGTCGATCGCGATGCGCACGCCGAGCTCCTTGAGCGCGTGCAGGGCACCGATAACCCGGTGTGAGTCCTCGACAAGCGAGCTCTCGGTGATCTCGAGGATCACCCGCTCGGGGCTGACGCCCGACTGTGCCAGCGCCTCGCGTACGTCATCCACGAGGCTGGGGGCCTTCAGCTGGACGGCTGAGACGTTCACGGACATGCATACGTGGCTGTCCGCCGCGCCGAGGCGGCTCCACGCGGCGAGTTGGCCCAGCGCCTCCTGCAGCACCCAGCGCCCCAGCGGCACGATCATCCCGCTCTCCTCGGCAAGGCCGATGAACTGGTCGGGCGGGACGAGGCCGCGCTGGGGATGGTTCCAGCGCACGAGCGCCTCGAAGGCCTGCAGTTGCTTGTGGACGACGTCAAACTCGGGCTGGTAGAGCAGCCAGAACTCGCCCTTTTCGAGAGCCCTGCCGAGATCGGCCTGGAGGTTCAGGCGCTCGCGCGCCTGCTCGTGCATGCCGGCGTCGAACATCTGCACGGCGTCCCTGCCGCCGGCCTTGACTGAGCACATCGCGAGGTCCGCATCGCGCAACAGATCATCGAAGGTCTTCTCTCCGGGGGCGCCGATCGCCACGCCGATGCTCGCCGTCACGCCGAAGGCTCCGTTGTCGAGCTCGAGACGGTGGCTGACGGCCTCGCGCAGGCGTATCGCGAGCGCCCTGGCCTCCTCGGCGGAGCCGATCGCGTCGAGCAGCATGACGAACTCGTCGGCTCCGACGCGCGCGAGCGTGTCCCCGGGACGCACCACCGACCGCAGCCGCTGGGCCACGTCGCGCAGGAGCGCATCGCCGGCCTCGTGGCCGAGGCTGTCATTGACGAGCTTGAACGCGTCGAGGTCCACCACAATGACCGCCACGCTCGCCCCGGAGCGCAGCGAGCGGGCGAACGCCTGGGCGGCCCTGTCGCTGAGCAGCGCGCGGTTAGACAGCCCGGTGAGGGGATCGTGGAAGGCCTGCTCGCGCAGCTGGCCTTCGAGCGCCACGCGGCCCGTCTCGTCGCGTGTGTTCAGCACGAACGCTTCCACGTCGGGGTCGCCGAGCAGGTTGGTGACGGTCGACTCCGCCTCACGGATGCGCCCGTTGGCGTCGTCGAGCGTCCAGCGCACCCTCGAGGTCTGTCCGGCGGCGAGCGCGGTGCGTTCGAGCGCCTGCGTGAGTGTCTTGGCGGCCTGCTGGCCGAAGACGCTCAGGCCCCGCCCGGTCAGGTCGGCGGGCTGATGGCCGAAGACGTCGAGCACCGAGTCGCTGACGTAGCCGATGCCCAGGTCGCGCCCGACGACGAGGATCACGTCGGAGGAGTGCTCCACGAGCGCGCGGAAGTGGCGCTCGGTCGCGTGCAGCTCGGCCGTGCGCTCGCGCACGCGTCGCTCGAGGTCGTCGGTGAGCGCGCGGTTCTCATAGGTCACGATCACGAGCAGGGAGATCGCGGCGGCTATGACAACGCCCATGACGCCCCCAAGCGCGCCCACCGAGCCCAGATCGCTGCCGCTGAGCCATCCGACGAGCACCGCAAGCATCCCCACCGAGGCGGGCAACACGGGCGCCACGAGGACCACGCGCCCGGCGGACAGGCTGCGCGGCAAGCGGCGCTGGCCACCCTGCTCGAGCGCAGCCAGCGCGATCAGCAGAAAGCCGGCGACCCAACCGGTCCCGAACGGAGAGACGCCGGGAAACGTGGGGTTGATCGCGGTCACGTACCAGTACGCGGAGTCCGACAGCGCCATGCACACGATGCCCGCGCCCAGCAGGCCAAGCCCGGGGTGCGCCTTGCCCCGGCGCCGCAGGGCCACGAACAGGACGGCGCTGAGCGCCACGGCGTCGAGTCCGGGGTAGGCGAGGTTGACCGCCTCGCCGAGCACCGAGCTCTTGGTGGTGGCGAGCACCCGGCCGATGATCAGGCTCCAGCTGAGCAGGAAGAAGCCGGCGGCGAGCAGCAGCCCCTCGGCGGCTCCCCGCAGCTGCGAGAGCCGACCGGCGGGCGTCTGCACCATCGCCAGCAGCCCCGCCACCACGAGCGCCGGAAACGCGAGAAAGCCGACGTCCAGGATCGAGGCGGACGGCGGCGTGATATTCAGCGCGACTTCCTCGACCGACCAGCCGATCTGGCCAAGCGCCCACGCGCCGGTGCCGCAGGCGACCAGCGTCCACGCCACCCACCCACGCCCCGCGCCATCGTCCGCGCGCGAGCGCGCGATGTACTCCCGCCGCGCCCGCACGGCGCAAGCGATCGTGGCAAGCACAGCGGCGAGCGCTTCGAAGACGTCGGCAAAGGCCGTCCAGCCGGGCGAGTTGCCCACGTGTACGGCCGTCAAGACGAGGAACACGACGACTGCGGCCGCGGCCAACTGCTGCGCAACCGATCGGCGGCGCAGGGCGCCTGTGAGTTGGTGGAAGTTGGATGCGCGCATAGCCGCCAGGACCAGGACGCTGCTGGTCCTCAGCTGCTATCGGCGCGCATACGCGCTAACGGATCAGTGATTGACCGCAGTGCTTGGGCGGCTCGCGCCGGCCAAGCGACCGCCTAGCGCCTAGCCGCCGGCCATGGCGGGCAGGATCACAAGCGTGTCGCCGTCGCGCACAGCGGTGTCCAGCCCGTCGAGCACACGCACGTCCTCGTCGTTGAGGTAGACGTTGACGTAGCGGTTGAGCTGCCCGTCGGGCGAGAACAGCTGCTCCTGCGTGGCGGGATGGTTGGAAGCGAGGTCGCGCAGCACCGCGCCGACGTCCTCGCCGGAGGCGTCGACCTGCTTCTCGCCACCGACCGACGCGCGCAGCACCGGAGGAATCTTGATCGTCGCCATCTAGCTGCGGAGACTAACCTGCGGCTGCGCAGAACGCCTCGTAGTCGGGGAACACGCCCAGCTCGTCGTCGGCGATCTCGTCGGGGTCGCGCGAGCAGATCGGGCAGTCGGGGTCGCGGTGGACTTTGACCTCGGTGAGCGTGGCTGCGAGCGCGTCGTACAGCAGCAGGCGCCCGATGGCGGGCTCGCCGATGCCGAGGATCAGCTTGACGACCTCGGTGGCCTGCAGCAGGCCCATCGTGCCGGGCAGCACGCCGAGCACGCCGTTGGCGCCGCAGGAGGGCGCGAGCTCGGCGGGCGGCGGCTCGCGGAACAGGCAGCGGTAGCAGGGACCGTCGTAGGGTTTGAACACCGACAGCTGGCCGTCGAAGCCAAGGATGGAGGCGGACACGACGGGGATCCTCAGGCGCACGCTGGCGTCGTTGAGCAGGTAGCGCGTGGGGAAGTTGTCGACGCCGTCGACAACCACGTCATAGCCCTCGATTATCTCCACGATGTTGGATGCGTCGACGCGGGTCTTGTACTTGACGACGTTGACGTCGGGGTTGAGCGCGTGGATGGACTCCTCGGCGGAGTCGACCTTGGGGATGCCGACGCGCTGGGTCGAATGGATCACCTGACGCTGCAGGTTGGACAGGTCGACGTCGTCGTCGTCGACGATGCCAAGCGTGCCGACACCGGCGGCGGCGAGGTACAGCGCGGTGGGCGAGCCCAGGCCGCCAGCGCCCAGCAGCAGCACCTTGGCGTCGAGCAGCTTCTGCTGGCCCTCGGCGCCGATCTCGGGGATGAGCAGGTGGCGCGAGTAGCGCTCGCGCTGCTCGGCGCTGAGCGCACGCGGGATCTCGACCTCATAGCCGCGGTCCTTCCACAGCGTGATGCCACCGGTCATCGAGCGCACGCGCTCGTAGCCAAGGTCCTCCTGCAGTGTGCGCGCGGCGTAGGCGGAGCGGCTGCCCGACTGGCAGTAGAGGATCAGCTCGGCCGTGCGGTCGGGCGCGGCGCTGTCGATGCGTGCCTCCAGGTGCCCGCGCGGGATGCTCTTGGCGCCGGGCAGGTGGCCGGTGGCGAACTCTTCGCTGCCGCGCACGTCGACGATCGTGACGCCCTCGCCGATCAGCTCATTGACCTCGGCGGGGTCAACCTCTTGGATCTGGCTCTTCACTAGGCGGAGCAGCTCCGCACCGGAGGTACTCATCTTGAAAACTCCTAAACCAAGGTCGGGATTCAGGGACTTCAAAAAGTGTAGCGACTATGGGGCGTGCTTTGAAGGGCGGCTTGCGCCCTATCGCCCTGGGGCCTGGCATCGCCTGCGGCGGAGGGGAGGACGGTCCTCCGAGGCGCTCAGGAGACCAGCAGATACGTATGCCCGACCGCGCTGGGGCTGGCGGTGCGCGAACCTTCGTAGTTGGCCTTGGCGCGCCACAGCCCGACAGCGGGCGGCGTGAAGGGGATGCTTGCGAGGCCGCCGTTGGCGAAAGCGTGCGCCTCGGCGAAGAACTGCCAGCCGAAGACAGGGTCGAAGCGTTCGATCTCGACGCTGACAGGCCCGGACACGGCGGGTGAGACCTTGACATCGATGCCGAGCGCTTGGCCAGCGGCGGCCTTGGCACTGGTGAAGGAGATGCTCGTGGAGGTGATCGTGCGCGACTCGCGCTCGAGCGTGAAGGCGCCGGAGGTGTCGTTGTGCTCGGCGACGACCGCATAGTAGGTGCCAGGCTGCAGCTGCTGTGTGAGAGTCTGCGAGCCGCTGCCGCCGCACTGGCATTCGATCTGTTCGCCGCCCAGGCTACGCAGCTCCAGCTTGAATTCGGCGGATGCCGGCGCGATCAGCTTGAGCGTGAGGTTGGAGTGGCTGGTGACTTCCATGCGGTATAGGCGCAGCACCTGCACGCCGTGCCCATCCAGGTAGCCGTGCGCGTGGACGTAGTTGGCGAGCGGGAGCCCGGGCGCCGTCTCGGCGGCGTCTGCCGGCGCGACCCGCAGGTGGAAGCGCTGCACACCCCGGTGCGAGTGCGAGGGGGTGATGTCGAAGCTGTAGCGACCGCCTTCGCGAGACCCCGGCGTGAACAGCCGATAGCCGCCGCATTCGATGTGCAGCAGACCGCCGTGCGCTTCTTCTCCTTCTTCTTCGCCGCCGAAGGAGCTCGTGCCCGGCGCGAACAGCGCGCCGCTGACGCACGCATGCTTGGTCTCGTTGGCGAGGTTGATCAGATAGCTGACGCCCGTGTGCATCGTGAAGGAGTACGCCGCGTTGATGTTCTGAACGCGGTCGACCTGTCCGGAGACGCCGCCGGAAGGCAGCGGCGCGCCCGGCGGTCGGATGGCGGGGGTCGGCAGGAAGACTTCAAGCGTGAACGGCGCCAGCTGCGAGCCGGCGATGGCAGCCACCCTGATGTCGTACAGGCCGTTCTTGGAGGCGACGAACGAGAGGGACGCCTTGCCCTGCGATTCGGTCTTCTGGCAGCCGACGGAGCTCAGCTGCGAGCGCACGGCGTGAAAGACGTCGATCGTGGCGTCGAGCGCGCCGGACGCCTGGAGGTCGAGCCCCACGCGCTGGGCGCGGGGCAAGCGCAGGCTGTACCACACGGAGTTGGCCGTGGCGCCGCCGCACTGCGATTCGTGTTCGCCCGCTTCCACGGTGGCGCCGACGGTGGTCCCGTTGAGCGACGCAGGCAGGGTTCTCACGGGCTGGGCGCTGGCGAGTGCGTCGTTGGGCGGCGCGGGGATGGTCGGGACGACGCTGCGGGTGGGTTCGCCGGCGCTTTCTCCGAACGCGACCGGCGCGAGCGTCATGCCGGCGACCAGCGTGAGCGCGATCACGCTCGCTGGAGTGCGGTGTCGCACTGAACACGCGGATCGAGTTGAACGCACGGGTCGAGTAATACCCCATCGGACGGACGAACGAAACCGCAGCCGCCGCCCGGTCCGCGTCGCGCCGCCCGGTCCGCGTCGTTACATGCTGACGGTCTTGCGCTCGATTGACATGCCTATCGCGCAACGCTCATGTTGCTGCTCGGTCTGTCTGCGGCATCCGCGTCTGCATAACGCGATCTCACGACGTGTTTTTCCGCCAGCGTTTTCGCGAGCGCCGCCCGTTCGGCTGCTTCGGCCGGTTCAACACGCACGGGTTCGCCTTCGAGCTGAGCCTTGGTGCAGTGTTCGTAGCTGCAGAAGTCCATGGGTTCCCGGGAACAACGGCTGCGAACATTTCATAGCCGCAGCAGAAGCACAAATCACGCCCAACGAGACGTTTGAACCGAGCACTGAAAAAATAATGCTTGGCGTAAAGTACCTCAACCCGTGCTTCCCCAGCGATTACGACGGTGTGCGCCGCGATGTGTTGCCAGCGCAACGCACGCGGCGCATCACCGTGGTCTCCCTGCCTACAGCGGCCGTCGCTCGCCCATCATCAGGCGCACTACCTGTAGGCTGTAACGCGTCGGCGCGGACGGGATTCATTAACGTAATGCCTATCATTGAATTTTCCATGCGGAAGTTTCTTGACAGCCTGACGTACGCAAACATCACAGCGACGCTCGCGTTGTTCGTCGGCCTCGGGGGAGCCTCTTACGCGGCGATCACGCTCCCCGCCGATAGCGTAGGCAAACAGCAGATCCAGCCTGGCGCGGTGGGCATGGGCGCTCTGAGTCTCCCGCTGGGGACCGCGGGGATCACCGATGACAAGGTGGAAGACCTGACCAAAAACGGCTGCAATGGCGGCGGCTTTCACGGAAACGCCACCGCAGATTGCGTCCCGCTCAACCCTCGCAGCATCCGCAGCCCAGGCTCCTTCCGCAGCGTTCATATCGACTTCCGATCTGCCGGCCATCTTCTGGTCTCGGCAATCGCAAGCCTACACAATGAAGGCGCACCAGAAACAATCGCTGCAATCACGCTCACGTTGGATGTCGATCGACATCCAGTCAGCGAAAGCGCCACAACCATTGCTGGTGGCCAGGTGCTTCAGGTCCCGATCCAGACCCTGGCCAGCGTTTCAGCAGGCTCGCACACCGCGGGGCTTGAAGTGAGCGCAGAGTACCGCTCGAGCACCCCGGGAGACGTACTCGTGACTAGAACGTCTGTCATCGCCAGCGCGCTTCCGGCGGGTTGACCCAAACCGTCACGAGTTGCAAATCGTAAAGTGGGTGGCGTTCGTCTTCAGCAAGCGAACAAGCCCTCGAGCGGCGCAACTTGCGCGGGCAGCAAGGTATATAGCCATGATGACACGCTATCCCCACCGCGCGTGTTCGCTCGCCGCACTGTTGACACTGGCGCTCATCGCCTGCCCCGCGGCGTCCGCCACGGTGAGCAAGGCCAAACCGGCCGGCTGCCGCCCAGGTCATGCACACCTGCTGGCGGCTGACACACAGGCAGAGGTATATGAAGCGGGCTACAGCGAAGAAGGCAAGTTTCATCCGCAGCGGATCGTCGGGTGTGTGTACGGAAAGGCGCACTCCTACACGGTCGGCTATCCGTCGTTCGGCTCGGGAAGTGCAGCGGGAGGCTCCACCGTGCAGCAGCTCGTCGGCACGATGGTGGCTGTCGCCTCGAGCTACGAGAGCACCGTGTACGGCATAGAACGCGACTCGATATCGGTCCGCAACGTGCGCACAGGCCGCGTCGTGTTCAGCAGCGCTACCGGTCCACCGGAAGACATCGGTAACAGCCCCGCGAGCGCGTATGAGTCAGAAGGCGCCGGGCCAGTTGCCTCACTGGTGCTCAAGGCCGACGGCGCCGTCGCATGGATCGTCTCGGCGCGGACGGCCCAGGAGTCCACTACCGGCAAATACCAGGTGTATACGTTGGATCGCACCGGCAAACACATGGTTGCATTCGGCGACACGATCGAACCGGCCAGTCTCGCGCTCGCCGCAAGCACGATCTACTGGACACAAGACGGTATCGCGCACTCGGCAAGCCTGGACTGAGCTCCCATCGGGACGATCAACAGCGCGTCGCTCCCTTACCCTCACAGGGATGCGCCGACGCCCCAGGCCACTGCTGCTCGCGCTGGCTGTAGCGCTCGTGATCGCGCTGGCGGTCGTGGTGATCGTGGCGCGACCGTCGGGCGTGAGCTCATCATCGCAAGCGCCGCGGCACGCGACCAGCTCGTCGGGCTTCGATGGCGCGCCGCTGCCGGGCGACATCCAGGCGCCGGGCTTCACCCTCACCGACCAAGACGGCCGCCAGGTGTCGCTGGCCGGCTACCGCGGCCGCGTGGTGGTGTTGACGTTCCTGTACTCGCGCTGCGGTGCGACCTGCATCCTGATCGCCCAGCAGATCCGCGGTGCGCTTGAAGAACTGCCCGAAAAAGATGCCCGCCCACCCTTGGTGCTGATCGTCAGCGCAGACCCGGCGACTGACACACATGCGAGCGTGGCGCGCTTCCTCGAGGATGTGTCGCTGAGCGGGCGCGTGCAATACCTGACGGGGCCGCTTGCACAACTGCGCAAGGTGTGGCGCGCATACGGGGTGACGCCGGCGAGCACGAGCAGGACGACGTTCGACCGCTTCGCGTCGATCCTGCTGTTGGACGCGCGCGGGCGCGAGCGCGTCCTGTTCCAATCGGAAGTGCTGACGCCGGAAGCGCTCAGTCACGACATCAGCAGGCTGGAGGGGGGCTGATGTCGTCGGGCGCCAGGTAGCAGCGCTCGTGCATCGCCATTGCGCCCTGCGGGAGAGCCCCCGCGGCCGCGCGCGACGTCCTCCTGGCGGGCTGATCGGCGCACAGCACGATCACGGGCTCATAGACGCCGAGCACATCACCGCACACGACGCACAGCGGGCCCGGGCGCCTGCCGGTGGCAGACATCCGCTGATCATGTCTCTGAGCGGACTTGTGCACATCGCGTCAGAGCCGCAACCCCGCTCCGTAGTCCGCCCGCAGCCGTGGCGGTCATCCGACGATCGGGAGCGCGGGCGCGGTGTTGATACCCTAGCGCGCAGGTAGGAAATCAAGACGATGATGTTCTCGACCAAGACCGAGTACGGGGTGCGCGTGATGGTGGAGCTCGCCAGACGCGGCACTCCGCCCGTGCCAATCCCGCTGGCGGAGATAGCGTCCAAGGACGGCCTGCCGCTGGCCTATCTTGAGCACCTGGTGGCGCGCCTGCGCAAGGCCGGGCTGGTGGACTCGCGGCGCGGCTCGCGCGGCGGCTATCTGCTGGCGCGCCCGGCGGGCGAGATCACGATGGCGGAGGTGGTGGCGGCCCTGGAGGGGGCGATCGCGCCGATCGAGTGCATCTCGGAGGCGGCGGACGGCTCGATCGTGTGCTCGCGCGAGTCCAGTGCGGACCACGTGTGCCCCACCAAGCTGCTGTGGACGCGCGTGCGCATGTCGATCGTGAGCACGCTGCGCGAGACAACGCTGGCCGACCTCGTGCGCAGCGCCTCCCAGCCGACGCTGCCGGCGGGGGCGATCCTGCCGACGATGGAGAACGTGTTTTGAAAAGCTCGGCACGCCTGGATGCGCCCCTGGACGCTGCGCTGGATCGCCACGTGACGGCTCGCACGTGCCACCAGCATGCGCTTCGCCGCCCCGCGGCGCCCAGCTTGATCCAGGAACGCCCCAGTCGCACCGCCATTTTCAAAACACGTTCTGAGATCGGACGACCGCAAACGATGACGACGGGAGCTTGACGAGAAGACATGGCAGACCTGGAGATCAAAGACCTGCACGTGCGCACCGAGGAGCGCGAGATCCTCAGAGGCGTGGACCTGGAGATCGACCGGGGCGAGATACACGCGCTGATGGGCCCCAACGGCTCGGGCAAGTCGACGTTGGCGAATACGCTGCTGGGCCACCCCTCCTACGAGATCACGGAGGGCTCGATCACGTTCAAGGGGCAGGACATCACGGAGGCCGAGCCGCACGAGCGCGCCAAGGCGGGCCTGTTCCTGGCGTTCCAGTATCCGGTGTCGATCCCGGGCGTGTCGGTTGCGAACTTCCTGCGCATGGCGATCAACGCCAAGCGCGATGAGCCGATCCAGGTGAAGGAGTTCCGCACGCAGCTGCAGCATGCGATCGAGCTGCTGGACGTGGACCGGGCGTTCACCTCGCGCCACCTCAACGACGGCTTCTCGGGCGGCGAGAAGAAGCGCGCGGAGATCCTGCAGATGGCGATGCTGGCCCCGGACATCGCGATCCTCGACGAGACCGACTCGGGCCTTGACATCGACGCGCTGCGCACGGTGGCGGAGGGCGTCCAGAAGCTGCACGACGAGCAGGGCCTGGGCGCGCTGATCATCACCCACTACCAGCGCATCCTGCATTACGTCAAGCCCCAGTTCGTGCACATCCTGATGGATGGCAAGATCGTGCTCCAAGGGGGAGTTGAGCTCGTGGAACGCCTGGAGCGCGAGGGCTATGACCAGATCCGCCAGGAGGTCGGCGCGCGTGCCTGAAGTGGTGGCGGTCAAGCCTGGCCGCCACCGCGAGGCGAGCCTGTACCACGCGCTGGCGGGCGCGGGCGCGGGCGATGGGCGCACGCTGGCGCAGCTGCGCGAGGCGGCGCTGAAAGCGTACGAGGTGGCGGAGCTGCCGGTGTGGCGGCGCTCGGGCTTCTGGAGCACGAGCCTTGAGAGCCTCGACCTTGACGCGCTGGCGACGAGCGTGTCGGAGAGCGGCGTGCCGGATGTGGTGAGCCGCACGCTGCCCGATCGGCCGCATGCAGGCCGGATCGTGCAGAGCGCGGGCGCGGTGGTGCAGGTCGAGCTGGACGAGGCGCTGGCGCAGCGCGGCGTGATCCTGTGCTCGCTGGAGCAGGCATTCGAGCAGCACTCAGAGCTCGTGTGTGAGTGGTTCTCCAAGCGCCTCCCGATCGACCGTCACAAGCTGGAGGCGGCGAACGCGGCCTTCTGGACTGGCGGCGCGTTCCTGTACGTGCCCCAGGGCGTGACCGTGGAGGAGCCGTTTGAGATCGTGTACGCGATCGACCGGCCGGGCATCGAGCAGTACGGGCGCACGCTGGTGGTGGGCGCCCCGACGAGCGAGTTTCGCGTGCACGAGTACGACCTGGCGGAGGACTTCGATACCCAGGGGGCAGGCCCGGGGCAGGCCCTGCATGCGAACGCGTTCGAGCTGTACCTGCAAGACGGCGCGCGCTGCCGTCTGGCGCAGTTCCAAGATTGGGGCTCGGGCGAGGTGTATGACGTGTCGACGCGCTTCGTGGGCGTGGGCCGCGACGCTTACTGCCACTGGCTGCCGGCGCTGCTGGGCGGGCACCTGGTGCGCCAGCACCTGGAGCTGGCGGTGATGGACAAGGGCGGCGACATGGCGTTTCGCGGCCTGTTTTTCGCGGAGGAGCACGAGCACCTGGATGTGTTCGCGGTGGACCTGCACGAGACGGGTCCGTCGGGCGGAGACGTGCACTGGCGCGGCACGGCGACGGGCGAGAGCCGGGCGAGCTTCGAGGGCCTGATCCAGATCGACCCGGGCGCGCAGCAGACGCACACCTACCTGCAGATCCACTCGATGATGCTGTCGCCGAAGGCGCGCATCGACGCGATCCCGTCGGTGCTGGTATCGGCGGATGACGTGTCGGCGTCGCACGGGGGCACGGTGGGCGAGCTGGACGAGACGGCGATCTTCTACATGCAGACGCGCGGCCTGGACCGCCCGGCGGCGGTGCGGGTAATCGTGGAGGGATTCTTCGAGCCGCTCGTGGCGGAGCTACAAGACGAGGCCCTGGAGCAACTGGTGCGCGATCGCGTGCAGGAGAAGCTGGCGGCGGCGCGCGAGGACATCGAGACGTATGCCACCAGTCGCTGAGAACGACTTTTTTATAAAGACCACCTCCGGTGGTCGGGCGGGCGTGCGTGGCGACTTTCCGATCTTCTCCCGGACCTTTGGCGGACGTCCTCTGATCTATCTGGACTCGGGCGCGAGCTCGCAGAAGCCGCAGGTGGTGATCGACGCGCTGGCCGATCACCTGGCCAAGCACAACGCGAACGTGCACCGCGGCGTGTACACGCTGGCGCAGGAGGCGGACGCGGCGTATGACGGCGCGCGCAAGCGTGTGGCGGCGTTCGTGGGCGGAGCGCCACAGACGACGATCTTTACGAAGAACGCGACGGAGGCGATCAACCTCGTTGCGTATTCGTGGGGACGCGCGAACGTGAAGGCGGGCGACGCGGTGCTGATCACGCAGATGGAGCATCACGCGAACCTGGTGCCGTGGCAAATGCTGTGCCGCGAGCGCGGCGCGCAGCTGCGCTACCTGGAGGTGGACGAGCACGGCGAGCTGTCACTGGAACAGCTGGACTCAGAGCTGGCGCGCGGCGACGTGCGCCTGGTGGCGTTTGCGCACGTGTCGAACGTGCTCGGCACGATCAACCCGGTGGCGGAGATGACCGCGCGAGCGCGCGCGGCTGGCGTGGTGACGCTGGTGGACGGCGCCCAGGCGGTTCCGCAGCTGCCGGTGGACGTGGCTGCGCTGGGCGCGGACTTCTACGCGTGGACGGGCCACAAGGCGCTGGGGCCGACGGGTATCGGCGTGCTGCACGGCCGCGCGGAGCTGCTCGAGCGGATGCAGCCGTTCCTGACGGGCGGCGACATGATCGCGTCGGTGGACTTCCAGGAGACGACGTGGAACGAGCTGCCGTACAAGTTCGAGGCGGGCACGCCGCCGATCGCTGAGGCGGTGGGCCTGGGCGCGGCGGTGGACTACCTGAGCGGCCTGGGCATGGAGCGCGTGCGCGCACACGAGCGCGAGCTGACGGCGTACATGCTCGAGCGCCTGGCGGCGGTTCCGGGCGTGCGCGTGGTCGGCCCGCCGCAAGCCGACCGCCGCGGCGGCCTGGCGTCGTTCACGGTGGATGGCATCCACCCCCACGACGTGGCCGAGCTGGTGGCGCGCGCGGGCGTGTGCATCCGCGCGGGCCACCACTGCGCGCAGCCTTTGATGCGCTGCCTGGGCGTGGGTGCGACGGCGCGGGCGAGCGTGGGGGTGTACAACGAACGCGCGGACATCGACGCCCTGGTGGACGCGCTGGCGGCCGGGCGCGAGGTGTTCGGGCTTTAGCGCGGGCGCAGCCGGCGAACCCGGAGGCGCATCGAGCGAACCGGGTCAACCGAGCGGCGTAACGCATGCGTGCGGTGTTCCGTCCGCGCGGTAGCGCAGGATGCCGGGCTCTTTGCCGCGCCGCTCCCCGACATCGCAGCGTTCCACGCACTCCTCCCCAACATCGCTGCGCTCGTGGCAGCGCGACGCCCTGGACCGTCTGGCCGACTGGCGCGAGGGGCCGTTCTTGATCTCGGCGGCGCCGGGAGCGGGCAAGACGCGCCCGGCGCTGGAGCTCGCCAGGGACCTGCTGTCCAGGCGCGTGGTGGGGCGGGTGGCGGTGCTGTGCCCGACGACGCCGCTGACACGCCAGTGGGCAGCCGCGGCGGCAACACTGGGCGTGCAGCTGGCGCCGGATGCGTCGGGACCGAGGCCACCGCGCGACTTCGACGGCGTGGCGGTGACGTATGCGCGCGTGGCGAGCGACCCGGGCGGCTGGGCGGCGAAGATCTCGCCGGACACGCTGGTGGTGGTCGACGAGGCCCACCACCTGGGCGAGGACCTGACGTGGGGCACGAGCTTTCGCCGGGCGTTCGCGTCGGCGCCGCGCTGGCTTTTGCTGTCGGGAACGCCGTTTCGCTCGGACGCGACGCCGATCCCGGGCGTGCGCTACGACGGCGACGGGCTGGCGGTGCCGGACGTGTCGTACACGTACGCGCAGGCGGTCGCCGACGGCATCTGCCGCCCGGTGGCGTTCGTGACGTTCGACGGGACTCTGTCGTGGCGCAGCGGCGACGACGTGATCGAATCGTCGTTCGAGACGGTGCTGACCGCGCGCGAGGCCAGCAGGCGCTATCGCACGGCGATCTCGACGGAGCTGCCGGACGGCCTGCCGCGCATCGTGGCGGAGGCGGACGCGAAGCTGCGGGCGTTGCGCGCGGAGGGTCACCGCGACGCGGGCGCCCTGGCGGTGGCGGCCAACGCGCAGCATGCGCGGGCGATCGCGAGGCTGGTGGGCGAGGTCAGTGGGCGCCCGCCGCTGGTGGTGTTGCACACGGAGGCCAAGGCAGCGCGCAAGCTGGCAGCCTTTCGCGACTCGCGCGAGCCGTGGATCGTGGCCGTGAACATGGTCTCGGAGGGCGTGGACATCCCCAGGCTGCGCGTTGGGGTGTACGCGACGGCGGCCAAGACGCCGCTGATCTTCCGCCAGATCGTGGGGCGCTTCGTGCGCACGATCCCGGACCGGCCGCCTGCGCCGAGCTGGCTGTACCTGCCCGCGGAGAGGACCCTGCGCACCCATGCTTCGGAGGTTGAAAGCGAGCTGCGCCACGCGCTGCGCCGCGACGAGCTCGAGGAGGGCTTGCAGCAGCCGCGCGAGCGGCGCGAGAGCGAGCCGTCGCCGGCGGCCGAGTTCGTGCCGCTGAGCGCGGAGTTCGCCGCGCAGATGACCCTGTTCGGCGCCCCCCAGCGGGGACCCTCCTCTCCCCCGCCCCAGTCGCAGCCGCCCGCCCCCGAGCGCGCGCCGGTCGCGGCGTTCGAGCGCCGCGCGCAGCTGCGTCAGGAGCGCAGCCGCCTGGTGGCCGAGCTGCACCGCAGCGACGGTCGCAGCCACCGCGAGATCAACGCGTGGGTCAACCGCGCGGTGGGCATCGAGCGCGTGGACGCGGCCAGCATCCGCCAGCTGGAGCGCTCGATCGCAGCGCTGGAGCGGGAGGTCACCCGCGGCAGCCGGCAAGCGGCGGCCGGGTAGTCCGAGGCGCGGCGACATGCGGTCGCGGGCCGCGGCGACATCCAGGCCCGAGCGCTACGACAAGCCAACCCAAGGCCGCGGAGTCGAGCCGACCTACTACCGTGGACGCGATGGACGACCTGTACCGCGACTACATCCTCGATCACTACAAGCGCCCGCACAACTTCGGCGAGCTGGATCCCCACGACCTGGAGGCGGTGGAGCACAACCCCCTGTGCGGCGACGAGCTGGGCGTGCACATCCGCGTCAAGGACGGCCGCATCGAGGACCTGCGCTTCCACGGCCAGGGCTGCGCGATCTCCCAGGCGTCCGCGTCGATCGCCTCGGAGGAGCTCAAGGGCATGTCGCTGCAGCAGGTGGGCGAGCTGGACGCGGACTGGATGATCGACCTGCTGGGCATCCCCGTGTCGGCGACGCGGCGCAAGTGCGCGCTGCTGAACCTCAAGGTGGTGCGCGGCGCGGTGACGGGCGACAACGCCTGGCCTGAGTGACAGCTCGACGCGCGGTCACGCGCCGGCTGCGCGGGCGGCCACCACGCGACCGTCGCGGTCGAGCGTGAAGCCGGCCAGCCCGAAGCGCTCCTCCAGCGTCTTCGGGATCTCCTCGCGCGCAAGGGCGGTGTCGGTGCTGGCGGCGGGTGTCTGCTCGGTGACCGCCAGCCCGCTCCAATCGCTGAGCCACGTGCGCGTGCCGTCCTGGCGCTGCGTGGCGACGATCAGGCCGGTGACGAACGGCGAGCGCGGATGGGCGGACGTGAACCAGTTGGCGACCTCGATGTCGGCCGCTGGCGTGGGCTGGGGAATGAAGCTGTAAACGTCCACCCAGCCGACCTCGCTGTCGGTCTGCAGCACGTGTTCGAGCTCGTCTTGCACCACGCGAAAGCGCCAGCCCGACTGCTCATGATGATCGCCCGGCCCGAACGGCAGCGGCTCCAGCAGCGTGCCGCGGCCAAAGCCGACGTCGGCGAGCCAGCAGCCGCCGTCGGCCTGCACGCGCAGCACGAGGTGCGTGCGCGGGCGCACGACGCCGGCGGGCGCGCCGTATTTGACGCGTGCGAGCATCGGCGCCACCCCGGCCCCGAGCGCCTCCAGGGCGCCCTTGAGCAGCAGGTTGTGCTCGAAGCAGTAGCCGCCGCGGCGCTCGCGCACCAGCTTGCGCTGGATGTCTGCGAGATCCAGCGAGACCGGCAGGCCGCCGTGCGGGTCGAGGTTCTCGAAGGGGATCGAGGCGACGTGCGCGCGGTGCAGCTCGGCCAGACCGGGACGCCCGCTGAGGCCGATCCGCTGAACGTAGGCGTCCAGGTCGAACACGGCGGGAGGGTAACAAGGCCGGTCAGCCCCGTGGACGCAATGGTGAGAGCGCCCCGAGCGTCAGACGACGTGCAACCGCACCGAGCGACCCATCGCAGCGGCGATTTGTCGCATGTCGTCTGGATCGCTCGTGACGACCACGTCGCCGCGGGCCAGAGCAGTGGTCACGACCACTGCGTCGATCAGGTCCTCCGTGCGGCTGCTCGCCAGAGCCGCGCCAGCCGTACGGGCCTGACTCTCGGTGAGCGGCACGACCCGACAACCGCTAAGCAGCCGAGAGAGCCGCGCTTGGGGTCCGCCTCGCCATACCTGGCCGAGCACGGTGGTGGACAGCCTTGGGCGCACACCGCTGTCGAGCAGGAGCCTGTGATATCCCCACATCTCTTCCGAGCCCCGCTCGGCGGCGATCAGCGCGCCGGCGTCATATGTGACGCCCCTCATCGGCGCGGGATGACGCCGTCTCGTTCGAGTGCCGCGCGAGCGGCGGCGAGCGCCTGCGCGGAGATCGGCCCGTTTTCAGCTTCGTACTCCGCCACCGCCGCCAGCCCGTCCTCGATCGCAAGGGCCTCGCGTGCGGCCGCGTTGACCCAGGCGGACAGGCTGAGTCCCTCGCGCTCAGCGGCGTCTCTGGCCGCCCTCGCCACGTCCTCCTCGAGCGCGATCGAGAGCTTCTCCACAGCCATGATGGCCATCTTACTACCTCGTTCCTACCGCGGGCCTCGATTTCTCCATTCGCATTCCGACCCGAAGCGACGTGCGGGACATTGCGTTTGCCGCTCGGGGCCATGCCTGCGCTCTCGATACAATTCCTACCCCAGAGCACTGGATTCGCAAGCGACCAGGTAGCGAGGAGCTTTATGGCCACGATTGACCGCACCACGATCACCAAGCCGAGCCCGATCGTCGAGGACGAGCAGGGTCAGCTGCGTGCCCGCCAAGGCATCTCGCGCGAGGTCGTCAGCGAGCTGTCGAAGATCAAGGGCGAGCCCGACTGGATGGCCGACAAACGGATCAAGTCGCTGGAGATCTTCGAACGCAAGCCTGTTCCGACCTGGGGTCCGGACCTGAGCGGCCTGAACCTGGACGACCTCGTCCTCTACTCCCCGCCCACGGCCGGTCGCTTCAACAGCTGGGACGACGTCCCCGCGGACATGAAGCAGACCTATGAGGACCTGGGCATCCCCCAGGCCGAGCGCGAGCACCTCGCGGGCGTGGTGGGCGTGTGGCGCCAGGAGCCGGTGTATGAGGGCCTGAAGGAGGAGTACGCCAAGCAGGGGATCTTGTTCTGCTCGATGGACACGGCGATCACCGAGTACCCAGAGCTCGTGCAGAAATACTTCATGACCAAGTGTGTGCCCGCGCAGGACAACAAGTTCTCGGCACTGCATGGCGCGGTGTGGTCGGGCGGCGCCTTCTGCTACATCCCCAAGGGCGTCAAGTGCGACCTGCCGCTGCAGTCCTACTTCCGCATGGAGGGCGCCGGCGAGGGCACCTTCGAGCACACCCTGATCATCGCCGACGAGGGCGCGGAGGTGAACTACATCGAGGGCTGCACCGCACAGACCTACTCGGTCAACTCGATGCACTCGGCGGTAGTCGAGATCTTCGTGCACGAGGGCGCCAAGGCGCGCTACACGACCGTGCAGAACTGGTCCAAGGACGTCTACAACCTGAACACCAAGCGCGCGATCGTGGACGCCAACGGCACGGTCGAGTGGGTGGGCGGCTCGATGGGCGCCAAGTACGTGATGCTCTACCCCGGCTCGTTCTTGATGGGCGAGGGCGCCCGCGCGGACCACCTCAACGTGGGCGTGGCGGGCAAAGGCGTACACAAGGACACGGGCGCCAAGGTGGTGCACCTGGCCCCCAACACGACCTCGAACATCCTCGCCAAGTCGATCTCCAAGGACGGCGGCATCATGGGCTACAGGGGCCTGGTCAAGATGGGCCACAACTCGGCTGGCTCGAAAGCGCGCGTGCAGTGCGACGGCCTGATGATGGACGGCGAATCGAAATCGGACACGTGGCCGGACATCCAGATCCAGAACCCGCACGTGACGGTCGCCCACGAGGCGACGGTAGGGCGCATCTCAGACGACCAGCTCTTCTACATGGGCTCGCGCGGCTTCACCGAGGACGAGGCGGCGGCGATGATCGTCAACGGCTTCATCGAGCCGGTGACCAAGGAGCTGCCGATGGAGTACGCGGTCGAGCTCAACCGCCTGATCCAGTTGGAGATGGTCGGAAGCATTGGCTAGGCTCGCCGGTTGCGGGCGCCCGTAGACACGATCGTCGCGCCGCTGTTCCCGAGGCACCTGCCGTGGGTGAACGCGCCGGCGGGCGGGGTCAGCGTGATCCAGCAGGGCCGGCCGATGCTGGTGGAGTTCTGGGACTTCTGCCGGCCGAACTCGCTGCGCACGCTGCCGTATTTGAGGGCTTGGCACGAGCGCTATGGGCAGGCTGGTCTGCGCGTGGTGGGCGTGCACTGCCCCGGCTTTGACGCGTCTCGCGACGATCGATCGGTCGGGGACGCTGTCGCCCGCCTGGGTATCGCATACCCGGTGTTGATCGATGGCGAGCTGGAGCTGTGGCAGGAGTATGAGAACGAGGGCTGGCCGGCGCGCTACCTGTTCGACGGACGAGCGCGGCTGTTCGACTACCACTACGGTGAGGGCGGTTACGCGGACACCGAGCTGGCGATCGGGGAGCTCCTGGGCGTGAGCCGCGAGCCGCTTGCGCCGCTGCGCCCGGAGGATGCCCCGCAGGCCCGGCTGGCTGCCCAGACGGCCGACCAGCAGGGTGCGTATTCGGGCCCCTATGAAGCTGGTGGCGTATGGGCGGTGCTGGACGGGTGGGGCACTGTGCGCGTGCAGGACAGCGTCTGCAAGAGCCCCCGCGAGATCGAGGTATCCCATCCGGGCGCCTACGAGCTGGTCTCGCACGAGCGCCACACCGCGTCGGCGCTGAGCATCGAGCTGGGGTCGAGCGTGCGCTGTGAGGCGACTTGCTTTATGCCTGGGCTTGTGCCGGTGCAGTCCGCTGCGGCCTGATCTGCTCGAGGCTGCGGTCGGCCAGCAGGCTCAACAGGACGGGCGGCCCGTGGTCGTCGACCAGCACCGCAGTGCCCGGCCAGTAGGGGCTCACGCCGGAGCGCCCGTTGTTGAGGAAGATGGACGCATAGGTCCAGCTGCCGGTGTTAACCAGTCGCGTGCCCGAGCGCCCGAGCCACTCGCTGGCATCGTCGCCAGTCAGCGGCCCGGGACGATGGGTGTGGCCGAAGACCACGTAAGCGTCGCTGAGGCCGAGCCGAGCAGCGACCTCGCCCATCGCTTGCAGGCCCGCCCGGCGAAGCTCGTTGGGCGAGACCTCTGCTCGCAGGGGTCCCAGGCCAGCCAGGTTGAGGGCGCCGACGGCCAGGGGAAACGCCGCCACAAGCCCGCGCCGGCGAAACTCGCGGGCGATCTCGCGTCGTGATCGTGACCATGCGCGGGCCGATCGTCGGATCGCGTCGTGCGCTTCCACCGCCAAGCGCACGCCAGGCGCTGACGGTCGCCAGACCGTTGAGCGCGGAGCCGGTGCGGGCGTCCCTGGCCACAGCATCGCGCCAGGCGAAAGCGGGAGCGCCCACGGACTCATAGGCGGCGACGCTGGACAGCGAGTCGGGCGATATCCCCAGCACGCGGGCCATCGCGCCCATGCTCAGTCGCTCCAGGGTGGGCACGGTCAGGTGGCAGTCCAGATAGTGCCCGTGCGTGGCGTACACGTCGCCGCGCAGCCACAGGCCGGGATAGGCCACGCGCACTCGCGCCGGCTCACACCATTCGGAGATCCGCCGATAGCCCGGCGACACCTCAGCACCCAGCACTTCTGACAACCCAAGGGGCTGCACGTCGGGATCTTCGGCTCGACACGCGAGCCAGGGTTCGATCAGGGCGTGGTCGTGGTTGCCGGCCACCAGCACGAGCTCGAGGCTTGGCAGAGCTGTGCCGATCGCGGAAAAGAACGCGCGAGCGGCGTTCATCGCATCTCGCGGAGGTCCGTGTCGCAGCTCGATCACGTCGCCGAGCAGGACCAGCCGGTCGCAGTCGACGAGCGCAGCCAGCAACGGCTCGCGCAGCTCGGGGCGGCGAAGCAGGTCGGCACGGGTGCCGCTGCCGAGGTGCAGATCGGAGATGACCAGCGTGCGCACGAGCGAGAAGGCGAGACGCGCCCGGCTGCTATGTGCGCACGGCCATCACGAGCGCCCGGCCGACTGCGTTGAGCTGAACGTCACGCCGTGATCTTGTCAGACCGGGTCGAGGGGCTATGCGCGGGCGCTGCCACCGGCTGTGTCGTAGCGGGTCGCCTCGTCGCTCAGCCCTCGCGTCGGCGCTCGAAGCGTGACGGTCCGTCTCGTCGCGTCGCACACGCCGATGCCGTTGTGCGCGACGATGGTCGCGCGGACATGGAGCACGCGCAGCCGCGCGAGCAGAGCGCGAGCGCTGGCGGACAGACGCAGCTTGACCGCAAGCACGCGTCCACCGCCGATCGCGAACGAGCTACTCGCGAGCGTGAGGACACGCTTGGACGCCTGATGCCCAGCGCTGCCGAGTCGTGACAGCGCTGAGCGTGCGCAGCGTGATGGTGCCGGTGCACGTGCTGGCGGTGCCGAGGCAGCGCACGGGGAGGCTAGCGCTCCGCTGGAAGCCGACCGCAAGCTCGCGCGCGCCAGTTCGACGGCCATGACGGCGAGGAGGGCGCAGCCGGGGCTCCTGAGCGCCTTCGATCGACGACACGAGCGGGCGGCGGGACACCGTGCTGCTGTCGGCGAAGGCGGGCGGCTTACGGCGTAGCGCTGGAGGTTCTTCGCTGACGGACGGGCGAAGGCTCGGGAAGCGTTTCGAAGGAGTGGTCCTTACTGGAGCTGGTCCCGCCGAATTGCTGGCGAACACGCGGAAGTGGTAGGTGCGCGCCGCGACCAGACCGGTTATCGCCGCAGAGACGGTCACGGTTGTCTGCCCACTCCCCGGCGAGGGCGTGCACGGCGCACTGTCGCCGTAGGACGAGGTCGTGCCGTATTCGAACACGCATTCGCGCACCAGCGCCCCGTTGGGGTCGACCTCCGCGCTCAACGTGATGGAGGTTTCGGTGATCGCCGATGGCCCCCTCGGCCTGCACCGTGGGGGCGACGATCGGCGGTACGACCGCTTCGAGCGTCGCGAAGGCGAGGTCCCCGCCCGTGCGCGCCGCCGCTGGATAGGAGATGGCGAGGCGATAGTGGTATTCGGCGCTGGCAGCCAGTCCCGCGATCGTCGCGGACACCGTCACCGGATCACTCACGGAACCTGGCCCCGACGCGCATGGCACACTCTTGCCGTACGACGCAGTCGGTCCGTATTCGAACTTGCATTCACTCACTTCGCCGCCGTTGGGATTGACCGTTGCGTGACAGGCCGCTTCGGTTTGCGACCGAGTTGCTTCGCTCGGTAGCGCGGTCGGCGGCGGCACTTCGGGCAGCCCGTCGAGACTGCCCAGGCCGGTGGGCCCGTCGTAGCCTGGCTCCGCTTCGCACAGGTAGTTCCCGCATTCTCCGTTGCTGCCTGAGACGATGTCGTTGAGCGCCCGCCGCCTTCAGCGTGTCCTGCACGTAGAGGGTCTTGGCGCCTTCGAACGATTTCGTGTAACGGATTCGACAGCGCCATCGCTGCCGCCACGATGGGCGTGGCCGCGCTGGTACCACCCAGCAGCCTCCAGGAAGAGCGCCCTTTGGACTTGTAGCTGTCGTACACGGACACGGGCGTGTTGGGGTCGGCCACGGCGGCGACGTCGTTGTTCGTGCGAAATGGACAGTCCGCGTCGGTCTGCCAGGCCGGCTTGGGTTCTTCGCTGCAGCCACTTCCGGTGCCGGCATTTCCTTCGTGTTCCCGTACCACACGCTTTCGCGTCCAGCCGCGGGAGTTGTTGGCGGGTACCAGCGTGGTGCCGCCGACGGCGATCACGTGGGGATTGGAGGCGGGCGATTCGACGACGAATCCATGATCGCCGGCGGCGGCCGTGATCGGGATCCCGGGGTGATCGTAGGCGGCGGCGAATTCGGGGTTCCGATGGCGCTCGCCGCCGAAGCTGTTGCTGATCTCCGTCGCGCCCAGCTTGACCGCCTCGTCCTCGGCGTTGGCGAAGTTCGAGCTGAGTATGTTGCTGGCCTCGACCAGGAGGATGTGGCAGTTCGGACAGATCGCGGAGACCATGTCGAGGTCGAGGGATATCTCCGTGCTCCATTCGGCGTTCGCTTCCGGGTAGGAGGTCCGCCCGCTTTCGTCGACCTTGCGAAAGCACCCGTTGGCGGCGGTGCATTCCGCGATCCCGTACTGAGCGCGATACGTCTTCAGGTCCGATTCGGCGTTGGGGTCGTCGAACGCGTCGACGATCGCCACGGTCTGGCCGGAGCCGGCGGACGTAGATGGAAGGTTGTATGCGCTGCGCAGGTCTTCGGGCGAGTAGCCGCCTTCCCTGCCGTCGCCGAACAGGGCGGGGCTGACCTGCTGCTCGGGACCGCTGGTGATGGCTCCCGCGGCCACCGGACCACTGGCATCGGCGCCACGAGACGGGTCTTCGATTAGATCGCAGTGCACGCGATGCTCAGCGACTGGGCATGCGAAGTGTGGTTCGCTCGACGATGGGCTGCGCGCCACCCGCGTCCAGCGCGCATTCGCTGTCTGCGGGGCGGCGGCTGCTATGAGCGCCAGCCCCATGGCCACCAGGCCGGCGGCCCAGCACAATCGCGCGCAATCGCCGATTCGCTGCGTCTGCCCGACCCTAACGGCCGGCTCTCCCTCGCTCGCCAGACTACACCGCCTGGTCATCCCTGACATGCTGAGCCAACTCCTTCGCCTTGCAATTCGCCCGCGTCCGTGCTGGCCGGTACGTCACTGACACCCGTCTGCAGGCTAGCAATCGGGCTTTCCATGTCCAACGCATGCCCTTGACACCACCCACATGGTACTTGCCGGTCCGCGGAAGAACGTCTACCGCCTTCTGCCGATGAGCGCATTCCGGCATGCCGGCCCATTGCGGGCACGCCTGGTCCGAAGAACTCCGCAGATTCGTCGCCCCTCCATGGCGTCACCGGCTCAGTTGATCGCGATGTAGAAGCCCTCAGCGACGGTTTCCGCTTGCATGACCTCTTCGCCTTTAGCGTTTTTTTCCAGCACTGGCTTCCACGTTTCGACGGTGATCTGCGTTCCGGCGGGACAGATCGCTTCCGGACCCTGCCCGATGGTTGCGCTGAGTAGCGGAATGGCGACTTCATTTGTTTCATTGGCATCAATCGTAGCGACAACGTTGTGTGGCGTGAAACTCGCCAGGCCCGTGATGCAGTAGATCCCTGCTTCGGCTTCTTTCACTGTGGCTTCTTTGGATTCTTTGACGAAGGCTTTGCTGCTGTTGAGTTCATCGACGCTACCGTTGCTCGTGATGTGCGCATAGGCAAGCACGGCGCCTTTTGGTCCTTCTTTGCCTTCTTTGCCTTCTTTGCCTTTAGCACCTTCTTGTGCAATCACTTCCCACCAAGGTTCTGAACCACCCACTCCAGGGGTGTGGCCAACATTTGGCGCCTTGATAGAGATGTAACTACTACCGGCATAAGATACCGCTTGGTGCAACAAATAAATTACGCCCGATTCATAGGCCTTCTTCCATTCTATGCCTTCCTTTCCTTCGATCCCTTCTCTTCCCTTCCCTTCCTTGCCCTGAAGACCTTCTTTGCCTTTTTCGCCTTCCTTGCCTCTTTCGCCTTCCTTGCCGGTGGGGCCTTCTTTGCCCTGCGGCCCCTGGAGGCCCACCAGACCCGCGGCCCCTTTGGCGCCAGTGGCGCCACGCGCTCCGCGCAGCTGCTTGAGCACGCTCGGCTTGATCTGCTTCGTGGAGGTGATGATGTAGTGAGACGCAGCCAAGCTCGTGCCGCCCAGGGCCACGAACAGGGCAAGCCACGCGACGAGATTGCGGCGAATGGCAGTGACGACACGAGAGATCATCGGTTACGGATTCCTGATGTGGATTGTGTGGTCATATTCTGCGTGGCGCGGATGTGTGGTTGCCGCAGCCCGGTCAGCGCTCGTCGTTGCCGACCTCGCCCCACCAGCCTCAATGGTTAAGCACGAACGTCTTCAGCCAGGTCACCGACCGCCCCCCTGAAGGCATAAAGACACCCTTGGCCGTGAGCTTGATGCTCCTGTGCGCCTTCAGCAGGCTCCTACCGGCGCTCGTGAGGCGCAGCTTGACCGTCTTCTTCGACGCACTCGTGAACGACACCGTGACGGTCGCCACGAGGACGGGCTTGGGTTTGCTCTTGGCAGACGATACGTGGGCGCCCTTGGGGACCTCGTACCAGTCGACCACGAGCTTGCCTGCCGAGAGCGACGTGAACGGGAAGCTATAGTAACCATGTTTTAGCAGCGGCGCGATGTGCGCGCCGTGCGCCATCAGCGCGAGCTGGCTGGCGAGCGCGCTGAGGATCTGCGCGGCCGACGCCGTCGGGGCCGGGTCGTTGCTGGAAGTCGAGGCCACATGCGTTTCCTGCTTGGCTTCCACCGCTGCCTGGCCACCGATAATTTCGAACGGTGCGCTGGTCGCCACGCTGGTTCCTTCGCTGTTGGTCGCGATCACCTTGCACGACAGCGAGTGGCCTAGGTCGGCCTCCACCACCGTGTACGTTTCTTCCGTCGTCGCCGACACGATGGTGGAGCCATCGCGCAGCCATTCATACGTGAACGATGGCGGCGGCTTCCCGTCCCAACCGCCGTGACGGCAGTTCATCGCTTGGCCGAGTACTCCCGAGCCGCCGACCTGCGGCGCTTCGGTGTTCACCGGCGCGAGCCCAGGGACGTGTGCGCTTTTGCTGATTGCGAAATTGCTGCCTTCGGCGTTCGTCGCGGTGACCTCGCAGGAAAGCACACGGCCTTGGTCGGCCGGCACGACCACATATTTCCTGGTCGTCGCCAGCGGAATGGGCGTCCCTTCCAACAGCCATTTGTATTCGAACATGGTCGGCGTGGGCGCCCCTTCCCAACCCCCGGTTTCGCACGTCAGCCCTTCGCCCGCAGTCGGCGTACCGACGATCACCGGTGGCTGCGCCGCGATGGGTTCGGGTGCGCTCCCAAGGATGTGCAGCGGTTCTGTGGCCTTTTCTGCGCTGCCCGTGCTGTTGGTCGCCGTGACCACGCAGTACAGCTTGTAGCCCCGGTCTCCCGTAGTGACCACGTAGCTCTTCGTTTCCGAGGCGACGGTCGCTTCGTCGGCTTCCCTGTAGTCACGGACCCACTGGTACCTGTACGTCGGTTCCGGCGCCCCCGCCCACTTGCCCTGCGAACAGGACAGCGTTTCTTTGACCGCTGCTTTACCCGACAGCTTTGGGGCTTCGGTGTTCGTCGGCCCACTTCCAGGGACAGTGAGGGTACGGCTGAGAACTATCGCTACCCCTTCGCTATTTTTCGCCGTTACCTTGCAGGCCAGCGAATGACCAGCGTCTGCGGCAACCACGGTGTAGTGGCTTTCCCCCGGGGTCAGGGCCACTTCAGCGAGAGAGCCTGGTTCCAGTACCCATTGGTAGCTGATTTCGGGGTTTCCCGTCCAAGCGCCTTCCGAGCATGTTAGGGCTTCCCCAACCGACGGCGTCGAGGTGCTCGGTTTCACCTGTGGCAGTTCTAGGTTTTTTGGTTCACCCGCCTGACCCGACAGGACCGGGATGGATTCGCTCGCCACCGTCACCGTGACAGGCGGGAAGCCTGCTTCTTCGTTGGTGGCTTTGACTTCGCATGCAAGCGTGTGTCCCTTGTCCGCGGCTTTGACTTCGTAGGTCTGTTCAAAGCCCACAGCCACCGGACTCGCAAGGCCTCGGTCGCGCACCCACACGTACACGAAGCTCGGCGTCGGCACCCCTGCCCATTCACCTTTTTCGCATTTAAGCGTCTGCCCTTCTTTGGCTTGCCCTTTTTCTGGCCCGGCTACCCTCGGCGGCGTTTTGTCTTCAGGCGGGCTGCCGGGAACGTGCAAGCTGTTCTTGCTCAGAGCCTTGACCGGTGATTTGACGTTATTCGTCGCTGTGACTTCGCATGAGAGCTGATGCGTCTCATCTGCCGTCACGATGACATAGGTCTGACCGTCCGCGCCAGATATCGGCGCCCCTTCGCGCAACCACTGGTAAGTGAAGGTCGGTTCCCCTTCCCATTCGCCAGGTTTGCATGTCAGTTCGTGCCCGACCACCGCTTCGCCGAGCACTTCCGGTTTGGTGATGTCTTTTGGCGCCTTCGTCGCGGGCACTGCCACCTTTTCGCTGGTCGCGGACGGTTCGCCTCCCACGCCGTTGCTCGCGGTAACCTTGCAGGAGAGCGAGGTGCCTTCGTCTGCCGACGCGACCGTGTATTCGTTTTTGGTCGCCGATTCGATCTTCGACCCTTCGCGCAGCCACTGGAACGCGAATTTGGGCGCGGGGCTTCCGCTCCACTGGCCTTCTTCGCACTTGAGCTTCTGCCCAACTTCCGGAGTGCCGGAGATATGCGGCAGCGTGATATCCTTCGGAGTTTCGCTTTTGCTTCCCCCCGGAATAGCCAGGCTGTTGATGCTTTCTTCTTCTTCGCTTTCTTCGCCCTCGGTGGCGATCACTATGCAGGTGATCGAGCTGCCCGCGTCCGTTGATTCCACTTTGTACGGGTTCCCGATCTTACCCGCGACGAGAACCCCGTTGCGCCGCCACTCGATGGTGAACTGCGGCACGCCCGTCCAGCTGCCGACATCGCACACGAGTTCTTCTCCGACACGCGGATGTCCCGTGACTTCGACAAAACCTGTGTTGACCAGTTCGGCCGCAGCGGTGCCTGCGGCCGGGCCAACCAGTATGCACGTCATGGCGGCCACGATAGTCAGAGCCGTAGCCAGACGCCGCGCGCTAGCGCCCGCGGACCTGCGAAATGCCGACAACTTTCTTCCTCCTTGGATAACGTGCTCCCGCCAGCATGGGGCCCGAAGGACCCAACACGTTAACGGCTGTATTGCCGGTTGTCAAGAAGTGGCGTTTCGCAAGATTGCTTGCTTGCGGCGTGCAAAGCGCAGTAATGATGCGTTCCTGCCGCTATCATGCCCTTGGGGTTCTGGTGCTGGACCATGTGAGAAAGGACGCTTACACCGCGACCCGTCGTAGGGTGCGCAGATCGCGCGTCGCGGCGTTTGCAGGCTTGTTCGTGCTGCTCGCGCCTACGACCACCGGCGCCACAGCAGCCTCTGGAACGATCGCCGGAGCTCCAGCCCCGGTGGTGGCGACGTTGTCCAACCTGAGAACGCTGTCGCGCTGGGCCTTTCCGCAGGCGCCAGCCGCAGCGCATCAGTTTCCCTCAGCGCGCTCGCCGGTCGTCGGTCGTCTGCGCTTCCTGACGTCCGACGGGCAAGCCGAGGTTTACGTAGCGTTGCGCTCCTACACGGTGGCGGGGAAGACTTGGATCCTGGTGCCGATCCCAGGCCGTCCCAACGGGGTCCGCGGCTGGGTGCCAGCTGAAGCCCTCGGCGAAATGCAAATAACCCACGAGTACCTGCGTGTCGATCGCGAGGCTTTGCGCGCGACGCTGTATCGCGAGGGGCGTCCGATCTGGAGCGCGCCGGTCGGGGTGGGGCGGCCGAGCCTGCCAACGCCAGAGGGTCACTTCTACGTGATGGAGAAGCTGACGGTGATCGGAGGACCGACATATGGCCCCTACGCGATCGGGACCAGCGCCTACGCGCCGACGCTCAGCGAATGGCCCGGGGGCGGCGTGGTCGGGATCCACGGAACCGATGAACCGCAGCTGATTCCCGGTCGGCCGTCGCACGGCTGCATTCGGCTGCGCAACGCCGACGTAGCGCGCCTGTGGCAGATCATCGAAGTGGGCACGCCGATCGAAATCGTCTAGCCGGGCGCCGAGCCGACAGGTCGACCCCCTACCACCGAGAGGCAAGAGACGGTGAAGGTTGCCGCTGAACGCAGTCAGCCGGTGAACTTCGGCACGCTGCGCTGTGAGAACGGACGTACGAACACGCTCGAGTGCGCCGGCGCCTTGCAGTGGGCGTTGCTCAGGACCGTTCTGGTCGACAGTCTGTGCGCCCCAAAGGACAGCTTGCCCGGGTTGATCTTGACCGTGAACTCGCCGTGCTTGGCCTGTGACTGCTTGAGCGTCTTGAGCTTGTGGCCGTCGAGATAGAAGGTGATCTGCTTGACCCCACGCGAACTCATCTGCACCGTGAAGGTCTTACGCTTGGGCCCAGCGCCGCCATGCAATCCGGCGGTCGCTTCGCATGCGGCGATCACTTCGTGTTTTGCGGGGCCGGGCAGGTTGACGCCCGGAGCAGCGGTGCCCGACGATCCCGGTTCGCCATTTTTCGCCGGCAGTTTGGATTCCGGAACTTTGACTTCGACAGTGTCCGATTCGTGGATGATCGGCGCTTCGCCTTCGGGCGTGCCCGTGACCGTCGCCACGTTGAGGTAGCTGCCCACGCTCGTAAGCAGGTGATCGCACGTGTAGATCGTCATGGCGCCGGGCACGACGGGCGTCGTTCCCGGTCCGCCCGCGAGCGTCCCGGCATCGCAATGTGGATCGGTGAAGCTGGAGAACGTCAGCGGCACATTGCCCGTGTTCTTGACCACGATCTCATAGTCGACCGTCTGGCCGATCGAGCCCGTCAGCGAGCCTGTCGTGAAAGTGCCGCCGCTGCCCCCGACTTCTTGGAGTTCTTGGACCTTTTCGATCGTGAAATCCGGTTCGGGGGTCACATGGACTTCGACGGGCTTTGATTCGTGAACGATCGGCGCTCCGCCTTCGGGTGTGCCCGTGACCGTCGCCACGTTGACGTAGCTGCCCACGCTCGTGAGCACATGATCGCACGTGTACGTGGTCGAGGCGCCAGGCGCCACAGGCGTGCTCCCAGGGCCACCCCCAATCGTCCCGGAATCGCAATGCGGATCGGTGAAGCTCGAGAACGTCAGCGGCACATTGCCCGTGTTCTTGACCACGATCTCATAGTCGACCGTCTGACCAATCAGGCCGCTCAGCGGCTTGGTCGTCAGGCCGCTGCCGTCGACTTCCTGGAACTTTTCGATCGTGAATTCGGGCTTGGGCGGTACCGACGCCGTCACTTCGACGGGGTTTGATTCGTGAACGATCGGCGCTCCGCCTTCGGGTGTGCCCGTGACCGTCGCCACGTTGACGTAGCTGCCCACGCTCGTGAGCACATGATCGCACGTGTACGTGGTCGAGGCGCCAGGCGCCACAGGCGTGCTCCCAAGGCCACCCCCAATCGTCCCGGAATCGCAATGCGGATCGGTGAAGCTCGAGAACGTCAGCGGCACATTGCCCGTGTTCTTGACCACGATCTCATAGTCGACCGTCTGACCAACCAGGCCGCTCAGCGGCTTGGTCGTCAGGCCGCTGCCGTCGACTTCCTGGAACTTTTCGATCGTGAATTCGGGCTTGGGTACAAGATGTGTTTCTTCACCGGGCGGTTCGATTGTGAATTCGGTCGTGTACGTCGTGAACGGCGCTTCGGTCAGGCTGGCTTCGATCAGGCTGCTGCCGCTGGCGCACGATCCACCGCCGAGGATCGCCACGAAGGCGTTGCCGTCGTTGTCGAGCTGCACTTCCACCGATTCCGGCCCGTCGACAAGCACATCGTTGTCGGGGATCGCCCCACCGCCGAGCACCTGACCGTCGGGGCCAACCCAGACCAGTGACGGAGCCACCATGCAACGAGCAAACAGCTGTTCGGCGCTGATGTTGACCCTGCGCTCCGCATAGACGGAGGGAAACTCAACCTGCACGATCGTGGCAACGCTACTGAACACATCGTCCTCGACCTCGCTGCTCGGCGTTGCCGTGACGCCGGGCGGGGTTACGCTCGGCGGCAACAGGACGAAGCTCGTCGTAACCGTCGTGAACGGCGCCGCTTCCAGGTGTGCCGAGACCAGGCTTTCGCCGGCAGCACACGACGGGCCGGCCCACAACGCCGCGGTCGCGTTGCCGTTATCGTCCAGCTTCACGCTGACGCTGGGTCCGACCACAGGCGCGAAGGGGAACGGCGCCGACCAGGTGAGCCCGCCTCTGCAGCGGTTGAAGAGCTCCTGCGAGCTGATTTTGACCATCTGCCCGGCGAGCACCGGTTCACAGGAGACCCGCACTACGTCTGCCGCGCTTGAGCTCGTGCCGAACTCGCCCTGCTCGATGAACGACGGCGGCAGCGTCCGAATGACGCAGGAGCCATCGAATGGCTGGCCGCCGACCGCGGCCCGCGGAGTCTGCGTCACGCGTGCCGTTCGCGCTTGCGCCGCGCCTGGCGCCCACGCCATGAGGGCACTTAGGACGAAGACCATGAGACCAAGTTTTCGATGTGCGTCTGTCATGAGCGTCCCTTGCTCTCTGCGACCCGACAGACGCGTGGGACTCCGGGAGACAGACGTGTGTCTCCCGGAGTCCATTTCGCGCACCTCAGATCACTTCAGCTTCCAAGGACTCCTTAGAAGGCTCTTATTTCAGGAGCCAGGACCGTGAAGTCGTTGGTCACCGTCGTGTAGGGAGCCTCTTCGAGGCTCGCTTCGATTTCGGTCTCACCGCTGGCGCAGGACGCGCTGCCAACCACGACCACGAAGGCGTTGCCGTCGTTGTCGAGCTTGACTTTGGACACGCCTTCCGCGCCGACGGCCAGAATGTGCTCATCCGGCCCGATCCACACGGTTTTCGGCTCGACGCCACAACGCGCGAACAGCTGTTCGTCGCTGATGTTTACGTCCTGCTCGGCGTATACCGACGGGAACTCGACCTCGATGATCGTCGCCACGCTGCTGGTCGTGTCATCCTCGACCTGTTCTGCCGGCAGCGCTTGGACGCCCGCCGTCGTGACATGCGGCGGCAGCACTTCGAAGTTCGTCGTCACTGTCGGGAACGGCGGGTGATTCAGGTGTGCGGAGACCAGGGTCTCGCCGCTCGCGCAGCCAGGCCCGCCCCACACCACCGCTGTGGCGTTGCCTGCATCGTCGAGCGTCACGGAGAACGAGTGGCCCTCTGTGAACCCACCACCAATATCGGCGGGGTTGCCCCAGCTGATGTTGCCGCGGCAGCGGCTTGCGAGCTCGGTGTCGCTCAGTTTGACTTCTTCCCCGGCGAATTCGGGGTTGCATGAGACTTCAACGACGTCGGCCACACTCGACGATTCGCCAAACTCACCCTGTGCGACGAATGAGGGCAGCGAGACGATCTTGCATGTTTCTTCCGAGCCCGTTGTCGCTGCTTTGGTTTTTGTGCCGGTCGTGCGCGCGAACGCAGTGCCCGCCATCAGAAACATGCTGATAGCGAGAACCATCAGACCAGCCAAGAGACTGCGTCTTTCCATGACTTTCCTCCAGTGTTTATTTCGTTGCACCTTGCCGCCTCGGAAAACCGCCCCCGAAGCAACACGAAGGAGCTCCCCCTATCCCGGAGCCCCTCGGTGGTGTATGTCGTACTCTTGAATACCACAGTACCTGCCGTCAAGGCACCTGAAAAAAGCGCAAATTGCGGGTTTTTTGTGCCGCATATTGCCGAAAGTAGGGTTGAGTCCGACGAGAGCGGGTACATAACTCTGTCGGTTTTTGCGCATGTTCTCGGCAGGCCTGTGCCGGCCGCGACGACGGCGGTATGCAACGAACGCCACATCCTGCCTCTCGTCGAGCGCTGCATGCTGTGGCTAGCGCTTGAGCTCGAACGTCCGCGACACAGCCGTCGGCTTGCTCTCCGGCGGCGGCGTGAAGGTGCATGTGGCGGTCAGGCGGATCTGCTTAGCATGGCTAAGCAGATGCCTGCCCTTGGCGCTCAGGCGGATCTTGATCGTGGCCACGCCGGCAGCGCTGAACCTCCATGTGCCGGATGCGACCAGCACTGGCGCGTGCTTGCCCTTGCCTGCGAGCTTGGCCCCGCGTGGCAGGTAGTACCAGCGGATCGACGTGGTGCCTGGTTCAGGCGCCTTGAAACGCTCCTGATAGAGACCTGCCTTCAGCAGCGCCGCGATCTTCGCCCCCCGCCCCGACGGGTCAAGCTGACTGACCAAGACAGCCGCGAGGCTAGCCGATTTGCTCGCCGCCACGCCTGTGGCAGCCGGCCCAATGGGCGCCGGCGGTGGCGGCGCTGATGAGGCGCCCGAGGAGCGCGCGGTCGTGGTGAACGAGCCGACGACGAAGCCGGAGCCACGTTCGTTTTCTGCTCCGACGCGGTAGAAATACGTCGTGCTCGGCTCCAATTCGAAGAAGCTGGCATAGACCGGTACGGTGCTGGTGCCAGACGGAAAGGAGCATGTCGCGAATGTGCATCCGTTGCCCCATGCACATTGGGCGACCCTGCCGTACGAGGTCGTAGTACCGAGTTCGAATGAGCACAGCCCAATCCCGATGTTGCCCCCATTCGGGTCAACCGACGCATGCAACGTGGCCGCAGCATTTTTGACAGCAGAGGGGGCTTCCAGGACGACCGTCGGCGGCGCCGTGTTGACAACGAACGTCACCGGTTCGCTCGAGCCAGGCCCGTTTTCCAGCGAGCTTTCCTGCACCGCCACCGCCGTGTATTCGCCATTTTCAAGCACCTGTTTGAGCCGGCCGGAGATCCATTCGCCACCATCGCTGACCGCGCTCACTGAGGCGACCGGCGTGCCGCCTGGCTGCGAGCCCGCGTAGACATCGACCGTCACCGGTCCGCTTTCGCTGGCGGTGCCTGAGAAGGCTGGTTCGGCGTCACCCTGCGATGCAACCTGATTGAGCGTCACTGTCGGGGACAGCGTGTCGACCGTGAACGTGACGACGTTGCTCGTGCCTGGGCCGTTGCCGATGCCGCTGGGCTGTGTCGCCACGGCGGTGAACGTCCGCAGCCCTGGCTGCAAGGGCTTCTCGTTGTTCGAAGACCATTCTCCGTCGCTCGGGGTCGCGGTCGCGGTCGCGACAGGGGTCCCTCCCGGTGCCACCCCTTCGTAGATGCTTACGGTCACCAACGTGCCTTCGCTGCTGGTGCCCGAGAACTTTGGCGTCAACTCTTTCGACGGGGACGGCGGCCCGGTCAGCGTGACCTTCGGCGGTTCGGTGTCAACCACGAAGGTGACCGACGCGCTCTCGCCGCGCACGTTGTCCACTCCAGTTTGGATGGCAACTGCGGTAAACGGTTCTTCTCCCTTTTGCAGGCTCAGAGCAACTTCGCTCGACGACCATGCTCCCCGCGTACCTTTCACTGTGGCCTGAGCCGCGATTTCTCCTCCGGTGCCCACACCCCTGAACACCTCGATCGTCACCGGCGTCGCTTCGCTGGCGGTGCCTTTGAAGCTCGGTGTCGTGTTCTTGGAAGGTGAGATCGGCCGTTCCAGCGTGACGATGGGCGCTTCAGTGTTGATTTCGAACTTTGCCGGGCCGCTCGTGCCTTCGGGGTCGCCTTCGATTGAGCTCGGCTGGCTGGCAACCGCCGTATAGGTGCCGTTCCCCAGCTTCGGACTGACGGCAGCTGTCGCCCACACCCCCCCATTCGGCTGAGCTTGCAGCGTCCGGATCGGTGTGCCGGTCGTTTTGACGCCTTCGTAGACCTTGACAGTGACGATCTTGGCTTCATTGGTCGTCCCACTGAAGGATGGCGTCGTGTCGCCGGAGACTTCAGCTACCGCGTTGAGGGTGACCGTAGGCGGTTCAGTGTCGATTTCAAACGTGAGTGGGGTGCTTTCCCCTATGCCGTTTTCGATTTCGCTTGGCTGCGAGGCGACTGCCGTGTAGGTGTGCTTGCCGGTCGCGAGAGCCACTTCGCCTATCTTCCAGGTCCCATTTTCGACGGTCGCCGTCTTGGTCGTCAAAGGCGTCCCTTCGACACGCGACCCTGCATAGATCTTCAGCGTGACAGGCTGCTTTTCGTTCGCCGTCCCCGTGAAGGTCGGTTTGGCGTTGCCTGACCGAGACGACGGTCCAGCCAGTGTGACCGCCGGCGGCAGCGTGTCGACCACGAACGTCACTGGAAGGCTTTTGCCTTCGGGGTTGCCTGTGAATGGGCTGACCTGGGTGGCAAGCGCCGTATAGACGTGTTCGCCAGTTGACGTCAGTTTCGCCTGGCCCGACGTCCATTTGCCTTCGCTCGGTTTCCCCATGACCTTTGCGACTTCTTTGCCTTTTGCTTCGGTTCCTTCGAACACCTCGACAACGACTTCGGTGTTCGCGTTCGTGGTTCCGCTGAACGACGGCGTCGTGTCGTGCGAGCGTGCAACGGGGCTGAGGACGATTTTCGGCGCTTCCTTGTCGACCAGGAACGTGGCCGTGGAGCTCTTGCCTTCGTGATTGCCTTTGAATGGGCTGACCTGGGTCGCAAAGGCCGTGTACGTGCGTTCGCCGGTGGCGGGCAGCGTCACTTTCGCCGACCACGTCCCGCTGCTCGGGGTGGCGGTCGCGGATGCCACTTCACTGGATCCTTCGAACACATGGACCACCACGCTCGTTTCCGCGTTGGTCATGCCGGTAAGCGTTGGGGTCGTGTTGTTGGACGGCGTTTCAGGCTGGACGATCGCGACCTTGGGCGGTTCAGTGTTCACGAAGAACGTCAGCGCCTTGCTCATGCCGGGTGGGTTGCCGATCGGGCTGGGCTGTTCTGCGATCGCCGTGTAAGTGCGTTCCCCGCCGGGCAGGGTCACCTTGCCCGACACCCATTCGCCGCTCCCTTCCACCTTGGCGGTTGCTTCAGCCACCTGCGTGCCGCCCGTGCCGGACCCTTCATAGACGTGTACGACGACTTCCGTGCTCGCGCTCGCCGTGCCCTTGAACGTCCGCGTCGTCTCGTTCGAAGGTGTCGCTGGCTGTTCTAGCGTCACCTTGGGCGATTCCTTGGACACGACGAACGTGACCGATCCGCTCGTGCCTTCGGGGTTGCCGCTGATCGGGCTCGCCTGCTTGGCCACGGCCGTGTAGGTGTGTTCCCCGGTCGTTGCCAGCGTCGCGGGACCCGCCGACCACTTGCCTTCGCTGGCGGTACCCGTCACGCTCGTCAGTTCCTTGCCAGATTCGACTTTGGCGCCTTCGTAGACGTGCACCACCACTTCTCCGTTGGTGTTGCTGGTCCCGATGAACGTGGGCGTGGTGTCGTTCGATGGCGTCTTCAGTTTTTCCAGGGTGACCTTCGGCGCTTCGGTGTTGACCACGAAGGTCACCGTGTTGCTCCTGCCTTCGGCGTTGCCGAGCGGGCTTTCCTGCGTCGCCACGGCGGTGTAGGTGCGGTCTTCGGAGCTCAGCGCCGGGCTGGCCGCGCTCGAGGTCCAGCTTCCGCCCGTTCCCGTGGCGGTGGCGCTGGCGACTTCCGTACCGCTTGCTTCGCTGCCTTCGTAGATGTGCACGACCACCTTCGTCGTCGCGCTCGCGGTGCCCGTGAAGGTCGGTTTGGCGTTGCGCGATGGCGAGGGCGGCTGGCTGAGCGCGACCGTCGGGGGCTTGGTGTCGACTTCGAAGATCACCATGTTGCTCGTGCCGGGCCCGTTGCCGATCGCGCTTTCTTGCGTCGCCTCTGCGATATAGGTGCCGTCGGCGAGGGCAGGACTGATCGGCCCGCTCTTCCACGGACCTCCCGTGCCGGAGACGGTGACCGAGGCCACTTCGGCGCCTTCCACCTTAGTGCCTTTGTAGACATGGACAACGACGGGCGTGGTTTCGCTCGCGCTTCCTTCAAAGGAGGGCCGGGTGACTTTGCTGGGGGTTTCGATCGTCTGCAGGCTCACCGTCGGAGGGTTGGTGTTCGACTGTGAAGGTCACGGGACTGCTCTTGCCGGGCGCGTTGCCGAGCGGGCTTGCCTGTTCTGCGACCGCGGTGTAGGTGTGCACTCCGGTCGCGAGTGCCGGGCTGGCGGCGCCCGAGGACCATTTGCCTTCGGTACCAGTCGCCGTGGCGGTGGCGACGGGCGTGCCCTGGGCTTTGCTGCCGGAGTAGATGTGCACGACCACTTCGGTGTTCGCGCTCGCTTCGCCATTGAACTTCGGTTCGAGCTTGCTGCTGGGTGATTCCGGCTGTTCGATCGTGACGATCGGCGATTTGGTGTTCACGACGAAGACGACCGTTCCGCTCGTGCCCGTATCGTTGCCGAGCGCGCTGGGCTCGGTCGCTACGGCGTTGTATTCACCGTCCGCCAGCGCCGAGCTGACTTCTGCGGAAGACCAGCTGTCGCCGACCACTTCGGCTTCTAGGTCGCGACTTCTTTGCCTTCCGGTTTGCTGCCTTTGTAGACGTGCACCGTCACCGTGCCCGCTTCACTGGCGTGCCTTCGACTGAAGGCGTGGCGTACTTTCGACGGGGAGGCCGACTGCTTGATCGTCACTTGCGGAGGCTCCGTGTTGACCTCGAACGAGACCGGGGAGCTCGATCCCGGCCCGTTGCCCAGCGCGCTTACCTGGACGGCCACCGCCGTGTATTCGCCACTGACCAAAGCAGGGCTCGCAGCCCCAGAGGACCAATCGCCAGCGATCGACGGATGTGCGACCGCCGTCGAGATGACCGTGCCGGACACGCGGGCCCACATGGATTTCGACCTTGACTTCCCCGCCTTCGCTCGTAGTTCCCTTGAACGACGGGTTTGGTCTTGTTCGACGGCGATTTCGTGGTTCCAGCATGACCGCGGCGGTGCTGTGTGACTTCGAAGGTCACGGGTTTGCTCGTGCCCGGACCATTGCCGAGCGAGCTTTCCTGCGTCGCCACCACGGTGTACTGCGCCGGCGACAAGAGCGGGGCTCACAGCACCCGACGACCAGCTGCCAGCCACGGAGGGATGGGCGACCACCGTCGAGACCGGGCGTGCCGGTCGCGCTCGAGCCCGCGTAGATGGCGACCTTGACTTCCCCGACTTCGCTCGTGGCGCCTTCGAAGGATGGGGTCGTGTTCTTCGAGCGCGCTGGCGGCGCAACCAGCCCGACGGTCGGCGCCGCGGTGTCCACTTCGAAGGTCACCGAGCTGCTCGTGCCTTCGCCGTTGCCCAGCGCGCTCGGCTCGGTCGCCACCGCCGTGTACTGCCCGTCGGCCAGTTCCGAGCTCACCGTCGCCGACCAAGAGCCGCCACTGACCGTCGCGCTGACTTTCGCGACTTCGCTACCGCTGACGGTTGCGCCCTTGTGGACGTGCACCGTGACGATGCCTGCTTCGCTGGCGCTGCCTTTGAACGATGGCGTGCTGTCCTTGGATCGCGCCGGCGGCCCTTCCAAACTCACTTTCGGCGCTTCGGTGTTGACCACGAAGGTCACCGGTTCGCTCGTGCCCGGACCGTTGCCCAGCGAGCTTTCCTGCACCGCCACCGCCGTGTATTCGCCACTGACCAAAGCCGTGCCCGCAGCCCCCGAAGACCAAGCCCCGGCCACCGACGGGTGCGCAACCGCCGTCGAAACCGGCGTGCCGCTCGCGCTCGAGCCCACGTAGATCGAGACCTTGACTTCCCCGCCTTCGCTGGTCGTCCCCTTGAACGAGGGTGTGGTGTCCTTCGAAGGCGACACCGGCGCTTCCAACTTCACCGACGGCGGTGCCGTGTTGACGATGAACGTGACTTGGCCGCTTTTGCCGAGCCCGTTGCCAAGCCCGCTCTCCTGCACCGCCACCGCCGTGTATTCGCCGCTCACCAAGGCCGGGCCGGCGGCGCCCGACGACCATTTGCCGGCGCTGGCAGCGTGCGCGACCGCCGTTGCGACGACCGTCCCCATGGCGGACCCGGCGTGGATTTCGACCTTGACTTCACCGGCTTCGCTCGTTTCCCCATTGAACGCGGGGGTCGTGTCTTTCGACGGCGACGTCGGCGCTTCCAGCGTGAGCGTGGGCGCCTTGGTATCGACGACGAAACTGACGGTGCTGCTTGAGCCTTCGCCGTTGCCCAGCGAGCTCGGCTCTGTCGCCACCGCCGTGTATTCCCCGTCGGCCAGTTCCGAGCTCACCGTCGCCGACCATTTGCCGGCGTTGACCGTCGCGCTGACTTTCGCGACTTCGCCGCCGCTCACGCTGCCTTTGTGGACGTGCACGGTCACTTCGCCCGCTTCGCTGGCACTCCCCTTGAACGAGGGCGTGTTGTCGTTCGTCAGCGCCGGCGGGCCTTCCAAGCTCACTTTCGGCGCTTCGGTGTCCACCACGAAGCTCACCGGACCGCCCGAGCCGGTGCCATTGCCCAGCGCGCTCGGCTCGGTGGCGACTGCCGTGTAGGTGTGTTCCCCGCTCGCCAATGCCGGGCTCGCAGCCCCCGACGTCCAGCTCCCCGCACCCGACGGATGGGCCGCCGCTGTCGCGACGACGGGCCCGCTCGCGCTGGACCCCGCGTAGATGTTGATCGTCACTTCCCCGGCTTCGCTGGTGTTCCCTTTGAAGGACGGCGTGGTGTCCTTGGAAGGCGATTTCGGCGCTTCGAGTTCGAGCATGGGCGGCTCGGTGACGACTTCGAAGCCCTCCGGCTTGCTCGAGCTGCTCCCGTTGCCCAGCGCGCTTTCCTGCACGGCGACCGCCGTGTATTTGCCTTCGCCGAGCGCCGGGCTGGCCGCGCCGGACGTCCATTCGCCCGCAGTCGACGGATTCGCGACCGCGGTCGCCACGATCGAGCCCGACGCGGACCCGGCGTGGATTTCGACCTTGACTTCACCCGCTTCGCTGGTTTCCCCTTTGAACGTCGGCGTGGTCTCCTTGGAGCGCGCCGGCGGCGCAACGAGTGTGACGGTCGGCGGCGCGGTGTCGATGTCGAAGGTCACCGGTTCGCTGGACCCCGCGGCGTTGCCCAGCGAGCTCGGCTCGGTCGCGACCGCCGTGTATTCCCCGTCCGCCAGCGCCGAGCTCAGCGCGGGCGAAGACCATTCGCCCCCCGCAACCGCGAACGTGACCGACGCCACTTCGTTGCCGCTCGCGCTGCCCTTGTGGACATGCACGGTCACTTGACCCGCTTCGCTGGCCATGCCCGTAAACGACGGTTCGGTCTGGCTCGAAGGGGTCGGAACGGGGTTGAGCGTGACCGTCGGCGATTGCGTATCGACCACGAAGCGCACTTCGTTGCTCGTACCGGGTCCGTTGCCCAGGTTGCTTTCCTGGACCGCCACGGCCGTGTATTCCCCGTCTGGCAGCGTCGACCCCAGCGGCCCCGCCGACCATTTCCCGCCGGCCGACGCCGACCCCGTCACCGATGCCACTTCACTACCGCTCGAGCCTGGCACCTTCGTAGACGTGCACCGTCACTTCACCCGCTTGCGTGGAGCTGCCCTTGAACGTCGGCCTTGTGACTTTCGACGGTGAGGCAAGCGCTTCCATCTCGACGCTGGGGGGCTTGGTGACCACCGTGAACGTCACAGGGAGCGTCGTTTCCGGCGTGCCGAGCACTTCCTGCTGGGCCACAGCGGTGTAGGTCCCTTCCGCGAGCGGGGGTGAGGCGCTCACGCTCCAACTGCCCAGTTCGAGCGGAGATCCTGTCGGCAGGGTCTCCAACGCCGTTGCGCCTACCGAGGAGCCTTCATAGACCTCGACCGTGACCGGAGCTAGCAGTTCGGTCGTGGTCCCGCTGAACTTTGGGGTCGCGTTGGTCGCGACGCCGGCTTCGGGCGATTCCATGACCAGCGCCGCCGACGCGCTGGCGACGGGCGCGGCGAACAGCGCAAATGGCAACGCCAAGATCAGCCCAAGAACGACTCTGCGCGCACTCCATCGCGATTTAGCCGGCACAACCCCACCGATCCAGGTTCTAGGTGTCTCAAACTACCGGCCTAAGGACCGGCGCCGCGGTGGCCCCGCTCCAGCGAATGCCCGCGACTTCGAGCGGCGGATCATAGCCGGTAAGACCTCAGATGGGAAGGGGATTTAATCGCTGCAAGATCTCGGCCAGGGCCGTCGAAGGCGTGTGCGATACTGGCACCGATGCAGTTGCGGCGCGAGCCACCCACAACCCGCAGGCCACGCCGAATCCTCTATCTGGGGTTGGCGTTTGCCCTGCTGGTCTCGACCAGTGCGCTCGCAGCAGGCGTGCTCAAGGGCAAGACCTACCAAGGCAAGACCGCGTCGTCGGGACGCGACGGCGAAGGCCACACGCAGCGCTTCAAGGCTGCCGCCGCAATCGCCCTTCGCGTCGCGGGCAGCGGCCGGACAGTGACCGTGAGCCTCCCATCGACGGCCCCGCTCCTCTACTGCTTTACCAAAGAGCAGATCCAGGTCCAGAGCACCAAGCCGGCCAAGATCTCCGGGAGCGGCTCCTTCCGGGCGACCGTCGATCAGCGGTTCGTCGCCGGACCGGGCGAACCGGCGATCGTGCAGGTCATCAGCGGCAGGTTCTCCGGTGGCGCCGTCACCGGCACGATCCGCACCGAAGCCGCCGAATGCAGCGGCTCGACGACCTTCTCGGCCACCGCGCGATAGCCCCCCAGCTCGGCTGGCAGCGGTCCAGCAGGCGGCGCTCAGGAGGCGGCGCTCAGCGGCACGTGCGCGCGGATCTGCTTGGGGAGCATGAAGCGCACGTCCTCGCGAATCACGTCGAACTCGGATATGTCGCGCACGCCGCGTGCGCGGAAGAAGTCGACCAGCTCGGCGACCAGGTGCTCGGGCGCGCTGGCGCCCGAGGAGATACCCACCACGCGTCGCCCGTCCAGCCACTCCTCGCGCACCTCGCCGGCGTTGTCGATCAGATGGGCGTCCGTGCCGCAGTCGCGCGCGACCTCCACCAGCCGCACCGAGTTCGACGAGTTGCGCGATCCGATCACGAGCATCAGGTCGCAGCTCGCAGCCATTTGCTTGACGGCCGCCTGGCGGTTGGTGGTCGCGTAGCAGATGTCATCGGTGCGCGGTCCCACGATGCTCGGGAAGCGCTCCTTGAGGCTGGCGATGATGTCGCTCGTTTCGTCGACCGCGAGCGTGGTTTGGGTGACGTAGGCGACCCGCTCGGGGTCGGGCACCTGCAGCTCCTGTACGTCCTGCTCACTCTGCACGAGCACAATCTGCTGGGGCGCCTCGCCCATCGTGCCTTCGACCTCCTCGTGACCGTCGTGGCCGACCAGCACGATCGTGTAGCCCTCCTTGGCAAAGCGAACTGCCTCGCGATGGACCTTGGTCACCAGCGGGCAGGTGGCGTCGATCGTCAGCAGGCTGCGCTCTAGGGCGCCCTCGCGCACGCTGGGCGCTACGCCGTGGGCTGAGAACACGCAGACCGCGCCCTTGGGTACCTCCGTATGCTCGTCCACGAAGATCGCGCCGCGCTCGCGCAGCTGCGCGACGACATGCTTGTTGTGCACGATCTCCTTGCGCACGTACACCGGCGCGCCGTGGATTTCCAGCGCGCGTTCGACCGTCTGCACGGCGCGATCAACCCCGGCGCAGTAGCCGCGGGGAGCTGCAAGCAGGAGCTTCTCGACGCTGTTGGACACCGCCGCCATTGTAGGGGGCGTCCAGGTAGGCTAGGTGTCAATGCCCCAGCGACACCTCGATCGGCTGACACCGGTAGACGCGTCCTTCCTGCACCAGGAGGGCCCCGTGTCGCACATGCACATCGGTGGTCTGACGATCCTTGAAGGGCCGCCGCCGGAAATGGACGAGTTCCTCGAGCAGATCAGGATGCGCCTGCACCTCGTCCCTCGCTACCGCCACAAGCTCGCCTGGACGGCGCTCGACAGCGGGCGTCCGGTGTGGATCGACGATCCCAGCTTCAACCTCGACTATCACGTGCGCCACACCGCGCTGCCGGCGCCCGGGCGCTGGGAGCAGCTGCAGGACCTCACCGCGCGGATCTTCTCCCAGCAGCTGGACCGCACCAAGCCGCTGTGGGAGATGTGGCTGATCGAGGGACTCGAGGACGACCGCTTCGCGCTGATCACCAAGACCCACCACTCGCTGATCGACGGGATCGCCGGCGTGGACCTGGCGACGGTGCTGTTCGACCTCTCCCCCGACCCGCCGCCGCTGCCGAACTCGGGACGCCCCTGGCAGCCCCACCCGGAGCCGGGCGCCGCGCACCTGGTCGCCGCGGGGCTGTACGGGGCGGCGCGCGCCGGGCTGACGCTGATCGAGGGCGCTGTCGACGTGCTCGCCCATCCCGAGCGCGCCCTGACGCACGCGCGCGAAGCGGCCGAGGGCATCGGCGAGATCGTCTGGGCGGGGCTGAACCCGGCGCCGGAAACGCCGTTGAACGTCCCCATCGGGCCGCACCGGCGCTTCGTCGCCGTCAACAGCCAGCTGGAGGACTTCAAGACGGTCAAGAACGCCTTCGGGGGCACCGTCAACGACGTGGTCCTGGCCGTGGTAGCCGGTGCGCTGCGCTCATTCCTGATCTCCCGCGGGCGGCGCACCTCGGGGGTGGAGATGCGCGCGCTCGTGCCCGTGTCGGTGCGCGCCGAGGGCGAGCATGACGGCGGCAACCGCATCGTCGTGATGCGCGGCCCGTTGCCGGTGTACATCTCCGATCCGCTCAACCGGCTGCGCTTCGTCAGCGACGCCATGGACGGCCTGAAGGAGTCCAAGCAGGCGCTCGGCGCCGAGGTGATCTCCGGCGCCCAGAACTTTGCGCCGCCGACCCTCCTCGCGCAGGCCTCGCGCCTGAACTTCTCCACGCGCCTGTTCAACCTGATCGTCACCAATGTGCCCGGCCCGCAGTTCCCCCTGTATGTGCTCGGGCGCGAGATGCTGCAGGCGATCCCCGTGGCCTTCCTGCCCGAGAACCACGCCCTGGCGATCGCCATCATGTCCTACAACGGGCAAATGAACTTCGGGCTGCTCGGCGACTTCGACGCCCTGCCCGACATCGGCGTCATCGCAGACGGCATCGCCGGGGAACTCGCCAAGCTCGTGTCGCTCGCGCGCGACGTCGTCCCCGCCTCCGCCTGAGCTCGTACGCTCAGAAGCCGAGCGCGAACTTGGCGTCCTCGCTCATCTTCTCCGGCGACCACGGCGGCACGAACACCATCTCCGACTCGACCGTCTTGACGCCGTCCAGTTCGCCCACGAACTCTTCGATCTGTTCGTTGACCTGCGGCCCGATCGGACAGCCGGGCGTGGTCAGCGTGAACGTCACGTGCACGTTGCCCTCGTCGACCGCCACCCCATAGATCAGCCCCAGCTCGACGAAGTCCAGCCCCAACTCCGGGTCGATCACGTTGGACAGCGCGTCCATCACGTCATCCACGGTCGGCGCGGCCGCAAGCTCCTCTGACATAGGCCGAGTCTAGCCGGCTCAGTTGTCGCAGCCCAGGCGATCCCACATGTACAGCTGTATGCACTGCGTCGCGAGCTCCGCGGCCCGCTCGCTCGACAGCCGCGGCAGGACCGTGTCGAGCGCCTGGTCCTCAGCCACGCCGGCCTGGAAGGCCTCCTCGCCGCGGAAGCCCGCCGCGATCTTCAGCGCCTCGCGCCTGTTGTCGCCGAGACTTGGAAACACCCCGACGAGGAACTCGGTGTTGGGAATCGGCTGCCCGACCTCCAGCGAGGCGTGCCAGGCGGCGAGCAGATGCAGGTCCTCCTCATCTAGATCGGCTATCGCCTTGGCATAGTGGACCGACAGTTCCTGGTCGGGAATGTCGTCGACCCATGCACGCACCACCTCGCCCACGAGCTGGCGACGCGCCTCACGGCCGACCGACTCGGCGATCACGCGGATCGCATCTTGTGGCTGGATGAAACAGAGCGGCATCACGACTCCTGGGACGGGGGCGACTGACGTCCAGGACTGTAGGCGGCGGTGTGGACGGTACTTTTGGCCCCGCTCGCCGTCGGCGCGCGACGCCGAGAGCCCGGCTCGGCCTGCTCAGAGCACGAGCGCCGCGCCGGCACGCTCGAGCGCGCCCGCGTCGCTGGCAGCGGCCGGGAATCCGAGCGTGGCCCGCTGCGGCGCCGCCCAGTTGAACAGCGCCAGGTCCAGCGTCTCCACAGGCACCGACATCGCCTGGGCGAGCGTGGCCGCGCGTCGCTCGAGCAGCAGCGGGTCGCCGATCCCGAACACCCGCTTGGCGGCCACCGTCGTGAGGTCTTCGGTGGAGACGCCACGCGCGCCGCCCACATGCAGCGAGTCCGGGCGCAGCTCATACAGCCCCAGACGCCCCAATATCAGCAACAGCTCATAGCGCCCTGTTCGCCCGAGACCGGGCAGGGCGAGGCGCTCGAACAGACGCTCGAAGCGCCGCTCGGCGGTCCACGCAGGATCGCCGGCGAACGCCGCCGCCTGGCTGGGGCCGCTGCGCTCGACCCAGTTGAGATACGCCGCCAGGGTCTCCGTGCCGCGTTCAGGCTCGTGACAGGTGCGCGGGCCGAGGGGAACGTCCCCGAGGTCGGGCAGCGTGCCTGGCTCGACAGCCAGCGCCAGGCGGATGCCCGCGAACGGATCATCGCCCTCCAGCGGCGACAGGTAGGCGATCAACAAGCACATCCACGTGGCCCGCTCGAGGTCGCTCACGCCAAGCGCACGCGCCTCGCCGTAGAGGCCTGGCGGCGCCGCTGCCAGGGTCAGCAGGCGGCCGCTCGCAAAGGCGATCTCCTGCGCCAGGCGACTCGCGTCCGCGGACGCGCGCAGGCCGGGCACCAGCTCGCAGCGATAGCCGTCGTCCTCGGCGCGGCCCTCGCGCTGGACGCGCAGGCCGTCGCCGCGCGGGCGCCGCGCCCCAGTCCTGGCGCCTGATGCAGCGCGCCCGGCCCTTGAAGCGCGCGGTGGGCGTGCGCCCAAGGGCTGACGATCCGGCAGCGTCTTGCTGCAGATCGGGCAGCGCTCTACGAAGCGGTTATGCCGGCAGAAGGTGGGCAATGGCCGGGGTCGAGTTGCAGGCGCGCAGCATAGTCGCACCCACGATACGGGGAAGGCGACAACGCTCCAGCCCGCCGGTGGTTTCTCGGTTGGGATTTCGGGCGCACAGGGGCGTTGGAGCGTCGGGGAGGTCAGCTTGGCTTGGCTGGCTTTTCGTCTGGAAACAGCGATTTGGCGATTACGAGCACCACCCCGATGATCTGCACCACCGTCGCTCCGAGCCAGACCTGAATCGCCCCGACCGGGATCTGCCAACGATGCCCGTTTGCAACATGCTCATATCCGTAGATGTAGAAGGCTATGTCGGCGATAAGGATCTGGACCCCCATGGCGACCAACGCCCCATACGCATAGACCTTGCCATAAGCGAGCAGATTCCTTGCCTTTTCGTTGGCAAGTTGCCGTTGTTCGGCTTCGTGTTCTGCAAGCGTCGGCGCGGGTTGCGCGCCACTGATCCCAGTCCACGTAGTGGAGCCCACCGTGATGCGGCGACGACCGGGGAGACGCAAGTGATTCAATCAGCTCCGAGATTCTTGATCCGAAACTGAGCCGCGTCCGGCGATACACGCAGCGCGTCGGCCACTGCGACTGGCCCGTAGCCTCGCTCCGTCATACGCCGTACTTGCTCGGCGGGCATCAGGAGAGTTGCAGCGAACCGATTGGCATAGATCTCCTGAGTATCCGTGCCGGTCGATGCGAGCGGCCCGCGGTAATCCACGATCTCGTCGCTTTCGACGCCCTCGGCCACGTGCTTGACCCAGTGTCCCAACTCGTGCGCGCACGTGAAACGCTGGCGGTTGTAACTGTCCGATTGGTTGAGATAGATCTCGGGATCCCGGCCCGCCTTCATAAAGAGCTTGCCGGAGACGTTCTGCTCAAGCAGCGCAGTAAAGACCTTAATGTCGAGCTTGCGCGCAATCGCGATCGGGTCGATCGGCACGGGGATGTCGCCAGTCCACGTTGCCCAATGGGTCCTCAACATCTCTTGCGCGTCGCGCTCGGCGTTCACGCCCTCCACCGCATGCTGCTCCTTGGCTAGATCCGATCTTTTCCTGATCTTGACAGACGCTCGGGACCATACTCGCGATCCTCGTTGCGAAGATCACAGGCTCAGCTACTCTTGGCCAGTGGCCGACCGCTCACACAACGACCTGGATGGAACCCTGGAGCGCCTGCGTGGCTATCGCATAGCCGACCGTCTCCAAGCGGACATCGAGGCGATAGCGCAGGCCGAGGTCCACGAGCAGGACCCGCTGGAGGGCCGCCGCATCGAACGCGTCGCCACTGCAGATACGCTCGGCGTGCGCGCCATGTTTGCGGACTGATGCTCGTCGCCTGGAACGTAGCTCAAGTGATGACCGGCGTCCTGCTGCAGATGCTCCAGGCACATCTCGCAGACTGACGGGGTCAGGACGAACCTCTGGCCCGCACGACACTCGGCCCCACGTGCAGAGGCGGGCCCTCGGGACCGTTGTCCGCGTCGGCATGGCCGGCAATGCCCTCGTCGTGGTCGGGCCCGCCCAGCGCGACACCGCCGTCAGCGGCCGTCTCGGCGAGGTGGCGGTCGACCATGCGCGCGCATTGGCGGCCCTCATTGATCGCCCACACAATCAGCGACTGCCCGCGGCGCGCATCGCCGGCGGCGAATACGCCGGGCGCAGACGTCGTGTAGGGCTTGACCGACTTGACGTTGCCACGTGGGTCCCTTTCGACTTCAAGCTCGTCGAGCAGCTGCTGCTCGGGTCCTACAAAGCCCATCGCCAGCAGCACCAGCTGCGTGGGCAGCTCGCGCTCGGTGCCCGGCACGGGCGAGAACGGCGGGGCAGGCTCGGCCTGGACGATGCGCAGGCCCGCGAGCGCACCGCTGCCGTCGTCTGTGAAGCTCGTGGTGGCGACGGAGTAGTCCTGCTCGCCCACGTCAGTCTCCCTCGCCTCTTCCATCGCGTAGCTGAGGCGGTACTTCAGCGGCCACTCCGGCCAGGGGGTGCGCTCGTCGGGACGATGCTCGGGCGGCTCGGGCAAGATCTCCAGCTGGACGATCGAGCTAGCGCCCTCACGCAGGGCGTTGCCGACGCAGTCCGCGCCCGTGTCGCCGCCGCCGATCACCACCACGTCCTTGCCCTTGGCGCTGATCTCGCGCTCGATCGGCGGCTGGGGCACCGTCGGCTCGGGGCCGAACTCGCGCGCGGCCCAGCGGTTTCGCTGATACAGGTAGTCCATCGCGAAGTGCACGCCCTCCAGCTCCCTGCCCGGCACGGACAGGTCGCGCGGGATGCGCGAACCGGTCGCCAGCACGATCGCCTGATAGCCCGCGCGCAGCTCGGCGACGCTCACGTCGCGTCCCACGTCCACGCCGCAGCGCACCTCCACGCCCTCTGCGATCAGCTGCTCCACGCGCCGCTGCACGGTCGTCTTCTCGATCTTGAAGTCGGGCACGCCGAAGCGCACTAGCCCGCCGATCGCCTCGTCGCGCTCGAACAGCGTCACGCGGTGGCCAGCCCTGCGCAGCTGCTGGGCGGCGGCCATGCCGGCGGGTCCTGAGCCCACCACCGCCACCGCCTGGCCGGTCTCGCGCCGGGGTGGACGCGGCGAAACCCAGCCCTCCTCCCAGGCACGGTTGATGATCGCGTTCTCGATCTGTTTGATCGTCACCGCGTCGCCCTCGCGGATCTCCAGCACGCATGCCGCCTCGCACGGCGCCGGGCATAGCCGGCCGGTGAACTCGGGGAAGTTGTTGGTCGCGTGCAGTTGGGTGATCGCGTCTGCGAAGCGCCCGTGATAGACGAGATCGTTCCAGTCCGGTATCAGGTTGCCCAGCGGGCAACCGTTGTGGCAGAAGGGCACGCCGCAGTCCATGCAACGGGCACCTTGCTCGCGCAACTCGGGTTCCGGGCGCGTCAGCTGGAACTCGCGATAGTCGTGCGCGCGCTCCTGCGGGTCCCTGTAGGGGACCCCGTGACGCTCGATCTTCAAAAAGCCGCCCAGCTTGCCCATCAGGCGCCCGTCTCGCTGGCCGGTTCGGGGACGCGAGCGGAGCGAGTGTCTCCCGGTTCGGTCGCGTCCAGCGGCCGAGACGCGCCGGCGGCAGATGGGGCCCCGTTCCCCGCGGCGCGAGCCGCCAGGGCCTCGACCTCCCCCTCCGGGGACGATGCTGCCAGTTCGCGCAGGACGCGCTTGTAGTCGTGGGGCATCACCTTCACAAAGGCTCGCCTGTCCAGCAGCGCCTCCCACTGCGACAGCACGCGGGCGGCCACCGGCGAGTCGGTCCGCTGTTGGTGCTCGGCGACCATCGCGCGCAGCTCGATCGCATCGGCCTCGGACAGCTCGTCGAAGCCGACCATGCCCATGTTGCAGCGCCCCGCGAACGTGCCGTCCTCGTTCAGGACGTAGGCCACCCCCCCGCTCATGCCCGCAGCGAAGTTGCGCCCGGTCGGCCCCAGCACGACGACGCGCCCGCCGGTCATGTACTCGCAGCCGTGGTCGCCGACCCCCTCGACGACCGCCCATGCACCCGAGTTGCGCACCGCGAAGCGCTCGCCGGCCAGGCCGCGGAAGAAGGCCCGCCCGGCGGTCGCGCCGTAGAGCACGGTGTTGCCGACGATCACGTTGCGCTCGGCGATGAAATGCTCGCCCATGCCCTCGCGCGGGCGGATCGCGAAGACCCCGCCCGACAGCCCCTTACCGGCGTAGTCCTGGGCGTCGCCGCGCAGCGTGAAGGTCACCCCGGGCGCAAGCCAGCCGGCGAAGCTCTGCCCCGCCGAGCCCTCGAAATCGACCATGATCGAGTCTTCGGGCAGCCCCGCCGCGCCGTGGCGCTGGGCGATGTGGCTGGAGAGGATGCCGCCCACGCAGCGATTGCGGTTGCGGATCGGCATCTCGATCCTGACGCGGGGAGGGCCGGTCATCCGCCCGCCTGCCAGGGCGGAGCCGTGGTCGCCTGCGGCGATCGCGTCGGCGTCGCGCGCGAGCGCGGGCTCGGCGCGCGCCACCAGCTCCCAGTCCAGGGCGTCCTCGAGCACCGCCGGCGGGGCTTCCACACGGTGGCGCGCAGCACCGTCTGACAGCTCGATGTTGGTGAGGATGTGCGTCAGGTCCACGCCTCGCGCCTTCCAGTGCTCGATTGCACCGCTCACGCCGAGCAGGTCCACGCGGCCGATCGCCTCATCGAGCGAGCGCAGCCCCAGCGAGGCGAGGATCTCGCGCACTTCCTCGGCGACGAAGAAGAAGAAGTTGACCACGTGCTCGGGCGTGCCCTTGAAGCGCTTGCGCAGCTCGGGGTCCTGCGTGGCGATGCCCACCGGGCATGTGTTCAGGTGGCAGGCGCGCATCATGATGCAGCCCGTCGCGATCAGCGGGGCGGTCGAGAAGCCCATCTCGTCGGCGCCCAGCAGCGCCGCGATCGCCACGTCTCGCCCGGTCTTCAGCTGGCCGTCCGTCTGAACCTTAATACGCGAGCGCAGGTCGTTGAGCAGCAGCGTCTGCTGGGTCTCGGCCAGGCCGATCTCCCAGGGCACTCCCGCGGCCTGGATCGAGGACAGCGGCGATGCGCCCGTACCGCCGTCGTGGCCGGCGATCAGCACGCGGTCGGCGTTGGCCTTGGACACGCCCGCGGCGACCGTGCCGACGCCCACCTCCGAGACGAGCTTGACCGACACCTCGGCCGCGGGGTTGGAGCAGCGCAGGTCATAGATCAGCTGCTTGAGGTCCTCGATCGAGTAGATGTCGTGGTGGGGCGGCGGGGAGATCAGGCCGACGCCGGGCATCGTGTGGCGGATCGAGCCGATGTATGCGTCGACCTTGTGGCCGGGCAGCTGGCCGCCCTCGCCGGGCTTTGCGCCCTGGGCCATCTTGATCTGCAGCTCGTCGGCGTTGACCAGGTAGTGGATCGTCACGCCGAAGCGGCCCGAGGCGACCTGCTTGATCGCCGAGCGGCGGCGATCGCCGTTGGCGTCCGGCTGAAAGCGCACGGGGTCCTCGCCGCCCTCGCCCGTGTTCGAGCGCCCGCCCAGGCGGTTCATGGCGATCGCCAGCGTCTCGTGCGCCTCGCGCGAGATCGAGCCGAGGCTCATCGCGCCGGTGCAGAAGCGCTTGACGATCTCGCTCGCCGGCTCAACCTCCTCCAGCGCGATCGGCTGCACGTTTGCGGCGCCCGCGCCCGCCCCGATCTCCAGCAGGCCGCGTAGCGTCGCCTGGCGAGCGGCGTCCTCATTGACCTGGCGCGCATACTCGCGGTACTTCTCGAACGCGGGGCTGTCGCGCACCGCCTCGTAGGCCTCGCGGTCGCCTTTCAGCGCGCCCGCCACGTCGCCGTTGGCAGCGCGCACGGCGTGCTGCACAAGCGCGATCGTCTCGGGGTTCCACATGTGATGCTCGCCGTCGCGCCGCCACGCGTACACGCCGCCCACAGGCAACAGCTCGTCGTGCGGCCGTGGATAGGCCCGCGCATGGCGCTCGAGCGCCTCGGTGGCGAGCACGTCCATGCCCACGCCGCCCACGCGCGAGGCGGTGCCGGTGAAGTGCGCGTCGATCAGCTCGCGCTCCAGCCCCACGGCCTCGAAGATCTGTGCCGCCCGATAGGACTGGATCGTGGAGATGCCCATCTTGGAGATCGTCTTGAGCAGCCCTTTGCCGACCGCCTTGACGTAGTTCTGTGCGGCCAGCTCGAGCAGGTCGTTCAGCTGCTCGGGAAGCGGCGGCTGCATCGCGCCGTTGTCGCCGGCCTTGCCGATGCGCCCTTCGACGACCATCTCGTCGAGCGTCTCCAGTGCCAGATACGGGTTGATGGCGCTGGCGCCGTAGCCGATCAGCGTGGCGAAGTGGTGCACCTCGCGCGGCTCGCCCGACTCCAGGATGATGCCCGCACGCAGCCTGGTTCCCGCGAGCACGAGATGGTGCTGGGCGGCCGCCACCGACAGCAGCGATGGGATCGGCGCGCGGCTGGGACCGATCGCGCGGTCGGACAGGATGATGATGTTGACGCCCCGCGCGATCGCCTCGTGCGCCTGTGAGCAGATCCGCTCGAGCGCCCGTCGCATCCCGGCGGGGCCCTCTGATATGGGCCAGGTGATGTCGATGGTTTCTGCGGAGTACACGTCGTGTTGCACGTTGCGCAGCGTCTCGAGCTCGCGGTTGAGCAGGATCGGCTGTTCGAGCAGCAGCTTGTGGGCGTGCTCGGGGGTCTCGTCGAGCAGGTTGCGCTCGCTGCCCAGGCTCGTCGCGAGGCTCATCACGATGTCCTCGCGGATCGGGTCGATCGGCGGGTTGGTCACCTGCGCGAACAGCTGCTTGAAGTAGGAGAACAGCGGCGGCGCCTGGTCGGACAGCACCGCCAGCGAGAGGTCGTTGCCCATCGAGCCGATCGGCTCTGCGCCTTCGCTGGCCATCGGGGCGAGCAGCACGCGCAGATCCTCCTGGGAGTAGCCGAACGCGCGTTGGCGCAGGCGCAGCGGCTGGCTGGAGATGGTCACCTGCGACGACGGCGCCAGCTTGGAGAACGGCACGGCGTTGCGCGCGTACCACTCGCCGTAGGGACGGCGCGTGGCGACCTCGCGCTTGACCTCCTCGTCCTCGACGATGCGACCCCGCTCGAGGTCGACCAGGAACAGCTTGCCCGGCTGCAGGCGGCCCAGACGCCGGATCTGCTCGGGTGCGATGTCCAACAGCCCGGACTCCGAGCCGAGCACCACATACCCATCGGTCGTCTCCACCCAGCGACCCGGCCGCAGACCGTTGCGGTCGAGCGTCGCGCCGACCACACGCCCGTCGGTGAAGGCCACCGACGCGGGACCGTCCCAGGGCTCCATCAGGCACGAGTGAAAGGCGTAGAAGCCCTTCAAGTAGTCAGGCAGGTCGTCACGGTCGCGATAAGCCTCGGGGATCATCATCATCGCCGCGTGCGGCAGCGAGCGACCGGCAAGCATGAGCAGCTCGAGTACGTTGTCGAACGTGGCCGAGTCGGAGTTGCCGGGCGCCACGACCGGCAGCAGCTTGTGCAGGTCCTCGCCGAACAGCTCACTGCTCAACTGGCTCTCGCGGGCGCGCATCCAGTTGACGTTGCCCATCACCGTGTTGATCTCGCCGTTGTGACAGATCACCCGGTAGGGGTGCGCGAGCTCCCAGCTGGGGAAGGTGTTGGTCGAGAAGCGCGAGTGCACGAGCGCCATCGCGCTCTTGGCGCGCTCGTCGCTGAGGTCGCGGTAGAAGGCTGCCAGCTGGTAGCTGATGAGCATGCCCTTGTAGTTGATCGTGCGCGAGGAGCTCGACGCCACGTACAGGCCGGCGTCCGGCGCCGTCAGCTCGCACACGCGGCGGATCACGTACAGCTTGCGCTCGAACGCGTCCTGGTCGTGAGCCTCGACGCCGGCGGCGCCCACGAACAGCTGACGGATCACCGGGCGGCAGGCGGCTGCTACCTCGCCGGTCTGCTCGGCGTCGATCGGCACGTCGCGCCAGCCGAGTACTCGCTGGCCCTCCGCAGCCACGGTGCTCTCCAGCAGCTCTTCGAGCCTTCCGCGAGGCCCATCGTCGGTAGGCAGGAAGCACATCAGAACGCCGTAGGCGCCCGCTGGCGGCAGGTCAAAGTCGACCACCGCACGCAGCAGCTCGTCGGGCATCTGCATGAGGATTCCCGCGCCGTCGCCCGTGCACGGGTCCGCGCCGGTGGCGCCGCGATGCTCGAGGTTCTCCAGCGCGGTGACTGCCCGCGAGATCACCTCGTGGGTGGGGATGTTGTCAAGGCGCGCGACCATCCCCACGCCGCAAGCGTCATGCTCGAAGCGGGGGTCGTAGAGTCCGACGGCCTGTGGCGGCTGCTTGATGTGCGATTTCATGGCAGTGCTGCCTTTGAGCGGTGCATCCCGCGCGATGGATATGAGCTCGAGGACATACCCACCGTGGCGCAGGTAGGCGGGCACCTGAGGCGGTTTGAGAAAGCGTATCAGCGCAAGTAGGGCGAAAACCAGAGCGCGACGCTCGAAAACCCGAGCGCGAGGCTGGTTCTCAAGGCTCCGCGCGCAGCGTGTGCGCCTCGTCCCACGAGCACAGGCCGGCCCGGCCGGGACAGGTCAGACACAGGCCGCGGTGTGGCGTGGCGCTCACGCGGAAAGGGTCCACGCGGGCGCGGCCCAGGCGCGCGGCCAGTTGCGCTTCGAGGCCGTCGCGATCCTCCGCGCCGAAGCGGGCGCTCACCGGATCGTCGGGGCGCTCCAGGAACCAGTGGACCACCTCCACGCCAGCTGCGCCGCTGCGCAGGACCGCGAGCGCGTAGATCAAGCGCTGGACGCCGTACTCGCGCCCGACCAGCTCTCGCAGATCGACCTCCGCGCCAACGCGATCGCTCTTATAGTCGACGACCAGCAGGCCGTCGCGCTCGCGTGCGAGCAGGTCGATGACGCCCGCGATCAGCTGTCCGCCGGCCTCGCCCCGCGCGTTCGGCCCGGCGGGCTCGGTCGGCTCGGTCGGCTTGGTCGGTTCATCCACGACAAGCGAGAACGCGAAGGGATGCTCGCGACGTATCTGCCCGGCGCCCGCAAGGCGAGCGGCCAGCGACGAGCGGCAGGCTTCCTGCAGCAGCGCTGCGATCTCCTCGCGCTCGCTTTGCAGGGCGCGCATTCCCAACTCTCGCGCTATGCGGCCGACCTGCTCCGATGACGGCGCAACCGGGCGCGAGAAGTCGACGTCCTCCAGCAGCCTGTGCACGAGCGTGCCGCGGGCGCGCGGGTCAAGGCCCGGGCCCGAGATGTGCTCTGCGGCGCCGACTGCGCGGTCCTCGCCGAGGCCGAGCACCCGTTCGAGGTAGTAGCGGTAGCCGCAGCGCTCCAGCTCGCTGAGGGCGGTGTAGCTGAGCGTGCCCAGGTCGGCCTGGGAGATCGGGCGCGTCGCTTGGTCGGGACGGCAGGCGTCATCCTCGTTGCGACCGGTGTGCGCGATTGTCGCTACGTGTTGTATAGACGATGGCGCACGCTCTGCAGAACGGATGTATCCCGCCGCGCTGCCCCCCGCCTCACCCGCCGCCATCGAATCCAGGTCAAGGACCTCGCGGGCGCTCGCTGGCGAATTCAGCCGCACGCGCACGTGCGCATTGCCCGATGCAAGCGTCGGCAGGTCGGCCGCCAAGGCGGGGCCCAGCCAGGAGATCGCGGTCGCCGCCTGGCGCCGCTCGGACCAGCGCTCGAGGTCGACCGCGCCACTCAGCACCAGCCGCTCACGGGCGCGGGTCATGGCCACGTACATGATCCTGTCCTCCTCCTGCGCTTCCGCTGTCCTGCGCTCATCGCTCAGCCGCTCGAAGTCGAGCGTGGGCGTTGCCTTGGCGCCGTCCAGACGCACCAGTTGCAGGCCCATGCGCTCGCCGTCGACGAGCAGGTCGGGCATGCGTGTGTTGGCGGCGCGCCCGAGGTCGGCGACGCATACCACAGGGAACTCCAGGCCCTTGGCGGCATGGATGCTCATCAGTCGGACGGCGTCTGGCTCGCCCGCGTCAATGGGAGCGTGAGCCTCCCCGCCGGCCGCGTCGGAGAGGTGCGCGGCGTGGTCGAGAAAGGCGCGCAGGTCGCGGCCCTCGCTGGCCTCAAAGCGCCGTGCCAGGCGTAGCAGCTTGTGCACGTTGGCCAGCCTGCGCTCGCCGGAGGGCAGGCTGAGCACGTGCTCGCGATAGCGCCCTGCCTGCAGCGCGCGCTCGATCAGCTCGGCGATCGTGCGCTGCGCCGCCGACGCGCGCTCCTGGCGCATGCGAGCACAGAAGTCCGCGAGCACAGCGCGCTCGTCGCTTGAGATGCCGTCGGGCCACTCTTCCTCGCCGGCCAGCAGCGAGGTCTCCCACACGCCACGGCCGATCGCTCGCGCGGCGCGCGCGAGCAGCGCAAGGCTGTCGCGCGAGAGCCCGACCAGCGGCGAGGCGAGCGTGGCGTAGAGGGCCTGCTCGTCGAGCGGGTTGGCGAGCGCGCGCAGGTAGGCGAGCAGGTCGCCGACTTGCTGGTGCTCCCAGAAGGCGCCGACGGCGGCCAGCGTGCGCAGGCCGCGCATCTGCAGCGCGCGCTCGTAGACCTCGACGTCGCCGAGCGCGCGCAGCAGCACCGCCACGTCGCCCGGGTGCACACCCTCTCCGTCGACCAGCTCCTGCACGTGGCGGGCGAGCATCCGCGCCTCCGCCTGGCGCCACAGGGGGGCCGGTGGCAGCCCCTGCGCGATCTGCTCGTAGGGCGCCTGCTCCCAACCGCTGCGCGCGGTCAGCAACAGGTCGACCAGCGGCTCGTGCGCTTGGGCGTCGCGGCGGGCTGGCACGAGCGGCTGAAAGTCGGGCAGGCGATCTGCAAAGACGGTGTTGACGACGTTCAGCAACGGCGCGCGGCTGCGGAAGTTACGCGTCAGCGCCAGGCAGCCGCCGCGCTGTTGGAGCTCGGCGCGGCGATCGCGAAACAGGTTGACGTCGGCGTGCCTGAAGCCGTAGATCGACTGGTGCTCGTCGCCTACGGTGAACAGATTGGCGCGATCTAGCGCCGACAGGATCGCTAGCTGGCGCGGGTTGGTGTCCTGGAACTCGTCGACCATCAGCAGCTCGAAGCGCTCAGACCAGGCCGTGCGGACGCTCTCATGCCCCTCCAACAGCGCCAGCGCGCACAGCTCCAGGTCGTCGAAGTCCACGGCGCCGCGCCGGCGCTTGAGGTTCTCGTAGGCGTTGCCGAATCCCTCCAGCAGCTCGTCCAACAGGACACAGGTGGCGGCCGCGTCAGCGTCATCGCTCCCCGACCACAGGCGCGGCGCCGGGCTCGGCGCGGGCGCGGGCAGTAGCGGCAGGCGCTGGCCGCGGCTGCGCAGCTGCGCGTGCACGGCCGCGATCGTCGCCTGCAGGCGATCAGCTCCATAGGCGGCCAGCAGGTCCACCGCGTCGGTGCGCTCCCCGTCGACGAACGCGCGCAGCGCGACCCTGAAAGCCTCCCCGCGCAGCCGTCCGGCAAGGCCCTCGTCGAGGATCGCGAACTCCGGTTCCAGGCCCGCCATCAGCGCGTGCGCGCGCAGCAGGCGTGCGCAGAAGCTGTGGAAGGTGCCCACGAACGCCGCCTCGGTGTCGCGTGCGGCCTCGCGCTCGCCCAGTTCCAGCAGGCGCGCGCGCACGCGCTCGCGCAGCTCGCCGGCGGCGCGGTCGGTGAATGTGATCGCAAGGACTCTGCCCGGCGCGAGCCCGTCCTCGCGGACGGCCCGGACGAAGCGCTCGACCAGCACAGAGGTCTTGCCGCTGCCGGCGGCGGCCGACAGCAGCAGCGACCCCGACCGGCGGGCGACCGGCTGCTCCTGCTCGTCGGTCAGCTCGAGGCCCGCGGGCGCGTCTGGGCGCTGTGGCTCACGATCGTCCGCTTCGACGTCTGCCAGGCCCTCGATGCGCAGCTGGCCGGCCTCCATCAGCGCTCGCAGCGGCAGATCGTGGGGTACATGCAACCTCCGCCGTACGCGCACGTCCGCGGCCGCGGCTCGAGTTCGCCCCGCGCGGCCTGCCCGGCCGCGGTAAGCGCCAACGCAACGGCCTCGTCGAGCAGCTCGCGCACCTGCTCGTGCTCGCGCGCCTCGCCGCGCACGCACTCAAGCTCCACGCCGCCGTCCTCGTCGAGCACGCCGCGTGCGCGCAGATCGGCGCCGGCCAGCGGCTGGTAGAAGCCGCCCACCGCCTGCAGGCCGAGCAGGCTCTCGACCGCGCGCATGTACAGCGCCACCTGCAGGTTGCCCTCCGAGATCCACCTGGCCGCGCCGGGCGCGGCGCGGCCCTTGTAGTCATAGACCACCGCCTGGCCCATCCCGCCGGTGTCCACACGATCGATCCGTCCGCGCATCCTCACCCCGTCGCCCAGCTCGAACGCGGACAGCTCGCTGGCCCCGCCGCGATCGTCCTTGGCGGTGAAGCCGAAGCCCAGCTCCAGGGCGGTCGGCTCCAGGGGGCTGCGCAGCTCGGCCGCGTAGTCCAGGTAGCGCTCCAGGTCGGCGTGCAATCTGCGCCGCGTTCCGGGCACGCGCTCGGGCGCCACCGACAGCGGGTAGGCGGGCTCGTTGTCGGCCAGCGCCGTGCGCAGCAGCTCGCGCGCTCGCGGCAGGCTGGAGGGCGTCAGGCGCGCCGAGCCGCGCTCGCGCGCGAGGCCCTCCAGCGTGTCCTTGAGCGCGGCATGGGCCAGGCCGCCGCGGGCAAACGGCTCGGGGTCGGGGTCGATCGCCCCCGGCCTGAGCATCCTCTCGACAAACCAGCGCACGGGGCAGGAGATCCATACCTCCAACGAGGACGCTGACCAGACATGCGCACGCAGGTCGTCCAGCAGCCGCTCGTCGGTCAGGTGTCCGGTTCGCGCCGGGCGAGGCACGGCGGGCGGGGCCACATCCTGTGCGGCTGCGGTGGGCCTGCGCGCAAGCTGCTCGAGCGTCCCCTCGGCGAACAGGTCGCACACGTCGTCTACGAACAGCGACCTGGCGGTCGGCTCGCCGTCGTCGTCGGCCAGGTGCCAGCTGAGCACGAGCAGCTCCTCCGGGCGCGAGGCGATCGCATACAGCAGGTAGCGCTCGGCGGCCAGCGCGTCCTTGCGCTCGCCGAGCACCAGGCCCGACGTCTCGGCCAGCCGGCGGCGCTCCTCCTCGGCCAGGAACGGCTGCGGGCGCGCCGGCGCCGGAAAGACACCTTCCTGCAGGCCACACACGAACAGCGCGCGCACGCGCCTGGCGCGCAGCGATAGCGGATCGACCACGGCGACCGCCGGCGCGGACGAGCCAGACCCGGCCGTATCCCCGCTGACGATGTCCAGGCGCTCCAGCCAGGCGGCCAGGCCCTGCGCGTCGGTTGGGACGAGGTCGGGCGCGAGCCGCGCGAGCTCGCGCAGCTCGCCCAGCGCGCGCCGTCCCGCTGACAGCGCCTGCGCCTCGTCGAGATCGTCGGCGTCCAGCACGCTCGCCGTGCGCCTGCGGGGCGCGCAGAACAGCCACTGAAGCTCGCGCTCGGCGCGGTCGATCAGCGCGATCGGCCCACGCCGCTGCGCTTGGCCAAGCTGGTCGATCGTGTCCAGGCGCCAGTGCGATCGCTCCCACAGCGCCCGCGCCTGCGCCGCGCTGGTGGCGCCGGCGCGCCGGGCCTGCAGCTCGAGCCGGTCGGCCAGCTCCGGATGCTCCAACAGCCCGGGCGCGCGCAGCCACGCCATTAGGTCGCCGAGCGTGCCGCTGTCGGCCCCACAGCGCAGCACCCCCACGAGCGCCCGTCCGAGCGCGGTGTCGGCCAGGCGCCTGCGCCGCGCAAGCGCATACGGCACGCCCGCCTGCGTGAAGACCTCGGCCAGCAGCTCGGCATTGGTGCCAGGGGCGCGCGCCACCACGGCGATCTCCTGCGGCGCGATGCCGCCATGAAGCAGTGCGGCGATCTCGCCTGCCACGAGCTCCAGCTCGGCGCGTTCGCCCGCTCCCTCCAGCAGCCGCACCGCTCCCGTGGGGCCGGGGGCGCGCGCAGCGCGCGCCTCAAACAGCGAGCGCTCCAGATGACTGAGCGCCGCGCGCGCGCCGGGCGCGTAGTAGTCGGCGCGGGCGTCCAGCTGGCGGTGCTCGTCTGCGAGCGGCGCCAGCGCGGCGAACGTCGAGGCTCTGCCGGCAAACGCGGCCCGCCCCGGCTCGTAGGCCAATGACACGGTCACCGGCGCGTCCACCACCCGGCCGAGCGTGTCGATCGCGTCCACTTGCAGGTGCGTGAGATCGTCAAAGCCGTAGAACATCACCGGCGTGCCCTGCCACAGCGCGGGCTCGCGTCGCAAAGCGTCGAGCGCGCGCACGGCACGTTGCTCGGCGTCCACGCGCCCGAGCCGCGCCAGCGTGCGCAGGTAGTCGCCGTAGAGGCCCCCCAGAGCGCCGCTGGCACCGACCGATCCATCCTGCGCGGTCCAATCGGCCAGCGCGCGCCCCAGGCGCGCGGCGCTCACGCGCCGGACCTGCAGCTCGGCGATCACGTCGCCCAGCGCGCGCACGAGGCCCGCTCCGGCGGCGTCCGGGCCGCCGTCGAGGCCGGCGTTCGCCGCCTGCGACGCCGGGGCCACCGCCTGCCCGTTGGGCGCGGCGCTCGCGCCCGCAACGGCCAGCTGGGCGCAGCCGGCGAGCGCGCCAAGCACCCGCTCGCGGGCCAGCGCGCCCAGTACCGGCTCGGCGGTGCCAGCGCGCGCGACCGCCTCGCCGATCAGACCATGGAAGCGCTCCACGCGCACGCCCAGCGCTGCGCCCTGCCCGGCCAGCTCGCGCGTGTAGTGCTCGGCGTCGGCCCGCGTGGGCACGACCAGCAGCGGCTCCTCACCGCGCGCGAGATGCGCGCGCATGGCATCCATGACGACGCGCGCCTTGCCCGCGTTGGCGGGCCCGGTGACCAGGGAGATCGGCACGAAGCCATCCTGGCGCACCCGGCCGACGAGCCCGTTGGCGTGCGTTGGCGTCCGCGACCTTAGAACGTGTTTTTACGCTGCGCTGCGCGCCGCAACGGCGGTCTCGCCCGCCGCCGCGTCGACCTCTGCGTCGGGCGGCTTTGCGCCCTCTCTGGCCCACAGCTCGTCGAACTCCACCCGCCATCTGCCCTCGTCGGTCTGCTGCAGGGCCAAGTGGGCGCGGAAGCTGCGCCCACTGCGCCCGCGAAAGCCGGTGACCGCCTGGGCGGTGTAGCCGGTCTTGATCAGCTCCTTGGCGATGGCCAGCGGCAGCGTCTTGCCGGCTTTGGACTTCCAGATCACAAAGCCGCAGCCGGGATCGTCGCGCGCCCAACAGGAGTAGCCCTTGCGGTTCTCCACGATCTCGTGGCCACAGATCGGGCACGGGCCCAGCTTGGCGCGCGGGATGCGGACGTCTTTGAGCGTCTCGTCGAGGGCTTTGACGGTCTCCTGCGCGAAACCGGCGATGTCGCCCATGAACTGCTTGCGCGAGTCTTCGCCGCGCTCGATCTTGCCCAGGCGCTGCTCCCAACTGCCGGTCAGCCCGGGAGAGGTGAGGGCGTGCTCGTTGAGCAGCCTGATCACGTTGAGCCCCTTCTCGGTCGCCACCAGCGCGCGTCCGTCGCGCTCGAGGTAGCCGACCGTGATCAGCCGCTCGATGATCGCAGCACGGGTTGCGGGCGTGCCGATCCCGGAGTCCTTCATCGCCTCGCGCAGCTCGTCGTCGTCGACGAGCTTGCCGGCGGTCTCCATCGCGCCCAGCAGCGACGCGTCGCTGTAGCGCCGCGGCGGTTTGGTTTCCTTGCGCAGGCTCTCGATCTTGCGCGTCTGCACCTGCTCGTCGGCCACCAGGCGCGGGAGTTGCTGGTCGGTCTCCTCGTCCTCGTCGCCCCGGGCCTCGGCTTCTGCCGCCTTGGCGTCGGCGGAGATCTCGTCATAGACGCCGCGCCAGCCCGGCACGATCAGCAGCTTGCCGCGCGTGCGGAACACGTGTCCCGCCGTTGCCCCCTGGGGTGCTCCCTGCGCGTCGCCGTTGGCAGGGGTGACGGTCGTCTCCACGCGCGTGTTCTCGAACACGGCCTCGGGGTGGAACACGGCCAAAAAGCGCCGCACGGCCATGTCGTAGACGCGCCTGTCGTCGGAGCTCATTTTCTCCAGGTTGTGCTCGGAGCGCGTGGGGATGATCGCGTGGTGGTCTGTGACCTTCTCGTCGTTGACCACGCGGCCGAGCGGCAGCACGTCCAGGCCGGTCACGTACTCAGCGCCCTTGCGGTAGTCGGGGTGGGCGCCCACCAGCTCGGCGATCGGCTTGATCTCCTCGACCATGTCGGTGGTCAGGTAGCGCGAGTTGGTCCTTGGATAGGTGAGCGCCTTGTGCTCCTCGTACAGCCTCTGGGCGGCCGCGAGCGTGCGTTTGGCTGAGAACCCGTAGCGGTTGTTGGCCTCGCGCTGCAGCGTGGTGAGGTCATACAGCATCGGCGCTTTCTCGCGCTGCTCTTTCTTCTCCAGCTTGGTGATCGTCCCGGGCCTGCCCTCGCAGGCGGCCACGACCGCCAGCGCCTCCTGCTCGGTGCCGATGCGCGGTCCCTTGGTGTTGCCCGGACTGCCGGCGGGTGCGGCGAAGTGCCCGAGGTAGGTGCGCTCACCGCCCTCGCCATCGAGAGGATCACCGACGAAGGTAGCGTCGACCAACCAGTAGGGCTCGGGCTTGAACGCTTTGATCTCCTCCTCGCGGCGTGCGACGATCGCCAGCGTGGGCGTCTGCACGCGACCGAGCGAGACCGCGCCGTCGAAAGAGCTGCGCAGGCGGATGGTGGCGGCGCGCGTGGCATTCATGCCGACGATCCAGTCGGCCTCAGAACGCGAGCGGGCGGCCTGCTCCAGGCGCTCGAACTCCTGCGCGGGGCGCAGCGACCCCAGCGCGCTCTTCATGGCGGCGTTGGTCATCGAGTTCAGCCACAGCCGTTTGACGGGCTTGTTGCCCTTGGCCTTCTCATACAGGTAGGCGAAGATCAGCTCGCCCTCGCGCCCGGCGTCGCAGGCGTTGACCACCTCGTCGATGTCATCGCGACCGAGCTGCTTGGTGACGACCGACATCTGCTTGCGCGAGCGCTCGTCGCGCACTTCCAGCTTGAAGCGCTCGGGCACGATCGGCAGGTCGGCCATCTTCCAGCTCTTGTATTTGGCGTCATACGCTTCCGGTTCGGCCAGCTGCACCAGGTGCCCGACCGCCCAGGTGATCACGTGTTCGGGGCCCTCCAGCGAGCCCTCCTGTTTCTTGAACGGCCCCTTGAGCACGCGCGCGAGGTCCTGGCCCACGGAGGGCTTCTCGGCGATCAGCAGCGTCTTGGACATGGCGAGCAGCGTAGCGGGTGCCGTTGCGGCGAACGCGAGGAGCCTGGGGGCTCAGCGTGCTCGAGGTCGCGCTGCCAACGGGTAGCGGCGACGCATAAATGGCGAGAACTTGGGCACCGTGAAGTCCACTTGGCCGCGGTCGGGACTGTAGACGAGTCCCTTCTTGATAAGCGAGTCTCGGGGAGCCGATGTGTAGGACGGGCTACGTCCGAGGCGCTCGGCAACTTGAGCGGTGCGGTACGGACCCTCGCCGAGGTCTGCCATCGCCGCCATGTACTCCCGCTCGCGGTCTGTCGCCTTCTCGAAGCGCACGTGGAAGAATTCGTCGTCGAGTTGGGCGTGAATGAGCGGTTCAGCGTCAAGCACGTCTGCGAGACGAATCGGCGATTCCGGTGCTTGGTTCCATGCCTCCTTGCCGTAGGCCTGAATGAACGCGGGATAGCAACCGGACTCGTCAACGATTTGAGCTAGTGCGTCGTCCTCCCAGGCGACGCCCGCTGCCTCAGCCGGAGCTACAAGCGCCCGGCGGGCTGCTGAGTCGTCGAGCGCCCCAAGCCGCGGGTAGGCGAATAGACGCTCGGCGTAGGACTTGGCGTCGACCATCAGGCCGGGGAGCTGTGGCAGCCCCGCGCCGACCAAGGCGACAGGTAGCTTCGTCTGCGAAGCCCGATGCATTGCTGCGGCCAGTGCCTCCAGCTCGCCACGGGTCAGGAACTGCATCTCGTCCACGAGGAATACGACGCCTGTTTCGTGCTCGCGGGCCGTCTGGCCGAGTTTCTCGAACAGGTTGGTCAGGTCCCGCTCAAGGTCGCCGGTGATGCCGCTGATCGCGTCTGGGTCGAATGAGAACTCGAGGTTGCCTTCCGCGCTCGCCCCGACCTTGAAGCCTCGCAGTATCCCGGTAAACGCGCGCAAGCGGTCTCCGAGCGCCTTGCGCGCGCTGAGGTCCAAGAGGGATTGGTACGCAGCGTCCGCGAGCTCGGCGCGGAAGTCGGTGTCTGACTTGATCTCGATTGGCCGCGGCGCTGTCCATCCTGCCTCCTTGGCGATCCTCTCGAACTCGAGTAGGAGAACGGTCTTCCCGACTCCGCGAAGGCCAGACACGATCATGCTCCGGTCGCTCAAACCACCGTGGAGACGCGCAAGCAATGTCCTGAATTGACGCTCCTGATCTTCACGGCCGGTCAGCGCGGGTGGTGGGTTGCCTGCGCCCATCGAGTAGGGATTCGTGTCCGGGTCCACTGACGCCAGAGTATCAGACTTATCCAATAATATACGTCGATATCCGTTTTTTTTCGGATAGACATAGATAAAATTGTAGAAGTCGGATTCCTGTTGCGGCGGCTCACCCTCCGATCGGGGCGCGAGCGTTGCCGCCCCAGAAGACTTGCGTGCCGAGCATGCCGATGATGTGGATCAACACCAGGTTGAGCACCATCGACTTGGCCGTCGCCCGGCCCACCCCCACCGGGCCGCCACTGGCCGTATAGCCGTAGTAGCAGGCCACCAGCACGATCGCGGTGGCCATCGTCATCCCCTTGATCAAGCTGAAGATCAGATCGGGCACGTTCTGAAACTGCCAGAAGATCAGCAAGTAGCCGCCCTGGGACACATAGCCGATCTGATCGACGATCGCGATGTAGGAGCCCAGGTAGGCCACGCCGATCGCCGCCAGGTACATGAACGGCAAAGCGATCCACGCGGCCAGCAGCCGCGTGGCGCACAGGAACGTCATCGAGTCGATGCCCATCACCTCAAGCGCGTCGATCTCATCGGAGATCCGCATCGCGCCCAGCTCGGCCACGATGCCCGTGCCGATCTTCGCCGCCATCATGTAGCCGAACGCATACGGGACGGCCTCGCGCAGGTTGCACCACGCCGCGAACACACCCGCGTAGGCGGGCGTGCCGGTGGACTCCGTGAAGTACGCCCCCTCGATGCCACACGTACCGAGCCCCGTGATGAACACCAGGCTCCAGATCACGAGCGTGGAGAAGATGATCAGGATGCCCGCCTGGCGCAGCGTCTCGCCGAAGAAGCGAAACACGCGCCCGCCGTACACGTCGCCCACCATCGTGCCGGCGAAGCGGCCGATCTCCCCGGTCGACGCCAGCCATTCGCGAGGAAGCGCAAACAACTCGTTCATCGAGTCGCCGCGCTCACTTGATCACGAGGATCTGCGGATGCGTGGCCAGCAGCGTCTGCGTGAAGACGTAGTTGAACGCGCCGGGCCCAGCCAGGAACGACAGCACGACCGCTTCGTTGACAGCGCGGCCCACGCCCTCGGCGCCGCCGGACGCGGACATGCCCTTGTAGCAGCAGACGATCGCGATGATCGCCCCGAACACGGTGGTCTTCAGCACCGACCCCCACAAGTCCGTGACCGACGAGTTGGCGAACAGCGTGTTCCAGAAGGGCCCTAGCGAGCCGCCGTTGACGACCTCCGCCAGCAGGCCGCCGAACAGGCCGAACAGGATCGCGTAGATGTCGAAAAGGCCCGTGACTACCATCAGCGCGAGGAATCTGGGCACGACCAGGTTCTTGACGGGGTCCACGCCGAGCACCTGCAGCGCGTCGAGCTCCTCGCGCACCTTGCGCGCCCCGAGGTCCGCCGTGATCGCCGTACCGGCCACTCCCGCAATCACGATCGCGGTGATCAGCGGGCCGATTTCGCGAACCGATGCAAGCACGAAGAAGCCACCAAGACGATCGAGAGCACCGATCAACGTCAGGAAATTGGAGGCCTGCAGGCCCGGCGCGCCGTAGTTGATTGCCACCGTCGAGATCAGCAGCGGGAACCACACCAGTCGCAGCGTGAACAGGAACTGCGACACCAGCTCGCCGCCATAGGTGTACGGGGGCCGCAGCGCTGAGGAGATCGTGCGACCCGTCAGGATCATCATGTCCCCGAACTCCTCGAGCACGTGCCTGGCGGGCATGGCCGTTCGCTCCATCGCCCGGCGAGCGCTTGCGCCGTTGATGACGGTCTTCATGCCAGCGCCACCGGTGGTCATGTGACCTCCTGCCTCCACCCGCTCATTCTCATAGTGTACTAGTTGATTAGCACACTATGCATCTGCCTGCGCGGTCGCTACCGTTGGGACATGACGACCGAGCAGCCTGTTGACAAGCCTGCGGGTACAGGCGGAGACTTCGCCAGTGTGGTGATCGACCGCGGCGCAGACGTGCCGATCGGCGTGCAGCTGGCGTGGGCCCTGCGCTCTCGCATCGATGAGGGCGAGCTCGCTCCGGGTCAGCGGTTGCCGGGCCTACGCGACCTGGCGGAGGCGACTGGCATGAACGTGAACACAGTGCGCGCTGTCTATCAGCGCCTCGAGCAGGAGGGGCTGATAGACAGCCAGCAGGGCAGCGGCACGTTTGTCACGACCACCCCCCGTCAGCGCTCAGCCGTAGGGGCGATCGCGGCGAGCGCAGCACGCGAAGCGCGCGACACGGGAGTCGACCCGCGCGAGGTGGCTGCAGCTCTGTACACCTCCTCCGACCCTTCCCAAGGCCCTGACGAGCTGGCCGCCCACCGTCGCAGGCTCCTGCGCGCCCAGATCGGCGTGCTTGAGCGGACGCTGGGGGAAATGGAAGCGACCCATCCTGGCCTGGCACCGCCACCCCGCGCTATCCGCGCCAGCGTCGGCCCGACGCTGCTCAGCGCGCAGCAGCTCGAGCAGGTACGCACCCATCTGGTGCGCCGTCTGGTGACCGTTCAGGCGGCTATCGACGCGCACCTGACGAGCAGCGACAGCGAGGAAGGGCCAGCGAGAAGCCGTGCACGGTCAAGCAAGACGACCAAGTCCATGGATCCCGCCAAGCCGAAGGCCCCACGCGCGCCCAAACGCGCGAAACCGTCAACAGGCGGGACAAGCCCCGCGCCGGCGGGCGCCTAAGACAGCACGACAGGCGCGCAAGCAGCCCTTGCGGGCGTAGGCACCGCGCGCCGGCGGCGCTCAGCCGTCGACGCACCCTTCGGTGCTGACCTGCTGGCCTGCGCGCACGTTGGCGTTGGCCCGCGCGAGCACGGACGCGACGGTTTCGTTGGCCACCCCGTAGCCGCCCCGGGGCCGGCCGCCGACGGTGCCGGCGAAGACGGTGGTCAAGATGTGCCCTTCGTCATCGACGAGCGGGCCGCCGGAGTTACCCGGCCGCACGAGCCCGCGCAACGGCGTCAGCAGTCGCGAGACGGGCCCCTGGCCGTAGGCGTTCTGGGTGATCACCGTCTGCGTGTGCCCGATGCGGGCAGGCTGGACGTTGAAGGGCCCGTTCTCGGGATAGCCAAGGATCGCGCCGGAGGTGCCGGATGCGGGAGCGCTTTGCAGGCTCAGCGCGGGCAGGTCGAGCTGTTCGACGCGCAGCACTGCAAGGTCGTCGGTGGGGTCGAAGGCGACCGGCTGAGCGGTCAGCTGGGGGGGCTGTCCGGCGACCTCGACGGTGGTGTCCTGCTCGCCGGCGACGACGTGGGCGTTGGTGACGACCATGTCGGGCTCGGCCACCCAGCCGGAGCCCTCAATGGCCAGCCCGCAGGCAGTGCCGAGCACGCGCACCACGCTGCGCGACGCGGACCTGACACCGGGCGTGCGCGCGATCTGCGGTTCGGGGGCGGCGACCTGCGGGGAGGGGCCGGTGATCGATGGCAGCGGGTCCAGGCGCGCGAGCGCGTTGAGGATGGGGCCCGAGGGGGGCAGGATCTGGTTGAGTTTTTGCAGGATCGCCGAGCGCTGGATGTCGGCCCGCAGCTGGCCCTGTCCGGATGACTGGCCGGCTACGGCAGCGGCGATCCAGACGATTCCCAACGCGAGCGCGACGCCGAGCGCGGCGCCGAGCAGCCCGTCGAGCAGGCTCATGCCAGGGATGATCAGCGTGCGCCGCAGCTTGAAGCCGACCCCCTCCAGGCCGCTGGCGAGGATCGCTCCGGCGAGCAGGGCGCCGACGAGGCCGAACGCGGGCGCATAGGGAGAGGCGGAGCCCTGTGGAAGCAGCAGAGGACCCAGGCGCGTGCCGATGAATGCACCTATGGCAAACCCCCCGAACGACAGCACGCCGACGATGAAGCCCTGGCGATAGCCGAAGATCGCCAGCAGCAGCGCGAACGCGACAATGATCCAGTCCAGCCGTGTCACCTGCCATGTTGTACAAGCTCTGTGACTGAGAACCGCAAGCAGCGCCTGCGACGTGCGCGCCCAGTCGTGGCGCTCGCGGCGGTGGCGTTCGCGCTGGGAGCGATCGTTGGCGCGGGGCATGGCCAATCGCGGGCAGGCAACCTGGCAATGCAGTTCGTCACGGCATGGACGCACGGCGACTACGAGACGATGTACTCGGACATCGACGCGTCCTCGCAGCGGACCACCTCGATCACGCAGTTCACGGACGCTTACAAGCAGGCGCTGACCACGGCGACGGCCACCCGAATGACGGTCGCGGGCAAGGGCGCCAGCGGACCCGACGGAACGAGGACGGTGCCAGTGCGCGTGTACACCCGCTTGTTCGGGGTGCTGTCGCTGGACTTCTCGATGAAGGTCAGCGAAAGCGCGCAGGGCGACCCGCGGGTGGCGTGGTCGCGCTCGTTGACGTTCCCGGGCCTGCACCCGGGTGAGCTGTTGTTGCGCAACACGACGCTGCCGCGGCGCGCAACGGTGCTGGCTCGCGACGGCAGCGTGCTGGCCGAAAGCCCGCCGGGCGAGCCCACGGACACAGGCTCGCAAGCTGGCGAAACGACGCGCAGCTCCCCGCTGGGCGACGTGGCAGACGCGGTGCTCGGGACGATCGGTCCGCTTCCCGCGAGCAGCTCTTCGGCGGCCCGGCGCCAGGCCCTGGAAGCGCAGGGCGTGCCGGACGAAGCGGCGGTTGGCGTGAGCGGCCTGGAGCTCGCGCTGGACGATCGCCTGCGCGGAAGCCCGGGCGGCGAGCTGGTGGCCCGTGATCCCGGTTCGGCGGGTCCCCCCCGCGTGCTGGCCTACGCGCCCGCCCATCCGGCGCCGCCGCTGCGCAGCACGGTCTCGCCGGCAGTCCAGCGCGCGGCGGTGCTGGCGCTGGGCGACCAGCTCGGGGGGATCGTTGCGCTGCAACCGTCGACCGGCCAGATCCTGGCGGTGGCGGGCATCGGGCTGGACGGCCTGCAGCCGCCGGGTTCGACTTTCAAGATGATCACCCTGACGGGTGTGCTGGCCGCGAAGATCGCAACGCCGCACACGGTGTTCCCGTACGCGACGTTCGCCACGCTGGATGGTGTGAAGCTGAACAACGCAAACGGCGAGGAATGCGGCGGATCGCTGGAACTGGCGTTTGCGGTGTCATGCAACTCGGTGTTCACGCCGCTGGGCGTCAAGTTGGGCGCGGCGCGCCTGGTGGCCATGGCAGAACGCTTCGGGTTCAACCACGAACCGGGCGTGGTGGGCGCGTCTGAGAGCACGCTGCCGGCGGCAAGCGAAATCCAGGGCGAACTGGACGTGGGCTCAACGGCGATCGGCCAGGGACAGGTGCTGGCGACGCCGCTGCAGATGGCGACGGTGGCGGCGACGATCGCAGACGACGGACGGCGCCCGCAGCCAACCTTCCTGCTCGACGCTGCGCCTGCAGGGCAGGTAGAGATCAGCGCGTCGGTGGCGCGCACGGTCCGTCACCTGATGATCGGCGTAGTGCGCGAAGGGACGGGCACGTCTGCGGCGATTCCCGGCGTGACGGTAGCGGGTAAGACGGGCACTGCGGAACTGAAGACGGTGTGCACGTCGAGCAAACCCGAATCGGGCGCCGCTCAGAGCACGAGCGAATCGGCGCCGTCAGGCGAAGACTGCCAGAGCGCGGCCAACGAAGCGAGCAACACGGACGCATGGTTTGCTGCGTTCGCGCCTGCGATCCATCCGCGCATAGCAGTGTGCGTGATGCTGGTCAAAGACGGCGCGGGCGGCGCGACCGCGGCGCCGATCGCCCGCGAAGTGCTGGAGGCGGGCCTGCAGGCCATCCACTGAGGACGACGACGGCCTGCTTAGACGTCGAGCTCGGCGGACGCGCTCTCGGACGGGTTTTCCGGATCGGCGATCTTCAGGATCAGCGGCCGGTTGTCCAACGAGACGATCTGGATCTTGAACAGCAGCAAGGCGCCCTGGGTCCCGAATGAGTCGGCGACGGTGTTGGGAGTCGGGATCTGGTTTTTGGGGGGGACCGGCCCGGGACGGTAGGCGAACTCGTTGGTCGGGCCGAGAGTGAGCGGGGTGTAGATGTTTTCCTGCGTGTCGCTGATCGTGAAGTCGCTGGCGTCGGTCAGTTCCTGGTTGCTGTTGTTGTAGACCTGCACAAACACCGCGAACCACTCCTGGCCGGGTTCAAGCTTGCGTTCGGCCGCGGTGAGGCCTTCCAGGTAGGCCGCGTCTTCTGTGTTGTAGGGGTTCAGCTCGCGCGACAGCTGCACCTCATAGATCAGCGGGCCGACGTTCAGGTAGGGCGCGTTCTTGCCCCCCTCCCCAGCGTAGGTGCCGGTGCTGACCTTCGTGTGCGAGTCCCCGCACGCGGCCAGCGCCAAGGCGGCGAGCAGGGCGCCCAGGACGAGTGGGAGCTTGCGCAGGCGGCTGGACATGCGAGGCGGCAGTCTACCCTCCGGCGACGGTCACGCGCCGACCAACGCCTTTGGCGTCGGTGCCTCGGCCAACGTCTGACTCGAGGATGGAGCGCAGGCGCCGCAGGGCGCGCTCGTTCTTGCGCCGCACCCAGGCGCGCGCGCCGAAACCCTCCATCAGCCGGTCTGACAACGTGACGGGGACGGTCTCGATCGTGAAGCGCACACGGGTGGTCCCGGACGCGCCGGGGTCGAGGTCATAGACGCCGAGCGTGCGGATGCGGTTGTTCTTGCCTGTGCGGCCGACCTCGACGATCCGGTGCGGGCGCTGTACCTCGGCGAAGGTCACGTCGCCCCAGCTGAAGCGGTTGCCGGGCGCCTTGACGCGAAAGCGCGCGCCGGCCCCGCGGCCGACAGAGTCGATCCTCGTCAGATGCCAGTCGACCAGATAGTGGTCGGTGAACTCGGGGTGGTTGGCGATGTCCTGCAGGTAGTCGAACACGCGCTCGCGCGGGGCGGAGACGACGATCGAGACGCTCACTGGATCCATGGCGGGCGGGAAGTCTATGGCAGGCCGCCCGCTCGCGGCGGTGCCTCGGGGTCCGTCAAGAAATATCTGACGATCTCGGGCAGCCGTTCCGCGGCGCTATACGCCACCCGCGATGCTCGCCGTGCCACCAGCACGTCTGCGCTCGCGTGCGGCGCCTCCCATCCACGGCCCGACCCCCCGACCCCGCCATCTATTTCTTGACGGACCCTAAGCGACGCGGACAGTCAGCCGCACGGCGTGGCCGTGCTCGCAGTGGCGCACGATCTCGCGCGCGACCGGAGGCTCGTGCCGGCCCGTGCGGCACAGCTCGCAGACGATCCCCTGACGGCGACCGTCGTATAGATGCACGTACTCTCCCGTCAGTGGCGTACGACCGCAGTCGACGCAGCGACTCCTGTCGGCCTCCAGAGCGCCCACGCCGCGGCGCAACAGGACGCGCTCGAGATGCTCCACGTGGGCAGTCGGCATGGCCATGATCGTCGGTGTTCGCCGCCGCCGGCCCGGGTCCTTCCGCACGCCCGCCGCCCGGCAAGCGCACGCCCGCCGCCTGCCAAGCGGTTTCGCGCGCGGGCGGCGCGGGTACAATCTCAATGATCGGAGACACCGCGTGGGATTCCGTCATCTGGCAGTATCCGCTTCTCTAAACACGCGTTGACAGCCTTGTTATGATCCGCACGAGCTACCCCGCGGCGAGGGACCGCCCTCCGGCAGCACCGAGAGAGAGGGAGGAATACAGCATGGACTCACTTACTTCGGGCACAATCGCGGGCGCTGGTTCCTTCCGCTGCCGGCGTTGCGGCTACATGTTGACGCTGGACGGCTCGGACACCCTGAGCGACTGCCCGGGCTGCGGCGGGCGCAACTTCGTCCGTGCGTCGCTGTTCAGCGCCGGGCCCACAGCAGCGAGCGGCGAAGGCGAAGCTGGCTCGGCGCTGCTGGAGCCTGCGTCGGCGGAGTGGGATTCGCGCCTGGCGCACGCGCGCGAAGCGATCGAGCGGCCCGGCGAGTACCTCTGCTACGAGGAGGGTGGCGAGATTCGCACGGTGGCACTCACGCGCGAGTGGACGCGCATCGGGCGCAGCCTGGTGGCGGACGTGCGCTTCGACGATCCCACGGTCTCGCGCCGCCATGCCCTGATCGTGCGCCAGCCCGACGGCGTGCGACTGCTTGACGACCGCAGCCTCAACGGCGTGTTCGTCAACGGCGCGCGGGTGGAAGGCAAGGCCCTCGAGGACGGCGACGAGATCGTTGTGGGGCGCTACCGCCTGATGTTCGTAAGCGTCGCACCGGGCGCGCAGGCGGCCGGCATTGGCGCGTCGCAACCCGGGTCGGTGCAGACCATCGGCTGACCGCCGGGCTGGCGCTGGCGCCGCTGCGGGCGAGCGCGGCTTCAATAGTTGCGGGCGCGTAGCATGTCGCGTCAGATGGCCCACACGATCGCCGTGCTCTCACAGAAGGGAGGCACAGGCAAGACGACCACGGTTCGCACCCTGGCCGACGTCCTGCGCCGCGGCGGCGTGCGTACGCTGGCGGTCGACCTGGATCCACAGGGCAACCTGTCGGACTACTTCGACTTGCCGACAGATGTGGAGCCGACGATCGCAGACGTGCTGTCGGGGCGATCGAGCGCAATAGAGGCGATCCATCAGGACATGATCCCTGCCAACCTCAGCCTGGCTGAGGCCGAGTTGATGCTGGGCGGCAAGATGGGCCGCGAGCAGACGCTGGCGCGGGCGCTGGCGAAGGCGACCGGCGAGTACGACGTGGTGCTGATCGACTGCCCACCGTCGCTGGGACTGCTGACGGTCAACGGGCTGGCGGCGGCCGATTACGCGCTGATCACCGCCGAGGCGCAGTATTTCGCCCTGCAGGGGGTCGAGCAGGCGATGGAGGTGGTGGAGCTCGTGCGCGACAGCATCAACCCGAGACTGTCGCTGCTGGGCGTGCTGCTCAACCTGGCGGACATGCGCACGGTGCACTCGCGCGAGGCGCTCGTGTCGCTGAAGGAGCGCTTTGACGATCTGGTCTTCGACACGGTCATCCGCGCGTCGATCGCGTACGCGGAATCGGCCGAGCGGGCACGCTCGATCCTCGACCACCGCCCCGACCTGGGCACCGACTACGTGGCGCTGGCCGGCGAGGCACTGGCGCGCATACCGGACCTGGCCGACGTCGGCGAGCGCCTGCCCAAGGTCGCTTAGCGCCTGCCCAAGGTCGGTCAGGCCCCTCCTTCGAAAGAGGTTTTACAGCTCGCTCACGTAGGCGCCCTGGGGCTCGAAGGATGCGCGCAGCAGGCGCGCCCAGCCCTCCACCTCATCGGCGAGCGCACGCGCGACCGCGCCGGTCTGCTCATAGAAGCACCACACGAGCACCGTGGGCCCAGCGCCGGAGATGCTCGCGCCCAGTGCCCCCAGCTCGCGGGCCCGGGAGGCCAGCTCGATCGAGCGCGGGAACAGATGCGCGCGGTGGGGCTCGTGCAGGCGGTCGTGCAGGCCACGGGCGAGCAGGTCCCAGTCGCCCCTGGCCAGGCCGAGCGTGAGCAGCGCGCCGTGTGCGACGTTAAACACGGCATCCTCCAGCGGCACCTGCTCGGGCAGGGCTGCGCGTGCGGCGCGCGTGCGCACGGCCTCCTTGGGCACCACCGCCAGCGCCTCCAGGCCGGTTGGCGGATCGAAGCGTGTGGCCTGACCGTCGGCGCAGATGACAAAGCCGCCGTACAGCGCGGCGGCGACGTTGTCGGGGTGGCCCTCCAGCTCGGTGGCGCACGCGAGCAGGTCGGCGTCGAGCTCGAACAGGTGGTCTGCGGCCATCAGCCCCGCCACGATCGCCGCGGCGCTCGATCCAAGGCCACCCGACAGCGGTATCTCCGAGCGGATCCTGAAGGTGAAGTCGTCGGCGCGGTGCAGCCGCTCGAACGCCCGCACGCATAGGTTCTCGCGTCCTTGGCCCACCGGCAACTCGGTCTCCACGGCGAACTCGCCGGTCTCGACCACCTCGAGCTCCAGCGTGAGCGCGAGCGCGGCCGCCAAGCAATCGAATCCCGGTCCCAGGTTGGCCGATGACGCGGGCACGCGCACGAGACGCCTACGTATCACCCAGCACTGCTTCCTCGATGGCTGCAGTCTCGGCAACACACTGGATGACCAGGCCGTCGTTGTTGGCCATCGCCGTCTCGGGGTCCTTCAGGCCGCGCCCGGTGAGCACGCAGACGACCTGCTCGGCGCCGCCGGCGCCGTACTTGAGCAGGCCGGCGACAGACGCCGCGGAGGCGGGCTCGCAGAACATGCCTTCCCTGGAGGCGAGCAGGCGGTAGGCGTGGAGGATCTCCTTGTCGCTGACCACTCGGATCGACCCGCGCGAGTCGGTGGCTGCGGCCATCGCGTCCTCCCAGCGCACGGGGTTGCCGATCCTGATCGCGCTGGCGACCGTTTCGGGGTGCTCGATGATGTGCCCCTCGACCAGCGGCGCGGCCCCCTGCGCCTGGAACCCGAGCATCTTCGGCGCGGCGCCCATCTCGCGAAAGCCGCGCCAGTAGGAGGTGATGTTGCCGGCGTTGCCCACAGGGATGCACAGCGCTTCCAGCTGCCCTTCGAGCGCCTCGTGGATCTCGAAGGCGGCGGTCTTCTGCCCTTCGATGCGAAACTCGTTGACCGAGTTGACCAGCACGATCGGGTGTGTGGCGGTCAACTCGCGCACGAGCACGAGCGCCTGGTCGAAGTTGCCCTCCAACGAGATCACGCGCGCGCCGTGCACGAGCGTCTGGGCCATCTTGCCCTGGGCGATCTTGCCCTCGGGCACGATCACCGCGCAGGTGACGCCCGCACGGGCCGCGTAGGCGGCGGCGCTGGCCGCGGTGTTGCCGGTGGAGGCGCAGATGACCGCCTTGGCGCCGTCGCGCACGGCAGCGGACACCGCACACGTCATCCCCCTGTCCTTGAACGAGCCCGTGGGGTTGGCCCCCTCGAGCTTCAGGCGGACGGTCGCGCCGACCATCTCTGAGATCACGGGCGCGCGCAGCAGCGGCGTGGAGCCCTCCTGCAGGCTGACGAGTTTGTCGCCGGGCTCGAACGGCAGGCGCTCGTGATAGCGCTCGATCAGCGGCACGTGCGTGCCTGAGAAGGCAGCCCCTTCGACGAGCGGCAGGGGCACGCGCGGAACCTCGCTGACAGGGGGCGTCTCGGGCATCATCAAATGAACTCCTCTTCGATCACTCGGATGGTGCGCGGGGCGCCGCGCAGGAAGTCGAGCTGGGCGACCTGATCGATGGCCGCGCGCAGGCTCGATTCGGGCACGGCATGCGTGACCATCACCAGGCGCGCGCTCTCGTCCATGCCGCGCTGCACGACCGACCTAATCGACACGCCGTGCTCGCCCAGCGCGTGCATCAACGCGGCGAGCACACCGGGACGGTCGGCCACCTCCATGTGCACGTAGAAGGCGCTCTCGACGTCTTTGATGAGCGGCAGCTCCAGGGGCGGGGCGGGCGGGCGGGCGCCGCCGGTCATCACACTGACGACGTCGCCGAGCACCGCGCTGGCCGTCTGCGGGCCGCCGGCGCCGGGCCCGGACATGGTGATCTCGATGATGGTCTCCGATTCAATGGTCACGGCGTTGAAGGGTCCCTCTACGGATGCGAGCGGATGCCCTGAGTACAGCAGCGCGGGATACACGCGCACCGACAGGCCTCCCTGGCGGCGCTCGGCGGTGCCGATCAGCTTCAACCCCAGCCCGAGCTCACGCGCGTACTGCAGGTCGTCGCCATGCAGATGCTCGATGCCCTCGTAGTGGACATCGTCCAGGTGCACGGGCGAACCGAACGCCAAGCGCGCGAGGATGGCCATCTTGGCGGCTGCGTCGCGGCCTGAGACGTCGTCTGAGGGATCGGCCTCGGCGTAGCCCTTGGCCTGGGCGTCGGCGAGCGCCTGCGCGTAGGAGCTGCCGTTGTACATCTCGCTGAGAATGAAGTTGGTGGTGCCGTTGACGATCCCGTGCACGCGCTCAATAGGCGTAGCCGACAGCGACTCCTCGAGCACACGTACGATCGGGACAGCGCCTGCGACGGCGGCCTCGAAGCGCAGCCTGACACCGTGCTCGCGGGCGGTCTCGAACAGCTCCTCGCCGTGCTGAGAGAGCAGCTGCTTGTTGGCGCTGACCACATCCTTTCCAGCGCGCATGGCCGCGAGCAGGTAGGCGCGCGCTGGTTCAATGCCGCCGATCAGCTCGACCAGCAGATCGGCGCCCTGCAGGATCTCCTCGAAGTCTCCCTGCGAGCGCGTGAGGATCCCGCTGATCACCGGGCGGCGGCCGTTGAAACGCTCGATCTCGTCTGCTCGCTGGGCGAGTAGCGCGGAGAAGCCCGAGCCGACGGTGCCGTGCCCGAGCAGGCCCACGCGAAACGGCGCGTCGCCCGCTCCGCCGGCTACGTCGTGGGCGGCGGGCGCGGACCGCGCTCTATGCGACATCGCGCCCGGTCAGGTCCTCGAAGCTCTCGCGCCTGACCACCAGGCGCGCATCGCCGTCCTTGCAAAAGATCACAGGTGGCCTGGGCACGCCGTTGTAGTTGTTGGCCATCGCATAGCCGTAGGCGCCGGTGGCCGGGGTGACGATCACGTCGCCCGGGCGGGGGTCGTCGAGCACGGCCTCGCGCACGATCACGTCGCCGGACTCGCAGTGCTTGCCGGCCAGCACGCAGGGCGCGGCTCCGTGCAAGCGATCGGCCACGTGCGCCTCATATGGCGCGCCGTAGAGCATCGGGCGCAGGTTGTCAGACATGCCGCCGTCGACGGCCACCCAGCGCGAGACGTTCTGCTTGACGCTCTGCACGGTGTAGAGGGTCACGCACGCGTTGGCGGTCAGCGCCCTGCCCGGCTCGATCAGCAGGCGTCCGTCTACGCCCATGCCGTGGGCGTGGGCTGCGTGCACGAGCGTGGTGACGTACTCCTCGATGGCGGGCGGTTGCGATTGACCGTCGGTGTAGCGCACACCAAGACCACCGCCGAGGTCCCACATGGGAAACGGGCCGAGCGTGGCAAGGCCGGCGACCTCGCGGCGAAACGGCTCGAGCTCGAGCAGCTGGGAGCCGATGTGCGCGTGTAGGCCCTGCAGCGAGAGCCCGGGCACGCTGCGCACACGCTCGATCGCATCGGGAGCGTGGGCCATGGCGAAACCGAACTTGGAGTCGGCCTGGCCGGTGGAGATCTTGTCGTGGGTCTCACCGCGGACATCCGGTGTGACGCGCACGAGCACCGGCTGACCGCCGTCCCGGCCGGCGGCGCCCCCATCCCGGCCCTCGGCGTCCCCATCCCGGCGAGCGGCGTTACCGTCATCGCCAGCGACCGCGACGCCCGGCGCGTCCTGCGCGAGCAACCGCTCGAGGCGATCGATCTCGTCGAAGTTGTCGATCACGATCGCCCCCACGCGGTGGCGCAACGCCATGCGCAGCTCCTCCTCGGACTTGGCGTTACCGTGCAGCACGATCCGCTCGGGCGCAAAGCCGGCGTGCAAGGCGAGGTGAAGCTCGCCGCCGGAGGCGACGTCGCACCACAGGCCCTCTTGAGCAAACAGCGCAAGAACGGCTGTGCAGGGGAAGGCCTTGGAGGCGAACACGACGTGGAAGTCGCCCTGGCCGGCGTCGTGTCCAGCGGCCACGAAGGCGCGGGCGCGCGCACGCAGGTCGTCCTCGGCGACGACATAGGCGGGCGTGCCGAACTCGTGGGCCAGCTCGATCGTGTCGCAGCCGCCCACCTCCAGGCGCCCGCGCTCGTTGACGCGACTGCCAAGGGGATAGACGCTGGAGAGGCTGGTGGCGGCTGCCATGACCGTGATTATCGCTTGCCGGCTGGGCACGCGCTCGCGCAGGTCCGTGGGTCTGCGACAATCAGCGGCGATGGCTACGCGAAGGTCGAGCTTTGGCAAGGACACGGGCCTGCAGGCCCGGATGGTCATGACCATGTTCCTGTTGGGCCTGGTGTACGTGGTGTTCCTCGGGGTGCTGTTCGCGGCCGGCGCGGGCGCGGGCCTGATCGTGATCGTGGCGCTGGTGCTGCTGCTCGTGCAGTTCTTCGGCTCGGACAAGATCGCGCTGGCGACGATGGGGGTCAAGGAGGTCACGCCAGCACAGGAGCCCGAGCTGCACGGAATCGTGGAGCGCCTGTGCGTGCAGGCGGACCTGCCCAAGCCGAAAGTGGCCGTGATCGAGACGTCGATGCCGAACGCTTGCGCGATGGGCAAATCGAAGAAGAACACGACCGTGTGCGCCACGCGGGGCATACTCGAATTGCTCTCGCCGGCCGAGCTGGAAGGCGTGATGGCGCACGAGCTCACGCATGTGATCAACCGCGACGTGCTGGTGATGACGCTGGCCAGCTTCTTCGCGACGCTCGCTTCGATGATCGCGCAGTTCGCGCTGTTCTTCGGCGGGGGCTTCGGCGGCGGCTACGGGCGCGGACGCGACGAGGAGGAGGAGATCATGATCGTGCTGCTCGTGTCCGTGCTGGTTTACGCGATCTCGTTCCTGCTGCTGCGCGCGCTGTCGCGCTATCGCGAGTTCGCGGCCGACCGCGGCTCGGCCGTGCTGACCGGCCGGCCCAGCGCGCTGGCGTCGGCGCTGCTGAAGATCAGCGGCACGATGGAGCGCGTGCCCACCCAGGACCTGCGCAAGGCGGAGCCCATGAGCGCGTTCTTCATCCTCCCGGCCAGGACCAAGAAGTCGCTGATGAACATCTTCGCCGACCACCCGCCGCTGGAGCAGCGCCTGGCGGCGCTGGAGCGGCTGGAGTCCCAGCTGCAGGGCGCCGCCTGAGCGGTGGGCCTGCGCGACGTCCTCACGGGCCGCCACACGGTCAAGGGCCCGGCGCCCGACAAGCTGTTCGCGATCACGACGGCGTACGTGACGCTACAGGCCGAGCACCAGATCAACCCTGTGGGCACAGCGGCAATCGTCTTCCAGGCGCTTGCCACCAGCGAGTTCGAAGCATGCCTGCGCGAAATGGAAGAAGTGGTAACAGCGACGGGCGGCGAGAGCGGCACGACGGTGTCCACGCAGGACGACAGCTACGGCTATCGCTGGATGATCCTGCACAACCAGCCGGGATCGCCGAGCGTTGAAGATCTGGCGGTGGGAATCAATGCGGTGTCCAGCTCGATCGAGACGGCGGGCCACGGCGAGCGGCTCTTGTGCGCGGTGTTCGCGTTCGCCGACGCGCAGAAGCGCCGCATCTACTTCATCTACAACTACAAGCGCGGCTACTGGTACCCGTTCGTGCCGACGGCTGGCTCAGACAGCGAGCGCTCGACCGAGCGCGAGCTGCAGCTGAAGGCCCAGATGGCCTCCGAACTTCCGATCGAGCCGGAACTGGAGCGCTGGTTTCCCCTGTGGGGGATCCCGATCTGACATGTCTCACGATTCGGGCTGCCGCGGGCCCTGAAGCAGCACGCCGCGGCGGTCTTCGCTCTACGGAACAGTGGATGTGCCCTACGGCAGTTCCAGTCTCTCGGCGAGCGTTTCGTAGGAGGTCGGCTTGCGTGAGTAGCCGACTCGCCACGATGCCCGGAACTGCTGTCGTCGGCGCCAATCGCCACGCACGACGTTGCCGACGCGCGCGATACCTGCGTCAATTCCTAACTCGCGATGATGGGTGGGCTCTCAACCCATAGGAAGGACGCTGGCGACAACAACACTCTAGATACGAGCACGTCGCCGGGGTGCTGGAACTGTACTCTGCGCTCACCTCGAGCCCCGCCGTGTGCGAGCCCTGCTGAAACATTGACTCATCTCGATGGCACGGCGTGGCGCCCTGGGGAAGCGGCATCGTGCTTCCGGCGACCCGCGATTGACCTCTGGCGTGGCGTCTAGACCAGGCGCGTCTCAGGCATAGACCAGCTCGGCGCTTGCGCTCATCGCTGCGGGCTCCGGCCTGAACGGCGTCAGCCTGATCGTCGGTGACTGCTGTCCAGGTACCGCGAGCACGAGCGCGATCCCCTCCTCAAGGCTCGCCCGCAGCTCGTCGAGATCGTCGCCGGTCGCGAACACGCCGGGGAACTCATCCACGGTGGCCCAATAGGAGTCAGCCTCGTGGCGTACGCTGACGTGTAGGGACTGGTTCTGGGGCATCGTGCTCTCCTTCATCCTACCTATCGGGTCAACGCGCTTCATTCCTTAATTAAAGCCCGCCTGCCGACGTAGCGCGGCCTCGAAGCCCTTGGAGTACGCTCGACGCTTGTTCTCGGGGAGCGTGATGGGCCGCTCGCCGGCCTTCGTCATCTTGACCTGATGATTGCCTCCGCGCTCCCGTGTCCAGCCCTCGCGTTCCAGGCGCTTGATCCATTCCTTCTGCGTGGCTGGCATCGCCGAGCATAGTGTAAGGACCGCCCCCGACGCCGCTAATGGCGGCACCGGCGATTGGCGTCGGCTGATACCGCCCCTTTGCTGGTGCTTTGAGGCGGTTCAGCTGGCCGTGGCAGCCGCTGTGGATTGGCTGCTTCGCCCTAGCTTCGTGCTTCATCTCGACACGTTCCAAGCCTTCGGCATTCCGACGTGGACCACGCGCAGCCACGACTACGAGGGGCAGGTCCAGTCGATGCACAAATCCGCGAACTCTCAAACGAGCTGGCTGGCGCGTTCGCAGCAGTTCGTCGCGGCGCCTATACGGCTCAGGCTGCCGCGCTGCGCGAGCGCCAGGACATGGCTAGGGCCGCTGGTCTCAGCAAGGCTCGTGTGGATCAGATCGTCCGTGAGCTAACCGAAGAAGACCAGCGCCGTCGGAAGCAGTTCATCGTCGGCAGCAGTGGTGTATCGGTGTGTCTTTAGCGCGCGGGGGCGATCGTGGCGAACACGCGTTCGGATGCTGCTTGTCATCGCGCTATCTTCCTGGCCAAATGCACCTAGAAGGCGTGTGCGAACGAGGCCATATGGCATCCTCGGGGCCGTACGGCCTCGTGACGGCGCCTTACTGTCCCCAATGCGGAGCAGCCATGCTCCGGGGATGCCCTCATTGTGGCGCCAACTTGACCGCGTCGCTGGGAGGGTTCATCAGCCCGTTCTGCGAGGCGTGCGGCGAAGTGCTCCCGTGGGCAAATCGGGGCGCGCGCATCCACGAGCTTGAAAATCGCCTGCGGCGGGAACCCATGGATGAGGCCACCGCCCTCGTACTTCGTGAGCAGCTCGCGGCCTTGCAGAGCCCCGATCTCAGCGAGAAGGAGCAGCGCAAGCGCTGGGAGCGCGTGCGCGCCATCGCACCGAAGATTTGGCTTGAAGTTGCCCCGCTCCTGCGCTCGCTTCTATCCGCCGAGCTACAGGCGAAGCTCGGGATTCCTGCGGGCTAGTGCCCCGACCGCAGCGAAGCAGTCGTCTCTCTCTGTCCAGTATCCCACACGTTCCAACATGCGACATCAAGAAGGGGTCCGATATTTGAGGGATGCGGCCACTGAATCCGAATCGAATCTGCTGGCTCAGCGCGGGCTGCGCGATCCCAAGCGCCGCAGCCGCGCGACCAGCTCTTCGCCTCGGCCAGCGCAATGAAATAGCGCAGATGACGCAACTCGACGCTCATCGACCGAAACTCCTTGACCGCGTGACGGACGAGCTCGACCTCGGGGCGCGCGCCGCTCAGTCAGTCCGGGATCAGCCCCTCACCGGTGAATTCCCGCCCGACCTCGGCGAAGCTCACATCGGACGGCGGCAGGATCACGTCGGAGGTCTCTATCTCGTCATCGCCAACGGGCGTGCCGTGCTCGCGCACGTAGTCGAGCAGCTCGCCGAAGGCCTCTGCGAAGCCGTCCTCGCGGCCTCCTTCGACGATTGCAACGACAGCGTTCTCGAGCTCGTTTAGCCGTGCGGCGTCGTCATCGGCGAGGCGGTACTGGTCCTCGCCGGATATGCGCACGATCATGACTGGCTGCTCTCGCCCGGCTGCGCTGCCCCTGCCGCGTCACCTGTCTGCCCATCCGGGCCGTCGGCTGCGCCGGCCGGAATCTGCGCAGCGGCGCCTCCCTGGGCGAGTTCGCTCTTCATTTTGGCGAGATCGTCGTCGACTGCGGGCTGGCTGGAGAGTTGCTTGAGCTGGCGGTCGATGTCGTCTTCACCGGTGCCCAGCTGGGTGAGGTCTTCGAAGGTGCCCGCGGCTTCCAGCTCAGATACAGCGTCGGCGCGAGCCTTCATGTTTTCGGTCTTGTCGACCGCGCGCTGCATGGCCAGGCCGACGTCGGCCATCTGCTCGCCCACACCAGTGGCAGCCTCGGATATGCGCACCTGCGCTTCAGCGGCTGAGTATTGCGCCTTGATGACCTCCTTCTTTGTGCGGAAGGCTTCGATCTTGGCGCGCAGTTTCTGCTCGGAGTCGGTCAGCTTCTGCTGCTGGTCTTCGAGTTCTGCGACCTGCGTATCCAGGGACTGAAGCTCGGTCTGGGCGACGTTCTTGCGCTCCAGCGCCGTCCTGGCGAGATCCTCGTTGCTAGCCGCCAGCGCCTGGCGCGCCTGCGTGTCGAGCTTGACCACGCTCTGCTGCAGCGAGCTCTCCTGCATCTGTAGGCGCTTCTTGGCCGTGACCACGTCTGCGATGCCCTTCTTGACGTTCTGCAGCTGTTCGACCTGCTTCTGGTAGCTGTAGTCGAGCGTCTCGGCCGGGTCTTCGGCACGATCCAACAGCTTGGACACCTTCGCCTTTACGACAGTAGACATGCGTCCGGTCAGGCCGGCCATCTGATCCTCCTGTTGGTTTCCACGAGACGGCCGATCGGACACCGGCCGAGCAGCTTCTAGCGTAGCCGACCGCGATACCCGATCGGTGCGCTCACCAACAGCGTCTTCCCGTGCGGTGTCTTCGCGTGCGGTGCTTCCTGCGCGCCCAACCTCAGCGCGATGCTACAAGCCCAGCGGGTGGCGGATCGTGAAGCCTTCGTTGGCCGGGCGCAGCGGGCGCCAGCGCGGGCCCTGCAAGTTGGACGGGTCATTGGCCGCGCTCGTGTCCAGACGCAGCCCCGCGACGGTCATGTAGGCGTGTTCGGGGTTGGAGAAGATCGTCACCCACCGTCCGGCTCCATGCGAGCCCCATTTTTCGAATTCTGAGGAGTCCTCGGGAGTCGCGAGCAGGTTGGCCCCGTGCAGGGCGAAGGAGACGGTGCCGGAGCAGTCATAGCCGGGGGAGATGAACGACGCGTGGCCGCCGCCGTAGATGTAAGGCAGGCCGATGAGCTCGTTTCCAGCCCAGATGATCTGCTGGACCGCCAGCGGCGCCGACATCGGCGCGGCCGCCAGACCGTCCACGTAGCGGGCTGTTGTCCCGGGCACCTCCAGCTCGGGCCTGCCTTCGAAGGGCCCGTCCGGGGCGGGTGTGGGAGCGGGAGCGATGGGACTGCCGCCCGTCGCTCCCGCTTCCGCGGCTTCAGGAGCGGTCGTGCCCGGAGCGGTCGTGCCCGGAGCGGTCGTGGCCGGGACGGTCGTGGCCACGGCGCTGTCGGCCTCCTTGGCGGTCGAGTCCGTGCTCGAACCGCTCGCGCCGGGAGCTTCGCTGAGCGGCACCGGCGTGTACGGGACGATCGAGCCCGCGGCCGTCTTCTCGTACACGGGGCCGCTGTAGGCGACGTTGGGGCTGCGCGCGGTGATCGGGAACGTGTGGACCTTAGGGGCCACTGGCGCCGTGGTCGGGGCGGGCGCGCCTGTGGCAGCGACCACGCCTCCCGTTTCCCCGGCCACCGCGGTGGGTGCCGAGATGCACAGCAACGTCAAACTGCAAACAAGCGCGCTGAGGGTGTACACCCGCAAGATCGCTACCTCTTTCGTCGGCCTCCGGGGTTAGCTGACGGGCTAGCGCTGAAAGAGCCTGCGCTTCCCACGGCTCTACCGTGGGATTCGCCCCAACAACTTGGGTCCCCCGGTCCTTGGCATCTGGTCAAGGACTCGGCGTTCGCGGCGCAAAGCTAGCAAACTGAGAAGACGCTTGCAGGGCGTGCACGCCCTTTCCCGCAAATTCCCGGCTTTTTCGGGCTGTCGGTAGCTTTTTCGGGCTGGCGATAGTGTGCACGCGATGCTCACGGCCTTCCCCCGCCCGCTCCGTGGCGCCTGCGTGCTTGCTCTGGCAGTTTTGCTTACTGGGTGTGGCAAGAGCTCGAGCCTCCAGGCCCCCGCGGGCGGCCCTGCCGCCAAGCTCGCGCCGGTGGCCGCCCAGGGAACGGTCAGCGTGAGCACCCGCAACACCACCCGTCTGGGAGGCGCCGACGCTGCGACGGACGCTGCGGCGGTCGCCCGCACGGCCTACCCGGGCTTCACGGCCACAAGCAGGCCCCAGGCGGTCGTGCTGGTCGACGAGCGCGACTGGGCGGGCGCGCTGGCCGCGTCAGCTCTGGCGAGCGCTCCGCTCACAGCGCCGCTCCTGTACAGCGCCGGAGGGAGCCTGCCCGCGGTGAGCGCCCAGACGCTGCAGTCGATGCATCCGGCCGGAGCATCCGCGTTGGGCGGCGCGCAGGTGATCCGGATAGGCGACGCGGCGTCCGCGCCGCGCGGCTATACGGTGCACTCGCTGCCCGGCGGCGAAGCGGCCCCCCAGGCGGCGGCGATCGCGCGCCTGTTGATCGCCGCAGACGGCGGCGCCACCCACCACCAGGCGATCGTCCTGGTGGTGGGAGCGCCGCGCGCGCTGCAGATGCCCGCTGCGGGCCTTGCCGCGGAGAGCGGTGCGCCGATCCTGTTCGTGAACGCCAGGAGGGTGCCCCGGGCGACGGCGACGGTGCTCCTGAGCATGGACCACCCGGCGATCTATGTGATCGGCTTCTCCAGCGCGGACGGGGAAGCGCTGCACAGACTGCGTCGCTTCGGCTCCGTGACCACGATCAGCAGCCCGCCAGGCGAAGAAGGCGGCCCCGTCGCCAACGCGCTCGCGATCGCGCGCTTCACCGACGGGAGCTTCGGCTGGGGGGTCAAAGAACCCGGTCACGGGCTGGTGTTCGCCAACGCGGTGCGCCCGCTCGACGGGCCGGCGGCAGCCCTGCTGTCGGCCACCGGCGACTACGGGCCGCTGCTGCTGCTCGAATCCGCCTCGCTGATCTCGCCCGCTCTGGCCCACTATCTGGGCGACATCAAACCGGCCTACACCCCGACAGTCGCGCCGGTCCGGGGCGTCTACAATCACGGCTGGCTGATCGGCGACGAACATGCGATCTCGGCCGTGGCGCAGTCCGAAATAGACTCCCTGCTGGAGATCAGCCCGCGCACCGAAAGCTCGTCGGAAGCACCCGTCGAATAGCCCCAAGCGCCCTCCACGTCCCACCTACACAGAGCCCAACTTGAGCCAAGCCGAGGATCCGCGCCGCCTGGCGCGCAAGCAGACCAGCGCGGAGGTGAGCGTCGAGGACGTACGTCAGCTGATGGGCGCGTCCACCCCCCACTTCGCGCTCCAGTTGCGCAACCGCATCGCCAACCTGATCGCCGGCCTGGCGCCCGATCACCCGGCGCGCGTGGAAGGCGAGCGCGAGATCGCGCGGCTAGAGCAGCTCGGCTTCCATGGCGAGACGCGCGGCGAGGGCTTGGTCGAGGGGGAGCGCCCGCTGCCGTCGCTCGATCTCGACGGCGCACCCGGCGCGGCCTGAGCTACGTCAACGCCCGGCAGCGAAGCGCCGCTCGCGGCGGGCGTCCGCGAAGCTGGCGCGCAGCAGTTTGAACAGGAACAGCGCCAGCGCGATGTCGACCGGCAGCAGGGCGAAGTTGACCGCGCGCGGCACGCTGACGAAGACGCTCGCCAGCAGGATCACCACCGTGTGAAAGACGACCGTGGGCAGCAGCGCGAGCAGCAGCGTGTGGGCACGAAAGCCGCCCCGGTGCTCTCGCCAGCTGACCTCGGCGGTGCCGAGCAGGACCGCGCCGACACCAGCCAGCGCAGTGGTGGGCGTGGCCCGGCTCAGGCCCACGATCACGCCGACGATGCCCACCAGGATCAAAAGCTCTGACAGCGGCAGCGGATGCCACGGCGCCTGCGGGCGCTCGCCCAGGTCGTGCGGGTCGCCGGGACGCAGGGGCTTGGCGACCGACGCCGACTTAGAGGACCTGCGCTCGCCGGACAGCTGTGTCGTGGCGGTTCCAGCCCCTCCTCGCGCCTGGTCCTTGACGCCCGGAGCGGCGGGCCTGCGCTTGCGCGAGCGTGCTCGCCGGGCGCTGTTGCGCTTGGCCATTCTGGCCGTCGATCGTAGCGCCTATGCTGCAAGCGATGGCCACGTCCCCCTCCCCGGCGCGTCCCGCGAACGCGGGCATCCCGGACAGCGGACTGGCGGGTCCCTACCCAGTCGGGGAGTACGCGTCGGCGCTGCGCGCCAAGCTGCGCTCGTTCGTGCGCGTTCAGCTGGTCGGGGAGCTGGTCAACCTGCGCCCGTCGCGGGCGCGCGTCTATTTCGAGCTGCGCGACGCCGCCGGCGCGATCCCCTGCGCAGCCTGGCGCGACGACTGGGACGCAATGGCCGCGCGCGCCGGCGGCGCGCCCACGGAGGGCATGCAGGTGGTGGTGGCGGGAGGCTGCGACTACTACCCCGGCAGCGCCACCTCCTCGCCCGGCTTCTCCTTCGCCGTGCGCGACCTGCGCATCGCCGGCGAGGGCGACCTGCTCGCCCGCATCGAGCGCCTGCGCAGGCAACTGCACGCCGAGGGCCTGCTCGAGCCCCAGAAACGTCTCCCCCGTCCGCTGCTGCCGCGCACGATCGGTGTGATCACCGGCGAGGGCGGCAAGGCGGGCGACGACATCCTCGCCGGCCTGCGCCGGCGTGGCTGGTCGGGACGCCTGGTGTGGGGCTTTGCGCCCGTGCAGGACCGCCATGCGGCGCCGGCGATCGTGCGGGCGCTCGGCGACCTGGCGGCGGTGGCTGACGTCGATGTGGTGATCGTGGCGCGCGGGGGCGGCTCGCTGGCCGACCTGCTGTGCTTCTGCGACGAGACGCTGTGCCGCACCGTGGCGTTGCTGGGCGTGCCGGTGATCGCGTCTGTGGGCCATCACACCGACCGCACTCTGCTCGACGACGTAGCGGCAGTCAGCTGCTCGACGCCCACGCACGCAGCCGAGGCGGCGGTGGGCGTGGACTGCGCCCGCGCCCGCGCCGAGCTGGCGGCGACGGCAACGCGTCTGCGCGAGCACGGGCGGCGTGCAGTGCTCAGCCGCGCGCGCCTACTGGCCACGCTCTCGCGCGCACCCGCCGCGCACCTGGACCGCCAGCGCGCGCGCTTGCATCAGCATCTGCGCGAGATGCGCGCGGGCTCGCGCCGGCGCCTCGCGTCTGAGCGTGCGCTGGTCGCGCGACGCGCTGTGGTGCTCGAGCGCAAGGCGGCGTCGTCGCTGCGCGACTGCCACGAGCGCCGGCCGCGCGAGCTGCAGCGGCTGACGCTCGCGCTGGCCGCCCACGCGCCCCAGCGAACGCTCGAGCGCGGCTATGTGCTCGTGCAGTCGCCCGACGGCGAGCCGATCCTCACGGCCGCACACGCGCGCGAACTGCAGGAGCTTGTGCTCAGGTTTGCCGACGACACGCTCGGCGCCAGGGTCGTCGACCGATGAGCGGCCCCGAGCAGCAGGCCGGGCCGGAGCAACAGACGGGCGCCGGGCAGCCGGTCGACGTCACGCAACCGGCCAACCCCGGGCAGCCGGCCAGCGTCGAGCAGCCGGCCGGCCAGCCCGTGACATACGAGGCGGCGTCCGCTCGCGTGGAGGAGATCATCCGCCGCCTGGACTCGGGCGAGGCCAGCCTCGACGAGACGCTCGAGCTGCTCAGCGAGGGCAAGTCGCTGATCGAGCTATGCGCACAGCAGCTGACCGCCGTTGGTGGCGCGCTGGAGGAGCTTCGCCTGGACGAGCTGGTCAGCCGCCTGGAACGCGAGGCCGGCGCATGAGCACCTGGAAGACGCTCGCCGGCCTGGAGCTCGAGATCGACGATTACGCGCTGGAGCCCCTGCAGGCCACCGTGTCGAGCGAGTTTGAGCGCAAGAGCACGCACATCCGCCTGCGCGGCGCCGGCGAGGAGGGCGTCGGCGAGGACGTCACCTATGACGCCGTGGACCACGAGATCCTGCAGGCGGCCGGGCCGACGCTGACGCTCGCAGGGCGCTTTACGCTCGCATCCTTCTGCGAACACCTGGCAGGGTTGTCGCTGTTCCCCCAGCCACCCCAGCGCGAGGTATCGGCTCGCTACCGGACCTGGGCATATGAGTCGGCCGCCCTGGACCTGGCGCTGCGCCAGGCTAAAACCTCGCTGCACGGCCTGCTCGACCGCGAGCCCCAGCCGGTCCGCTTCGTGGTTTCGCTGCGACTCGGCGAGCCGCCCACCATGGCGCCGATCGAGCAGCGTGTGGCGCTCTACCCCGGGCTGCGCTTCAAGCTCGACCCCACTAGCTCATGGGACGACGCGCTGATCGCGCAACTGGTGGCCACAGGAGCGGTCGACTCGGTGGACTTCAAGGGCCTGTACTCGGGCACTGTCGTCGACCAGCCGGCCGACCCGCTGCTGTATCGCCGCGTCGTCGAGGCGTTCCCGCAGGCGTGGATCGAGGATCCCGCGCTGACGCCCCAGACCGAGCCGGTGCTCGCGCCTCATCGCGAGCGCTTCTCCTGGGACGCGCCAATCCACTCGATCGAGGACATCGAGTCGCTGCCCTACCCGCCGCGCATGGTCAACATCAAGCCCTCACGCCTTGGCGGACTGCGCAACCTGCTCGACGCCTACGACTACTGCGCGGCGCGCGCCATCGGCAACTACGGCGGCGGCCAGTTCGAGCTGGGCGTCGGGCGCGCACAGAACCAGTACCTGGCCTCGCTGTTTCACGCGGACGCCCCCAACGACGTGGCGCCGACCGGCTTCAACCTGCCCGACACCCCCGCCGGCCTGCCCTCCAGCCCGCTCGCCCTCGCGCCGGGGGCAACCGGCTTTCGCTGGGGCTGAGCCGTTTTGCGGCGCAACTTCCGTGGCGCCCGTAGGTTTGCCAGGCAATAGCCGATAACGTGTCGCACTTCCGCCGATCGGATGGCGCAACCGCCGTCCGGCGCGAACGGAGGGAAACGTTCGCCGCGAAGGGGGTTTGGATGTTGGCGAGCAAAGTCGCCCAGAAACGATCGAGGTTCACGTTCGTCGCCGTCGCGCTCACCGCGCTGCTGCTGGCGAGTCTGCTCAACGAGCGGGCGCTGCCGGCCCGCGCCGCCAGCCCCGGCGGTACACCTGCGGCGGGCGCCAGCTCGGGCGCGTCCGCCCCGGCCTCCACCCCGCGCGCCCCGGCCACCAAGCCCGCGTCCAGCTCCGCGCACGTGCTCAGCGTGCGCATCACCAGCGTCAGCTGCACGCCCACCGCCAGATGCAGCGCCAACCTCCATCAGGTATCGGTCCACGGCATGCTGGCGCTGCAGGGTCCCGGCCTCGGGCCGGGCATGATCGTGGCGTTCCCACAGAAGCCGGGCGCACACATCTCCAACGTGTCGCCCGCCGCGCACCTGCACCTACTGGCGGGGAAGCTGCTCGTGACCGTGCCCAAGGCGGCTCACTCGGGGCACATCATGGTGCTGCTCGGCGGCGGCCGCTACACGAGCTCCTACGGCCCGATCTACGTGTACAACCACGCGCTGCACCCGCCGCCGCCACCGCCGGCTCCCGCCGCCGCGTCGACCGCGGCGGTTCCGGGCTCCGCCTTCGAAGGCCAGGGCATGTGGATCTGGTACGTGAACGCTTCAGACCACGGCAGTGTTCCCGCAATCGTCGCGCAGGCGCACGCGGCGGGCGTGACCACCCTGTTCGTCAAGAGCTCGGACGGCTCAACCAACTACTGGAGCCAATTCTCCCCGCAGCTGGTCGCCGAACTGCACGCCAACGGGCTGAAGGTGTGCGCCTGGCAGTACGTCTATGGCACCAACCCTGTGGGCGAGGCCGAACTGGGCGCAGAGGCGGTCGCCAACGGCGCTGACTGCCTGGTGATCGACGCGGAGTCGGAGTACGAAGGCAAATACGCCGCCGCGCAGACATACATCGACGACCTGCGCGCCAAGATTGGGCCCAGCTACCCGCTCGGGCTCGCATCCTTCCCCTACGTCTACGACCACGAGTCCTTCCCCTACTCGGTCTTCCTGGGACCGAACGGGGCGCAGTACAACGCGCCGCAGATGTACTGGCACGACATCGGCCAGTCCGTCGACACGGTCTATGCCAACACGTTCATCGCCAACCGAATCTACCAGCGCCCGATATCCCCGCTCGGGCAGACCTACGGCGGCGTGTCGGCGGCCGAACTGCTGCGCTTTCGCGAGGAGGCCGTCGACTATGGCGCCACCGGCGCCTCCTACTGGGACTGGCAGGAAACCGGCGCGAGCCTGTGGGCCACGCTTGCCGCGCCGCTCGCCCCGCTGACCAGCGTCGTCCCCAACGCCGAATGGCCCGAACTGAAGAGCGCCAACAAGGGCGACCAGGTGCTGTGGATGCAGGAGCACCTCGCCAGCGCCGTTCCCACGCAGGAAGTCACCGGTTACTTCGGAACACAGACGCTGGAAGATGTCGAGGCATTTCAGACGGCCCATGCGATCGCGCCCAGCGGTGTCGTCGAAGGCGTCACCTGGACGGCGCTGCTGGCCCTGCCCCCCATCGCCGTCGACTGGACCGGCGGCGGGCCCAGCGGCTGATGGTCGCCACGGGATGATCGCCGCCACGAGTTCCGTATAACCATCGCTATACAGCACTTGTCGCGGGAGTACTTGCGACCGGCGAGAATCGCGGGGCGCCCGATCTCGAGCAACCCCGCGACCACTCCTACCGGCCGGTAGGCCGGCCCATCAAAAAAGACCGACCCATCTGACGCGCGAGAGCCAAGCGAGACAAGAACGCAGGGAGTGTGGCGTGCTTGGCACGCGAGCGACCGAGGACGCCGTATCGCGCCGGCTATCGCGCGTCAGATCAGACGCGCTGGATCAGCGTGCCCGTCCCCAGCCCGCCGCCGCAGCACATGGTCACGAAGCCGACCTCCTTGTCGGAGCGCTCGAGCTCGTGCAGCAGCGTGGTGATCAGACGCGCGCCGGTGGAGCCGAGCGGGTGCCCGAGCGCCATCGCGCCGCCGTTGACGTTCACGCGGTCCATGTCCGGTTCGAGCTCGCGGCGCCAGGCGGCGACCACGGGCGCGAACGCCTCGTTGATCTCGATCAGGTCGATGTCGCCGATCTGCATGCCGTTGCGCGCAAGGATCTTGCGCGTGGCCGGGATCGGACCCTCGAGCATTTTGACCGGGTCACAGCCAACGGTCGTCTGGTCGACGATCCGCGCACGCGGGGTCAGGCCCATCGCCTTGGCCTTGTCCGCCGACATCAGCAGCACTGCCGCCGCGCCGTCTGAGATCTGCGAGGCGTTGCCAGCGGTGATCTTGCCGTCGGGCTTGAACGCGGGCTTGAGCTGCGACAGCGCCTCCAGGTTGGTGTCCGGGCGGATGCCCTGGTCGGTCACGTAGGTGTCGCCGTTGACCGACATCGGCACCATCTCGCGCTCGAAGCGGCCCTCCTCGGTCGCCTGCTGGGCGAGCTTATGCGAGCGCACCGCCAGCTCGTCGAGCTCTGAGCGGGGGATCTCCCACTGGTCGGCGATCATCTCCGCGCCCAGGCCCTGGCCGACGATGTTGTGCTTGGCCAACAGCTCCGGCGGGAACGCCAAGCCGAACTCCTGCTGGGTCTGCGCGACCGCAGAGAATGGGAGGTGGCCCATGTGCTCCACGCCCGAGCCGATCACCGCGTCGTGCACGCCCGCCGCGATCAGGCCAGCGGCGAAGTTGATCGCCTGCTGGGCGGAGCCGCACTGGCGGTCCACGGTCGTGCCGGGAGTCTCAATCGGCAGGCCCTCCTGCAGCCACGCGTTGCGCGCCACGTTCAGACCCTGCTCGCCGAACTGCGACACGCAACCCGCGATCACGTCCTCGACCTCGCTCGCGTCGATGCCCGCGCGCTTGATCACCTCGCTGTAGGTGGTGCCCAGCAGCGTGTTCGGGTGGGTGTCCTTGTAGTAGCCCTTTTCGCGGTGGCCGCGGCCGATCGGCGTGCGCACCGCCTCCACGATTACAACTTCGCGGCCCTCTGGTTGCCTCATTTCAGGAGTCCTCCTAAGACTGTCGCCTGGTGTTGATGGAGAGGATTCCCGGGCACTCCAAGGGGGATGGAAGCGCTTCTGGGAGATTGCCCGGACCCTGCATCCCTTAGTCTACCGCTTCACGGATCCTAGATTGACTGGTCAGTCAACCAGGATCCCGCCACACCCGGCCGTCAACGATCTAGAGGAGCAGAGGAGAACAGTGACCACAAGCCTGGGCATAGTCGGCAGCGGCGCCATCGCCTGCGGTTTCGCGGCTACCGCCGCCCACCACGGGCCGGTGCTGCTTTTGGCCCGCTCGACCAGCTCGGCCGACCGCGCGCGCGCAACCGTCGAAAAGACGCTCAGCCGCCTGGAAGCCGAGGTGGACCCCGAGCACGTGGAGATCGTCACCGATCCCGACGCGCTCGCGGGCATGAGCTTCGTGGTCGAGGCGGTCGTCGAGGACTACGCCGTCAAGGAGCCGCTGCTCGGCGAAATGGACGCCCTGCTCGGCGCCGACGCGATCCTCGCGAGCACCACCTCGTCGCTGTCGGTCGAGCGCCTGGCCAAGGCCAGCGGGCGCCCGGACCGCTTCCTGGGCCTGCACGTGTTCAACCCGGTCACCAAGATGCAGCTCGTCGAGCTGGTCTTCCCCGCGGCGGCCGGCGCCGACACACGCAGGCACGCACTGGAGCTGTGCGAGAAGTTCGAGAAGACCCCCGTCGAGGTCCCAGACGTGCCCGGCTTCGTGGTTAATCGCTTGCTGTTTCCCTACCTGTTCAGCGCGGTGCGCCTGATCGAAGAGACCGGCATGGACCCGACCGACGTAGACACCTGCATGCAGCTCGGCGCCGGGCATCCGATGGGACCGCTCGCCCTGCTCGACCTGGTCGGGCTGGATGTCTCCAAGGCGATCGGCGAGACGATCGGCGAGACGATCCCCCCGCGCGTGGACGCGCTGATCGCCGAGGGGGCGCTCGGACGCAAGACCAAGCGCGGCTTTCACGACTACAGCAAGTAGGAGCCATTCCCGCGCACCGGCGCAGGATGGGACCCCCGGTCGCGCGCGTCGAGGCACGCCGCCGCGATGGTCCGGCGAGGATTTAGGAAGTCTGAGCCACCTTTTAGCTGAGGTTGAACAAGGTGGAGATACTTGTTATGCGACGTCAATGTCGCATCGCACACCCGCCTCCTCCCAGTGCACACGATCCGGTCCGCTCCCCCCGCGGGCCGGACGTGTTTAAGGCGCCGGCTCAGTCCTCGGCGTCTCTGGGCTCGCGCGGCGGCACGGGGCGCCGCTCGCGGATGCGCACGGCCTCGATGCGATTGTCGCGCACGGACTCCACGCGAATCGAGAAGCCGTTGGCCGACACCGTGTCCCCGCGCCTGGGCAGCCGCCCGAGCTCGGCGAACACGAAGCCGCCGACCGAGTTGTAGGCGTCGCTGTCGACCGGCAGGTGCAGGCCGTAGTCGGCCAGGTCGGTGACCGCCACGTGCCCGCGCACGAACCAGTCGCCGTCGGCCAGCCTGCGGATCTCCCCGGCAGCCGGGTCGGTCTCGTCGGCGATCTCGCCGACAACCTCCTCGATGATGTCCTCGACGGTGATCACGCCGACCACGCGGCCGTACTCGTCCACGACGACCGCCATCGACGCGCGCTGGCGCTGCAGGTCGGCGAGCAGGTCGTCCAGGGGCTTAGTCTCGGGCACGATCAGCGCGTCGTGCACCACCGACGCAACCGGAGTGTGCGGCCCGTCCTGCATCAGCAGGCGGGCGAGCTCTGACACATGCACGAGACCGCGCACGCGGTCGCGGTCTTCCTCTTCAGTGACCAGCAGGCGCGTATGGCCGCTGGACACGCACAGCGCCAAGGCCGTCTGCACGTCCTGGGAGACGTCGATAGTGACCACGGCGGGGATCGGCGTCATCACCTGGCGCGCCTCCTGCTCGTGCAGGTGAAAGACGCCCGTGAGCATGCCCGCCTCGCCCTCGTCGATCTGCCCGCCCGCCTCTGACTCGGCGATCAGGCGCTTGAGCTCGTCCGAGGAGCCGCCACGGCGCTCGAGGCTCATGTCGACCCCCAGCAGCCGCAGGATCCGGTCGGCGACCGCAGTCAGGGCGAGGATGAACGGATGGAACAGCGCGCTGAACGCCTGCAGCGGGCGCGCGACTCGCCGGGCGACCGCCTCAGCGCGATCGATCGCGTAGAACTTTGGCACCATCTCACCGGCCACCAGCTGGGCCGAGGAGATGAGCACGAACGCCACCACCACCGCGATCACCACCGCCACGCCGTGGCCGAGCGTGTTTCCGAGCGCGCCCTTGAGCAGCGACGCGAGCGCGGGCTCGCCGAGGGCGCCGATGCCGATCGAACACAGCGTCACGCCGATCTGCACCGCGGAGATGTACTCGTTGACACGCGCCAGCTGTGTGAGCGCCAGCGTGGCGCCGCGGGCGCCTTCGTCGCGCATCACTTCAAGCGTTGACCGGCGCGAGCGCACGAGCGCATACTCGGCGATCACGAAGAACGCGTTGATCGCGACCAGAAGCGCCGCCAGGATCAGCTTCAGGCCGTTCACGCGCCAGGCGCTTGGGCGACGCTACTTCGAGGAAGTTCTTCGTCGTCGTTCATCGCGTGCTCGGACGCCCCAACGGTAGCAAGCCGGCTGGTCGCCTATGCGATGCGGTCTCGCCGGTCGGCCTAAGAACGTGTTTTGAAAAGCTCGGCACGCCTGGATGCGCGCCTGGACGCTGCGCTGGATCGCCACGTGACGGCTCGCACGTGCCACCAGCATGCGCTTCGCCGCCCCGCGGCGCCCAGCTTGATCCAGGAACGCCCCAGTCGCACCGCCATTTTCAAAACACGTTCTACGCGAGACGGTCGATCTGGCCGGCCAGCTGGAAGTCGGCGTCGGTCAGGCCGCCCTGCGAGTGCGTGGACAGCGTCAGGCGAACCTTGTTCCAGCCGTGCACGAGGATGTCGGGGTGATGGTTGGCGGCCTCGGCCGCCTGCGCCACGTCGTTGACGAACGCGATCGCAGCGGCGAAGTCGGCGAACTTCAGGTCGCGCACGATCGCATCGTCTGCGGAGGGGGAGCTGCCCTCGCCCCGGCGCCAGTCGCCCACGGCCGCCAGCCGCTGCTCGATCTCCGCGTCGCTGAGAAGGGCCATCCCTGGGCAGATTAGCCCTACAGTCTGCGCATGCGCATCGTCAGCCTCGTCCCCCATGCGACCGAGCTGCTGTTCGCGCTCGGGCTGGGCGAGCAGGTGCTCGGCGTGACGCACGAGTGCGACTTTCCGATCGGCGCGCGAGAGCTTGCTCGTGTCACGCGCGATGCGCTCCCCGGCGGGCTGAGCGCCGGCGAGATCGACGCTGCCGTGCGCGAGCGCACATTGCGCGGCGAATCGATCTATGAGCTCGACCGCGACGCCCTGGCAGCGCTGGAGCCCGACCTGATCGTCACACAGGCGCTGTGCCCGGTGTGCGCGGTTTCCTACGAGGACGTGGCAGCGTTCGCGCGCGAGCTGCCCTCGCGCCCGCGGGTGATCGCGCTCGACCCCAAGACGCTCGGCGAGACGCTCGGCGACGTGCGTACGATCGCCCGGGCCACCGGACGGCGCGAACAGGGCGTGGCGCTGATCGCGCGCACGTCCGCGCGGATCGATCGGGTGCGCCTGGCCGTGCGCGGCCGGCGCCGACCGCTGGTGGCCGCGCTGGAGTGGCTGGACCCGCCCTTCGTCGCCGGCCACTGGACGCCCCAGCTGATCGAGCTGGCAGGCGGCCAGGACGTGCTCGGCTTCCCCGCCGAGCCCTCGCAGGAGTTCTCCTGGGAGGCGATCGCAGCGGCCGAGCCGGAGGTCGTGGTGGTCATGCCGTGCGGCTATGACGCGCCGCGGGCGCGCGCCGAGGCGCTGGCCCATGCCGGCCGGCTCGCCGCCCTGAACGCGTCGACGATCGTGGCCGTGGACGCGTCGGCCTACTTCTCGCGACCGGGCCCGCGACTGGTCGACGGGCTGGAACTGATGGCGCACATCCTGCACCCGCAGTGCGTGCCCGAGGCGCCCGCGCAGGCGCTGGCGGTCGAGCTCGCGCCTGCGCTCCAGCGCTCCTGAGCACGCTCTGCCCGCGAGTAAACGCTCAGGGTTCTTCGGGGCCCACAACGGTCGCCGGGAGCGACGCTCACCGATTCGACCTCGCTGGCTTTGGCGGTGACGATCGAGCCCACAACCGCGGCGGCCGCGATGGCCGTGCAGGCGGTCAGGGCGAGCGCGGGCGCACGCACGCGCTCGCTCAAGCGAATCGCCAGGGCGGCGATCGTCCCGCCGATCAGGCCGCCGACGTGCCCGCCCCAGGAGATGCCCGGCAGGGTGAAGCTGATCACGAGGTTGATCAGGATCAGGCCGCCGATGCCGCCCAGGCCACCGCGCATGAGCGGCAGTTGGCGGGCGCGAAGCTCGACGGCGAACGCGCCCATGATGCCGAACACGGCGCCCGACGCGCCCACGGTGATCGCGTGCGGCGACACCAGCAGCGCGCCGAAGGAGCCGGTCAGTAGCGACACCGCGTAGATCGCGCCGAACTTGACGCGCCCGAGCACCGGCTCCAGCTGCAGGCCCAGGACATACAGGACGTACATGTTGAAGCCGATGTGCACCAGGTTCTCGTGCAGGAATCCGCTGGTGACGATCCGCCACAGCTGACCGTGCGCGACCCCCTGGCCGGGCAGCCTGACTTCGCTGCCCAGCAGCGCGCCTTTTTCATAGATGCTGTTGGTGGGCTGGCCGCCGAAGGAGAAGTTGCCCTCGGCCACGAATGCGGCCACGTTGATGACGATCAGGGCGTAGGTGATCTGCGGCACGGTCGCCATCTCGCGCATGCGCACCACTTTGGTGCGCTGTTTGGCGCACTCCGGGCAGCGCATCCCCACCGGCGTGCTGGTCATGCAGTCGGGACAGATCGGGCGCCCGCAGTTAGAACAGGAGACCCCGGTCTCGCGCCCGGGGTGGCGATAGCAGGCGGCCACCTAGCGATCGCCCAGCAGCCTGCGCGTCTCGCGCGAGAGATCGCGGATGGCCCGCTCGGCGGCGTCGCGCGCGGCGTCGATACTCACGGTGGAGGAACCGTGCGCGCGCCGGCGTGCGCGCAGCAGCACCAGCGCGGCGCCTGCGGCGCTGCCGGCCATCAGCGCGGCCGCCGGGCGCACCCAGTTGCGCGGGTCGCGCATCGCCGACAGCTCCCACGCTTCGAGCTCGTCGGCGGCCATCTCGGTGATGCTCGTGAGCGTGCTCTCCAGACGCTCGGCCAGGTCCTCGGGCGGCTCGACCGGCGCGAGCGCTTCGCGCAGCAGACCCTCGAGGTGGGAGGCTGCCTCACTCATGGACGATCTCCTCCAGCTGTTTTATCGCGCGATGGATGAGCACCTTGGTGGCGCCGTCGGAGCGCCCCAGCGCACGGGCGATCTCGCGGTTGTCCATGCCGAGGGCAAAGCGCATGATCAGCGCCTCGCGACGGTCGTCGGGCAGCAGGCGCACCCCGTCGAGCACCCTGCTGAGCTCCTCGCGCCCCTCGACCAGCTGCTCGGTGGTGTGCGGCGCGGCCAGCGTGGTCGTCTCGTCGATCGGCGACGCGGGCTTGCGCGAGCGGTCGCGGTACAGGTTGGCGGCCAGGTTGTGGGCGATACGGATCAGCCAGGGGCGCAGCGGCCGGCCGCGCGATTCGCGTTGGGCGCGCTCGAAGTGGCGGTAGGCCTGCAGGAAGGTCTGCTCGGTCAGGTCCTCCGCGTCGTGATGATCGCCCACGCGGTAGTACGCATAGCTGTACACGTCGCGCAGATGCGCGCGGTAGAGCTCTGAGAACTCCGCGTCCAGCTGCGCCTTGGGCTTGCGCTGGGCCTGCTCGTCTGCTTGTTCGCTGACCTGTTCGCTCACTCATTGCACCCTACCTTCGCGCATGACCCGAGCCCACGCCCCCGCGCCTATGCCGCGCGCGAGATCTCGCGGGCGCCGGGCCCCTTGGGCAGCGCGGCGAGTGGTGCCTCGGCGCCTCCCAGCCACTGCCACTGCAGGCTCACGCACGCCCAGATGCGCTCGGTGACCGCAGCGGCAAGCGTGGGCGAGCACTGCTCGACAGTGGGGAAGCGCAGTGGACGTCCCACCCGCAGGCGGACCTTGCGCGGGCGGATGCGCCAGCCCCTGCGTACGGCGTCGCTGCCGATGACCGCCACGGGCACCACCGGCGCGCCGGTTTCCAGCGCCAGGCGACCCACGCCTCGGCGCGGCTGGCCCAGCGGCCCGGGGCGCACGCGCGTGCCCTCGGGGAAGACGACCACGCAGTCTCCGCGAGCGAGGATCGCGCGAGCGGTGTCCATCGCGTCGCTGTCGCCGACGCCGCGGTCGACCGGGAAGGCGCCCAGGGCGTTCAGCAGCACCGCCTGCCAGCGCTTTTCGAACAACTCGCGCTTGGCCATGTAGTAGACCGGGCGGCGCGCCAGCGTTCCGATCACGAATGGGTCCAGGAAGCTGCGGTGGTTGGACGCCAGCAGCAGCGGCCCGCTGCGCGGTAGGTGCTCGCGGCCGATCCGCTGCAGGCGGAAGTACACGAGGAAGAATGGCACGAACAGCGCGCGTATCAGCAAGTAGAACAGCGGGTTGACGCCGCGCTGCAGCGAGCGTTGGCGAAAGCCGTCCAGGCTCACCGACCGGCTGGACGCCGCCACCTCGTCGGGCCGCGCCAGCGCCTGGCCCGCGCGCGAGCGGGCGCGCTCGGCGGGCGCGGGGTCGGACTCCAGGTGGGGCTCTGTGCGCGGATGGGCCATGCCATCCATACACCGCGCGCGAGGACGCCGTTACAGTGGGCCGAGCGCGCGTGCGCGCGTCGTGCCGGAGTAGCTCAGCTGGTAGAGCACCTGTCTTGTAAACAGGGGGTCACGGGTTCGAGTCCCGTCTCCGGCTTGTGTAGTCAGCCGCGAGTGCGTGTGTGGATGCAGCGCGTCGATCGCGTCACGCCGACGTTGAAGCGAGGGCGCCGGCGGCAACTGCGATGGTCCGGCGCAACGAGCCTGGAGCGGCCCCCGAGGGAGCCGCTCCAGACATCGCTGTCATCTACTGGAGGAGGCGGGATCCGTTCCGCCCTTTATCCCGACCAGTCTCACGGTGTCAAGCTCCCTTTAGGCCTGCTTCGGGAGCCTGGACCGTGAATTCGGTCGTGTACGTTGTGTATGGAGCCTTTTCGAGGCTGGCTTCGATCTCAGTGCCACCGCTGGCGCACGACGGGCCGCCGAACAGAACCACGAAGGCGTTGCCGTCGTCGTCGAGCTGCACTGAGACGCCTTCCGCTCCGAATGCGTCCTCGCCCACAGGTGAGATCAGGTTCTCATCCGGGCCGATCCACTCGACTTTGGGCGCCAGACCACAGCGCGCGAACAACTGTTCGTCGCTGACGTTGACGAACTGCTCGGCGTAGACGGACGGGAACTCCACCTCGACGATCGTCGCAACGCTGCTCTCGACGTTGTCCTCGACCGAGGTCGTCGGGAGCGCGGAGACGCCCGTCGGGGTCGTCACTTTCGGCGGCAGCACTTCGAAGTTGGTCGTCACCGTAGTAAACGGCGCGACCTGGAGGTGAGCCGAGACGAGCGTCTCGCCAGATGCACAACCGGGACCGGCCCATACGACCGCGGAACCGTTGCCACCGCCGTCGAGTTTGATTGTGGTGGTGGGACCCTCAGTGGGTTCGAACACCGGCGCTTCCGACCAGCTCATGTTGCCTCTGCAGCGACTGAACAGCTCCTCGTCGCTCAGTTTGACCGACTGAAAGGCGAATTCGGGGTTGCACGAGACTTCGACTATGTCCGCCACGCTCGATGACGTCGTGAACTCGCCCTGGTCGACGAACGAAGACTGCGAGGTGATGATGCACATCGACGGTTCGTCCCCCGCCGGCTTCTTGACCGTTGCCGAGGCCGTGCCAGCCAACGAGGCCAGACACACGACCAAGACCGCGAGGCCCGCCAAAAGACTGCGTCTTTCCATGACTTTCCTCCAGTGGATTACGTTTGTACGCCCCCTGCTCCGGTACTCGCAAGCAACAAACGAGATAGCCCATCCCTCCAGGAATCAGCCCCCCGCGCGGCGTATGTAAGAGTGGAATACCACAGGACAAGCAGCAAAAGGAAGCAAAAAGATCGCAAATTGCGGAACTTTTTGGTCCGTTTGCGCGCACTTTCCGGTTTGCGCGCAGCTTCAGCGGGTATATGTAAACCCCTCGCGTTGCTCATATTGGTTGCTGCCCTTGCCAGCTTGAGCGTCGCTCCCACGTCCGCATCCGCAGGAATCCCATATGTGGACGGCATCTCCGACCAGAGCATGGCGCTGTGGGACTCGGGCTTCGCTGACAGTCGCTTCGCCGCGTACTTCGCCGACCGGTGGGTGGGCAACGGCCACATCGCCTACGCGCGCTACGTCGTCCAGTGGGACGTCATGCAGGAGCCGACGGCGGGGGCAAATCCCGGCGGCGACTACCGCGAAAGGCTGGAAGCGTGGTACCTGGACGCGTCCAGCCTGGGCCTGAAGCTCGACGTGGCCCTGACCAGCTATGACGGATCGACACCGCGTGACGCTGATCAATACGGCGAACAGCTCGACAGGCTGCTGGATGCCCTCCCGGGCGTGGCCTACGTGGAGGCCTGGAACGAGCCCAACGGCTCCCCCTATCTCGCGCCGCGATCCTCGGCGCTACTGGCCAACGCCGCCGAGGCGATCTGCAGGGCGCGCCGCACCTGCACGGTGATCGTTGGCGACCTCTTGGACAGCTCCGACGAGGTCTTCTACGAGCGCCGCTATGAGCGCTATCTCGATCCCCCCGAGCCGGCCGACTGGGGCATCCACCCGTACTACGCGGTCAGGCGGCTGAGCGAAGCGACAGTCGCCGCATTCAAGGCAAGCCTTCCAGCCGGGGGAGCAGGGATCGCCATCTGGTTCACCGAGGTTGGCGCCTACTACTGCTCCGACTATGGCGCCAAGCTCGAACAGGCCGGCGAAGAACGCCAGGAAGTGGACGCCTACTGGCTGACTCATCTACTGATGCCCAACACGCGCCCGGCGCACGTCTTCTACTTCGAGTTGCTCTACGGCGAGGACCGGCCCCCGCCGTGCAACCCCGCGCAGGCGGACACCGCCCTATATGTGCCAGGCGGCGACCGGGGCGACGCGCCCCGCGCGCGCACGGCGGCGGCGATGATCTTGGGCGGCGAAGCAAGTCCCTCCGGCGATGTCAGCCAGCCGCCGGGCGCGGTCGCCACGCTCAGCTCGCCGGCCCTAGCTTTCCTGCCCTTCTAGCGCCGCCGGCTGCTGTTCGGCTTCCTGGGCCTGCGCAGCTTCGACTTCCTGCTGTTCGGCCTGTTCGTGGGCTTCTTCGCGTTCTTCCTTGGTTTCAGGCTGGTGTTCTGCCAGTTCCCGGATTTCGTTTTCGTCGTCTTCGCGTTTGAGCTGGGCGATGAAGCCGCCAAGGATGCCGCTGTGGGCTTGCGCTGATGCGGGCTGCGTTTCGCCGCTCGCGCAGCCGGACAGCAGCGGCGCGCACACGAGCGCGAGTACGGCCAGGGCGCATGCGCCCCTGCGGCTGGCGGGCATGTGTAGGGCTTCGGCAGCCCGTGCGCGCGACTTGAGCGCGCTGGCCACCCAGTCCTACGAGCCTGCGTACGCGCCTCGCTTGGAACCTCTTAGCCCGCGTACATCGCGTCGATGTCTGGCGCGTACTTCTCGGCGATGGGCTTGCGCTTGAGCTTCATCGTGGGCGTGAGCTCGTCGGCGCCCGGGAGCCAATCGCCTGCAACGATCGTGAACTTCTTGATCTGTTCGACGCGCGCGAGCTTCGCGTTGGCCGCGTCGATCGCGTCCGCGACGGCTGCCCGCACACGCTCGTCGCCGGCGAGCGACTCCAGAGTAGTGTCGGCGATGCCGTGCTGCGCGGCCCACACGGGTGCGAAGTCCGCGTCGAGCACGATCAGCGCGGTGTTGAAGGGCCGCCCGTCGCCGATGCAGCACGCCTGGCCGATCAGCGGCGAGGCGCTCTTGACGGTCGCCTCGATGTTGGCCGGCGACATGTTCTTGCCGGCAGCGCTGATGATCAGCTCCTTCTTGCGGTCGACGATCTTCAGGTAGCCGTCCTCGTCAAAGGCGCCGATGTCGCCCGTTCGCAGCCAGCCGTCGTCGGTGAATGTCTCGGCCGTCTTCTCGGGCTGGTTGCGGTAGCCGAGCATGACCACATCGGATTTGACCAGCACCTCGCCGTCGCTGTCGAGCTTGATCTGAACGCCCGGGCCGGGCGGGCCGACCGTTCCGAGCTTGATCTTGTCGGGCGGGTTGACCGAGCCCGCTCCACAGGTCTCGCTCATACCCCACAACTCCGCCAAGGGCAGGCCGATCGCGTGAAAGAACTCCAGCACCTCCAGCGGCGTGGGCGCGGCGCCCACGTTGATCGCCTCGACCTGGTCGAGCCCTAGCATCTCGCGCCAGGGTGCGAATACCTCCGCGTCGGCCCTGGCGACCTCCTCGGCCAGCTGCGCGGGCACCGGCTCCCCGCGCTGCTCCATGCGCACCTTGCGCAGGCTCGACTCGATCGCCGTGGTGATCTGCTGCTGGCGCTCGTCGGGCTCGCTGGCGATCATCGTCTCCAGGCCCGCCTTCAGCTTCTCCCAGATGCGCGGGACCGCGAAGAACCAGCTCGGGCGCACTTCGGGCAGGTAGGACAGGACCTGGCGGGGATCGTCGCAGCAGGTGACCTGCAGCCCGAACACAATCGGCAGGTAGTGGTGGGCGTTGCGCTCGGCCACGTGGGCGCTGGGCAGCCACGAGATCACACGGCCGTCGCGCGGAAAGCTGATCAGGCTCTCCAGGCCCTCGACTGCGGCCATCAGGTTGCGGTGGATTAGCTGGACACCCTTGGGAGGCCCGGTGGTGCCAGAGGTGTAGATCAACGTGAGCACGTCGTCAGACCGTGTCTGCGCGACGGCCGCCTCGACGTCGAAGTCGGGATTGCTGCCCTCCACGTCTGCGAGCGCCAGCGTGCCCAGCCGCGGCTGGCCGTCGACCACGATCACGTAGTCCAGCTGCGTGAGCCCCTTGCGCGCCTCGATCACCTGCGCTAGGTACTGCTGCTCGCAGATCAGCACCTTGGCGCCAGCGTCCTCGATCAGGAACCTGATCTGCTCGGGCGCGTAGGTGTTGTAGATCGAGAACGGGGTGGCCCCGAGCATCATCGCCGCGAGATCGCAGAGGTGGAACTCAGGTCGGTTGGACAGCATCAGCGCGACGGTGTCGCCCCGTTGCACACCCAGCCTGGCAAGCCCGCCGGCGAGGGCGTCGACGCGTTCGCGCAGCTCTCCCCAGGTGATCGTAAACGCGTCCTGCTTGGTGCGGATCGCCACGTCGCCGGCGCGTTCGGCGGCGGTGATGCGAAACGCGTGCGCAAGCGTCGCTGCATCCTGCGCGGGACGCCTGGGCGTCATGACCTGTGTGGTCCCCATCTCCATCTCCTGCTCCCTTGCTCGTCACTCCCCATGATCTGTAGCGCCCTACGCGGCCCGGCCGGACCGCCAAGCTTGCTCGATCATACCCTGCCGCAGGAGTCGAGATCAACGGCTGGCTCGCGGTTGGCAAGGCGTGCGCAGACACCGGCGGCTGGCCAGCGCCGGCGCCACCGAGCGCCCGTCACGCCTGTTGTCGAGGCACCGCATCAAATGACTCGCGCGTGGGTTGGGGTTCTCAGACAGACCTTCGGGTAATAGACCCCCGCACCACACAGACCCCCGCACCACACAGACCCCCGCACCACACAGACCTCACGCACCACCACTCGACCCTTCAAAAGGAGAGGTACAGATGCGTTCACGCAAACTGACGATCCAGGTCCTCGTGGCCGCTGCCCTGCTGGCACTGCCTGTGGCCGCCGCGTCGGGCGCCCCAAGGCATCCACGCCTGCACGCCGGCGGGCGTCCCGGCCGCAACACACCCGTTGCCGGCCCAGGACGCTGCCGCATCAACATCTTTGCCGAACCGCACACGGTCACCAGCGAAACGGTGCAGCTGTTCGGGCAACTGCGCTGCCAAGTGCCCACGAGCGCTGAAAACCAGACAGTCACGCTGTTTGAGCGCACCGCTGGAAGCCCCACCTTCCAGACGTTCGCAACGACGACGACCAAGGAAGGCGAACACGGCTTCTACTCGTTCGTGGATTCGAGCGTGACCAGCGACACCACCTTTTACGCAAGCGCGCTGGGCGTGCGCAGCGCCAGTACCAAGGTCAAGGTCGCACCCACTATCGAACTGGAAGCGCCATCGCCCCCCGAAGGCGCCGAACTGCTGACGGGCAAGCGTCACGCGGTCGCCTTCGCCGGCAAAGTCACCCCGGAAGACCTGGGCGCCGAAGTAGTGATGCAGCGCGAGAACTCCGTCGGCACCGAAAACTGGAACGAGATCCAGCACAACATCTTCGTCGGGGCGGGAGGCAAATTCGCGTTCATGCACACATTCGTGGTCCCCGGCGACGCGGACATCCGTGTCCTCGTCCGCCCGCACGGAAAGTTCACCGTCCGCGGGACGTCCACGCCGATCTCTTACCAGATCTCCCAAGCCCAAAACCCGGCGCTGACGATTCACACGACACACGACTCGATCCTGTCGGGAGAAAAAATCGAAATCACTGGCAAGCTGGCCGCTGGGTCGGGACAGAAAGTCGTGCTGTTTTCGCACCCGCGTGGACACGCTGGCTTTACCAAAGTGGAAGAAACGACGACCACGGGCGAAGGGGCATATGCTTTCTCGCAGTCGCCTAAGGAAAACACCTTCTACCAGGTGAGCGGCCCGGGCCCCGTGCGCTCAGCGGTTCTGTTTGAGGGCGTCAAATCCGTGCTCACCCCCAACCCCCCGCCGAGCACCGTCAAACAGGGAGAAACGGTCGTATTCACGGGAACCGTCAGCCCGTCACAAGAAGGTCAGCCCGTGTACCTCGAGCGCGCGAACCTGTTCGGCAGCGGCTTTCACGTCGTCGCCCTGGGCAGCGTGAGCAAAGGAACGTATTCGATATCTCACACTTTCATCGGGGTCGGTAAGCAGACCCTGCGCATCAAGGTGCCCGGCAACCCGGCCAACCAGGCGACGGCAACCGCGTCGTTCAGCATCGAAGTGACACCCGCCCCGCTTCCGCTACTGCGCCCGGCGCCGGCGAGCCCGCTGCCCAGCGAAGGCAAAGTGTAGCCCCGGGGGGGACGCCCAACCGCAGAGTGTGGCCGCCAGCCCTGGCGGCCACATTCGCGCGGTGTAGCGCCTGGAGGACCCAGCTCACCGCGGGACGCGGCCCTCGCGCTCAGAACCTCTTTCAAAATAGGCGGTGCGGTCGGGGCGTTCATGGACCAAGTCGGGCGACGCGGGCCGGTGAAGCCCGTGCTGGTAGCACGGGCAAGCCGGCACGTGGCGATCCGGCGCCGCGTCCAGGGACGTATCCGGGCGTGCCGATCTTTTTGAAAGAGGTTCTCAGGCGGCCACGGCGCGAGACTGCAGGTGTGCGCCCACCTTGCGCTTTACGCGCTGCAGCGCATTGTCTACGGTCTTGGTGTCGCACAGCAGCCGCTCGCCGACCTGCTCGTAGGAGAAGCCGTCGAGATACAGCGACAGCACGCGGCTCTCGAGCTCTGACAGGGCGCTCGACAGGCATCCCACCAGCGAGCGCAGCTCCTCTGAGGAGATGACCTGGTTGACGGGGTCGTGGACGGTGGGGCCGGGCAGCATCTGGTCGAGCGTGGGCACCTCCTCGCCCGCGCCGGCAGGAGCGGAGGAGAACGACACATACTGGTTCAACGGCGTGTGCTTATTGCGGGTGGCGGTCTTTACGGCGGTGATGATCTGACGGGTGATACACAGCTCGGCGAAGTTGCGAAAGCTCGACTCACGATCGGTGCGAAAGTCGCGGATCGCCTTGTACAGACCAACCAGGCCCTCCTGGATGAGATCGTCGGAGTCTCCACCGGCGAGGAAGTAGGAGGAGGCCTTCAGGCGCACGAAGCCGTGATAGCGCCTGACCAGTCGGTCGTATGCATTGCGGTCGCCCTGCTTGGCAAGGGCGATCAGGAAGAGATCCTCAACCTTAGGTTCAGGGTGACTGTTTTGGGAGATTCGGGCCACGAGCAGATCCTTTCTCGGGGTCGCGTCGACCGCGGCCCCCACAAATTGCTCAGTGGCGCACTCCTCCCCTGGCGCCAACGCTATGTAGAGCGTCCCCCAAGGCCTTCTCAACCTTAGGTTCAGCGTTATGTTGGCGAGCCTTGCATAGTTATGACCCCTTGTCAAGGCTCGCGGACCGGTTTTGCAAGATCTCATACAGCAGAGCGGCGGCCGCAGCGCTCACCCCCAACGACCCCACGCGCCCCTGCATAGGCAGGCAGATCAGCTCATCGCACGTTGCGGCGACCCGCGGGCGCAGGCCGCTGCCCTCGCTGCCCAACACGAGCACCACGCCCGCGCCTGCGTATTCGGGCGAGTCGTAGGGCACCGGCTCGCGCTTGCCGGCGACGCTGTGGGCGCTCGCGCCATAGCACCAGCAGCCGGCCCGTCGCGCGTCGGCGAGGAAGTCGGCCATGTTGCGCACGCGCGCGATCGCGACGTGCTCGACGGCTCCGGCCGAGGCCTTGCACACGGCCGCTGTCACCTCCGCGGCGCGTCGTTCGGGAATGACCACCCCGGCCGCCCCCGCGCACTCGGCCGTGCGGCAGATCGAGCCCAGGTTCTGGGGATCCTGCACCTGGTCCAGCGCAACGAGCAACGGCGCCTGGCGCCCGAGCAGCTCGTCGACGTGCGCATAGCGATAGGGCCCCGCATCAGCGCAGATGCCCTGGTGGGCGCTCGCGCCGCAGCGCCGCTCGATCTCCTCGGGCGCGACAACGTGGACGGCCACTCCTGCAAGCCACGGCTCGCGCGCGGCGCCCGCGCTGGCCCACACCTGCGCCACCTGTGCAGCTCGCCTGCCTCGCAGCGCCTCCATGACGGGATTGCGCCCGTAGACAATCACAGTGTCACAGCGGCAGCAGCTCGAAGCCACCGGCGCCGTCGCGGACCTCCCAGCCCAGCGCAGCGATCTGCTCGCGCAGGCCGTCGGCAGCTAGGAAGTCGCGCTCGGCGCGCGCTCTCTCGCGACGCTGGGCGAGCTCGCGCACCTCGGCAGGCGCCTGCGCGACCGGGGCCAGCAGGCTCTCCAAACCCAGCACCCCCAGCATGTCGCGCAGATCGCCATCGCCAGGCGCGTCGTGCCTCAGAGCGCCTGCAGCGCGGATCCACTCGTTGAGCCCAGCCAGCGCCTCAGCGGTATTGAAGTCCCGGGCCAAAGCGTCGAAGAAGCGCTCGCGCAGACCTCCAAGCTCGCTCGGCGACTTGCCCGGCGACAGCCACCTGCCGGCCTCGCGGATGCGACTGACGTTGGCGCCTGCCTGCTCGAGCGCCGCCTGCGAGAACGCCAGAGGCTGGCGGTAGTGCCCTGAGATCAGGTACATGACCACCGCCTCGGCGCCATATTGGTCGAGCATCTCGTGCAGCAGAGCGATGTTCCCAACTGACTTGGCCATCTTCTCGCCAGTGAACTGGATCATGCCGTTGTGCATCCAAAGTTTCGCGAGCTCATGCCCGCGGGCGGCACGCGTCTGCGCGGCCTCGTTCTCGTGGTGGGGGAACACCAGGTCAGAGCCGCCTCCGTGGATGTCAAAGCCCACGCCCAGCAGCTCCTCGGCCATGGCCGAACACTCGATGTGCCATCCTGGCCGCCCCGGTCCCCAGGGCGAGTCCCAGACGGTGTCCTCGCCCGGCTTGTGCGCCTTCCACAGCGCGAAGTCCAGCGGGTCCTCCTTGCGATCGGAGCCTTCCAGTCCCTCGCCCTGATCCATGTGCTCCAGTTGCCTGTGCGAGAGACTGCCGTAGCCCGGGTCCGAGCGCACACGGAAGTAGACGTCGCCGCCGGCCGGATAGGCATGGCCGCGCTCGACCAGAGCCTGGATGTGGGAGACGATCGGACCGATCATCTGCGAGGCCAGCGGCTCATGGTCGGGCCGGCCGAGGCCCAGGGCGTCGGTGTCCTGCCGGTAGAGCTCGGTCATCTCCGCCGCCAGCTCGGCGCTCGGACGTCCTTGGGGGCCGGCCGCGTCGTAGATCTTGTCATTGACGTCGGTGACGTTCACCACCAGCGTCACCGCATAGCCCTCGTGCTCGAGGAAACGCTTGAGCAGGCTGAAGACGACGAACGGGCGCGCGTTGCCGATGTGGATGCGGCTGTACACGGTCGGCCCGCACGCGTAGATCCCCACCTTCCCGGGGTCGCGTGGACGCAGCGGTGTGAGCTCGCCGCTGAGTGTGTCGTGGAGCTTGATCTCGCGCATCGCCGCGCGATCCTAGCGGTCAGCGCAGGTGGCGCTCCACGCTCAACGACCGAGCTGGTCGAGATCGTCCTCGACCGCCGTCGACTCGACGTCGGCAGGGCGCACACCGCGATCGCGTGACGCAAAGCGTCCTGCAGTCACAGCAAAGCCGATCACGCGACCAAGGTAGCGGCGCGATAGCCAGCGCCTCGCCAGCTTTCGCGTGGGCGGCAGCAAGAGCAGGGTGCCAAGTGCGTCTGTGACGAACCCGGGAACCACGAGCAGCGCGGCTCCGACAAACCCAAGTGCTCCCTCGATCGCGACACGACCTGGGGCACGACGCTCGGACACCGCCAGCGACACACGGTCGATCGCCAAGCGACCCTGTGCTCGCAGCAGCCACGTGCCGAGCAGCGAGGTCCCGACCAGCAGGACAACCGCCAAAAGCCAGCCGATCGCGCGTCCCACCTCGATGAAGGCGAACACCTCGACGATTGGAACGCCGATCAGGACGAGCACAAACACCACAGCGATCAGCCTAAGGGTCCCGTGGCGGTCTGCATATCGCGCCCTGCGCTGTCTCAGTAGACGAACGCAGACAGAGCACGCGCGATATCGGCCGCCTTCAGCGGACCGAACCGCAAGGTCCATGCGCCGTCGAGCTCTTGACGGAACTTGTGCGGCACGCCATCGCGCTCCAAGTCATCTCTGTGCTGCTGCGCTCGCTGATAGCCCGAGCCACCCTGGAATGTGGCATCCAGCCCGTACCGGCCATCGTCCACCGGCCAGATCGTGAGCCGGTCCGGCACCGGTCCCGCGTGGGTCGGGAGCAAGGCATCAGACGTCACATCTGTCTCGTCGTCCATCCAGCCATTGTCTCGCTTAAGGCCGGCCGAGCCAGAACGTCCCGGCCGGTACCCTTGGGAACATCCTTCGACAAGCAGGCCTGAAAGGACCGCGACGGTGAGCGAATATCTCGTCATCTACGAGCAGAGCCCAACCGGCTGGGGAGCATATTGCCCAGACCTCCCCGGCTTGGGCGCCGCCGGCGCGACTCGCAACGAGGTGGAGCGCCTGATTCACGAGGCGATCGAGCTCCATATCGAGAGCTTGCGCGAGCATGGCGAGCCGGTTCCGCCGCCGACTAGCGCAGCTGGGGTGATCACGGTGAGCGCCGCATAGACATTGCTCACGCAGGCCGCCGGCGCCCGGTAGCGCCTGCGCAACCGTCAGCTGTCGCCGACGCGCCGCAACCCCACAGCTGCCAGCGCTGCGACCCCCTCCCCACGCCCGACGAACCCCATCCCCTCGCCGGTGCTCGCCTTGACGTTCACGCGCGCTAGCTGCAAGCCGAGCGCCGCTGCGAGCCCCTTCCTAATCGCCTCGCGGTGTGGCGATAGCTTGGGCGCCTCCATCACAACGGTGCAGTCCACGTTGACGATCTCCAGACCGGCCTCGTGCACGCTGTCCACGACGCTCGCGAGCAGCTGCATCGAGTCGGCGTTGCGCCAGCGCTCGTCTGTGTCAGGGAAGCGCTCGCCGATATCGCCCATGCCGGCGGCGCCAAGCAGCGCGTCGGTCACCGCGTGAGCGAGCACGTCGGCGTCGGAATGACCGTCCAGGCCGCGCTCAAAAGGGATCTCCACCCCGCCGATCACGAGCCTGCGCCCGGCGGCCAGCCGGTGGGAGTCAAAGCCGATCCCGACGAGGCTCATCCGGCCTCGGCTTCGCTGGAGCTGGCGAGCGACCCGCCGGCGCTTGTGGAGCCGATCGGCTCCAGGCGGCGCTTGCGCCCCTCGAACACGCACAGCTCGCGCACGCCCACGGCGTCCAACAGCTCGAGCGCGCGCTCGTAGTCGGCGCCAATGTCCTCCGGGCGATGGGCGTCGCTGGAGAGCGCCACTGGTACACCCGCGTCCACGCACATCTCCAGGAACGGACGGGAGGGGTACAGCTCGCCAACTGGCTTGCGCAGGCCCGCCGTCGAGAGCTCCACCGCTACACCCGCTTCGGCGATCGCTTCGACGGCAGGCTCGTAGTAACGGCGCAGGTCGCCTTCGGGTCGGCGCTCGGAGCTGGCAAGGCGGGCGGGACTCCAGTACTTGACCAGATCGGGGTGGGCGATCACGTCAAACAGCCCGCAGCGCGCGCTCTCGGCGATCGTCTGGAAGTAGCGCCGCCATACATCCTGCACTGACCGGCCGCTATCCCACACGCTGTAGTCGTCCATGTCCACAGCGCCGTCGCGCAGGAAGTGCACCGACCCGATCACGTAGTCGAAGTCGCGTTCGAGCAGATTGGCCGTACGGTCCTCCGCTCCGGCCACGAAGTCGGCCTCAATTCCCAGCCGCAGGTCGGTCTGCTCGCGCACGAAGGCGCAGTACTCGTCGAGGTCGTCGTGCGCGTAGCGTTCCCAAAAGGGATGGCGCCAAACCTCCAGTGCCTGCGTGAAGCGGTAGACGTGTTCGGAGACGCCGAGCTCGGCGATCCCGCGCTCGCCGGCCGCCGCCCGGTAGCGCTCGACGTTGGCCGCGGTGAAGTGCTCGGCCGCGCTCGCGTCGAGGTCGTCCGTGCGGAGATGGACGTGGTAGTCGGTCAGCACGCGGGCTGCGATTCAAGCACGATTCGCCGGCATGTCCCCGCAGCTGCCGGTCGAGCCGGCGCGGTCGCCCAGCAGCAGCGCGGCCACCCGCAGGTCAAGCGCAGTGGTCACCTTGATGTTCTCGTCGCTGGCCGCCACCACGATCACCCTGCCACCCTGACGCTCGATCAGCCAGGCATCGTCGGTGGCACGCGCCAGTTCCTGCTCGGGCGCACCCAGGGCGCGCTCCAGCGCCGCCCGGCGAAACACCTGCGGCGTCTGCACAGCCCATAGCTCGCTGCGCGAGAGTGTCTCGCTGACCGCGCCCGCGTCATCCACGCGCTTGACGGTATCCGTGACGGGAGTTGCGGCGATCGCAGCATCGGCGTCGCGGTGAGCGCCTAGCGCGTCGATCACGCTCTCGGCCAGCGCGGGTGTGACGAGTGGACGTGCAGCGTCGTGGACGAGCACGGGGTCGCCGGGGCCGGCAGCTGCGAGCGCCAAACGCACCGACTCAGAGCGTGTCTGACCGCCCGCAACCGCGAGAACCTGCGGCAAGGACTGCGCCGCAAACTCCAATCCGCTGGCAGCATCCGCGTGGCCGGGCGGCATGGCGATGACGATCTGCTCGATGGCGCGCACCTGGCGCAGGGCAAGCAGGCTCCACTCATACAGCGGGCGGCCTGCCAGCGCCACGAGCGCCTTGGGCTGGGAGGCCCCCAGACGCTCGCCGCTGCCCGCGGCCACGATCAGAGCAAGGGCCATCGCAAGGGGGGCTGTCGCGCACGCGGCAACTGAAAGCGCGGCTCGTTGCTGCCGCGTGCGCGAGAGTCTCGCTACTTGGCTCCGGCCATCGCCATCTGACTGCTAGCCGAGTCGGCGAGCAGTTCGTCGAGATAGGTCTCAGCCTCTTCCTCGTCCTTGTCGAGCGCGTACATCAGCTCTGATGCGAGGATCTTCTTGGTGCGCGTGAACATCTGCTTCTCGCCCGTTGAGAGCCCCTTCTCGCTCTCGCGTAGCGACAGGTTACGCACGACCTCCGCGAGCTCGTAGATGTCGCCCGTCTTGATCTTGTCGCGGTTGTGCTTGAACCGTCGGTTCCAGTTCTTGGGCATCTCCGAGACCTGGTCGCGCAGGACGTCGAGCACCTTCTGCACGGTTTCCTCGTCGATCACCCTGCGCAGGCCGGCCAACGCGGCATTCTCGGTGGGTACGCGCACCGTCATGTCGTTGTGCAGGATCTTGATCGTCAGGTACTCCCGGCGTTCACCAAGGATCTCCATGTCTTCCTTCTTGAGCACCTTGCCGGCGCCGTGATGTGGATAGACGACGTGGTCGCCGAGCTCGAACTCGACGTACTCGACCTCGCGTGTGACCTCGATGTCGTCCGTGAACGTTGCTTCTTCGCTTGATGGTTGGGAAATGATGTCCTCCTTCGTCGCGACCGACCGGAGCCGGTCCTTGATTCAAGTCTGCAGGTAGCGATCCACGAGGTTGAGCTCCTGCAGCCGGCGCAGCCCCTCGCGGATGTCCTTGGCCCTGATCTCTCCCACTCCCTCGACCGCCTCCAACTCTGCGTCGGTGGCACCCAGCAGCTCGTCCAGCCCACCGAACTCGCCGACGATCGCGCTGACCACCAGCTTGGGCAGCCGCGGGATGCGTCCCAGCACACGGTATCCGCGTGGAGCGACCGGGTAGTCGAGCGTGTTGAGCTTGCGGTCATAGCCGAGCAGCTCGGCCAGTCGGCCGAAGTCGAGCAGGTCCTGGTGGGCCAGGCGCCCGATCTCCTCCAGCGCCGCCGCGAAGGCCTCGTCGGAGTAGTTGGACAGGTAGTCGCGCACGAGCGCGGCCTTCTCGGCCGCGGCGCCGACCATCGTCTCCTCCAGTTGCATCTCGATCAGTCGGCCCTCGCTGCCGAGCTCCACGATGTAGCGCTCTATCTCCACGGCCATGCGCGTGACCAGCTCCGAGCGCTGCAGCACTGTGAGCACGTCATGCAGCGTGGTCCCGCCCTCGAACTCCAGCGCGGTCAGGCGCGTGGACACCTGGTCCAGGCGGGTGCGGAATTTATCGAGGGTGGCCAGCGCCTGGTTGGCCTTGGCGAGCACCACGGGGATGTCCTCGAGGATGTACTTGACGCCGTCCACGTACACCGAGACCACCTCGCGACGCTGCGAGACGGCGATCACGAGCGCTTCGGTCTGCTTGGACACGCGCTCGGCGGTGCGGTGCCTGGTCCCCGTCTCGTGCGACAGGATCGTCGGATCGGGCATCAGCTGGACGTTTGCCATCGTGATCTTGGTGGCGTTCGCGTTGAGGATGATCGCGCCGTCCATCTTGGCCACCTGGTAAAGGAAGGCGGGCGTGTAGTCGATGTCCAGTTTGATCCCGCCCGAGTTGAGGAAGCTGAGGTCTTCGGGCTCGCCGATCACGATCAGGCCACCGGTGCGCGCGTGCAGGATGCTCTCGATCCCCTCGCGCAACGCGGTTCCGGGCGCGATCATCTCCAGCGCCCTCATCAGTCCCGGATCCGGCCTTACTTCGCTATCGAATTCTTCACCGGATCGTGGCGCCACGGACACCTATTCTAGAGAAGTCGGCCTTTTTTCAGCCGCTCCTACACACGCCGAACGGGCTATCAAGCCGCCCTGCGGCCCGTCCGCCGCGCGGATGCGCCCAGCGCCAGCGCGAGCGCCTCGCGCAGCGTGGCCGCCTCGCATGCCCGCCCGTCGCTGCCGGGCGGCGCGATCACGTCGGCGAGCCCGTGCCTGGCGGCCTCCTGCAGGCGGCGCTCGGGGTGCCCCACCCAGCGCAGCTCGCCGGTCAGACCGAGCTCGCCAAAGCACGCCCGCGGCACGCCCGCGGCGCCCGCGGCGAAGCTGGTGGTAGCCACGCCGCGGCTGGCGCTGGCCACCGCGAGCGCCACCGCCAGGTCGCATCCTGGCTCGTCCACGCGCACGCCGCCGACCACGTTGACGAACACGTCTGCGGGTGGGCGGGGACTAAATCCATCGCCGCCGTGGCGTCCAAGGATCGCCAGCACGAGCGCCAGGCGATTGCGGTCGATGCCCGACACGACCCTGCGCGGCTGCTCGAGCTCGGACGGCGCGACCAGCGCCTGTACCTCCACGAGCAGCGGGCGCGAGCCCTCCATCGCGGCCAGCACCACGCTGCCCGGCGCGCGTGTAGCCTCGGCCACGAACCGCGCGGAGGCGTCGAGTACCTCCACCAGGCCGCCCTGGCGCATCTCGAACAGGCCCGCCTCATTGGTCGAGCCGAACCTGTTCTTGAGCGCCCGCAGCTCGCGATAGGGCCGCTCGCGCTCGCCCTCGAAGCGCAGCACGCAGTCGACCAGGTGCTCCAGCACGCGCGGCCCCGCCAGCGCGCCGTCCTTGGTCACGTGTCCCACCAAGATCACCGCCGTGCCCTGCGCCTTGGCCACCTCCATGATCCTGGCGGCCACCTCGCGCACCTGGGCGACCGACCCGGGCGCAGAGGACATGTCGGCGGCCCGCAGCGTCTGCACCGAGTCGATCACGCACGCCTGCGGCGCCTGCTCGCCGAGCGTGTCGAGAACCGCGTCGAGGTCTGTTTCGGCGAGCACCGGCACCGCAAGCGCAGTCGGGCCCAGGCGCTCGGCGCGCAGGCGCACCTGCTGTGCGGACTCCTCGCCGCTGACGTACAGCGTCCCATGGCCGGCGCCCTGCAGATGGCCGAGCACCATGTTGGTGAGCGTCGACTTGCCGATCCCCGGCGAGCCGCCCAGCAGCACCAGCGAGCCGGGGACCAGGCCGCCGCCGAGCACACGGTCGAGCTCGCCGATCCCGGTGGACATGCGCGCCACGGGCGCAGCTCCCACCTCGCGCAGTGCCACCGGAACCGGCGCGGGCCGACGTGCGCGATCGTCGGCCCCCTTGCGCCGCGAGCCCGGCCGGGCGTGTGCGCGCACCGCCGCAATCGGCTCCTCCACGAGCGTGTTCCACTCGCCGCAGTCGGGGCACTGGCCATGCCATTGCGCGGACTGACACCCGCACTGCGAGCACACGTGAGTGGTCGTGCGGGGCATCTCGTGAGCGTACGCGGCTGTGGGGACGGCGCTCAGCTTGCGCCGACTACGGGGCTGCGCCGCTCATACCACAGCACGTCGCGCCAGCGACCGTCGGGCATCTGCCCGATCCGCCTGCTGACGCCCACGCGCTCAAAGCCACAGCGCTCGTGCAGGACGATGGAAGCGGTGTTCTCCGGGAAGATGCCCGCCCGCAGCGTCCAGAAGCCATCGCGCTCGGATGCCGCTATGAGACCCTCCAGCAGCGCCCGCCCCACCCCGCGGCGCGCATGCGCGGGATCGACGTAGATGCTCACCTCGCCCACCCCGCGGTAGACCGCGCGGCTGGATGTGGGGCCGAGCGCGGCCCAGCCCAGCGCCTGGCCGCTGCCATCGCGCGCGATCAGCGTCGGACACGAATCTCGCTTGGCCGACCACTGCTCCCATGCGGGGGCGACCGACTCGAACGTCGCGTTGGCGCCCGCGATGCCCGCCTCGTAGATACGCGCCGCCTCGGGCCAATCCGCGGCCGTGAGCGCCGTCAGCAGGATCTGATCGCTCGGCGCGCTCAGCGGCTCTAGTGCTCGCCCGGCTCGCCGATCTCCGGCACGTCGCCGTCGGCGTGGCCCTCGCCCTCGGCCAGCTCCTCGGCGCCCGCTTCAGCACCGACACCCACCGGCGTCTTCTGCTTCTTGGGCTTGACGATCGACAGGCGCACCTCGCCGTCTTCCTCAGCGTCGGCCGGGTCCACGACCACTGTCGCGCCCGGGGTGAGCTGCTCGCGCAGGACGAAGTCGGCAAGCGGGTCCTCGATGTAGCGCTGGATCGCGCGGCGCAAAGGACGAGCGCCCATCGCCGGGTCCCAGCCCTTCTCGACGAGCATGTCCTTGGCCGGCTCGGTCAGCTCCAATTGCAGCTCGCGTTCGGCCATCGACTCGCGGATGCGCAGCAGCAGCAGCTCGACGATCTGCTTGATTTCTTCCTTCTGCAGCTTGTGGAAGACGATCACGTCGTCGATGCGGTTGAGGAACTCCGGACGGAAGACCTTCTTGAGCTCGCCCATGATGCGGTTCTTCATGTCGTCGTAGCTGATGCCCGTCTCGTCCTCGGATACGGCGAAGCCCAGCGGCGTGTTGCGCGCGATCTCCGCGGCACCGATGTTGGAAGTCATGATCACGATCGCGTGCCTGAAGTCGACCGTGCGACCTTGCGCGTCGGTCAGTCGGCCGTCCTCGAGGATCTGCAGCAGGATGTTGAACACGTCCGGGTGCGCCTTCTCGATCTCGTCGAGCAGCAGCACGCTGTAGGGCTTGCGCCGGATCGCCTCGGTCAGTTGTCCGCCCTCGTCGTAGCCGATGTAGCCGGGGGGCGAGCCGACCAGGCGCGAGACGGCGTGCTTCTCCATGTACTCGGACATGTCGATCCGCACCAGCGCGTCGTCGTCGCCGAACAGGAACTCGGCCAGGGTGCGCGCGAGCTCGGTCTTGCCCACGCCGGTGGGGCCGAGGAAGATGAACGAGCCAGTCGGGCGCTTGGGGTCCTTCAGGCCTGCGCGAGAGCGGCGGATCGCCTTGGAGATCACCTCGATCGCGGGGTGCTGGCCGATCACGCGCTTGTGCAGTTCGTCCTCCATGCGCATCAGCTTCTGCGTCTCGGCCTCGGTCAGCTTGAACACGGGGATGCCCGTCCACATCGAGACGATGTCGGCGATCTCCTCTTCGCCGATCGCCGGGCGCTCGCCCGATTCGCCCGATTCCCACGCTTGCTCGAGGTCGCGTTTCTTATTGGTCAGCTTGCGCTCCTTGTCGCGCAGCGCGGCCGCCTTCTCGAACTCCTGGGCCTCGATCGCGGCCTCCTTCTCGCGCCGGGTCGTCTCGACTTCGCTCTCCAGCTCGCGGTTGGCCGGCGGCGAGGTCATCGACTTGATGCGCATGCGCGAGGCTGCCTCGTCGATCAGGTCGATCGCCTTGTCGGGCAGGAAGCGGTCGGAGATGTAGCGGCTGGCAAGCTCACCGGCGGCGCGCAGCGCCTCGTCGGTGATCTGCACCTTGTGGTGCTGCTCGTAGCGGTCGCGCAGACCGGTGAGGATCTCGACGGTCTGGTCGATCGTGGGCTCGTCCACGCGGATCTGCTGGAAGCGCCGCTCCAGCGCCGAGTCGCGCTCGAGGTACTTGCGGTACTCGTCCAGCGTTGTCGCGCCGATCGTCTGCAGTTCACCGCGCGCAAGCGCCGGCTTGAGTATCGAGGCGGCGTCGATCGCGCCCTCGGCGGCGCCCGCGCCCACCAGGTTGTGAAGCTCGTCGATGAACAGGATGATGTCGCCGCGCTGGGTAATCTCCTTCATCACCTTCTTCAGGCGCTCCTCAAACTCGCCGCGGTACTTGGAGCCGGCGACCAGGGCGGCCAGGTCCAGCGTGTAGATCTGCTTGTTCTTGAGCAGCTCGGGCACGTCGGAGCTGGTGATGCGCTGGGCCAGGCCCTCGACCACCGCGGTCTTGCCAACGCCCGGCTCGCCCACCAGCACGGGGTTGTTCTTGGTGCGGCGCGAGAGGATCTGCATGATCCGCTCGATCTCCGTCTCGCGACCCACGCACGGGTCGAGCTTGCCCTCGGAGGCCAGCTTTGTCAGGTTGCGCCCGAACTGGTCGAGCAGCTTGGAGGACTTCTTGCCCTCGCCAGGCGCCCCGCTCGCACTCGCGCCCGCGCCACTGCCCTGGCCCTGGCGGCGCCCGCCGGGGCCTGACAGCATGCGGATGACCTCGTTGCGGATCTTCTCCGAGTCGGCGTCGAAGTCCAGCAGGATGCGCGCGGCCACGCCCTCGTTCTCGCGCACCAGACCGAGCAGGATGTGCTCGGTGCCGATGTAGTTGTGCCCGAGGCTGAGGGCCTCGCGCAGCGCCAGCTCGAGCACCTTCTTGGCGCGCGGCGTGAACGGGATCTGTCCCGAGGTGACCTCCTCGCCGGAGCCGACGATGCGCACGACCTGCGCGCGCACGCGCTCTACGGTGATGTCCAGGCTCTCTAGGACCCGGGCGGCCAGGCCCTCCTCCTCGCGCAGCAGCCCTAGCAGGATGTGCTCGGTGCCGATGTAGTTGTGCTTGAGCGTCCGCGCCTCCTCCTGCGCGAGAACGACCACCTGCCGGGCCCGTTCTGTAAATCGCTCGAACATTGTGTGATCCCTTCTTGCGAGGACGGTGCCTCAAGAGCTCTTATGTGGTCCAGATAACGCCTCAGGGCAGTCTACCAACCGCTCATGCTGCCCTATCGGGGTCATCGGCAGGCGCAGCGCGCGCCTTGATCTACGGGCCCCATTGCGAGCACGCTTTGCGAGCGCGCGTGCCTGCGGTTGTGTGTAGTCGACGGCCTACCGTCCTGGCGGCCGACGGCCTACCGTCCTGGCTGCGGCGGGCCGGCCGGATCCGACTCGCGCATAGCCGGGAAGAGCACGACCTCGCGGATCGAGTCATGCCCGGTCAGCAGCATGACAAGCCGGTCGATGCCCAGCCCGACCCCGCCGGCCGGGGGCATGCCCTGCTCGAGCGCCTGCACGAAGGTCTCGTCGTAGGGCTGGAACTCCTCCTCGCCGAGCGTCGCCAGGCGCTGCTGGGCACTGAAGCGCTCGCGCTGGACGTCCGGGTCGATCAGCTCGCTAAACGCGTTCGCGATCTCCATCCCCCCCGCAAACGCCTCCCAGCGCTCGACCAGACCGGCCTTGGAGCGGTGCTCGCGCGCCAGCGGCGAGAGCTCGATCGGGTAGTCCTGCACGAACGTCGGCTGGCGCAAAGTCGGCTCGACGAACTTCGACAGTAGGTCGTCGGCCAGCTGCGGCCATGTCAGGTCATGAGTGGGCATGTCCAGGCCGCGCGCTGAGATCGCCGCCCGCAGATCGTCGGCGTCGCGATTGGCCGTCACGTCGATGCTGGTCGCCTGCTCGATCGCCTCCACAAAGCCCAGCCTGCGCCAGGGCGGCGAGAAGTCCAGCTCGCCCGCGTAGTCGGCAGCGCGGGCGGCCGCGCCGACGACCTGCTCCAGGCGCGCCGCCTCGTCGTGGTAGTCGGCGTAGGCCTCATACCACTCAACCATCGTGAACTCCGGGTTGTGCTTGTGCGAGATGCCCTCGTTGCGGAAGTCCTTGCCGAGCTCGTACACGCGCTCCAGACCGCCAACGATGCAGCGCTTGAGATACAGCTCGGTGGCGATCCGCATGTACAGATCGCGCTCCAGCGCGTTGTGATGGGTGGTGAACGGGCGCGCCAGGGCGCCTCCGTAGAGGGACTGCAGGATCGGCGTCTCGACCTCGATGAACCCCGCTCCATCGAGGTAGGAGCGCACGGCCGCGATGATGCGCGCACGCGCCATGAACACGCGGCGGGCGTCCTCGTTTGCGATCAGGTCCAGCTCGCGCCTGCGATAGCGCGTCTCCACGTCGATCAGGCCGTGGTGTTTGTCTGGCGGGGGACGCAGCGCCTTGGCGAGCACTTGGAAGCGGTCGACGCGCAGGGTCAGCTCGCCGTGGCGGCTGCGCAGCACCGCCCCGTCGACGCCCAGCAGGTCCCCGAGGTCCAGCGAGGTGAGGCGCCCGAACGGCTCCTTACCAAGCACGTCCACGCGCGCGTGCAGCTGGATCTTGCCAGTGCGGTCGACGAGGTCCAGGAACGCTGCCCGCCCGGCTCCGCGCCTGGCCGCGATGCGCCCGGCCACGCGATGGGAGTCCTCGGTCTCCTCGCCCACGGCCAGGTGCGCATAGGCGTCGAGTATGTCGGCGATCGGCTCAGCGCCGGGGAATGAGTAGGGAAAGGCGCTGTCATCGCCTGCCCGCAGTCGCTGTGCCTTGGCGCGGCGCTCGTCGATCAGCTGCGCCAGGCCGTGCCTGCTTGGGCCGAGCTCGCCCGTGCGCTCATCCTCACCAGCGCTCGCGCCAGCCGGGCGCTGATCGTCCGCGCTCGCGGCCGGCGGGGCGGGCGGGCGCTCATCGCCTGCGCTCATCGCGGCGAGACTACTCGAGGCCGACGTCGATCTTGGTGATCTTGAGCTTACGGGCAGGGCCGCGCGGCACCTGCACGGCGACCGTCTCGTTGCGCTTGCGTCCCAGCAGGGCGCGCCCGACTGGCGACTCGTTGGACAGCTTGTGTTCGTCGGGCTTGGCCTCGGCCGAACCGACGATCGTGTACTTGACCGACTTGCCGGTCTTCTCGTCTTTGACGTGCACCACCGATCCGACCTGCACGACATCTGTGGAGATGTCCTTGGCCTGGATGACCGTGGCCATGCGCAGCTTCTCCTGCAGCTGGGCGATCCTGCTCTCGAGCATCGCCTGCTCGTTCTTGGCATCGTCATACTCGGAGTTCTCGGAGATGTCTCCGAACTCGCGCGCCTCCTTGATGCGTTCGGCGACCTCCCTGCGCTTGGCAGTGGACAGCAGCTCGAGCTCGTCCTTGAGCTTCTGCAGGCCTTCTGGGGTGAGGATGACGTCCTTCGGCATGAGGGTCGGCGGGACTCGATTCCACGGGTTTTGCTTGGCGCCTGCGGCACACAAAACCCCGCCGCCAGCGGGGATCTCATGGTCGGGCAGCTATCAGCGAGCGCAGCAGTATAGCGCTGCGCCGGCCACCGGCAAGCGGGGCGTCAGGCCCCCGACGGCGGGCGGAGTGGGCGCCGCTCCCAGGCCCAGCAGGGGCCTCGCCTGCGCGAGCGTGGACGCGCTCTGCAGGGCCTGTTGCAATGACCTGGCGCGCGCGGGCGCCAGTTGCAGCCGGGTCACGTACCAGGGATAGAACTTGCGCAGATAGCGCGTCGCGCGAGGCTCACCCAGGTGCTCCACCGCGCGCTCGATCGTCCAGTCCAGCTCGCCAAGCACCTCCTCGCGTCCCGGCTCGCCCTCGCGTCCGCCCAGCAGTTGCTCGAACAGCCAGGGGTTGCCGAGCGCGCCGCGGGCGAGCATGACCGCGGCGGCGCCCGTCGCAGCATGGGCCCGGCGCACGCTGTCGGCGTCCTGCAGGCCTCCGGTGAGGATGACCGGAGCGGGCAGGCTGGCCACCAGGCGAGCGGCAAGCTCGTAGTCGGGAACGCCCTTGTGGTGCACGGCGGCCGAGCGGGGGTGAAAGGCGATCGCGGCCACTCCGGCCTCCTCCACGAGCCGGTGGGCCAACTGGAAGCCGCTGCTGTCGCCTGGGCGCAGCCCCGAGCGCAGCTTGACGGTGACCGGCACCCCGCCTTCCCGGCCACCCGCTCCCTGCACGGTGGCCAGTGCGACGGCGACGGCCCGGTCCGGGTCGCCCAGCAGGGCAGCGCCGGCGCCGGTCTTGCGCACCTTGGGCACGGGACAGCCCATGTTGATGTCGATCGCATCGGCGCCCACGCCGGCCACGTGGGACGCGGCCGCGCGCATCGTGTCGGGGTCTTCGCCGAACAGCTGGATCGAGACGATCCCACCGGGCCGGCCGGTCCCGACGATACGCTCGCGCGGGTCGATGCGCAGCATCTCCGTGCAAGTCTTCTCGTTGCGATGACAGATCGCGTGCGAGGAGACCATCTCCGAGACGGCCATGCCCGCGCCGTAGCGCTTGGCCTGCAGGCGCACGAACCAGTTGCCGATGCCGGCGAGCGGCGCGAGCAGCACGCGGTTGGGCACGCGCACGTCGCCAAGCATCCAAGGATCGGTCAAGGAGGCGGTCACGTCTTCATTGTGGCGACTGGCACGCGAGTAGCCAGTGATGGGGACGCGACCGGTATGTGTCGTTATCAACTGCGTATAACCATGGCTATCACGGTCTTCTGCAGCACACATCCCCCGACCGGTCAGCTGTTGCGTTCATGCAGCAACCGCAGCCCGGTCAGCGTGAGCAGCTGATCGACCTCCTTGATCTCCTCGGTGAAGGGCACGACAAGCTCGGCCAGGCCGCCGGTGGCGATCACGTGCGGATGCGCGCCCAGCTCGTCATACAGGCGACGCAAGATCGCGTCGATGGCGCCGGCGTAGCCGAACACGACGCCCGAGCGGATCGCGTCGATGGTGTTCTTGCCGATCACGCTGCGCGGCGGCGCGAGATCCACCTTGGGCAGACGCGCGCCGCGCTCGGACAGAGCTTCCAGGGAGATCTCGATCCCCGTCATGAGCGCCCCGCCAAGGTACTCGCCCTCGTGCGAAACCACGTCGAAGGTGGTGGCGGTGCCGAAATCCACGCACACCGCCGGGCCGCCGAAGCGCTCGCGGATGGCGACCGCGTTGACGAGCCTGTCGGCTCCGATCTCGCGCGGGTTGTCATAGCGGATGGCCATCCCGGTCTTGGTCCCGGGACCGACCACGAGCATCTCGTGGCCAAGGTAGCGGCTGGCCATGGCCGTCCACTCGGGCTCGAGCTGGGGAACAGTGGAGGAGACGATCGAGGCCTGCAGGTCTGAAAAGCCGTAACCGCGCAGCTCCAGCAGGTTGCGCAGCGCCGCTCCAAGCTGGTCGGCGGTGGACTGGCGGACGGTGGCAAAACGCCAGTGCTCGAGCAGATCGTCGCCGCGATATGCGCCGAAGTGCGTTTGCGTGTTGCCGACGTCGACCACGAGCAGCATGGCGACCATTATGCTGAGCGTCACGATGGCAGTGGCGACCAAGCCCAAGCTGTACGTGTTGCCTGGCTCGCATCCGTGCGCGGCGGTGGAAGCGGCGCTGAAGCTGAAGGGGATCGATTACGAGCGCGTGGACCTGCTGCCGATGAGTCAGCTGCTGATCGGGCCGCTGCGCTATGGCGGCCAGACGGTGCCGGGCATGCGCGTGGACGGCGAGCGCCTGGTGGGCTCGCGCAGGATCATGCGCCGTCTCGACGAGATGGTGCCCGAGCCGCCGTTGGTGCCGGCGCCGGGCGATCGGGATTACCCGGGCGTGCTGGAGGCCGAGCGCTGGGGCGATGAGGTCTTCCAAAGCGTGCCGCGTAGGCTGATCGACGCTGCGTTCCTGCGCAACGCGGGGGCGATGGAGAGCTACGTGGGAGACGCCAAGCTGCCGTTGCCGCGGGCCCTGTTGCGCCCGGCGATGCCGTTGACCGCCCGCATGATGGCGATCAGGAACAAGGCCAGCGACTCGGCCGCGCGCGCCGACCTCGAGGCGCTGCCTGCGCAGCTGGATCGCATCGACGGCTGGATCGGTGAGGGCCTGCTGGGCGGCGATCCTCCCAATGCTGGCGACCTGCAGATCGGCAGCACGATCCGCCTGCTGATGAGCATCGCCGACGTAAGGCCGCTGATCGAAGGACGCCCGGCTGCGCGCCTGGTCGACTATTTCCCGCCGCTGGCGGGCGAGGTGCCGGCGGGCACGCTGCCGGCACCCTGGCTGGCGTCTGTGGCCGGCGCGTCGGCCTGACGGCGTCGCTGGCCGGCACATCGGCGTTGGCCTGACAGCGCAGGGCAGCTGTCCATAAACGCTCTGGCTCAAGGAGACACCCCTGTCCGGCCGATATGGGTCCATGGCGGCACCGAACGGCCTCGCGAGGGCTTGACTTCGCGAGGCGCCCATGGATGCGGGCGCAGCACCGTTGCGGGCAGCCACCACACGGTTCCCTCGATATCGGAGCAGGACATGCAAACAGACGTAAAGCAGCCGGTCAGGACCTCCACAACGGAGGCGCTGTCGACCTGGCGGGAGTACCAACGGACCGGCGACCGCAAGTTGCGCGACCAGCTGATCTTCGCGTTCATGCCGATGGTGCGCCACATCGTCTACCGCAAGGTGCGCGAGGTTCCCGCGCATTGCGACGCCGAGGACTTCCTGTCGTGTGGCCTGGAGGCGCTGATCCACTCGATCGAGCGCTATGACCCCGACAAGGGCGCCACGCTGGAGCAGTACGCGTGGACGCGCGTGCAGGGCGCTGTGCTCGACGAGCTGCGCCGCCACGACTGGGCGCCGCGCTCGCTGCGACGCGACGAACGGGCGATCAACGCGGCACGCGAGAGTTTCGTCTCACTCCACGAACGCCAGCCCAGCCGCGACGAGCTGGCCGCGCAGGTGGGCATGACGGCGCAACAGATGAGCACCCGCCTGGACGAGGCGGCCTTGGCGGACGTCGCCTCGCTCAACGGCCCTGTGCGCTGCGAGGACGACACGACGATCGAGCGCATCGACACCCTGCACAGCTCCGATCAGCAGTGCGACCCGCTGACCAGCGCAGCGCGCCAGGAAGCCAAGGCGCACTTCCGCAAGGCTTTTGCGCGGTTGTCCAAGCAGGAGCGCGAAGTGGCCGTCCTGCTGTATGCCAAGGAATGGACCCTGCGCGAGATCGGCGAGCGCCTGGGCGTGTCCGAGAGCCGCGTCTCACAGATCCACACCAAGCTACGCGGTCGGCTGTATGAACAGCTTTCAGGCGAGCTTTCGCTGTTCGCCGAGATTGGCTGAGCGGGCGGGTCTTGAGCGACATCGCGGGCGCTCGGGACCCTTCAGCTGCGCAGCAGCACGCTGCGCGTAAGCGTCACCGTCGCGCCCTGCGCGGTGACGACCAGGATCTTGACGCTGACGGTGAGACGGTGGTGGGCGCGCAGGGCATGAGCAGCTCTGGCGTCCAGGCTCACCGCAAACGCTACGACGCCACTGTGCAGCGACGAGCGCACCAGGCGCCCCACCAGCAGCGCAGATGAGCGTGCGGCGCTCGCCAGCGACGCACGTGCGGCGAGCAGCCGCACTTCCAGGCGTCCCCCCGAGCCTGCTGATGACACGGCGACCGAGCCGTGTACCGACCTGCCGTGCTGAATCGCGGCCAGCCTGATGGCCGACGAAGCGCTGCCCGCAATCGGCGAGCCGGAGGAGGGGCTCAAGGTGGCCGGGGCCTGGGGCTGCGCAGCCGGCGCTGGCGTGCCGGAGGTAACTGAGCCGCTGCCCGTTGAGCTTGCGCCTGACGACGAGCTCCCGCCTGACGGGCTCGACCCCGTCGAGGTGGTTTCGCCGGAGGGCATGTTCATGGTCGTCGTGGTGGTTCCGGAGGCCGAGACCGTAACCGTGCCCGTCATTTCCGGCCCGTGCACCGTGCAGTAGAACGTGTAGGTCCCCGGCTGGGCGAACGTGCACGTGCCGCTCCACTGCGTCCCCGAAGCGGACGCGCTGTTGCCGACTGGGACGCCGCTGCTGCACGTCGGCTTGACCGGACCGCCAACCCATTCGACTCCATGGTTCACGTTGGTGGGGTTGCTGAAAGTCACCACGCCGTTTTCGCCCACGGTCGCCGTGGCAGGCGACCACTTGTGGCCGTAGATGCCTTCGTTGACCGCGTCGATGGTCGGGCTGGCTTCAGACCCGGCGGCAGCCGGGAGCACGACCACCCCGCCACCAAGCACGGCGGCCAAGGGAAACACGATGCGACGCGGCAATCTCACGATCTCAACCTCCTCCTTGGGTTCCGATGTCACGATGCGCCAGCCGGCTCGAGTGCGCACGCGTGGCCGCCTTCACCCCTCAAGGACACCGTCGCGCGCCGATCCTTCCCGCTACAGTCGCTGGGTGGAGGTGACCGCGGCGCGCTGTCTACGCGCGCCTGCACCTTGAGCAATGCGCACCCTGGACCCACAGTCCCTGACCAAGCACGTGGACCGTCTGTATCGCGCCGCGTGGGCTCTGTGCGGGTCGCGCGAGGACGCCGAGGACCTCGTGCAGGAGACGTTTGCCCGCGTGTTGTCGCGGCCGCGAGTGCTGCACGGCGACGACGAGCTGTACTACCTGATGCGGGTCTTGCGCAACACGTTCTTGACCGGTCGCCGCACGGCCAGCAGGCGTCCGGTGACGGTCGCAACGCTCGAGGACGTGGTGGTGGCCGATCCCAAGCCGATGGCCAGGCCAGACCAGGCGCTGGAGGTCCAGGAGGTGTTCGCGACGATCGCGCAACTGCCCGAGGACTTCCGCCTGGCGCTCGTGGCCGTGGACGTGCTGGGCCTGTCCTACCGTGAGGCCGCACGCGCCCTGAAGGTGCGCGAGGCGACGATCACCACGCGACTTTTCCGCGCTCGCAAGCAGGTCAGCAGGCGCCTCGTGCCCGAGGCGGACGACGGACAGGGACCCGCGGGCGCGGGCAGTCAGGCAGCGGCTGTCGGTGATGGGCAGCCAGCGTCTGGCCGGGATGCGATCGAGCCGCAGCGCCCTGCAGCGCCCAAGACGAAGCGCGTGATCGACGGTCCGGGTGGGAAGGGTGCGCCGTCAGCGGAGTCTTCTCGATCAGGACCTACGGAAACAATCATGAGCAAATCGTGAGCGAACGCCCTCCATACACCGAATCCGAGCTGGTCGAGCTCGTGCGCTCGATCGACGTGCGTGCGCCCGAGCGGCTGCACAGCCACGTGCAGGCGCTCGTGGACGAGCACTCCGCGCGGCGCGGGCACTCTCCGTGGGCTCGCGTGGTGCTCGGTGGCCCGTCTGCGCTGCGCCTGCGGCTCGGCGGCGCAATTGCGGTGGCAGCGGCCGCCGCGCTAGCACTGGTGCTGGCGCTGAGCCCGACCGGCTCGCCCGGCTCGCTCACGCTGCGCCAGACCTCGCCGCTGGCCTTGCGTGCGGCGACGATGGCTGCTCCCGCCCAGAGCGCGACCCACCCGGCCGAGCTCACAGCGTCGGTCGAGGGTGTGTCGTTTCCCTACTGGGAAGATCGCTTCGGCTGGCGTGCGAGCGGCGCACGCGTTGACCGTGTCGATGGACGAGCGATCACGACGGTCTTCTACACCAACGCCAGCCATCAGCGGATCGGTTATGCGATCGTGTCCGGCACCCCGGCGCCGCCCGCCAGCGGCGGCATTGTGCAACCACGCGACGGGACGCCCTACCGGTATGTCAAGGAGAACGGCGCGTGGCTGGTGACCTGGCTGCGCAACGGCCGCAGGTGCATCGTGTCCGGACGGGGCATCAAATGGACCACGCTGCTGAAGCTCGCAAGCTGGAACGACGCGACAGCGTCCTAAGGTCGGCTCAGGACACCAGGCCGGGCAGGCTCAGCGGCGGCCCGGCCCAGCGCACGCCCTCGTCCGGCGCCAGAGCGGCCAGCGCGTCGGCCAGGCGCATCGATCCGAGTCCGGGGGGCTGGGGGCAAATCTGCATGTCGAAGTCGAGCTCGAGCGCGGGGATCAGCACGAAGCGACGGGTCAGCAGTTGCTCGTGGGGCAAGGTCATGCGCTCGTGGCGCAGGTGCAGGTCGTCGAGCATGAGGATGTCGATGTCGATTGCGCGCGGTCCGTGCCGGACGGCGTCGGGCTCGCGACCGAGCTCGCACTCCAGGCGCTTGACCAGGTCGAGCAGCTCCAGTGGCTCAAGCACGGTGCGCACCAGCAGACATGCGTTGAGGAAGCTGGGCTGGTCGGGCACCTCCCCGACCGGGTCGGTGTCGTAGGTGGACGAGCTGGCAAGCACGCGCACGCCTGCTGCGTCCAGCGCATCGACGGCCTCCTGTAGATGGGTGCGACGACCACCGCCTCCGGCGGCGGTGCCCCCCACGTTGGAGCCGAGCCCCAGCAGTCCGGGCCGCACGGGCACGACCGCTCAGCTCTCTGCTTCGCGCCAGACCTCGACGGACACCTCGGCCACGCTCAGCGCGATCGGCGGCTCGGGCTTGGTGGCCTTTACCCATACGCCCTCGAGCTCGTAGTCAGCCAGCAGCCGGTCGGCGATCGTGCTGCACAGCCGCTCGAGCGTCTTGTGCGAACGCTGCTGGGCGACCAGCGCCACCAGCTGGCATACGTCGGCGTAGTCTACGGTGTCCTCGATGGCGTCGGTGACCGTCGCGTCCGTTTCGCCGACGTCCAAGCGCAGGTCGAGCACCAGCCGCTGGCCAACCTCGCGCTCGGCCTCGGTGACGCCGTGACGGGTGTACAACGACAGACCGCTTATCTCGATGGTGACCGACTCGATCTCCCGCTCGCCATCCAGGTCGTCGCGGGAATCGTCGTCTAGATCGTCTGCGTCCTCGTCCCCGTTCTCCTGGCCGTCCATCGCCCGCCCAACGTAGCAGCAGCCACGGCGAGCGCGTTGGCAACTGGCGCGACGTCGTGGACGCGAAACACGCGCGCGCCGCGCTCGAGGGCAAGCACGTTGGTTGTGATCGTGCCAGCGAGCCTGTCCTGCGCGTCAGGCGGCTCGCTCGCACCAGCGAACCGTGCGGCGATGGCACCCAAAAAGCTCTTGCGCGAGGTTCCGATCACGATCGGGCGCCCGATGCCTGCCAGCTCGTCCAGGCGACGCAACAGCGCGAGGTTGTGCTCGAGGGTCTTGCCGAAGCCGATGCCTGGATCGAGCAGCACGCGCTGCTCGGCGATCCCCTCGCGCACGGCGAACGCCAGGCGCTCCTCCAGAAACGCCTTGACGTCGTCCACGACGTCCTCATAGCGCGGGTCGCGCTGCATCGTGCGCGGCTCGCCGAGCATGTGCATCAGGCAGCAGTCGACACCCCCGTCGGCCACGACTGCTGCCATGTCCGGGTCGGCGCGCAGGGCGCTGACGTCGTTGACCAGCGTGGCGCCCGCATCGAGCGCGGCCCGCGCCACGAGCGCCTTGCACGTGTCGATCGAGATCTGGGCCGAGCCCGTCACGCCGACCTCGGCGAGACCTTCAAGCACGGGCCGCACGCGGGCAAGCTCGTCGTCGATCGACACCGGCTCGGCCCCCGGCCGGGTGGACTCTCCACCCACATCCACGATGTCCGCGCCTTCCTCAACCAACGCCCGTCCTCGCGCGATCGCCGCTTCCGCGTTCAGGAACCGCCCACCGTCGGAGAACGAGTCGGGCGTGACGTTGAGCACACCCATCAGGCGATATGCCCGCGCAGTGTCGGTCGAGCGAGCGGCAGGGTGGGAGGTCACGTGCCCATCTTGCCGGGTCCAAGTTGGCGGGGCTTCTTCGGAACTCCAACTAGCTCCAAATTGGTCCAGATGCTTGGAGTTCCGCTAAACTCCAGATTTCTGGAACAATCTGGAGTAATTTGGAATAGAAGCCAATGTATGTAGCCTCGCCTCCAACGACCATCGAGATGATCAGCAAGCTCGTCGAGAGCGCCCCCGAGCGTCTGGCGGAGCTGCTCGCACTTGGCCTCACCGAAGATGGCCGCGATTACGTCCATTGGGACAAGCTACGGCAGCTCCAGCCACCGAGCGACCTGAGCCACGAGGAATGGTGGCTGCTGATCAAGTGGGGACGCCAGAACGCACACCGGACGATCCCGCTGACGGATCCGGCCGGCAACCACTTCGTCTACGGCGTGCCCGACCTGGTCGCACGACGACTCCACTACGTCGACCAGCGCTGCGCGGGAGAGGTGGCGATGTCCGAGGTCGTGACGGCCGATACCCAAGCGCGTCGGCACTATCTCGTGAACTCCTTGATGGAGGAGGCGATCCACTCGAGCCAGCTCGAGGGAGCCACCACGACTCGACGTGTCGCAAAGGAGCTGCTGCGGACTGGTCGCGAGCCACAGGATCGAAGCGAGCGCATGATCTTCAACAACTACCGAGCGTTGCAGTACATGCGCGACGAGATGCCTGCCCAACTGACACCCGCGACCGTACTCGAGCTCCAGCGCATCCTCACGGAAGGCACGCTCGACAATCCAGATGCAGCAGGTCGTCTTCAGCGCCCCGACGAGGAGCGTGTCACGGTGGCGGACCGCATCGACGGGGCCGTCATCCACGCTCCCCCACCGGCCGATCAACTGCCCGCGCGTCTGCAGACGCTCTGCGACTTCGCCAATGAAGCCGACAGCCCCGACCGATTCATCCATCCCGTGCTGCGAGCGATCCTGCTGCACTTCTGGCTCGCATACGACCATCCGTTTGAGGATGGCAATGGCAGGACCGCCAGGGCGCTGTTCTACTGGTACATGCGCACGCACGGATACTGGCTCGTGGAGTATCTGTCGATCTCGCGCATCCTGCGCCATGCCCCCGCCAGGTACTCGCGCGCATTTGTGCTGACGGAGACGGACGAGCGCGACACGACCTACTTCATCGTGTATCAGCTCGAGGTCATCCAGCGCGCCGTCGAACAGCTCCACGACTACCTTCGACAGAAGATCAAGGATGTTCGCGATATCGAAGCGCTGCTAAAGGGCTCAGATCAGTTCAATCACAGGCAGCTTGCTCTGCTCGCGAACGCCCTTAGGGTGCCTGACGCGGTCTACGCATTCCAGACTCACGCCGCGAGTCATGGCGTCACCCACGAGACCGCTCGAGCAGATCTGCTTCCCCTGGCGCAGATGGGTCTCCTCGACCAACGCCGCCAGGGCCACCGCTATGTGTTCACGCCTCCACCGGATCTGGCAGCACGCCTGAAGGATTCTCGCCAGTGTCCTGAGTCGAAAATTCGGTGAGGGTTTGCCGGATGAATGGTCGTGATCTGACGTTCGATGGCGGTGGTCTGCGTGCCGGTAGCACGTGGGCCGACGACGGCGAGCGTCAGGCGCGAGCAGGCGACGGGACACGCCATCGAATTTTCGACTCAGGACACTAGACGGGCTCGGGGCGCTCTTTGTCTGATGCGCGGATGTCGGCCGTGCCGCCGGCGAGGCCGGGGCGCGGGATCGTGCGCGGGGCGCCTTCGCGCTCGGTGCGCCCGGCGGGCGTGGGCGGTGCGGGCAGCTCGGGCTTGGCCGGTTCTTCGACGCCGAAGACCTCCTCCTCGCTCTTGCCGTCGAGCAGCGCGAGGAACTCCTCCTTCTCGATCGTCTCGCGTTTGACGAGGATCTCGGAGATCTTGGTCAGATTAGCCTGGTTGTCGGTGAGGATCTGGCGGGCGCGCGTGTGTGCGGACTCGATGATGCGGCGGACCTCATCGTCGATCTCGCGGGCGATCTCGTCGGAGTAGTCGGGCTCGGTAGAGAACTCGCGCCCGAGGAACGGCTGGCCGTGGTCGTGGCCGAACACGCGCGGGCCGAGCTTCTGGCTCATGCCGAAGCGCATGACCATCTGCTTAGCCGTGGCGGTGACCTTCTCGATGTCGTTGGACGCGCCGGTGGTGATCTCGCCGAAGACCAGTTCCTCGGCCGCGCGTCCGCCAAGGGTCATGGCCATCGTGTCCTCCAGCTCGGCGCGCGTGGTCAGGAAGCGGTCCTCCTGAGGCATGGAGATGGTGTAACCGAGTGCCTGCCCGCGGGAAATGACCGAGATCTTGTGCACGGGGTCGGCGTGCTCAAGGAAGTGGCCGACGAGTGCGTGGCCCATCTCGTGGTAGGCAGTGATCAGCCGCTCCTTCTCGCTCATCACGCGCGTCTTCTTCTCGGGGCCTGCGATCACGCGCATGATCCCCTCCTCGAGCTCGACCTGGCCGATCTCACGCTTGCCGGTACGGGCGGACAGCAGGGCGGCCTCGTTGATCAGGTTGGACAAGTCGGCGCCGGTGAAGCCGGGGGTCTGGCCGGCAAGCGCGTCGATATCGATGATCTTGGCCAGCGGCTTGCCGCGCGTGTGCACCTCGAGGATCTTGGCGCGGCCCTTGCGGTCGGGGCGGTCGACGGCGATCTGGCGGTCGAAACGACCGGGGCGCAGCAGCGCGGGGTCGAGGATGTCGGGCCGGTTGGTGGCGGCGATCATGATGATGTTGTCCTTGGCCTCGAAGCCGTCCATCTCGACGAGCAGCTGGTTGAGCGTCTGCTCGCGCTCGTCGTGGCCGCCGCCGAGACCCGCGCCGCGGTGGCGCCCGACAGCGTCGATCTCGTCCATGAAGATGATGCAGGGGCTGTTCTGCTTGGCCTGCTCGAACAGATCGCGCACGCGCGAGGCGCCCACCCCGACGAACATCTCCACGAAGTCAGAGCCAGAGATCGAGAAGAACGGCACGCCCGCCTCGCCGGCCACGGCCCGAGCTAGCAGCGTCTTGCCGGTGCCGGGCGGGCCGTACAGCAGCACGCCGGTGGGAATCCTGGCGCCGAGCGCCTGAAACTTCTTGGGATTCTCGAGGAATTCCTTGATCTCGTGCAGCTCCTCGACGGCCTCGTCCACGCCGGCGACGTCGCGGAAGGTGATCTTGGGCGAGTCGGCCGACAGCCGCTTTGCGCGCGACTTGCCGAACGACATCACTTTGGATCCTCCCCCCTGCACCTGGTTCATCAAGAAGATCCAGAAACCCAGGAACAGCACGAACGGGAGGATGAAGGTGAGCAGGCTCAGAAGCTCGTTGCTCTTTTCCGATTCGACGTTGTACTTGACGTTGGGCGTCTTTTCGAGCTGGGCGATCAGTGCAGGGGCAGCTTGATCAATGAACCCGAATTCGGCGGTTTCTTTGTTCTTGTACTTGACTTCGAGGGCTTTGCCCTTGTTCTTGATCTCGACCTGTTCGACTTCGCCGTGGGGCAACTCGTAGCCGACCAGCGTCTGGTAGCTGTGCGGTTTCTTGTTATTGGAGCCGTTGTTGACGAGTTTGACGGCCAGGAACGCCAGCAGCACGACGATGAGGATCGGGAATGCGGCGCTCTTGAAGAAACGGCTCATAGCGAGAACCTGGGAGTCCGGGGGCCGGCTTTTGTGGTGGTCACGTGGTGGTCACCCGGTCCACTAGCGTACCATGGACCTTCTGGGCGCCCGTCGCTTGCGCAACGCGTGCGCGATCGCGCACGGGCATGGACATGAGGCCTTCCACAGGCTCCCCATCGGCCGCGGCAGCGGTCGCCCTGAGGACCGACCCTCAGCTCTCCAGCACGGCCACGAAGGGCAGGTTGCGGTGTCGCTCGGCGTAGTCCAGGCCATAGCCGACAACGAAGCGGTCGGGTATCTCAAAGCCGACGTAGCGGGCGGGCAGGTCCACCTTGCGCCGCTCGGGCTTGGTCAACAGCGCGCACACCTCCAGCGTGCGCGGGTTGCGCGAGCCAAGGTTGCGCAGCAGGTACTGCAAGGTCAGGCCGGAGTCGACGATGTCCTCGACGATCAGCACGTCGCGGCCTTCGATAGCCACGTCGAGGTCCTTGAGGATGCGCACGACCCCCGAGGAGTCCGTGGCCGAGCCGTAGGAGGCAACCGCCATGAAGTCAACCTCGACGGGTATGTCGATGAAGCGCATGAGGTCTGACAAGAAGAACACGGCGCCCTTAAGCACACCGACCAGCAGCAGCGAGCGGTCGGCGTAGTCGCGCGAGATCTGCTCGCCGAGCTCAGCCACACGGCGCTGCAGGTCCTCGGCCGTGACGAGCACCTCTCCCAGCTCAGGCTCGCTTGCGGCGCGCGCGATTGTGGCCACCTCCGGCAGTGTAGAGGTCAGGGCCCACGGCCCGATAGATGGTGGGTTGAGGTGGCCGGGTCGTGGGCCCTCAGTCGCGCGGCGGCAGTCTGATCATGGTCAGCCGACCGCGCTCGATGACCGCGCTGGCGCGGCCGCCGATGTGCAGCTCGGCGCGCCCGCCGCGGCCGTCCAGCGCGAGGATCTCCTGCACGCGATCACCGGCCTGGGGGACGTAGGACCCGGTGGCGTCCTCGGCCAGGCGCACGACGACCATGCGCGCAAGCGCGCCCGGCAGCTCGCGCAGGCGTGCGATCTCGATCCCCACCCGCCCGGCCAACTCCTGGTCGACGAGCGCGTCGAGCAGTTGTGTCTCCTCGCGCAGCAGCGCTGCGGTGCGCAGCACGTTGTCCTCGGCGGCGGGGTGCACGGCGCGCAGCGCTCCCACCAGCCGGTGGCGCACACGCGCGCGCGCGTAACGCTCGTCCTGGTTGCTGTCGTCCTCGCACCAGCGCAGGTCCCGTGCCCGGCAGTAGGCGGCCGTCTGCTCGCGCGTGACCGCCAGCAGCGGGCGGATCAGGCGGCCCTCGCTGGCGACCATACCCAGCAGGGCGCGCCGTCCTGGCGAGGCGGCGAGGCGGTAGAGGATCGTCTCGACCTGGTCTGAGGCGGTATGGCCGGTCGCGATCAGCGCGTCGCGCTCCCGCGCCAGGCGGGCGGCCTCGCGGTAGCGCACCTCCCGCGCCCACGCCTGCACGTTGCCGACGTTAACCGTGCCGGAGGCGTCCTCGCCGGAGGCGTTCTCATGATCGACCGACCGACCGCTCGAGGAGTGGCCCTCGTGCACGACCTCCAGCGCCACGCCGAGCGCTCGGCACAGCTCCCGACAATGGCGCTCCTCGGCGTCGGCTGCCGGACGCAGCCCGTAGTTGACGTGCAGTGCGCCCACCTGCGCCGCTCCGCGCAGCGCGATCGCAACGTCGAGCAGGCACACCGAGTCGCGGCCTCCGGAGAGCATCGCGATGACGGGCCTGTCGCGTGTGAACAGCCCGCTGGCGCGTGCTTGCTCGCGAACGTGTTCAACGACATCCACGCCCTGCTGTCCGGCGGTCTCCATGCGCTAACCCCCGGCGGCGGATGCGACGAACAGCTCGGTGGGCTCGGAGAAGCCCTTCAGGCGGACCTCGCCGATACGCGCGAAGGCCAGCCCGTCAAGCTCGGCGGCCGCGTCGACAACCGCGCGCGTGACGAGCACCTCTCCCCCGGCCGCCCGCGCGACCACGCGCGCGGCCAGGTTGACGTCGCTGCCGTAGTAGTCGCCGTCACGATAGAGCGCCTCGCCGTAGTGGATGCCGATCCGCGGCTGCGGGTCGCCCGACGCCACGCTGCCCTGCAGCGACACGGCCCAGCTGGTCAGCGCGACTGCGTCGGGGCCGACGACCATCACCTCGTCGCCCAGCGTCTTGATCACGCGGGCCTCCAGCGGCAGGCTCTGCTCGACGGCCTCCACGAAACGCTCGACCGTGCCAACCGCCACCTCGTCGCCGCGCTCGACCGTCAGGCGCGAGTACCCGGCCAGGTCGGCGAACGCGATGGCCACACGCAGGCGCCCCTCGGCCAGCGCCTCCTGGTCGAGGTCGCTCTCCATGTGGCCGATCATGTCCTGCTCGACGAAGTGCGCCAGGAAGCGGCCATGTAGGTAGTTCATGAACGGCGAGGCGAACGGCAGCACCTCGCTGGTCAGACCCTCCATCTCCTGCGCTATCTCCTCGCTGGGCGCGCCTTTGCGCATCAGCGGCTCGTGTACGTAGATATGGATCAGGCGCACCTCCGCGTCGGCGATCTGGGCGAGCACCTGCCCATACACGCGCATCAGCTGCAGGAACGCACCGACGGGCAGGCCCGCGTCGAGCACCGCGGCCGCGTAGCGCATCATCGTCAGGTCTTCCTCGGAGAAGGCATCCAACGCGAGCGCGCCCAGGCCCATGGTGGTGTAGATGCGCTCGATCAGCCCGCGGTCCACGCCGCTCTCGCGGGCGACCTCGGCCAGCGTGTAGCGGCCCTCCGAACCGCTCAGCAGGTTCTCCAGCGGACCCACCGCCAGCTGCCCGCGGTCGGTGGCCCGCTTGATCTGCTCCAGCGGATGCCCGCGCGCGCGTAGGCGCGCGACGACGCGCACATAGGCTGCGCTGGCGGGCGTCCAGCGCCCATCGTGTCCCGGCACCAGGCCGAGCGCCACCCAGCGCCTGACAGTGGCCGGTGACACGCCTGCGCGCGCGGCGACCTGTGCGAGCGTCAGCTCGCCCGCGCCGTCGAGCTGATCGAGTTGCTCAGTCTCGGCCACTCAGGCGCGCGGCGACGGGCAGGGCGGGTCGGGATCCCATGCCAAGCAGTCTACGGGCCGTCCCCCCACGCCCGGGGCCGATGCCGTTTACTTCACTACAGGACAGGCTGACCCGCTCGAGCAAATCGACAGGAGGGCTGCGGTGCGCGTCGACAACGAAGGTGTAGGCATCGAGTACGAGGTGACGGGCGACGGCGACGGACGACCGGTGGTGCTGTTGCACGGCTTCCCCGACTCGGGGCGGCTGTGGCGCAACCAGGTGCCAGCGCTCGCGCAGGCCGGCTTTCGGGTGATCGTCCCGGACCTGCGCGGCTACGGTCACTCCGACAAGCCGCCCGAGGCGCAGGCCTATGCGCTGAATGTGCTCGTCGGCGACGTCCTGGCGGTGATGGGAGACGCGGGCGTCGAGCGAGCCCATGTGGTCGGACACGACTGGGGCGCGGCGCTCGCCTGGGCCTTCGCCACGTTCGCCGGCGATCGGGTCGACCATCTGGTGGCGATGTCGGTGGGGCACCCGGCGACGTTCCGGACAGACGGCTTCGTGCAGCACGAAAAGTCGTGGTACATGCTGCTGTTCCAGTTCGCAGGGGTGGCCGAGCAGTGGCTGTCGCAGAACGACTGGGCCAACTTCCGCGCGTGGGGACACCACCCCGACACCGACGCGGTGATCGCCGAGCTGCAGGACAACGGCTCGCTCACCCCGGGTCTGAGCTGGTACCGCGCGAACGTGCCGCCGGAGTCCTACCTGCTGTCGGGCTTGCAGCTGCCGCCCGTTCAGGCGCCCACGATGGGGCTGTGGAGCTCGGGCGACTTCGCGTTGACCGAGGGGCAGATGACCAGGTCGGCCGGCGCCGTGGCGGGCCCATGGCGCTACGAGCGCATCGACGGCCCCGGACATTGGATGCAGCTGGAGGCGCCCGACGCGGTCAACCGTCTGCTCATCGACTTCCTGCCGGCGGCGTGAAAGGAGCCTGAGCGAGATGGCCAAGATCGTGATGTTGGGAGCGGGCCCGTCGGGTCTGGCGGCCAGTCTGCTGCTGGCGCGAGACGGTCACGAGGTGACGGTGCTCGAGCGCGATGCCGACCCGGTGCCCGAGTCGGGCGCGCAGGCCTGGGAGCAGTGGTCGCGCGACGGCGTGACGCAGTTCCGCCAGGCCCACCTGCTGGCCGCAGGGGGGTGCGCCGTCCTGCGGGAGGCCCTCCCGGACGTATACGAAGCGCTGCTGTCGGCCGGCGCCCGGCGCTTTGACCCGCTTGCGTCGATGCCCCCGACGCTGGCCGATTTCCAGGCCCGCCCCGACGATGAGCGATTCGCGACGTTCACGGCCCGTCGTCCGGTCATCGAGCAGGCGCTTGCCCGGCCCGCGCAGTCAGAGCCCGGCATGCAGGTGCGCCGCGGGGTGGCCGTGCAGGAGCTGACACTGGCAACAGCCGCAGACGGCGCTGCGCACGTCACAGGCGTACGCACCGACGGCGGCGAGACGCTGAGCGCCGACCTGGTGGTGGACGCGATGGGCAGGCGCTCGCAGCTGCCGCGTTGGTTGGGCAGCGCCGGCGTCGGACAGATACCCGAGGAGTCAGAGGACTCCGGCTTCATCTACTACACCCGCTACTTCCGCTCGACCGACGGCTCGACGCCGCCACAGTATGGGCCACCGTTGGCGCCGATCGGAACGTTCTCCATCCTCACGTTGCCGGCCGACAACGACACATGGTCGGTGACCACTTACGTCTCCGCCGGCGATCAGGCGCTCAAGCGGATGCGCGACGCCGACGCATGGACCGCGGTCGTGCGCGCATGCCCTGCCCAGGCGCACTGGCTGGAGGGAGAGCCGATCAGCGACGTGATGGCGATGGGCGGGGTGGTCGACCGCCACCGGAGCCTGTGCGCGCAAGGGCGCCCGCTGCTCACCGGCATCGCGCTGTTGGGCGATGCCTGGGCATGCACGAATCCCTCGCTCGGCCGCGGGGTGACGCTCGGGCTGCTGCACGCGCGGTGCCTGAGTGACACCGTCAAGGCGCACCTCGATGACGACCCGGCCGAGTTTGCGCTGGCCTGGGACGCGATCACCGAGCAGAAGCTCATGCCCTGGTATCGCGAGACCGTGGCCGAGGACCGCGAGCGGCTGCGCGAGATCGAGGCGCTGCGCCAAGGCGTCGAGCCCGGTCCGCCCAGCGAGCACTCGGCGGCCCTGCGCGCGGCGCTACAGACGGCGATGCTGCACGATGCCGACCTGTTCAGGGCCTTCCTCGAATCGCGCACGTGCCTGACGCCGCTAGGCGAGATCCTCGCGCGGGATGGCGTAGCCGAGCACATCCAGGCGCTGGCCGACGAGCACGAGCCGCTGGTGATACCCGGCCCCAGCCGCGAGCAGTTGCTGGCGCTACTCGCCTGAACGGCGCCCGCGACAGTCGCGCCGATGTCCGAGCCCGCTGCGATCCACCTGCACCCGACCGCGCCGCTGGCCGAGCGGGTGCTTTTGCCTGGCGACCCCGGGCGCGCGCTCGCTCTCGCCCAGACGCTGCTGGCAGACCCGAAGATGTTCAACCACCACCGCGGCCTGTGGGGCTACACCGGCGCGGCACCCGACGGACAGCCGCTGACGATCCAGGCGACCGGCATGGGCGGCCCGTCGGCCGCGATCGTGCTCACCGAGCTGATCGCCCTGGGCGCTGGCCGCGCGATCCGGGTGGGCACGTGCGGCGCGCTGTCGCCCGGACTGTCGCTGGGCGACCTGGTGATCGCCCGCGAGACAATCTGCGCCGACGGCACCTCGCGGGCGCTCGGCGCTGGTGAGCGCGTCAGCGCGGACGCGTCGCTGACGCAGGCGCTCGCCCGTCACGCGCCCGGGGCTCACGCGGGTGCGATCGTGAGCGTTGACCTGTTCTATGACGATGACGGTCGGCGCCCGGACAGCGCGGGAGCGCTAGCAATCGAGATGGAGGCGGCGGCGCTGTTCGCGGTCGGGGCGAGCGCGAACGTACCCGTGGCCTGCATGCTGGCCGTGTCTGACACCTTCGATGCGCGCGGTGAGCGCACACGCATCGACGACCACGCGCTGCTGGCGGCCGCCGAGAGGATGGGCGCGGCGGCGATCGCCGCGCTGAGCGAATAGCGCCGGAGGCGTGGGGCGCTCAGGCGCTTTTGCGACTGCGCGCGGCCGGCGGTTTCCTACGCGCGGCCGGTTTGCTGCGGGCAGCCGGCGGTTTCGTGCGCGCGGCCGGTTTGCTGCGGGCAGCCGGTGGCCTGGCGGCGGGCGCATCGTCGAGGCGCAGCAGCAGCGCGTCCAGTTGCGCCTCGATAGCCGACAGGCGCCTGTCGATATCCGATCGATCGACGCTGGGCGCGAACGCGCGGTCTAGGCGCCCGACGCCGTCCTCGATCCCCTCCAGCCGCTGGGAGAGCGAGCGCAGCCGCCGGGTGAGCCGTTCGATGTCGGTGGCCGAGGGCAGGTTGAGCGCCCCCATGGCCACCTCCTGGGCCTGAGTGGCCTTCTCGCGCGCGTCGAACGCCCGGCCGATGGCGCCGGTGAGCAGCGGGTTGTCGAGCAGGTCCGACAGCGCCCGGCCGAGGCGGTCTTCGGTGTGACCGCCCAGTCGGTCGCGCAGGCTCTTTGCGGCGTTGCTCGCGTCGGACATCTACAGGAAGGATACGGTGCAGCGGTGCCTGCGCGGCTGTTCATCTTCATCCAGATGGAGTTTCCGTGGGCGCTGGGCCCGGCGGACGGTCGCTACCTGCTGCGCCGGGCCTCCGACGGCGAGCCCGAGCGCGTGGTCGTCCTCGGCACCTTGGGAGCCGCAAGTGCGACGAAGCGACGCGGCGGGAGGACAGAACGTGGAAGGGCGCTGCTGGGCGCGCGCTCGCTCGGCCCACCGGCCACGCCCGAGCCGGCTGCGGTGCAGACGACCAGGGTGACGATCATCGACCCGGTGCCGCTGTCGGCGGATCACCAGGCACGGGCATGGCTAGACGAGCTGGACCGCGAGCGCGACGTTCAGGCGGCAACGAGGGTGGTCAACCGCGTGCTGCACTTCCAGCGCGTCGCCTCGGCGAACCCGTATGTGCATGAGATCTCGCCGGCGCAGGCGCTGGTGATCAGGGCGGGCTGGGGCGAGGGCGAGCAGGTGGCAGACGGGCGCTGGCTGCATGCGCGCGAGCTGGCCTGGGACGCCTCGGGCCGGCGACTTTTGCAGCTGCGACGCGGCGGGCGCGCGGAGCGCTCGGCGGCGCTGCGCCCGCAGGAGCGCCTGGCGAGGCTGATGGGAGCGCAGGCCACGATCCTGCTGTGCGAGGAGCTCGCGCTGCGCGCGCGACTGGACCTGGAGCAGGAGCGCCCGGCGCACGCCGTGCTGGAGCTCGACCGTGCCTACGCGTTGGCGTTGGGCGAGCTGCGCGCCGAGCAGCGCCAGGATCTCGCGATTCGCGTGGCCGAGCTCGAGCAGTTGCGCACCGGGGTGACCGAGCAGGCGCAGGCGGTGCTGGCGCGCAGCGGGGAGCCCGTCGACGAGGAGATCCTGACCCACGCGTTGGAGCGCCTGCAGGCGGCGTTGCGGGCGCGCACGGCGACGGGCGTGTGAGGCGACCTCACCGCGGCAGGCGGACCTGACGGCGAGCGTTAACCTGCAGGGCGATATGGCGATGGACCCGACCACGACGGCGATAGGGACGTGGAGCGGCGGGCGCTTCATGCACTTCGGCGAGCCGCTGGACGACGAGCGCCTGGCGGCCCTGCTGCGCCCCGGCGACGGCATCGACACGGTGATCACGGCGGATGTGTACGGAGCAGGCGAAGCGGACCTGGCGCTGGGCCGGGCGTTGCGGGGGATCGAGCGCGAGCGCTACTGCCTGGTGGGCGCGATCGGCCACGACTTCTATACGGGCGAGCGCGACGGCGCCAAGGGCTTTCCTCGCTTCACCGACCCGCAGCTGCGCTCGCAGGAGGGATACGCGGACTACATCCGCATGGCCACCGAGCGCAGCCTGCAGCGCTGCGGGGCCGATCGTTTCGACCTGCTGCTGCTGCACAACCCGGACCGCACCGGCTATTCCAGTGCTGCGGTGTGGGATGCGCTGAACGCGGTGCGCGAGGACGGCCTGACGCGCGCGCTGGGCGTGGCGCCGGGCCCCGCCAACGGCTTCACGCTTGACTTGATCGACTGCTTGGAGCGCTTCTCGGAGCTGATCGACTGGGCGATGATCATCCTCAACCCGCTGGAGCCGTGGCCGGGCGAGCTGGTGCTCGGGGCCGCCGAGGCCCACGGGGTGAGCCTGATCACGCGCGTGGTCGACTACGGCGGCCTGTTCCACGACGACGTCGCGCCCGGCCATGAGTTCGCGGCGTATGACCATCGCAAGTTTCGCCCGCAGGGCTGGGTGCAGGCGGGCCGGGAGAAGCTCGAGCTGCTGCGCCCCTACGCCCAGCGCCACGACCTGAGCATGCTGCAGCTCGCGTGCGCATGGAACCTGGCCCAGCCGGCGGTGCGCTGCGTGGCGCCCACGCTGATCCAGGAGTCCGGCCCCGACGCGCGGCCGGTGGAGGACAAGCGCGCGGAGCTGGCAGCGCTGGACGGCGGCGCGCGCCTGAGCACGGCGGAGGTAGCCGAGATCAGGGCGATCGGCGAGAACGCCGGCTGCATGACGTTGAAGGGGGCCAGTGTCGAACACGAGGGTCCCGCGCTGGCCGATCGCTGGGGACTGGACGAGGAGCTGTCCGCGGTGGCCGGGCGCTGGGGCATCGACCCTGCCGCGCAGCTGGTCGCTGCGGGCTGAGACGACGAGCCGAAAGGGGAGCTGTGATGGCACTGGATGTGGACGATTTCAAGCAGGGTCAGCGGAGCACGTGGGCCGCGGGGGACTATCCGGACGTGGCGCGCACGATCGAACAGGCCGCCCACACGCTGCTGGACCGGTTGGGCGTGCAGGACGGCATGGACATGCTCGACGTGGCCACCGGCACAGGCAACGTGGCGATCCCGGCGGCGGGGCGTGGCGCGCGCGTGTCGGGCCTCGATCTCACCCCACAGCTGCTGGAGGTGGCGCGCGAGCGGGCCGAGCAGGCCGGCGTGCAGGTGAGCTGGCTGGAGGGCGACGCCGAGCAGCTTCCATTCGCGGACGGCTCGTTCGACCGCGTCAGCTCGTGCTTCGGCGTGATCTTCGCCCCCCGCCATCAGGTGGCCGCGAGCGAGCTGGTGCGCGTGACGCGCCCGGGCGGGCGCGTTGCGGTCGCCGCCTGGACGCCCAAGGGCCTGCAGGGCGGCTTCTTCAGGGCGGTCGGCTCATACATGCCGCCCCCGCCACCCGAGCTGGTCTCGCCGCTGCGCTGGGGCGAGGAGGAGTACGTGCGCTCGCTGTTCGCCGACGCGGGTGGGGGCGCCGAGGTCACCCACGAGCGGGCCACCGTGGCGTTCGAGGGGGAGTCCACCGACGCTTTCGTCGGCTATCTGGAGCGCGCGCTCGGGCCGTTGGCGATGGCCAAGCCCGTGCTGCAGGAGCAGGGCCGCTGGGAGCAGCTGCGGGCGGAGCTGGTGGCGCTGTATGAGGAGGGCAACGAAGCAAGGGACGGGTCGCTGCGTGTGCAGGGCGAGTACCTGATCACGGTCGCGCAGATGCCAGCCTGAACGGGTGCGCGCCCACCGAACGTCTTAGGGGCGCCGTGTGCGCGGGCGCAGCTCACGCTGATCCGTCGTCCCGACGGCAACAGCTTGAGGACGTGGGAAAACCGGGCCGGAGTCGCGGATCGCTACCGATGCCAGGACATTCCTCGGCGGCTAGGTTCGCGAGCATGAGAAACCGCGAGAATCTTGCCTCTCGCGCGGCGCGCTGGAGCGCTGCTCACCGCACGACGGTCATCCTGGGGTGGCTCGCGTTCGTCATCGTCGCATTCGGGCTCGGCAGCGCGACGGGGATGATGACGCTCACGCAGGTGGAGACGCGTCACGAATTGCCGCGCCGCAGCTGGGTTACGTACCGAGGAACACGAGGACGGCTCGCACGCGGCGATGGTCCTCGGCCGCCGGGGCAAGGTTGAGCTTCGCGAAGATACTCGTGACGTGCCTCTCGACGGCGCGCTCAGTGATCACGAGTATCTCGGCGATTGCCTTATTGCTGCGACCCTCTGCCATCAGGCCAAGCACCTCGCGCTCCCGCGCGGTCAGCACGTTCAGTGGATCGTCTGTGCGTTTGCGACCCAGCATCTCTGAGACGACCTCGGGATCGAGCGCGGAGCCTCCCTCGGCGACTCTTCTGATCGCATCGGCGAAGCGCTCTAGGTCCGAGACGCGGTCCTTGAGCAGGTAGCCGACGCCGGCGGCGTCGTCTCCCAGTAGCTCCAGCGCGTAGTCCTCCTCGACGTACTGCGAGAGCACCAGCACACCAGTGTTCGGCATCTCTTCCCGGATCACGCGCGCCGCACGCAGCCCCTCGTCTGTGTGGGTGGGCGGCATGCGGATGTCGATGATTGCGATGTCGGGCTTGTGCGCCCTGGCCTTTCGCAGCAGCTCCTCGGCATCCCCGGCCTGACCGACTACCTCGAACTTGGCCTCCTCGAGCAGCCGCACCATGCCTTCCCGCAGCAGCAAGGAATCCTCTGCGACGATCACGCGCACGGGATCGTTGCCCTGAGGATGGTGCCCAACCCCTGCGGACTCGTCAGCTCGAGGCGGCCGTCGAGCGCCGCGACCCGATCTTGAAGCCCTCGCAGCCCCGAGCCCTGATCGGCGTCGGCGCCCCCGACGCCGTCGTCGCTCACCTCGACGTCGACGTGGCCGTTGTCGCGGACGACCCCCACCGTTACCGTTTGCGCGCGCGAGTAGCGGGCCGCGTTCGTAAGGGCCTCGGCGACGACGAAGTAGACCGCCGACTCGACCGACGGCGGGAGCCTGTCGGCCGGCGTCTGGAGCAGTTCCACAGGAACCGGGGAGCGGCTGGCGAGGCCTTTGAGTGCTGCGCGCAGGCCGCGATTTGTGAGCACGGCCGGGTGGATCCCTCGTGCGAGCTCGCGCAGCTCCGCGGTCGCCTCGTTCAACTCGTGGAGTGATTCGTCGAGGAGCTCCGCCGCCCCTTGTGGGTCGTGCTCGATGCGTTCTCTTACCATTCGTAGGTCGATGCCGAGGGCCATGAGTCGCTGCTGGGCGCCGTCGTGGAGGTCCCGCTCGAGTCGGCGCCTTTGCTCATAGCCGGCCTGCACGATGCGTGAGCGTGAGGCCTGAAGCTCGGCAACCTTCGCCCGTAGTTCGGCGTCCAATCGTTCGTTTCTGAGCGTCAGCCCGGCGGCGGCGCCCGCTGTCTGCACCAGTTCGCGTTCCTCCGCGAGGCCCGGGCTGTGCACGATCGCAGCGATTCGTTCGCCCTCGTACTCGATGATCGTGGAGACCTTGCCCGCCGGCGCGGGATCGACCCGAACCGCCTGACCGGCGGCGTCCACGTAGGCGTCCTGGTCCGGTACCCAATACGCGAGCTCCAAGGTCGGGTCTCCAAGCGCGTCCGCGAGCGCATCGCGCAACGCTCCGCGGCCACCACCCTCACCGAGCTGGGCCAAGAGCTCGCTGATCGCGTCGGCTTCGCTGAACCGGGATCGCAGGAGGCCCACCAAGAAGGCAAACGGTAGGCAGGCGATGGACGTGAACAAAGCCAACGTCTGCGCATCAGAAATGTCGCTCGACAGGCCGGCCTGTTCGACGACGAGGGCGGCCATCAGCAGCACGAACGTGAGCCCGCCGACGGCGACGATCGGGGCGAACACCCTCGCTCGCCCTGGGGTGCCGCTTCGCCAGCGTCGATAGAGGACCGCGACCACGGCACCCAGCAACGCAATCGAGATGTCTAGTTGCGCCGCTTCGAGTACCTTGGCAGCCTCGGAGTGTCCGATGAACAGCGGGTTACTGGGATTTGCGGTGTCGGTGAATAGGAACACTCCAAGCTGCACCACCGTCGTGTTGACGTAGGCGATGGTGACCAGGAGACGATCCAGCCGGGTTTCGAGCCTCCCCGAGGGAAACGACAGCAGCAGCTGGATGAGCACCGCGTAGATCAGCACCTCCCCGACCGAGGCGATCGCGAACACGACGCTGTCGTTGGAAAAGGCCAACCCCTTCAGCAACGCGCTGAGGCCGACCGCGACCATCAGCGGACCGATGTTGCCGGCCGACCGCTGCCTCCAAACCCATAGCCCGACTCCCACGAACCCCCAGCCGGTGGCCAGGAACAAGCCGGCATACGCGCCCCGGTGAACGTTGTGCTCGCCGTTGAGCATGACCACGAAAGCGGCGATGCCCATCAGGAACGCCAAGCCGGCGAGACCGATCAGGGTGCGTCGCGGTGCGGTCATCGGATGAGTAAAGAGATCGCCTCCGCGCTCAGCTCGCTCTTGGCGACGAACCCGCGCGCGCCACTGGTGCCTACCGCCTCGTCAAGGTCGGTGAAGTCATGGCTCGAGATAAGCACTATCTGCGGGCTAGCGCCGTTCGCATCGAGTAGTCGCCGCGTAACCTCGAAGCCGTCGATGTCGGGTAGGTGCACGTCGAGTAGCACAACCTCTGGGTTCAGCTTCTCCACGGCAGCCACCACGCCGTCACCGTTGTCGAGCTCCCCAACGACGTCGTAGCCGTTGGCTTCGAGCATGCGCCTCGCGCTAGCGCGGAAGCTGGGGTGATCATCCACGATCAGGACAGTCTCTCTCATGAGGGCTGATCATCGCGCAGCGCCGCGCTTACTTCCATACGGCTGGCCGCCCCGAGCTGGCGGCAAACCGACGTATCCCGGGCCGCTACCCGACGTCACAGACGCCTGCCAGGCCCCCTGGTTTCTTCCTCGCTGAACGGAGAGCCTGTCGTCAAGTCCGAAGTCCAGCCCGAAGGAGGATGGAGCATGACCGCCACGACCGCTAGCACCGCGAGCAGCACCACGAGCACCGCGCACGAGCCCAGCAGGGAAGAACGAGCCGTGCATCCCTCGACCAGACGCTTCAGTCGCGCCCGGATCACCGGCCTGACCCTGATCGCCGTCCTCACGCTCGGGCTCGGCTACCTAGCCTTCGCCAGCGGTTCTGCGGCCGTCTCCGTGCCTGCCGGCGCGCATGCAGGCCAGCTGACGCTCAAAAACTGTACCTACAACACCGAAAAGGGCGCCTACGCCGCCGACTGCGGAACGCTCGTGGTGCCCGAAAACCGCTCCGACCCGCGCTCGCGGCTGATCGCGCTACCGGTCATCCGGATCCGCGCGCATTCGGCACACCCGGGCGACCCGATCTTCCGCCTGGAAGGCGGCCCCGGCGTCACGAACATGAAGTTCGCGGACGCCAGTCGGTTCACCGCCAACCACGACGTCGTCCTCGTCGGCTACCGCGGCGTCGACGGCTCCGTCCGGCTCAACTGCCCGGAGGTCGAGTCGGCCCTCGAGCACTCCGCCGACTTCCTCGGCCAGAAGTCCCTCGATGCCTACTCGAACGCGCTCCGCTCGTGCGCGAAGCGGCTCGAGGCAAACGGCGTCGATCTCGCCGGCTACACACTCCCCGAACGGGTCGACGACCTCGAGGCGGCACGGAAAGCCCTCGGCTACCACCAGATCGACCTGTTGAGCGAAAGCGCGGGCACCCGCACCGCGATGATCTACTCCTGGCGCTACCCGACCGCCATCCACCGTTCGGTGATGATCGGCGTCAACCCGCCCGGCAACTTCATCTGGCACCCGAAGACGACGGACGAACAGATCGCCCGCTACGCCCGCCTCTGTGCGCAAGACGCGACGTGCCACAAGCGCACCAGCGATCTCGCCGCGACGCTGCAGCGGACCGTCGCGCACATGCCGAACCGCTGGTTGTTCTTTCCGATCAGGAAGGGCAACGCACGGATCGCCAGCTTCTTCGGACTCATGGAGACGACGGAAAATGCCTCGCCGCTCACCGCACCGATGACCCTGGACGCCTGGCTCTCGGCCGCCCACGGTGACTCGAGCGGGCTCTGGTTCGAGTCGTTCGTTGCCCAGCTCGTTTTCCCGGAAGTGTTTGTCTGGGGCGACGTCGCAGCTGTCGGAATGGCTGACAACCAAGCTGCCGAGCGTTACTACTCGTCAAGCGAACACGACGCGCCCCTCGATTATCGGCAACCCCGGAACGGAATTCCTCTTCGGCGGCGGAGGCCTCCTGCACGCATGGCCGGCCAACCCGACCGACAACGAGTACACCCATGTCCAGACATCGAACGTGCAGACGCTCCTGATCGGCGGCAGTCTCGACTTCGCCACCCCGCCCCAAGTGGCGACCAAGGAGCTCCTCCCCTACCTGCCCAACGGCCACCAGGTCATCCTCGCCAACTTCGGCCACACAACCTCCTTCTGGACCGAACAGACCAAGGCGAGCACGCACCTGATTAACACCTACTTCGACACAGGCAAGGTCGACGACTCGCTGTACAAACCTCAAAAGGTTAAACTCACGCCCGACTCCACACAGACCGGACCCGCCAAGGCCATCGCCGGCGCGATGATCGGCTTCGGACTCCTCATGATCCTGTCACTGCTACTGATGTGGCGCCGGAAGCACAAGCGCGGCGGCTTCGGGCGCAAGGCGAGCGCGATCATCCGCTCCGTCTACCTGCTGGTGCTCGGCCTCGGCGGATGGTTCATCGGCCTGATCATCGTGCTGGTGGCTTTGCCGACAGTGCCCCTCGACAGCGAGCTCATGGCTGTTCTCTCCATCGGCACACCGATCGGCCTCGGCACCTACTTGGCCTGGGTCAACCGCGACCGGCCGGCCAAGGCCACGAGGATCGGCATCTGGGTCGCACTGACGGGCGCCCTCGTCGGCGCGCTGCTGGGGTTCAACGCAACAGCCGGGCTCATCGCGGTCATCACCACGATCATCGGAGCAGCTGCCGGTGCGAACCTCGGCCTGATCGCCATCGACGTCGCACGAATCGGCGAGCGGCCGGAGACCGTTCCGCCCATCGCCATTCCAGCGCCCATCGCCATTCCAGCGGTCGAACACTGACCCCCGGAGTCCGTTCGCGCAGAGCATGTGGCGGTGTGCTGGTTGCCGCCACATGCTCTGCTGGCGTACGTGCGCGCTCGGTGGTCTGAACGACGTCATCAAGTTACGGTGGATCCGGCGTGACCTACGCTGCCGACCCGCGTGTTGACGTCTACATCGATGTTCTGCCCGATTGGCAGCAAGCCATCTGCCGCGAGGTTCGCGATCTCGTCCACGCGGCCGACCACGAGGTTGCCCAAACGATCAAACGCACCAACCGTCCGTACTTCGTACTGCAGGGCAACATCTGCGCGCTGTTGGCGGCGAAGGACCACGTCAACGTGTTTCTCTACGACGGCGCCATCGTCCCTGATCCGGCGGGAATCATCACCGGCGGCCACGAGAACAAGAGCGCGCGCACGTTGTCCATCCGCCAGGGCGAACACATCGGAGGACGAAATGCTCCTCGCGCAGCTCATCCGCGCGCACGGGGCCCACTGAAGTAGCAAGCCGAGTCGAGCCGACCAGATCGGTCAGCAGGATCGTCGCAAGTTCAACCGACTCCGACACACACGGCCCCCGAAGGACAAAGACGCCCGAGCGAGAGAGAGTAATGCAGTTCTCAAGGAGTCGGACGTGAATCGCTCACTAAGCGCGGCGCTCGCTGGCAGCAGCAGACAACCAGCTGCAATATCGCCGTCGGACGACATTCGTGCGTCTAACTCGAGCCGATGCTGTCTACGAGCCCAGTGAGCTCCTCGACCACGTCGCCATACAGACGCACACGGGCGATGTCGTCCAATGGCGTGGGCCCTGCGGTAACGATCGCCACGGCTCCGCCCGCTTGATGGGTCAACAGCGGCAGCCCGGCTACCGGATGCACTTCAAGCGAAGAGCCAACGCAGAGGATCACGTCGGCGGCCAAGCACCGCTCGTGAGCACGCTGCAGGGCGGCCCGCGGGAGCATCTCTCCGAACAACACCACGTCGGGCTTGAGCGGCCCGGTGCAGCGCTCGCAGCGAGGCACGCCATCGGGGTCGCGCGCGATGCGCGCACGAGCCTGCTCGAGGCCTACGCCGTCCCCGCAGACCAGGCACGAGCAGTTGGCGATGCTGCCGTGCACCTCGATCAGCTCGTGGGTGCCCGCCTTGCGGTGGAGCATGTCCACGTTCTGGGTAATCACCGCGTCCAGCCTGCCCGCGCGCTCCAGCGCCACAAGCGCGTGGTGGGCACCGTTGGGCTGCTTGTCGCCGAGCGTCGCAAAGCGCTCGCCGTAGAAGCTCCAGAAACGCACGGGGTCTCCGCGAAAGGCGTCGATGTGGGCGACCTCCATCGGGTCCACCCGCTCCCACAGCCCCTTTTGGGTGCCCGCCCGCCCGCGGAAGTCGGGGATGCCGGAGGGCACCGAGATGCCCGCGCCGGTCAGCGCGACCACCGAGCGCGCGCCCAGCACCAGCTCGGCCAGGCGCTCTACCCCCTCGGGCGTGCCGTCGTGCTCGGCGGCGGGGATATGTCTCTCTGCAGACTCCGTATAACCATGGCTATACGCGGTCGACAAGTCCTCTGCCGCCACCGTCAGCTCCCCTGAAAGCGCGGCGGGCGTTTGCCCAGAAACGCGGAGATGCCCTCCCTGGCGTCGGAGCTGGTGAACACCTCAGCGAAGGCGCGCTTCTCGGCCTCGATTCCATCATCGAGGTCCCCCGCGCCCGACACATCTTTGATGGCTCCCAGCGCAAGCGGGGCCTGGCATGCGAGCTTGCGCGCCCACTGCAGCGCGGTGTCGAGCAGTTCGTGATCGTCGACCAGGCGGTTGACGAGGCCCAGATCCAAGGCCTCGTCGGCGAGAATCGGATCGCCGATCGCGTTCATCTCCAAGGCCCTGCCGGCGCCGATCAGCCGGGGCAGGCGCTGGGTTCCGCCAAAGCCGGGAATGATGCCGAGCTTGATCTCGGGCTGGCCGAAGACGGCCGAGCGCGCGGCGATGCGCACGTCGCAGGCCATCGCCAGCTCGCAGCCGCCGCCGAAGGCTAGGCCGTTGACGGCGGCGATCGTGGCCACTTTGCTTGAGCCGAGCTCGCGAAAGAGCGCGTGGGCGTCGTTGACCATCTGCGCGCCGGAGGTCTCGTTCATGGTGGTGAACGCCTTGATGTCGGCGCCGGCGCAGTACACGAGCGGGTTGGCGGAGGCGATCACGAGCGCTCGCACGGGTGGGTGGGATTCGGTCGCGATCGTGCTCCATAGCTTGCGCAGGTCTTCGATTACCTGCGGGGAGATGGAGTTCATCTGCCCGTTGGCCAGCCAGGCGATCGCGACGCCGTCATCGCGCGTCTCCAGCTTGACCGTCTCGCTCGCCTGCTCGGTCGACGACGACCCGGTGGTGGCGTCGGGTCGCGGATAGGGGTAGAAGCCCTGGCCGCTCTTTTGCCCGAGCCTGCCCTGGGCGACGAGGCGGCGCAGGATGGTGGGCGGGGCAAAGCGCTCGCCGTGGCGCTCGCGAGCGCCTTCCATGCGCTCCAAGACCGTGTCGAGCCCATCGCTGTCGACCTTCATGAACGGAGGCAGCAGGCCGCGTCGCGGGTCCAGCCCCGCGCCGGCCATCATCCCGAGGTCGATGTCGCGATGGGTGGCCACGCCCTCCTCGAGCACCAGGCAGGCCTCCAGGAACGTCTTCAGCGACAGCAGCTCGACCAGTTCGGCCACGTCTGGGTCGGCGTCGCCGGGCACGTTGGCCTGACCCTGCGGGTCATACACGCCCTCGCCGCCTGTCTTTGCGCCCAGCTTGCCGTTGGCGACGAGCTTGCGCATGGCGCTGGACACGTAGAAGCGTTCCTGGCCGTATGACTCGACGAGGTGCTCGGCGACGTGCACCACGGTATCCAGGCCGAGCAGGTCGACGAGCCGGTAGGGGCCGACGGGCACCACGCCGGCGGCGCCCACTCCCTCGTCGATCGCCTTGATCGACAGGCCCTTGTCCTCCTGCTCGCGCCAGACCTCGGCGATCCCCGAGTTGAGGATGCGGTTGACCACGAAGCCGGGCACCTCAGCGCAGGTGATCGGCTGCTTGCGGATGGCCTGGGCGAAGGTGAACGCGGCGGTGACTGTCTCGGCGGACGTCTCGTCGCCCTCGACGACCTCGATCAGCGGCATGATCGAGGCGGGGTAGAAGTAGTGAAAGCCGACGACCTTGTCTGGGCGCAGGGTGGCGTCACCGATCTCGGTGATCGACAGCGAGGAGGTGTTGGACGCGAGGATCGCGTGGCCGGGCGTGGCCGCGTCGAGCTCTGCGAAGACGGCCTGCTTGAGGTCGATGCGCTCGGGCACGGCCTCGATCACGAAGTCGACGTCGCCGAAGCCCTCGTATGAGGTGCTGGCGTGGATGCGTGCGAGGACCTCATCGACATGCGCGTCGACCTGCTCAGCGGTGATGCGGCCCTTCTCGGCGAGCTTGGCGACCTGCGCGCGGGTGACGTTGGCGGCCTCGTCGACGCCGGCCTGCACGAGCGCCTGGTCGATGTCCTTGAGCACCACCGGTATGCCGGCGGCGGCGATCGTCTGGGCGATCTGCCCGCCCATTGTTCCTGCGCCGACGACTGCGGCCTTGAACACGAACATTGCGCGTGAGCTTATCGGCGCGCGAGCTTGGCCCGCGGACGCCGCAGGGCCGACCCCTGGCCCGCTCGGCGCGACCGTCGGCGCTGGCTAACCGATTCGCTCGACCTCGAGCGTCTGCCCGGCGAGCCGCAGCCGCTTGACGAGCGCGTCGCCCATCGCGGTCGCCGGCGTCAGCACCCCGCCGCCGGAAGGCGGCAGGTCCCCGTCGAAAGCGAGACACAGGCTGCTCTCGCCGAGCATCACCGATGTGGCCTTGTAGCCAGGGTCGCCCTGCGCGGCGACGCGGCAGAGGTAGCGCGCGCCGCTGGATGTCCGTGCGTGGATCTCGATTGCAAAGAAGCCGCGCTCGCGCTGCTTGGCGCTCGGGCCCTCTCCGGGGGATGGCAGCACGCGGTCGAGCAGCGCGCGCGTGGGACCGATCGACAGGCCGGCCGCGAGCGCCCCGACGCCGCCCGCAAGCGCCCCGGCCTGCGCCGCGCCCAGCGGGCCCGACCCGAAGCCCATTACCTCCCGGTAGCGAAACCGGGGACCGTAGGCCCAGCCCTGCAGCGCGTTGCTGCGCCGCACGGCGCGAGTGTTGATCGCGCTCATGATGAACGGACCGACCCACATCCCAAGCTCGCGGTCGTGCTGCACGCCGCGCAGGTCGCCCTCGCGACCGAGCCGGGGCTCGGCGTCGCGGTCGGGGCTGAGGGCATAGGGGTCGTCGAGCACCGCTGCCAGCGCGCTATCACTGCGAGCGTCGTCGACGGTGCCCTTCAAAGAGGCGACGGTGCCACCGCTCGGGCCGCCCTTCATCGCCCGCACGACCAGGGTGGTGTCCTCCAGCTGCCCGCTGTCATCCGCGGTGACCGCCTCGTGCAACAGCAGCACACCGAGGTCAGACGGGATCGAGTCAAAGCCGCAGCTGTGCACGATCCGCGCACCGCTCCCCGCGGCCACGGAGTCGAAGCGGTCGATGGCGTCGCGCATGAACAGCACCTCGCCCGTGAGGTCGGCATAGTGCGTGCCCGCATTGGCGCATGCGTCGACCACGGGCAGCCCGTAGCGGCGGTAGGGGCCGACGGTGGTGGCCAGCGCTCGCGTGCTGCGTGCGAGCTCGTTCACCGAGTCCTGGTCGCTCGTGTCGGCGATCAGCAGCGGCCAGTCGGCGGCGCGTGCGCCGAGCGAGGCCTGCAAGTCACGCAGGCGCTCGCGCGAACGGCCCGCGAGCCCGATCCGTACCTCTTGCGGCGCAGCGCGAGAGAGGTATTCGGCGGTCAGGCGACCGACGAAGCTGGTGGCACCAAAGAGGACGACGTCGAGCTCGCGGTCGGCGCTCACCGAGGGGATACTACGTGCGCACATGCGCGACAGCGTGTCGACATTGCGTAGGCGCCTTTCAATCAGACGGTTCGGCGATCCATGGTGTGCCGACGCCGAGCAGCTCGCCCAGGCGCTCGAAGTGACGATCGTGGTGGAGCACATCCAAACCTGAACCATGCGCTGCTACCGCGACCGTCAGGTCGGCCAGTGGCAGGCGGTGCGCTCCATGAGAGCCTTTGTCCGCTAGCTCGTGCATCGCAGAGAGCACGCCTCGCTGTACTGCATGATCGACGGCGATCTCGCGCAAGCCCTCGAGCGTGCGATCGACAGCAGCGATCCCGTCGGGTCCGCGCGCATCGACGATCAGCTCATAGCGAACAGGCCAACACCACGCGACATCGCCGCGCTCGACCGCTGCGAGCAACAGCTCACGTGCACGGGGGTCCCGCCGGGCGGCCATCCACGCCGAGGTGTCCGCCAATACCGGACCGTCACCATCCCATAGAACGACGTTCACGCTATGAACGTTTGAGCGTTAAGGCGGTCTACCGCATCGAGATCGAGGTCGAACTTGCCGCCGTCCATCGCGGTGAGCAGCGCCTGGGCGGCCTCGCGACGACCGCGGCCTGCGCGCAACTCCACGCTGGCGCCCGCAAGCGCAAGCCGGCGCACCAAGGTCGCGTCGCCCTCGCGCGTGCCGGTGGCCGCGCGCACGCGCTCCAGAGCGTGCCCGAGATCCGGGTCGGCCGTGACGGCGATCCTTGGATGCTTGCTCGGCATGGCACGGCCTAGTGTAGCTCGTCGGTGTAACTCCTGCCGCACCAGGGCGGGAAACTCCCGTGAGCGTGACGAGGTGAGCGATCGTTTACTACTCGCCGAGCGCTGTTTGTTCCGCCGCGTGCGCCAGTGCCACATACGTGCCCGCGAGCACCTCGGCGAGGTTGCGCTCCCCGACCTCGACTGGGGCGGGGCCGAGCTGGCGCAGCAACGCATCGGGCGCCTCGCCGGCGAGCGGGCTGGCGTGGAAGGCCTCAAACTCAGGCCCGCACGACCAGAATGAGTCGAGCACGGTGGACAGTGGCGCACTCGGCTCGGACACATCAGCGGCCTCAGCCGAAGTCGTGTCCGCCTTCACGCCATGCCCAGCAGGCACGCGCCGCGCGCGCAGGCGCTCCACGAGTTCGTCCTGGTCGCGACCTCTCCAGGTGAAGATGAGAAAGGGATCCTGGTCGAAGCGCTCGGCGAGGATGTAGTAGGTGGCCGCGATGTGCTTGCACGGGTTCACCCCGTCCGGACAGGTGCAGGTCGCGGCCAGCTCGCTCGGGGAGCGCGGGAACAGCGCCAGCTTGCGTGAGGCGAACAAGTCCTCGATGTCATGGGGCATCTCGCCCGCGAGCAGCTTTGCGAGCGGCAAAGCCTGCGAGACCATCGCCTTCTCCGCCCGTCGCCATTGGCTCTCGGAGAGCGCCTTGAAACGGATGCGCACACGGTAGGGCGAGTAGCGCGATCCCTGCACCTTCGCCAACACCACCCCATGCTCGACGTCGAGCTCGATGACCTGGCCGGAGCGGGCGTAGTTGCGTCCGCGCTGCAGCCGCGAACCAACGCCGAAGGACTCGAGCAGCTCGATGAAGCGCCTCGACCACCATGTCTCACCGATCGCCCCGCGCCGGCTGCGCGCCTCGATGCCGCCGTCCGCGGGCAGTGGCCGCGAGGCCTCATAGAAGGGGTAGTGGTCGAACGAGGCCATCGTCAGTCGGCCACAGCCTCGGTCGAGAGCGTCACCAGCTCGCGCAGCTGGGCTGTGTCGAGCTCGGTGATCCAGGACTCGCCGGTGCCCACGATGCGGTCTGCCAGATTCTTCTTGCGGTTGATCAACGTGTCGATACGCTCCTCCAGCGTGCCCACGCACGTGAGCTTGCGCACCTGCACGTTCTTCTTCTGCCCGATCCGGAACGCCCGGTCGGTCGCCTGGTCCTCGACCGCGGGGTTCCACCAGCGGTCGAAGTGGACCACGTGATTGGCGGCGGTCAGGTTGAGCCCGGTGCCGCCCGCCTTCAGCGAGAGCACGAACACAGACGGGCCGTCGCCGGCCTGGAACCGCTGCACCATCTCATCCCGGGCGCCCTTGGAGGTGCCGCCGTGCAGGAACATGACCTCGCGGCCGAGGCGCTCCTGCAGATGGGCGCGCAGGGTGTGCCCGAACTCGGCGAATTGGGTGAAGCAGAGCGCGCGGTCGCCCTCGGCGAGCGCTTCGGCGAGAATCTCCTCCAGGCGCGCGAGCTTGCCCGAGCGCCCGTCCAGATCGGAGCGGTCCTTGAGCAGGTGCGCGGGGTGATTGCAGACCTGCTTGAGCTTCATCAGCGCCCCCAGGATGATCCCCGAGCGTTCGATCCCCTCGGCCTGGGCCGCCTTCTGCAGCATCTCCTCGACGACGGCCTCATAGAGACTCGCCTGCTCCTTGGTGAGATGGCAGTCGACGCGCATCTCGATCTTCTCGGGCAGGTCGCCGATGATCTGCCTGTCGGTCTTCAGGCGGCGCAGAATGAACGGGCCGGTCGCCTGACGTAGACGCGCCGTGGCGTGCTCGTCGCGATAGCGCTCGATCGGCGTTGCGTAGCAGCGCTTGAACGTCGCGGCCGGGCCAAGCAGGCCGGGATTGAGAAAATCCATGATCGAGTGGAGCTCGCTCAAGCGATTCTCGACCGGCGTGCCCGTGAGCGCCACGCGGTGACGGGCCGGGAGCGAGCGGATCGCGCGCGTCTGTTTGGTCTCGATCGTCTTGATGTTCTGTGCCTCATCCAGAGCGATCCGCTCCCACTTGACCGCGGCGAGCGTGTCGCGGTCGCGGGTCGCCAGCGCGTATGTCGTGATCACGAGATCGCTCGCCCTCGCGGCGCGCACGAACCGCTTGTCGGCCAGGCGTTCGGGACCGTGATGCACGTGAACCCGCAGGCCCGGCGCGAACCGCTGCGCCTCGCGCTCCCAGTTGCCGGCCACAGTCATCGGACAGACAAGCAGCGTCGGCTCGAGGCGTTTGCGGCGACGCCTGCCGGCGCCGGAGCGGGCCCGAGTCGCAGTCCTTTGGGTCGACCCATCGGACTGTCCCCCATCCGACTGCCGGTCGGCGTACTCGCGCTCGGCGAGCAGGAGCGCCAGCAGCTGCACGGTCTTGCCGAGGCCCATGTCGTCGGCCAGGCAAGCGCCGAGTCCGAGGCTCGACAGGAAGGACAGCCAAGCGAGCCCACGCTGCTGGTAGGGACGAAGCTCGCCCTCGAAGCTCGTCGGGGTGGAGACCTCCCGCAGCTTGCGATCGCCATTCGTGGATAGCAGCTCCTTCAGCCAACCCCCGCCCTCGATCTCGACAGGTGGCAAGTCGGCCCTGGCCTCCGCGCCGGCGCTCAGGCCCTCGCGGATGAGTTCCCCCGCTGGCGCCTGGCCTCGCTCGGCGCGGCGTTCGAAGAACGCGAGCGCCGCCTCGACATCGTCCGGGCGCAGCACGATCCAGCGCCCGCGGGCCATCACCAACGGCAGCTTCAGCGCCGCCAGCTCGCGCAGCTCCGCCAGCGAGAGCGTCGCGTCGCCGACCGCGATCCTCCACTGGTACGCGCACAGGCCATCAAGACCGAACAGCCCGCTTCCCTCCTCGATCTCATCGAACGGCTCCACTTTCAGCGTGAGACGCAAACGCTTGTTCCACCACGGCGGCGCGAGCACCCCGAAGCCGGCCTGCTCGAGCGCCGGAGCGGCGTCACGCACGAAGGCGATCGCGTCCTGCGGCATCAGATCGACGTTGGTCGGGGCGGCCTCGCGCAGCGCCGGCTCGAGAGCGGGCCACAACCGCAAAGCATGACCGAGCCCGCCGAGCAGTCGCTCCTGCGGATCGGCCAGCCGGTGGCCAAGCGCCTTAAGTCCGCTTCCGTTCGAGCTCCACACCTCCTCCGCCGGTACGAGCACGCTTGGATCGTCCTTCGCCTGCAGCAGGAACTCGACACGCCAGGGATCGGCGGGCTCCGCCGGCTCATCGGGCTCGCACAGACGGAAGCAGGTTCGGAACATACGGTGCTCCGCATAACGCTCCCCAGCCTGGCGCCACTCGTCGAGCTCCTCGGCGAGCACCGCCAGCTCCCGCTCGTTCCCATCGATGACCGGATCGGGGTCAGTCAACGCCGCGACCCACGCATCGACGACCGAATGTTGGCGTTTGGAACGTCGGCGCATTTGGCGCCCGGTCAGACCGCTCGCGAGAAAGCTCCGCGCGCAAGCATCGACTACTGCTTCCAGCAGATCGCCCACGAGCGCCTGGGCGGCGTTGCTCTGCTCTGAGAACGAGATCTCCGCGCGGGCGAGCGGTGGCATCGCCGCCACCAGCATCCCCACGCGCTCCATATCCTCGGGATCGCCGGGCATCGCCCGCCACCACGAGACCCACTCCTGCTCGCGCCGCGCCAACCCGGGGAGCAGGCGACCGCGCGCCACTAGCTCGAGCGCGAGCTTGCCCGCCTCAGCCAAGAACCGCAATGAATCGCCGATCGCGATGCCTGCGCGCGGCTGGGAATCGCCTGCGCTGCCGGCGGCCGGAAGGCCGAGCAGCAGGTCGAGCGCGGCCATTGGCCCCAGTCCGACCGACGGAACCACCCAGGGATCGAGCAGCTCTGGACTGCCGGGGCGCCGCTCCTGCACTCCCCGCAACAACTGCGGGGAGCACTGCGGGCCCTCCTCGAATGAGGGCAGCATCAGGTGGAGCTCGCGCTCGTAAGGCTCGTCGGATTCGAGCGAAGCACCCAAGGCGTCCAACGCGCCGGTCAGGTCTGGCACAGCGCAGGCAAACGGATGCTTGCGCGTCCGCGGCTTCGACGGCCTACCGCCACGACGCCTCGGAGCCCGCGCGGGCAGGGCCGAGCCCTCTCCCCACACGCAAAGTCTCGAGTCCCGCGACCAGACGGCGTGCAGAGCGATCACGAGCGCATCTTGTCGTTGGCGACGGACATCATCGATGGACGACCCCCACCCTCCACCGCACCTCAACCGCCCCCACGGCTACACGAACCTCGACGCCAGACTGAGTCGCGGTCAGCGGCATCCTTCGAAGCGCCCCGCATGTCCGTAAGGATCGATTGCTATCCTTACAAAGCAGCTTCGATTCTGAAAGGAACGCTTGCAGACCGCGACCCCGAACGATACGTCTACGCCCCTCGGACACCACGAGGAGCGCTTCTGGCCCGCCGACCCCACCGCCCCCACGGGGGGGCAGCGTGGCGGCGTCTACGAGGTCTTTATCCCAGACCCGATCACCGAGCGCGCGTTCACGCTCGCAGGCGAAGCCGTCGCAGCGATCGCTGAGGCGACGAAGGCGCTGGGACATCTCAACGACACGCGCCCGCAGCTGACATCGCTGGCTGCACTGGCTCGCAACCTGCTGCGCTCCGAGAGTGCAGCCTCCTCGCGTATCGAGGGTGTGCTGATCTCCCACAAGCGTCTCGCGCGCGCCGCCTACGCGCGCGCGGGAAACCGGCGAGGCGATAACCGCGCCGCCGAGGTTCTGGGCAACGTGGAAGCCATGGAGCGCGCGATCGAGCTGGGTGGCGCCACCGAACCGTTCACCGTCACTGACATCCAGGACATCCATCGCACCTTGCTGCGCTTCACCGAGGACCGTAACTTCGCGGGCGTCATCCGCACGGCACAGAGCTGGATCGGCGGTAACGACCACCACCCAATCAGCGCGGCCTATGTCGGCCCCCCGCACGAGCAAGTTCCCGGACTCTTGGAGGATCTGTGCAGATTCATAGCGCGCACCGACATAGCCGCCGTGGCACAGGCCGCTATCGGGCACGCGCAGTTCGAGAACATCCACCCGTTCGTGGACGGCAACGGGCGCACCGGGCGTGCGCTGATCTACACAATCCTGCGTCGCCGCGGGGAGATCAGCAACTACATCCCCCCAATCAGCCTCGTGCTGGGCAGCGAACCCAAGAACTACATCGGCGGCCTCGGCGCCTACAGCGGGGGCGACGTCGGTAGCTGGTGCGAGCGGTTCGCACACGCCACCACCCGCGCCGCAAGCGGGGCTGAGCAACTCGCACAGGCGATCGACGAGCGCCAGACCAAGTGGCTGGGGCGCCTTGGCGAACCCCGCAAAGACGCAGCTGTGCGCCAGCTCGTCAGCATCCTGCCCGCGCAGCCTGTCATCGATGTGCCTGCCGCGCAACGGCTCACCGGCAAGTCACATGTCGCCGTTGGCAACGCCATCGCCCAGCTCGAACAGGCCGGCATCCTCCAAAGGCTCAATGAGCGCAAATGGGGTCGCGTCTGGGAATGCGGCGAGTTGCTGACACTCGTCGAGGACTTCGAGAAAAGCATCAGCACGCCATGAGATGCAGTCCCCACGGGTTCAGCGAACCGGTCAAACGCGTCGACCGCCTGTGGATGTGGAAGCCGAGCACATCGTCGGGTACGTCGTGGTCGTCGAGCAGCTTGTCGAGGATCGACTCGTCCCCCTCGGCCTTCCTCACAAGCAGCAGCGCCAGCTCGTGCGCCTCAAGACTCGGCAATGACCTGGCCCTAGCTCATCGCCTCGTGGACTTACCTCGACTCCTTCCAGCGCGATCGCTTGAAGCGTCAGAAGGGCATCATCGGCATCCACCTGACGGGACTGCCATGATCAAGAACGAGCGTGAATACCGCATCACCAAGGCGCGCCTTGCCGGCTTCGAGGGCGGCCTGGTCGCCAATGACGAGCGGGAGTTCCCCGCGAACGTCGATCCGGGCATGAAGCAGGTAATGCACGACGCCATTGCCAGCCAGATCGAGACGTTCCAGATCGAGACGTTCCGTCACGAGGTCGATCACTACGAGAAGCTGCGCGACGGGCACATCACCAGCCGCGAGATCACGTCCCTGCACGAGCTACCGATCGCACTGATCGAAGCCCGCATCGCAGCCAGGCTTACCCAGCGTCAACTCGCCGAACGCATCGGTGTCGCCGAGCAGCAAGTCCAGCGCTGGGAGGCCAACGACTACAGCGGTGTGGGGCTCGACCGGCTACAGAGCATCGCCGACGCGCTTGGCGTGCAGATCCACGAGACGATCACGTACAGCAGCGCTGCATAGCATGGAGGCGCAGCCGCCAAGTGAGCCTCCTCTCTGGCGCGTGGCGAAGCTGCAGGTAGTGACGCGCGAATCCGTGCGTCGGCCTGGCACTGTCGAGCTTCGACCGCTGCGGCCTCAAGGAGCGGCGTTGTCGGCCGTCACGCGGCCCTAGCTGATGAGATTCGGCCTCTTCTGCTCAGCGCAGGCCAGCAGCGACGATCTTCCCCCCGAGACCGGCCAAGGCTTCCGCGACTATCTCGACTTCAACGTCGAGGCTGAGGAGCTCGGCTTTCACTCGAGCTTCCTGGTCGAGCACCACTTCACCGGCTGGAACCAGGTCTCCGCCCCACTGATGCTGCTCACTTGCCTTGCCATGCGCACCACCCGACTGCGCCTCGGCTCGGCCGTGATGGTGCTGCCCTGGCACAACCCGGTCCTGCTGGCAGAGCAGGCCGCGACGCTCGATCTGGTCTCCGGCGGCCGACTCGACTTCGGTATCGGGAAGGGCTATCGCCACAGCGAGTTCACCGGCTTCCAGATCCCACAGCAGGAGGCGGAGGCACGTTTTGAGGAGGCCGTCGCGCTCATCACACGATCCTGGCTTGAGCGCTCCCGCTTCTCACACCATGGGCGCTTCTGGCGCTTCGAGGACATCGTGGTCGAGCCGCCGCCCGCGCAGCGACCGCACCCGCCGTTCTGGATGGCCGCCGGGAGCCCGCCATCGATCCGCACAGCGGCCGCGCGCGGCTTTAACCTCATGCTCGACCAGTATGCGTCCCCCGAGCAGATCGGCGAGCGCATGACGCTATACCGCGCCGAACGTGAAGCGCACGGGCGACCGTTCGATCGGATGGGAGTCGTCGTGGCGCGCCAGCTATATGTCGCGAGGGATCGGGCGGACGCCGAAGCCGCTCTTGCTCGCCAAGCCAAGTACACCCAGCGCACGGTAAGGGTGTCCCGCTCGCCTGCACGCAAGGGCGGCTCGCATGTGCTCGCCTACGCGGGAAGCGGGGACACCGAGGAGCACGCGCTCTATGGAACACCTGAGGAAATCTGCGCCAAGCTGGCGACGTTGAATGCCGCCGGCGCTCGCTACATCCTGCTCACCGTGCTTGGCGGCAAGGAGCAGCTGCGACGGTTCGCGCACGAGGTCATGCCAGCGTTCCCCGCAACAGAAGACGGCGAGGACAACACCACGTAATCCTGCGCACACCACGCACCGCGACGTCCACAGCGCTCCCGCAGGTGGCTCGATCGGCTAAACGCCGAGCGTTCGCCGCCATCTTGAGATGCCGCCTGCACGACTCGCCGCAGCGTAGAGATCGCCCCGTCCGGCGTCGCGGAACTCCTTTGGTGATGGCCAGTTCTCTCGCTCTGCGACAAATGTTCGTAGCTCTCGCTCGATCCTTGTCTCGTTCCAGCGAGACGGCCGTCCACGTCGCTTCATGGTCGCTGGCCGTGCCGCCGGAATTGAGAACAAGTAGCGAGTGGCCGAGCCAGAGCCTCGCGTGCGTAGGACCCCATACTGGACCAGCTGTCTAAGGTCATTGTTGGCCGCACTCCGACCCAGGTGGGCCGCCTGCTCATAGTCGGTTCTGGCGAACTCCGTGCGCCCTTGAATTCGCAGCGCCGAGATCGCGGCCTGCTGACTAGAGGTCAACTGCAGTGGCCCGGCAGCAGTTCCGGAGACAAGACGCGCCAGATCGGAAACCGTTGCTGCGACGCGCTCGTACTCCTCAGCGAGGCCGCGCAAGAAGTACTGCAGCCAGTGCTCCATGTTCAGGGTCCTGAGCCTCACTGAGCGCAAAGCACCGTAGTAGGCGTTCTGGTCTTCTGCGTAGTACCTCTCAAAGGAGTACATGCGTCCCGGCAGGACGTTCATCTGCATCAACAGTGCGGTCTGGAACAAGCGCGCTACCCGACCGTTGCCGTCAGCAAAGGGGTGCACGTCCGTGATGCCGTAGTGCATGACCCCCGCTAGGACATACGGCGGCTGGCTATCGCTGTCGAGCTTACGCGCCAGCCACTCGAACATACCGAGCATCCGCGGGCTGACCTCCGCTGAGGGCGGCGCTCGGTGCATGATCTGGTTGGTTATACGGTCGACAACGAAAGCTTCGCCGTCGCGCCACTGCCCCTCATGATGCGGCTTGAAGTGCGGATCGTCCTCGCGCCCAAGTCCCGCCGTCGTGACGCCGTGGAGCTGCTGAGAAAGTCAGCGTCCAGCTCCAGCCGACCCGAGGCGAGATGCTCGTCAATGAGGTCCAGAGCGACCACATAGTTGACGAGCTCGATCTTTGCACGAGTGTTGGGCTCAAGATCGCCGCGTGCCGCCCGCTCGGCTTCGACAAAGGGAAGCTCATTGCCCTCGATCATCGTCGAGTAATGAACCGTGCCGGCCCTGGCGGAAGACCTGAGCTGGTCGGCGACGGCTGGTAGCACGGACGCTCCTCGGATTGTTCCGAGCGCCGATGCGATACGAAGCAGCAGCCCGGTGATGTCCTGAGGAAAGCGGTTGTACCTGGGGCTGAACTCGATGACGTTGACGTTCATTGCTTCGCAGAATCTCTTCCGGACAAGAGCAAAACTAAAAGCCCAGTTCCATAGGCGATAAAAGCCTGATCTACCGCACTAGAGCATAATAGTGCCCTTTAGGACGAAATCGAAAATCCTACCGCTCAGGAGCAAAATCCCTCGCGGTTAGATCACTATTGAAATTGGGCCTTTAGCGCATCTTATGCGCTCCTCTACCCGTAAGCATCAAAAACAGCCGCCCGGCCAAGCCCGCACAACGCATCGCTCAGTTCCCTCAGCCGCCTGCGTGCGTCCACGTCATAAGCCTGCGGGTGCGCCCTGGCCGGCTGGCGCCCGTTGAAGTAGACGCCGCTCACCCCGTCGAGCTCCGGGTCGATGACCAGCGCCAGCGTCGCCTGCACGCCCTGCTCCAGCGTGCTGGTCGGGTCGATACCGGCCGCGGTCACCATCTTGGTAGGCATGTACGTGGCCGGGTGAAGGCAGGTTGCGCTGACTACGCTGCTGTCGAACTCCTCGGCGAGGTCCAGTGTGAACATGATCTGGGCGAGCTTGCTCTGGCAGTAGGCCTGCACTCCGTTGTAGTGGCGCTCGAGCATCACGTCGTCGAAGTCGATCGCCGCCTGCCCGGCGGAGCTCACGTTGACCACGCGCGCCGGCGCCGAGCGCTCGAGCAAGGCCAGCAGCATGCGGGTGAGCAGATAGCCCGACAGGTAGTTGACCGCCAAGCGCAGCTCGTACCCGTCGCGGCTCTCCAGCCGGGCGCCGTCGCCCGGCAGCGACGTCCCGATGCCGGCGTTGTTGACGAGCGCGTCGAGGCGATCGAACCGGTCGGTGACGCTCATCGCCAGCGCCCGCACGTCGTCCAGCGAGGACAGGTCGCCGGCCAGCCAGTGCAGCCTGTCGTTTCCGCTGCTCGCTTGGATCTGCGCGATCGTCTCTCTGCCGCGCTGCTCGTCGCGGCCGTGGATGAGCAGGGTGGCCCCAGCAGCGGCGAGCTCTGCGGCCAGAGCGCGTCCGAGCCCATCCGTTGCTCCTGTGATCAAGATCGTCTGCTGCTCGGGTGCGCGCACGCGCTCACTGTAGGCTCAGGTCAGCTTGAAGCCCAACCGCTCCATCCCGCAGGCCACCGTCGTCCCGGTCCTGATCTACCCGGAAGTACGCGAAGCGGTCGACTGGCTCAGCCGCGCATTCGGCTTTGTCGAGCGCGTGCGGATCGGCGAGAACCACCGCGCGCAGCTGGCCTTCGGCGACGGCGCGGTGATCGTCGGCGACGTGCGCCACGACCGCATTGCGCCGCGAGCAGGCGAGGTCACGCACTCGGTGATGGTGCGCGTCGAGGACGCTCACAGCCACTGCGCACACGCGCGCGAGCACGGCGCTCGCATCCTCATGGAGCCAACCGACTTCGAGTACGGCGAGCGCCAGTACACCGCGCAAGACCCAGCCGGCCATCAGTGGACGTTCTCGCAAACGCTCGCCGATGTCGCCCCCGAGCAGTGGGGCGGAGAGCTGCTGTCCGCGTAGTGGCGCCGCTACGCGCCGTCAGGTTCCACGAGCACCCTGCCTTACGCCCTGGCCGCGCAGCCAGCAAGAGCTGACTCTATCCTTGCCGGGAATGGCAGAACGCGTGGACGGGCGCAGTTTGCGCTACCAGCACCGCAGGGGGGAACTGCTCGAAGCAGTCGGCGAGTACGTGCTCGAAAACGGAGTCGCTAGCCTCTCGCTGAGGCGTGTGGCCGACGCGGTTGGCGTCAGCCACGTGACCCTGCAGCACCACTTCGGGACCAAGGAGCAGCTCGTCGGGGAGATCGTCGAGCACCTGCTCGAACGGACGTTGATACCGCAAGGCGTCTACAGCGACGGCACGCCCGACCCCGGCTTGGATCTTCCCACCCGCTGGCGGGCGCTGTGGGCCCATCTGACCTCGCCGCCGGGCCAGCGCGACATACGCCTGTTCGTAGAGGTCCTCGGCCAGAGTCAGTTCGCGGGAGCGGACTATGCACCGGCGGTCGCGCGGTCGATCACCCATCGCCTCGACCTGATCACCGCCAACATCGTCGCCCTCGGCTGCCCGCGCAAGCAAGCCAGGTCATATGCCACCTTGCTGCTCGCCACACTGCGAGGCCTGGTCATCGAACTGCTCGCCACGGGCGAACGCGAGCGACTGGACGAGGCGTTCGAGACCTACCTTGCCGGCGCCGAACGTCGCGCCGCCGAATGGGCTTCGACGCAACGACCGCGCGCGATCGCCGGGCACGCTGACGCCAGCTGACCGCGCCCTCGGGCCGCCCACGCGGCCGCGGCGACTACCCAGCGGTGGCCATCGCCGGCTCCTGCGCGCGGCGCGGAAGCAGCGTCTCGCGCGCAATCACCAGGCGCTGGATCTGGGAGGTGCCCTCGTACAACTGCATGATCTTGGCGTCGCGGAACAGCTTCTCGACGGGGTAGTCCTTGATGAAGCCGTAGCCGCCGTAGACCTGCACGGCTTCGGTGGCGGTCTTCATCGCGGTGTCGGCGGCGAAGCGCTTGGCGTGCGAGGAGACGAGCGTGTTGCGTTCGCCGTTGTCGAGCATGACCGCCGACTTCCACGTCAGCAGGCGCGCGGCCTCGATCTCGGTGGCCATGTCGGCGATGATGAACTGGATCGCCTGGTGCATGGCGATCGGCACGCCGAACTGCACGCGTTCCTTGGCGTAGTCGGTGGCGAACTCGAACGCAGCGCGAGCGATGCCGGTGGCCATCGCCGCCACGCCGGGCCGGGTGCGGTCGAGCGTCATCATCGCGAGCTTGAAGCCGTGGTTCTCCTCGCCGAGCAGGTTCTCGGCGGGAACCTCGACGTCGTTGAAGGAGATCGTTGCGGTGTTGGACGCACGCTGGCCGAGCTTGTCCTCCTTCTTGTCGACCACCACGCCCCACTCGCGCTCGACCACGAACGCCGAGATGCCGCGGTGCCCCGCGTCCTTGTCGGTCTTGGCATAGACCGTGTAGTAGTCCGCATAGCCGCCGTTGGTGATGAAGCACTTGGACCCGTTGAGCACGTACTTGTCGCCCTTCTTGACCGCCGTGGTGCGCATGCCGGAGACATCCGAGCCTGCATCCGGCTCGGTCAGGCAGAAGGACGCGAGCTTGGGCGCTTCGGTGAGCATCCCCAGGTACTTCTTCTTGATCTCATCCGAGCCACCCAACGCGATCGGCGCGGTGGCCAGACCGTTGCAGCCGAGCGAGGTCTGGATGCCCGAGCAGCCCCATGAGAGCTCTTCCTCGATCAGGCAGCCGTCCAGATAGCTCGCGCCCGCGCCGCCGTACTCCTCGGCGATGTGCGAGTTCATCAGGCCGACCTCCCAGGCCTTATCGATGATCTCCTGCGGCCAGGTGCCATCCCTGTCGTACTCCCAGGCGACCGGGCGTATCTCCTTGACGGCGAAGTCGTGCGCCATCTCGCGCAGGTTCAGCTGCTCGTCGGTGAGCGTGAAATCGACCATACGTGGACCTCCAGACGGGGTGGCGCCAAAAACTAGATTGACTGGTCAGTCAATGTTGTCCGGTAAGGGTAGCGGACGGCGGGCCGATCAGCAACAATCACTGGCGTGCGGGATGCCCTCTCGACGGTCGCCATAGGCATCGCCCCGAACGCCGCGAGCGCGGTCGTGTTCGGCACCGTCGCCATCTCGCTGATCGTCTCGCTGCTGCTGTTGATCACGCGCGGCGGCGGCAGCAGCCTGTACGACCAGATCGGCAGCGACGGCATCTCGCGCGAAGGCGATCATGGCGGCTTCTCCGCACCGTCGGGCGCCCCGGACTCCCCCGCGGTGCGCGCCGAGCGCGAGCGAGAGATACGCCAGATGCTCGGCGCCCGCAGCCAGCGCCTGGTGCGCTCCGGCCAGCCGGCGCTCGACATCGACGCAGAGGTCGCCCGCCTGCTGAGCCCTGCGCGCGAGGAACGCGCGCACGAGTCCGCGCTCGTCGAGGAGGTGCGCCAGCTCGTGGTCGCCCGCAACGAACGGCGCGCTCGCCAGGGCCTTGAGCCGCTGGACATCGAGACCGAGACGGCACGCACGCTGGCGGAGATGGACCCGTGAGCAGGTTTTCAGCCACGACGCCGTCCGAGTGGGGTATAAACGCGCGATGAGCAACGCCCGCCGCTTCCCGCTCGATGAGCTGACGCTTCGCCCAGGCACCTACTTCAACCCCCAGACGGAGATCCTGATCGTCGTCGATGACTCGCCCGAGGTCGATCACGAGATCTTCGAGCGCGAGGAGTTCGGCAGCACCGACTGGGTGCTGATCTCCGACGATGCCCCGCTTGACGAAAACAAGCGAGACGATCTGATCGAGCGTTTCCAGCTCAGCCACCAGCCCGCCAGCGAGCTGCTGGCTGAGGATCACGACCTCGACGAGGACGACGAAGACGAGGACGATGAAGACGACTACGACGAGCTCGACGGCGTCGACGACGACCTCGAGCTCGACCGGGAGTAAGGCCCCAGCCGCACGGACTTGTCGCGATCGGCCTGATCAGCTGGCGGCGCCGGCGCCAAGCGCAAGGCCAAGCCGTTCAAGCGCCGGCAGGAGCTTTGAGATCGGCTGCGGATTGCTCGGCGCGGCGATCGCCTGGGGTTGGTTCAGGCCAGCGAACTGGAGCGTGAGCTGCAGTCTCGCACTGCCCAGGCCGCCCAGGGCGGCACGCGTCTGGGGTGTGCTGGAGATGCTCGCGCTGATCGTGAGGCGGCGCAGTAGATGGTCATGGGAGCCGGTGTAGAGATCCACGCGTGCCGAGTGCACCGAGCCCGCCAACGCCCTGATCCCCGCCGGCGACAGCAGGCTCAAGCCCGAGCCACCGCCTGCGCCGAGTCCCAGTGCCCCGCCCGCGCCGGCGAGCTTGTCGGCGTCGGCCAGAAAGCGAGTCACGTCCAGTTCGCCGGTCACGTGCGTCGTCTGCACGCCCGCGGTGTCCACTGTGCCGACGATGTGCGGGTGCACGAGCCATTCGCCGGGGTTCACGCCGAGCGCGGCGAACGTCGACTGGCTGGCCGCCGACGAGGAGGCACGCGTGGCCTGGGCGTAGCCCTGCTGAAGTGCGCTCACCGTGGCCGCGGGCGCGGTGAAGTACGCGCCGGCGAGCTCGATGTACAGCTGCCCGGAGGTCGAGGTGGCTCCGGCCGGCAGCGTGTGCCCCGCGCTGGTCAGCGTGAGCGCAAGCGCAAAGCGCGGCAGCCGCGCCGGCCCAAGGCTTTCAAACGGGCCCTGCACGCCCAGCCGGACAGGCCGGGCGGCCGCGGGCGCGCCCGCCGATCCCGTCGGCGTCAAGGCGAAGGTCAGGTCGATTCGCCCGCTTTCGATCGGCTTGTGCGAGCTGAACGTGGCGTGCACCAGCAACGCAGCGCTGGGCGAGCCGGCGCCCCCGCATGCGGCCAGCATGCCTGCTAGCAGGGCGCCCAACAGCAGCGCAAACGCGCGGCGGCGCGCAACTACCGCGCGGCGAGATGTGTTCGGGAGGTGTGCTGTCACGTAAGCGGCGTCAGGCTGCAACAGCCGCTGCAGCCAACGGCGCGGTCGAGCGTAGCATCAGCGCCGTGCGCGCAAGCCGCATCCTCGCGCTCGCCCTGGGCGTGCTTGCCCTGGGCGCCGCCACCTCCGTGCCTGCCCTCGCCGCCAGGACCTCGAGCCCACAGGCGGCGGGCGCCAAGCGCGGCGTCGCGGCGGCCAGTCACGGCCCCACCGTCAGCGCCGCACTGCAGGCGCTGCTGCGCGGCGGTGCCATCACCGAAGCGGTGTACGGCCAGGACTACGCCACATACGTGGCCGCCAAACGATCGCTGGCCAAGCTGAGCGGCACGCGCGCCGCCGAACTCGGCGCCGTGCTGGCCAACATCCAAGCGATGGCAGCTGCCGGCGAGTTCATCCCCTCGCGGCTGCCCGCGCTGTTCCTCACGCTCGAACGCAACACGCAGTGGTGGACGAGCGAACCGCTGCTGGCCAACGGACAGCGAGTCAGCTTTCCTGAAAGCAAGCTGGTGTGGGAGTACTACGCCGGCCAGGGCCTTCAGATCCAGTGGCTGGGCACCTTCGGGGAGGCCAACGGCTACTACCTGTCCGGTCACGAAAACGCCGATCTGCGCCAGGTCTTGAGCGAAGCAATCCCCTTGGCAACTCAGCGCGCCGGCGGTATCGCCTGGGAGTACATGTTCCACTTCGACGGCGGAGCGCCGCCGTGGACGAGCGGGCTGTCGCAGGGCACCGCCATCCAGGTGCTCGCCCGCGCCTGGTCGCGCTTTCACGAACAGGCTTACCTGACCGCCGCCCAGCAGGCGCTCGGCATCTTCGAGACCGCTCCCCCAGTCGGCGTGCGCGTGAACACGCCCGCCGGCGCGCTGTACGCCGAGTACACATACGCACCCAGCGACCGCATCCTCAACGGCTTCATCCAGGCGCTGGTGGGTCTCTACGAATACACCTCCATCACCCAGGACCCGCTCGGCCTGCAGCTGTTCGAAGCCGGCGACGCCGAGGCGCGGGCGCTCGTCCCTCACTACAACACGGGCGCATGGTCGCTGTATGACCAGTTCGGCGAATCGAACCTCAACTACCACGAACTGCTCGCCGAATTCCTCCAGCACCTGTGCGAACGCACGCGCAAAGGCCCGCCCGCCACGCCAGCCGCGCCCCCCCCAGCCCCTCCCGCCGCTCCCCCGCCGGGCGCCGCCACGCCCCCAGCGGGTGGCTCGACAACCACGCCCGAAGCGACCGGCAACACCGGCGGCGCGAGTGCTGCCGGCGTCAAGGCGACCGCCCACGCCGCCCAAGCGGCGATCGCGGCTGACCAGGTCTACTGCGCGACCGCCCAGCAGTTCAGCGAAGACCTGCGCACGCCGCCGAGCATCACGCTGCTCACGCGCACCCTGCGCGGCGGCACGCGCGGCGGCGTGCAGGTGTCGCTATCGAAGATCGCGACCGTCGGTCTGACCGTCCGCCAGGGCACTCGCGTCGTGTGGACCAACCGCGCGACCGTCGAAGGCGGCAGGCCCAGGCTGCTGTGGATCACCCCAGCCAAGGGCGGCACGTTCGCGATCTCGCTCACCGCGACCGACCTGGTGGGCAACTTCTCCACGGCCAGCGGCACCATCGTGGTGACCCCTCACTAGCGTCCGCACCGCGCGCCTAGACTTGGCGTCGGTGGCCCCGATACACACGATCCGAGCAGGCGAGCGGCAAGCATGACCCGGCTGTCGCACGCGTGGCGCGCGATGGAGCCCGAGCAGCGGCTCGTGGCGCTCGCCGCGCTCGGCCTGCTGGTGACCATGTTCCTGCCGTGGTACAGCCTCCAGAGTCTCGTTCGCAAGACCGGCGTCATCCACTCGCACAGCATCAGCGCCTTCGGCGACGTGTCCTTCGTCGAGGCCGCCATCTTCCTGGTCGCCGTGGGCGTCAGCGCGATCGTATGGGCGCGCGGCGAGGGACGCGAGTTCCACCTGCCCGGGGGCGATGGGCTAATTGTGATGATCGCCGGCTGCTGGGCGGGCCTGTTGATCTTCTATCGCGTCTTTAGCCGCCCCTCCGGCGGGGGTTACCCGGTGGGCATCCAGTGGGGCTTCTTCCTCGCCTTCGTCGCCGCCGGCGGCCTCGCGCTGGCAGGCTGGCGCATGCGCGCCGCCGAACGACCCGAACCGCCGCTAAGCGCCCGTGCCCCGCGCCCGCGCCGCTCGCCCGGGCCCTCGCCCTCGTCCCCTCCCCCGTCTGACGGCGACATCACCGTGCGCGCCGCCGTGCCCGCCCGCTCTGCGCCCTCGGCGCCCGCTGGCGCCGATCGCCCGGCCGTCCCCCGGCGACCGCGCTACCCGCCCGCCCCCGGCCAAGCCCGGGCCGAGGGCGAGCAGTTGTCCTTCGAGGACCCGCCCGCACGCACGGAGTGACGACCCGCAGCTGAGCGCGCCGGACGCCGCCTATCATTGCGTCACACAATGGCAAGCCCCCCCTCCCCGGCGCCCGCCTCCGTCGCAGAACTGGCCGCCGGCCTGCGCACCGTGGGCTACCTGCCGGGCGAGTCCACAGCGCTGGTCTCCTTCCTGGCCACGCGTCTGGGCAAGCCCGTGCTCGTCGAGGGCCCGGCCGGCGTGGGCAAGACCGAGCTGGCCAAGGCGCTTGCCAAGCACCTGGGCCGCGAGCTCGTGCGGCTGCAGTGCTACGAGGGCCTCGACGAGGCCAAGGCGCTGTACGAGTGGAACTACCGCAAGCAGCTTCTGCGCATCCAGGCCGAGGCGTCAGACACCGGCTGGGAGGCCGTCCAGGAGGACATCTTCGGAGAGGAGTTCCTGCTGGCGCGCCCGCTGATGACCGCGATCGCGTCCGAGCAGCCGGTCGTGCTGTTGATCGATGAGATCGACAAGACCGACCAGGAGTTCGAGGCGATGCTGCTGGAGGTCCTATCGGACTTTCAGATCTCGATACCCGAGCTCGGACGGGTCAGCTCGCGCACGCACCCCCTGGTGCTGCTCACCTCCAACAACTCGCGCGAGCTCACCGAGGCACTCAAGCGCCGCTGCCTGTACCTGTGGCTGGACTACCCCGAGCTCGAGCACGAGCTCGAGATCGTGCGCCTGCACGCGCCCGAGCTGTCGCAGACGGTCGCGCGCAAGCTCGTCGAGGTGATCGGCATGGTGCGCGAGCTCGACCTCAAGAAGCCGCCGTCGATCGCCGAGTCGATCGACTGGGCGCGCGCGCTGCTGCTGCTGGGCGTCAGCGACATCGACGCCGACGTCTTCGCTGAAACCATGTCGGTGATCGTCAAGCACCGCACCGACATGGACGTGGTGGCCGACCGCGTCGGCCTGAAGCTGCGGGCGTCCGCCGATGTCGCCTGACGGCCTGCCCGCGCGGATCCTCGAGCTTGGCGAGGAGCTGCGCCGCGAAGGCGTCGCCGTGGGCACCTCAGAGCTGCTCGACGCGTTCGCCGTGCTGGACGAGATCGGCTGGACCTCCCAGGAGGATTTTCGCGAGGCGCTCGCCGCTACCCTGGCCAAGAGCCAGGAGGACAGGCGCGTGTTCGAGCTCGTCTTCGAGCGCTTCTTCTTTCGCGCCGTCGAGCTGGCCGCTGCGCGCGAGGGTATCCGCGAGGACGATCGCAGCGCCTTCGGCGAGCTGTCTGACGATGAGCTCGAAGAGCTGCGCGCACAGATCGCGGCCGCGCTGCGCGACGGCGCTGAGGGCGCCATGCGCGACCTCGCGCGCATGGCCATCGCTGCCTTGGCCCGCCGCCAAGAGGGGTCGGGGGTGATCGGTGTGGACGTCCAGCGCATCCGCCGCGCCCTGGGCCTGCGCGCCGAGCCCCAACCGGAGCTGCCGGCCGACGATCCCCGCCACGAGGGCCTGCCGCGCGACGCGCTGCGTCGCTTCGAGGCGCTGCTGCGCCGCGAGCTCGAGCGCTCCCAAGTCGAGCGCACCGGCAACCTGCCCCCCGCGCGACCGTTGGGCGAGCTCGAACGCGCGCTGCCCTCCGGCCCGCTGGCCGATCTCGCCGCGGTGCACCGCGTCGTCGCCCAGCTGCGCCGCCGCCTGGCCACCCAGGGCCAGCAGGCCCGCGGCCACCGCCACCACGCCCATGTCGACGTCCGCCGCACGATGCGCGCATCGCTGCAGACCGGCGGCGTGCCCGTCGAGCTGAAGTTCCGCCCGCGCCGCCCCAAACGGCCGGAGATCTACGTGCTGTGTGACGTGTCAACCAGCGTCACGTCCGCGTCGGTGTTCTTCCTGTCGGTGCTGCACGCGCTGCACGACACCTTCCGCAAGATGCGCTCGTTCGTGTTCATCGAGCGCATCTCCGAGGTCACCGACGTCTTCGAACGCGAGCGCAACTTCAAAGCGGTCAGCGAACGCATCTCCAGCGACGCCGGCGTCGCCGACATCTCCGGCTACACCGACTACGGCCGCGTGTGGTCGGAGTTCTTGGCCCAGGTCGAGGACGACCTGCACCCGCGCGCTACCGTGATCGTGCTTGGCGACGCGCGCACCAACGGGCGCGACCCACGCGCCGACGTCTTCGCCCAGATCGCCGCGCGCGCCGGGCGCACCTTCTGGCTGAACCCCGAGCCGCGGCTGTATTGGAACTACGGCGACTCAGTCATCGCCGCCTACGAGGAGCATTGCACCGCCTTCGAGTGCTGGACCACCGCCCAGCTGGAGGACTTCGTGCGCGCGCTCACCCGGCCAGTCATCGCCGCGGCACGCTAAGACCCGCCGCGCGCTAGCATCGGCCGCAGAGCACAGCACACACCAGGGGGGCTGGCGGGAAGGCCGGCTGAGATGGCGCACTGGAAATGATTCCTCCGGCGCCGACCCTTTGAACCTGTGGGGTAATGCCCGCGGAGGGAGCCGAGTGTCCACCCAACTGCAATCTCGCGTACAGCCCTCGCATCGGCGGGCGGGCGAGCGCGAGGAGATCGTGCTGGAGGGCGTCGGCCGGTGCTACCGCGGCCGCCGTGGCAGCGAGGTGCGGGCGCTGTCGGACGTGTCGCTGCGCGTGGGCCGTGGCGAGATGCTCGCCGTGGTCGGCCCGAGCGGCTGCGGCAAGAGCACGCTGCTGGAGATCCTGTGCGGGTTGGCGCAGCCCGACGAGGGCCGGGTGCTGTCGTGCGCGCCCGCCGTGCTGATGCCCCAGCGCGACCTGCTGCTGCCGTGGTTGGACGCTCTGGACAACGCCGCCCTGGCGCCGCGCATCGCCGGCCACTCGCGTGCACAGGCGCGCAGGCGCGCCGCCCTTCTCTTCGAGGAGCTGGGGCTGGCCGGCTTCGAGCACGCCCGACCGCACGAGCTGTCGGGCGGCATGCGCCAGCGCGTCGCGTTCCTGCGCACGCTGCTGTCGGGCAAGCCGGTCCTGTGCCTGGACGAGCCGTTCGGCGCGCTCGATGCGATCACCCGTGCCGATATGCAGGAATGGCTGGCCGCCACGCTCGCACGCGAGCGGCACACGGCCCGGCCGTCGCGGACCGTGGTCCTGGTCACCCACGACGTCGAGGAGGCGATCCTGCTGGCCGACCGCCTGGTCGTGCTCTCGCCGCGCCCCGGACGCGTGGTCGCCGAGCTGGACGTCGACGTGCAATGCCCACGCGCCCGCACCGACCCCGCTGTGACGTCCTTGCGCGAGCGCGCGCTGGACGCGCTCGGGAGGGGCCAGCGCCGATGACAGCCGGCGTCGCGCGGACGCCTGGGGGGTGGAGCGCGTTGCCTGCTCTCCTGCTCGCCGGCGCGCTGCTGGGCGGGTGGGAGGGCTATGCGGATCTCGGCGGGGTCCAGGAACAGGTGTTGCCCGCCCCGCACGCCGTCGCGGCGGCGCTGTGGAACAACGCCAGCCTCGTCTTTCACAACTTCACGGTCACCGCCGAGGAGGTCGTGCTCGGGCTCGCGCTCGCGCTCGGCGCAGGGCTGGCGCTGGCGGTCGCGCTGCATCTGTCTGCACCGCTGCGCCGCGCCGTGTACCCGCTCGCGGTCGGCTCGCAGGCCGTGCCTATCCCCGTGATCGGCGTCCTGCTGGTCTTCTGGTGGGGGTTCGGAATCTTTCCCAAGTTGGTTGTGATCGCGCTGATCTGCTTCTTTCCGGTGCTCGTCACGACCGTCGATGGCCTGGCCGCGGTCGACCCCGACCAGCCCAAGCTGCTGCGCACGTTGGACGCCTCGCGTTGGCAGGCGTTTCGCTTCGCCGAGCTGCCCGCCGCGCTGCCCGCCGCGCTGTCGGGCGCGCGCATCGCCTTGGCGGTCGGTGTGATCGGAGCTTTCATCGCCGAGACCAGCACTCCCACCACCGCGGCCTATGCCGGGCTTGGACGGGAGATCATCACCGATGCGGGCGGCTTTCAGACGGCGCGCGCATATGCGGCGACCGCGGTGCTGATCGCGTTCGCGGTCGCCTGCTTCTATGCCCTGGCCCTCGCCCAGCGCCGCTTGGCGCCGTGGGCCGTCCGATCGAGAGGAGACACCAGTTGAAAGGCTCTTGTGCCGCCCGCCGTGCAGTCGTGCCGACCCTCGCCCGCGTCGTGCGGCCCGTCTTTGTCGCCCTGTCGCTGGCGCTCGCGCTGGCGGCCTGCGGCACCGAGCAGGACGTCATCTCGACGTCCACCGTCAAGCCGTTGCGCGTGATGCTCGACTGGTTTCCCAACGCCGACCATGCGGCGCTGTACTCGGCGATCGCCCACGGGGACTTCCGCGCGGTCGGCCTGGATGTCCAACCCGTGGTGCCCGCGGAAACCGCCGAACCGCTCAAGCTGCTCGCGGCGGGCAAGGTCGACATGGCCATCTCCTATGAGCCCCAGCTGCTGCTCGCGCGCGATCAGGGCCTGAAGCTGGTCTCCGTCGCAGCGCTCGTGCAACGGCCGCTGACCTCGATCATCGCCCTGCCCGGACAGCACGTCTCCAGCGTGGCCGGCCTCGCTGGCAAGACGGTGGGCACCGCAGGGATTCCATACCAGTCGGTCGAGCTGCGCGCCGCGCTCGCCAATGCGGGCGTCAACCCGACGAGCGTCAAGGAAGTCAACGTCGGCTTCAACCTCGTGCCAGCCATGCTCTCGGGCAAGGTCGCCGCGACAATCGGCGGCTACTGGAACTACGAGGGTCTACAGCTGCGCCTGGCGCATAAGCATCCGACGGTGATCCCGATCGACCGGGCCGGCGTGCCCAGCTACGACGAGCTGGTGTTGGTCGTGCGCGAGAGCGAGGCGCGCAGTGACGGCCAGGATCTGCGCGCCTTCCTGCAGGCGCTCACGCGCGGCGAGCGCGAGACCCGCGCAGACCCTGCAGCCGCTGCCGCGCTGGTGCTCAAGGCCAACCCGTCGCTGGAAGCCAAGCTGCAGCTGGAATCGATCAAGCAGACACTCCCGGCGCAGCTGCCGGCCGACTCGAGCGAGCCGTTCGGCTGGCAGGACCAGGCGACGTGGCAGGCCTTTGGAGAATGGATGTACACGCACAAGCTGCTCGCGCACGACCCCAACGCCAACGGGCTGCCGCCTTTCACCAATGAGTTCCTGCCCGGCCAGGGGATCTAGCCGCCGCGCTTCGCGGACGAGTTGTGCGAGGTTTCTGTCGTTCCAGGTTGGGCGTACAGTTCGGTTATACTGACTCTTTGGTGGGGGTCAGAGACACTCTAACCCGGGCCCGCAGGCACGGGGCCAGCGGCCGCGCACGGCGCGGACATTGGGGTGACGACGCAATTGCCGGAGCCGGTCTGGCCGGTATCCGGTCCTCGAGATGGAGGTGAGTCACATGACCGAGCTGCTGGTCGTCGAGGACGATGAGGCGCTGCGCCTGTGGACCGAGCGCGTCATGCAGGACCGCGGCTACGCCTGCCAGGGCGCAGCCAACGCTGGCGCCGCGCGCGAGCTGCTCGCGCACAGCGCCTATGAGCTCGTGCTGCTTGACGTCAACATGCCAGGTGAATCAGGCATCGAGTTGCTGACGCGCATCCGCCGCAACCACCCATCGACAGCCGTCTTGATGGTCACCGGCGAGGACGACCCGCAGCTGGCGATGACCGCCATCGAGCAGGGCGCCGACGGATATCTGGTCAAGCCGGTCAGGTCCGGTGAGCTGCTCATCAACGTGGCCAACGCGCTGCACCGCCGCCGTCGCGAGCGGGCCACCCAGCGCATGCTGGCGCGACTACAGGCAGAGGCCCACGAGCGCAACAAAAGACTCGAGGAGACCTTGCAGGAGCTGCAGCTCTCCCAGACCCAGGTATGGGTGTCGCAGGCCGAGACGATCTTTCGCCTGGCCCGCCTAGTGGAGTTCCGCGACGAGGAGACCGGCCACCACCTGCAGCGGATGAGCGGCTATTGCGAGATCCTCGCGCGCCGGATCGGCCTGTCCGAGCCCGAGTGCGAGATGCTGCGGCTGGCAAGCCAGCTGCACGACGTCGGCAAGGTCGCCATCTCCGACGCGATCCTGCGCAAGCAGGGCAAGCTCACCGAAGATGAGTTCGAGGTCATCAAGACCCACGCCCAGACCGGCTATGAGATGCTCGCCGGGTCGGACTCCGAGGTCGTGCGCATGGGCGCGCTGATCGCCCAGAGCCACCACGAGCGCTGGGACGGCGGCGGCTATCCGCTCGGCCTGCAGGGCGAGCAGATCCCGCGCGAGGGGCGCATCGCGGCCGTCGCCGACGTGTTCGACGCGCTGACCACCGATCGCGTCTACCGCCCTGCGTTCCCGCTGCGCTGGGCCATCGAGGAGATGCAAAGCGAAAGCGCCAGCCACTTCGACCCCCACATGCTTGACGCGTTCATGGCCGCGCTGCCCGAAGTGGAAGCCGTCCGCGACGCATACGCCGACTGACATGTAACTTCACGCGATGGCGCGGATCGGGCTGCTCAACGGCGGAGGCGACTGCCCGGGGCTCAACGCGGTCATCCGTGCTGTGGTCAGGCGCGCGCTGGCCGGCAACGCCCACAGCGTGATCGGCTTTCGCGCCGGCTGGGCGGGCGTGCTCGCAGATGACGCCGACGAGCTGACCCTCGCCAACACCGCCGGTATCCTCCCGCGCGGCGGCACCATCCTGGGGACCTCGCGCACCAATCCCTACGCCGACGGCTCCGACGGGACTGCGGCGGTCCGGCGCACGCTGGAAAGCCGCGGCGTCGACGCGCTGATCGCCGTCGGCGGCGAGGACACGCTCGGCGTGGCTTTGCGCCTACACCGCGACGGGGTGCCGATCGTGGGCGTGCCCAAGACGATCGACAACGACCTCGGCGGCACAGAGGTGACGTTCGGCTTCCAAACGGCCGTGCAGATCGTGACCGACGCGATCGACCGCCTGCACACGACCGCCGAGTCGCACAACCGCGTGATGGTCGTCGAGGTCATGGGCCGCCATGCAGGCTGGATCGCCACGCACGCAGGCATTGCGGGCGGCGCCGACGCGATCCTCGTGCCCGAGCGCCCATTCGACATCGAGCAGGTGGTCGCCCACCTGCGCCGGCGCCACGCGCGCGGGCGCAGCTTCTCGATCGTGGTCGTCGCCGAGGGCGCCACCCCCCGCGAGGGCACGCTGTCGGTACGCGAGGGCACCGCCACCGACGCCTTCGGACATGCCCGCCTGGGCGGCATCGGCGTGACGCTCGAGGGCGAGATAGAGCGGCGCACCGGCTATGAGACGCGGGTGACCATCCTTGGGCACGTCCAGCGCGGCGGCACGCCCGTTGCCTTCGACCGCGTGCTTGCCACCCGTTTCGGGGTGGCCGCCATGGATGCCGCCGCCGGCCATCGCTTCGGCGCGATGGTCGCGCTGCACGCCGGCAAGATCATCGAGGTCGCCCTGCAGGACGCACTGCGCGAGCCCAAGCTCTTGGACCCCGCACTGTACGAGACTGCAGAGCTGTTCTTCGGCTGAGGTGCCGCACGCCGGCGATGGCACAAACGGCTCACAGCCAGACGATGCGGGCGATGGTCTTCGAGGGCGTCGGGCAGCCGCTGCGCGAGATGCGCCGGGCGATCCCCACGCCCAGCCCCGGCCAGCTACTCCTGCGCGTGCAGGCCTGCGGGGTCTGTCGCACCGACCTGCACCTGCTCGACGGCGAGGTTGCGATCGACAGCCCGCCGCGCATACTCGGTCACCAGATCGTCGGCATCGTCGAGGCCTGCGGCGAGGCTCGTGAGGAGGGCGAGGCCGCGCAGAACGACCGCGAGCGCCACGACGCCAGCACCGTCGCGCTGGGCGCACGGGTGGGCGTGCCGTGGCTGGGCTGGACGTGCGGTCGCTGCGAGTACTGCACGAGCGGACGCGAGAACCTGTGCCCCCAGGCCCGCTTCACCGGCTGTGACATCGACGGCGGGATGGCCGAGTACGCGGTCGCCGATGCGCGCTACTGCTTCGGGTTGCCAGTGGAGATACCCAGCGAGCAAATAGCACCGCTGCTGTGCGCAGGTCTGATCGGCTACCGCGCCCTGCGCCTGTGCGGGGCGGCCCGACGCATCGGGCTGTACGGCTTCGGCGCAGCCGCCCACATCCTCATCCAGGTCTGCCGCTGGGAAGGTCAGCAGGTGTACGCATTCACGCGCGCCGGCGACGAGAGCGCGCAGGCGTTCGCACGCGAGCTCGGGGCGGTGTGGGCCGGCAGCTCAGAGCAAACGCCGCCCGAGCCGCTGGACGCGGCGATCATCTTCGCCCCCGTGGGCGCGCTCGTGCCGCTCGCGCTGCGCGCTCTCGCGCCCGGAGGGACAGTCGTCTGCGGCGGCATCCACATGAGCGACATTCCAGCGTTCCGCTACGACATCCTCTGGCAGGAGCGGACACTGCGCTCGGTCGCCAACCTCACCCGTGCCGACGCCCGCGAGATGCTGGCGCTCGCGCCGCGCGTACCGGTGCGCACGCGCGTCAGCACCTATCCGTTGCAGGACGCCGGCCAGGCGCTCGATGATCTGCGTGCAGGGCGCTTCACCGGCGCCGCCGTGATCGTGCCGTAGGCGACAGTCTGCGAGCACTCGCAGACCGTCAGCTGGCACATTCCACACCGCAATCTACGGATACGCACTCTGACAAGTTGTCGGAACGATTCGGCAAAAGGTGTCCCTGTCCGGTATTGTCCGAGCAGCCAGTGTGAGACGAGGAGCGATGGCAGCAAGCAGCGCAGAGAAGACGAAGTGGATGCGGGGGCCTTCGACGCCGCTGCGTGGGGCGTTGCTCGGCCTGCTGCTGGAGCGACCCGGTCACGGCGGCGACCTGGCCAACCGTCTGGCCGCGCGACTGGGTGAGACCTGGCGCGTCGACACCAACGATGTCTATCGCCTCTTGGAGCAGCTCGAGAACACGGGCCTGGCGCTGTCGCGCGACGAACCCAAGCGCGGCAACCACCGGCGCACGCACCTCGTCTACCACCCGACCGAGGCGACTTCCGAGGCGCTCACGCTGTGGATGGAAACGCTGCTACCCCGCGAGCCGGTGCGCCTGGGCCTGCAGGCCAAGCTGTCGGTGGCGCGCCAGCAGGACGCTCCGCGCCTGCTGATCGCGCTGCGCGCGTATGAGCGCGAGTGCCTGCTGTTGGCCCAGATGGTCTCACCGACCGACGGGCAGGCGCGCTCGTGGGCCGCCCTGTACATGGAGTGCACACGCGAAGCGGTCTATGCGCAACTGCAGACTGAGGTCACATGGGCGACCAACACGCGCAGGCGGATCAAAGAGTTCTCCGAGCACAGCACATAGCGCCGCCACCGCGATGACGTCGCTGCTCTCCTTCCTGAACGCCAGCAAGCGCCATCTCGACGGCGGGCGCGAGATCATGGTGCTCGACCAGGTCTCCCTGGACATCGACGCCGGGGTCGCGGTCGGCCTCTTCGGCGCGCGCCGCTCGGGCAAGTCGACGCTGTTGCGCATGGCCGCCGGGATCACGCTTGCGGATTCCGGCAGGGTCTGCTTTGACGGGCGCGACATGGCGCGCATGAGCGCCGCCGAGCGCGGGCGCCTGCTGCGTGGAGAGATCGCGTTCATGGCCTCGGGCGACTGGCGCACCAACCCCGGCGAGAGCGTCGTCGACCACGTCGCCACGTCGCTGGGCAGCGAGAGCCTGACGATGCGCGATGCGCGCCGGCGTGCGCTGCGCGCGCTCGGTCAGGTCGGCGTGAGCGCGTCTGCCGAGGAACCCACGGCTTCGCTGTCGCTGGACGAGCGCGCGCGCGTGATGCTCGCGCGAGCGCTCGTGCGAGAACCGCGCCTGCTGGTGCTCGACGAACCAGCGCTGATGCCCAACCTGACCGACCGCGACGAGTTCTATGCACTGCTGCGCACGACCACTCGCGAGCACGGCATGGCGCTGCTGCTCGCCTCCGAGCAGATGAGCGTGCTGCAGGGCGTTGGCGTGCTGATCTCGATCGCCGACGGCGAAGTGGTCACGACCGAGGAGCGGGGCTCGGTCGTGCAGCTGCCGCGCAGGAGAACGGCGGCGGAGCGATCCGGGTAGTGAGCACGCTCGACCTGCGCGAGCTCGTCAAGCACTACACCAACGGCGTCGAGACCGTCAAGGCTGTGGACGGCGTTTCGCTGACGATCTCCAGCGGCGAATTCGTGGCGCTGTATGGGCCCAGCGGCTCGGGCAAGACCACGCTTTTGCTGCTGACCGCCGGCCTGGCCACCCCCGACAGCGGCAGCGTCGTCTTCGACGGGCGCGACGTGGTCAGGATGTCAGAGCGCGAGAGCGCCTCCTACCGGCGCAGCGAGCTGGGATTCGTGTTCCAGGCCTTTCACCTGATGCCCCATACCTCGGCGCTGGACAACGCCACAATCAAGCTGACCGGCGGCGGCGCCACCCTGCGCGAGGCACGACGCCAGGTGCGCCCGTGGCTGGAGCGTGTGGGACTCGGCGACCGAGCCGAGCACACACCCGCCCAGCTGTCGATGGGCGAGCGTCAGCGCGTGGCCATCGCCCGCGCGCTCGCCGGCGAGCCGCGTCTGCTGCTGGCCGACGAGCCGACCGGCAACCTCGACACGCAGCGCAGCCGCGAGATACTGGCGCTCATGCGCGACATCTGCCACGAGCGGGGCATCCCCGCGCTGCTTGTCACACACGATCTGGACGCCAGCGCCTTTGTCGACCGCGTGCACACACTGCGCGACGGTCAGCTGGTCGACGGGATGGACCCGGAGCTCGCCACAATCACCTCGTGAGCAGCCTCACGAACCCCGCGATCGCGGGGGTCCGCCTGAGCATGCTGGTGCACCTGTACCGCTTGCGGCTGCGCTCGCACGGGGTCTCAGAGGCGCTCGCCGGCAGCGGCATCGCGATCGGCGTGGCGCTCGTGCTTGGCGTCCTGGTCGCCAACTCGAGCCTGACGAGCTCGGCCGACGAATTCGTCCACCAGGCGATCGGCTCGGCCGGCGTGCAGATGGCCGCGCGCTCCCCGCTCGGGTTCGACGAACGGCTGGCCGACGCGTCTAGCCGGCTCGCCGGGGTGCGGACCGCAGCACCCCTGCTGCGCGAGAACATCGCGGTGGTCGGCCCGCACGGGCGCCGCGCGGCCCAGCTGGTCGGCGTAACGCCGCGCGTGGCCGCACTCGGCGGGCTGGGCACGCGCAACTTCGGCCTGGGCGGGTTTCGCTTCTCGGGCGGACTGATACTGCCCGCGGGCATCGCCGCGGCGATCGGCGTCGAACCCGGCGACCAGGTCACTGTGCTCGCCTTTGGGCAGGCGCACAGGATCAGCGTGGGCGCCGTGTTGGACACCGCTCAGTTCGGCCCGTTCGCCTCCAGCCCGGTGGCGATCACGACGCTGGCGGCGGCGCAGCGGCTAACCGGGCTGCGCCACCGCGCGACCCAGGTGCTCGTGCAGCCGCGGCGCGGCGACAGCGCGCTGGTGACCGCAGGGCTGCGCCGGCTGGCAGCGGGACGCCTGGACGTGCTTCCCGCCGACTACGAATTGCGTCTGCTCGAACAGGCGGTGCAGCCCAACGACAGGTCCACCTCCCTGTTTGCCGCCATCAGCGTGATGATCGGCTTCCTACTGGCGCTCAATGCGATGCTACTGACGGTGCCCGAGCGGCGGCGCTTCTTGGCCGACCTGCGCATGCAGGGCTATGACTGGCGCCAGATCCTCGTACTGCTGGGCTTCCAGGCCGTCGTCCTGGGCACGGTCGCCTCAGCGGTCGGGGTCCTGCTTGGCGTGCTTCTGTCAAACGAGTTCTTCCATCACATACCCGTCTACCTGGCGGATGCCTTCCCGATCGGCACCCAGCAGGTGCTGGGGGCGGGCACGGTCGCACTGGCGCTCGGCTGCGGGGTGCTGGCGACCGTGCTCGCATCGTTTTCCCCCATCCTCGACCTGCGCCCGAGCCGGCCGGCCGACGCGGTCTTTCACGATCATGAAAGCGGCGGCGAGGTGCTCGCGCGAGCCACGGTGCTGCGGCTCGCGCTCGCCGGCATCGCGTCGATCTGTGTAATCGCCTTGCTCGTTCTGCTCGCGCCGAGCCTTACGATCGTGGGCGGTGTGGCGCTCGCGCTGACCGTGCTGTGCCTGATTCCCGGTCTGTTCGCGGCGCTCGCGCGAGCGCTGCGGTGGGCCGGCGAACGCGTGCGCAGCAGCGCGCTCATCGTGGTCGTCTCAGAGCTGCGCGCGACCACCACGCGCTCTGTTGTGCTGGCCGGCATCGCCGGGCTGGCCGTTTACGGCAGCGTGGCCATCGGCGGCGCCCGCGCCGACCTGATTCGTGGGCTGGACGCCAGCTTCAGCGAATACCTGGGCACCGCGGACGTGTGGGTGACCACTGGCGGCAACGACCTCACAACCAACTCGTTTGCGGCCGACGGCGCCATCGCGCAGATCGCACGCTCCCCCGCGGTGGCATCCGTGCGCGTTTACCAGGGCACATACCTGGACGTCGCCAGGCGGCGGCTGTGGATCATCGCCAGGCCCGCCGCCGACGCCACGCCAATCCCGGCCAGCCAGTTGATCAAGGGCAACCTGGCAGACGCCACGCGGCTGTTGCGCCGGGGCGGATGGGCGACCGTGTCGGGGCAGTTCGCCGCCGAACAGCGCCTCGCGGTCGGTCGCTCCTTCACGCTGCCCACGCCCTTGGGCCAGGCCAGCCTGCGTGTGGCGGCGATAACGACCAACCTGGGCTGGTCGCCGGGGGCCGTCATCCTCAGCTCGACCGACTACAGCCGCTACTGGCAAACCGCCGAACCGTCTGCGCTGGAGGTCGATCTCAGGCCGGGCGTAGACCAGCCGGCGGGCAGACGCGCGGTCGTCGGCGCGCTGGCCGGCCGCGAGGGCCTGGGCGTCCAGACGCGCCAGGAACGCGAGCGCCAATACGACGCCAACGCACGCCAGGGCCTGACCGCGCTCAGCGAGATCTCCAATCTCCTGCTGGTCGCTGCCGCGTTTGCCGTGGCGGCAGCTCTCAGCGCGACCATCTGGCAGCGACGCCCGCGGCTGGCGTCCCTGAAGATCCAGGGCTATGAAACCGGCCAGCTGTGGCGGGCGCTGCTGCTGGAGAGCGCGATTGTGCTCGGCGTCGGCTGCGCGGTCGGCGCGCTGGCCGGCGTCTGTGGCCACGCGCTCGCGAGCCGCTGGCTGCGGCTGAAGACCGGCTTTCCCGCGCCGTTCGCGCTCGGGCTGGGGCACGTCGCGTTGACGCTGGCCCTGCTGGCTGTGATCGCGCTTGCCGTGGTCGCTTTCCCGGGGCTCGTGGCGGCGCGCGCCCCGGCCCACACAAGCCTTCAGGAATGACTATGTATCGGGACTCTGACAAACGAAACTGTTCGTGTGCTTGCGCACATCCGACGCCCGCCCGGGCTGGCAGGGCTGTTCGCAGACACCGCCGGCAGATACTGGCTCTCGGTCTTCCCTCATGTCGGCCGCGAGCTTCGCCACATACGCGCGCGAGCCGGCCAGATACACGATCCCGTGCTGCGCCGCCTGGCCCTGCTCACCCAACGCGACGAGCGGGGCAACTACGAGGGAGCGGCCGCCTACGCGGTGCTCGTTCCGCGCGCGTATCGAGCGCGTGTTGTGCGTGCGGTGGTGGCCTTCCAGGCGACCTACGACTACGTCGACACGCTCTCCGAGCAGCCCAGTTCCGACCCCGTCGCCAACGGCCGGCAACTGCACCTCGCGCTGCTCAGCGCGCTCGACCCCACGACCACGCAGCCCGACTACTACTGCCATCACTCAAAGCGCCAGGACAACGGCTACATCAGCAACCTGGTGCAGACGTGCAGAGAGGCCCTCGGCGCGCTGCCCTCCTACGCGGCGGTCGCACAGCCCGCCCTGCGAGCCGCCAGGAGCATCGTGGCCTACCAAGCCCTCAACCACGAGCAGGCCGGCGACCGTCCTGGCGCTCTCGCCCGCTGGGGCAGCGACGCCGCCCCGCCCGGCAGTGGGCTGCGCTGGTGGGAGGCGGCAGCCGCGGGCGCCTCCTCGATGACCGTCTTCGCGCTGATCGCCGCCGCTGCCAGGCCGGGGCTCAGCGCGGCCGAGACGACGGCCACCGAGCAGGCGTACTTCCCCTGGATCAGCGCGCTGCACGTCCTGCTGGACAGCCTGATCGACCGCGCCCAGGATCTCGAGCACGGCCACCACAACCTGATCGACCACTACTCCTCGCCCACCGAAGCGGCGTATCGCCTGGAGTGGATCGCCGCGCGTGCGGTTCACGCCGCCGAGGCGCTGCCCGACGGCGCCCGTCACGCGCTGATCGTTGTCGCGATGGCCTGTTTCTACCTGTCGGCGCCGCGCGCGAGGAGATCCGGCGCGGCAATCCCCACCGCGCGCATACTGGCAGCGATGGGCGACCTTGCGACGCCGACAATGGGCGTGTTCGGCGCGCGGCGGATGGCCGGGCGCCTGCTCGCAGGATCCACTTGAAACTCAAGTATTGGACTTTCCACTTGCCCGCTGTAGGCACCGCGGCGATCATCGAAGTGCGTGACCCTAGATCTCGAAAAGGCCAAGACGGCCTGTTTGGATCTGGAATCCCGCTTTCGTCTCGCCAGTGAGCGAGCCGGGCGCCCGCAAGGCTCCCGGCTCGCGCTTATGGCGGGTGGCTGGGGACCGACCTGCATCACATCTCGATGAGCGAAAGTGGCATCTCGATAGAGCTAACCAGGGCGCAGATCAACCAGGTCGTCCGCGGTGCCTCCCAGGAGGACAACGTGTCGAACCTGCTGCGCGGATTGAGCGACAAGCGCGGCCTGGCGTCGCGGTTTCGCGCCCTGTCGGAGAGTCCCCGCCTGTCGCGCTCGCTACTGCTCGGACTGCTCGTGTTCGCCTGCTTTCCCAGCGACGGAGATGCCCTGGCGGTGACCGACGTGGCCGCGCGGCTGCGCATGAGCCCAAGCACGACCCACCGCTACATGACCACCCTGCTGGCCGTGGGCCTGCTCGAGCAGGACCCGCGCACGCGCCGCTATCGGGTGCCGCTCGCCGGCTGAGCGGGCACGGGCGCGATCGGCAGGGCCGCGTCCTCGCGCGCACTCGCAAACCCGGGCAGTTCCAACTCCACGCGCGCGCCCCCCTCGGCTGAGCGGCCCGCCCGGGCGGTTCCCGCGTGGGCTTGCGCGATCGCGCGAACGATCGCAAGACCCAAGCCAGCCCCGCCCGACGCGCGATCGCGGGCCGCGTCGGTGCGGTGAAAGCGGCGAAACACGCGCTCGCGCTGCTCGGGTGCAATGCCGGGCCCGTCGTCTTCGACGATGAAGCGGATGCGCGCAGGGTGAGTCAGATTCAAATCGCCAGGATTGGAATCTGCCTGATTGCATTCGACGCGCAGGCGCACGATCCCGTGATCGGGCTCGGTGTGCTCGATCGCGTTGGCGACCAGGTTGCGCAGCGCCTGGGCCAGGCGGTCGGGATCGGCTCGCAGCGTCCCTGCCGGAACAGGCCCGAGCTCAAAGCGGCGGCTGGCCAGCAGGCTCATGCCGTCCCACAGCTCGCTCACGTAGGTGGGCAGATCGATCGACTCGACCTGCAGGAACTGCGTCTGCTCGGCGCTGGCCAGCAGCAGCAGGTCGTCGATCAGACGCGTGATCCTTGCGATCTCGGCCTGCACGAGCCTTTGCACGCGCCGCACCTCCTCGCCCAAGGGCGCGTTCTGGCGGGCAAGCACCTCCAGCTGGCCGCGGATCACCGTCAGCGGCGTGCGCAGCTCGTGCGAGGCGTCAGCCACGAATGCGCGCTGGGCCGCAAACGCGTCGGTCAACCTGTCGAGCATGTGGTTGAACGCGTCCGCCAGCACCTTGATCTCGTCGCCCTGGCCGCCGACGTGTTCGATCCGCGGATGCAGGTCGCCGGCGTCCACGCGCGCTGCCACGCCAGCCATGCGCCGCAGCGGGCGCGAGACGCGACTGCCGATTAGGTAAGCGCCAGCCAGCGCGCCGGCCAGCGCGAGCAGACCGGCGAGGATGAACGTCCGCGCGACCCCCTGCTGGGCGTGCGCGACCGCGGCCAGCGGCTCGCCCACGCCGACCGTCGCGCTCAGGCCACCGCGCACGCGCACCACGCGCTTGAGCAGACGCAGGTTGCCAACGTCCGCCAGGGTCTGGGTCGAGTAGCCGGCCGTGGCGCTCAGCAGGTGTGCCGACAGGCGATTCTCCTGTGTCTGCTCGGCGGTCGTCTCGCCGTTGTCCGGAACAGCGGAGGTCGCGAACAGCTCCGGGCGGTTGCTGGCTGGACGCGCGCGCGGGATCAGCGCGAACAGCAACGTGGAGCTTGCGCTGAACGGCTGATTGCGCACGTAGCGGGTGGCGGCCGCCGACAGCTGGGCAGAACTGCGGGCTCCAGCCGCCTGCAGGTTGTCGGCGAACTCGCTCGCGTCTCCGGCCATCTCGCGGTCGATCTGGTGGCGCAGCTGGGTGCCAGTGCCGCTGTAGACGGCCACGAAGGCGATGCCCGTGCACAGCACGGTCACGAGCGCCACCCACCCCGCCAGCCGCCAGCGCAGCCCGACCGGGACCACGGCTGCGCGCGCGCTGCGCATCGCGCTCAGCTGCCGCCGCCCAGCCGGTAGCCGACCGCGCGGATCGTGAAGATCGGCGCCGGATCGTCGTCCCGGCCGAGCTTGCGGCGTAGGTAGCCGACATACACGTCAACCACGTTGGTCGCAGGATCGTGCTCATAGCCCCACACCGAGCTGAGGATCTCCTCGCGCGAGACCACCTGGCCATGGTGGCGCATCAGGTACACCAGCAGCTCGAACTCGGTGCTCGACAGCTGGACGGGCCGACCGCCGCGGCGTACCCTGCGGCTGAGCAGGTCCACGTCAATGTCCTCCACGCACAGCGTGCTGGCCGACGCCTGGGCGATCACGCGCAGATGGGCGCGCACGCGCGCGACCAGCTCTGCCATCGAGAACGGCTTGACGAGGTAGTCCACCGCGCCGGCTTCAAGACCCGCCACGCGGTCGTCGACCTCGCCACGAGCAGTCAGCACGATCACCGGCACGCTCGGCGTGACGCGTCGCACCGACGCGAGAACCTCCAAGCCGCTGCGGCCCGGCAGCATCAGGTCGAGCACGATCGCGTCAAAGCCGCCTCGCAGAGCAAGCCGCTGGCCCTCGATGCCATCCGCGGCGGCGTCCACCGAAAAGCCCTCCGCCTCCAGTCCCCGGCGCACGAAGTCGACGATCCCCGGCTCGTCCTCGATCAGCAGGACCGTGGCCGGGTGCGGGGCCTGCTCGACGCTCGCCCCGGCGGGCTCGTGGTGCAGCGGCGACGCCGCGCCCAGGCGCTCTGAGTCCGCCGCGTCGGCCATGCCAAGAGGATAGGACTCGCGCTGGCGGCCATTTTCCCTGCAAGCGCTTTCGATGAGCTTTCTCATGCGGGAGTTATCGATTCCTTAGCCAAGATGGACACACTCGGTTCATGTCGGTACGCGAACAGGCACGAGCTTCCGCAGCGCCAGCCCCGCTCTCCGGGACCCGGCGCGCACCGCGCCTGCGGGCGCTCACGGGAGGCGGCACCACCGGCAACGAGCTGCTCACGGCCGCCACCGGAGCCGTGCTGCTCGTGGGACTCGCCGTGATCGGCGTGACGATCCTGCGCGTACGCCAGCTGCTCTCGATTCACCTGTTCGTCGGGATGCTGCTGATCGGACCCGTGGCCTTGAAGCTCGCCAGCACGGGTTATCGCTTCGTCGGCTACTACACCGCCAACCCGCGCTACCGCCTGAAGGGACCGCCGCTTGCGCCGCTGCGGATGATCGCGCCGATCGTCGTGATCTCGACGCTCGTCGTGTTCGCCAGCGGAGTGGCGCTGCTGTTCGCCGGGCCGTCCTCGCGCCAGACGCTGCTGCCGATCCACAAGGACAGCTTCTTCGTCTGGGTGGCCTTCATGGCGCTGCACGTGCTCGGTCATCTGACCGACCTACCGCAGGCGCTGCGGGCGGACTACGGCCGCACCCGAGGGCTGAGCGGGGATGTGACCGGCCGCGCCGGACGCATGCTCGCGCTCGCCGGCGCGCTCGTCGCAGGGGCGGTGCTCGCCGTTCTCGTGATCCCCCAATTCGGGCCCTGGCTGCACTCGTCCGGGCTGTTGCACCACCACTGACAGACTCGATGCTACGCCACCGCCACCACACCACCTACACCCGCGACGCCGCCTTGGGCCAGCTGCGCCACATGAATCGCTGGCTGATCGCCGCCAGCATCACGCTCACCGGCGTGCTCTCCGACGTCGCCGCCCACGCGTTCCCCGGCAAGACGGTCAAGGCGTCGGCCGCAGGCTCGTCGGGCAAGAGCGCGGACTCCAAGCGCGTGAGCACCGACCCACACTCCACCACGACCTCCACGCAATCGCTGCAGCCGCCCGCGCAGGCACCCCAGTCCACCACGCAGTCGGGCACGCAGTCACAGGAATCGGGCTCCAGCGCGGAATCCTCGTCAGGCGAAGCGTCCACACCGGCCAAAGAATCGTCTTCCAGCGGAGAATCCTCGTCGCCCGAAACGTCCAGCTCGGCCAAAGAATCGTCGTCCAGCGCGGAATCCTCGTCTGGCGAAGCGTCCAAACCGGCCAACGAATCGTCTTCCGGCGGAGAATCCTCCGCCAGCGGGGAATCGTCTGCCAGTAGCCAATCCTCGGCGCCCGAAGCGAGCACCCAGTCCAGCGAAGCATCGTCCCCGGTGGTCTCCGGTGGCTCCTGACACGCTCGCCACCCGCCAGGTTGCGCCCGCCCGGCGAAAGTCCGCGCCATGCGGCCAGAGGCTCGCGTCGGCCAGCTGGGACGCGCTCGGCACTCGTGTGGTGCTGCGCACGACCGATCCGCACGGGCTGGCCGTCGCGCGCGCGGCGGTCGAGCAGGAGCTGTGCGCGATCGACCGCGCATGCAGCCGCTTTCGTGCCGACTCAGAGCTCTCGCGCGCAAACGCCCTCGCGGGCCGGCCGGTGAAGGTGTCGGCGCTGTTCGCGCAGGCACTCGAGGTCGCCCTGCGCGCCGCCCAGCTGACCGACGGCGACGTCGACCCCACCGTCGGGCGAGCTCTGGAGCTGGCCGGCTATGACCGCGACTGGCGGCTGCTGTCGCCCCCCGGCGCCCAGCCGCCAGGCCGACCGCCGATAACAGCACGCGTGTGCGCGGGCTGGCTGACGGTCAAGCTGGACAGCGACAATCGCATGCTGCGCGTCCCTGGCGGCATCCGACTGGATCTCGGCGCCACCGCCAAAGCCTGGGCCGCCGACCGAGCCGCCGACGCGGCCTGCGCAGCTGCAGGCTGCGGCACGCTGGTGAGCGTCGGTGGCGACGTCGCCACCGCCGGTCGCGCGCCCGGCGGCGGCTGGCGCATCCACGTGACCGACGATCACCGCAGCGACCCGTCGGCGCCGGGACAGACGGTCTGCGTCTATAGCGGCGGCCTGGCCACATCGAGCACGGCAGTGCGTCGCTGGAGCCACGAGGGTCAGACGATGCACCACATCATCGATCCCGCCACGCAGGCGCCGGTGGGGCACACCTGGCGCACGGTCAGCGTGGCGGCCGGCAACTGCACCGACGCCAACATCGCCACCACCAGCGCGCTCGTGCGCTGCGGCCGGGCGCCGGCGTGGCTGGCCGAGCTTGGCATGCCCGCCAGGCTCACTGCGTGGGGTGGACGCGTGATCACGGTCGGCGATTGGCCGGCCGAGCCCGTGGGCCTGCGGTGGCAGCGATGAGCGCCGTGTTGGCAGCGAGCGCGGGACCCAGCGTCTACTGGTACCTGACGCGCTCGACCGGCGCGGTGGCGCTGCTGTTGTTGAGCCTCGCGATCGCCCTCGGCGTGATCGACGTCCAGCGCTGGAGTTCGCCGCGCTGGCCGCGCTTCGTAATCGACTCGCTGCATCGCAACGTGTCGCTGCTGGCGATGGTCTTCCTTGTCTTGCACATCCTCACCTCGGTGCTCGACAGCTTCGCGTCGATATCGCTGATCGACGCGGTGGTCCCCTTCGTGGGCTCCTACCGTCCCTTCTGGCTGGGCCTGGGCGCGGTCTCCTTCGACCTGCTGCTCGCCGTCATCATCACCAGCCTGCTGCGTCAGCGGATGGGCTTTGCCAGCTGGCGCGCGGTCCACTGGCTTACCTATGCCAGCTGGCCGGTCGCTCTGCTGCATGGCTTCGGCACGGGCAGCGATGCCAACAGCACATGGCTGCTCGCGCTGAGCGTCGTGTGTGTGGCGATTGTGCTCGCGGCCGTGCTCGCCCGCGTGCTGCGCGGCTGGCCCGCCAATCTCAGGGCGCGCGGCGCGGCGCTCGGCGGCGCGGGCGCGTTCGCGCTGTTCTTGGCGCTGTGGCTTCCCGGCGGCCCGCTCGGCTCTGAATGGGCGCGGCGCTCGGGCACGCCTACGGCGCTGCTGTCGCACTCCAAATCGACCACCGCCACGAGCACGGGTCGGCGATGAACCCCGCCACGGCCCCCACAATGCAGGCCCCACCCGCCCCGCCCGCCGCCACGTACGAGCAGCCCGCGGCGGCGCTGCCGAGGTTGCTGGTGGGTATTCCCGCCAGCGGCGCGATGACACTCGAAGACCACCTCGCGGTTCATGGCGAGATGCCGCTGACAGGCACGCGCAGGCGCCGCCAGGCGCGCGAGCAGGCGGCCGCGCTGATCGACGAGGTGCAGCGCGCCGGCCTGCTCGGCCACGGCGGCGCGGCCTTCCCCGCCGCCACCAAGATGCGTGCGGTCGCCTCGCAGCGGCGCCGTGCGATCGTCGTGATCAATGCCGCCGAGGGCGAGCCGGCGAGCCTCAAGGACCGTACGTTGCTGGAGATTGTGCCCCATCTGGTGATCGACGGCGGCGTGCTGGCTGCGCGGGCGGTCGGCGCCGATGAAGTGATCGTGTGCGCGTGCGAATCGGCGCACGCGGGCATCGAGGCGGCGACCCGAGCGATCGAAGAACGCGACGAGCGCGCGTCGAGCCAGGCGCCGAAGGTGCGCTTTGCGACGGTGCCCAGCCACTACGTGGCCGGCCAGGAGACGGCGCTGGTCAGCCACCTCAACGGCGCGCCAGCCAGACCCACGTTCACCCCGCCGATGACCTTCGAACAGGGGGTGGCACGACGCCCAACGCTGGTCAACAACGCCGAGACTCTCGCCCACCTGGCTCTGATCGCCCGCCATGGCGCGTCGTGGTTTCGTCAGGTCGGCACGCCTACGCAGCCCGGCTCGGCGTTGGTCACGCTCGCCGGCCCAGTCGCCCGTCCAGGCGTCTATGAGATCGAGCACGGCGCATCGCTGAGCTCGCTGGTCGCAGCGGCAGGCGGGGCCAGCGCCCGCTTGCATGGCGTGCTGGTGGGCGGTTACGCCGGCTCCTGGATCGGCGCCGAGCACCTGCACGGGCTGGCCCTCTCCAACGAACACCTCGCCCCGCACGGCGCCACGTTCGGCGCGGGCGTGGTGCTGGCGCTGTCAGAGCTCGCATGCCCGGTGGCCGAAACCGCGCGCCTGGCCCGTTGGCTTGCCGGGCAGAGCACCCGCCAGTGCGGACCGTGCGTGCACGGGCTGGACGCTCTCGCGACGAGCGTCGCGCAGATCGCAGCAGGCGGGGCGCAGGCGCGGGCCGCCCGGCGCGTCGACCAGCTGGCCTCGCTGGTGGCGCGACGCGGCGCATGCGGCCATCCCGACGGGGCGGTCAAGGTGATCCTCAGCGCCATGGATGCCTTCCAGGCGCAGTTCGCCGACCACGCCCGCCACGGCCCGTGCGACGCCTGCGCGCGCCCCCCCGAGCTGCCGCTGCCCACCCGGCCGGTCCCGTCAGGCTCGCAACGCACAGCCCTGCGCCGCTGATGAGCCATCGCGTGCGCGTCAACCCGATCGCCTGCGAGGCCCACGGCATGTGCGCCGAGCTGTTGCCCGAGCGGATCACGCTGGACGAGTGGGGCTATCCGCTGCTCGACGAGCAGCCGCTGCGCGGCGCCGAAGTCGAGCACGCGATCCGCGCAGCGCGCGCCTGCCCCACGTTCGCGCTGCTCGTCACGCGCGAGCGCGACGCCGCGCGCGACGGCTCACGCTGAGGCCGGCGCGCCGGGCGCTGCGCCGATCATGTGCACCGCGGCCAGCCCCGCCCACTCGCCGTAACGGGCAAACAGCTCGCGCACCTGGCACTCGTGCGCGCGAGCATGCGGGTCGCCGCCGCTGAGCATGCGGCCCACCAGCTTCAACAGCGTTAGGTCGCCGGCCGGCAGCTGGTCGTGGCGGCCCTGGCCGTGCAGCGCGAGCATCTCCACCGTCCAGCGCCCGATGCCTGGGATCGCGCGCAGCCGTCGCCAGGCGCTCTCGTGGTCTGAGCTGTACAGGTCCAGGCGACCGCCCGCGACCTCGCGCGCGGCGCGCACGAGCGCGAGCGCGCGTGCGCCCGACAGGTCAAAGGACTGCAGCAGCGCGGGCGCGGTGCCCGCTAGCACCCTCACCGCCGGCAGGTCGCGCAGGGCGCCGTCGGCCGCGTTCCAGCCGGCGTAGCGGCGTCCCAGCGCGGCTACCATGCGGCGCTCGATCGCGGCGGCGCGCTCGTACTCGATCAGCTGCTCGCAGATCGCCCAGGCGAGCGCCTCGAACGGCTCCGGGCGACGTCCCACGCGCAGCCACGGTCGCCGGCGCAGCGAGCGCCCGATCAGCGGATCGTGCGCGAAGCGCTCAAGGAACGGCCGCACGTCCTCGTCGATGCCGAGCGCGAAGCGCATGCGCTCGATCCCGTACGCTGCCGCCGCGCGCGTGGGCGCGCGCGCACCGAACAGCACGCGGTCGCCGGCCGTCTGGGCTACGCGCACCGCGACCGGCGACTCGCCATGGTGCACGAGGCGCTCGAGCACCCCGCCGCGACGACGCAGCATGCCGTCCAGGCCCGTCCGGCGCGGCAGGCGAAACAGGCCCGGCCCGGCGGCCGGCGCGACCTCCACGCGCAGCTCTACAAGCGCGCTCAGCGTCGCCCTAGCGATCGCCGCCGGAGCCGAGCAGGTGCACGTCCACCAGCAGCGAGCGGCTTCCCACGATCTGGACGAGCTCGGCCGCGCGCGCGGCTGGACGGCCCGCGCCCTTGGACAGGTCCCGTGATCGGCGCCTACCCCGCGACAGCGCAGAGGAACGGCGGCGCTGGCGCCGGTGGACGAGGCCCGCGAACGCGGCACCCGCGACGAAGCCTCCCGCTGCCACCGCCGCGGCCTGCACCGCCGGCAGCATCGTGCCCGCGTCGCGCGCTCCTGTCAGGGCACCGGGGACGGGTCGGGCCTGCACGATCCGCGCTTGGCCGGCGAGTTGGGCCAATGCGTCGACCTCCTGCGCTTCGCCCTCCAGCGGCTCACTCATGCGGGGAGTGTAGAGGGCCCCCCGGACCGCGCCGAACCCGCGGAGGGCGCCTCGGATTCCGCGCCAGTCGCTCCCGGCTGCACCTGCAGCACACGCTCATACATCCGGTAGCGCTTGACGATGCGCCCGCCCATCGCTTCCATGCCGCGGTTCATCGACTTGTTGGTCTCCAAGATCCAGCCCATCTCACCGCCCTTCTGGCGGCGCACAGCGGCCGCGTTGAAATGTTCGACATACAGCTTGGCGGCAACCCCTGTGTGCTGATACTCGGGCTTTACGCCGAGCCAGCCGACGCGCACGCGATCGATGAAGCGGCTTTTGTTGACGAAATACCACCAGCCGAACGGCAGTAGGCGGCCGTGCATTTTTTCAAGTATCTGGTTGGGGTCGGGAATTGTCATGGCCATGCCCACAACCTCGCCGGTGTCTTCTTTCTCGGCGATAAAGAACCAGTGCTTGTCAAACACCAGGTGCAGCTCCTGGGCGAGCGCGTCCAGATCCTTCTTGGAGTACGGCACGAAGTCCCAGTTCTTCGCCCACGCCTCGTTGTAGACCTCGCCGAACCACTCGAGGTCTTTGCGCAGCTGCAAGCGGCGCATGGGACGCACGCGGATGCCGTGCTCTGACTGCACCTTCTCGGCCAGCTCGAAGATCACCGGCAGTACCTTCTCGCGATCGGCCACCTCGAGGTTCCACATCAACAGGTCCATCGCCTTGGTCATCCCCGCCTGCTCGATGCGCTCGGGGTAGTACGTGGGGTTCCACGGCTGGGCGATCATCGGCCGCAGGTCAAAGCCCTCGACCAGCACTCCGCTCTCGTCGTTCATCGTGAAGCTCGCCGGCCCCACCATCCGCTCCTCGCCGCGCTCGCGTAGCCATCGTTCGGCCGCGCCCAGCAACGCCTGCAGCACCTCCGGGTCGTCCTCGAACTCCAGGAATCCGAACCATCCCCAATTCTTCTTCTGATGGTCGTTGAACGCGTGGTTGACCTGGGCGCTGATCCGCCCCACCACCTGACCATCGCGCCGCGCCACAAAGTACTCGGCCTCGCCGTGCGTGAAGAACGCATTCATGCGGCGGTTGAGGAACAGTCGGCGCTCGAGCTTCAGCGGCGGCACCCACAGCGGGCGGTTAGCATGCAGGCGGTAGGGCAGGTCGATGAAGGCCTTCAGGTCCCTCCCCCCGGACACGGTTGCGATTTCGACCGCCATCGCGGCGCCACCTTATATGCCAACCTCGATAGACGTCTTCGCCAAGGTCCGCGGTCACGAGCGCGAGGAGCTGCTGCGGGCGGCGCGCGAGGCGGACCTGATGCCCTACTTCCGCACCGTCGAGTCGCCGGCGATGCCGGTCGTCGAGATGGAGGGCGCCCCGCGCATCATGCTGGCGTCCAACAACTACCTCGGCCTGACCGGCGACGAGCGGGTGATGCAGGGCGCCGAGGACGCGCTGCACCGTTACGGCACCGGGCTGACCGGCTCGCGCCTGCTCAACGGCACCACCCCCCTGCACCTGGAGCTCGAGCGCGAGCTGGCCGAGTGGATGGGCACCGACGACGCGATCGTGTTCACGACCGGCCACCAGGCCAACCTGGGCACGCTCGGCACGCTGCTCGGTCCCGGCGACACGGTGATCGTGGACTCGGCCGACCACGCGTCAATCCTCGATGGGGCGTTGATCTCCAGGGCCAAGATGCGCCCCTTCCGCCACAACCGCCTGGACAAGCTGGCGCGCGCTCTGGAGCGCGCGGAGGGTGACGGCGGCGGCGTGCTGGTGGTCGTGGACGGCGTCTTCTCGATGGAGGGCGACGTGGCGCCGCTGGTGGACATCGTCGAGCTGTGCGCCCGCCACGGCGCGCGCCTGATGGTCGACGAGGCGCACGGAGCGGGCGTGCTCGGCGCGCGCGGCGCCGGCGCCAGCGAGCTCTTGGGCGTGGAGGACCGCGTGGACCTGCGCATGGGCACCTTCTCCAAGTCGCTGGCCGCCTGCGGCGGCTTCGTGGCGGGACCGGCCGACGTGATCGACTACCTGCGCATCGCCTCACGCGCATTTCTGTTCACCGCGTCGGCCGTGCCGGCCGCCCTGGGAGCGGCGCTTGCGGCGCTGCAGATCGTGCGCTCGCCGGAGGGACCGGCGCTGCTGGCGACCGTGCTCGAGCGGGCGCGCTACCTGTCCGACGGTCTGCAGGCGCTGGGCTTTCGCACGCTCAGCGGCGAGCCGGTGCGCATCGGGCCCGGGTCCGATGCGCCGCTAGCGAGCATCGTCACACCGATCGTGCCGGTACTCGTCGGCGACGACTGGCAGGCGGCGCTGCTGTGGCGCGCGCTGTACGACGGCGGCGTGTTCACCAACTGCGCCATCCATCCGGCCGTGCCGCCCGGCGGGGCGCTGCTGCGCACGAGCGTGATGGCCACGCACGACACAGCCACGCTCGACCGCGCGCTGGACGTGTTCGCGCGGGTCAAGCGCGAGTTCGAGTCGGTGCACGGGCCGCTGCCCGGGCCGCACGACGACTGACCGCGCCCGCGCAGGACCGTACGAGCGCCCGACCCGTCCCATGCGAGCGCCGCGTGGCGCGCTCGACGCGCGCCGTGAACTTGTCCATTTCTTCACAAGTCCTGGGGACGACGAAAAAGCCCGCTTGTAGCGTACGAACCGGATGGACAGATATTGACCGCGGGACCCACCCTGTCGTAGCTTGCCCAATGCGCTCTGCATGACCGTTCGGGGTTCGTCCCCAAAGCCTTGAAGTAGCGGGGGTGATGTGCCGGATCAACCGCGTCTGGAACGCGGACCGGTCTCACGCGGCCATGGCAAGCCTGTCCAAGTAAACAATCGAGCAAGCATGTTGCCCCGCACGGATATGCGGGGGAACGGGGAGAACGCAACATGAACGCGACAGCGACGATAGCCCCTGCCGATCGGGCGAGCGGGCCCCGGGCGGGCGGGTCGGGCGGGCCGGGCGGGCCGGGCGGGCCGGGCGGGCCGGGCGGGTCGGGCGGGTCGGGCGGGTCGGGCGGGTCGGGCGGGTCGGGCGGGTCGGGCGGGCCCCAATACATGCGCGCCCTGGAGCGCGCCAACGAGGTTCGTCTCGCCCGCGCCGAGCTCAAGCGCCGGGTGGCGATGGCCGAGATCGACGTGGCCGAGGTAATCCTCGACTGCCCCTGGGAGGCGCATAGCATGGCCGTGGCGGACCTGCTGATGAGCCAGCGTCGCTGGGGGCAGACCCGCTGTCGCAAGTTCCTCTCCCAGGTGCCGATGTCCGAGAAGAAGACGATCGGCTCGATGACCGATCGTCAACGCCGCACGCTGGCCGCCATGCTGATCTCGGTCAACCGGGGCCGCGCGCTCGGCGCGACCCCCTGGGTAACGGACAGCCTGACGACAGCGTGAGCTGCCACCAACCGGCGAGCATGCCGATCAGGCCAAGGCGTGGACGCACTTCCCAGACCCCGCAGCCGCCCTGGCCGAGGTCGCGCACGGGCAGACGTGCGAACTTGTAGCGGCCCGGTTCGAGCTTCATCGCGCGCAGCCGCTCGTGGGAGCGGCGCTCGTGCTCGGCGCGGTCGGCGGCCAGCCGGCGCAGCTGCTGCGCGCGGGCGGCCAGCGAGTCGCGCGAGCGCTCGAGCTCGCCCAGGCCGAGCAGGCGCGGAGCGGCGTCGGCGCGACCGTCAGGGGCCGTGGCCGGGATGTGGGGAAAGCCCTCGGCGACGATCGCCGATATCTCTCGCTCGAGCTTTGCTATCTGCTGGCGCAGCGAGTGGCGCGCCGCGCGCTCGCCGTCGGCGCCCGCGACGCTGGGACTGCTGATCAACTGCCCGGACGACTCGCTCACCCGCCGACTCCTCCTGATAGGCCCCGAGACGGTGATTCTACCAGTGCCCGCCGGGCGCCTACGCCGCTTCCAGCCCCGTGCGCACGCTCCACAGAGCCTCCTCGACATACAGCGTGGGCACCCCCGCGACCTGCACCGAGAACAGCGTCAGCGCGCGCGTGTCCGCCTGGGGCTCGTGGCCGGCGGCTAGCTCGCCGAACAGGATCGCGAGCGCTGCGCAGGCGTCGGCGACGACCAGGCGCGCGCCCGGCAGCGCGCGCGCATCGGCGAAGCGCCCCAGCGGCTCACCCTCGCGGCTGGCGCGGATGCCGAGCGGCCCGTCCACGAACTGCGCGTCGAGCGCCCACACGGGCACGCCCGTGTCTACCAATGCGATCAGCAGAAGATCAGCGAGCAGGCCCTCGCTGGGCAGGCCGCCCGCGAACATCCGTCCCAGCGCGACCTGCTCGACAGGCGTGCGCACAACGTCGGGGTCGAGGCCTATATGGCGAAAGAAGAGCCGGTAGGCGGCCGGGATCGGCTCGCGCCGCAGCGCGACCGCGCGCGCGCCGCGCAGGCGGTTGGCGCGCTCGTGCAGGCGAGCGATCACCTCCGGCGGCGAGGCGTCCGTCGGCGATCTCGTGCGGGCCAGCTGCGCCTGCGCGCTGTGCAGACACAGTGCCGGCAGCTCCTCCTCGATCTCGCGCGCACGCCATCCGAGCGTCGGCCCGGCGGGCTCTTGGGGGCTTTGCGGGGGCGTCGACTCCATCGCAGCGTTCAGGCGGCCGGCCGCTTAGAGTCGCGGGCGCGGGCGGCGCTCACCAACTCGCCCACGCGCGCGCGCAGCACGCTCGCGGAAGGGCTGCCCAGCAGCGTCTTGCCCTGCACCACGCCGCCGGGGTAGGCGAAGGTCAACTGCGGGCAGCTGTCGACCTTGTACAGGGCGACCAGCGCTCCGTCTTTGTCGATGCCCACCGGCAGTGTCAGCCCGCGTGAGCGGATGAGCTGGCGCAGGGCGCCGCGGCTGCCCTCGATCGAGACGGCGGCAAAGCGCACGCTGGGAAACGACGGCACGAGGGCCTGCATCTCGCTCAGGACAGCCGGGCACGATGCGGCATCGACGAACAGCGCGAGCACGACCGGTCCCTGTTCGTAGAGCTGGCACACGTTGAGGATCTCGGGGCCGCGCACGCTGCACGCGGGCACCTTTCCCGCTTCGCCCTCGCCGGCACGGGTGGCGACGTTGGCTTCGCCACCCAGGCTCCCCAGCACGAGCGGCACCGCAAACGGCGGCAGCGTCTGCCCAGCCGTCAGCCCGGACCTGTTCTTGGAATCGCTGAGCAGCGTGTTGAGCCCGATCGCCACCACCACAACGATCACGAGCAGAGCCACATAGCCGCCGTACCCCGGCAACGGCACGCGTGGGGCGGGGACGTGGGTCGCCCCGCGCCGGGCGTGGGAGGCGCCGGGAACATCCGCCGCGGCCCGGCCGGCGCCATGGCCAGCGCCATCGCCTGCGTCCAGCTCAGGCGGGCTCATGGCCAGAGCCCGCCCTGCCCCTGCGCACGGTGGCGATGCGCAGCGCCGCCACAACGTCCGCGAGGGCACCGCTGCGCCGGCGCCTGGTCCTGGCCGGCGTCTGGCGCCCGCCGCCTTCCCCCTCCGGGGACGAGGCGGCTGCCGCGTCGGCGATCACCAGCGCGGCGGGCAGCGCGACCAGCACTCCCACGAGCGACACGCTCAGGTCGATCAACGTCACCAGGCCGAAGTCGCGCAGCATGCGGATGTCTGACAGCACCAGCACGCCAAAGCCGCCGATCGCCGTCGCCCCCGATGCCGCCACGGCGGCGCCCGTGCGGCTGTAGGCGCGGCGCAGGGCCTCGATCGTGTCGTATCCGGCCAGGCGCTCCTGGCGGTGGCGCTCGGACAGCAGGACGCTGAACTCGGTTGAGATCGCGATCACCAGCGCCCCCAAGGTGACCGACATCGGGTTCAGCGGCACGCGCACGGCGAACAGGACGAGCGCCGACCAGCCGGTGGCCAGCGCGATCGGCGCAAGCGGCACGAGCGCGCGGCGGCGGTCGCCGCGAAAGGCGACCAACAGCACCAGCGCGACGGCAGCCAGGCCGACGAGCAGCGTCTCGAGGCGCCGCCACGGATCGGCGACCTCGGCGCCCGACTGGGCGGCCAGCACGGGCAGCCCGACGAGGGTCGCGCTGATGCCCGCCGGCGGATGCAGATCCGAACGCATCTGTTCGATCAGCCGCTGCTGCTGGTCGAGGCTCATCAGGCGGATGCCGAACGCGAGCGTAGCCGTACGACGATCGGGGGTGATCACGTCCTGAGAGAAGTAGGGCGGGATCACGCTCAGCAAACCGCTGACGTCGGCCTGGGAGAGCTTGGCCGGGGCGCTGGCCTGGCCGGTCGTGGGTGCCTTGGCGGTGTCAGGAGCGCTGCCGAGCGCGGTCGCGCCGGCGGCCGTCGCCTGGCTTTGGAACAGGTCGGGCAGGGAGAAGGCCGGGCACAGCCGTGCCGCGCCGCAGCCACGCGTGGAGCTGTATCCGAAGCGCTCCAGGACCGCGTTCTCATATGCGCTCATCCATTCGATCGTGGCCGGCGTGGCCAGGTTGCGGCCATGCACCATCAGGTCGATTTCCCCGCCCACACCGGTGGTGCGCTCGAGCGTGTCCAAGCCCTGCAGAGAACTGAGGCTCTGCGGCACGAGCTTGGTGATGTCGGTCTGGACGCTCGTTTGCGTGTCCAGTCCCCAGCCAAGCGCAGCCAGCGCAAGCCCCACGCCGAGCACGCGCCCAGGCCGGCGCACGGCCACGTCGAGCGCCACGCCGGAAACGAGGCGGGTGAGCGGGTTGTCGCGCAGCAGGTCGCGCGCGCCGCGCCAGGCCGACCCAAGGGGACCGCCCGACAGCGCGCCAGGAGAGCGCCCGGCTTCGCCGCGACCAAGCAGCGCAAGCGCGGCCGCGCCGGCACTGATCGCGCATAGCAGCGCGATCGCCACGCCCACCACGAGCAGCACGCCGAAGCCGCGCACCATCGGTACGGGCGAGAGCGCGAGCACGAGCATGGCCGCCGCGCTGGCCGCCGCTGCGGTGGCGATCGTTGGAGCACCGAGCGCGGCGGCGCGCGCTATCGCGCCCGCTCGCCCAGCCGCCTGCACGCCACCGGCCCGCGCCGCATCGACCGGCGCCACGTCATCCAGCTGCGCTTCGGCGACGCGCGCCTGAAACTGGATGGCGTAGTCGACGGCTAGCCCGACGAGCACCGGCAGCACCGCGATGGAGGCCATCGTCAGGGATGCGCCTACCAGCGACAGCGCACCGAAGGTGAGCGCTGCGGCGAGCAGCGCGAGCGCCAGCGGCAAGAGCCTTGGGCGCCCGAGGAACACGAGGCCGAGCGTGCCGGCCATCACGATCAACACCGCGATCAGCAGCAGCTCCAGCGAGTGGGTGATCGAGTTGGTCAGTTCCGAGACGATCACGGGCTCGCCGGTCACCAGGTAGGACTCGCCGTGCTGCAACTGCCACTGGCCCATGCCGACCGCCTGCTCGATCAGGCCGATCGTGCGCGTCCTTCGCGCTTCGGAGAGCCCAGCCCTCATGCGCACGGTGACCAGCGCGGCGTCGCTGCTCGGGAACAGGTAGGCGAAGCGCTGCTTGGGGGTGCCAGCCGGCTTGCTCGGATCGAACACGAGCGTGGACACGAATTCGGGGTCTTCGATGCTCGGCCTCGACGTCAGGCCGTACTGCAGCGCGAGCGTGACCACGCTCTCCTGGAAGCGGCCGATCGTGACCTTGCTGGCCTGCTGGGCGAGGGTGCGCGCCTGGGCGATCGGCAGGTGGCGGGCAAGCGCAGCTCGATAGACGTCCTGTTCGGCCTGCTTGGCCTCATCCTGGGCCTGACGGCTCCCGTTGGTCAGCTGTTCGTCGATCTGGTTGGCGGCCTCGTTGATGAACGTGCCGGGCCCGAAGACGACCTTGACGGTCTTCATGCGCGCAAGCTGTCCGCAGGGACCGTTGACGCCACCCTCGGTGGGAAGCGCGACCGCGGGGACGTTGCCCGCCAGGCAGCCCTCCAACCCGGCCAGGCGCTCGATGTCCGACGTAAGCACCAGATCCTGCAGGCTGCCTTTGACGAGAACCTCGATCGGCTCTTCGCCGAAGCCGGCGTAGAAGCGCTGCGTGGCCTTGTACTGGCCGTTGGAGCTCGACACGAACGTGCTCTCGGCCGCGGACGGATGCAGGCGCAGCGCCAGCGCCGCGCCACCCAGACCAAGCACCAGCGCGACCGCCAGCACCGGCCGCGCGTGGCGAGCGGCCCAGCCCGCGAGAGTCGAGAACAGGCGCGAGGCGTTCACAGTCGAAGGCTAACGGCGAGCACGAGTGGAGTTCACCGTCCCCGGCGGCGGGCTCACTCCATGCCGAGCGGCCCGGCCGCCTGGCCGGACAAGAACTGGCGCACGAACGGATTTTCCGAGGCGAACAGGTCCTGGGCAGGGCCGGACTCGACGATGCGGCCCTTCCACAGGACCGAGATGTGCTCGGCTACGCGGCGCGCGCTCATGATGTCGTGGGTGATTACCACGTAGCAGCCGCCGTTCTCCGCGTGCACTTCCTTGATCAGCTCGCACAGCAGCGCCGTGCGCACCGGGTCCAGGCCGGAGTCGGGCTCGTCGAACAGGACAATGTCCGGTTCGAGCACCAGCGCGCGCGCGAAGCCGGCGCGCTTGCGCATCCCGCCCGAGAGCTCGTTGGGCATCTTCTCGTTCGCGTCCGCCAGGCCGACCTCGCGCAGGCGGCGGTTGACGACCTCGGCGATCTCCTCCTCGCCCTTCTCGGTGTGCTGGCGAAGCGGAAACGCCACGTTGTCGTACAGGTTCAGAGAGCCAAACAGTGCACCGTCTTGGAAGAGCACGCCGAATTTCTTGCGCATCTCGAACAGGTCCGCGTCGCGCAGGCTTGGCACCGAGTGCCCCTGCACGATCACGTCGCCCTCGTCCGGGTAGAGCAGCCCGACGATGTGCTTGATGCATACCGACTTGCCCGTGCCCGACGGGCCGATGATCATAGAGATCTTGCCCGCCGGCAAGCCCATGTTTAGGCCGCGCAGCACGTGGTTGCGCCCGAAGGACTTGTGCACGTCGATGAACTCGATCTCGTCAGGCGCCTCGTCCGCGTGGATCGTCCCGGTGTGGTAGCGAAACTCGTCCTCCTCGGAGGCCGAGGCCGCCTCCGCAGAGCGTATGCGTCGTGCGGACTGCGCCTGCACCGCAGAATCATCACCGTCCGGCGACTCGGGTCGCCCCAGCGCCTCGCCGTCCTCGTCGTGGGCCATCCTCACCCTCCGATCGGGGCGCGAGCGTTACCGCCCCAGAATATCTGGGTGCCGAGCATGCCGATGATGTGGATCAGCACCAGATTGAGCACCATCGACTTGGCCGTCGCCCTGCCCACCCCCACCGGGCCGCCGCTGGCCGTATAGCCGTAGTAGCAGGCCACCAGCACGATCGCCGTGGCCATGGTCATCCCCTTGATCAAACTGAAGATCAGATCCGGCACGTTCTGAAACTGCCAGAAGATCAGCAGATAGCCACCCGAGGACACATAGCCGATCTGATCCACGATCGCGATATACGAACCCAGGTAGGCCACCCCGATCGCCGCCAGATACATGAACGGCAAAGCGATCCACGCCGCCAACAGGCGCGTCGCGCACAGAAACGTCATCGAGTCGATTCCCATCACCTCCAGCGCGTCGATCTCGTCGGAGATGCGCATCGCGCCGAGCTCGGCCACGATGCCCGTGCCCACCTTCGCCGCCAGCATGTAGCCGAACACGTACGGCACCGCCTCGCGCAGGTTGCACCACGCCGCGAACACGCCCGCGTAGTTGGCCGTGCCGGTCGACTCGTTGAAGTACGCCGCCTCGATCCCGCAGGTGCCCAACCCAACAATGAACACCAGGCTCCAGATGACCAGCGTGGAGAAGATGATCAGGATGCCCGCCTGGCGCAGCGTCTCGCCGAAGAAGCGAAACACGCGCCCGCCATACACGTCGCGCACGATCGTGCTCGTGAAGCGGCCGATCTCCCCGGTCGACGCCAGCCATTCGCGGGGCAGCGCGAGGAATTCGTTCACTTGATCACCAGGATTTGCGGGTGAGTGGCCAGCAGCGTCTGCGTGAACACGTAGTTGAACGCGCCGATACCCAGGAAGGAGATGACGACTGCTTCGTTGACCGCGCGGCCCACCCCCTCGGCGCCGCCGGACGCGGACATGCCCTTGTAGCAGCACACGATCGCGATGATCGCGCCGAACACCGTCGTCTTGAGCACCGACCCCCACAGGTCGGTGACCGACGAGTTCTCGAACAGCGTGTTCCAGAACGGGCCCAGCGTGCCACCGTTGACGATCTCCGCCAGCAGGCCCCCGAACAACCCGAACAGCACCGCGTAGATGTCAAACAGACCGGTCACGATCATCAATGCCAGGAACCTCGGCACGACAAGGTTCTTGACCGGGTCCACGCCGAGCACCTGCAGGGCATCTAGCTCCTCGCGCACCTTGCGCGCCCCCAGGTCCGCCGTGATCGCGCAGCCCGCCACGCCCGCAACCACGATCGAGGTCACGAACGGGCCGATTTCGCGGATGGCGGCCAGCACGAAGAAGCCGCCCAGGCGATCCAGCGCGCCGATCAGGACCAGGAAGTCCGCCGCCTGCAGGCCCGGCGCGCCGTAGCAGATGGCCACCGTGGAGATCAGCAGCGGAAACCAGACCAGCCGCAGCGTGAACAGGAACTGCGAGACCAGCTCGCCGCCGTAGGGGTAGGGCGGGCGCAGCGCGGAGGAGATCGTGCGACCCGTCAGGATCATCATGTCCCCGAATTCCTCGAGCACGTGTCGAAACGGGCTGCCCACCCGCTCGGCGACGCTGCGAACCATTTCCCTCCAACCCTCCTTGGGTCGCTGTCATGTTGCCCAGAAGTTGCCTCACGCACTCTACGCGATGCATCCGGCGTACGCCACCGCTACCCGTCCCGGCGGGGCCCGCCAGAGGCGCCCAGGGCGCTGGCGGCACTGGTATCGTGGCCCAACTGTGAGGGGGAGACGGAGAGTCGCTCACCTGTTCGCGCGCCCTGAACGCGGCACATACTCGCGCCCGTCGCGCGCGCTCGCTGCGTGCGCGACGGCGGTGTGTGCCGTCGCAATCGCCGGCTGCGGCGCCGCGCGCCAGGACGCCCACGAAGCTTCCGGCACCTTCGCCATGCAGATCGTCAGCGCGAGCTTCCCCGCCAAGCAGTCGATCGCGCGTCCCACCAAGCTGGAGCTGCGGGTGCGAAACAGCGGCTCAAAAGCGGTGCCCAATGTGGCCGTCACGCTGGACTCGCTCGAATACACCTCCAACTATCCCGAACTGGCCGACGACAAACGCCCGACCTGGGCGATCGAACGCGGCCCCGGCCCGGTCCCCCATCCCCCCGTGCCCACCCAGGAAGTCAGCCAGCTCGGCGGCGCGCAGACCGCCTACGTCAACACCTGGGCACTCGGATCGCTCGCCGCCGGCAAGACGCAGACGTTCGTGTGGCGCCTGGTGCCCGTCAAGTCCGGCCGCTACACCGTCGACTACACGCTCAACGCGGGCCTCGCCGGCAAGGCCAAGGCCAAGCTGGCCGCGGGCGGCGTGCCACATGGGCGCTTCAGCGTGGACATCGCGCCCGCGCCGGCGATCAGCCACGTCAACCCGAACACCGGCAAGGTCGCGCCCGGCGAATACCCCACCAGCGGCAGTCTCTAGCAGCCCTCGGCCTCGCCCTCGGCCATTTGGCCGGCTGTCCAAAGAGCGCCCCGGCGATTTCGCCATCCGGTGATGCCGTTTGGCCGTCCGGCCACTACGATTGCGTGCGGCCCGGCGCCTGCCGGAGTCCCAGCACGTCACCCTTTCTCCAGGAGGAATCGACCGAGGCCATGCCCAGGACCCGTCAGCAAAATGTCACCGCCGCACAGTGGAGCGCCAACGGGAGCGCGCTCGGCGCGCTCGACCTGACCCTCCCGGGCAACCAGGTCTTCGGAGCGAACGTCTTCTCGCCGGCGCTGCAGCGTCAGCGTCTGCCCAAGCACGTCTACAAGGCGCTGCAGCGCACGCTGGCGCGCGGCGAGGCGCTGGACACCTCGCTCGCCGATCAGGTCGCGCAGGCGATGAAGGACTGGGCGATGGAGAGGGGCGCCACCCACTACACGCACTGGTTCCAGCCGCTGACCGGGTCCACAGCGGAGAAGCACGACTCCTTCTACGCACCTGCCGGCGACGGCACCGCGATCAGCGAATTCTCCGGCAAGGAGCTCATCCAGGGCGAGCCCGACGCCTCTTCGTTTCCCACCGGCGGCATCCGCGCCACCTTCGAGGCGCGCGGCTACACCGCCTGGGACCCGACCTCCCCGGCCTTCATCCTGGAAAACCCCAACGGCGCGCTGCTGTGCATCCCCACCGCCTTCACCTCCTGGACCGGCGAGGCGCTCGACCACAAGATCCCCCTGCTGCGCTCGATGGACGCGCTGTCCGGCGCCGCCATCCGCGCCTTGGGACTGCTGGGCGTCGACGAGGCCAAGCGCGTCTTCACCACCACCGGCTGTGAGCAGGAGTACTTCCTGATCGACGAGCAGTACTACTTCGAACGCCCCGACCTGGTCACCACCGGACGCACCCTCTACGGCGCCAAACCGCCCAAGGGCCACGAGCTCGACGATCACTACTTCGGCTCGATCCCCGAGCGCGTGCTCGCCTACATGCTCGAGGTCGAGCAGGAGCTGGCCAAGCTGGGCATACCCATCAAGACGCGCCACAACGAGGTCGCCCCCAACCAGTTCGAGGTCGCGCCGATCTTCGAGAACTCAAACGTCGGCTCAGACCACCAGATGGTCACGATGCAGATCATGGAAAACACCGCCCGCCACTACGGGCTGGTGTGCCTGCTGCACGAGAAGCCGTTCGCCGGCGTCAACGGCTCGGGCAAGCACAACAACTGGTCGATGGGCACCGACACCGGGCTGAACCTGCTCGACCCCGGCGACACCCCCCACGAGAACCTGCAGTTCCTGTTCTTCGCGGCCGCCGTCATCCAGGCTGTCAACAAGCACCAGGCGCTGCTGCGCGCCTCGATCGCCAGCGCCGGGCAGGACCACCGGCTGGGCGCCAACGAGGCGCCGCCCGCGATCATCTCGATCTTCCTCGGCGCCGAGCTCGAGAAGGTCTTCACCGCGATCGAGACCGGCAAGACGCAGGCCTCCAAGCCCGGCTCGTTCCTCGGCCTGGGCACTCCCGTGCTGCCGCCGCTGCCGCTGCACGGCGGCGACCGCAACCGCACCAGCCCGTTCGCGTTCACCGGCAACAAGTTCGAGTTCCGCGCGCTCGGATCCAGCGCCTCGCCCGCCTGGCCCAACACGGTGCTCAACACGATCGTCGCCGAGTCCGTCGACGAGCTCGCCGAGAAGCTCAAGAGCGCGCTCAAAGGCTCCGGCGCCACTCTGGAGAAAGCCGTCACCAGCGTCGTCAAGGACGCCTGGGCCGCCAACAAGCAGATCGTCTTCGACGGCGACGGCTACTCCGAGGCGTGGCACAAGGAGGCCGAGAAACGCGGCCTCGCCAACCTGCGCACCACCCCCGACGCGCTGCCGTGGCTGATCGACAAACAGACCGTCGCCCTATTCAAAAAATACAAAGTGCTGTCCAAGCGCGAGCTGGAGTCGCGCTATGAGGTGTTCACCGAGCAGTACGCCACCAACATCAACATTGAGTCAGAGACCGCCTACGCGATCGCGCGCACGATGCTGCTGCCCGCTGCCGTGCGCTACCTCAACGAGCTCCAGGTCGTCGCCCTCGAGGAGCTCATCGGCGAGGTCGAGCCGCTCGTCAAGGAGTTGCACTACGCAATCATCAAGCTCGAGGACGCCAACCTCGACGAGAACCACCCGGACGGTACCGCCCAGAAGGAGGCGCTGTACATGCGCGACAGCGTCATCCCTGCCATGGAAGACGTGCGCGACGTCGCCGACCGGCTGGAGAAGCTGGTGGCGGACGATCTGTGGCCGTTGCCGAAGTACTCGGAGATGCTCTTTATTAAGTGATCACAGACCGCCGAGGGAGGACCACAGCGACTGGTCCTCCCTGCCCAGCCGCCACAGCCCCACCGCCAGCCCGTGGGCGCGGCCGATCGCCAGCACGGCGCGTATGGCGTGGGCGTCCAGGTACCAGACCTGGTGGGTCACGCCGGCTTCGCTGTAGCTGAACGTCAGCTCCTGCGATTCCGGATCGCGCGCCGGCGTGGCGCCGACAGAGCGGGCCAGGGCCGCCACCGAGGAGTACTGGTAGGCGCTCGCTTCGTTGGCCGGGCCGCCGCCCGCAGGCCAGTCCAAGCCGTACATGGGGGCGCCGAGCACGAAACGCGACGCGTGGGGCAGCCCAGCGATGGAGGCGACCGTCGCCTCCACGTCGCCCAGCGGCGCGATCGGCCCGGGCGCCGAGCGCGCCCAGTGCGCACCCCACGCGAGCACGAACACGCTGTCCGCCGCTTCGCTGATGGCGCCGTAGTCGTACAGGCCGCTGGAGGGGGTCGCCTGCTGGGCGCCCGCCCCGTCCACCACAACCGCCAACCGCTTGCCGTGGCGATGCAGCTCGCCGGCCAACGCCGCGACGAACGAGCTGAGCGCCGCGCGATCTTGCGTGCCGTCGTTCTCGAAGTCCACGCACAGGCCCGCGTAGTGGCGGTCACGGGCGATGGTCGCCAGGCGCCGAAGCGTCGCCGCGCGCGTCGCCGGGTCGGTGAGGATGCGGTGCACCGTGGGGCCGTCCTGGCAGTTGACCCGCGGCATCACCATCATCTGGCTGGCGCTCGCGTAGTCGGTGATCGCCGGCACGTCGTGACCGGCGATCACCCCACTGGCGGTCTCGCATTCGAAGTACGTGGGGTACACCACGCCGATCGCCCGCGCGTGCGCCTTGAGGTCGGCCAGCGAGTCGGGCGCGCTGGCCAGCACGAAAGCCTGCAGGCGCGAGCGCGGGATGGCGTTAGCACGCGCCGGAGCGCTCAGCGCGCCGCTGCTCGCCAGCGCCAGCAGGGCCAGCACCGACGCACGAATGACCGTTCTGCTCACACGCCTATTGTGACCCGCCCAGTTGCGGAAGTTCCCAGATGCTCTGGTCCTCGGTGCCCAGCCGCCACAGACCCACTTTCAGGCCGAGGCTTTCCGCCAGCGCCGTGCGGATGGCGAGCGACTGGCGGTCCACGTACCAGACCTGATGTTCGACCCCGCCTTCGCTATAGGAGAAGTGCGGGCTGGCCGCGTTCGCTTCCCATTCGGGTGTCACGCCCAGCTGGCCCGCCAGCGTGGTCAGGCTGTCGTACTCCATCGCTGTGGCTGGGTGGTTGGGGCCGCCGCCTTCGGGCCAGTTGAGCCCGTACAAAGGCATGCCCAGCACGAACTTTTCCCGGTTGGGCAGCGTGGCGGTGTATTCGGCCACGCGTTTGAACCACGGCAGTTCATCGATCGACCCGGGGGTTGAGGTGGTCCAGTGGATGCCCCAGTCGAGCACGAACATGTAGTCGGACGGGCCCGACAGGGCCGCGTCGTCGTACATCGCCGCGCGCCCCGTCGGCACGTTGTAGTACTTGGCGGTGACCACCGTCGAGAGCTTGTCGCCCTGCGCGTGCAGGCGTTCGGCCAGCGCCGTGATGAACGCGGTGAACGGGTTGCGCTCGGCCGGCGGCGCCCCCTCGAAGTCGATCTGCACGCCGTCGTAGCCGTAGGTCTGACACAGCGCGGCCAGCCGTTCGATCGTCCGTTCGCGCACCGATGGTTCGTTCAGTATCTGTTCCTCGTCGGCCACGTTCTGGCAGTTGACCCGCGGCATCACCGCGATCTTGCGCGCGATCGCCCAATGGGTGATCAGCTGATCGTCGCTGCCTTGGATTTCGCCGCCCGAGCCGCATTCGAAGTAGGTGGGGTAGACCACGCCGATCTGCTGGTAGTGGGCCTCGAGGTCTTCAAAGCTTTCGTCGGTCGAGGCCAGTACGTACGCCTGCACGCCGCCGTGGGTGGGCGCCGGAGCGGAGGTGTCCACGATCGTGGGCGCGCTCGGCGGGCTGATCGCCCCCAGCGAGTCCACCGCGCTGACCGTGAATTCGTATTCGCTTTCCGGCGCGAGGCTCGCCACCGTCATTTCCGTGCCGGACGTCTGCCCCACCGGGATTTCGTCGCGGAACACGCGGTAGCCGATGATGTCCCCGCTCACCGCAGTGCTCGGCTTCCAGCTGAGCACGGCCGACTGGCTGGTCACCGTGTCGGCCGACAGGCCCGTCGGCGCGGGCGGCCGCGTGTGGGTGGTGATCACCTTCAGTTGCGGGGTCGGTTCGCTGAGGTCGCCGTAGCTGTCCATCGTGGCCACCGCGAAGGTGTATTCCCGCGCGGACGCCAACGCCACGGTCGTGATCTGTCCTTCCACCACGCCCACCGGCTGGCCGTCCTCGTAGAGCAGGTAGCCCTTCACGCTGCCCGCGTTGGCGCTGCCCGCCTGCCAGGACAGCGTGACCGAGGTGTCGCTCACCTTCACCGCCGACAGCAGCGACGGGGGGTTGGGCGGCGCGTGCGGGCCGGACGGCGCCTGCGCGGCGCCGCCGGTCTGCGACGACGAGCTCGCCGCCGGCGAGGACGGCTGGCCTGGGCGCGCGCCGATCACCAACACGACGCTCGCGCCCACGTGCCCGAGCGTGTCGACCGCCGCCACAGTCACCCGGTTGGCCCGTCCGCTGCTCACGCGCAGGCCGAACTGCAGCCGGCGCGTCTGCCCCAGCACCGCGCCGTCGCGCTGCACGCGGTAGCCGGCGACCGGAGCGTCGCCCACCGGCGCCGCCCGCCAGCCGATCAGCGCGCCGCTTGGCGTGCCCGCCAGGACGCGCAGGTCGGACACGCGCCCCGGCGCCCGGAAGGCCACGGCCGCGCGCAGCCTGGCCGAGCAGGTGGGACGCGCGCCCGCGCTGCCCGTTTGCACCGTGTAGGTGACCGCCCGTCCCGGGGTGATCCTGATCACGATCGACTCGTGCGTCGTCTGGCCCACCGTCAGCCCCGCGCGAAGGACGCGATACGCGAGCCGCTCGCTCGCGCGAGCGCGGGCCGGCGCGCTCCAGCTCAGCCGCGCACGCTTGGCGCCCAGACGGTGCAGGCGTAGGTCGCGCGCCCCGCAGCGCGAGGTTGCGGCCGCGGCGGCGCGGGTCCCGTGCGCCAGGGCGGGCTGCCAGGCGCCGAAGCAGCCCAGCGCCATCGCCGCCAGCGCAAGCGCCTGCAATCCGGCCGCGCGGCCGCCACCAGCGCGGCTCATCGCCTCGCCCCCCTGGCGAAGGCCGCAGTGCCGGCCGGCGGGTGGGAGTGCGCATGCGAGCGGGCGCCGCTGTGCAGCAGGCGCTCGACGTCCGCCCGCAGCTCGCGCTCGAGCTTCACCGGCGCGCGCAGGAGCGAGGGCCCGGCCAGCACGACCGGCAGGATCGAGACGACCAGCACCATCACCGCGAGACCGTGCGCGATCGTCGCGAGCGGGCCGCTGCGGGCGGGAGGCCGCGTGTCGACGGGATCGAGGGCGTGCGCCATCTCCTATCCTGCTCCCCCGCCCGTGCCGGCCGTGGCCGGACGCGTCCCCCAGGACGCCGTGCGGCAGGTGGCGATCGCGTAGTAGGTCTGCCACAGCATGATCGCCAGGTAGAAGAAGACGAACAGGACGCCGTACAGCCACACCAGGCTGTACTCGTCTTGGAAGATCACGTAATAGAGCGAGTAGACCATCGCCAGCGCATACAGGCCGGCGAGGTAGATGAGCGGCAGCGTGCCGCCGTGGATGAGAGGTCCCCACACGAGCGCGTGCACCGCGGCCACCGGCGCGATCAGCGGCAGGACTATGCTCAGGTAGGTAAACAGCGCGGCCACCGGATGCTTGCGCCAGATGAATTTGGCGACCTGCAGCGACTCGCGCGTCCACGAGCGCTTCCAGCGCGTCTGCTGGGTGACGAACGCGCGGAAGGTGGCCGGCACGATCGTGTGCGAGATGGCGCGCTTTTCATACACGATGCGCCAGTCGCGCAGCACGCAGTTGGTCAGCGAGCGGTCGTCGCCGAAGGTCGACTCGATCCCGAGGAAGCGCTGGCTCTCCCACCAGTCCATGCGCGGCAGGATCGCCTCGCGCCGGTAGGCCGAGAAGCAGCCCGAGCAGCAGGTCACCGCGTTGAACACCGATTCGGCCGCCTTGACCACGCGGAAGGCCACGAAGTAGCGCACGGCCTGCATGCGCGTGAGCCACGTGTCGCGCAGGTTGAGCACGTTGGCGTGCCCGCACACCGCGCCCACGCGGGGGTCGGCCAGCGGCTGCACGAGCAGGCGCAGGGCGTCGGGCTCGACCACCGAGTCGGAGTCCACGAACGCGATCACCTCCGCGCTGCTCGCGCGGATGCCCGCCGCCATGGCGGCGCGCTTGCCGCGGTTCTCAGGGAAGTCGATCACCCGCACGCGCCCGTCGGCTTCGCCGGCCACGCGCTCGATCTCCGCCAAAGTGGCGTCGGTCGAGCCGTCGTTGACCGCGATCAGCTCGAGCTTCTCGGGCGGGTAGCGCAGCTCCAGCAGCGAGCGCAGCGACGCGGCGATCGCCTCCTGCTCGTTGAAGCAGGGCATCACGATCGCGATCTGCGGCTCGATGCCCGCGTCCGGCTTGGCTCGATAGAACAGGCTCAAGACGAAGCGGCTGAGGATGTAGCTGGCCACGCACACGCTGTAGATGCCGAAGAACACGTTGGAGAACATCAGCCCCAGATAGGCCGCCTTGTAGGCCATCACGGCGACGATCAGCACGAGCAGGTAGACGGCCGCGAGCGCCTTCAGTGCGCGGTGGAGCGACATTGCCTCCACGGCGCCCTTCAACGACATCGCCTTGACAGCGTGTTTGAGCGAGATCCACATCAGGGGACGTGGCGCTCGCGCCCAGCAGGCGTGCGATAGGTGCAGTCGAGCACCGCCCGGCAACGCCTCAGCCAGCCGTAGTCATACTGCGGATGGATCGTCACGACGATCGCCAGGTCATAGTCTTCGGGACCGAAGCCCGACGCGTCGCGGCGCGGGTCCGGGTCGACGCTTTCCAGCAGCTGATCGCCGACGCGCAGCTCACCGACGAGCGGGTCGTGGTAGTCGACATGAGCTCCTTCGCCGCGCAGGCGCTCGATGATCTCGACGGCCGGAGCTTCGCGGCTATCTGCCACGCCCGGCTTGTAGGAGGCCCCCACGACCAGCACACGCCCGTCGGCCAGCCGCCCGCCCGCCGCCACCAGCAGCTCGTGCGCGCGCCAGACCACGTGGCGCGGGCGCCCGGCGACTTTGCGCATCGCCTCCTCGGCCATCTCCGCCGGACGGCCGCGCTCGCGCAGCGGATGCAGCAGGTAGTGCGGGTCCACGCCGATGCAGTGACCGCCCACGCCCGCCGAGGGATAGTGGGCCATGAAGCCGTAGGGCTTGGTGGCGGCCGCGTCGGTCACCTCGATCGGGTCCAGCGCCAGCGTCTTGCACGCTTCGCCGATCTCAAACGCCAGCGCGATGTTGACCGCGCGGAAGGTGTTCTCGTACAGCTTGACCATCTCCGCGGCCTCAGGCGAGGACACGCGATGCAGCGCCAGGCAGGTGTGACGCAGCAGCTGCGACGCGCGCCTAAAGCACGTCTCGCTGACGGCGCCGATCACGCGCGGCGTGCGCAGCTGCTCGTGCTCGACCACGCCCGGATCGATCCGCTCGGGCGCGAACGCCACGAACACGTCCTCGCCCACACGCAGCCCGCGCTCCTCCAGCGGCGCCACGAGCAGCTCGCGGGTAGTGCCAACATAGGTGGTGGACGTCAGCACGAACGTCTGCCCCGCGCGCGCGTGCTCGACCACCGACGCGCACGCGCGCCGCAGGATCTCCGGCTGGGGCCGGCGCAACTCGTCGATCGGCGTGGGGACGCAGATCAGCACGAGGTCGGCCGCGTCGAGGGCGTCGATGCGCTCGGTCAGCACGAAGCCTTCGCCGTCGAGATAGCCGCTCAAGGCGCCCTGCTCGCTGTCCAGCAGCTCGGCCTCGCCGTTGCGGATCTCCTGCAGGCGCCGCTGCGAGACGTCAATCCCGATGATCCTCGCGCCCGCGCCGCGCAGCGCGATCGCCGTCGGCAAACCCACGTAGCCGAGGCCCACTACCGCCACCACCGCCTCCTCGGCAGACGTGACCGCGCCGTGGCGTGCTTCGGCGTCGTGGCGTGCGTCGGCGTCGCGACGTGCGTCGAGCTCGTCGACGTCCAGCACGCCAACGGTCGGCTCGTCAATCTCCTCGGTGGCGAGCGCTCCCAGTCCGGGCTCCGGCCTCATTTGCGTCCCCCTTCTCGATCGGGCTTTGGTGGATGTGTTTACGACATGACCGTCCCGGCGAGCCGCCGTAAGGCGCTCGCGGCGAGGCGGTTTGCAACTTGCTCAGGGCAGGTAGTAACGCCGGCCGGTCCGTTGTCGATAGGTGCAGTCGAGCACCTGCGGACAGCGCCGCAGCCAGCCGTAGTCGTAACCCTCGCGTATCGTCACGACGATCGCCAGGTCGTAATCTTCGGGACCGAAGCCGGACACATCTCGACGGGGGTCGGGGTCGACGCTGTAGACGTCCTCTCCGTCGAGCACCAGCACGGGAACGAGCGGATCGTGGAAGTCGACCTGGGCCCCGGTGGCGCGCAGGCGCTCGATGATCTCCACCGCCGGCGCCTCGCGGCGCTCGCCGAAGCCCACGTCGCTGGAGGCCCCCACGACCAGCACGCGAGCGTCGCGAATCTGCTTGGCTGAGCGCGCGAGCACGTCGTAGGCCCGCATCGCCATGCGGCGGGGACGTGCGTCGACCCTGCGCAGGGCCTCCTCGGCGAGCGTCGCCGGACGGCCGCGCTCGCGCAGCGGGTGCAGCAGGTGGTGGGGATCCGAGGCGACGCGGTGCGCCGGCATCGCAGGGCACGCACTGCGGCTCCTCGCGCCTGACGGCCTGGCGGCCGCGTCTGCGACCTCGGCCGGGCTAACGCCCTGGGTCCGGCAGGCGTCTGCCAGCTCGAACGCTAGCGCCACGTTGACCGCCTCGAAGGTGCTCTCGTACAGCCTGACCATCTCGGCGGTCTCCGGCGAGGAGACGCGCAACAGGTCCTGGCCCATGTTGCGCAGCAGCGCCGAGGCGTGCCTGAAGCACGTCTCGCTGACGGCGCCCACGATCAGCCGAGGCTGAGCCTGCCCGCCGTCGGCCTCGTCGGGGTCGACGTGCTCGGGGCAGAACGCCACGAAGACGTCCTCACCCACGTGCAGCCCGCGCTCTTGGAGCGGCTCGACAAGCAGCTTGCGCGTGCTGCCCACGCAGCTGGTCGACGTCAGCACAAGCGTTTGGCCGGCGCGTGCATGGCGCACCACCGACGCGCACGAGCGCTTGAGCCCCTCGGAGTTGGGCCGGCGCTGGCGGTCCAACGTGGCGGGCACGCAGATCAGAACCATGTCGGCGCCGCTCGCCGCCTCGATGCTGTCGGTCAGTTCGAATGCCGCGTCGCGGCACTGCTCACGCAACTGCGAGCGCAGGTCCTCCGGCAGCGCCGCCCGTCCGCAGCGGATGTCCGCCAGCCCGCTCGGCGAGGTTTCGATCCCCACGATGCGCAAGCCCGCACGACGCAGCGCCATCGCGCTGGATAGGCCTGCGTGGCCGAGACCCACGACCGCGACGAGCGCCTGAGCCTCCCCCACCTCCTGGTCTGCGTGCGCGCCCCTGCGCACGGTCACGTCGGCCTGCTCGAACGCTGCGGGCGCAAACGTCGCCACTGCGCCGTCGTCGTCGAGGGTGGGTATCTGCAGAAAGTCGACAGTCATGATGATGGTGGTCCCTTCTTCGTGCTGCGCGCCGGCGGCCCCCATGGTCGCCATCGCTGAGCAGTGTGCGCCTGCGCAAACGCGCTCGTGGAAATGTTGGACGCCTGACCGATGCGTTGGCACCAGGCGCTCTACGCGCTGTCGTCTGACGCGGGCAGGGGGGCTGCCCGAAAGGTGCCAGCAGCCCGTCCCGGCTGGGACTACGGACTAGCATTGCCTGCAATGTCCGAGCGCGATTACCTGAAAGCCATCCATGAGCACGTCGTCGTCTACGACGGCGGCATGGGCGCCACGCTGGAGCAGTTCGAGCTGACCAGCGAGGACTACGGCGGCCTGCAGGGCAAGTGCCACGAGGCGCTCGTGCTCAACCGCCCGGACGTGATCGAGGGCGTGCACGCTTCGATGCTCGACGCGGGCGCCGAAGTCGTCGAGACCGACACCTTCCAGGCATCGCGGATCAAGCTCGGCGAGTGGGGCCTGGCTGATTACACCGTCGAGATCAACACCAAGGCCGCCGAAATCGCGCGCAAGGCGGCGGGCGAACACCGCTTCGTGGCCGGCTCGATCGGCCCGACCGGCTACCTGCCCGCCTCCGAGGATCCCTCGCTCGGGCAGATCCGCTTTGGCGAGCTGGTCGAGGTCTTCAGCGAGCAGGCCGAGGGACTGATCGACGGCGGCGCCGACCTGTTGATCATCGAGACAGCGCAGGACATCCTGGAGGTCAAGGCCGCGGTGTTCGGCGCGCGCGCGGCGTTCAAGAGCAGCGGCCGTGAGCTGCCGATCCACACGTCCGTGTCGCTGCTGCCCAACGGCGGCAAGATGCTGCTCGGCACCGACATCTCAGCGGTGCTGACCACGCTGGAGGCACTGAAGGTCGACGTGATCGGCCTGAACTGCTCGACCGGCCCCGAGGACATGCGCGACGCGATCCGCTTCCTCGGTGAGTATTGCCCGGTACCGGTCGCGTGCATCCCCAACGCCGGCCTGCCGCTACAGGGCCCCGACGGCGAGACGATCTTCCCTGAGAAGCCCGAGCCGTTGGCCGAGGCGCTGAAGGAGTTCGTCGAGCGCTACAGCGTCGGGATCGTCGGCGGCTGCTGCGGAACCACGCCCGAGCATATCCGCGCGATCGCCGAGCGCGTGGCGACACGGCCGGCCGGGCCGGGGGTGGGCGGGCGTCCAAATCCGCGCCCGCCGCACCTCTCCTCGATGATCGCCGCGACGCCGCTGGCGCAGGAGCCCGCGCCGACGATGGTCGGAGAGCGCGTCAACTCCCAGGGCTCGCGCAAGGCCAAGGAGCTGCTGCTCGCCGACGACTACGACGGCCTCGTGCAGATCGCCGAGGACCAGGTGACGGGCGGGGCGCACGTGCTCGACCTGTGTGTCGCGCTGACCGAGCGCCAGGACGAGGACGAACAGATGCGCCTGGTGGCCAAGAAGGTCTCGCTCACCCAGCCAGCGCCGATCCAGGTCGACTCGACAGAGCCGGAGGTAATCGAACGGGCCCTAGAGCAGATCCCCGGCCGCGCGATCGTCAACTCCGTGAACCTCGAGGCGGGACGCGCCAAGCTCGACCGTGTGGTCCCTGTGGCGCTCGCGCACGGCGCGGCGCTGATCGCGCTGACGATCGACGAGGTGGGGATGGCAAAGACGGCGCAGCGCAAGGTCGAGATCGCCAAGCGCATCCGCGACCTGTGCTGTGAGGAGCACGGACTCGACCCGCAGCTGTTGATCTTCGACTGCCTGACGTTCACGCTGACGACCGGCGACGAGGAGTGGCGCCCCTCCGCTGTGGAGACGATCGCGGGGATTAAAGCGATCAAGGAGCAGATTCCCGACGTCAAGACCTCGCTGGGGGTCTCCAACGTCTCCTTCGGCGTCTCCCCCGGCGCACGCGCGGTGCTCAACTCGGTGTTCCTGCACCACTGCGTGCAGGCGGGCCTGGACCTGGCGATGGTCAACCCCAACCACATCACGCCCTACTCGGAGATCCCCGACGTCGAGCGTGAGCTCGCCGACGACCTCGTGTTCAACCGCCGCGAGGACGCGCTGGAGAAGTTCATCGAGCACTTCGAGTCCAAGGGGCCCGAAGACACAAGCCAGGGCGCGGCGGACCCGACCGAGGGCATGGAGCCCGAGGAGGCGCTGCACTTCCACATCCTGCGTCGTCGCCGCGAGGGCGTCGAGGACTGGATCGACAAGAGCGTGCAGAAGATCGGCGCGGTGCCGACGCTCAACGAGGTGCTGCTGCCGGCGATGAAAGAGGTCGGCGACAAGTTCGGCGCCGGGGAACTGATCCTGCCGTTCGTGCTGCAGTCGGCCGAGGTGATGAAGCGCGCGGTCGCCCAGCTGGAGAAATACCTGGACAAGATCGAGGGCTACACGAAGGGCACGGTCGTGCTGGCGACGGTGTTCGGCGACGTGCACGACATCGGCAAGTCGCTGGTCAACACGATCCTCACCAACAACGGCTACACGGTCGTGGACCTCGGCAAGCAGGTGCCGATCCAAACGATCGTCGACGCCGCCCAGGAGCACGACGCGACGGCGATCGGCCTGTCGGCGCTGCTGGTGTCGACCTCCAAGCAGATGCCCGCCTGCATACAGGAGCTGCACGCCAAGGGCCTGTCCTACCCGGTGCTGATCGGCGGCGCGGCGATCAACCGCGCGTTCGGCTACCGCGCCCTGTATCCCGGCGGCAAGGACACAGACGAGGTGTACGAGCCGGGCGTCTTCTACTGCAAGGACGCCTTCGAGGGCTTGTCCGTGATGGACCAGCTGATCGACTCAGACGCGCGCGGCGCGCTCGTGCACAAGCTGCTCGCCGGGGCCAGCGAGTTTCGCGCCAAAGGCGAGGCGCCGGCGAGGAGGATCGAACCTCGCCGACGACTCCGTGCGCTCGGCTGCGCGCACGGACGCGCCGATCCCGACACCGCCGTTCTGGGACGTGCGCGAGATCCACGTCGATCTCGACGAGGTCTATCCCCACCTCGACACCCACGTGCTGTTCAAGCTGCACTGGGGCGGCAAGGGAGTCAAAGGCGAGGCGTGGCAGACGCTGCTGCGCGACGACTTCCGTCCGCGCCTGGAGCGGATGTGGCGCGAGCAGGACCTACCTGCACCCGCGCGCGCTGCTCGGCTTCTTCCCGTGCTACTCGCTGGGCAACGACATCGTCGTGCTGGATCCCGAGGACCGCACGACCGAGCTCACGCGCTTCGTCTGCCCGCGCCAGCCCAAGGGCGACCGCATCTGCCTGGCCGACTTCTTTCGCCCCGCGATCGACGGCAAGGCGCCACCCGAGCTCGACGTGATCGCCGTGCAGGCCGTGACGGTGGGCAGCGAGGTGACCGAGCTGATGGCAAAGCTCGAGACAGAAGGCGAGTTCGCCGAGCAGCTGTTCGTCCACGGCCTCGGCGTGCAGACCGCCGAGGGCCTGGCCGAGTGGCTGCACTACGAGGCGCGGCGAATGCTCGACATTCCCGCCGCGCAGGGCCGCCGCTACTCGTGGGGCTACCCGGCCGTGCCCGAGCAGTCAGAGCACCTGAAGGTGGAGAAGCTGCTCGGCCTGGAGAGCATCGGCATGAAGATCACCGACGGCTACGCGCCCGAACCGGAGCAGTCGACGCTCGCGCTCGTCGCCCACCACCCGCAGGCGATCTACTTCGGCACCCGCCAGGGGCGCCTGCTTCCAGACGGCTCGCCCGACGACCTCATCCGCGGCTCCCACCGCGACCCTTCGCAGTTCGCCGAGATCGACGACGAGGACCCGCCGGACGGCGCGATCGAAGCCGAGGACGAGCCAGCGATGGCCGGCGAGAGCTCGTCCTAACGGCCGACGTGACGTTTCTGTTGACTTGACTGCTTCGAGATGTCCGCCGGTGGTAATGTCCATGCCGGCCAGCCGACGAAGTGGTGAGCGCGGGGCCCTCGCCCTTCGTCTGAGCGGCCTTCCTGAAGTGTGCGATCGAGGAGGTTGGGGGGATGTCTTGGCAGGGACCGTCGCGTGGGGATGGGCAAGGGAGAAGGTCGCAAAGGCGCTTTCTGAAGGGCTCCGTGGGGGCGAAGATCGCCGGGGCCGCAGCTGCTGCCCTGCTGGCCTGCCTGACGATGGCGACGGGCGCCTCGGCTCAATCGGTCTGCACCGACACCTGGACCGGCCCCAGCGAAGGCAACTGGCAGACGGCCGCTGACTGGTCGACCGGAAACGTCCCCACGTCCTCCGACGTGGCGTGTATCGAAGCTGGAGACAGGGTCGACGTCAGCGAAGGCACCGCTCAGGCCGGCGTCGTCCAGGGCGAAGGCGCCCTCGCGCTGTCGGGAGGAACGCTCGAACTCACCGACGCGCTCGAAGCGTCGAGCATCGCCTCGTTGTCGCTCAGCCGAGCGAGCCTGGCGATCGCCGACGAACTGGACGTCGGCTCGGGATTCGCAGGTGGGGGCTCAGGAGCAAGCACGATCAGCGGCACGGGCAGGCTGGTCGTCGACTCGGGCGTGACCGGCACGATCGGCGGCGGCGAACGCTGCTCGCGGCTTGTCCTCGACGGCGTCACGCTCGTCAACCAGGGCACGCTGACCTTCGGCGCGCCCGGCGGTGCAGAGGACGGGCCGATCTGGATGGAAAACGGCGCGCAACTGCAAAACACGGGCACCTTCAACGACGACTCCACCGAACCCGGAGGCTGCAACTACGGCCGCCTGCCCTCCATCTATAACAACGGCGGCAGCGCACCGGCGATCACCAACACCGGCACCTTCCAATCAAACGACAGCGAAGAACCAGTCACCATCGGCGTCCCCCTCGACAACCAAGGCACCATCGGCCCACAGGCCGGGACGCTGCAGCTGGCCAGCGGCGGCACCAGCACGACTGGAGCGGTCTTCTCCGCAGCTTCGGCCACGGCGCTGGAATTCACCAGCGGCTCGTTCACGCTGAGCGGCGCCACGTGGTCGGGGGCGGGCACGATCGCCACCGCCGGCGCCAGCGTAACCGCGACGAGCCTGCAGGCCAGCGGCGCGCACGCAAGCGTGAGTGCCGGCTCGCTGACGATCCCCGAAGGCTCCACCAGCAGCGTCAGCGCCCTTGCCATCGCGGGCGGCACGCTCGACCTCGCCGGCCAGCTGACCGTGAGCCACTCGCTGTCGGGCGGGGGGCGTGTCAGCACGATCGACGGCACGGGCAGGCTGGTCGTCGACTCGGGCGTGACCGGCACGATCGGCGGCGGCGAACGCTGCTCGCGGCTTGTCCTCGACGGCGTCACGCTCGTCAACCAGGGCACGCTGACCTTCGGCGCGCCCGGCGGTGCAGAGGACGGGCCGATCTGGATGGAAAACGGCGCGCAACTGCAAAACACGGGCACCTTCAACGACGACTCCACCGAACCCGGAGGCTGCAACTACGGCCGCCTGCCCTCCATCTACGACAACGGCGGCAGCGCACCGGCGATCACCAACACCGGCAGCTTCCAATCAAACGACAGCGAAGAACCAGTCGAACTCGGAGTTCCCCTCGACAACCAGGGCAGCCTCGACGCACAGGCTGGGACGCTGCAGCTCAGCGGCGGCGGCACCGACACAAGCGGCACCTTCGCGGCGGCCGCGGGCGCGACGCTTGCGTTCGCCGGCGGCTCCTACACGCTCACCGGCGGCAGCTGGTCAGGACAGGGAACGGTCAGCGTCCAGGGTGCCGGCGTCACCGCATCCGGTCTGCAATCGACGAGCGCTCACGTCAGCGTGAGCAGCGGCTCGCTGACGATCCCCGCAGGGTCCACCGACACGGTGAGCAGCGGCTCGCTGGCGATCAGCGGAAACCCGGCGACCGTCGCTGGCTCGGGCAGACTGGTCGTGGGCTCGAGCGCGACCGGCGCGATCGACGCCAGCCGCTGCTCGCGCGTGGTCTTCGACGGCGTGACGCTGGTCAACGAAGGCACGATCACCACAGGCGGCAGCGGTGGCGCCCCCGACGGGCCGATCTGGATGGAAAACGGCGCGCAACTGCAGAACGAGGGGACGTTCAACGACGACTCCACCGAACCCGGAGGCTGCAACTACGGCCGCCTGCCCTCCATCTACGACAGCGGCGGCAGCGCGCCGGCCATCACCAACACCGGCACCTTCCAATCAAACGACAGCGAAGAACCAGTCACCATCGGCGTCCCCTTCGACAACCAGGGCACCGTCAGCCCGCAGGCCGGGACGCTGCAGCTCAGCAACGGCGGCGCCGCCACCAGCACGGGCGGCGCCTTCGCTGCGGCCACGGGCACCGCGCTGGAATTCACCAGCGGCTCGTTCGCGCTGAACAGTGCCACGTGGTCGGGGGCGGGCACGTTCGCCGTGACGAGCGCCAGCGTGACCGCGACAGGCCTGAAATCGACCAGCGCGCACGTGAGCGTGCGCAGCGGCTCGCTGACGATCCCCGAAGGCTCCACCAGCAGCTTCACCGCGCTCGCCCTCAACAACGCCAGCCTCACCCTCGAAGGCGACCTGGCCGTGAGCGCTGAACTGACCAACGCGGGCGCGACGACGATCGGCGGCTCGGGACAGCTCACGCTGAGCTCCGCGGCGCAGGGAACGATCGTGGGCGAACGCTGCTCGCGGCTGGTGCTCGACGGCGTAACCCTCATCAACCAGGGCACGCTCACCACAGGCGCCGGCGGCGGTGCGCCCGACGGGCCGATCTGGATGGAAAACGGCGCGCAGCTGCAGAACGAGGGGACGTTCAACGACGACTCGACCGAACCCGGGGGCTGCAACTTCGGGCGCCTGCCCTCCATCTACGACAACGGCGGCAGCACAGCACCAAGCATCACCAACACCGGCACCTTCCAATCAAGCGACAGCGAAGAATCCATCAGCATCGGCGTCCCCTTCAACAACCAGGGCAATGTCACCGCACAGGCCGGAACGCTGCAGCTCAGTGGCGGCAACGGCATCGGCAGCAGCGGCGGCGCCTTCACGGCGGAGTCGGGCACCACGTTGGGGTTCACCGGCGGCACCTTCGCGCTGAGTGGCGCCACATGGTCGGGGCCGGGCACGATCGCAACCGCGGGCGCGAGTGTCACGGCAACAAGTCTGCAGGCCAACAGCGCGAACGTGAGCGTGAGCAGCGGCTCGCTGACGATCCCAGCGGGGTCCACAAGCAGCGTCACCTCCCTGGCCCTCGCCGGCGGGACGCTGGACCTCCCCGGTCAGCTGAGCGTCAGCGGCTCGCTTTCCGGCGGCGGGCAGAGCACAACGATCGACGGTCCAGGCAAGCTGATCGTCGGGTCTGCAGCGCAGGGCACGATTGGCGGCACACGCTGCACGCGGCTGGTGCTGGACGGGGTCACGCTCGTCAACCAGGGCGCACTGACCCTCGGCGCCGCCGGCGGCGCCCCCGACGGGCCGATCTGGATGGAAAACGGCGCGCAACTGCAGAACGAGGGGACGTTCAACGACGACTCCACCGAACCCGGAGGCTGCAACTACGGCCGCCTGCCCTCCATCTACGACAGCGGCGGCAGCGCGCCGGCCATCACCAACACCGGCACCTTCCAATCAAACGACAGCGAAGAACCAGTCACCATCGGCGTCCCCTTCGACAACCAGGGCACCGTCAGCCCGCAGGCCGGGACGCTGCAGCTCAGCAACGGCGGCGCCGCCACCAGCGCAGCGGACTTCTCGGCGGCCACGGGCGCGGCGCTCGCGTTCACCGGCGGCGCATACACGCTCACAGGCGGCAGCTGGTCGGGGCCGGGAACGGTGGCCGTGCAGGGCGCAAGCGTCAGCGCGACCGGTCTGCACGCGAGCGGCAACACCAGCCTTGACAGCGGCGTGCTCACCGTCCCGCAGGACGCGGAAGTCGACATGTCCGGCGCGCTCGCGGTCGGCGGGAACTTCACACTCGCGGGACCGGGAACCCTCGTGGCCGAGCCGGGCTCGACCGCGACCACCAGCGGCGGCTGTGCGAGGTTGGTGCTCGAAAACGTGACCTACCTCAACAAGGGAACCTTCACGCTCGCGCCTGGCAGCGCCGCCCTGTGGATGCAGGACGGTGCGCAGCTGGACAACGACGGGGCACTCATCGACCAGTCCGAGGATCCCAGCTGCGGCTTCGGATCAGGCGGCGACTCGATCTACAACGGCGGCGGCAGCGAATCCACGATCCTCGACGCCGGAACGTTCAGGGCCGAAGACGCCGGCAACACACTCGTCGTCGCGGTGGCGTTCAACGACCAGGGGACGATGGAAGCCAAGAGCGGCACGCTCCAGCTCGACGGCGACATCACCAACAGCAAGCTCGTGTCCATCGACGCTGGCGCCAAGCTGAACGTCACCGGCAACTACGTCCAGGGCGAAAACGGCACGCTCAAGATCGGTGTCGCAAGCCCGTCGAGCTTCGGTTCGCTGTCTGTCGACGGCACGAGCGGACTGGACGGGCTGCTCGAGGTCGCCTCCGCGGGCGGCTACACCAGCGAACTCGGCCAGACCTTCGCGGTCCTGTCGACCGCCGCGGAGTCGGGGGCCTTCTCATTCGTGGGCGGCAGCGGCCTTCCCTCCGGCGCCTCCTACCAGCCCGACTACTCCAACACCGGTGTGACGCTCCTGGTGGCAAACGCCGAAGGCCAGGTGCCGGTGCCGGTGCTCACCACGCCGCCCCACATCTCAGCCGGTTCGCCCCAGCAGGGCCAGACGCTCGTGCTCACCCACGGGGCCTGGGAACACGTGCCCAGCGAATACGTCGACCAGTGGCTGCGCTGCAGCGAATCGGGTGGCGAATGCCTGCCGATCCCGGGCGCGGGCGGGCAGGAGTACGTGACAACCAGAAGCGATGTGGGCCACACGATCGTCGTGCAGGAGATCGCCCGCAACGCCGGCGGCGAGAGCACGCCCGCCGACTCCGCTGCCACCGCGGTGGTCAGCGCGCTGCCGCTGCACGCGGCGGCCGGCGAGAACGTGAGCACCTTCACCGACGCCAAGGTCACGCTCGACGGCAGCGCCAGCACGCCGGCTTCTGAAATCACCAGCTACCGGTGGGAATTCGGCGACGGAGAAAGCGCCGAAGGCGCGGACGTGCGCCACGTCTACAAATCCCCCGGCACCTACACGGCGACGCTCACGGTCAGCCGCGGCGGCGAACACGACAGCCAGTCGCTGACGGTGACCGTCGTCACCCCGCCCGGCGCGGAACACGCGGCCGCGATAGCGCTGACCGACTCGGGCGAACACCCGATCAGCGAAGCCGACGTCCTGTACGTCGCCGCCAATGGCACGCGCACCGAAGAAACCACCAACTCACGCGGGGAAGCGGACCTCGCCGGCCTGCCCGAAGGCGAAGACACCGTCTACGTCTACAAGAGCGGCTTCCGTCCAGCCACCGGCACTGTCGACGTCAACTCAGAACACCAGGGATTCGCCAGCATCACGCTCGAACCGGGCGAAGTCGCCAGCACCGGGCTCAGCTCACACGAACTCACGTTCAGCGAAATCGTCGAAGCCGGCATCGACCCCAGCGAACCCGCCAACCAGACGGTCGACAGCTTCGAAGCCAAACTGGAATTCGCCGGCTCGATCACCGTCGAACTGCAGGGCCACATCAACTCGGAAGGCGAGTTCGCCGGCAACGCTCCGACGGGCAACGTCACGCCGCCCGAAGGCGGCGGCGCGCCGAGTCCGCTCAAATGCGAACAGCAGGGCGCCAACCCCGAACACACCGGCTGTGAAACGACCGTGGAAAGCTCGAGCGGCGAAACCACCCGCATCATCGCCAAACCGACCACGATCGAAACGCACCCGGTCATCCAGTGGCTGATCCTGCGCGGCAGCGCGGTGACGGTCAAGCAGTTCTTCGAAATGAGCATGGTCGTGCAGAACCTCTCCCCCGAAGAGCCCTTCGGCCTGACCGCCGGCACGGCCACGCTGAACCTGCCGAGCGGGATGAGCCTCGCGCCCACCGCGGAACCCCAGTCGCTGTCCCAGTCGGTCGCGGCGATCCCACCGCTTGGAGGCGCAACCACCACCTGGATCATTCGCGGCGACGCGCCCGGCGAGTACACGCCGTCGGTCGCCTACGAAGCCGAGTTGGAACCCTTTGGGACGGCCGTGAGCACGCAGGCCGCGCTGGCCCAGCCGCTCGAGGTGTGGGGCGCGAACGCCCTCAGCACCGTCTTGAAGGTCGACAGCGGGCTCGCCGAACCGGGGATCCCCTACCACGTCGCGCTCGGCGTCAAGAACGTCAGCAATATCCCGCTGTACAACGTGGCGATCAACACCAGCGCGCCGGCGCACAACCACTTCATCCTGCAGCCCGACCAGCAGTTCTCCGCGACGGTCGGCGAACTGCGACCTGGACAGACCGTGTTCGCCCCGCAATACATACTCGTCACACAGTCGCCACACGAAATCTACGGGGAAGTCAAAGAAGGCAAGATCATCGGCGAATCGGACGCGGAACTGAAGAGCGTCACGCTGGCCGGCGAAACGAGCAGCGCGACCCCAACGATCGAACAGGTCTCACCTCCGCCGCTGTATGAAACCACGCCCAGTGCCGCCGGCGGCGGCGAGATCCACCTGCAATGGCAGCAGGTCCCCGGCGCCGAAGGCTACGAGGTGTTCTCGACGCCCTCGCTCGGCACACCGTTCGGGGCGAGCCCCCTCGCCGTGCTGCCGGCCACCGCCAGCAGCGCCAACGTATCGGGCTCGAGCTCGGAATACTTCGCGGTCAGCACCCTCATCGGCGGGCATCCGATCCTCGACCACCCGCTGGTCGATGCCTCGCGCGCCGGCCAGGAAGAAGAAGAAAAGGAACGGGAAAAACAGGAAGAAGAAGAACTCGAAAGAGAAAGGCACAAACGCGAAGAAGAAGCCAAGAAGGAAAAGCACGAAGGCGAAGAAAACGAAAGCGAACCGAACCACCGGCACTGCAAGTCAGGCGACGCGGTCAACTGCGCGACCGGCGATCACACCGAGACGCAGACCGACCTCGAAGTCGGTGGACGCGGGCCGGCCCTCAGCCTGACGCGCACCTACAACTCCGCAGCAGGCCGCACGCCAGTCCACACCAGGCACGTTCGGCTACGGCTGGACCGGCCCGCGAGGCGCCTACGCGACCGTCTCGCGCTGGTGCAGCGTCAAACGCACATGCGGCACCCACTTCAGCGGATCTGTGGTCATCCACCAGGCCGATGGCGCCACCGTGTTCTTCTCCAAAACAGGAAGAAGGCGGCCCCGGCAAAGAAGGCTGGAGCGCGGGGCCGCTGGTGCAGTCCAGCTTGACCGAAGCCGGCAACCAGCTGATCATGCGCCTGCCCGACGGGCACACGCTCACGTTCAACACGAGCGGGCACCTGTCGACGCACCTGGGCCCGGCGAAATTCTTCACGATCACCGAAGGCAGTGTCCCGATCTCAAGCGAAGCCGACCGCAACGGCAACGCCATGTCGTTCTCCTACAACGAAGCCGGGCAGCTGACCGCCATCGACCGATGCGTCCGGACGCCACATCTCGTTCTCCTACAACTCGGAAGGCCTCGTCACGAGCGCCACCGACCCGATGGCCCACACGGTCAAATACGGCTACGAACACGGCAACCTGATGAGCGAGACAGAACCCGGCGAAACGACCCCGCGCTGGAAATACACCTACGACTCGTCCCACCAGATGACATCCGAGACCGAAGGCGCAAACCACACCGAAACGACCGAATACGACGCCGAGCATCGGGTCATCGCCCAAACCGACGCGGCCGGGCGCAAACGCACCTGGAAATACACGACCACGAGCTCCGGCCCACAGACGACGATCACCGAACCGAACGGCTCGACCACGATCGAGCAGTTCAACGACGACGACTCGCCCACGAGCATCGCGCGCGCGGCCGGAACACCGCTGGCAGTGACGACGCTTCTCCGAATACAACGCGAAAGAAGAGCTGGTCGCCACGACCGAGGCCGCCGGCGGAGAAACCACCTACACCTACGACGCCGAAGGCAACCGCACCAGCGAAACGGATCCGCTGGGCAACACGACCAAATGGACCTACAACGGCGAGCACGAAGTGATCAGCGAAACCACGCCGAGCGGTGAGACGACGACGATCACGCGCGACGCACAGGGCAACCCGATCGAAGTATCACGCCCGGCGCCGGGCGGCCAGACCCAGACGACCAAGCACACCTATGACGCCGCGGGCGAGCATCATGTCGACGACCGATCCGCTCGGGCACGAATGGACCTACACCTACGACGTCAACGGCGACCGCACGAGCGAAACGGACCCCGAAGGCAACAAGCGCACCTCGACCTACGACGAAGACTCCAACCCCATCTCGACGGTCAGCCCGCTCGGCAACAAGCCGGGCGCCACAGCGTCCAAGTTCACGACGACCATCTCCCGGGATGCGCAGGAGCGCGTGATCGCTACGAGCGACCCGCTCAAACACACCACGAAAACCACCTACAACTCGGACGGTCAGGTGGCGAGCGCGACGGAAGCAAACGGCAAGGCCACCACCTACACGTATGACGGCGACAACGAGCCGACGAAGGTGACGGAAGCCGACGGCACGATCAAGGAAACCGAATACGACGCCGCCGGGGAAGTGGTCGCCACCATCGACGGCGACCACCACAAGACCAGCTATGTGCACAACGCGCTGGAGCAGACCACCGAAGTGATCGACCCTCTCGGTCACAAAACCACCAGGACCTACGACGTCAACGGCAACCTGAAGACCGAAACCAACCCCGAAGGCAAGACCACGACCCGCTCCTACGACGCCGATGGTCGCCTCGACGAAGACCACCTACTCCGACGGGAAAACGGCGACCGTCGAATACGAATACAACAAAGACGGCGAGCGCACCAAGATGGTTGATGGCAGCGGCACGACGACCTACTCCTATGACGTGCTCGACCGCCCCACCGAAACCGTCGACGGCCACGGAGATCGCACCGCCTACGAATACGACCTGGACGGCGATCAGACGAAGATCACCTACCCCAACGGCAAAGCGGTCACACGCTCCTTCGACGCGGACGGGCGCCTGAAGAGCACGACCGACTGGCTGGGCAACACAACCACGTTCGTCTACGACGCCGACTCCAACCAGACGGCCACGGTCTTCCCGCACGCAAGCGAAGACGAAGACGCCTACACCTACAACGACGCCGACGAACTGACCAAGACGGTGATGAAGAAGGGCAAAAAAACGATCGCCCAACTGACTTACACACGCGCCAAGAACGGGACGGTGACCAAGACCACCACCAAAGACCTCCCGGGAGAAGCCAAAACCGCCTTCACCTATGACGCAAGCAACCGGCTGACCGCGGCAGGCGCGACCGGCTACGCATACGATGGCGCCGGCAACCTCACGAAAGTCGGGACCGCCACCGACACGTTCAACGCGGCTGACGAGCTGACCTCGACCTCCACGGGCACCACCTACTCCTACAACGAAGAGGGCGAGCGCACCAAAACGACCCCTGCCAGCGGTCCGGCGACGACCTACAGCTATGACCAGGCGGGCGACCAGATCGCGATCAGCCGCCCGGGCGAAGGATCCGACCCAGCCGATCGAAGAGACATACGTCTACAACGGGGATGGGTTGCGCGTCTCCCAGAGCGGATCGGGCCACACCAGCTACCTGACGTGGGATGCGGCGGCGCCACTTCCGCTGCTGCTGTCCGACGCCACCAACTCCTACATCTACGGACCGGGCGAACTGCCCACAGAGCAGATCTCCAGCGAAAGCAAGGTCCTCTACCTGCACCACGACCAGCAGGGATCGACGCGGGTGCTGACCGGCGCCACGGGTGCGGTCGAAGCCACGTTCACATACGGCGGCTACGGCAACCTCGCCGCCTCGACCGGGACCGCCACCACATCGCTCGGATACGACGGGCAGTACACCGAAGCGAACACCGGCCTGATCTACCTGCGGGCACGCTCCTACGAACCATCGACGGGACAGTTCACGAGCGTGGACCCGGCTGTGGAATCGACCCTGGCGCCCTACAGCTACAGCCAGGACGATCCTGTCAACTACGTCGACCCGTCCGGGCTGAAGTCGCTCGCCGAAGCAGGCGCCGAGGACGTGGAAGGCTGGCTGGGGGTCTCAGACCAGGAAGAGCGCCACGATCACGAACAGCGTCTGGAAGCAGAAAAGTCCTGCAACTACAAGCTCGCCCACGAACTGGCCGAAGCCGAACAGCGCGTGAAGGAACTACGCCACCTGCAGGTCAACTTGCTGAAGGAACTGGATAAACGGGTCGACCAAGAAGAACGCGACCGGATAATCATCGAATGGTATAAGGAAATAACGGACTACTTCGAGCACGCCTACGAGTGTGCCATCCCCGACCTCGCAACAGAGCTGGTCTCACTGCCGGAGAAGGCGGTAACCACTGTGGCCAAAGTTGGGATCGGCACCGGCGAGGACCTGTGCGACGAACTGGTGGACCCGGAAACAGCGGAATAGCACGGACGCACCGTGCAGTCGCTGCTACGCGCACAAGCGCGGGCGCTCACACCCGCGCCCACTCGACGGGCCACTTGACCAGCTCGGGCTGGGAGCCGACCATCGCGAGCACCTCGTCGGCCGACAGCGGCTTGGCGAAGTAGAAGCCCTGGGCGAAGTCGCAGCGCATGGCCTGTACGCGCTGCAGCTGGGCGGAGTCCTCGATGCCCTCGGCGACCGCCTTGAGCTTGAAGATGCGGGCCAGCTGGGCGATCGCGGCGGTCAGCTCGGCGACCTCGGGGTTGGGGTCGGCCAGGAAGGAGCGGTCGATCTTGAGGATGTCGACGGGCAGCCTGCGCACGTAGTTCAGCGAGGAGTAGCCGGTGCCGAAGTCGTCGATCGCGAGCTTGACGCCGAGCGCGCGCAGGGCCGCCAGGCGCATCAGGCTGAGCTCCATGTCGCGCATCATCACGCTCTCGGTCAGCTCCAGCGTGAGGCTCGAGGGCGGGATCTCGCTGTCGGCTAGGGCGGTGCGCACCTCGGCGATGAACTCGGGGCGCTGCAGCTGGAAGGCGGACACGTTGACGGCCATCGACAGGGGCGGATTGCGCGGGCATTCGCGCTGCATGTGGGCGGCCCAGCGGCAGGCCTCCATGAGGATGTGGCAGCCGACGGGCACGATCAGGCCGGTGTCCTCGAGCAGGGGCACGAAGTCGGCCGGCGAGACGATCCCGCGCACGGGGTGCTCCCAGCGGATGAGCGCCTCCATGCCGCCGATGTCGCCCTTGAGCAGGTCCATGATCGGCTGGTAGCGCAGCGTGAACTCGCCGGCGTCGAGCGCTCGCTGCAGGTCGGTCTTGAGCTCCAGGCGGGCCAGCGCCTTGGCGTGCATCTCGGGCTGGAAGACCCGGTAGTCGCCCTTGCCGCTCTCCTTGGCTATGTACATGGCAGCGTCGGCGTTGCGCAGCAGCTCCTCGGCGTCCTGGGCGGAGACCATGCCCTGATCGCTGAAGGCGATGCCGATGCTGGCCACGATCGTGATCTCCCTGCCCTCCAGCGCGATCGGGACCTCCAGCGCGCTGCGAGCCCGCTGGGCGATCTCGATCGAGTGCAGCTCGCTTTCGGCGTCGTGCACGAGGATCGCGAACTCGTCGCCGCCCAGGCGTGCGATCGTGTCGACCGGGCGCATGCAGTCCTGCAGGCGCCGAGCGACCTCTTCGAGGACCTCGTCGCCGGCGGCGTGTCCGAGGCTGTCGTTGACGTTCTTGAAGTCGTCGACGTCGAGGAACAGGACGGCCACGGGCAGGCGCTCGCGGCGGCGCCCGGCCAGGGCATGCTCTACGCGGTTGCGAAACAGCGCGCGGTTGGGCAGGCCGGTGAGCTCGTCGTGGAAGGCACGGTGCTCGAGCTCGGCCTGGAACAGCTCGGCGCGCAGCGCGGCCTCCCGGCTGGTGACCTCTTCGTTTCGCCGCACGATGCCGGCCATGCGCGCGATGACCAGCGCGAACATGATCCCCGAGGCGGCGATCAGCACGTCGATGTCGAGCGAGTCGCCGGCAGCCTCGCGCACGACGATGATCAGCAGCGCGGTCAGGCTCGCGCACGTGAGCAGCGCCAGGCGCGACCGCGTCAGGCGCCCGTCGGGCTCGGGGGCATCCTCGGGCTCCAGGCGCACCGACGGGTGCAGGGCGGCGGCGCCGAGCAGCGCGTAGAAGGCGGCCCAGCCGCCGTCCAACAGGCCGCCCGTGTGATAGCCGCCGTGCAGCAGCTGCCAGCCGTGCAGCGCGTCGGTGAGCAGCAGCGCAACGGTGCCGAAGAACAGCAATGTCAGCGCGGGCTCGCGGCGGTGGCTGGAGGCGGCGGCGCGCGCGACGACGGACAGGATCAGGATGTCCATCGTCGGGTAGGCGATCGACACGAGCTTGGTGGGCAGCGACAGCGTGGGGTCGTCGGCGTAGGGCGCCATCAGGTAGACCCACGCCAGGCTGGCAAGCGCGACGGTGGTGATCAGCGCATCGATCAGCCCGGCCCGGTCGCGGGCGTAGTTGCGCTCGCCCAGCAGCAGCAGCAGGCTGACGACCAGCAGCGGATAGAAGGCAAGGTGGAAGGGGTCGGCGATCGAGGGCGAGGGCAGCGTGCCGCCGAACAGGCGCCCGTAGTTGTAGGCGAGGATGTCGCCCACCACGAACAACCCCTGTCCGAGCGCGAACAGCTGCCAGGGCAGCCGCCGCTGCGGCTCACAGCGCCTGGCGCCGAACAGCAGCACGGCCACGGTGCTGGCGCCGATGAGGTTGTAGACAGGCCCGCTGTTGAGCCAGCTCGGCCCGAGATAGTGGGCGAGCAGGTAGGCGCCGGTGAGCAGCGCGACGGCCAGGACATACAGCCACCAGGCGCTGCGGGCGAGCAGGCCGATCTCATCGCCCGCGCCGGCGAGCGACGGGGGAGTCGCCTGAGGTGTGGCGGTGCTTGCGGTCATCGATGGCTGTGGCCGATCGGGGGGTGTCACGGGCTGCCTGCGGCGGGCGGCGGCGAGCCGAGCTGGAAGCGCTCGGCGACCTCTTCGAGCAGGAGCTCGGAGACCTTCTCGAGCACCCGGGTGGGGCGCTGGCGCGACAGCTCGGTCGCGGAGCCGGCGCGGGAGTGTGCGCCGGTGGCCGAGCGGCCGGCGCGACGAGGGGAATGCGGGGAACGACGCCGGGCGGCGATCTGCTCGCCGGCCATCAGCGCGCACCGTCGACGGGTCGCATGCGCTTGACTTCCCTGGTGCCAGCCGTCGGGATCCCCACGCCGGTGTATCGACCGACTGGAACAAGAACTCTAAATATGCAATTGCTTGCTCAACCGGAAGCGGGCGCCTGAGCGGGCTCGCGTAGGACTTCGGCGATCAGCGCGAGCTTGGCCGTGCGGTCGAGCGCCTTGATGCGAGCCTCCTCGCGCCTGGCTTGACTGCGGTCGCGCATGGGCAGTGCGAGCGCGAGCTCCACGGGCAAGCGCGAGGCGGTATAGCGGCTTGCGGTGCCCGCGCGGTGGCGACTCAGGCGCCGCTGCACGTCGGTGGTCCAGCCGGTGTACAGCGTGCCGTCGGCGCAGCGCAGCATGTAGACCCAGGCGTCTGTCATCGCCTCTTGATACCCCGCGCGCCGGCGGATTCCTTGGGCGCGGCGATGCACCCGGACGAGGCGCTTGCTCGCCCGGGTGCATGCGGCTGCGCGCGAGCGGCCGCCCCCAGATCCGATGGTCCCGGGCCCATCTCGGGCCGCTCTCCCCATGATGCTCCGCGCCCCTCTCACGCGGTAGGCGTCGAGTGTATACGCCCTATGGCGCCAATGTCAAGGGTTTACCCCTATCTGGCGGCACCGCCACCCCCACTGCCCTGCCCAGCCCCAGCCGCGCGAGCGAGGCCACCGGCGGCGACCGGCAGTGGGCCGAGTCGCACAGGCGAGGCGTTCATCGTGCGCAGGCGCACATCGCGCCAGGACAGCCCCTCGTTGAGCAGCGCCGGCAGGCCCATGATCAGCGCGGTGGCGACCTCGACGGCCTGCAGGACAATCCCGTAGGCGATCGCGTCGGGGGTGGACACGTGGTAGGCGCCGGCGAGGACGGCAACGCAGGCTGCCTGGAAGACGCCGACGTTGGCGGGGGTGGCGGGGATGACGGCGGTGACGTTGACGGCGAACAAAACGCCGGCGGCTGCGCCGACGCCGGCGTGGGAGTCCAGGCCGAGGGCCATCAGCAACAGCCAGCAGGACAGCCACTGAAGCGCCCAGGCTCCGAGCTGGGCGGCGCTGGCCAGCGCCGCGGCACGGGGGTGACCGAACACACGCAGGCCGTCGCGCAGGCGCACCAGCGAGCGGCGCAGGCCGGCGAGCAGGGCCTGCAGGCGACGCGAGCGTGAGACGGCGGCGGGCGGGACCAGGACGGGCGCGAGCGCGAGCACGAGCAGGGCGGCCAGCGGGGCGAGCGCGACGAGCAGCAGCGCGCGGTCGTGTCCGTCCAGGACGCTGACGCTGGACAGCGTGACGCCACCGAGGATGGCCAACGCGAGCAGGTTGAGCAGCGTCTGGGAGACCATCGTGCCGAGCACCACCGGCAGGGTCTCGCGCGCGCGGCCGAGGCGTCGCGCGACGATCAGAGCGCGCGAGGGCTCGCCCAGGCGCGCGGGCAGCGTGGCGGACATGAGCACGCCGATGAAGGTGCCCTGCATGGCGTCGCGGCGTTTGGCGCGACGCCAGGTGGGCGCGGCGGCGAGGATCGCATGCCAGGAGATCGCACGGGCGAACATCGCAGCGCACATCAGCGCCAGCCCCGCGGCCAGCAGGCCTGGCTTGGAGGCGAGCAGCGAGGCGGCCACGCGTGCGACGCCGACGCGCTGCAGCGCCAGCGCGCCGAGGCCCGCGCCCGCCAGCGAGCTTGAGAGCAGGCCCGCGCGGCGCAGGGCGCGCACGCGCCGGGGGCGCCCTCGCAGCGGCGGCGCGGGCGGCATCAGCGAGGGCAGCCGCTGGGGCGGCACGGGGGGCAGCAGGTCGGCCGGCGCGAAGCCATGACGCAGCGCGGTGCATTCGAGGCGACCCCGCGTCGGCTGGGCGCAACGGGCGGCGAGCGCGACGGCCTGCTCGCAGCAGTCGAGCACTTCGGTGGCGACGTGCGGCCAGGCAAAGCGCTGGGCGCGCTCGCGCGCGGCGGCGGCCATCTGCAGGCGCAGACGCTCGTCGAGCGCGAGCTGGCGCAGAGCCTCGGCGAGCGCGAGCGCGTCGCCGGCAGGCAGCGGCTGCCCGTCGATGCCGTCGCGCACGACGTCGCGGTAGCCGGGAATGTCGGACGCGAGCACGGGCGTGGCGGCGGCGAACGCCTCGGTCAGGACCATGCCAAAGCTCTCGCCGTGCAGCGAGGGCGCGCACAGCACATCCGCGCGGGCAAGCTCTGCGCGCTTGCGCTCCTCTGAGACCTTGCCGAGCGCGCGCACGTGGCGATCGTCGAGCATCATATGGGCGACCTCGTCGGGTCCCGCGCCGACGAGCGTGAGCGAGGCGGGCACGTGCTCGCGCAGCGCCTCGAAGGCGCGCAGCAGGACCGGCAGCCCCTTGCGCTGCACCGCCTGTCCGATGAAGAGGATGCGCAGCTCGCGTGCGTTCCCCCGTTGGTGGGGCGCGCTGGGCTCGCGCGCCTCTCCCCGTTCGTCTGACGCGCTGAGCTCGTCCACGTCGGGAACGTGGACGCCATTGGGAATGATGCGATAGCGCCCGCCGTAGAAGCGCCGGGCGGTCCATGCGGCGGCCTCGGATACGGCGATGCGCACGTGCAGTCGGTTCGTCCGCCTGCGCCCGCCGAGCGCGACGGCGGCGATGCCGTTGGTCAGGCGGTTCTCGGAGTAGGTGTGGAAGGTGCCCACGAGCGGCAGGTCGCCGGCCGAGCACAGCGCGTCCCAGCCGAGCAGCGGCACGACCGGCTCGTGGATGTGCAGCACGTCATAGCGACCGCTGCGCAGCTCGTCGCGCAGCGCCCACACAGAGCTGGGCATGTGCGCCACGTTGGACACCGCGCCGTTGGCCGCAAAGCCGGCTGTGCGCCCCATTGAGACGAAGTTCTCAGGCGCTGCCAGCGCCTGCGGGCGCGCCCCCTTGTGCAGCCGTCGCGACAGCGCGTCGTCGGGGTCATAAGGGGCGAGGATGCGCGCTTCGTCGCCGGCGGCTATGAGCTCGCCGGCGAGTGCGTCGATGTGGCGGGTGACTCCGCCGGGATATGTCCACGAGTACGGGGACAGCAGCGCGATGCGCACCGGAGGATCTTATCCGTGCTCCGAACGGACCGCGGCCACAGAGACCCATCGAGCACCGCCTTACAATATTGGACGTGACCATGCCGCCAAAGGAGAAGCCACGGGAACCCTGGACCCCCGAGGAGGTCGCGCGCAACGAGCGGCGAGCAAAGCTCGCGTAGCATGCGATCGCGAAAGGGGCATAAGCGCAAACCTCGAGGAGGCGGTGGCATTGACCCGGTTCGGCAACCGCTTGGCCGAGGCATTCCGCCATGCCCGACGCTCTTGACCCAGTCCCGCTACTGAGGTATCTGCACGAGCGCGACGTCGAGTACATCGTGATTCGCGGGCTGGCGGTCAGTGCCCACGGCCATGTGCGTCCGTCCAAGGACCTCGACATCGTTCCGCGCGGGACCAGCAAGAACCTCATACGCCTGGCCCGAGCGCTTGCGGACATGCACGTGTCAGTCCTCGATACAGGCGACTTCGCCCGTCACGAGCTGCCGATGGATCCAACGCAACCGCAGGACCTCGAGCTGGGCGGCAACTTCTGCCTGGAGACGAGCCTGGGCCGCCTCGACGTCATGCAATGGGTTAGCGGCATCGATGCGGAAGATCTCTATGCGGAGCTCGCCCAGCAAGCGCTCGTGGGTGAGCTGGAGGGCATTCCAGTGAAGGTTTGCGGACTGGAGCACCTACGCGCGATGAAGCGCGCGGCGGGCCGTCCTCAAGATCTCGAAGACCTTGCCCGGCTTGACGTCGATTGAATCAACGACGACCAAACGCGCGTGTGCTGAAGACGCGCCGCGGCTGCGATGATCGCGTCGTGAGCACGCGCCACTTCGTCAAGTACACGTTCCTGCAGCTGGACCCGGCGTGGCGGCGGCGCGACGATGCGATCCGCGAGCAGGACAAGCGCGAGTTCCTGGCCGCGTGCGAGGACTTCGCAGACGGGCATCTGCTGCAGTCCTTCTCGCTGGTGGGCACGCGCGGCGACGCCGAGCTGTTGCTGGTGGCCGAGGCGGAGAACCTCGAGCGCATCCACGAGTTTCACGTGGTGCTGGCGCAGAGCGGGCTGATGAAGTGGGCGCACACGCCGTACTCGTTTTTGGGGATGCGCAAGAGCTCGGAGTACTCCGAAGACGAGCGCACGATCCCGCGCGCGTTCGGGGCAAGTACGTGTTCGTGTACCCGTTCGTGAAGTCGCGCGAGTGGTATGCGCTGCCGGGCGACGAGCGCTGGCGGATCATGCAGGGCCACATCGGGGTCGGGCGCGAATACCCGGGCGTGGACAACCACACGACCTACTCGTTCGGCCTCGACGACCAGGAGTTCGTTGTGGCGTTCGACACCGACGACGTGGGCACGTTCCTGGATCTCGTGCAGCGCCTGCGCACGACCGAGGCGTCGCGCTACACGGTGCGCGACACGCCCAGCTTCACCTGCATCCGGATGTCGCTGGAGCGCGCGCTGAACGCGCTGGACGGCGAGCCGGTGGCGTTCGAGGCGCTGCCAGCTGTCTAGATCTCCCGGACGCGCGATCGCACACCTGCGGGCGGCCGATCCGGTCCTCGCAGGGCTGATGGACGCAGTCGGCGCCCTGCCGGATCCACGCGCCGGTCGCGGGCGGGCGGGAATCGGATCAAACGACCACTACGGAGCGCTCGTGCGGGCGATCACAGGCCAGCAGCTGTCGGTGCGCGCCGCGGCCGCGATCTACGGGCGCCTGATCGAGCGCTTCGGCGGACGCGCACCGACGCCGGCACAGATCCTGGCCGACGATCCCGAACGGCTGCGCGCCGCAGCGGGCCTGTCACGCGCGAAGGTGGGCTTTCTGCGCTCGCTGGCCGAGCACGTAGTCTCAGGCGAGCTGGAGCTGGAGCGTTTGGACGAGCTGGATGACGAGGCAGTGATCGCCGAGCTGACGGCGGTCAAGGGCCTGGGCATGTGGAGCGCGCACATGTTCTTGATGTTCCACCTGCAGCGCCCTGATGTGCTGCCGGTGGGCGACCTGGGCGTCCGCCGGGCGATCGAGCGCGCCTACGCTCTGGATGCACTTCCGGCGGCGGCGGAGATGGAGAGCATCGCGCAGCCGTGGCGGCCCCACCGCACGCTGGCCTGCCGCTATCTGTGGCGGTCGCTGGAGAACGAGCCGGGATAGAGCCGGCGCCCACGCCCGAGTACCGAGTAGCGGCGGGCGCTTCAGCGGGCCGGCTTACTTCTTCTTGCTCGACTTCTTGGCCTTCTTGGCCGGCTTCTTGGTGGTTTTGCTGCCCTTGACCGCGCCGCAGCCGCTGACCGCGATCTTCGTCCTCTGTTCGAGCACGCGACCGTTCTGGGCGACGAGTTTGGTGGGAATCACCAGTTCTTCGGCGACCATCTTGTGAACCTTCTTGGTCACATGGATGGTGCGCCCCTTGACGTGCTCGGTGAGCTTCTCGGTGACGATCCCCGGTTTTTCGGGCTTGCACAGGTTGTCGTTGGCGGCCAGCGCCGAGTGCGGGCCTTCCGGCAGGATCAATTCAAAGACTTCGACAGGGGCGTCGGGCACCGATTCGAAGCTCGTCTTTGTGATGCTGTTTTTGATGTCGGTGTGCCCGTCGAGCACCAGTGTGATGCCTTCGCCCTGGAGCACGATCTCGATGTCGGGGAACGCGCGGTTCCCGTGCGAGACCAGGTACGCGGGGCCGACGAGCGGGTCTTGAAGACCGGCGTGTGCACGATCGCGTGGCCGATCTCCGATCCTTCGTCGCACGCGGCAGGGTTGGCTTCGAAGACGGTGTCGGGACAGGCTTTCTGGATCGTCGTCAAACGCGAAGGCAGCGCATAGGGAAGTTCGGTGATCGATTTTGCGACGTTGGCGTAGGCACCATTCGGGTAGGTGATCTTGACGAACAGGTTCGCCCCGTCGGTTTTGGAGGTTCGCGACGTGGTCGAAGCCGTGAAGACCGGCGCGAAGGGCAGGGACGCGCAGTTGGCCACCTGGAAGGGCGAGGAGACTTCCTCGCTGCCGCCTTCATAGCCCGTCAGCTTGCCGGTGACCTTCATCGGTTCGCAGTTGGTCGGGTTGAACTCGAACTTTTCGCGATTGATGACCACGTTGAGCTCTTTCAGCTGTGAGGGAACGCCTTTGACGAACTTCGGCAGCTGGTCGCTGGTGATCGTGGCCGCGGCCGTGTTGGGATCGACGGTGATCGTCGAGCGCACCACGACGTTGCCAAGGTGGAACGGACCGGCGTTCGCCGGCGTGATGTCCACGACGCTGAACGGCGCGCCCTTGTAGGGGCCGGCGAAGTAGACGGTGCCGCCGAGCGTGACCGGATCGCCGCCCAAGCCCGAGACGGCGGTCGAGTGGCCGATTTCGCTTTCCGGCCCGCACGACCATTCCTGTCCCGCGGCAGGTTCTGGGCACTCCTTGACGGAGGAGATCAGCGCGGCCTGCCCGGGCGGAAGGTGCATGGTGATCGATTCCAGCCCCTGCTGGCCGTCGGGACGCCCGATCGACAGCGTGAACGGGGTGAACGCGTAGGCCTGATTCACGGTCGAGCCGGCTTCGAAGCTGGGCTTGAACGGCAGCGGGTTGCTCGGGCAGTTTTCTGTCGTGTCGAATGCCGCCGACCTGTGTTCGGCCTGCTCGCCCGATGACGGGACAAGCACGGCCGTGGTTTCCTGGTTTCCGCAGAAGGCCGGCGTCGCCTGCGACGCCCGCGGCCCTTCGTAGAGATCGAATTCGAGCTTGTCGAATGGCAGCGGCGGCGTGTCCTTGAAGACCGATTCCAGGCGTCCGGTCGATGGGTCGATTTTGACTTCACCCGCGAGCTTGACGCGCACACCCGACACGGGATCTTCGGCGATCAGATAGACGACGAGCGGGGAGGCGAACGGGTTGGTGTCCTGTTCGCCCAGGTACACGAAGCCTTCGAGCGGGTTTGGCAGCAGCGGCGTATGGATGCTGACGTTCGCGAGCTTTGATGCATCTGGACACGAGACACCAGCTGGCGAGAACTGCTGTTCGCCGATGTCGCTTTCCAGTGTGTTGCCTGTGTCCGAGGCCGATCGTGGGAAGCCGGCGGCGCCCACCGAGCACGAGGCGAGACCGTTGGCGGCGCCTGGGTTGGCCTGCACGCCTTCGGGCAGCGTCACCCTCGTTTCTTTGACATCAGCAACTGCCAGCCCTCCCGCAGCCAGGATGCCGCCCTGTTCAAATTCAACGTCAGCGTCCAATCCTGTTGGCGTATTGGCCGCGTGCTTCCCTGGCTCCAGGCTGAATTCCGGCTCGAACTGAAGTTTTTCGCAGCCACTCAGAAGCGGCATCGAGTAGCTCGCCGCCAATTTCTGCTGCGGCTGCTTGCCTTCCCTTTCGGCGGTCGTGGGCCATGGAGTGCCTTCGACCAAAGCTTCCTGTGCCTGGCCGCAGGTCGTCGGGAGTGTCAGGAATGCCGATCGCGCCTGCGGCGTTTCTTCTTCGGGGCATTCCTCGCTCTTGAGCGGGGGCTGTTCGCCTTCGTGGTGCTCGTAGAAGCCCGCATCGACGCATTCCCACCCTCTGGAGTTGTCGTGCTGTGCAGCGCCCGGCACACCCCAGATGGTCACAATGCTGGCCAGCACTTCGACGGACGTGGAGGCGTTCTCAATGCTGACCGTCGCGCCGTAGTTTTCCCCGGTGCGCACGGAGGTGTCCATGAACACCGGAACGTTGGCGGTCTCGAAGCCGAAGCGCGCCGGCTCGCCCTGCTGTGGCTTGAGGTTGAACACAGGGACCGTGCGGGTCTGGAAGTTGAGGTCGGGCGTAAAGAAGGTGACGCTTGCTACTCCCACTGCACTGTCGGCTTCGCACGTGTTCAGATTCCCCTGGAGGCCACCGTTCACGGATTGAGTGAATGCGACGGTGCTGCATTGAGGCACCGCTGTCGCGTCGGCAAGCAACCCGGGCGGGATCTTGACAGTGAGGTCTCTCACCAATGCGGCCGCGGTCGGGTGTTCCCCTTCGACTTTTTGCCCCTGCGCGTCCTTTACCACCGGAACGAATCCCTGATCGAAGTCGAGCGTGGTGGTCAGCTGGAAGGGATGTTCCCCGGCCTGAGTGGCCGGCGAGCCGTTTTCGTTTTCTGGCCTGAATTCGAAATCTTCTACCCCGAACGGCACGGGCGCATTCGTGTTACCGATCGTCAGTTTTTGCGACAGCGCTACGGCCGGCGCCCCACCTTCGACTTTCACCTGATTCACCGTCTTGTCCGGTTCAGACGCCGTGTTTGCTTCAGGAGCGTTGCTGCCGGATTCCACCCTCACGGTGATGATGACTTCGATGCGGTCGTACGGCGGGATTTCCACTCGGGGTGGGAGAACGAATTCGCCTTTGTTGTTCGCCTCAGCTTTGTCAGCGGTTTTGGTCCACGTGCAGCTGAGCACCGGTTCGGTGATCGGACGGCAGTCTTCCGGCTGCAATTCGACCACATCACCTTCGCGCAGGGTGATGGCGGTCGCCACGATTCCCGCGGGCAGCTTGTCGCTGATCGTGATAGGCCCGGGAGCGCTCCCGTCGCCGAGGTTCACGGCGGAGACCCTGATCTGCGCTTCCTGTTCCCCGGGCTGGAGGATCGATGGCGCGGAGCGTGATTCCAGCTGCCAGTGTGGTGACCGTTTGACGTTGGTCTGGGCCAGTGCGGGCCGAGCCAATGGCACGAGCGCCAGCGCAAGCGCAAGCGCAAGCGCGGCAAGCACGCGCCTGGCGCCGACCGACCCGTCATGCGAGGCAATCGCGCTCATCGCGAGCCCCTCTTGGCCGAGCTGGTGTGCCGCGACGACCTCGCCTTCTTGGCCGACTTAGACCCATATCTCTTTCTCGCTTGCCTTTCGCATGCGGCCCGCTTTTTCTTGTTCTGCTTCTTCTTGCAGCTCTTCAGCGCCGCCGCGAGCAGCTGCGCGCGCGTGGGCGGCTTTTTCACGCTCGTGAACGGCAACGCCTGCTGTGACGGCACGACGTTGCCCGCGCCCGAGAACGTCGTGCTGCTGGGCGCTGCGAAGGTAGGCGGCGTCGAGGGCGCCCCGTGGCATTCTTCGTCGTGACAGGGCGCAGCGGGGAACGATTCGGGCGGCGGACATTTCGATTCGCTCGTGCATTCGTGTGCGTCGTAGACGGAGAAGTTCGCTTCGGCTCCCTTCACGAGCTGGGCCGAAGTGAGGAAGAACACGTCGCTTCCGCTTTCGCTTGCGTCGAGGAAGTCCGATTCCTGTTCAGACGTGCCAGACGAGATCAGCGATACGCAGCCGTTGGATTTCGAGCTGAACGTCGGGCTGGCTTCGGTGCAGTTGCCGATTTCGGGAGGCTCGTACTCGTAGACGTCCTCCTTGCCGTTGGTATCTTGCGGCACGAGCGCGTCGGAGCTGTCGAAGAACAGTCGGCCGTCGTCCAGCAGGTAGCGGTCCTGGTACACCGCGCCTTCTCGCGTTTGCGTGTCCCAACCCGGTACCGAGCCCGCGAGCCATGGGTCGTCGTCGACCTCCGCGTTCGCCCAGATTTCCGGGCGGTCGATCAGCAGTCCTGGCCCTTCGTTGCTCCCGAGTGATTGGTCGAAGACGCCAAGCGGGCGCTGGCCGCTGGGGTTGCACGATGCGCAGAAAAGGCGATTCGCCTGCGCATCGTAGAAGTAGACCTCCTCGTCGGGCTGTTCGCTGTTGGCGTCTCGGTTGTCGTAGCCCGTCAGGCTGCGCTCGGACATGAACGCCAGATAGCGTCCCATGGGCGAGACGCGCGCGGTCAGACGGCCGAGATTGCCTTTGCTCGCTTCGAAGTCGGGAGAGTCGAGGTCTGAGATGCGCGCGATGAAGGTCGTCTTGAACACTCCCGGCGCTTCGCGCGTGCTCAGGTAGAGGTTGCACGTCGCGTTCAGCGGCTGGATCAGGGCAGCGCCTTCGTTGTGGTTGGGGCAGCCGCCCGGCGTTGCTTTTTCTCCCTCCGAGTTCGCCGTGCTGGTCAGAACGCCATTAGCGACGAAGTACACCCGCGAGGCGTCCGCTTCGGTGGCGCCGAGGATGGTGCCCAGCACGCGTGCCTGTTCGCCTCCCTGGCGGGGTGTGAGGTCGCTGAGGGCGCAGCTGTCCTGGCCTGCCGTTTCTGAGATTTCACACTCGTAGAGGTCGGCCTTGCGCTCTTCCGGCACCAATGCTTCTTCGGCCCCCGATTCTTCAGTCAGTGGCCTCGAGTCGGTGAACAGCACCGTCGATCCGTCAGCGCTGGCCGTCATGAACTTCGCTTCTCCCTTGAATGCGGTGTTTTCGACCTGCTTGTGCACGCCTGCTTCGGGTTGGTCGAGGCGGATCGTCTGTTCCTTCCCGGTGTCGCGCATATAGAGGTGCGGTTCTGTCGATTCGTCTGGTTCTGACCCTTCGAGCTGCACGGCGCTCCAAAACACTCGCGAGCCACTGTTGGAGATGGCATGCCTGGTGTTGTTTGCGACGTTTAGTGCACCCGCCTCGCCGAGTTCGGTTCTGCCGGTTGACAACCTCTGATCCGGAAGCTCGTTGATCAGTTGCAGCTTTCCTTCATGTTCCCCTTTTGCGTTGTCTTCCTCGTGCCACTCGTACAGCTCCCTCGAGTTCGGCGGCACCGAAGACAGCAGCGGGACTTTGGCCGAGAGGACGACGTGGCTGAGGTTCTGCGTCGCGCCCTGGATCGACACCTTGGTGATTGGCGAGCCGAACCCGATGCCGGTCGTGTCGTCCTGGTGTGTGAGGAGCGCCAAGTAGCCGGCGTTGCCCATCGCCTTGCCGTTCTGCTGCGCCACGTCATATGCCAGCGAGTTGGATTCTTCGGCAGTTTCCGGTTCGGGTGCCAGCGGCGGGCTCGGCCCGTCGACGCGAACGTACGGGGTCTTTTCCTGTGGTTCGTTTTCCTGGCTCGGTGGTGCCAGAGGCGGCTGTGCCAGCGCGCTCGCTTCCCCTTCGCCCGGGAACGGGAAGTCCAGGCTGAGCAAGAGGTTCTTGGAGAAGAGTCGATATTCGGGGGCACTGTTCGAGCCCACGCCCAAAGCCTCCGAGACTTCGTTGGGCGTCAGGATGTCCTGGGAGATCCAGCCGCCGCCGGGCTTGCGGGTGGAGAGCACCTGAGTGCTTTCCGGGTTGCGGTTGCCTTGCGGTGGCTTCTTTTCGATTTCCCCTTTGCTGTTTTCCACTTCGGTCTCAACGGGCGCATCGGTGACGTAAGAGATCGCTTCGCCATCGGCGGCCGCCTGTATTGCGCCGCCGTCCAGGCGGATGGGTTCGACCGCGGCGCCCGATGCATCGGCTGGCGACACGAGTTCCCACTGCCGATCGTCGGGCAGGACCGCTTCGCCCGCCGAACCGGACGTGGTGAACGTCCCTTCTTCGCTGTCGACCTTGACCCCGCCGGCCTGGCTGGCGATCACCAGGAAATGGTAATTCGTGCCCGGCTGCAGGTTCGTCAGCGCCACGCTTGCGGGCTGGTTGGTGAAGCCGGCGCCGATGCTCACGGCTGGAATAGGCGCCTCGCATGCGGAGCTGGGAGGTTCTGTGCAGTCGACCGGCGCCGTCGTGCCATATTGGAAGGTGTAGGTGGTTTCGTTGTCCCCGGGGTCGATCACGGCGTTCAGCTGCGCCGATCGCGAGGTGACTTTCGATGCCGAAACTTCTTCGATTTTCGGCTGGCCCTTGCCTTCGCGGACGAACACGTCGACGGTCTTGGCGCCGGCATCCACGACAAACACTTCCCCGGTCAGCGAGTCGACGGCGACGCCGCTGCCTTCCTGCAGGCCCTTGAACGCGCCTTCTTCAGCGCCGAAGCGCTGGATCAGCTTGCCTTCGGCGTCGACGGCGACGATGCTCTTGCCGCTGTCGAGGTAGACGTCGTTGGCGAACGAGCCTTCGCCGGTGAGGTCCACCGCGACGCCCGAGCTGGCTTCGGGCAGCAGTTCCGGGGAAAGATCCGCCACGCTGTCGCTCAGTTCCCCGTTTTCAACTTCCTGCTGGATGCTGAGCTTGGCGACCGTACACGGGCCCTTGGCGCAGTTGGCTTCTTTGAGTCCTTCCACTTCCACTTCTTTGTGCACTTCTCGTTCGAGCTCGGCTTCGACTTCTCCGTGCGTCACGTAGAGGTGTTCGCCGCTTGAGTCGACCGCGAATCCCGCTGCGATAAACGATTCTTCACCGAGTTCGGTGGCCACTTCGAAGGGTTCAGGTTCAGCGATGAACTTGTTGGGCAGACCCCCGGTGAAGCGATCGATGGTGCCTTGCACGCCCTGCTCGATCCACAGATCGCCGTTCGGAATCACCGCAAGCCCGTTCACTTTTCCGAGCGGTTCCCCGGCTACCTTGGTCAGCTTTGCGATCTGCGTGCCTTCCTTGGTGAACTTGAATACGGTGCCCTTGAAAGCTTCCGCCGCCGGGACCCGGACGCTGCTCGCTACGTACACGTCGCCTTTCGATTCGTCACTCGAGTTGTCCACGGCGATGCTTTCCGGCGATGGGACTTCGAAGGAGCTCGCGAACGTGCACGGTTCGGTCGCGGGACCCCCGCACAGGAAGCGGTCCACGCGGTTCTTGGCGCGATCGACGACATACACTTCGTGGCTCGCTTCGTCTACCGCGATGCCGGCTGGGCTCGACAGTTCGGCTTTGGCCGCGGCTTCGCCAAACGAATAGCCGAAGACGTGTCCTCGCTGGGTCAGAGCGACGGCCGGCGAGCACGACAGCGCAAGCGCGACGACAACCGTGCCAAGCGCGGCCAGCGACGCACGCCACCCACAATGGACACCCCGAAAAGCGCTCGCGCCGTCTCTAGTCAACCCCACTCCCATCGCCCTCGTGTCCCGTCCTTGGTTGATCCCGATCCATTTGCGCTGCTCCCCTCGAACACAAGTGTATACGAGGGCGTCGGCTTGTCAAGCGTCAACCGCTCGACAGACACTCCACGTCCGCGTCCCGTCAAGCCATTGCCTCGGGAATGGATATGCGGTCCTCCGAGGACCGCCCCTACACGCAAGAAAGCACGTGAGGCCGAGGCCCCACGTGCTTTCTGCTGGTCCTACACGGCCGGCCCCAACTACGTGACTCAGCCGAATGCTGCGTTGATGCTTACGGGACTACGACTTGACCTCGTACGCCGTGCCTTTGACCGTGGCCAAGGTGTCCTCCGTGGACTTGAACGGGAACGTTCCACCGCCCAGGCCGTCGATTTCGGTCTGGAGGTTGAAGTGTTCCGTGCCGTTCAGCGTTTCGAATTCCTGCGTGCTGCCGGTTGCGACGAACGACAGTTTCGACGTCGTTGCAGCTTTGGCGTTGACCGGCGAGACTTCACCGATCACCGCGCCCTCGGTTTTGATTTCGTTGGCGCCGCACTTGAATTCAGACGAGAGGCCGCCGGGGCCCGCGCCTTTGATGACTTCACCGACGCCAGAGCCGCCGCCGATCGTGCCCAACTTGCCGTCAAGCGTGAACGTGATGATCTGGCCAGCTTTGGCTTTTGCGCCACCGGTGCATTTTTCACCAGCGGAGGTGCAGCCTTCGAACGTCACCACAGATTCGCTGGTGGTCGAGGTCAGCGCTTTGCCTTTGCCTTTGCTTTTCGTGCAAGTCACAGCAGGCAGTTCGGCGCCTTCCGGCGTGAACGACTTCAGCGTCGCTTCACCGGTCGTCGACGTGAACGCAGTAGCTTTTGCCTGCGCCACCCAAACGAATTCTTTTTTGGCTCCGCCTTTGAGGCCCGGCGTCTGGCAAAGGCTGTCCAGGTATTCCCCTGCGCCTTTTTTGGCTGCTTTACATGTGCCGCGTTCTGGAAACGCCAGCGCGGAGCTCGCGCCGAACGCGCTGATCGCGAACAACGCGACCAGGCAGAGCCCGGCAATCCTGATACGTGTCATCTATCCACTACTCCTTTTCCCTCTGGGATTAGTCGATGGTGCCGGCCTCTCGCCCCTAAGCCGAGGCGCCCCGGCCCCCCCGTCTACCACTGAGCGCAAGAAACGCCAGTGGCCCTACACTCCCGACCTTGGCAGAAAACATCATCCGCGTCAAGATCAAGCCTGAATGACTGCCTCCCAACGTGATGCTTCCCGCATTGCGCAGGTCATAAACAGCCAATCTGCGCTTGCCTGCGGCCTCCTGCCCCTCCTACGGGCTTGACTGTGCCGCGGGCACGGGCCATCTTCTCCCCTCGTGACGCTTGACATCATGTCCAGAGCGACGCTAGCACACTGCTTGACCACGCGTCAAGGGGATGGCTCTAGGGTTCACGCCCCCATGACACGCCGCGCCACCACGGTGCGATCTGCCTCGGCGACGATCTCCCAGCCGGGCGTCCCGCCGCCGCGCAGGCGGCGAGACACCACAGCCGTCGGGCCCGGCAGCCCGCGCCCGCCGGGCAGCCCGGCGCGCGCGTCGTGGAAAACCACGTAGCCACCATCGACGACCAGGTCTCGCCAGCTACTCCAGTCGAGCTCGCAGCCTGTCTCGGAGTGGTCGCCGTCGACGAACACGAGGTCCACCTCGCCCGACCACGATGCGGCCACCTCGTGGGAGAGGGCCACGTGCCAGCGCACGCGCGGAGCCTGCGCGCCGCGGCGACGCACGGCGCGCGCGACCACGCGCCGGGTGACCCGCTCGCTCGCGCCCCAGCCGCTCGGCAGCGCGTCGGGGCGCCGCCCGAACGGGTCGACCAGGTGCAGCTCTGTACCGGGCGCGAGGGCGGCGCACAGCGCGAGCGCCGAGCCGCCCTCGTAAACCCCGATCTCGACCACCCGCCGCGCACCGCGCGCGGCATCAAGCAGCAGCCCCACGTCGGCGTCGGAGTGCATCGCGCGCGGGGGGATCACGCCCAGCCCGAGGGCCAGCGCGCGCAGGCGCGGATCGTCGCGCAGGCGATCGGGCGTCAGGCCACGCAGACGTGCGGGCAGCGGGCTCACGGGCGCATCAGCTCTCGTTGCGGGCTATCCACTCGGCCAGGAAAGGCTCTGCGATCACGTACTCGCCGCGTCCGACCCTGCTGATCACTTCAGCCGCGACGAGCGCGCCGAGCGCGGTCTGCACGGTGGCGGTCACCGGCAGGGCGTGGCGGCGCTGGTAGTCGCCGCTGAGCGGCCGGGCGGGCTGCTCTGAGGCGAGCGCCTGCAGCACCGCCCGCTGTGCGCCGGCGGCCCGCGACCACAGCAGGCCGAAGTGGGCGTGCTCGGAGCGCAGCAGCGCCTCCAACGCCATCCGCAGGCGGGCATCGTCGGCGGTCTCGCCCGCCGACGTCTGCTCCCACAGGAAGTACAAGGTCTCCTGCGTCGCATAGGGATGCCCGCCGGTCAGCGCCAGCAGACGGGCGCCCACGTCGGGGGCGAGCGTCTTGCCGGTGCGCTGGAACTGCTCGGCGGCGTAGCGCTCGAACGGCGCGCTTGCGATCGCGCCAAGCTGCATCTGCTTGGCGCTGCGCCAGAAGGGCTCGTTCTCGTCGTTGAAGATCCGCTCCATCATGTGCCTGGCGCTGCCGAGGTACACGTGGGAGACCTCCGGCTGCTCCTGGAAGACCGCCCGCATCAGCTTGGGTAGGCCGGGATCGATGTCGACGACCTCCTGGAACTCGTCGAGCACGAGCGCCACGCGCCGATCGCGCTCGCCGGCCAGGCGCCCGGGCAGGGCGAGCAGGCCTTCCAGCGTAGTGTCGATGTCGGCCCTGTCCGCGCGCGCATCGAAGCCGAAGGACAGCGAGCCGTCGTCGGGGTCCACGGTGACCGTCGGCTTGATCCGCAGCCCTGCGAACACGCGCACGCGCTCGCGCGCGCGAAACAGCCGCGAGGCGATCTCCTCGTGGATCGTCCTGGCCAGCTGCTCGGCGAGCTTCTCCTTGGTCGGCGCGCGCATCAGGTCGACCTGAGCCACCAGCACCCCTTCGGACACGAGCCGTTGGGCCACACGCCAGATCAGCGAGGACTTGCCATAGCGCCGCGGCGCGAACAGGACCACATCCTGCCCGTTGCGCATGTCAGCGCTCAGCTGCGCCAGCTCCTCTTCGCGGTCGGTGAACGCCTCGTCCAGCGCCAGCGCGCCGAAACGGAAGGGGTTGGTCAGCTGACCGTCGCGGCGGGCCATTCACAAACTATGTCAAACAAAATAATGTCTGTCAACATAGTGTATGCAATGCCACAAGACATTATCCCGTCAGACATAGTCAGCCAAGAAAGCGCCTTATCTAGGCGGACTTTCTTCGCGCTGTCCGTAGAACAACGCCGTCTGAGCGTCGCAGGGCAAGCGGGTCACGACCGGGTCGGCGCCGCAGGACGCAGGGAGCGTGGCGTACTTCGTACGCGTGCTGGACGATCGGAGATCCCGTCGATCTCCGATCGGTAGGACGCCGCCCCGCGCCGCCATGCGGCGTTCAGACAGCGGAGACCTGCTCCTCTTCGGCTACTCGGAAGGAGGACCCGCAGCCGCACGCTGCGACCACGTTGGGGTTGTTGACCTTGAAGCCCGCGCCCTGCAGGCTCTCCTCGTAGTCGATCGTCGAGCCGCTGACGAACTGCAGGCTCTCGCGGTCCACGAGCAGCTTCAGCCCATGGCTCTCGAACACGAGGTCGCTGTCGCGCTGCTCGTCGAAGGCCAGCTGGTACTGAAAGCCCGAGCAGCCGCCGCCGCGCACGCCCACGCGCAGCCCCGCCAAGTCAGCGTCGGCCTGCTGTGCGGAGAGGAACTCGTGGACCTTCTCCGCGCCCTTGTCGGTGATCTCGATCATCGCTCAAACTCCTGTGGACAGCTCCAAGACTTTCCAAAGTATAGTAGGTCGGGTGCCCTCTGCCGACGAGATAAAGCAGCGTATCGAGGCCGCCATCCCGGGCGCACACGTCGAGGTCGAGGACTACACCGGCGGCGGCGACCACTTCCGCGCGAGCGTGACCGCGGCCGCGTTCGAGGGGCGCAGCCGTATCGAGCAGCATCGCCTCGTATACGACGTCTTCGGCGCCGAGATCGGCGCAGCTATCCACGCTCTCGCGCTGAAGACCCAGACTCCGTCGAAGGCCCCCACCCACTGACCAGCCAGGAGCTCTCCATGTCCAGCCAACCCGACTCCCTTCCCATGATGAGCAGCGAGCCGTCCGCCGCAGCGCGCCCAGCGGCGAGAGCAACCCGATCCGCGACGCGATCTCCGAAGCGATCTCCGAGCACAAGGTGATCCTGTTCATGAAGGGAACCCCCGACGCGCCCGCGTGCGGCTTCTCGGCACGCACGGTCGCCGTCCTGCAGTCGCTCGAGGCCCCCTTCGCGGCCGTCGACGTGCTGCCGGACCCGCGTATTCGCCAGGAGCTCTCTGCGATCTCCGACTGGCCGACGATCCCCCAGCTGTTCGTCGATGGCGAGCTCGTCGGGGGCTGTGACATCGTCTGTGAGATGTACGAGTCCGGGGAGCTCGCGCAGGCGTTGCTGTAGCTTCTGGCGCCGCATGAGCACCGTCGCGGTCGCCACCGACAGCACCAACTACCTCCCCCGCTCGCTGAGCGACAGCGAGGGCGTCCACCAGGTCAGCCTGTATGTCGGCTGGAAAGGGCAGTCCGAACGCGAGCTCGACATGGACGGCTTCGAGGGCTTCTACGCGCGCCTGCGCGACGACCCCGAACTGCCGAGCACATCCCAGCCGTCGATCGGCGACTTCCTGGCCGTGTGGGAGCCGCTGATCGAGGCAGGTCGCGACATCGTCTCGATCCACCTCGCGGGCGGCATCTCGGGACGTGCGAGGCCGCGCGCCAGGCCCACGGGCTGCTGGCCGAGCGCGGACTGGGCGAGCGCGTGGAGGTGATCGACAGCGAAACAGCCTGCGGCGGGACCGGACTGCTCGTGCTGGCCGCCTGCGCGGCAGCCCGCTCGGGCGCCGATCGCCAGGCTGTGGTCGCGCGCGTGCGCGAGACCCGCAAGGCGCTGCGCATCTGGTTCTGCCTGGACACGCTCGAGTACCTGCGCCGCGGAGGGCGCGTCGGCAAGGCCCAGGCGTGGCTTGGCGGCACGCTGAGGATCAAGCCGATCCTCTCGCTCGAGTATGAGATCGTGCCCGTCGAGCGCGTGCGCACCGCCGGACGGGCCTTCGAGCGGATGGTCAAGTACGCCCAAGAGCTGCACGACAGCGGCTCAGACGGCTGGGTGGTGCAGCACATCCAGGCCACCGATCAGGCCCAGCGCCTGATCGACCGCTGCCGCGAGATCTTCGACTCAGAGCCCGTCTTCACATCCGAGGTCGGGCCCGTGATCGGCACCTACACCGGACCGGGATTGATCGGGGTCGGGGCAGTGCCGCGCTCGCTGCTCGCCTGACGCGGCCCGGCAGACCGCCCCGCGGCGCCCAGCCAATCCGGCGGTTGTCAGCCCGCCCGCCGCCGGCGGCGACGGCGCAGCAGGCGCGTGCCGACCAGGAGGCCGACCACCGCGGCGCCCGCCATCAGCTCGCTGCGATGACGCTCAACGTGCGCTCGCCAGTCGGTCAGGTGGGCAACCTCGCCGCGCAAGTTCTCCACGGCGAAGCCCAGCTCCATGCGGTTGCTCTCGATCGAGCTGCGTATCTCTGCCACAGAACGCTGAGCCATCAGCCTTGGTCCTCCGGGGTCGATGAGGAGACATCGTGTTCATCTGCAGGCGCCTGCAGCGACGAGTCTGTGCCCTCGATGGGCGGGCTGCCCGCCGATGCGTCGACCTCTGCCGCAGCGCTCTCCTCCACCACGTCGGCCTCGGCTATGGGCGGGCTCTGGACATCTGCAACGGGGTCGCCCTCCCCCGACAGCAGGGACTCGCCGGCCGCGTCGGGCGGGCCGTCAGGGGCAATGTTGACCGACTCCGCGGTGGGTGCGGCTGCGAACGATGCGCCGGGCGCCAGCGGACCGTCGGCCGCGGGCCTGTCGGCGCCCGGTGCGCTGACCGTCTCGCGGATCTTGCGCGCTTCCTCGAAGGCCATGCTGGGGACCGGCGGAGAGCCTTTTTTGACGGCTCTTGCCGCGACGAAGCCCGCGAGCACCCCGAGCAACACGAGGATGACCGCCATCGCGAAGAAGCCCCAGAAGTACGCGAAGTCTCCCACGGGCAGGAAGTAGTAGAGCAGCCACGCGCAACCGACCAGCGCGAACACCAACGCGGTCATGAAGAAGATCCCTGCGGCCACGCCGACGACCGCACCCTTGATCAGCTTGGTCGCCTTCTCGGCGACCTCCGCCTTGGCCAGCTCGATCTCTTCGCGGACCAGCAGCGTGGCGCGCTCGGAAACCTCGGCTATCGCCGCTGCGACATTGTGCGGCTGCTCGCTGCCTCGCCGGCCGGGTGGCGTGGAGCTCACTCGGGCGGATCCTCGTCAAACAGGCGCCGCCAGACAACGCCCGCGGCACGATTGGCCAGGACGTTCGTCAGGGCTCCCAGGCCCGCCAGCAGGCCCGACCACATCAGTCGCTTGACCATGTCGTTCTCCATCGTCGCGGCAGTCTATTCCCCACGGTGGTCGATTCCATTCTCCGGCACCGTCTCCAGGCCCCCGCACACCGTCTCCACCACCAGCCACTTGGCGCGCTCGAAGTACTCCTCGTCGGAGGGCAGCAGGTCGAAGATCCAGCCCGTGAGCAGCTGCTCGATCGCGCCGTAGAAGGCCATCGCAGCGAAGCGCGATTCGATCTGAGCCTTGAACACGCCCTGCGCCTGGGCCTTGGCGATCATGCCGCCGATCAGGTCATAGGCCTCGCGGATCATGGCGATGTGCGTGTTGCCGAACGAGTTGGCCGCACGCGTGACCTCCACGATGATCACCTTCATCAGGTCGGGGTCGTGGCGGTAGCTGTCGATGATGAACGACGCGATCGCGCCCAGCTTCTCGCGCACGGGGATCTCCTGCGCGTCGACCTCCCGGATCAGGTCGAGCATCACGCTCCAGCGCTCCAGGAACAGCACGTCGAGCACCTCGTCCTTGGAGTCGAAGTAGTGGTAGACCAGCCCGTAGGCCACACCCGCCTCGTCGGCGATGTCTGATACGCGGCAGGCGTGAAACCCCTGGCGGGCGAACACCCGCACGGCCGCGTCCAGGATCAGCCTGCGCTTGTCCTGGCTGGCCTTGGCCCGACCGACCTTCGCTCGAGAGGTGCTCACGCCTCGCCTCCGGGCGCGCGATAGGCCGCCGGGCGGCGGTTGGCCAGCGACGGCAGACTGGCACGAATCTCCAGCTGGGCGTCCAGGTCGAGGTCGGCCACGATGTGGCACTCTCGGTCGGGCGCCTGCGCCAGCACCGTCCCCCACGGATCGACGATCATCGAGCGCCCGCCCGAGCTGTGTCCGGCCGGATGCGCCCCCACCTGGTTGGCCGCGACCAGGAACGCCTGGTTCTCGATCGCGCGCGCCCGCACGAGCGTCTCCCAGTGGTCGCGGGTGGTCGCCAGCGTGAACGCCGCCGGCAGCGCGATCACGCGCGCGCCCGCCACCGCGAGGATCCGGTACAGCTCGGGGAAGCGCAGGTCGTAGCAGATCGACAGCCCCAGCTCGACGCCGGCGGCAGTATGCGACAGCACGATCTGCTCGCCCGGCTCCTCCAGGTCGGACTCGCGATAGGAGCGTCCGCCGACCTCCACGTCAAACATGTGCACCTTGCGGTAGGTCGCCCGCACCTCCCCCTGCGGGTCGACGTGGACGGACGTGTTGGCCAGCTTCTCGCGGCCCGGCATGCGCTCGAGGATCGAGCCCGCCACCAGGTCCACACCGAGCTCGCGCGCGATCGCGCGCGCCCATCCGATCGCCGGGCCGTCGAGCATCTGTGCAGCCGCGCGCTGGTCCTCATCAGAGCCCATCGCCGTCCACTTCTCCGGTAGTACGATCAAGCTCGCGCCGTCCGCCGCCGCCGCACGCGTGAGCCGGTCGGCGGCGGCCAGGTTGGCAGCCGTGTCCGCGCCCGAGTTGAGCTGTACCGCCGCTGCTCTCATGCGCAGATTGCCTCTCCCAACATTTGCATCCTCAGACGCCCTGTGCCACGAAATAGATTGACTGGTCAGTCAATATTTCAGAGCATAACGCCAGTCGCGAGCCTCGTGGCAAGCAGGCCTATGCGGCCGGACGGACGACTCAGTCGCTGACACGCTGGCGGCGCAGCTCTGCCAGCAGCAGCTTGGAGTGCATCGCGCCGAGCAGCTCGCGCAGCGGCTCCACGCCGGCGGCCACGATCTCCATCGCCCGCTCGACCTCCACCTCGCCCGCCAGCCGATCGAGCAGCGCGCGCACCTCCTCGCGCACCAGCGGCGCCAGCGCGTCGCGGTAGCGCAGCGTGTCATACACGGTGAAGCCAAGCGCCTCGTCATAGCCGCCCGCGCGAAAGCTTGCGATCGCCTCGATGATCTTCACGTCATCGCGGTCATAGCCGCGCTGGTTGGGCGTCAGCACCCCTATGTCTGCCAGACGCGCGAGCACGTTGCGCGGCACGCCATAACGCTCCTGCACCGCCTTCCTGGAGACACGACTGCGGTCCTGCGCGCTGCCCAGCGCCGACTCCAGGATGCGGTCCTCGAGCTCGATCAGCGCGCGCACTCGCTCGGGGTCCTCGCGCAGCGCACGCTTGATCACGCGCAGCGGCATGAAGCGCTCCTCCTGCAGGCGCTTGATCAGCTCGATCCGCTGCACGTACGCGGGCGGGTAGTAGGCCATGTTGCGGCTCGTCCTGACGATGTCCTCGCCCGCGCCCAGGAGCCCCTCGCGCAGGTAGTAGCGGATCGTGCCCGGGCTCACGCCCGAGCGCTCGGCCAGCTCGCTCATCTTCAGCAAGCGGCCATCGGCGCCCTGCTCGCCGGCCTTGGCGACGCTCACGGGTGCGCGGGCGCTCATCCGCTCAGGCTCTGAACGTCGCGCCCGCGGGTGCGCCCGCGGGCCCTGCCGCCGCGCCCGACGCCAGCAGCTCGTCAACCTGCTCGGGGGAGTAGCCCACCGCCAGCAGCGCCTGCTCGGTGTGCTCGCCCAGCGCCGGGCCCGGCAGGCGCGCGTGCTCTCCCGGCGTGCGCGACAATTTGACCGGGATGCCCAGCTGACGCACGCCGCCCTCGACGCCCGGCTGGGACAGCTCCACGACCATCTCGCGCTCGCGCACCAGCTCGGACGCAAGCGCCTCGTCGAGCTCCAGCACCGGCTCCAGGCAACAGTCGTGCTCGCGCGCGAATGCCTCCCACTCGGCGCGCGTGCGACCTTTGAAGATCTCCTTGACCTGCTCGTGCGCCTCGCTGCCCGGGCGCTCGAACTGCTTGGCGATCAGCTCCTCGCGGCCCACGCCGCGACACCATGCCTGCCAGAACTTCGGCTCCAGCGCGCCCAGGCTCACCCAGCCGTCCGCGCACTCATACGGGCGGTAGCAGACCAGCGAGCCCGCCAGCGGCAGCTCACCGCGACGCGGGACGTTGCCGTCGGCGAAGTACGCGCCCGCCACCATCGCAAGCCACGACAGCGCGCCGTCGGCCATCGACACGTCGACGAGCTGGCCTTCGCCCGAGCCGGAATGCAGCAGCCGAGCCGTCGCGCTCGCGCAGGGCGGCCATGATCCCGAACGCCGCCATCAGCGCGCCGCCGCCAAGGTCTGCGATCTGCCCCGCCGATTGAATGGGACCCCCTTCCCCACCCACACCCCCGCACTCGCCCGTCAATCCCAGCAGGCCCACCAGCCCCAGGTAGTTCATGTCGTGCCCCGACGCGTCGCGCTTGGGGCCGTCCTGTCCGTAGCCCGAGATCGCGCAGTAGACGATCCCCGGGTTGACCTCGCGCATGCGCTCATAGCCCACACCGAGACGATCGAGCACGCCCGGGCGAAACGACTCCAGCACGACGTCGTATTCGCGCACCAGCGCCAGCAGCGCCTCGCGGCCGCCCTCGCTCTTGAGGTCCAGGCGGATCGAGCGCTTGTTGCGGTTCAGCGCCAGGAACAGCGCCGACTTGGCGCTGTCGTGCGCGCCCTCGTAATACGGAGGCGACCAGCGAATGTAGTCGCCCATGCCCGTGTCCTCCACCTTCAGCACGTCCGCGCCGAAGTCCGCCAGCAGCAGCGAGCAGAAACCGCCCGGAAGCAGGCGCGAGAGGTCCAGCACGCGGATGTCTTGCAGGGGCAGGCTCATCTGGCCCACTCTGATCGCTGGGCGGTGGGGCTCACGCTGCGCTCCGCTCGCGCTGGGGGATCGCCAGCATCGCGCGGGCCTCCTGCACGGTCGCCGGACGGCGGCCCATGTCCTGCGTCATCTGCCTGGCCTTCGCGATCAGCTCGCCGTTGGAGCGCGCCATCTCGCCGTTGGGCAGGTACAGGTTGTCCTCCAGGCCCACCCTGATCGAGCCGCCCAGCGTGAGCGCAGCCGACACCAGCATCCACTGGTCGCGTGAGATGCCAATCACGCCCCAGTGCGATCCGGTGCTCGCACCGTCGGGGTCGGCCGGGATGTTCTCGACCATCGCCGCCAGGTTGCGCGCCGTCGGCGGAATGCCGCCCACGACGCCCATCACGCAGTCCACGTGCAGCGGCTGGGCGAGCACGCCCATGTCGATCAGCGGTGCCAGGCTGCCCACGTGGCCGATGTCAAAGCACTCGTGCTCGGGTTTGATACCCAGCTCGTTCATCGCCTCCAACAACTCAACGATCTCATCAAAAGGGTTTTGAAAGACCATCTTGAACACGAACTGTTTGCGTCGACTTCGAGTACTTGGCGTAGTTCATCGAGCCCATGTTCAGCGCCGCCACCTCCGGCCTGCACGCGCGCAGATACTCGATGCGCTTCTCCACCGGCACTCCGATCGTGCCCGTCGAGAAGTTGACGATCACCGCATCGCCCACCTCCGCGCGGATCGCGTCGGTGATCGCCTGGAAGTCCTCCACCTCGTAGCTGGGCGTACCGTCCGGTTTGCGCGCGTGGATGTGGATCATCACGCCGCCCTCGTCCACGATCCGCCGCGCCTCCGCCGCGTACTCCTGCGGCGTGTAGGGAATCGCCGGGCACTGCTCGCGGTTGGCGATCGCGCCCGAGATCGAGCACGTGATCACGACCGGGTGATCGAGGCTCATCGCGCGCGCCCTCTCGACGGCGTCCGTGGGGGATGTGTTCGTTTGCGGTTTGTGTGCGCCATGGTTATACGGGCACCACGCCGTGTCTCTTCCACGGCCGCTCGATCTTCTTGTCGGCCGACATCTCCAGCGCCCGGCAGATCGTCTCGCGCGTCTCGCGCGGGTCGATCACGTCGTCGATCAGGTCGTTGCCCGCGGCTATGTACACGTCGAAGATCTTGCGAAAGCCCTCGATCAGCTCCGCCTTCTTCGCCGCCGGGTCCTCCGCCGCGTCGACCTGTTTGCGAAACGCGATCTCCACCACTCCCTCCGCGCCCATCACGCTGATCTCCGCGCTCGGCCACGCCACGATCAGGTCCGGCTCATACGCGCGCCCGTTCATCACGTAGTAGCCCGCGCCGTAGGCCTTGCGCGTGATCACCGTGATCTTCGGCACGGTCGCGTTGGCCACCGCGTAGAGCATCTTGGCGCCGTGACGGATGATGCCTTCCGCCTCCACCTTCGTGCCCACCATGAAGCCCGGCACGTCCTGGATGAACACCAGCGGGATCGCAAACGCGTTGCACAGGTTCACAAAGCGCGCGGCCTTGTCCGCGGAGTCGTTGTCGAGGATGCCCCCCAGCTGCTTGGGCTGGTTGGCCACGATCCCCGCGGGCCGGCCGCCAAAGCGCGCGAAGCAGGTGATGATCGTCTTGGCCCACTGGCCCTTGATGTCCAGGTAGTCGCCGTCGTCGACGATCCGGCGGATCACCTCGTACATGTCATACGGCTTGCGGTTGGACTCCGGCAGCACGTCCAGCAGCTCCTGCTCGCGGCGGTCGATCGGGTCGTCGCTCGCACGGGTCGGCGGTCGTTCTTCGCAGTTCTGGGGCATGTAGGAGAGGTATTGCTTGATCCGCTCGATGCACTCCTCGTCGTCGGCCACTTCCATGTCGCCCACGCCCGACTTGCGACAGTGCACGCGCGAGCCGCCAAGTTCCTCCTGCGTCACGTCCTCACCCACCGCCGCGCGCACCAGGTGCGGGCCGGCCAGCGCCATCGAGCCGCGGCCCTTGACCATCGGCACGAAGTCCGCCAGGCCGGGAATGTAGGCGGTGCCAGCCGCGCACGGGCCCATCAGCGCGGCCACCTGCGGGATCACGCCGCTCATCACCACCTCCTCGCGGAACAGGTGCCCCGAGCCCGCGAACATCGCGCCCGCCGCCTCCTGCACGCGCGCGCCCGCCGAGTCCAGCAGCCACACGAACGGGATGCGCTTGGTCAGCGCCAGCTCGCGCAGGCGCGTGACCTTGAACTCACCCGTCATGCCCATCGAGCCAGCCATCACCGTGAAGTCGTACGCGCACACCGCCGTTAGGCGGCCGGCCACCTTGCCGTACCCGGTGATCACGCCGTCCGCCGGCGCGTCCACCCCGTCCATCGCCCGCTGGGAGGAGTGCGGCGTGGCGTGGATGCCCATCTCCACGAACGTGCTCTCGCCTGTGCCCGGATGGGTATCGATCAGCAGCGCGATCCGCTCGCGCGCGGTCAGCTTCTCACGGGCGTGCTGGGCGTCGATCTTCTCCTGCCCGCCGCCCAGGCGGATGCGCGCGCGGCGGGCCTCCAGGTCCTCCACCAGCGGGCGCAGGAGACTCGACGGGGCTGCGGTCTTGGCCACAAGGCAATCCTATCCGGGATCAAGCCCGAGTGAAAAGTAGCGCGTGCTACTACTCACTTGGGCTCACGTACCCAACAGCCACACGAGCATCGAAGCAGGCAGCGCCCAGACGGCGCCGCTGGTTTCCAAGACGTTGCGCGTCGCGAGTATTCCCTCTCCACGTGCGGCAGTGATCGTGAGCGACTCACGCCTCCAGCCTCTCTCGACGTACTTGCTCTCGATTGCCGGCTGGCGTGGGCCGACGAAGTCGATCTCCTTGCCCGCCTTCGTGCGTTCGTACATCACGTGTTCGCCCGCGATGAACAGATCCGCGCGACCCTCCGCCGCCGCACGCGCCAGTGCGAGCCCAACCTGCTGCTCGCTCAGCTCGGTCACATCGGGCCGACCCAGGGCCACATTGCGCAGGCTGGGGAGCCGGGCGAGGAGCGGATCCGCGAAGTACACCTTGCGCTGTGCGGCCAGGTTGGGGACCCCGTTGCGATCGGCCTGGTGGCAACGCCACGTCTGGAAGGCGAACGCGAGGTCGTTGACGCGATCGTTGACCGCGTGGTGACTCCCCAGCCCCACGTCTCGCCCCACCGAGCTTGCGTTGAGCGGGCTTGCGATCCCGTCCACGATCCGGGCGAGCAATCGGAGCAGGTCGGCGTCGCCGAGACTCGTCTCGCGGATTGCATCGCCGCGTATCACATCCCACAGATCCCCCACGAAGCTCTCACTCACGTCCGACGTGCGCAGCTGATCGGCGATCGCCCGCGGAAAGCCGCCGAAGTGCAGGAACAGCTCCCATGCCTCGACCAGGTCGTTCAGCCAGAACGACAGCTCGCCGGCCGCGTCGCGCGCAGCGCGAGATAGCAGCTCGGCGGGAGCCAGTGGGCCTACATCGGGCAGGTCGGCGAGGCCGATCAAGCGGCAGTAGTCCCGAAAGGGCACGGGCATCAGCAGTCGATCGGAGCGCTCGGCAGCGGCGCCGCGCCGACCGGCCAGATCCTTGGTCGCCTCACGCAGCCCGCGCGAGCTTGACCCCGTAAGCACGACGCAGTCGCGACGCAGCGGCGTGTCGTCGCGCAGGTCCTTGATCACGCTCGACCACCGCCCGCTCACGGCTGTGATCTCGTCCAGGAACCACCAACGCGTGCCCTCCACCCCGCGAACGAGGCTCATACCAACGCGAAACAGCCGACGCAGATCCTGCGGCGAGAAACCCTCGCACGAGCTGTAGATGACTGCCCGGGCGGGCACGCCGGTGTCGATCAGACGCGCGATCGCACGACGCAGCGCGAGGCTCTTGCCGACGCGACGCGGGCCACTCAGCGTGTACAGGCCACCCGCTTGGAGGTCATCGAGAACGTCGGGGCGGTACTCGAATGGCGCCTGTGCTGCCTCGCGCAGGTTCTCATCCTCGCCCTGCCACCCGTGCGCCTGTCGCCACCATGGGTTGCGCTCGCGCAGCCGCTCGGCGATCTCGGCATCCCTCACACACGTAGACTAGCATATCCATCCAAAAAACCTACCCTTATTGGAGGTTTGTATCCAAAAAACCTACCCTTATTGGAGGGCTTTATCCAAAATACGTACGTTTCTTGGAGGACCAAACCTGGTGGTCGCCATCAGCGCCCCCTCCACACCGGCTCGCGCTTCTCAAAGAACGCGGTCACGCCCTCGACGATGTCCTCGGTTGAGAGCGCGAGGCTGAGCTGCGCGCGCAGGTAGTCCAGCGCATCGTCCAGTGGCATGTCGAGCTGGCGGCGCATCGCCTCCTTGCCCAGGCGCATGATCACCGGCGACTTGCCTGCCAGCTTGCCTGCCCAATCGGAGACGGCCGCGTCGAAGTCCTGCGCGGGAACGACCTTGTTGACGAGCCCCGCCGCGTGCGCCTCCTGGGCGCTCCAGCGCTCACCCAGCAACAACAGCTCGTTGGCCTTCTTGCGCGGCACGTTGCGGTAGATCAGCGCCATGATCATGAACGGGAACGTGCCCACGTTGATCTCCGGCGTGCCGAAGCTGGCCTGCTCTGAGGCGACGATCAGATCACACGCCAGCGCGATGCCCAGCGCGCCCGCGAGCACGTGGCCGCGAACCGCGCACAGCGTGGGCTTGGAAAGCCCGCCGATCAGCTTGAACAGGCTGACGAAGCGCTCAGAGCCGAAGTGCTTGTGCACGAGCGGCGCATCCGCGCCGAAGCCGCCCAGGTTGGCGCCCGAGGAGAATGTCTTGTCGTGAGACGAGCGCAGCACCACGCAACGAACCGCGTCGTCGTCGCGGGCCCGCTCGAAGCTCTCAATTAGGCCGCCCAGCAGCTGCGGCGACAGGGCGTTGCGCGTGCCCGGGTCGTTGAGCGTGATCGTGGCGACGCCGTCTGCGACCTCGTACAGAACCTTGTCGCTCGCCGCCTCGTTGCGCGCGGTCTTGCTGGGCACTGGAAGATCGTAGCCAGGATCTGCAGCGGCGCGAAGTGCGCAGCGCTACTGATCACTCTCCGATTGCTCGGTGCGTCCGATCAACAGCCTGCTCATGGGCGGTAGCACCCACCAGCGTCAGTGCGAGGATCAGTGCCCCAGATCGCCGCACGGTCATGTGGTTCGGACGGTCATCGGCCCACTGGAGGCTACTGCTTACCGGCGAGGTTCCGAGATCCGAGACCCATACTCGGAACGTTCGCTTCTGCCTTTGCTACGCCTCGAAACTTCAATTGCACACGCGACAGCGTCCGGCGTGGCAATCGCACACGGGCGGCAAGGCGCCGACGCCCCGCGGGCCCCAGCGGCGCACCCAATCGAGCGCCCCCGACTCGGTCCGGTCGCCTGTGCCGCCAGGCCAGCAGCTGCGCAGCATGGCGCTGATCAGCCGGTCGGTGTCCGTCTTGGCGCGGGTCGAGACCGACTTGACGTGCGCCGCGATGGCCTGGTCGCCGGGATTGGCTGCCATGCCGTGTGCATCGACATGACAGCGCCCAGACCTGAGAAAGCGCCCGCGGCGCCTCGCCCACAGGCAAGGCGCCCGGGAGATCCAGCGATACGTCACGCCGTCTGCGGAACCTGCGCGATGCTTTCCTGGTAGAGCGCCATCTCCTGCGCGATCGCCGCGCCGGTGAAGCCGTCCACCTGGCACAGGTCGTCCACCACCAGGCTCGCGTCGGCGAGCATGCGACGGAAGTCCTCGCTCTCGCGTATCGCCGCGAGTTGCTCGGCGGAGCCGTACAGCTCGGCATAGCCGTTGAGCCCCGTATTGGGACCCAGCAGGACGACATCGAACTTGTCGATGCGGCCCTCCTGTTGCATCCGCCCGTACAGCCCGATCGCCTCGTTGAACACCTCGAGGCCATGCTCCTCGCGTCCACGCACCGGCGTGCCCCAGCTGATGAACAGCATTCGGTCGGCCATTTCCGACCCCCTTCTCTAACGGCCCGGCCCGTCGCCGGGCCTGTCGGGAGAGCAAGCTACCAAGTGCCGCGCCAAACAGGTGGACAACTCAGGAAACACCAACGACCCGCCAAGGCAGACTGCTGTGGCAGTCCATAGCCGCCTCGCACGCGACGACGCCCTCCTACGACGCTCGCCCAAAGTAAGTAGCTTTACTGTTTACTTTCCTGAGACGCTGCATTAGCGTCTAATGTCCCGCGCGGCCGGCCAACGCAATCGACCGGCCAGACATCCGAGCAAGGAGACCGAGCACCCCATGGCCGCCACCGCCGAGAGCGTCGTCAAGCCCGACTTCAAAGCCCAGCGCAAGCACTTCATCTTCACCGACGAGCACGAACAGCTGCGCGAGTCGATCACCAAGTTCGCCAGCAAAGAGCTCGCGCCGCACGCCGACGAGTGGGAGGAGACGACGTTCCCCGACTGGGTGTTCACGCGCATGGGCGAGCTGGGCTTCCTCGGCCTGGACAAGCCCGAGTCCGTACGGCGGGCAGGGCGGCGACTACTTCTCGGCGATGGTGCTCGGCGAGGCGATCGCGCACGCCAACTGCGGCGGCCTGGCGATGGGCGTGGCGGTGCAGACCGACATGGCGATGCCGCCGATCCTCGCCTTCGGCAGCGAGGAGCAAAAGCAGGAATGGGCCGTCCCGGCGATCAAGGGCGAAAAGATCCTGTGCCTGGGGATCACCGAGCCAGACGCCGGCTCAGATGTGAAAGGGATCAAGACACGCGCCGTGCGCGACGGCGATGACTTCGTGATCAACGGCTCCAAGACGTACATCACCAACGGCCACCGTGCCCACGTGATCGTGCTCGTCACCAAGACCGACCCCGACGCCGGCTACGACGGCTTCAGCCTGTTCCTCGTGCCGATGGACGCGCCCGGAGTGATCCGCGAGAAGAAGCTCCAGAAGCTGGGCATGCACGCTTCGGACACCGCGCTGCTGGCCTTCCAGGACGTGCGCGTGCCCGCCTCGGCGATGCTCGGCCAGGAGGGCAAGGGCTTCTACCACATCATGTGGGAGCTGCAGGGCGAGCGCATGATCGGCTCCGCCGGCAGCCTCGCGGGAGCACAGCGCTGCTTCGAGCGCACGCTCGAGTACGCCAAAGAGCGCGAAGCGTTCGGCAAATCGATTGGCCACTTCCAGGTCATCCGCCACAAGTTCGCCGAGATGGCCACCAAAATCGAGGCCGCCCGCCAGCTCGTGTACGTGACCGCGTGGCGCTTTGCCAACGGCGAGTACCCCGTGCGCGAGATCTCCATGGCCAAGCTGTTCGCCTCGCGCGTGGCCGTCGAAGTGGCCGACGAGTGCATCCAGATCCACGGCGGCGCGGGCTACATGAAGGAGTACCACGTCGAGCGCGCGTGGCGCGACGCGCGCCTGAACCGGATCGGCGCCGGCACCGACGAGATCATGCTCGAGGTGATCGGGCGCTCGTACGGGCTGTGATCAGTCGATCGACCCGCGCGGCACTACCCACTCGGTGGGCTGCCCGGTGACTCCGGCGATCAAGTCGAAGTCGGCGTCGTAGTGGAGCACGGTCAAGCCGGCCCGCTCGGCTGCCGCGGCGACGACAAGATCCGGGATGCTCGCCGCGCGATGCTGAGCCTTGTCCGCGAGCAGCCCTTGGACTTCGACGGCACGGTCGAAGTCCCGCTGGTCAAGCGGAACGTGGACGAAACGCAGCGCGAGATCGTCACGTCGCGCGCGATGCTCCTCGCCGTTACGCGCGCTGAACAGAAGCTCGAGGTCCGTCATCGAGCAGGTCGCCAGCGTCCCCGACAAGATCATCGGCTCGATCCGCGCCGCCACGGGCGCCTTCGCCGTGCGGGTCAAGACGCTGTTGTCTACGAGATGATGGGTGGCGGCGGCCACGCGCGGCCCATGATCTCGGGATTGTGCAGATCCTCGTTCTCTTTGAACCATACGATTAGCCGCTTGCCCGCCTCCCGACGGACGACCTCGCGCAGCGCCTCGTCGACCGTGTCCTTGACGCCACGCGTGCCCAATATCTCTCTGGCTTTGGCGAGCATATCCTGGTCGATATCCAATGTTGTCCTGCGCACGTAATCAATATAGCCTGATGCAGCAATATCAGGCATACAATCTCCTTTCTCGGCTCCGATGACGACATCCTCTCCGCCCTTCTCCGACGAGCACGAACAACTGCGACAGTCGGTCCGCGGCTTCATCGAGCGCGAGCTCGCGCCGCACGCGCAGCAGTGGGAGGACGAACGCTGGTTTCCCGATGACGTCTTCGGAAAGCTCGCCGCGCAGGGCCTGCTCGGGCTTAAGTACCCCGAGTCTTACGGCGGCCAGGGCGGCGACTATCTGCACGAGGCGGTCCTGTGCGAGGAGCTCGCGCGCGTCGGCTCGGGCGGCACCGCCGCAGGCATCGGCGCCCACACCAACATCGCCACGCCGCCGATCTGGAAGTTCGGCTCAGAGGAGCAGAAGCAGCGCTACCTGGTGCCAGCCATCAGCGGCGAGCGGATCGGCGCGCTGGGTATCACCGAGCCAGGCGCCGGCTCGGACGTCGCCGCACTCGCGCACGCGCGCCGAGCGCGTGGACGGCGGCTGGGTGGTCAACGGCGAGAAGACCTACATCACCAATGGCGTGCGCGCGCACTTCATCGTCACCGCCGTCAAGACCACACAGGATGGCGGCCACCACGGCATCTCGTTCTTGATCGTCGACCGTGGCGAGGGCGTCTCCTCGTCCAAGCTGGACAAGCTCGGCTGGCACGCCTCCGACACCGCCACGATCAGCTTCCAGGACGTGTTCGTGCCCGAGCACAACCTGCTGGGCGAGCTCAACGAGGGCTTCAAGCTGATCATGGCCAATTTCCAGTGGGAGCGGCTGGCGATGGCCCTGGGCGCGGTCGGCGCGATGGCGCTCGCGTGGGAGCGCACAGCGCAGTTCGCGCGCGAGCGTCAGGCGTTCGGGCGCTCGCTGTCCGGCCACCAGGCCATCCGCCACAAGCTCGCCGACCTGGCCACCTCGGTGTACACGTGCCGCTGCACCACCTACGACGCGCTGCGCCGCTTCGTCGCCGGCCAGGACGCGCTCAAGGAGGTCACCATGGCCAAGCTGCTCACCCAGCGAGCGTGCTTTGAGCTGATGGACGCCTGCCTGCAGATCCACGGCGGCGCGGGCTACATGCGCGAGTACTTCGATCGAGCGCGCCGCACGCGACGCGCGCCTGGGCCCGATCGGCGGTGGCAGCGACGAGATCATGCGCGAGATCCTTGGGCGCATGCTCGACGCCCCGCCCGCCTCCTGAATCGCCCACGTCCTGACGACCCGACCGCCTCTGACGACTCGACGGCTGCCCGTCCGCGCGCGCAGGCGCGTTCGTGGGATCGCAAACTCTGTCCAAACCTGTATTTCACTTCTCAAGCATGCGCGCTGAGCTGTCGATGCGACCCACGTGGCTGCACCTCGATCCGCTCGGCTCGCCGTCGCGCTCGTCGCGGCCCTAGCCATCTGCGCGGGCTGCTCGACCGCGCTGGGCGCTCCGCTGTACCGCCACCGCCAGCTCCACGCCGCCCGCAGTCATGGCTGCGCAAATGCCAGGCTGCGGCCCACCAGGCATGACCTCAGGCTCATTCGCGCGGCGACGCTGTGCCTGGTCAATCGCGAACGCGTCGCCCATGGCGAGGCCCGGCTGCGACCCAACCGGAGGCTTCGACAGGCCGCCCAGGGGCACTCTCACAGCATGGCCGTCGACGACTATTTCGAACACTTCGGGGGAAGCGGGCCCGGTGGAGGGACGCCGCTGTCGCGCATACGCGCTGCCGGCTACATCTCAAGCTCGCGCGTCGGCTTTGAAGTCGGCGAGAACATCGCCTGGGGAACCGGCGCGCTGGCCACGCCACGCGCGATCGTGGGCGCATGGATGGCCTCGCCGGGCCACCGCGCCAACATCCTCGACCCCCACTACCGGGAAACGGGCATCGGCGTGTCCGCGCACCCTCCCGCCTCACTCGCACATGGACAGTCCGGCGCCATCTACACGCAGGACTTCGGCGTGATCATCGGCCGCTGAGAGGTTCTAAGCCGACCGGGCGCCCGCGGAGCGGGCGGGCCCGAACTCCTTGCGCGCATGCTCAGATAGGCTGCGCTCACTCACAACGACAAGGAGAAGCGACAGCTATGGGAGTACTCGACGGCAAAGCTGCGATCGTCACGGGTTCGGCGCGCGGGATTGGACGCGCCACCGCGGAGATGCTCGTAGAGCACGGCGCCCAGGTCCTCATCAACGACCTCGACGGAGACGTCGCCGAGCAGGCCTCTGCCGAGATCAACGGCGACACGGCAGTATTCGCCGGCGACCTGACCAAGCCCGGGATGTGCGACCAGCTCGTCCAGAAGGCGATCGACTCTTTCGGCAGGATCGACATCATCGTCAACAACGCCGGCTACACGATCGACGCGCCCGTGCACAAGATGTCCGACGAGCACTTCCAGGCGATGCTCGACATCCACACCGTGGTCCCCTTCCGCGTCATCCGCGCCGCCGCCCCCCACCTGCGCGAGCCCGCCAAGAAGGAGCGCGAAGAAGGCAAGGAGGTGTTCCGCAAGATCGTCAACGTGTCCTCCACGTCCGGCACCTTCGGCAACGCCGGCCAGGCCAACTACTCCTCCGGCAAGGCCGGAGTGGTCGGCCTGACCAAAACGGTCGCCAAGGAGTGGGGCCAGTTCAAAGTGAACGTCAACGCGGTCGCGTTCGGCTTCATTGACACGCGCCTCACCCAGGCCAAGGTCGACGAGAACACGATGCAAAAGGACGGCGAGCAGATCCAGCTCGGCATCCCCGAGCAGATGCGCCAGATGGCCTCCGCGATCATCCCGCTCGGGCGCCCCGCCACGCCCAAGGAGGCCGCGGGCGGCGTGTTCTTCCTGTGCTCTCCGTGGTCCAACTACGTCCACGGTCAGACCCTGCACATCACCGGCGGGATCTTCGGCGGGATGACCGGCTGAGCTAGGAGGCGGTGCTGGGCCCTCTGAGGTCCAGCAGGCAGCCCGAGAAGTACGCGCCCGCCGGCGAGGCGAGGTAGGCCGTCAGGGCGGCCACCTCGCCGGCGCGCGCGAACGGGTCGGCCCCGTCGGCGCCAGGTGTTACCGCCACGGCTGTGATCCCGTGGCGCGCCCACTCGATCGACAGCGTGCGCGCGAGGTTCTCCAGCCCCGCGCGCGCAGCATCGGCATGCTCGACGACCGCCGATCGCTGGGCGCCCGCGGATGGGGTCACATAGACGATGCGCCCGCCACGTCCGCTGGTCAGGAACGCGTGCTCGGCCACCGCCCGTGTGATCTGCCAACTCGCCGCAAGGCACACGCGCAGCGCCTGTCGTGCATCCCCGTCTTCCCCAGCCCGGGCGAAGAGGGCGGCCCCGTCGACCACCAGCAGCTCGACCCCAGCAGAGTCGGCGAGTAGGCGTTGCACGGACGCGCCCGCTTCGTCAGCGTCGCCGTCAGCATTCGCGTCGCACTGAAGCACACGTGCGCCGAGAGTTGTGCACAGCTTCGCGATGGCCTCTTTCGGCGACGGACGGTCGCCGAGCCCGGCAGGCTTGCCGGCGCCGGCAAGCACGATCGAAACGCCCCTCAGAAGGCCGGGGCGCAGCAACCGGGAAGCGTCAGCCTCCGAAGGCGCGCTCTGCGTCGGGTTGGTCGCGCCCATCGGGCTCAGGGGGATCGTCGTGGATCGGCGTCGCGTCCACCGAGGCGCCGCGCAGCTCGAAGTACAGGACGGCCGCGGCCAGGGCGGAGATCGGCGTGGTGAGCACACCCACGATCACCCGCACGACGATGCCCGCGCCCGTGCCGGCCGATTCGGCCGCCACCACCACCACGTCCGCGAAGACCACCACGAGCACGAACAGCACGAGGATCACCGCGAACACCTGCCAGCCGTTGCCGCGGACGAGCTCGCGGCTGCGCGACAGCGCCGCCAGACCCGGCGGGCGCTCGAGCACGATCACCGGCGCGAAGACCGACCAGATGGTCAACAGGATCAGGCCGGGCACGATGAACACGATCAAGCCGACCACCACCGCGACGCCAACCACGATGCCAACCAGGATGAGTTGTCCCAGCACCGGCGTGACCGCCCGCAGCAGCTGTCCGGCGCTGGAGTCGCGCCGGCCGTCTTGCACGTCGGCGACCAGCTCGACGACCATACCCGTGAACAGGGTCTCGGCCACCAGGCTGACGACGAGGGCCAGCAGCAACGCCGACAGCGAGCCGGTCGACTCGAGCACGGCCGAAAGCAGGCCGCTGATCACGAACACGACCGCCGCTGCCGGCATCAGAACGGGCGCCTGGTCGACGTATATGTGGGCCGACGCGACGGATCACGCCGCCGACGTCAAGTCGAGCTTGCATCAGGCGACGGCCGCACCCTCGGGTGCCCGGCGCTCGGCGCGGCGCTGCTCGCGAACGCGCTTGAGGACCCCCTTGCGCCCGTGCTCCTCCAGCCCCGCATACAGGCGACGGATCTCCACCAGCACGGCGTCCGCCACCGCCTGCTGCTGCTCGGGCGTGGGGTCCTCGACCTGCTCCCAGCACATCGCCTCGCCGTACTGGATCGTCACCTGGGGAAAGCGCAGCCGCTTCCAGTTGCGGATGCGTGAGGAGCCGAAGATCGCGATGGGAACGATCGGCGCGCCCGTCTCCAGGGCCAGGCGCCCGATCCCCCGCTTGGCCTGCTCTGCCACTTTGCCCGTGCGCGAGCGCCCGCCCTCGCAGTACATCGTGATTGCCGCACCGCGCGCGAGGATCGTCCGGGCGGTGATGAACGTCTCCTCGTCGCGTGCGCCTCGGCGCACGGGGAAGACGCCGCCATGGGTGTAGATGAACTGCATCGGCCGTTTGAACAGCTGCGACTTGGCCATGAAGCGCACCTTGCGCCGGATGTAGCAGCCCATCAGGAAGTGATCCATGAACGAGAAGTGGTTGGGCGCCAGGATGACCGCGCCGCTGCCCGGCACGTTGTCGGTGGAGATCGCGCGAGCACGCAGGAACGTGTAGCCGTACAGCGAGGTCAGGATGCGCGTGAGCTCGTACGCCCAGTCGGGTTCGCGCGTGCGCGAGCGCGTGTGGAAGCGGTCGAAGTGCTCCTTCGGCCGCGGGTCCTTGTAGACCTGCTCGCGCATCGGTGCCAGATCGTTCATCTGAGCGCTTTACGTCCGCGGGGCGCCATGGTTACGCGCGGCGCGCCCGGTAGACGCGCACGAAGTCCACGAGTTGTCGGCCACGATGGGAGAACCCGCCCGGCGTGCGGCCGCTCGCGCGATGAGCCAGGTCGAGCTCGATCTCGGCGACCCGGTGCCCGGCGCGCACGGCGTCGATGGTCATCCCGATCTCCATGCCAAAGCCAGGCGCGAACGGCAGCACGTCTTCGAGCACGCTCGCGCGCAGCGCGCGCTGCCCCGAGATGGGCGCGGTCGCCGCCAAGCCGCAGCGCCTGCGGACGGCCCAGCGGGCGAACGCCAGGGCGAGCCCAACCCCTCCCCCGACGCGCTTTGCGAACGCGGCCACCGCGAGGTCGGCCCCGCCCTCTGCGACGGCGTCCGCGAGCGCCGACAGGTCGCCGGCGGACTGGCCAAGGTCGCCGTCGCACAAGACGAAGATCGGCTCGGGCACGTGCGCATCCACGGCATCGAGCTGCGCCTGGCGTAGGGCCTCGCGCACGGCCAGCGTGACGGCCCCACCCTTGCCGACCCCCCCGTACCGGCGCGGTGCCCTCCGCTCGCTGCGCACCACCCGCGCGCCCGCGCGGCGGGCGATCTCGGGCGTATCGTCCGTCGAGCCGTCGTCTGCCACCCACACCGGCGCCCCGGGGAAGGCGCGCGCGAGCGCTGCCAGGGTGTCGCCGATGCGCTGCGCCTCGTTGTAGGCGGCCACGACCACCACGCAGCGCTCGTCCGCGGGTCGATCGGCCGCGGTGTCTATTGTCCTTGCATCAGCGGTCGCGATTGGCGTTTGGAGGCTCAGATGACTGATGTTGAGGCCCATATCACGGGCACGGTATGGAAAATCGAGTGCGCGGTCGGTGATGCGATCGAGGAGGGCGACACGGTGGCGATCCTCGAGTCGATGAAGATGGAGATGCCGGTGGAGGCCGAGGACGCGGGCACCGTCGTGGAGATCCGCTGCGAGGAGGGCCAGGCGGTCAACGAGGGTGACACGCTCGTCGTGCTCGACTAGGGCATGCGCGAGCTCGCCGACGGCAAGCTCCTGATCGATGAGCCCGCCACAGGCGTCGCGCGCCTGACGATCTCAAACCCGGCCAAGCGCAATGCGCTAGACCACCCGATCCTTGACGCGATCACGGGCGCACTGGGCGAGTTGGCGTCGGCGAGCTCGCAGGTCCGCTGCCTGATCGTGACCGGCGCGCACGGAATGTTCTCGGCGGGCTATGACATCGGCGAGATCCCCGAGCGGGAGTTCGAAGAGCGCGCCGAGGGGCTGGTCGCCCATCCATTCACGGAGGCGATCAACGCGCTCGAGGCCTTTCCTTTGCCCACGCTGGCCGTCCTTCCCGGCCACACGATCGGCGGCGGGCTGGAGCTTGCGCTGTCGTGCGACCTGCGCGTGGCGCAGGCCGAGATCAAGCTGGGGATGCCCCCGGCCAAGCTGGGGCTGGTCTACTCGCACACGGGCCTGCGTCGCTTTCTGGACGCGATCGGCGCGCCGCGTACGCGCGAGCTGTTTCTACTCGGACGCTATATCGATGCGCCCACAGCGCTTGCATGGGGGCTGGTCAACCGGGTGGCACCCGGCGAGCAGCTGCAGGCGCTCTCCCTGGAACTTGCACAGGAGCTGGCCGACAACGCGCCGCTGTCACAGCGGGGCAACAAGCGCGTGATCGCCGCGCTGCTGGCCGCCCGGGGCGAGCTGTCCAAGGAGGTCGAAGAGGAGCTGATCGGCCTGCGCCACGCCTCCTTCGCATCGCAGGACATGCGCGAGGGCATGCGCGCGTTCGCCGAGAAACGTCCTGCGCGCTGGACGGGCCGATAAGGCCAAGCGCCTCGCCGCACCGCCTGCCCGCACGCGCACCCGAGGGCATAGAGAACATGTCTGTCTACAGTTGCCGGCGAGCGTTATCGTAGGTCTTCGGCCATGGATCCCAGCGCCAGGGCGCCAAGACGCACGTCACGAGGTTCTACGATGCCCAACCCCACAGTCGCATCTCCTCGGGGGACGCCCGGCTCAAACGGCCGGCGCGAGCGCCTTGGACGACTGGTCGGCCGGCGCGCGGAGATGACGAGGATCGACCGCCTGCTCGGCGAGGCCGAGCCCGGATATCCAACGGTCCTGCAGATAGCCGGCGCCAGCGGCATCGGCAAGACGCGGCTGCTGTCGGCAGTCGTCGACCATGCCCAGGACGCTGGATATCTCGGATTGATGGGGCGCGCGGCAGAGTTCTACACCGACGAACCGTACGGCGTATTCGCGCATCTGTTGGACCGCGGCGTGCCCGCGCTCGCGCCCGAGCGCCTGCTGGCGATCGGAGACGAGGGCCTGCAAGAGCTGGCCGACGCCTTCCCCGCGCTGTCCAAGCGAATCGACCAAGACGCCGGCGAGCGCTCGCCGAGCGCCGGCAGCGTGGGCGTGGAGCGCTACCGGCTGCACCGCGCCGTGTCGGCCCTGTGCGATCTGCTCGCGGGCGACAGGCCGCTGCTGTTGGCGGTGGACGACCTGCACTGGGCGGATGCGGCGTCGGTCGAGCTGCTGCTGTATCTGCTGCGCCGCCCACCGACCGCTCCGCTGGTGGTGGCGGTGGCGTTTCGCCCGCGCCAGCTGCATTCCAAGACGGCGACCCTGCTGGAGCAGATACAGCGCGATTCCCACGGTGCGCTGCTGGAGCTGGCCCCGCTCACCGCCGCGGAGGCGCGCACGCTGCTCCCGGCCGATCTGCCAAGCCGGGTCGCAGAGCGCATCTACCGTGACAGCGCCGGCAATCCCTTCTACCTGAAGGAGTTGATCCGCGCCGCCCGGCGAGGCGTGCAGACGACGGGGTTGGGCAAGGGGCAGGCGGCCGAGCGGCTGCCCTCGACAATCACGACGGTGATCACCAGCGAGCTCGACGGTCTCTCAGACGGCGCGCGCGAGCTCATCCAGGCCGCGTCGGTGCTGGGCGATCCCTTCGAACCCGAGATCGCCGGCGAGGTCATCCAGATGGACGACGCCACCACGCTGGCGGCCCTCGACGAGCTCGTCGATCGCGATCTCATACAGGTCGACCAGGCGCCCGGGTCCTTCAGCTTTCGCCACCCGGTCGTGCGCCAGGCGATCTACGAGGCGACCAAGGGCGGATGGCGCCGCGGCGCGCACGCGCGCACGGCCGCGGTTCTGAGCGCGCGGGGCGCGTCGGCGGCGGCGCGCGCGCGCCACATAGAGCGCTCGGCAAGGCTTGGCGATGCCGAGGCGATCGCGGTGCTCATCGAGGCGGGGCAGGCCGCTGCGGCCCGCGCGCCGGCGGCAGCAGCAGGTTGGTTTCGCGCTGCCCTGCGGCTGTTGCCCGACACGGCCGAGCCGGCACGCAGGGTGCAGCTGATGCTTGCCATGGCCGTGTCGCTGGGATCGGCGGGTAACCTCAAAGAGAGCCGTGACGCCTTCGGACAGTTGCTGGCGCTGCTTCCAGGCGACCCTGCGCTGCGCGGCGACGCGATGCGGGCAGCAGCAGCGATCGAGCACCTGCTCGGCAAACACGACGAAGCTCAGGGCCTTTTGCTGTCGGCTCTGTCCGGGCTGGACGATCGCTCAGCAGCCGCCATGGAGCTCAAGCTGGCGATCGCCGAAGGGTGCTTCTTCAGCGCCGATTGGAATGGCATGCGCTACTGGGCGCAGAAGGCGCCAGAGGGCGACGAAGTTCCCTCGCCGACGTTCCTGGCGAGCACGGACGGGCTGCTGGCGCTGGCGCACTACGGGCTGGGCGATGTGACGGCGGCCCAAGAGCTTGCATCGAGGTCGGTGGCCGCGCTGGAGTCCCAGTCGGACTCGGACTGGGCAACGCGGCTCGGCGCGCTGTGCTTCTTGGGCTGGGCGGAGTACTGCCTGGAGCGTTACGAGGAGGCGCAGCGCCACATGCAGCGAGCACTGCACGTGGCTCGCACGAACGGCCAGGAGCATCTGTCGGGCGCGTTGTTGGTCGTGTCGGCCTGGAGCAACGTTGCGCTGGGCCGCCTCGATCTGGCGAGCGAGCAGGCGGAAACGGCCATCGACGCCTCGATGCTGTCGACCAACGACCTGTTCTTGAGGTGGGCTCTGACGACCCGCTGCATCGTGGAGATCGAGCGCGGCAGCCCAGCGGCGGCCGTGCAGTTCGGCCGCCAAGCGGTCCAGGCAGGCGTCGATCGGCCCAGCTCGTGGTCGAGCGTCGCAACGCTGTACCTGGCCGAGGCGCGCCTGGAGGCCGGCGAACCGGACGGGCTGCGCAAGGAGCTGTTCTCGGGCCACAGCGCGCCCCAGGTGCCACCGCTCATCTTCTACGCCGTCCACGCCTACGAGCTGCTGACGCGCGCCGAGCTTGCGCTCGGGCTCACCGACGCAGCCGCACGATGGGCAGAGCAGGCGGCCGATGTGGCCAGACAGGTCGGGCTCGCTGGACTCGACGCGCAAGCCAAACGCGCACAGGCCGCGCTGCTGCTGGGCCGCGGCCGGCCCGCGGACGCTGCAGCCCTGGCGGCCACGTCTGCCGAGCAGGCCGAGGCTGCTCGCCAGCCCATCTGGGCGGCTCGCTCGCGCCTGCTCGCGGGGGCGGCCCTGCAGCAGGCCGGCGATGCCGAAGCGGCGATCGAGCAGCTCGTCCACGCAGAGGAGACGTTCGCGGCACACGGCGCTTGGCGCTACCGCGACCAGGCCGCTCGCGGCTTGCGCCAGCTGGGTGTGCACGTGGTCGCCGAGCGCGGGCGCGCGCAGACGCCGGCCCCCACCCCCGCCATCCTGGAAGCCTTGAGCAAGCGCGAGATGACGGTCGCGTCGCTGGTCCATGGGGGGCGCACCAACCGCCAGATCGCCCAGGAGCTGTCGATCAGCCTCAAGACGGTCGAGAACCACCTTGCCAGGGCCTTTCGCCGGCTGGGGATCTCATCGCGAGCCCAGCTGGCGATGCTCGTCGAGCGCTCGCTGAACGCAGACGCCTGAGGATCGCGTCGAAGACGCTTGCAACCCACGTCGAGTCGGCCGTTGCCGTCCGCGAGGCCCGATAGCGTGCGCGTAGATGCCGCCGTTGATCACCCGCGAGGAGGCGCTGCGACTCGGCGAGATCGAGGACCACGCGCAGATCGAAGCGCTGGTCGAGCGCGCCTGGCAGGCGCGCGTGGAGCGCTTCGCGGACTCCACCGACATGTGCTCGCTGGTCAACGCCAAGTCGGGCGGCTGCGCCGAGGACTGCGGCTTCTGCGCCCAATCGCGCTTCGCCGACGCCGACACGCCGATGCACGCGCTGATGGAGCCCGAGCAGGTCCTCGAACATGCGCGCGCGGCCGAGGCGGCAGGCGCACACCGCTTCTGCATGGTCACCCAGGGCCAGGGTTTGTCCAAGCGCGACTTCGACAAGTACCTGCAGGGCGTTCGCCTGGTTGCCGAGCAGACCAACCTCAAGCGCTGCGCGTCGATCGGGCACATGTCGCCCGAGCGCGCCAAGGCGATGCGCGAGGCGGGCATACAGCGGGTGCACCACAACGTGGAGACCGCGCGCAGCTACTACGACGAGGTGACCACAACCGTGCGCTACCAGGGCCGCCTGCGCACCATCCAGGCCGTTCGCGAGGCGGGCCTGGAGACGTGCGTCGGGGGCATCCTCAACCTCGGCGAGAGCCGCGAGCAGCGCGTGGAGATGGCCTTCGAGCTGGCCGACATCGATCCCACAAGCGTGCCCATCAACATGCTCAACCCGCGACCCGGCACCAAGTTCGGCGACCGCGAGTACATGGACCCATGGGAGGCCGTCAAGTGGATCGCGATCTTTCGCCTGATCCTGCCCAACGCGCTGTTTCGGCTGTGCGGAGGGCGCGTGGAGAACCTCGGCGAGCTGCAGCGCCTGGCCGTGCGGGCGGGCATCAACGGGGTGATGATGGGCAACTTCCTGACCACGCTGGGCAACGCGCCCGAGCAGGACAGGGAGATGTTCGAGGAGCTTGGCCTGAACGTGGCCCGCCAGCCCGACAACGCGGCCGACCCGCGCCCTGACAACCGCTCTGGCTGGCTGTGCGGAGAGACCCCAGACGTGGTCACGCAGGCAAAAGACCGAGAGCAGCCGCCGGCGGCGGTTGACCTGGGCGTGCGGCTGTGGGATCCGTCCACGCAGTTGCGCCACCAACCCAAGCGCGTCGTCGCGCGCCGCCCTGACGGCGCCACCAACAGAGTGCCCGTCGGCTGAGGCCAAGATTCGATGAGCGAGATCGAGCAGCGCCTGGAGGAACTGGAGCGGCTCGGACTCACCCGCCGGCTGCGCCTGGTCAGCGGTCCGCAAGGACCAACGGTGCTGATCGACGGCAAGCCCGTGCTGCTGTTGTGCTCGAACAATTACCTTGGGCTGGCCGACCATCCGCGCGTGCGCGAGGCGGCCGCCGAGGCGGCGATGCGCTGGGGCGTGGGCGCGGGCGGGTCACGGCTGGTGTCGGGCACGATGACCATCCACCGTCGCCTGGAGGAGCAACTGGCCGAGTTCAAGCGCAGCGAGGCGTGCCTGCTGTTCGGCTCGGGCTACCTGGCCAACATCGGCGTGATCGGCGCGCTGGCCGGGCGCGGGGACACGATCTTCTCAGACGAGCTCAACCACGCGTCGATCATCGACGGCTGCCGGCTGTCGGGCGCACAGGTGGTCGTCTACCGCCACCGCGACGTGGAGAGCCTGGAGTGGAGCCTTCACCGCCACAGCGGGCGGCGCGGGGGCGAGCGCAGGCTGATCGTGACCGACTCTGTCTTCTCGATGGACGGCAACGTGGCGCCGCTATCGGAGATCGTTGAGCTGGCGGGCATCCACGAGGCCCGGGTGGTGGTCGACGAGGCGCATGCCACCGGCAATCTCGGGCCCGGCGGTCGCGGAGCGGTCGCCCAGGCGGGCCTGGAGGGCGAGGTGGACGTGGTGGTGGGCACGCTCGGCAAGGCGCTGGGCTCCTACGGAGCGTACGTCTGCGCGAGCGCGAAGATGGTCCGCTACCTGATCAACACCGCGCGACCGCTGATCTTCTCGACCGCGCCCCCGCCACCGGCCGTGGCCGGAGCCCTGGCCGCACTACAGCTGCTGCAAGAGCGTCCGCATCGTGTGCAGCGGCTGCGTTCCAACGCGCGCGCGCTGCGCCGGGCGCTCGCGGCGCGCGGCTTTGCGGTGAACGAGGCCGACATGCACATCGTGCCGCTGATCGTGGGCGACGAGCGCGACGCGATGCGCCTGTGCCAGGAGGGCATCGAGCGGGGCGTGTTCGCCCAGGCGATCCGTCCCCCGACCGTCCCCGCGGGCAGCTCGCGGCTGCGCTTGACGGTGATGGCCTCGCACACCGCGTCTGACCTGCGCATGGCGGCGGACATCCTCGCCGACGCTGCCGTCAGGCTCGGCCTGGATCCGGCGGCGATGCCGCACCCGAGCCCGAGGTCGAGGTCCAGCCGCGCGAGGACGCCTACGCAGACGCTGAGGCGTACGCGGACGCGCGCAGCCTGGCCCCGAGGGACGCCGCGCGATCGGGCGCGCGGGGCCCGTTTGACGCCGAGCGAGACAGCGTTCAGGCCGGCGAGCCGACAGCGTTGGATGGGCCCACCGCCGTCCCGTTCGACGTCGAGCGCGACACAGCGGTCAGCTGGGCGGCTTAGCCGCGGCGCGTAGACGTGCGCGGGCTGTTCGTCACCGCGACCGACACGGGCGTCGGCAAGACCGTCCTGAGTGCTGCGCTGCTCGCGGCGATGGCTGCCAAAGGTCGAACGGTGCGGGCGTACAAGCCTGTCGTTACCGGCCTAGAGGACTCCGCGGAAATCGCAGCACGCGGGACATGGCCGGCAGATCACGAGCTGCTGGCGGCGGTCGCTGGCATGCAGCCCAAGGAGGTCTCGCCGCTGCGCTACGGACCGGCCGTCTCGCCTCATCTGGCTGCGCAGATGGCGGACGAGCGCATCGATCCCGAGCTGCTAGTGGCGAGCGCCCACGCGCTCGCGCCGACCGACGAGCACACCCTTGTGGTCGAGGGCGTGGGCGGCCTGCTGGCGCCGCTCGCAGACGACTACACGGTCTGCGACCTGGCCAGCGCGCTTGGGCTGCCCGTCGTGATCGCCGCGCGCCCTGGGCTGGGCACGATCAACCACACACTGCTTACGCTCGCGTACGCCCGCGCGGCCGGGTTGGACGTTGCGGCGGTGGTGCTCACCCCATGGCCCGAACGGCCCACCGCGATGGAGAGCTCGAACCGGGCAACGATCGCGCGGCTCGGGCAGGTCGCTGTGGAGACGCTCGGCTGGGTGGGCTGGCTCGTCGCCTACGGGCTGGCCGAAGCGGGATCGCGACTGCGCGACGTGCTGGAAATCGGGCGACCTACTATTGAGCGATGACGAGTGTGCCGAGCGATCTTCCCGGGCACGAGCTGGTGAGCAGAGGACTCGCCGACCTTGCCGCCGGTCGCGAGAGCGAGGCGTCTCTACTGGTGCAGATGGCGGCGCCACGACTGCGGGCCCTGGGCTTCGACGTGCCTCCCGCACGGAGCGGACAGAGCCCATCGCACCCGTCTTTACGAACTGCTCTCGGAGGACGATGGAGGGGCGCACAGCCGCTACAACGCACTGATCGCTCGGATGGTCAGCTTCGCGCGCGCGGCCGAGCATGCGTCCAACGGTTGACTCACGATTTCCGCTTCGAGCCGGAAGCTTGCATGCTGTGATCCATTCCCGATCACGTATAGTCACCTGACCAGCAGCCTTGCTGAGCTCGTCACGCGATCGAGCATTTGTGACACGGAGAAATATCTGACAAACAGACGAAGGACCGGTGAGAGTCTGTGTCCTGGTGGGATGAGAGAACCCCGAGGATCTGCGCAGCCTTTGATCTGCCGCGCCACGCGCGGAGTGCGATGTGCACCTTGAGGGCACCGGAGGGCTCGCCCTGACCTGCCCTCCAGCACATCCGCGGTGCCCCGTAGTCTCAGTATCGTAGGCATCATGGCTGACAACGGACATAGCGCCCTTGAGCGCCCAGCTGCCGAGGCTCGATCCATCGCTGCTCTCGTTAGGGTCGCCCGAGCAGGCGAAGTTCGTATGCCGAGGTTTCAGCGTGGATTCCGTTGGGATCAACGAGACGTCGAGAAGCTATTCGACTCTGTCTGGCACGGTTTCCCGATCGGCTCTCTCTTGCTCTGGGAGCGACCTGCCCCAGCGAGCCCCGTTTCCTTCGGCTCACTGTCGGTACCAGCTGAGGCGGCGCAGTCGGCACTTTGGGTGGTGGATGGTCAACAGCGACTAACAGCGCTCGTTGCGACTCTCACACGACACCCGGCGCCGGATCCCACATTCGAGGTCTATTTCGATCTGACGACGCGTGAGTTTGTGCGCAGGGGACAAAGACGACTTGCACCCCTTACTTGGCTGCCGCTCAATCTGCTCCTTGATACGTCGGTATTGCTCGACGATCTCATGCAGAGACGTAGTGAAGGCCTCGACGACGAAGCGGTCGATCACGCACGTGATCTTGCGACCGCCATCGGCGAATACATGATCCCGCTGAACGTCGTCAAAACGGATGATGAGAAGATACTTCGTGAGATCTTCTACCGCATGAACTCCTCAGGGCACCGCATGACCGCATCGGAGGTGTTTCGCGCACTACACGCGGCGATAGGACCTGGAGCAGCCGGCGATCTGCAAACATTGTTCGACAGCGTGAACGCTCTTGGGTTTGGTGCACTACGTGACGACACGGTTCTTCGTTGCGTCCTCGCCGTCCGAGGTGGCGACGTGTATCGCCCGTTCGAGCAAGAGTTCGCCGACGGCGAAGATCCTGCGACTACGTTCGCGGAAACAGAGCGGTCACTTGAGCGGGTGTTTGCATTCCTGCGTCAAGACGCGGCTATCCCTCATGTTCGAGCCTTGCCATATAATGGGGTGCTGCCGATTCTAGCTCGGTTCTTTGCCCTGCATCCTGAGCCGCTCCCACGAACTCGGAATCTGTTGCGACGCTGGCTTTGGCGAGGCTCTATGGCCTGGGGTCGAGACGTTGGCGCTCTGCGGCAAGCGGTGCAGGACGTCGACTTGGACGAGCAGGATTCGATAGCAAAGCTGCTTACGAGCGTCCGAGAGGGCGAGCCACTCGCAATCGACCTCAACGCCGTTCAACTTAACAAGGCGGCAACGAAGATGAACCTTGCACTTCTCTCGTCTTTGAACCCCCGTAACTTGGTGGATGGACAGCTCGTCGACGTCGGGGCATTGCTCGACGACGATGGGCCTGGTGCACTCCTTGATCTGGTGACGCCTGCTAGGCCGCAACTTGCGGGGCGTATACTCCATCCCGCGATCGAGGCTGCAGACTTGGTGCCGCTCCTTCGAGAGGCGTCCACAGAGGCACGAGCGTCACACGCAATTTCCGACGCTGCGGTAGCAGCGCTCCTACAAGGTGACACACTCAAGTTCCTCAAGAAGCGCGCTGCGGATCTTGACGATCGCCTCAAGGAGCAGCGTCGACGACTGGCTGAGCCTGATGCGGACGACCATCCGGCACTAGTAGCCCTCACGATACCCGATTCGTGATCGTCTGTGTCAATTAACCTTCCCGGTCGTGCGGTGGTGCTTCTCGGCGAGGAAGAGGTAGGCGTTCTTGTCAGGAATGGTGACCGGTCACGCTTTGAGCCGTCCGAATCTTGGGCGCAGAGGCCTGCCGGCGAGCGGCCTGTTCTCGGCCAGCAGTTTGAGGAAGATCCGTACTCCGCACATGCGGGAAAGCAGCGACTTGGTGTCCCTCTTTGGTTTGAGCATCTCCTGCCCGAGGCCGAATCGCCACTGCGCCTCGCGGTTGCAACTGCCCTCGATGTAGCACCATCACACGGGTTCACACTGTTGCTGGCTCTCGGAGAGCACCTACCTGGTAACGTGCGCGTGCGAGGCATTGATGGTGATGTCAGCTTTCGGACGGTGGCGCGGCGCGTGCGCGAGGTCCACGGACCAGATGCTGCGGATCCACTACCTCTCCGCGTCTCTCTTGGGGAGTTCAGTTCAAGATCTCGGCACGACTCGGTAAGCGCGGCATTGCGGTTCCTGGTTGGGATGAGGACGGCGACTGGATCGTGAAGTTCGCTGATCAGGCCCATGCCGACCTCCCAGCGGTTGAGTTTACGACAATGTCTTGGGCGGCCGCATCCGGTATAAGAGTCCCGGCGATTCGCCTTGAGGCAACCTCAGCGATTACCGGGATTGAGCATCTCGCTCAAGTCGCTGGCGACTTTGCATTCGCGATCGAGCGCTACGACCGGACCAACACGGGGCGCGTACATCAAGAGGACTTTGCTCAGGTACTCGATATCGGGTCGGGCAATGAGAAGTACTCGAGGACCAACATGGACACAATCGTAAACGTGACCTCGACGCTAGCGCCTGAGGATATCGACGAGCTGCTCACTCGTGTCGTGTTCTGTGTGCTGTCTGGTAACGACGACGCTCACGCGAAGAACTGGTCCCTATGGTATCCAGACCCAGCCCGCGCGCGCCTCTCGCCCGCTTACGATCTCGTTTCAACGCTCTGTTTTCCGCAGTACTCGAGGAACACGATGGCGCTCAAGCTTGCAGGGGCGCGGAAATTTGAGGACGTCAACCTCGCCAGGTTTCGAAAGCTTTCCGAGCGCACTGGGCTTGACGCTGACCATGTAGATGTCGTCGTTCGTACCGCTATCGAGCAGCAAGTGGCTGCATGGGGGACCATTCGAGAGCGAGCGGAGACTCCGCAGGCGCTCCGGACGTTTCTCGACACCCGACTTGAGAGACTGCCACTTGTAAGGGACACAGGCCTCGCGTAGCTCTACTGCCCGCGCCTCATCGTGGCGGGATCGTCGGCTGGGCCTTAAATCCGATCACATCGATCACGCTCACGAGGACGATCACAACGTGCGTTTTTCCACCCCTCTCAATTTCAGCTCCGAGTAGCCCCTCTCGATGCTGGCTATTGCGCAATAAGAGCCTCCATGGGGATCAGCTCGATTGCGGCATACCTCGGGGAGCGGGCACGCTGGTTTGCTCCCGCGAACATCAGCTGGAGCTTATTCATCCCGCGCGGCCACGACCATAGCCTTGGCCACCTGGGACAGGTCTTGCTCGCCCATGACATACGGGGGCATCGCATAGATCAGGTTGCGAAATGGCCGCAGCCACACGCCAATCTCAACCGCGGCGGCGGTAGCAGCCGCGATGTCCACCTCGCGCTCGAGCTCTATGACCCCGATCGCGCCCAGCACGCGCACGTCGGCCACGCCCGGCAGCTCGCGCGCGGGCTCCAATCCGGCGCGCAGCCCCATTTCGATCGCCCGCACGCGCTCGGGCCAATGGCCCTCCGCTAGCAACGCCAGCGACGCCAGCGCAACCGCGCACGCAAGCGGGTTGGCCATGAAGGTCGGCCCGTGCATCAGCCCGCCGCCCTCCCCACTGGAAACAGCCTCGGCGACCGCCTGCGTGCACAGGGTGGCCGCCAGCGTCATGTAGCCGCCGGTCAGCGCCTTGCCCACGCACATCACGTCCGGGCTCACGCCCGCGTGTTCGCACGCGAACAGCGCGCCCGTGCGCCCGAAGCCGGTCGCTATCTCGTCGAGCACAAGCAGCAGGCCGTGCTCGTCGCACACGCTCCGCAGGAATGCCACGCACTCGGGCGAGTGAAAGCGCATCCCCCCAGCGCCCTGCACCACCGGCTCGACGATCACCGCCGCCAGCTCGTCCGCGTGCTCGGCCGCCAGCATGCCCACGTGCTCGGCCCAATCGCCGTCCAGGCCCGCGCCAAAGCCGTCCGGGGGGCGATCCGCGAAGGCGTGCTCGGCCAGCATGCCCGTGAACAGGCTGTGCATCCCCCCCACCGGATCGCACACCGCCATCGCGCCGAACGTGTCGCCGTGGTAACCGCCCCTGACCGTCAGCAGCCGCTTACGCCCCGCATGGCCCACCGCGCGCTGGAACTGGATGCACATCTTGATCGCCACCTCCACCGACACCGATCCTGAGTCGGTCAGGAACACGCGCTCAAGGCCCGCGGGCGCCATCTCGGTGAGGCGCTCGGCCAAGCGCACGGCCGGCTCGTGCGTGAGCCCGCCGAACATCACGTGGGCCATCCGCCCCAGCTGGGCTTGCACCGCCTCGTCCAGCGCCGGGTGGCGATAGCCGTGGATCGCACACCACCACGACGCCATGCCGTCGATCAGCTCGCGCCCGTCGGCCAGCTTCAGGCGCACCCCCTGCGCGGACACCACCGGCAGCGAGGGCAGCGCCGCCGGCAGCGCGCCGTAGGGATGCCACACGCGCTCTGAGTCGAGCGCGAGCAGTTCATCCCAGTCGGCCAGCGAGTCGCTCTACTCTTCGTACAGCGTGAAGTCGCGCTTACGCGCTCCGCACACCGGGCAGAACCAGGTGTCGGGGATGTCCTCGAATGCGGTGCCCGCCGGGATGCCGCCGTCCGGGTCGCCCTCGTCGGGGTCGTAGATGTAGCCGCAGGACTCGCAGATCCAGCGCTGCAGGGTCTCGGTGGTCGTGCTCATGTCAACGGGCTCGTAGTCGGAATTTCATGCACGGGAGCTTACCGGCCAGGTAGGGTCAGCAGATGACCACGTCCGAGCGCGACCTCCGTCCGGGACCGGGCGAGCAATACAACCCCGGGTGGGCAGGCACCCCAACCCCCGCTCGCCAGGCCGCCACCGTGATCCTGCTGCGCGGCGAAGCCGACGGGCTGGAGGTCCTGCTGGTCAGGCGCACACCGGAGGCCCGCTTCATGGGCGGCGTGTGGGTGTTTCCAGGCGGAGCCGTCGACGCAGGCGAGGGAGAGGGCGACGAAGCCCATCGCGCGGCCGCAATCCGCGAGCTGCGCGAGGAGGCCGCGATCGTGCTCGACGACCCCCGCGAGCTCGTCAAGTTCTCGCGCTGGATCACCCCAGCCCAGGTGCAGATCCGCTTCGACACGCACTTCTACCTCGCCGCGCTGCCCGCCGGCCAGCAGCCGAAGATCGACGGCCAGGAGTGCATCGACCTCGGCTGGTACACGCCCCAGGCCGCGCTTGCGTCACATCGCGCCGGCGACATCGACCTGGTCTTCCCCACGATCAAGCACCTCGAGCAGCTGAGCGAGTTCTCCTCGGTCGACGAGCTGCTCGCCCACGCGCGCGCACGGACGGTCGAACCGGTGCAGCCCAAGGTCGTGCTCGAGGGCGAGGTCGCGCGCATCCTGCTGCCCGGCGAGCCCGGATATTGAAGCTCGTCCAGGACGGCGCAATGCGCCGGCTGGACTACTGAAGCTCGTCCAGGACGGCGCGATGCGCCGGCTGGACTACGGAACTACTGCTGCTGCTGGGCCGCGATCACGTGCGTGACCGCGTTGATCAGCGCCAGGTGCGTGAACGCCTGGGGGTAGTTGCCCAGGTGCCTGCCCGACGACGCCTCCAGCTCCTCCGCGTACAGCCCCAGCGGCGAGGCGTAGGACAGCAGTCGCTCGCACAGGTGCTCGGCCTCGCGCTGTTCGCCGATCTCAGACAGCGCCGACACCAGCCAGAACGAGCAGATCAGGAACGTGCCCTCCTCGCCGTGCAGGCCGTCGTCGGTCTCGTCCGTGCGGTAGCGCAGTACCAGCCCGCCGTCCGTCAGCTCGTCGCGGATCGCCTTCACGGTCGCACACACGCGTTCGTCGTCGGGAGGCAAAAAGCGCACCAGCGGGACCAGCAGGTTGGACGCGTCCAACGCGTCTGTTTCGTAGTGCTGGCGAAACACGCCGCGCTTGTCCACCCCGCGCTCCAGGATGTCCGCGCGTATCTCCTCGGCCAGGGCCTGCCACTGCTGCGCGTGCTCGGACTCGCCGCGGCGTTCTGCCAGTCGCGCGCCACGATCCATCGCCACCCAGCACATCAGCTTGGACGACACGTAGTGGCGGGGGGCACCACGGGCCTCCCAGATGCCCTGGTCTGGCTCCTTCCACACTTCTGAGGCGCATTTGACCTGGTCGGCGAGCACCGGCCACAGGCGGTCGGGGATGTGGTCGCGCTTCTTGGCGTGCAGGTAGACCGAGTCGAGCACCGCCCCGTACACATCGTTCTGGCGCTGGTTGTACGCGCCGTTGCCCGTGCGCACCGGACGCGCGCCCTCATAGCCCTTGAGGTGGTCAAGCGTGGTCTCGGTGAGATCCTTCTGGCCGTTGATCCCGTACATGATCTGCAGCGAGCCGTCCTCGTTGCGCTCCATGTCCGCCACGTACTGGATGAAGTCGTCCGCCTCCCAGTCAAGGCCCAGCGCGTGCAGACCCCACAGCGTGAACGTCGCGTCGCGCATCCAGCAGAAGCGGTAGTCCCAGTTGCGCTCGCCCTGGGGCGTCTCCGGCAGCGAGGTCGTGGCCGCCGCCACGAGCGCGCCGGTGGGCATGAAAGTGAGCCCCTTCAACGCCAGCGCCGAGCGCTCCAGGTGCACACGCCAGGGATGGTCTGGATAGCTGCCTTCGCCCAGCCACGAACGCCAGAAGTGGCTCGTGCGCTTCATGTGCCCTTCGGCCTGCTCGACCGTGCGTGGGCCGCCCAGGCCCTCGGTCCAGGAGAGCGCGCAAAAGCGCCGCTCGCCCTCGACCAGCGTGTGGCGGGCGCGCGCGCGGTTGCCCTCGATGCCCATGCGCATGTCGCTGAACAGGCGAAGCGTCGTCTCGCCCTTGCACGCGTCGAGCGCGTAGCCGCCCTCCTCGCCCGTGTCCACCACTTTCCACTCGGCCGGCGTGGCGCCGTAGTCGAGCATCGGCTCGCACACGAACTCGACCTGCACCTGCCCCTGGGTGCATTCGATCATGCGCACCAGCAGATGGTCGGCGTCATAGTCGGTCGGCGGTCGCGTGTGGCTGGAGCCGTGCTTGTTGTCGTGCCATTCGCCGATCGTCAGCGCGTCGATCACGCATATCCAGCCCTGCGCGGTCATCCAGGTCGTCTCGATCAGGTTGGTGCCCGGAACGTAGCGCCGGCCGGCCGGCACGTACACGCCGTATGGGCCCAGGCGCCAGGTGCCCGCGCTGCGGTCGAGTATCGAGCCGAACACCGACGGGGAGTCGAAGTGGGGCAGGCACATCCACTCGATCGACCCGTCCGAGGCGACCAGTGCCCCCGTGTGACAGTCGCTCAGAAATCCGTAGTCGGCGATCGGCGGAAAGGGAGAGTCCATCGTCGACGCTTCCGGGCGCCCCCACGCCCTGTCGTCCCGCTGGGGGGGCTGACCGTCGCCGGCGCCATTCACGGCCGGCGCTCCCGCTCTCCCCCTGCCGGCACGCTCACCATTCGGTGCGCTCGAACCTCGGCCGCTCAACCCCGCTGGGCAGTACCTGCTCGTCCTCGAGCTTGTCCAGATGGGCCGCCAGCGTCGCCGTGGCCAACGGCAGCAGCGACTCGGGCACGTCCTTCCACACGGCAGCGAGCAGTTCGTCGACCGTGCGGCGGCCTTCTCCGAGCGCCATCAGCAGTTCGTGCTCGCGGTCGATGCGGTGGGCGAGGTATTCCTCCAGACGGGCGCGCGCGTCCCACACGGGCGGGCCGTGGCCCGGGCACAGCAGGTTGAAGTCGTCGCGCAGGCGCAGTCGCGTGAGTCCCAGCAGGTAGCCCGACATAGCGCCGCGGTAGGGGCTGATGAAGACGCTTCCTTCGCCCAGCACCGCGTCGCCGGTGAAGCATGCGCCGTGGGCCACCAGCGCGAAGTGATCAGCCGCGTGGCCGGGCGTGGCGACCGCCACGAACGGACCGAAGCGGACTTCGTTGTCGAGCCTCACGTCGACCCGTCCGCGCCCGCCGGCCAGAGGCGCCGAGTAGTCCGACAGCACCGCATCGACGGCTTGCGAGTGATCGCAGTGGTCGTGGGTCAGCACCACGCCGCCGAGCCCTCCGCGCTCGTCGATCGCCGCGAACAGGCGCTCGAGGTGAGTGTCCTCCAAGGGGCCGGGGTCGACCAGCCAGGTGGGCTGGCGCGCGACCAGCCAGGTATTGGTGCCCGACAGTGTGAACGGTCCCGGGTTCGGCGCCAGCAGGCGAACGATGTCATACGGGGCCAGCAGTTGTGCCTCAGATGAGCCCGACGGAGCCGAGTCGCCGTTTGCGTTCTCACCCGGGCCTGAGGGCGGATGCGTGCTGCTCATGCGCGCGACGTTAGCTGACGCCGCGGCTGAAGTGAGTGCTCGCCCACGCCCCGTTTTCCCCGCGCTCGCAGGGTGCGGACAAGCTAGATGGTTCAATCGGCCACCGCTCAGTCCAGACTCGCCATCACGTGCTTGACCACCGTGTAGTCCTCCAGCGAGTACACGCTCAGGTCCTTGCCGTAGCCGGACTCCTTGAAGCCGCCGTGGGGCATCTCAGAGACCAGCGGGATGTGGTCGTTGATCCACACGCAGCCGAAGCGCAGCGCCCTGGAGACGCGCAGCGCGCGCCCCACGTCGCGCGTCCACACCGACGACGCCAGCCCATAGCGCGTCGCGTTGGCCCACGCGATCGCCTGCGCCTCGTCTGAAAAGCGCTGGACGGTGATCACCGGACCGAAGATCTCGCGCTGGATCATCTCGTCGTCCTGCTCCAGGCCGGCCACCACGGTCGGCTCCACGAAGAAGCCCGGCCTGTCGGCGGCGCCGCCGCCCGTGACGATCTCCGCACGATCGGGCCGGCGCTCGAGAAAGCCCGTCACGCGCTCGCGCTGGCGCTGCGAGTTGACCGGCCCGAGCGTCGTGTCGGGCGACAGCGTGTCGCCCAGGACCAGCCCCTTGGCCTGCTCGGCCAGACCTGACACCACGTCGTCATAGACCGCGCTCGCGGCCAGCACGCGCGTGGCCGCCGTGCAGTCCTGGCCCGCGTTGTAGTAGCCGGTGCCCGCGATCGTCTCCAGCGCGCTCTCCAGGCTGACGTCGTCGAAGACCACCACCGGCGCCTTGCCGCCGAGCTCCAGGTGCACGCGCTTGAGCGTGTCCGCGGCCGTGCGCGCGAAGTGCTTGCCCGTGTCCACCGAGCCGGTCAGCGCGAGCATGTCCACGTCGGGATGATTGATCAGCGCCTCGCCCGTCGGGTTGCCCGGGCCAGTCACGACGTTCAGCACACCCTTGGGCAACACGTCCGCGGCCAGCTCGGCCAGCCGGACGGTCGTCATCGGAGTGGTCTCAGCCGGCTTCAGCACCACAGTGTTGCCCGCCGCCAGCGCAGGCGCGAATTTCCAGATCGCCATCATCAGCGGGTAGTTCCACGGCGTCACCTGCCCGATCACGCCCACCGGCTCGCGGCGCGTGAACGACGTGTAGCCCTCCATGTACTCGCCCGCCGCGCGCCCCTCCAGGCAGCGTGCCGCGCCCGCGAAGAAGCGCAGGTTGTCGGCCATCACCGGGATCTCGTCGCTCTTGACCGCCTCGATCGGCTTGCCCGCGTTCAGCGCCTCCAGGCGAGCGAGGTACTCGCCGTGCTCTTCAACGAGGTCGGCGATCGCCAGCAGCGCCGCAGCCCGCTGCGCCGGCGTGGTGGCCGACCAACTCGTGCAGGCCGAGCGCGCCGCTCCCACCGCGCGGTCGACCTCATCAGCGCTCGAGATCGGCGCTCGCGCCAGCTCCTCGCCCGTGGCGGGATTGAGCACCGCTTCCGTCTCGCCCGCCGACGCCACACGCTCGCCGTCGATGAAGTTGCTCAGGGTCTTGGTCGTGCTCGCCATCGTCGATCTCCTCGTCGCAGGGGATGTCTTACGTTCTCACTCGTGTATGACCATCGTTATACGGTCCTCGCGGAGGAACACTCCTCCCCTGTCCTCCCCCACGGCTGGCGTATAACCATCGCTATACGCGGGCCGCGCGCGAACCATCGCCCTGCGCCGGCTCGCCCAGGCCGAGTGCCTCGGCGACCGCCGGGTGGGTGATCTGACCGCGATCCACATTCAAGCCCGCGCACAGGCCTGGGCTGTGCGCCAGCGCCCCGTCAACGCCGCGTTGGGCCAGTTCGATCACGTACGGCAAAGTCGCGTTGGTCAGCGCGTAGGTGGAAGTGATCGGCACCGCGCCTGGCATGTTGGTGACGCAGTAATGGGTGATCCCGTCGACCTCGTAGGTGGGGTCCGAGTGGGTCGTCGGGCGCGAGGTCTCAAAGCAGCCACCCTGGTCGATCGACACGTCCACCAGCACCGCGTTGCGCTTCATCAGGGCCAGCTGCTCACGCGTCACCACGCGCGGCGCACGCCCGCCGTGCACCAGCACCGCTCCGATCACAAGGTCCGCCTGGGGCAGCATCTCCTCAATGGACAGCGTCGAGGAATAGACCGTCGACGCGCGGCCCGCAAACGCCACTTCCAGCTCGCGCAGCCGGTCGATCGAGCGGTCGAACACAAACACGTCCGCCTGCATGCCGATCGCGATGAACGCCGCGTTGGAGCCCACCACGCCGCCGCCGATCACGAGCACGGTCGCCGCCGCCACGCCCGGCACCCCGCCCAGCAGGATGCCGCGGCCGCCCAGCGGCTTCTCCAGCATGAACGCACCCGCCTGCGTGGCGATCTTGCCCGCCACCTCGCTCATCGGCGCCAGCAGCGGCAGTCGGCCCGCCGCGTCTTCGACGGTCTCATAGGCGATGCACCGCGCCCCCGACGCCATCAGCCCGCGCGCCAGCTCCGGCTCGGCCGCCAGGTGCAGATAGGTGAACAGCGTCTGGCCCTTGCGCAGCAGACCCACCTCCAGTGGCTGGGGCTCCTTGACCTTCAGCACCATGTCAGCCTGGGCGAACAGCGCGTCCGCGCCCTCCACGATGCGTGCTCCCTGCGCCACGAATTGCTCGTCAGACAGCGCACTGCCCTCGCCGGCTCCCGCCTGGATCAGCACCCGGTGGCCGTGCTTGGACAGCTCTCTGACGCCCGCCGGCGTGATCGCCACGCGGTACTCGTCGGGCTTGATCTCAGTTGGGACCCCGATCTTCATCGCTCAGCCGCCTCCCACCACCACGCGACCACCGCCGACTCCCGCAGGGAGTCCTCATAAAAATTCCTCACCGCGTCAGCTCCCGCCCGCGCAGCGCCAGCCAGAACTCGATGCGATCGCGTGCGCTACCAAGGTCGCGCCCGGTCAGCTGCTCGATGCGCCGGACGCGGTAGCGCAACGTGTGGCGGTGGCAGTACAGCTCGGCCGCAGCCTTCTCCCAGTGCCCGTTGTGCTCGATGAACGCGTCCAGCGAGCGCACCAGCTCATCGCCGTAGCCGCCATCCTCATCCTCGATCGGGCCGAGCACGCGGCGACAGTAGGACGCAAGCGCGTCGTCGTCCTGCAGCGAAAGCAGCAGCTGGAAGGCGCCCAGGTCCGCGTAGGAGGCCACGTCAGGCGCGTCGCCGTTGCGCAGGCGCACCGCCTCGAGCGCGCAGCGCGCCTCGTGAAAGCTCAGGCGCAGGGCCTGCGTCGGCGCCGGGCGGCTCGCCGCGGTGCGCACGTCGCCAAAGCGCGCGCCAAGCTCCGCGCGGACCTTACGCGCAAGCTCGATCGGCGCAGGCGTCACATCTTCACCGGACTGCCCCGCCGATCCGCCGCCGGCCTGCTCCACTGCGACCACCGCACACAACAGGCCCGCGCGAACAGCCACCAGGCTCGGCACGTGCTCGCGCGCAAGGATCCTTTCCACCGCTCCCGCGGCTGCGCTCGCGTCGCTGGCCGGGCGAAAGACGAGCACAGCCGCGTGCTCGCCGATCCCGAACGGGCGCAGCCGCGCGAGCAGGTCCTCCGGGTATAGGTGCCCGGCGAGCGCCTCCGCGAGCACATCGCCCACCATGTTGCGCTGCAGCAGTTCATAGCGCTCGTTGAGCAGCTGTGCGAACGCCCGCTCGGTGATCGCGATGAAAGGCAGCTCATAGGGGACCTCAAACAGCGGGAACTCGCGCTTGCGCGCCGCCGCCACCAGCGCCGCGGGCAGCCGTTTGTGCGTGAAGCCCGTGCCGAAGCCCAGGCCCGCGATGCGGTGGTCGGCCAGCCGCTCGATCAGCTCGCGCTGGACCTTGGGGCCGGTCAGCTGCAGGCCCGTCGTCAGCAGCAGCTCGCCGCCTTTCAGCCACGGCGTCGGATCGGCCAGCTCGCTGCTGTGCACCCAACGTATGTGCGTCTGCTCGGCCTGTTGCCCGGACACGAGCTGCAGGCCGAGCTCGTCGATCAGGCCGGCGACAGTGAGCTCCATCGCTCAGAGCTCCATCGCTGCACGTGTTCTGAGGCCTCGCTCAGCACCGGTCGCAGGACCGCCTCGATCTCCTCGAACTGCTCCGGGCCGGCGATCAGCGGCGGCGACAGCTGCACGATCGGGTCGCCGCGGTCGTCGGTGCGACAGATCAGCCCGCGGCGGTACAGCTCGCCAGAGAGAAAGCCGCGCAGCAGCTGCTCGGCCTCGTCGTGGTTGAACGTCTCCTTGGTCTGCTGGTCCTTGACCAGCTCGATCGCCTGGAAGTAGCCCGCGCCACGCACATCGCCGACGATCGGCAGGTCGCGCAGGCTCTCGAGCATGTCGCGCAGCGCGCCTTCGTTGGCCAGCACGCGCTCGCACAGCTCCTCGCGCTCGATCACGTCGATGTTGGCCAGCGCAACCGCGCACGCGACCGGGTGCCCGCCGAAGGTGAAGCCGTGGTTGAAGATCGCCTTGCCGTGCAGGAACGGCTCGGCGATGTGGTCGCCCGCGATCACCGCGCCCATCGGCGCGTACGCCGACGTGATGCCCTTGGCGGTCGTGATCATGTCCGGCTGATAGCCGTAGCGTTCGCAGCCGAACATGTGGCCGATGCGACCCCACGAGCAGATCACCTCGTCGGAGATCAACAGCACCCCATGGCGGTCGCAGATCTCGCGCACGCGCTCGAAGTAGCCGTCCTGGGGAACGAAGCAGCCGCCGCCGTTCTGCACCGGCTCGAGGATCACCGCGGCGACCGTGTTGGGCCCCTCGAACAGGATCGCCTCCTCGATCGCGTCCGCCGCCCACAGCTGGTCGCGTTCTTCTTTCCAGCGATAGGAGTTGGTGTTGGCTGCGTGGCGACCGCCCGGTGTCAGCGGCTCGAAGGGCTCGCGCAGGGCCGGCAGGCCGGTCGCGGTGAGCGCGCCCATCGACGTGCCGTGGTAGGCGAGGAAGCGCGAGACGATCTTGTGCCGGCGCGGCTCGCCGCACGCCGCGTGATAGGCCTTGGCCAGCTTCCACGCAGACTCGACCGCCTCCGATCCGCCCGACGTGAAGAACACGCGGTTGAGGTTTCCCGGCGCCAGCTGCGCGATGCGCACGGCCAGCTCGATCGAGCGCGGGTGCGCGTAGCTCCAGTTGGTGTAGAAGCCCAGCTCGGCCGCCTGCGCGGCCGCCACCTCGCCCAGCTCGCTGCGCCCGTGCCCGATGTTCACGCAGTACAGGGCCGACAGCCCGTCCAGATAGCGCCTGCCCTGCTCGTCGTACACGTAGCAGCCGTCGCCGCGCACGATCACCGGCACCTCGCCGCCTTCCTCGTAGGCGCCCATGCGCGTGAAGTGCATCCACAGGTGGCGCTTGGCTTGCTCTTGGAGGGAAGTGGACACTACGGACAAAGCTACTGCGCAGAGATGTGGGCCTCAAGGCACCACTCGTTCAACAAGTCACGCATTGGTTGTACCAAATGTCCATGAACGCGGCTGATTTTTGGGAATCGCGCCCCTTGGCGCGCGCGCCGCGCGAGCGTAACTTCTGTCACATCCCCCCATCCATGCCCATGCAGCGCGAGAGGAGCAGTCGATGGCCATAGAAGGTCTCGCAGTACCGGACGCCACCGCACCGGGCGGCCCCGCGTCCTTGGGTGTGATGGACAAGGGGCTCAAAAAGGGGGCCATCGGCTACCTCTCCAACATCGTCATCGGCGTCGCCTCGACCGCGCCCGCCTACTCGCTGGCGGCCACGCTTGGCTTCATCGTCGCGGTCAAGGGCGTCGGCGTGCACGCCCCGGCGGTGATGCTCGTCGCGTTCGTGCCCATGCTGCTGGTCGCCTCGGCCTACAAATACTTCAACCGCGCCGATCCCGACGCGGGCACCACGTTCGCGTGGACAACGCGAGCGTTTGGTCCGTCGACGGGCTGGCTGAACGGTTGGGCGATCTTCCTGTCAGACGTGATCGTGATGGCCTCGTTGGCGGACATCGCGGCTATCTACACCTTCAAGCTGTTCGGCTTCACCGAACTCGGTGAATCCAAAGCGGCCGTCATCATCGCCGCGGTCCTGTGGATCGCGATCATGACCTGGATCTGTTACCGCGGGATCGAGCTGTCGGCGCGCATCCAGCAGGTACTACTCGGCGCCGAGGTATGCATCCTTGGCCTGTTCGCCGTGGTCGCCTTTGTCAAGGTCTACGGCAGCCATCCGCCGTCCGGCTCGATCAAGCCGTCGCTGTCGTGGATCAACCCGTTCGCGATGAACTTCAGCGACCTCGTCGTAGCGCTGCTGCTCGCGGTCTTCATCTACTGGGGCTGGGATTCCGGCGTCGCGGTCAACGAGGAGTCCAAGGATCCCGCCGAGGGCCCGGGCAAGGCGGCGGTCGTTTCGACCATCCTGCTCGTGCTGATCTACGTCGTCGTCTCAGGGGCAGCCCAGTCCTTTCACGGCGTCGGCTTCTTGACCAACGAAGCCAACCAGGAAGACGTCCTCAACGCGCTCGGCTCGGGAGTGCTCGGCAGCACCCTGAACAAGCTCCTGATCATCGCGGTGCTCACCTCCGCGTCGGCCTCCACCCAGACGACGATCCTGCCGACCGCACGCACAACGCTGTCGATGGCGCATTGGAAAGCCGTCACCAACCTGCTCTCGCGCGTGCACAAACGCTATCTCACGCCGACCGTCTCGACGCTCGGCTTCGGCCTGCTCTCGATCATCATCACGGTCGTCCTGCTGCTGCTCTCTGAAAGCGTTCTCGTCGACTCGCTCACCGCAATCGGCTTCCCGATCTGCTTCTACTACGGGTTCACAGGAGTCGCCTGCGGCTGGTACTACCGTCACGAGCTCTTCAAGAGCGCGCGCAACCTGCTGCTGCTGGGCATCGGGCCGCTGATCGGCGGTCTGATGCTCTTTGGAATAGGCATCAGGGCGGGCTTCTACTACGCAGAAACGGCTCATGTCGAATCCAAGCCGATCCTCGGCATCACGCTGCCGCTGTGGATGGGCGTCGGCGGCATGGTTCTCGGCGCGATCGTCATGCTCGTCTCGCGCCCGTTCTTCCGCGAATTCTTCTCGCGCAAGACCGAAGTGGCGCCGCCGGGCATCCTTGATCGTCCGCCATCGCCGGTGCTGCCCGCGCCGGTGGACTTCTGAGCTTGGGGGCAACGGGGGCCACAGGGGGACACGCACGAGGGGCACGGCGCGCGGGAGGGGACGCCGCGCGCCGTGTGGGTGCCGATCCGCGAGTTCAGCCGCCCTCCAGCGCCTCCGACGCCTGCAGCCACGACGTCTTCGAGCGTCTCGCGCTCGGCGACGAGGCGCTCTAGATCCGATTGCAGCGTGGCCAGTCGGGCATGATCGCTGGCGTTCGCGCTCATCTGCGCGATCAGCGTCCGCTCGTGCTCTGACAGCCGCTCGATGTCCGCTTCCAGTCGCAGGAGCGCTCGTTCGGAGCGCTGTGTCTCCTTACGTGCCGCGCGCATCTGCGCCCCCGCTGGCACCGGCCGCTCGCGGGAGAGCGCATGCGAGGGCTGGTGCTGGGCCGCATCGCGGCGCTGCTCGATGTACTGATCGATCCCTCCCGGAAGGTGGCGGATCGCGCCCTGAGGGGTGAGGGCGTACACGTCGTCGCAGACACGCTCGACGAAGTAGCGGTCGTGGCTGACCACCACGAGCGTCCCGGGCCAGCTGTCGAGCAGATCCTCGAGTGCGGTGAGGGTGTCGATGTCGAGGTCGTTGGTGGGCTCGTCCAGTAGCAGCACGTTCGGCTCAGCCATCAGCAGGCGCATCAGCGCCAGCCGCCTGCGCTCGCCGCCGGAGAGCTCGCGCACGTGCGTGCGCGCCTTCTCACCGCGAAAGCCGAAGCGATCGCACAGCAGCGCCGCGGTCATCTCCCTGCCGTCGCTGAGGATCGCATGGCCGCGCACCTCTTCCAGCGCCTCGAGCACGCGCAGATCGCCGGAGACCTCGACGGTGTCCTGGGACAGATGCGCCACGCGGACCGTGGAGCCCCGCTGCACCCTGCCCGACGTCGGCGCCAGCTCGTCGGCCAGGAGCTTCACCAGCGAGGTCTTGCCCGACCCGTTGACGCCAACGAGCGCGATGCGGTCTCCCGGCCCAAGACGCAGGGTCAAATCGTCAAGCACCCTCCTGTCGCCGAGCGTGAGCGACACGTCCACCGCGTCGAGCACCTTCTCGCCGAGGCGCGCGGTGGCGAAGCGCAGCAGCTCGGCGCGGTCGCGCGCCTGTGGCTCGTCGGCGATCAGGGCGTTGGCAGCGTCGATGCGGAACTTCGGCTTGGAGGTGCGCGCCGGTGGTCCGCGCCGCAGCCAGGCGAGCTCCTTGCGCACGAGCTGCCGGCGTCTGTCCTCGCGCGCGGACGCTTGGCGTTCGCGCTCGGCGCGGGCTAGGACATATGCCGCGTAGCCTCCCTCGTACTGGTGGACCGCCGTGTCGGAGATCTCCCACGTAGACGTGCACACGGCGTCCAAAAACCAGCGGTCATGGGTAACCACGAGCATCGAGCCGCCCCGCGCCGCCAGGTGGCGGGCCAGCCAGTCGACGCCTTCCACGTCCAGGTGGTTGGTCGGCTCATCCAGCAGCAGCAGCTCGGGCGCACCGAGCAGCAGCCGCGCCAGGGCGACGCGCCGACGCTCGCCACCCGACAGGCCCGCGATCGGCGTGTCCATACCTGCGGAGAAGAGAAGCAACTCCACGCCACCCATCAGTCCGTCGAGCACGTTCCTGAACGCGCTGTCTGCAGCCCATTCGTGTTCGGCGCGTCCGCCCACGAGCGTCTCGCGGATCGTTCGCTTCTCGTCGAGCTCATCGCGCTGGCCCAGCAGCGCCAGCTCGAGGTCGCCCGTGCGAATGAGCGCGCCCGCGTCCGGCTCCTCCACATCGGCGATCAGCCGCAGGAGCGTTGACTTGCCGCTGCCATTGGCGCCCACCAGACCGATGCGCTCACCCGCGGACACCCCGAGCGTGACGTCGCGTAGCACCGATCGGCTGCCATAGCCCTTGTCAACTGCCTTCAGGTTGAGGAGGTTGCGAGGAGCTGGCATCCGCTCCATCCTGGCGGATTGGCTCAGCCCGCAGGCACCTCAACCTGCCCATGCGGCGACCCGTACTCCGCGAGCAACTCTAGGAAGGGCTTCGGCGGGAAGGCCTCCGGCCCGAGCACGCCGGTGCCCTTCCAAGCGCCGTTGTCGAGCAGCTCCAGCGCGACGGCCGGATTGACCGCGGTCTGCCAGACGACGGCTTGGCTTGAGTACTCGCGCATCGTGGTCTCGTTGTCGACCACGTGATACAGGTAGGTCGAGCGCGGCTGGCCATCCTTGCCGGTGCCCGTCACCCAGGTGCCCGCGCAGGTGCGCCCGCTCATGCGCTCGCCCAGCGTCGCAGGGTCGGGCAGCGCCGCCGCGACCACGTCGCGCGGGGCCACCTGCACCCCGCGCACGGACACCGGCTCGGTCGAGTCGAGACCCAGTAGATGCAGGGTCAGCAGGACGTCGATGAACTCCTGCCCGAGGCCGTACTTGAACGTCACGCGCTCGCATTTGACCCAGCGGGGGATCAGCACGACCTCCTCATGCTCCACGTTGACGCACTCGACCGGCCCGATCCCCTCGGGGAACTCGAACACCTCGGGCTCGGAGAACGGCGCGGTCGTGTAGAAGCCGCGCTCGCGCTCCCAGATCAGCGGCGGGTTCAGGCACTCCTCGATCGTGGTCCAGATCGAGAACGTGGGCGCGAAGTCATAGCCCTCGACCACCAGGTCCGCCCCGTCGCGCACGCCCACTTCGTCGATCGCCGAGAACAGCTCGTCGGCGGCATAGCGGGCGAACACGTCCGACAGGCCCGGCTCCACGCCGATCCCCACGAGCGCCAGCAGCCCCGCGCTCTGCCACCGCTCGTGCTCGGCCAGCTGGCGGTCGCCGAGCATCTCGCCAGGCTGCTCGTAGGGGCGCTCGGGGTGAGGATGGGACAGCGTCATCGCCATGTCCAGGTAGGTCACCCGGGCGTCGAACGCGGCACCGAAGATCGGCTCGTTGAAGCGAGGGTCACAGGCGTTGAGCACTGCGTCAGGCCGCACGCGCTCGATCAGCGCCACGAGCTCCTCGCGGCTGGATGCATCCACGCGCTCGGCGGCAAAGCGATCGGGCTCTGCCAGCCGTTCGGCGGCCGCTTGCGCTCGCTCGAGCGCGACATCCGCCAGCACGACCTGCTCGAAGACCTCGCGCCGCTGCGCGATCGCGGCAAAAGCCGCGCCGACGCCGCCTGCTCCGACCACAAGGACCTTCATCCCAGCCAGTCTTGCGCAAAGACCAAGCTCGCAATGTCACATGCGCTGTGCGCCAGTGCGCCGCAATGGCGCAGGTCGCTGGCGTAAACTGCCTCGATCCGCGCGGTCCCCAACACCAGCAGGCCATGAGCACCGGCCTTCCCAGCCCTCCACGCACGCCCCCCGGATCGCCCGAGCCGACCGGCGCCCCGCCTCAGGCCACGCCAGGCGAGCCCGGGCGCGAGCGCATCACGGGGCGCACCCGCGCAGCCCGACGAGATGGCTCGGTCGGCGCAACGCAACGCTGGGCCTCCTCGCCGGCGCTCGCCCGCGGCGAGCTCCTGCTCGTGGCCCTCGCCGGCGTGCTGCTGGCCGTGGTCACCAGTTGGCCGCTCGTGCTGCACCTGCCCAGCCGCATCGCGCCCGACCTTGGCGACCCGGTGCGAACCGCGTGGCAGATCGCATGGGTAGGGCACGCGATGCTGCACGACCCGCTGCACATCTTCAACTCCAACGCCTTCTATCCGCACCCGCTCAGCCTCGCCTTTTCGGACTCGCTGCTCGGATATGGCCCCGCGGCCTTCTTCGGTTCGGGCACCGTTGCCACCCTCGTCCGCTACAACCTGCTGTTCCTGTGGGCCTGGTCGCTGTGCTTCGCCGGCGCCTACCTGTTCGCCCGCGAGCTCGGCCTGGGCAAGCTCGGCGGCGCCGCCGCCGGCGTCGCGTTCGCCTACGCGCCCTACCGGGTCACCGAGGCGGGCCACCTGCACGTGATCTCCTCCGGCGGGCTGCCGCTGGCCCTGTTCTTGCTGCTGCGCGGCTACCGGCGCTCTTCGCGCAAGCTCGTGCTGGCCGGCTGGCTGGTATCGGCCTGGCAGGTCAGCCTTGGCTTCACGCTCGGCCTGCAGTACTGCTACCTGCTGGCCGTGCTCGCGCTGGTCGTGCTCGCCTACTGGTGGCGCGGACGCCTCACCCCCGGCGATGCTTGGCGCACGACCGGATCGGGACGCGGGCCGCTGATCCCGCACCAGTTGCTGGCGGTGACGCTCGTCGGGATGGCCGTACTGGGAGCCGTGACCGTCTATGAGGCGCGGCCCTACCTGCAGGTGGCCAACGACTACCCCACCGCCAAGCGCACGATCAAGGAAGTGAAGACGTACTCATCCGGCCCCGCCGCACTCCTGTCCGCCTCCTCGGAGAACCGCGTGTGGGGCAGCGTTACCGCGGGCGCGCGCGCGAAAGTGCATTCCAAGAACGAGGACGTGTACTTCCCCGGCGGCGTCATCCTCGCGCTCGCGCTGGTGGGCCTGCTCGCGGGCGGCGCGGGCGGGCTGACGCGCAGACGCCGGCAGGGTATCCACGACATACCCGACGAGGACCACGCCCGCAACCCGTTTACGCGGCGCCTGCGCGTCGGCCTGTTGATCGGGATCGTGACCTGCTCGGTGCTCGCCATGGGACTCGGCCTGACCGGAGCGGGCTATCCGTATCGCCTGCTGTTCGACTATGCGCCCGGCTGGGACGGCGTGCGCGTGCCGGGCCGCATCTTCACCTTGGCCACGCTCTTCTACGCGCTGCTCGCCGCCGCCGGCGTGCAGCTGCTCGTGGCACGCATCAGACCATGGGCGAGACGCGCAGCGCTGCCGGCCGTGCCCGCGCTGCTGGGCGCGGTGCTCGTCCTCATCGTCATCGGCGAAGGGGCGGGACACCTCGGCCACCCGGTCGTGCCCCAGCCCGCGCGCGCTGAGATCGGGCTGCCCGGGCCGATCATCGACCTGCCGACCGACGGAGCGCTCGACCGCGTGTGGCAGTACTTCTCCACCGACAGCTTTGCCAAGATCGCCAACGGCGAGAGCACCTTCGACATCCCCGCCGAGGACGATCTGCGCGGCGGCATGAACGGCTTCCCCGACCGCGCGAGCGTGGAGAAGCTGCGCTACTACGGCATCCGCACCGTTGTGCTGCACACGCAGATCCCCAAGGGTCTGCCGCCCGAGCAGGGCTGGGTGGTCGCCGAGCCGCCCAACCCGCAGGCGGCCGCCCGCAAGCCGATCGCCGGCCTGGGTATCACCCGCCGTCAGGTCGGCTCGGTGGCGATCTACGAGATCGGCCCAGGGCCAGCGGCCTTGCACGGCACCGATTGATGACGCGCCCGCGCATGGCGCTGGCGGCGGTCCTGCTGGTGGGCCTGGCGTCGGCGGTGATGATCCAGAGCTTCTCCTGGAACCAGACCTCCCACTATGACCTGACGCGCGCGCTCAACGACGACAGCACGACGATCGACCAGTATCAGGCCAACACCGGCGACAAGGTGTTCTACAAGGGGCACTACTACTCCGCCCGCGCGCCCGGGCTGGCGCTGTTCGTGCTGCCGTTCTACGACACGCTGAACGTGGTCGACGCCGAATCGTGGACGCGCGCGCACGTGGCGCCGCCGAACCATCCGGGCGACGAGATGATCTACCTGATCGGCCTGTGGGGCAACGTGCTGCCGGGCCTGTTGCTGTTGCTGCTGGTGTGGCGCGTGGCCGAGCGCTTCGAGCCCGGCTACGGCGTGGCGGCGGCGGTGGTGCTCGGCCTGGGGACGATGGCACTGGCGCTGTCGCAGCTGCTGTTCTCGCACATGTTCACCACGTTCCTGTGCTTCGCCGCCTTCTGGCTGATGCTGCGCGAGCGCGAGGGCCCGCCCAGCGCGACGCTGCTGGCGCTGGCCGGCCTGGCGATGGGCTATGCGTTCTCGTCGGAGTACCCGACGTTTTTCGCCGCTGTCGTGCTCGGCCTATATCTGCTCTCGCGCAAGGACTCGTTGACGGCGCTGGGAGTGCTGCGCCGCGGCGGCGCATACGTGGCGGGTGGCCTGGTCGGCATCGTCCCGCTGCTGCTGTACAACCACTACGCCTTTCACTCGTTCACGCACCTGGCCTACTCGGACGTGCCACGCCAGCAGAAAGGCTTCTTTGGGATCGGCGCGCCGAGCCCAAGGGTGCTGATCACGCTGCTGCTGGACTCGCGCGGGCTGCTAACCATCTCCCCGGTGCTGATCATGGGCGCGATCGGGACCGTGCTGCTGTACAAGCGCGCCAAGCGCGCCGAGGCGCTGACGATCGGCGGCATCTGCCTGTGCTACCTGCTCTACAACTCCGGCTACTACCTGCCCTTTGGCGGCGGCTTTGAGGGCCCGCGCTTCCTGGACACGCTGCTGCCGTTCCTGGCCTTCCCGATCGCCCTGTCGCTCAAGCGCTTCCCCGGCCCCACGATCGCGCTTGCGGCGGTGTCGATCACGACGACCGTGGTCGCCACGATCACGCACCCGCTGGTCGGCTATGAGAGCGAGACGGTCACCTGGATGCGCTACCTGTCCAAAGGGCTCTTCCAGCCGACGATCGCCTCCGCGTACGGCCTCGGGCGCGGCTGGGGCGGCATCTGGCCGTTCTTCTTGGCGGCCGGCGCAGCGGTGCTGGCGGCCGCCTGGGTGACGCCCCGGCTGCGACTTTCGGCGCCGGCCCTGCGGGGAGGCGTGCTCGCCCTGGTGGGATGGGCGCTGTTCGCGGCGCTCGCGCCCACGCTGCTGCGGATCGACCACGCCGGCCTACAGAGCATCTACAACGCCGGCGACCACACCGCGTTCAACCTCACGCTGCACTCGGGCGCCACCTATCCCCTGAAGACCCTCGCCCCGGTGGCCGCTGCGGTCGGCCTGCTGGCACTGGCTGCGATGGCGCTCTTGCGCCACGACCCCGGTCCGCCGCGCCAGCGCCCGCGCGCGAGCGCGGATGTGCGATCGAGCCCGGTGCTCAGCGGCTAGTTCCTGGCGGTCTTGACGTTGTTGCAGTGCGCAGCGTGCAGCTGCTCGCACACGACTACGTAGCCCGGTCGCGGCTGTTCGTGGGCGTTGGTCAGCCCCGCGTCAAAGCGCGTGGAGGACACCCCGCCGGTCCAGTCGTATACGTACATGCGCTTGACCTGCGGCAGCACGCCGGCCAGGCGGAACATGTACTGGATCACCTTCTGCGCGCGCGTCAGCCCGGACCCATGAACGTTGGGGAAGGCGCCGCCGAACTGCACGATCCCGCCCGTCTCGGTCAGCCACGTTTGACCGCCGCCAAAGGCTTTGATGATGTCGCGTGTGCGCCAGCTTTCCAGGCGGTTGACGTCGGAGTAGTTGTGCAGGCCCCAGATGGTCGGCATGATCGTCCGTAGGCGCCCGATCTCTTCCTTGAATTCCCTGATGTATTCGAGGGTTGGGCCGATGTCCTGCTGGTCGAGCACGTCCAGGCCGACGACGTTGCAGCCCTTGCACTCGCGCAGCAGCGCCTGGTAGTACATGGCGGTGGCGTCCGCCGAGGGGCTGGCCTCCGCGTGCGGGATGTAGCCGCGGTTGGCCTCGTCCCACGCCTGGTACTGCTTGACGTGCGGGAAGATCTTGATGAACTTGGCCACGTCGCGCTGATATTGGGCGACGCTGGGCAGGTTCAGGGGGCTGTACTCAGAGTGGTAGAAGGCCACCAGCACCTGCTCGTGGTTGGCTTCGGCGCCCTGGATGAACGTGATCGCCTGGTCGAGCGAGTAGCGGTGCGCAACGGCGTCGTAGGGGGCGATGTAGCGAACGATCCTGGTGTGCAACTGCGTGTAGTAGCCGTTGCGGAACATCCGCGCGGTCTCGTTGCCCAGGCCCACCAGGGGATAGCTGGAGGAGGCGCGCGCACGCGGCGACGTCGCATGGCGGCTGCCGCCGGCCTGAGCGACAGCGGCGAGGGCGAGCGCGATGCAGGCGATTGAGGCGGTGGCAATTGTGAGCGGTCGGCGAAGTCTTGTCATATCGATGCGCAACAGGATAGGAGAGCGAGGGTTGCGCGACTCTAGCCACTCTTACGGGGCGCTTAGGCCGCCACCTGCACTTGCAAGATCGGTTTTAGCCGATGTTTAATCGGCGGCCCGCTCGGCCAGCGCGTCGGCCTCGTCCACCCCGGCCACACCGACGTCCCGCTCGGCGAGCTCTGCATCGCTGACGTGCGTACGCAGGGTGGGGTCGGTGACCACCCGCACGTCCACACCGGGCAGCCCCCGCAAGAGCCGCAACAGCAGCGAGCGCTCCGCGCTGGCGCCAAGGCGGCCAAGCCCGCGCGGAGGGCTGGGCGTGCCCATCAAGATGTAGGTCGAGCCAAGCGAGCGCGCCACCCTGATGACGACCGCGGCGACATCCTCCCCCTCCTCCACCCGCAGGCGCGCCCCGAGCATCGAGACCAGACGCCGCAGCTCCTCCAGGCGCTTGCGATCCTCAGAGCTCGGCGGACGTCCGGGCGGGCGCACCACGAGCACGTCCAGCTCCGCGTCCAGGCGCTGGGCCGAGCGCCAGGCGCGCCGCACGATCCGCTCGGAGTGGGGCGCAAGCGTGGCCAGCGCCAACAAGCGCTCGGCGATCGCCTGCGGCTGCGTCTCGGTTACGGTGGGCAAACCCTCCTCGTCGCGGCGCACCGGCCCGCTGGACCGATCGGAGATCGGCCAGCGCACCAGGCGCTTGACCTCGACGTCCTCGGCGACCTGGCGCAGCGCGGTCTCGCGCAGCGCGGACAGGTTCTCGATCTTGAAGAAGTTGTTCAGCGCCGCCGGCACGCGCTCGGGGCGGTAGACCTTGCCCGCGCGCAGGCGCGCAATCAGCGCCTCGGGCGTCAGATCGATCAGCACCACCTCGTCGGCGGCCGACAGCACCTCGTCGGGAATCGTCTCGCGGGTGATCGAGCCGGTCAGGCGCGTGACCTGGTCGTTGAGGCTCTCCAGGTGCTGGACGTTGACGGTCGAGTACACGTCGATACCCGCCTCCAGCACGTCGCGCACGTCCTCATAGCGCTTCTCGTGCTCCACTCCCGGCGCGTTGGTGTGGGCGAGCTCGTCGATCAGGCAAAGCTCGGGCCTGCGCGCGAGCACCGCCTGCAGATCCATCTCCTCCAGGGTGGTGCCACGGTAGGTCACGCGGCGGCGCGGGATCATCTCCAGCCCCTGCGCCTGCGCGACCGTCTCGGCGCGCCCGTGCGGCTCCAGGTAGCCGACCACCACGTCGCGCCCGTTGTCCGCTTCGGCCGCGCCCTCCTGCAGCATGCGGTAGGTCTTGCCCACGCCGGGGGCCATACCGATGAAGACCTTCAGGTGTCCGCGGCCGTCTGCCATCCGGCCATTGTGCTGAACGCGACGGCGGGGGGCGCAGCTCTCTCGCCACTCCCGCCTGGCGTAGAGTGTTGCGCGGAGTGCCGGGAAGCCTGGTCGGCGTGCCCTCGAAGGGACCAACGGTGACGATCAGCCTCCTCGACATTCACGCGCTGCCGACCTCCGGCGGCTGCCGGGATCGTCACCTCCCCGGCCTTGGACGCTGCGCGCGTGTCTGACCTGTTTCTGGCGATCACGTTTGCGCTTGCCGCCGCAGTCAGTCTCGGCGCGAGCTGGTTGCTGGTCAGGAGCCTGGAGCGAGTGGGCGCGCGCCTGCGGCTCTCGGAGGCGCTGCTGGGTATGCTCGCGGCGCTCGCGGCCGACGCGCCCGAGATCACTGCTGCTGTGACGGCGCTCGTCCACGGAAGCCAGCGGATCGGGGCGGGCGTGGTGATCGGCTCAAACGTCTTCAACCTGGCGGCGCTGATCGGCCTGTCGGGCCTCGTCGCAGGCCGGGTAGCGCTGCACCGGCGCGTCATCGAGCTCGCCGGCGGCGTGGCGCTGTGGATCTCGGCGGTAACGCTCCTGGTTGTAACCGGCGGATGCTCGCCCGCCGTGGGGCTCGTGCTCGTGGGCGTCACGCTCGGCGTGTACGTGGTGATCCTCGGCATGCCCCACGAGCGGCTTGCTCGGCTGCGTCTGCCGGCTCGCTGGACGCACTGGCTGATCGCCGCGATCACCGAAGAGGAACTGGAGCTCGAGGTCGCCATCCACCCGGATCGGGGCCGCACACGCGACGTGGCGATGTCCTTGGGAGCGGTCGTAGTCGTGGTCGGCGCGAGCGTCGCCATGGAGCAGTCGGCAGCCAAACTCGGCGCACGTCACGGGGTTTCCGAGATAGTCGTGGGCGGCCTCGTGCTCGCGGGCGTCACAAGCCTCCCCAACGCGGTCGCGGGCGTGTATCTGGCCATGCGGGGACGCGCCGCCGCGACGCTCAGCACCTCGTTCAACAGCAACGCAATCAATGTGTTCGCCGGACTCCTGATCCCGACGACGCTGCTGGGGATCGGCGCCCCGTCGGCGCAGACCACATTCATCACCGCTTCGTACGTGGCGATGACCGTCCTTGTGATCGCCAGCTCCTACGCCCACCGTGGACTGCGGCGCAGCTCCGGCGTGGCCATCGTTGTCGCCTACTTGGTGTTCGTCGGCGTGCTTGTGGTCAGTGTGCAGGGAGGATGAGCGTTGCGCATCCCTTCGGTTCGCGAAGACCCGCTATCGCGTGCTCTACCAGCGATCTCGGAACCTGACGGTCCTGCTTCACGTGTTCGAGAAGAACACAGGTGCGGTTGCGGCAAACGACCGGAGGAAGGCTGAGGCGCGGATGATCGACTTCCAGGAACGAATGGACGCAAGCCCTCGGCGACGGCCGCGTGCCGCAGGGCATGATGCTCCTCCCGGTTCGCGTCATGCGTGACGCGCCTTATCAGCCGTGGTAAGCTCCCCGCATGGCCAAGAGCCCCGCCAGCCCCATTGGACGCAGTGCGGCCGACGCAGCTCTGGATCGTGCGGAGCGCAGCAAGGCGTATCGCGATGCGCGCGACGAATACGAGCGTATCCGCGCCCTCCGAGAGATCGGTCCGATTGCAGCGCATCTGCGGGAGCGCCGGTTCGAGCTTGGTCTCACCCAGGAGGAAGTCGCGCGAGCAGCCGGCACGTCCCACAGTGCCGTGTCGCGGCTGGAGAAGGGGACCCATATCCCGCAGCTACCGACGTTGCAGCGGATAGCCGCCGTTCTAGACGAGGAGCTGCTGGTCTGTTTTCAGCGCACTGTTGATGGCGAGATCGAGCGCGAGTTCGCCGCTGTCGCCTGAAAGGTCGCGGCCGCCCCTGTTGCGGCAGGAGTAGCCGAGCGCTCAGACTCCGACGCGCACACCGATGGCTTGAGTGGGGTGACCGCAGCACAAAGACGAGATCGGCCGCAAAGCAGCACGTCACCTTGGTCGTACGTGGAGGACATCGCGCCCGGTCGAATTGCATGCGTCAAGCAACTCCCGCCCGCTCGCCTGGCCTACGGTCGTGGCGCCATGCGGCCCTGCGCCGCTCAGGCCCCAAGCAGGTTGTGCACGACCAGGTCGATCAGCTTGATGCCGATGAACGGGGCGATGATCCCACCCAGGCCGTAGATCAACAGGTTGCGCCGCAGCAGCGCGCTCGCTCCGATCGGCCGGTAGGCCACGCCCCGCAGCGACAGCGGGATCAGCAGCGGGATCACGATCGCGTTGAAGATGATCGCCGACACGATCGCGCTGCGCGGGGTGCCCAGGCCCATGATGTTAAGCACGTGCAGCGGGCCCTTGCCCCCCGGCGTCGCGGCGTAGGTGGAGATGAACACGGCGGGCAGGATCGCGAAGTACTTGGCAACGTCGTTGGCGATCGAGAACGTCGTCAGCGCGCCGCGCGTGATCAGCAGCTGCTTGCCCACCTCGACGATCTCGATGAGCTTGGTCGGGTTGGAGTCGAGGTCGACCATGTTGCCCGCCTCGCGCGCCGCCTGGGTGCCCGTGTTCATCGCCACGCCCACGTCCGCCTGGGCCAGCGCCGGCGCGTCGTTGGTGCCGTCGCCCGTCATCGCCACCAGGCGCCCGTCGGCCTGCTGCTCGCGGATCAGCGCGAGCTTGCGCTCGGGAGTGGCTTCGGCGAGGAAGTCGTCCACGCCTGACTCCTCGGCGATCTTGGCCGCGGTCAGGCGGTTGTCGCCGGTGACCATCACCGTTTTGATGCCCATCGCCCGCAGCTGGTCAAAGCGCGCCTTCATGCCCTCCTTGATCGTGTCCTTGAGGTAGACCACACCCAGCACCTGGTTGTCGCGCGCCACCGCCAGCGGCGTGCCGCCCTCGTTGCCGATGCGGTCCAGTTGCACCTGCAGCTCGGGCGGCGGCGAGCCGCCTTCGCCCTTGACGAGGTCGATGATCGCGTCACCCGCGCCCTTGCGCATGCGCCGGCCGTCGATGTCCACGCCGCTCATCCGCGTCTGCGCGGTGAACGGCACGAACTCGGCGTGCAGCGTCGTCATGTCGTGCTCGCGGATGCCGTACTGCTTGGCCAGCACAACGATCGAGCGGCCCTCGGGCGTCTCGTCGGCCAGCGAGGCCATCTGTGCCACCTCCGCCAGCTCGGACTCGGGCACGCCCGGCATCGGCACGAACTCGGAGGCCAGCCGGTTGCCGATCGTGATCGTGCCCGTCTTGTCGAGCAGCAGCACGTCCACGTCGCCCGACGCCTCCACCGCGCGGCCCGACAGCGCCAGCACGTTGCGGCGCACCAGGCGGTCCATTCCCGCAATCCCGATCGCGCTCAGCAGCGCCCCGATCGTCGTCGGGATCAGCGCGACGAGCAGCGCGATCAGGGTCGTCTCCGAGACCGACGTCCCCGCGAACAGGCCGAACGGACGCAGCGTCGCAACGACGATCATGAAGATCAGGGTCAGCGCGGCCAGCAGGATGTTCAGCGCGATCTCGTTGGGGGTCTTACGCCGTTCGGCCCCCTCGACCAGCGAGATCATGCGATCGAGGAACGATTTGCCGGGCTCCTGGGTGATTTCCACGAGGATCTCGTCGGAGGTCACGCGCGTTCCCCCTGTCACCGCGCTGCGGTCCCCGCCCGACTCGCGGATGACCGGCGCGGACTCCCCCGTGATCGCCGACTCGTCCACCGTCGCGATGCCCTCGATCACGGTGCCGTCGCCGGGGATCAGCTCGCCCGCGGGCACCACCACGACGTCCCCGCGCGTGAGCTCGGAGGCGGCCTTGGTCGAGCCGTCGCGCATTTTTGCGACGGTCTCCTTGCGCATCGCCCGCAGCGTGTCCGCCTGGGCGCGGCCGCGACCCTCGGCGAAGGCCTCTGCCATGTTCGCGAACACGACCGTCAGCCACAGCCAGATCGCGATCAAGAACGTGTACCAGGCGGGCTCGTTGCCGCCGCCCAGCGGCTTGCCGCCGAACACCTGGATCAGCCACGTGACCGTCGTGATGACCGAGCCGATCTCCACGACGAACATCACCGGGTTGCGGATCTGCACGCGCGGGTCGAGCTTCTTGAAGCTGTCGATCAGCGCGCGCCCGACGATGTCTCGCTGGAACAGCGAGATCGCTTGGCGCTCGTGGGTGGCAGGAACCTGCGCGGACATCAGGACTTCCCTTCCATGCGGTCGAGGGCGAGGTTGAGCTCGAGGACGTTCACGCCTTCCTCACCGGAGAAGCCCAGGCCGCGGCCCGAGGTGTACTTGGCGATCAGTCCGTTGACAGTCGCCAGCGAGAGCTTGCGCACGCCCGCCACGCGGTAGGCCTGGATCCAGGCGTTGGCCTTGGAGATTTCCGGGTCAAGGCCCGAGGCCGAGGTGTTGACCGCGTCCACCGGGATCTTCGCCACGGTCAGGCCGGGGTCATATTCACCTTTGGTGGCCGGGTTCTTGTTGAGTTCCAGGTAGGCCTTGATGTTTTCTTCGTCGGCTTCCTTGGTCTTGACGCTGTTGGGCCCTTTGTTGGAGAACGTGCTCGCCGCCGCGTTGTCCGCTCCGCCTTCGGTGGCCGAGGGGCGCGTCTGGAAGTAGCGCGGGTCGGCTTCTGTCACCACCGCACCTTTGACAACCTTTACCTTGCCGTTCTTTTCGAGTACGGGGGTTCCGAAGTTCTGGCCGATCAGCTTCGAGCCCACGAGCTTGCCGTCAAGCTTTATCTGCTGCCCGTTGGCATTGCCCGGGAATGCCACCTGGCTGACGCCGGTGATCACCAGCGGGTAGACGAGCCCGAGCAGGACCGTGAAGACGATGATGCCGATGACCGATGTGACGATGTCGCGTTTCATAGGGTTCGACCCATCAGTAGAGGTGTCCGGTCAGGCCCTGGACGATCGGTCCGAGCAGCAGGGCGGGGAAGAAGGTGAGCGCGCCGACGAGGATGATCACGCCGATCAGCAGCACCACGAACGTGGGGTTGTCGGTGCGCATCGTGCCGAGGCCCGCGGGTGTGACGCGCTTGCCCGCCAGCGCGCCGGCGACCGCGAGCGCGAACAGGATCGGGGCGTAGCGCGCGAACATCATGTCGAAGCCGCCGAGAATGTCGGCGAAGGTGACGCCGTGGGCGCCGAGGTTGCCGGCGTTGGGCTGGATGTAGCCCGTGTAGCCGGCGAACGCCGAGCCGTTGTTGTTGGCCTGGGAGAGGTAGGCGTAGAAGGTCTCCGAGAAGCCCTGCGGCGTGCTGCCGCCCGCCTTGGACAGCGCGCCTTCGGAGATCGATACGCGCCCGGCGTGACTGGCGGTGGCAAGCGCCGTGCAAAACAGCGCGGCCAGCGGCGTGATCAGGATGCCCAGGCCGGCGAGCTTGATCTCCCTGGCCTCGAGCTTCTTGCCCAGCCACTCCGGCGTGCGCCCCACCATCAGCCCACCGATGAACACAGCCAGCAGCACGTACAGCAGGATCGAGTACAGACCCGTGCCGACTCCGCCGAAGATCACCTCGCTGGCCGACAGGTTGGCGAACGGAACGGCGCCGCCGATGCCGGTGAACGACTCGATCGCGCTGTTGACCGCACCACACGAGGTGACGGTGGTAACGACGTCGAACAGCGCCGATCCGGCGATCCCGAAGCGCTGCTCCTTGCCTTCCAGGTTCCCGCCTGTGGAGCCGGAGATCACGTGCGTGTGCAGGCCGGCGGCGTGCTGGGCGGGCGAGCCGTGCGCCTCGGCGACGTAGGCGACCGTGACCGCGCCGAGGAACATCACCATCATCGTCGCGTAGATAGCGAAACCCTGGCGGCGGTTGCCGGTCATGCGCCCGTAGAAGAACACGAGCGCCGCCGGGATGATCAGCACGAGCAGCATCTCGAAGAAATTGCTGAAGCCGGTCGGATTCTCGAACGGGTGTGCCGAGTTGGTGTTGAAGAAGCCGCCGCCGTTCGTGCCCAGCTCCTTGATGACCTCCTGGGAGGCGACCGGCCCCATCGCAATCGACTGTGTCAGGCCCGTGACCGTGTGAACGGTCAGGTAGTTGGAGAAGTTGGCGATCACGCCCTGGGACACGAGCACGATCGCGCCCACCACCGAGATCGGCGCGAGCACGTACAGGATCGTGCGCACCATGTCCTGCCAGAAGTTGCCGATGGATTTGCCGCTGCGCCCGATGATCCCGCGGACCAGTGCAACCGCCACGACGATCCCCACGCCGGCCGACAGCCAGTTCTGCACGGTCAGCCCGATCATCTGAGTGAGGTAGCTCATCGTCGTCTCGCCGCTGTAGTACTGCCAGTTCGTGTTCGTCATGAACGACGAGGCGGTGTTGAACGACACATTCCACGAGCCGGAGTGATAGCCGAGCGGGTTCAGCGCGTGGGGCACCCAGGCAGCATCTTGGGTGCGCAGAATCACATACAACAGCAACCAGCCCGCAAGCGAAAAGATGATCAGACTTTTCGCGTACGCCTTCCAATCCTGTCCGCTCTCGGGATCAACCCTGAGCAGGCGGTAGAGGAACCGCTCGGGCCCGGCGAAGATGGGCGACAGAAAAACCCGCTTGCCCGTGTAGACCTTCGCCATGTAACTGCCGAACGGGAAGGCGAGCGCAGTCAGGATGACCACGAACGCCACGATCGTGAACCAACCGGCAAACGTCATCTCTTAGAGCTTCTCTCCGCGGATCAAGGCGTAAAAGAGATACGCGATCACGAGCACCGACACGATCAGGCCGAAGAAGTCGGCCCCGCTCATGTGCGCGACGAAGAAGCCGAGGGGCAGTGGGACGTTCATACCCGGTCGATCCCCTCGACCATCGCTAGCAGGATCGCGAACATCACGATTCCGAGAATGATGGCTACGGCGTCCATGGGAGCACTATTGTCCTTGGCGCGTCACGACCGCATAACGAATCGCGGTGGCAACATAACGATTTTGTGACGGGCGCATCGGGCAAACCTAGATTCAGCGGATACCCGCGTAATCGGTAGCCTGCCCACCTTCGACCGCGGAGAAGCCGTAGGCCACAATCGCATTGAAGTCGCTGTCGGGGCACTCGTCGAGCGCCTCCTTGACTTCCCATGCGGCCTCGCTCACCGTACGCTCGCAGTGGGGGTTGAACAGGGGACTGCGACCGTCGGTCAGCAGCGCCCGAGCGAGCGCCACGCCGCGCGCGCTGACCGGCATCGCCGCTTCGAGGCGCTCCGCCAGTTCGAGGATCGCGCGGCGGCCGCCCCTGACCGCCCTCGGCTCGACGACGACCGAGGAGATGATCGGCTGCGAGCCGCGGCGGTCGGCGTAGTCCATGATGTTGCGCAGGCTGCCAGCGATCTCACGCCGAGTGCCGGGGGCGGTCAACTGCCGGGCGCGCAGCGCAAGCGCGGGGTCGAGAACGTCCGGGGGTCCGCCGGCGATCTTTCGGTCGAGCTTCGCCCGGGTCATGTACACCTTCAGCTGGAGTCCCAGCGAAGTCTGCCTATCTGTCAGAGTCCTCATGACGGAGCACCTCCGAGTTAAACTGTGGGATGAGAACGGCTCGAGTGTGTCACCGTCCTAATGACGTCCGCGTGTCGAACGTGCCATTTGCCATAACGATCTCGTAACGGCCCGACTGGTGGGACGCGATCGCGGGGATGCTGTCCGAGAGCACAAACGCGCCCGCGGGAGATCCCCCGACCGACAACACCGCCCCGAAGGGGCTCAACTAAAAATCTAAAGAGAGAAGCGGTACCCAACGCCCGGGTCGGTCACTATGTAGCGCGGCCCTTGCGCCCCCTCCGGCTCGATCTTCGCCCGCAGCCGCGCGATGTGCGTGCGCAGCGGCTGGATGTCGTGCACGTACTCCGGGCCCCACACCTCCGCGAGCAGCTTGTGGTGTGTCATCAGCCGGCCGCGGTTTCGCACCAGCACGCGCAGCAGCTCGAACTCGATCGGGGTCAGGTGCACCGGTTGGGAGTCACGGCGCACGAGCCGCGCCGCGAGGTCTATCTCCAGGCCCTCCACCACGATCTTCGGCTCCTGCTCGGCCGGCGCGGTGCGCCGCAGAGCCGCCTGCAGCCGGGCGACCAGCTCGCGCGCCCCGAACGGCTTGGTGATGTAGTCGTCCGCGCCCGCCTCCAGCGCGCGCACCTTCTGCTCCTCCTCGCCCACCGCCGACAGCACCAGGATCGGCATCTCGCTCCATTCGCGCAGCCTGCGCGTGAGCTCCACGCCGTCACCGTCCGGCAGCACCAGATCGACGATCGCCGCATCCGGCGGGCGCACCGCCGCCAGGTCCAGCGCTTCAGACGCCGTTTCCGCCGGCACCGCCTCAAAGCCCGCCTCGCGCAGCACCACCTTCAGCGCGCGCACGATCTGCGGCTCGTCGTCTACGACCAGCACGCGCGGCTTGACGACCGGGACCTGCCCGCCTTGGGACTGCGTGCTCACCTGGCCGGCGCTCGACCCGCGAGCGGCTCGCCAGCGCCGGCCCCATGCGCCGCCGAGGCGGCCGGGTCGCCGTCTTGCCGGGAGTCCTCATCGGGCTCCTGCAGCGGCAGGCCGAACACGAACGTCGCCCCCTGTCCCGGCAGCGACTCCACGTGCAGCGATCCTGCGTTCGCCTCGGTGAAACCACGGGCGATCGCCAGGCCGAGCCCCGACCCGCGGTGGCCCCCCGCCGCGGTGCCCGCGCGGTAGAAGGGTTCGAACACGCGCTCGAGCTGGGCCGGCGGTATGCCCGGGCCGCGATCGACGATGCGCACGATCACGCGGTCGCCCGCCGGCCTGTGTCCTTCCAGGGACGGCTCGGCCGCCGCGCCGCCGTCGCCGCCGCCAGCCGCCGCCCCCCGCCCCGGCGCGCGCGCCAGGCTGCGCACGGCCCGAGCGCGCACCGACACCGGGTGCCCGCCCGAGTGTCGCCGCGCGTTCTCGAGCACGTTCACGAACGCCCGCTCCATCTGCGCCGGGTCGACCCGCACCAGCGGCAGGTCGCGCTCGATCGACAGGCTGAACTCGTCCTCGCCCGCCGCCAGCTCGCGCAGCGCCGTGCGGATCAGCTCCTCCACCGACGTCCAGTCCCGGCGCGGCTCCGCCGCGCCCGCTTCCAGACGCGAGAGGTCCAGCAGGTTGTCCACCAGCCGCGACAGGCGTCGCGTCTCCTCCTGGATGACCGCCGCCAGCTCTTCGCGCTCCGGCTGCGACAGCGACGGCGAGCCGACCGCCTCGCCGGCCGCCGAGATCGCCGTCAGCGGCGAGCGCAGGTCGTGGGATACCGCGCGCAGCAGCGCCGTCTTGACCGTGTCTGCGCGGCGCAGCGCCGCCGTCTCCACCACGCCGCCCAGCAGCCCCTCGCGCTCCAGGGCCGCGCTCAGCAGCGCCTCAAGCGCCGGCACCACGCGCTCCTGCAGGCGGCGCAGGCTCGCCTCCGACGCGTCCGCGCCCACCAGCAGGGTGCCCAGCCTGCGCGTGCCCTCGCGCAACGGGAACGCCACCGTGCGCTCGTCGCCTTCGAGCGCCTCCATCTCGATCCGCGCCGAGTTCAGCTTCAGCGCCTGGGCCAGTCGTGCGGCCGCCGTCGGCAGGTCCTCGGACAGGCTGCCGCCGCGCAGCAGCAGGCGCGCCATCTCCGCCGCCAGGTCCGCCTCGCTGCGGCGCTCGTCCGCGTCGCGCGCGCGTGCGCGGGTCACCTCCGCCACGGAACTCGACAGGCCGGCCACCACCACGAACGCCGCCAGCGCCACCCAGTTGTTGGAGTTCGAGATCGTAAACGTGCCAACCGGCGGCAGGTGAAAGAAGTTGAACGCCGCCGCGCTCACCAGCGCCGTGGCAAAGCCCAGCCCCGCCCCCCACGTAACCGACACCACCAGCACCGCCGGCAGGTACACCACGCTCAGCGACGCCACCGGCGCCACCTGCTTGAGCGGGTACACGATCAGGGTGCTCAGCGCCACCGCCGCCAGCGCCACCAGCACGCCCACGCGGCGGGGGGGCGGTTCTGAGGCGATCAGCAGGCCAAACGGGGGCGACATCTCTCACGTCAGCCTAATGACGAACGGGACGGGACTTGGCTCCCGCCCCGTTCGGCGCGACCTACGCGGTTCGGCGGTCCGGTGCGCCCTGCTCGGCGAGCTCCGGCGTCTGCGGCGGACTCGCTTGCGTCCCACCGTCCCCACGATCATCATCCGGCCGGCCGCTCGCGCACAGGTAACCCAGACGTAACCTTCCTGTGACCGTTCGGTGACCACCGAGGCTGAAAAGGGGGCTGTTTTCTCAAGTTCGCGCTTGTCGTGACCGACGCAGCACTGGAAGAGATGTCCGACCATGCTCATTTGCACGCGATGAATACACGCACGCGCAAGATCGTCGCGGCCGGATTGCTCATGCTGTGTGGCTGTCTGACGCTCAACCTGCCCTGGGCGAGCGCACCCGCCCAGGCGCGGCCGTCCGCGTCGGCCGACCGCGTTAGCGCGGTCTGCGCCCCGCCCGCGCCCAGCAGCGCGACCTGCCTGGCGCTGCGCCTGGTCGCCAAGGCGCCGCTCACGGTTCCCGGCGCCCGCGCGCTGCCCCATGCCGCCGCCTCGGCGCCCCGCGCGGCGTCACCGACGGTCGAACAGACGACCCCGATCCCCGAAAGCCTCGCACCCCAGGCGCTGCTTGGCGCTTACCACCTGCCGGGGACCACCACGGCGTCTGCCACGCAGACGATCGGCATCGTCGACGCCTACGACGACGCCACCGTCGAAGCGGACCTCGCGCACTACGACCAGCAGTTTGGCCTGCCTGAATGCAGCGAAGGCGACGGCTGCTTTCGCAAGGTCAACCAGGCAGCCAAAGCCTCGCCGCTGCCGCCCTCCGCGGGCGCCACCGAACGTGGCTGGGCAGAGGAGATCGCCACCGACGTGGAGATGGCCCACGGCGTATGCGAGAGCTGCCACATCGTGCTCGTCGAGGCCGACTCTGAAAGCTATGACGACCTCGAGCAGGCCGAGCAGGCGGCTGTCGCCATGGGCGCGACGGAGATATCCAACTCGTGGGGCGGGCAGGAACCGTCACTGGACAGCCCGGCCTTCGACCACCCCGGCATCGTCATCACCGCCTCCTCCGGAGACGACGGCTATCGCAACTGGATCGCCGAACCCCAGTTCGTCAACTATCCCGCCGCCTCGCCCGACGTGGTCGCCGTGGGCGGCACTCGCCTGCTGCTGGACCCCGATAACACCTGGCTCGGCGAGGAAGTGTGGAACGACGGCGCTGAAGTGGAAGAAGTCAGAGAAGAAGCCGGCGACGGCGCCGGCGGAGGCGGATGCAGCGAACACTTCAACGCTCCCGCCTGGCAGCGCAGCCTGCCCAACTGGGCGGCTGTCGGCTGCGATGAAAGACGCGCGGTCGCCGACGTCTCCGCCGACGCGGATCCGTTCACGGGCGTGGCCGTCTATGACTCCACCGAAAGCGAAGGCACAAGGGGCTGGAACATGATCGGCGGCACCAGCGTCGCGTCGCCGATCATCGCCGCCGTCTTCGCGCTCGCCGGCGGGGCGCATGGAGTGGCCTATCCCGCACGGACCCTGTATGAAAACGCCGCCAAAACCCCCGCCTCGCTGCACGATGTGGTCTCCGGCTCCAACGGCGAATGCCTGGAGCCCCTGGACGAAGAAAGCGAACCGCCGCGGGCCAGTTGCTCGGCCGCCGTCGAGGCCGCCAGCTGCTCTGGCGAGGCGATCTGCCTGGCCGGCCCCGGCTATGACGGGCCCACCGGCGTGGGCACGCCAGACGGGCTCGCCGCCTTCGAAGCGCCTGCGCAGCCCACGCCCGAACCCAGCCGCGACGAAGCAGCCACCGCCCCGCCGGCCGTCAGCCCCGCAAGCCCGCCATCGGCGATCGCCGTCCCGCTGGCCACACCCGCCGTCAGGCTGTCGGACGTCGCGCTGACGCTAAGCGCCCTGATCGCGCTCAACCGCAGCCACCCGCGCATTTCCCAGGTGGACTTCGCCTTTGACGTCAGCGCCCCCGCGCGCGTGCGCGTGTCGCTGGCCGAGCGCGTTCGCGCGCATCGCCACGCGCGCTGGCAGACGCTGCCCGGAGCGCTGATGCTCAGCGCCAACGCCGGACGCAACAGCCACCGCCTGAGCGGCCATCGCACCCTCGCAGCCGGCGACTACCGGCTGACGCTCACGCCCAGCGACGGCGCCGCGCGGTCGCTGGACTTCCAGATCGGCTAGGGCGCCCCTAGCGCCGGGCGGCCCCCGCCTTCGCGCGCACGCCGTCGCCGGCCACGACCGCCTGGCCGCGCGCGGTCAGCTGCCAGGAGTTGGGCGCCCCGCGCGCCTGGGCCGGGCCCGTCTTGGCGATCAGGCCCTGCGCCTGCAGGCGGGTGAGCAACTTGGAGATCTGCCCCTGGTCAACCACGCCCGCGCGTTCGCCGACCTCGCGGTTGCTCGCGCCGGGATAGTCGCCGATCGCCGTGAGCACGCGCGCGGTGCGATACGTCAGCCTGCCGGTCGGCGCCTGGTCTGTGCCGCCCCCGTGGCCCGTCGGCTGCGGGGATGCGCCGGCGCCGTCGGCGGTCCGCGGCGCGGGGCGCGTCAGCTCCCTACGCGCCACGGCCGGACCCATATAGGGCATCACGATCATGCTCATGAGCGGACCGAACAGATCCGCCATCGGCGGGCGCTCGGGCGCCAGCAGGCGATTCTGGACGATCGCCAGCACCGCGCCCACCACCCCCTCGGCGATCACCGGCGGCGGCTGGGGCCGGCCCGGGGGCACCTGCAGGCGGCCGCGATCGACGACCGCGGCGAGTTGTCCAAGGACCTCGGCGCGGCGGCGCAGGACGTCCGCCCCGCCGCTCATCGAATACACGACGCACAGGGCCGCCAGAGCGGGCTCCTCTTCGACGAAGCCCAGCAGGCTGGCCAGGGCCGCCCTGACCCCGTCCAGCCAGCGTGGCTCGGCCTCGTAGGCGCCCGCCGTCCTGCTCTCGACCAGCGCCACGGCGAGCTCGAAGGCCGCCAGCAGGCATGCTTCACGGTCGGCAAACAGCTCGCGAAAGACCGTGCGCGAGACGCCCGCCCGCGCGATCACGTCGGCAACCGACACGGTTGCCCCGGCTGCGCCGCGCTCGGCCATCGCGTCGGCCATCGCGCGCAAGATCCTGTTTCGCTGTGCTTGCGCCACTACTCCGCCGTCCCACACCAGCTTGATAGAGGCCGCGGAGCCTATCTTCTTGATGTCTAGTCTTGCGTGCCGCGCCGCTCCCGAGCAGCCCGCACGACTTCCATACCTAGAATCCGGCCGATGCCCTGGCGCGATTCCCTGCGGATACCCTCACGGCACAGGCGCCCCGCCAACGCTCCCGGCGGCGACTGGGGGCTCACGCGCCGGGGCCTGCTGACGGGCGCCGCCGCCGTGGGCGTGGGCGCGGGCCTCGACCACGTGCTGAGCGCAACGTCCGCCAGCGACACGCAACAGCGGGGGAACACGCCACAGGGCGCGGTGGACTTCTACGGGCCCAACCAGGCGGGCATCGCAACGCCCGCGCAGGACTACCTGAGCTTCGCCGCCTTCGACATGACCAGCGAAGACCCCGAAGCGCTGCGCCAGGTGCTGCAGCGCTGGAGCGCCGCCGCGGCCTCGCTCACGCAGGGGCTGCCCTACCAGCCCGGAGCGCAGGAAGCAGACCAGCCACCGCCCGACCCCGGCGAGGCCGTTGGGCTGGGCCCCGAGCAGCTGACGATCACGATCGGCCTCGGCCCCAGCCTGTTCGCCTCCGGCGCCGCCGACAGGTTCGCGCTGGCCGCGCAGCGACCGCCCGCGCTCGCGCCGCTGCCCCCGTTCCAGGGCGACAGCCTCGACCCCGGAAGCTCCGGTGGAGACCTGTGCGTGCAGGCGTGCGCCGACGACCCGCAGGTGGCCTTCCACGCTACGCACCTGCTCGGGCGCATCGCCGCCGAAGCCGCAACCCTGCGCTGGTCACAGCTCGGCTTCGGCCGCACCTCGAGCACGAGCACCACGCAAACCACCCCGCGCAACCTGATGGGCTTCAAGGACGGGACCGACAACATCCGCGCTGAGAACATCGCCGCGATGAACCGCTACGTGTGGGTCGGGCCCAACGACGGGCCGGCGTGGATGGTGGGCGGCACCTACCTGGTCGCCAGGCGCATCAGGATCCTGTTCGACGTGTGGGACGCCACCACCCTGGAAGGCCAGGAACGCACGATCGGCCGCCACAAGCTCAGCGGCGCGCCGCTGGGAGCGCGCGCGGAGTACGACCCCGTCGACCTCGCCGCCACCGACCCCGACGGAGAACTCGCGATCCCCACCAACGCCCACATCCGCCTGGCCAACCCGCACAACAACGCCGACCAGCCCATCCTCAGGCGCGGCTACTCCTACAGCGAATCGGCCCAAGCGCAAAGCGCCGAGATCGACGCGGGCCTGTTCTTCATCGCCTTCCAGCGCGATCCGGCGCGGCAGTTCATCCCGTTGCAGCAACGCCTCGCGGCATCCGACGCGCTCAACCGCCATACGCTGCACACGTCGAGCGCCATCTTCGCCTGTCCGCCGGGTGCCTCGCACGGCGGGTTCGTGGGGGAGGGGCTGCTGGGGTGAGGGGGCGGGGGGTCGGGACCACTCCGCAAGACCGGCGGAGTATGAGCACCAACCGAGACGTGGCTAACCGCCCCGAACGGGACACTCACCGACCTAAGCCTGGCTGACACGCCTGGGAGCGGAACCCGCAGCCTTCGCGTTGACCCGTCGCCGAGGGAAACGACACTCGCCGGCTCAGAGAATTCGTTGTAGGTGAGCGTGCTCGTCAACACCGGCGCCCCCGGCGCCGCCACGCTCACCGACGTCACATCACCGCGTTCGTCATACGTCATCGACGTGGTACGCGACAACCTTCCCACGGCAACCCGACCCTCCTGCCCACTTGAACTTGAATCCTTCCCGGCCCCCAGTCTCAAGATTTTCCTCCGGCGACTCCGCGAAAAACTTCCCGGACATGATATGACCGCCAGCCCGGAACATGCATGCTCTCCTTCGGAGACACATCTCCGCAGGATGGAACTACCCGCAGCATCAGGTCGTAGGAGGACCCTCAGTGGCCTCATCGAGAATCGTATCCATTTCACGCTCTAGCCATTGTTTGAACTCACTGAGCGAGGCGAGAGGCCTACCTTCACGGACAATAAAGCCCTCGAAAAAATCGACAAAGCTATTCCGCCGCCAGAATGCGACTCGTATCTCTGAATTCTCGCGATCCTCGGTAGACCACCGCTTGACCTCCACCGTGGCTCGGAGACCTCTAGCCGAAAGCGCGGACGACCGCTCAGAAAGAGCCCGATCAACCAAGCCACGCACAGCGTCAACGAGTTTCGACGGTCCTGTCATGCTATCCCACATCCGGGAACTGAATCCATTCGGCCGGGAACCCTCGTTCGCCACCATACTTGCCAATGTGCGTCTGATGTTGGTGAATCACCTCTCCTTCGAGATTGACCTGGTGCACCGTTGAGATCGTTTCGTCCCCCAGGCGCTCTTTGCCGAACTCCGATATTCCACCGTCCGTCCCAGGCTCCGCGCGCGTGTTCCAAATCCAGCTAGGACTTGACTCCGCCTCCTTTGCCGCGTCCAGTGCGGCCTCGTCTGCGGTGTCCTCTGCGATGTCTAGTGCGGCTGCCTCCTCGTCGCCTGGTGTGATCGTGGCGGCGAGTAGCCCGGCGTCCGCGCCAACCTGATACGCCGCGGAGGACATGTCGGGCTGCGCGAGCCCCAGCCCCCCGCGGATTTCTCTGGTGATACCCCCGGTGAAAGCGTCCACCGCCCCGACGAATCGTTCAGCCGCAGCGCCAAGGATGCTGTAGCCGCTCGGGTCCTCCAAGTCGACCGGGTCGCTCCCCGCGTACTGATACAGGTTCACGCCGCTGCCTTGCATCCCCAACGGGTCCTGGCTCGCGAACCTGCCCGTCGCCGCCATGTAGTAGCGCGCCCCGTTGAACTGCAACCCATCCCCTTCGCTCTCAAGCCCCGTATACCCATACGGGTTCGAGTTCGACGCGCCCGAGGTCGACACCCCGCCGAACGGCCCGTACGTGTATTCCGTGCCCACAGCCCCATCCGCGCCCGCCAACGCCACCGTGCTGCCCAACGCGTCCGTCAGATAGGACTGCGTCACCCCACCCGATGTACGCGCGAGGTGTTCGTCAAGACCAGGCCCGTCCAGCAGCGTCGCCGTACCCCCACCCGAGGATTCCGACAGCACGTTCGCCCCGTCATACAGATAGCTGGTTTCCGTGCCGTCCACGGTCTTGGCGGCCCGCCGCCCAAACGGGTCATAAGCAAAGCTCCAGCTGTGCGAGCCTTCGCTCACACCCGCCAACTCGCCACGATCGTTCCAGCTGTAGCTCGCAGACCCCTCACCCGTCAACCGGCCGTCCGCGTCATAGCTGAGCGAGCTCGCGCCGATCGACGTCAACTCGTTCGCCGCGTCATAAGACAAGCCGCTCACCGCTTCCGGCAGCTGCGTCCGCGCAAGACTCCCAGACACGCTCGTCACCTGGCCAAGCCCGTCCCGCCCGTACACCAGATCCCCGATCTGCCCACCATCAGGCAACTCGTAGTCGATCCCCGACAGCAACGAGTCCGCGTCGTAGGAGTAGCTCTCGCTGTCCCCGTCCGGCAGCGTTACACGCGCCGCGCGACCGTCCCCGTCATAACCAAACGCCACATCCCCATCGGCCGCGTCGATGCCGGCCAGCTCGCCATCTTCGTCATACCCATACGACGCGAACGGCTCGCCGTTAACGCTCATGCTGGTGCGCTCGCCATCCGCGTCATAGCCATAGCCCACGCTGCCGTCAGGGCCGCTTTCCCCGACCAACCGGCCGTACGGGTCATAGCTCATCGAGTACATACCGCCACGCGAGTCGCTCGCCGACAGCAGGTTGCCTTCCAGGTTGTAGGCGTAGAAGATGCTGCTCGACGGCGCACCCCCGTCCACCTCGCCGAACGACACCGACGCCAACTGCCCCAGCTGGTCATAGGCGTAGCTCGTCGTCTTGCCCAGCGCATCGGTCGCGCTCGCCAGACGACCCAATTCGTCATAGGCATAACTCGTCGTACGCCCCAGCGCATCCGTCCACGAAGACAACTGACCCAACGCCGTATACGTACCCGTCTGCGTATGCCCACGAGGATCACGCACCAACACCAGATCCCCATCCGCGTCATACCCATAACTCGTCGCCTCCCCCGCCGGATCCGTTTCGCTGGTCAGCTCGTTGTCGGCGTCATAGGACAGTTCGCTGACCCCGCCTTCCGGATCGGTGACCTGCACCGGCAACCCCAAACCGTCATAGCCGACGCGCGTCACACGCCCCAACGGATCGATGCGCGCGACCTGGTTGCCGTCTTCGTAAGCGAATGTGCTCGTATCGCCTTCCGGGTCGGTCAGCGACACCAACTCCCCTTCACCGTCATAAGCGTAGGAGGTGGTGCGCCCCATCGGATCCGTCACCGACATCAGGTTGCCCGCATCGTCATAGCCATACCGGGTCTCGCGGCCCAACGGGTCGGTGACGCTCGTCGGCTCAGAGAATTCGTTGTAGGTGAGCGTGCTCGTCAACACCGGCGCCCCCGGCGCCATCACGCTCACCGAAGTCACATCACCACGTTCGTCATACGCCATCGACGTCGTACGCGACAACCTTTCCCACGGCAACCCGACCCTCCGGCCCAACAATTCTTCATTAGCAGGCGTCACCGCGACGACTTCCCCGATGCTCGTCACATTCCCATCGCCACCCACACCCCGTTCGAAACTGCGCGACTGCAGCAGCGCGCCGAACCAGCTCGTTTCTTCTGAGACCGGCATGCCCGCGCTGGCCCCACCTGGCGACCCGAACTTGACCGTGCGAGTCAACCCGCCCGGCAGCGTCACCGTCGTCATCGGCTGCGCAGGCGGCGGACAGACCAAACCGCATCCGCCGGACAGCGCCGACGGGATGTTGTAGTTGAAGGAGTATGTCCCCTCGCCCGCCAGCGTCTGCGAGCTGACCAGGCCAGCTTCAAGGCCCCCCTTGTTGTAGGTGTTGGAGATCAGCACCTGGCCTTTGGCATCCGTGACCGTCGTCATCACGTTCTGGTGCGCTTCGTAGGCGTAGCGCGTCACGTGACCCATCGGATCTGTCACCGCCACCAGTTGCCCCGCGCTGTTGTATTCGTACTTGACCACCTGGCGCGCGCTGTCCACCGCCTTGATCACCCGCCCATAGCTGTCGTAGGTGAGGTCGATCGAGCGGCCGTGCGGCGTGCGGATCTGCACCACGGGACCGTCGGTGCCGAACTGGCGCACCAGCGTGATGCGGTTGCCGTTGCGATCTTCGATCGCCTGCAGCGGAGCGAGATCGCCGAAGATGAACTTCATTCCGTCGCGCCTGCGCAGCACCCAGTCGGTGTGCGGTATGTCATAGCTCATCGTGGCGCCCTGCCACGGACCCGGCGAGCCCTGCGCTTCGTAGACGGCTTCTCCCCACAGGGTGCCTGGCGAGATGCGTACCAGCTTGACCTTGGCGCCGTTGGGCAGGACCAGGTAGGCGGTTTTGTAGTTTTCGTCAGACCACAGGTGGATGTCGAAGATGCTCTGGGTGCCTACGCCGAAGCTGTAGGAGTTGGGGTCCCACGGCCGGTAGCTGCGCGTGAGCGCCACCGGCATCACCGAGTCCGGCACCTGCAGGTCGCTGTGCTGATAGACGAACAGGCCGCTGGCCAGGTCCACGGGATCCCCGGCCGTCAGTTCGGCCCCGCTCTTGGGCGCCCGTTCGGGCGGTTCGCGTTCGGTGGAGATCATCGCTCCGGTGAATTCCCACACGCGCACGTCCGGGTCGGGGACCACCTGCTGGCCGTTGGCGCTCACCGTGCCCTTGCCGTACACGTACCAACCCCTGTCCGCAGGGTCGTAGTTCCAGAACTCCACGCGCTGACCTGGCGGCAGATGACCCCAGTTCGGGTAGACGATCTGCGCGCCCTTGCTCAGGTACGCGCGCCCGGGCTGGACCGTGAAGTAGGTGGGCACGCCGGTCGCGAACAGCGGCAGCGGGAACGGCGGGCGATCCACGGGGATCGCCGTCAGGTTCAGGTGACGCACGAGCGCCCCGCCCGCCGAGCGGATCACGGTGCCGGCGGGCAGGCGCACTTCCAGCCCCGGGATCCGCGGGTTGGTGATCACCGTTTCGCGCTTCAGCGGAGAGGTGACCGTTGCGTCGCCCGCCGGATCGAGCGGCGTCATCCAGATCGTGTAGCCCAGCGCGGTGGTCTTGCCCTCGCCCACTTCGACCGCCGTCGTGAAGCGTCCGTAACGGCGGCCGTGCCCATCTGCGCTCGCGCCGTCGATGATCAGCACCTGGTGTCCCGCCGGCAGGCCGCTGAGCAGAAAACGGCCGGTCGCGTCCGTCCTGGTCCTGGCCGAGGCTCCCTGCAGCGACAGCGTCACGCCCGCCAGCGGCAGCCCGTTGACGGTCAGGGCCTGCCCGCTGATCGCCGTGGCCTTCGGCCGCGCCTGCAGCGCGGGCAGCGCCGCCCAGGGCGAGCGTTCGGCGCCGCTCACCCAGTTACCGCCACGGCGGTTGGCCGCCACCGGATCCCACGCGGCCGGCCGTGCCGGCCGGTAGCTCATGGCGGCGTCCAGCAGCGCGACCGCATGCAGCGAGGGGTCGCCCAGCGCGGGCTGGGAGGAGACGGGCGCCGTGCGCGCACGGTCGGCGCCAACGCTCGCCGGGCGGGCACCCACACGGCTTGCCATCCGCACCGCCATATCCTCGCCGGCGGATTCTTCGGGCGTAAACGATTCCGGGCTGCTGACCGCTTTGCCGGCCACGGTCACCGTCACTTTGCCCGCGCTCGCCCCGTCGGGCACGCTCGCCTTCAGGTCGTTGGCACTGGCCCCGCTCACGCTCGCGGGGGTCCCGTTGAAGCTGACTGCGTCGTTGGCAGGGTCGGCATCGAAGCCCGTGCCGATGATCTCCACGCTCGCGCCCGCCGCCGCATGGTCGGGCTCGAGGCCCACGACCGAGAGCGTGTCCTGGGCGACGCGTTCGATCCCCAGGAGGTTGCCGTCAGCGTCCCAGCGGTACAGCGCGGCGCCTGAGCCGGGGTCGTCGACCGCCGCCAGACGCCCGGCGCTTTCGTACAGGTAGTGTATCCCGGCGCCCGCGCTGGCGGTCACGGACGCCGACGCCGCGGAGGTCGCGCCGAGCGAGCCTTCGCCGTTGCTCGCGGTGACGATCACGCGCAAGGTGCGGGAGACGTCTTCTTCGCCGGCGGTGTAGGTGCTGGCGTCCGCCGCCGCGATGTTCGCGCACGCTTCGCCGAGGGCGTTGCAACGCTGCCACCGATATGCGAACGACAGCGGCGGCTGCCCGGCCCATTCGCCCGTTTGCGCCGTCAGCGTCGCGCCCGCTTCGGGGCGACCCGCGACGGCGGGCGCGGTCAGGTCGGCGAGCGTGTCCGGCGAGATCGCCGCGCTGCTGACCGAAGCAGCCGAGGCGCTGCCGGCGCCGTTGCTGGCGCTGACCTGCACCCGCACCGTTTTGCCCACGTCGGCTTCGCCGAGCCGGTAGGTCGACGCGCTCGCCCCTTCGATGTTCGTGCAGTCTTCGCCCGCGGCGTCACACAGCTGCCACTGGTAGGCGTACACGATGCGGGCCGCCCCGCTCCACCCGCCCACGCCTGCGCTCAGGGCGTGTCCGGCGACCGCGTGCCCGGAGATCGTCGGCGGCGCGGTCGACGTCGGCGGCGCGTTGTCGATCGTGACCGGCGTGGAGGGGGTCGTGTAGCTGTTGCCGGCGTTGTCGACGATCACCGCGCGCAGTTCGTAGGCGCCGTTTTCCAGTTCGCCCGAGGCCAAGTCGCACGCGTAGACCGCCCCGAACAACGCCATGTGCTGGGTCATGCACGCCTGGCTGTAGCTGTCGCTGCCAGCCGGCGCGATCTGCAGCGTCCAGTCGGCCACGCCCGAGCCCGCGTCGCTTGCGTTGCCCTCCACTTCGATGCCGTCGCTGACGCTTTCGCCGATGGGGTAGACGAACCCGCTCGGGGGGGTGTTGTCGATCATGACCTCGATGGGCGTCGCCGTGTAGGTGTCGCCTTCGCCGTCGCTGGCAAGCGCGCGCAGTTCGTAGTCGCCGTCCGCCAGCGACGCGGTGTCGATGCTGCAGCGATACGTCGAGCCTTCCGCCGGCGTGTCCTGTGCGGGGCAGGCGCTACTCCAGGCGGAACTGCCGGCCGGCGCGATCTGCACGTCCCAGCTGGCCACCGTGCCGGTGTCCGCGCTGGCCGTGCCTTCCAGTTGCACCGTCCCGGCCAGGAACGGCGCGGGGGCGGTGAGCGTGGCGTGCGGGCCTTCGTTGTCGACGTGCATGCTCACCGACGAGGAGGTGAAGGCGTTGGCGGCGCGGTCGCGCACGACGGCGCGCAGCTGGTAGGTCCCGTTTGCGAGTTTGCTCGTGTCGATCGTGCACGCGTATTCGTCGCCGCCCACCGGCTCGATCTGTTCGGGACACGCCTGCGCCCATTCCGAGGAGCCTTCCGCGGCTATCTGCAGCTGCCAGGACGCCACGCCCGAGCCGCTGTCGCTGGCGCTTCCCGTCACAGTCACCTCGCCGCCCAGGCCATGGGAAGGCGGCGCCGTCACGTCTCCCGTCGGCGGCGTGTTGTCAACGACCGTCTGGACCGCAGTCGTGGTCAGCGTTTCCGGGGGCGAGGAGCCGGAGGCGAGCTTTGCTCGCAGTTCGTAGCGACCGTCGGGATATTCGCCCGTCGCTGTTTCCCAGGGGCATTCGAACGCGCCGCCCAGACCCGGGGAGAGCGGTCCGCACAGCGTCTGCCACGTCCCCGAGCCCGACCGCGCGACTTCGATCGTGGCGCTCGCCAGTGGACCCGCGATGCCCGCTTCGGCCTCGCCCGCGAGCTCCACGGCGCCGGCCACGTATGGCGCCACCGCGCTCAGCGATCCGCGCAAGCTGCGCGGAATCCACACGACCGTCGCGCCTTCGATGGTCGCGTCGAGGTCCACGCCTTCTTCGATGCGGAAGGTGCCCGCCTGCAGTTCGAGCGACCCGCCGCGCTCGCGCCAGGAGCCGTTGGTTACCGCTTCGCCGCCGCCACCGCCGAATCCCAGCGCGCCCGTGTCGGTTTCGACGCGCCCGTCGTTCACGAACGGCACCCCTACGTTTGCGGCGTTTTCGTTGCCCACGTCGGCGCTGAACACACCGTCATTTACCACTTCTGCGGTCCAGCGCTGTTCGGCTATGGACGCATAGTCGTCCCCGCCCGGCACGCAGCTCGCTTTGTAGGTATCCAGGTTGAACGTCCCCGTGTTGTCCAGGCGCGCGCCTTCTTCCAGCATCAGCTGTCCGCTCACCCCGCCGGGGGCGCCCTCGGTCACCGTCCCGTCGTTCACGAACGTCACGTGTTTCAACGTCCACAGCGCACAGCCGGCGCCGTCCACCACCCCCGACGCGCCCGCGGCCAGCACCAACCTGCCCGAGCCGCTCACTTCCGGCGACTCGCCGGACGCGCCCGCCGCCGACAGCGATGAGGTGACGTCGAGCTCGCCGTCGACTTTCAGCGTGCCCCCCTGCAACAGCAGCGCCCCCACCGACGATTCTCCGCTCGGCACGCTGATCGAGCCGGCGCTGACCACGACCTCGGCGCCAGACGCATCCACTCCGATCAGCGCGGGAGAGGAGCCGGCTACCTGCACGCTCGCCCCCGCATGCGTCTGCAGCACGCCGCCCGTGATCGTGCTCATCGGGACAAATGCCCCGGTCGAGACGACCACCGTCGCTTGGTTGTCGAGCGCCAACTGCAGCGTCGCCGCTTTGCCGCTGCCGACGCCCACGTCCAGCGAGCCCGTGTTGACCACCGTGCCGGCCCCCGTGACGCTTTCGATCGACGCCCCTGTGTTGCCTCCCGGAACGCAGGGCGCCGGATAGGAGTCCAGGTTGAACGTCCCTGCGTTGTCCAGGCGCGCTCCTTCCAGCAGTGCCAACTGCCCGCTCACCCCGCCGGGAGCGCCCTCGGTCACCGTCCCGTCGTTCACGAACGTCACCTGCTGCAACGTCCACAGCGCACAGCCGGCGCCGTCCACCGTGCCCGATGCCCCCGCGGCCAGCATCAGCGTCCCCGGGCCGCTCAGCGCCGGCGACTCGCCGGATGCGCTGCCCACCGACATCGAGCCGAGCACCTTCAGCGTGCCCTCCAGGTAGAGACGCCCACCCTGCAGGCTGAGCGCGAGCAGTTCGGAGACCGCCGAGCCTTCCCGCAGTTCCAGCGACCCGCCGGCGATCGTGAGGGTGCCTTCTCCGCTGACCGAGCCGACCGTGTACCCGCCGGCGCTGACCAGCGCCGTCGAGTTCGCCGGTATGCACGCGCGGTCGCCGCTGGCGGGCACGCTGTCCGTCGACCAGTTGGCCGCGGTGCCCCACGAGTCGTTTGCGCCCTGGCCGGTCCACACGTCGGTGCATGCCTGTTCTTCGCCTTCTTCGGGCTGTCCGCCGGCGTTGTCGATGTCGGTGCCCACCGGCAGGGTCGTGTAGGTGTTGCCCGCGCGATCGACGATCACGGCGCGCAGCTGATAGGGGCCGTCGGAGAACTGCGTCGTGTCCACGGCACAGCCGAAGTCAAGCCCTTCGATTGGAGAGTCCTGCACGGCGCACGCATCACGCCAGGAGTGGGTTCCCGCGGCTGAGATCTGCAGCTGCCAGCTCATCACGCCAGCGGTCGTGTCGCTGGCGGGGCCCTCGATCGTGACGGTGCCTTTCGGGTGCGCCGCCAGCCTGTCGATGCTGCCCGTGGGCGGCGTGTTGTCGATCGTGACCGTCTGCGCCGCGGTCGCGTGGGTGTCGCCCGCGTTGCTCTGTATGAGCGCCCTGATTTCATAGCTTCCGTCTGCGTAGGCCCCCGTGTCCAGGCTGCAGGAGTACGTGGAGCCCGCCGCAGGCGACGTCTGTGGTGCGCATGCATCGCTCCATGCGCCCGACCCGCTCGTCGCGATCTGCGCAGTCCAGCTGGCGACGCCCGAGACGCTGTCGCCGGCGCTGCCAGCAAGCGCGATCGTCGAGCGCGCGTAGCCGCTTTCGCTGACGCTCGCCAGCGTGCCCGTCGGCTGCGTGTTGTCGATCGTAGTGGGCGTCGTGGGCGTGGTGTAGGCGTTGCCCGCCTCGTCGGTGATCACCGCGCGCAACACGTGAGGGCCTTCGGGGAAGCTCGCCGCATCGACCGAGCACTGGTATTGATCGCCGCTCGCCGGCGCCGTCTGGTCCGGGCAGGCGTCCACCCATTCTCCACTTCCTTCGGCCGCGATCTGCAGCTGCCAGGAGGCCACGCCCGAGCCGCTGTCGGTCGCCGTTCCCTGCACGGTCGCCGTGGCGCCGATGTAGGCGCGTGGCGTCACCGATCCGCTCGGCGCGGTGTTGTCGACCAGTACGTCCACGTCGGCGGTCGCTCGCGTGCTCGGCGGGCTGGAGTCGTCGGCGAGCTGGGCGCGCAGCCTGTAGGAGCCGTCTGGATAGGACCCGCTGGCGGTGTTCCATTCGCAGCTGTATTCGCCGAGGAGGTTCGGCGCCAGCGACGTGCACAGGGTGCGCCATTCGCTGGTCGCGGCCGGCGCTACTTCCACGGCAGCGTTTGCGAAGCCGTCGCTGACTTCGTGCCCGTAGCCTGACACCACGACCGTGCGCGACGCATACGCCAGGGGGTTCAGGTAGCCGACCGGCGGACCCGCCGTCGGCTCGCGTTCCACCGTCGCGCCCGACACTTCCACCGCAGACAGGTCGACTTCTTCGCCGATCAGGAAGGTTCCGCCGGTGAGCGCGATCGTCGCGCCGGCAAGCACGCTCCAGCTACCCGCGGCCACCCGTTCGGGGACGCCGCCGGCGGCGAAGTCCAGGCGACCGGTCTGCGCCTGCACGCTTCCTTCGTTGTCGAAGTCGACCCCCACCGTGCCCGTGCCGCCACCTGCGGTCTTCTGGAAACTGCCCTCGTTGAGGAACGCCGGGGCGCTGGCGGACGACCCGGCCTGCAGCTGTGCGCCCTGGCAGGTGGATTCCGAGTCCTCCGCGAAGGAGCCCATGTTGAGCAGGCGCGCCCCGTCGGCGAAGAACAGCGTTCCCCGCGTGAGGTCGAGGTCGCCTTCGTTGCGCAGTTCGCGACCTTCGAGGCTCATCGACCCGCACCCCGACAGCGCTTCTACGACTGCGCTCGCGCCGGCTTGCAGCACGGTCTTGCCCGATCCGCTCATCGCTCCCGCCGTCCAGCTCAACGAACCAGACACATCAAGCGTGCCCACACCAGTCAACGTGGTCGTGCCGGCCACCGCGGTTTGTGTCAGGTCCTTCACGTGCGACGGCGTCGCGGCGTCGGTCAGGTCGAGCGTGCTGTCGTTCGCCCACAACATTATTTCCGCCGACGATCCCTGAATGTCGCCAGCCTGCACGCTCCCACCCGACAAATACACCAAGCCGGACATCCGCACACCCGAACCCAGCAGATACGAGCCGCCGTTGAACGCCAGTGCCGCGCCTGCGCCCGCAAGCCACGAGCCATCCTCAGCCCCGCCACCATGCCCACCGCCAGTGAAGATCACGTCCCCCGATTCGACTTCCACGCTGCCCTCGTTGTCGATCTGGAACTGAATCGTCGTGTATTCATCCCCAGCCGCCTTCTTCACCACCCCCGTGTTGTCCAGCCACACAGCCGACCCGTCGCTGTCGATCAACCCATGCGATTCCCACCCCGACGCCGACACCTGCGAGTCCGCGTCCAACGTCCCCGCATTGTCGATCTCAGCGCTATCACTGCCATACACCGACCCCGAGCCCCACGTCAACGTCCCGCGATTCACCAGATCACGTTCACTCAAGCTCACAGCATTGCCAGACCCCGGATCGATCAAACCCACCCCACCCGCTTCCAACACAGTCTCCCCAGAACCCGACATCGACCCCGCCGTCCAGCTCAACGAACCAGACACATCAAGCGTGCCCACACCAGTCAACGTGGTCGTGCCGGCCACCGCGGTTTGTGTCAGGTCCTTCACGTGCGACGGCGTCGCGGCGTCGGTCAGGTCGAGCGTGCTGTCGTTCGCCCACAACATTATTTCCGCCGACGATCCCTGAATGTCGCCAGCCTGCACGCTCCCACCCGACAAATACACCAAGCCGGACATCCGCACACCCGAACCCAGCAGATACGAGCCGCCGTTGAACGCCAGTGCCGCGCCTGCGCCCGCAAGCCACGAGCCATCCTCAGCCCCGCCACCATGCCCACCGCCAGTGAAGATCACGTCCCCCGATTCGACTTCCACGCTGCCCTCGTTGTCGATCTGGAACTGAATCGTCGTGTATTCATCCCCAGCCGCCTTCTTCACCACCCCCGTGTTGTCCAGCCACACAGCCGACCCGTCGCTGTCGATCAACCCATGCGATTCCCACCCCGACGCCGACACCTGCGAGTCCGCGTCCAACGTCCCCGCATTGTCGATCTCAGCGCTATCACTGCCATACACCGACCCCGAGCCCCACGTCAACGTCCCGCGATTCACCAGATCACGTTCACTCAAGCTCACAGCATTGCCAGACCCCGGATCGATCAAACCCACCCCACCCGCTTCCAACACAGTCTCCCCAGAACCCGACATCGACCCCGCCGTCCAGCTCAACGAACCAGACACATCAAGCGTGCCCACACCAGTCAGCTCGCCTCCGCTGACGGTCAATTCGTGCACGCTCGAGGCTTCCGAGCCCCCCACCCGCAGCACGCCCGAGGCGACCACCAGGGCGCCTTCGACTTTCAGCACGGAGGCTTGCGCTGTACCCGTGACCGTGACGGTCGCGCCGGCCCCCACGCACACCACATCGCTCGACCCGGGTTCGGCGTCGGTCGACCAGTTTCCCGGCGACTGCCACGATCCGTCGCCGGCGTCGCCCGTCCAGGTGGCCGTGCATCCGCCGTCTGCCGAGGTGCTCGCCGGCAGCCACAGCGCGAGCACAGCGACCATGAAGATCGCCAAGCGCCCGCCGAGGCGCGCGGCGCTCGACGGGGCCGTCAGCTTTCCCATTGGCATTCCCACGACATCCTGGCGAGAGCTAACTGCACCGCCAGATGCTCCTCTCGATTCGACTGACCCGGCTGACCGCGAGTCTCATGCACCGACAGGCGCAAGTCAAGGTTTCAACTGGTTAATTAATCGGTACTTGCAGACTTTTGTCCCGTCTGTACACCGGGCGCCGGGGGCAGCAGCGCGGGCGCGCCGTAGGGCGTCAGGCACTCGGGCAATTGCACGCTGGCGTCGGCCTGCTGGCCGTTCTCCAGCAGCGCCACGATCGTGCGCCCGACCGCCACGGCGGTGCCGTTGAGCGTGTGCGGCGTGTGCGTTCGCCCGCCGCCCGATCGCTCGCCGCGCATGCGAATGTTCAGGCGCCGGGCCTGGTAATCGGTCGTGTTTGAGCACGAGGTCAGCTCGCGATAGCGCCCCTGGCTGGGCAGCCACGCCTCGCAGTCGTACTTCTTGGCGGCCGAGTTGCCGAGGTCGCCGACCGCGATGTTGACCACGCGGTAGGGCAGCTCCAGGTCGCCCAGGATTTCCTCCTCGATCGCCAGGATCCGCTCGTGCTCGTCGGTCGAGTCCTTGGGTGCGACGAAGCTGAACATCTCGACCTTGTCGAACTGGTGCACCCTGAAGATGCCCCTGGTGTCTTTGCCCGCCGCGCCCGCCTCGCGGCGAAAGCATGGGGAGAAGCCGGCGTAGCGCAGCGGCAGCTCTTGCGCGTCGAGGATCTCGCCGTCGTGCAGCGACGCGAGCGCCACCTCCGAGGTGCCCACCAGGTACAGCTCGTCCTCTCCCAAGCTGTAGATCTGCTGCTCGGTGTCGGGCAAGAAGCCCGTCCCGTAAAGCGCCCGCTCGCGCACCAGCACCGGGGGGATGACCGCCTGAAAGCCGTGCCTTGAGAGCTTCTCCAGCGCCCAACGCACAAGCGCCAGCTCGAGCATGACCAGGTCGCCTTTCAGGTAGGCAAAGCGCGCCCCCGACAGGCGGGCCCCGCGCTCGGTATCGATCAGCTCGCCCGCCAGCTCCAGATGGTCGCGCGCGGGGAAGTCCAGCTTGGAGACCGCGCCCACCTCGCGCACCAGCTCATCCTTGGGGCCAGGCGCGGCGGAGGGATCGGGCAGGTTGGGCAGGCGCGCCAGCAGCGCGTCAAGCTCTGCTTTGGCCTGCTCGGCCTGCTCGGCGAACTGCTTGACCTGGGCGCTCAGCTGCTGCATCTCGGCGCGCAGATCCGGCGCGTCCTCGCCGCGCGCCTTGACCGCCCCGAAGGCCTCCGAGCGCGTCTTCTGCTCAGCCCTCAGAGCCTCGGCCGATGTCGTCGCCGCCCGCCAGGCCTCGTCTGTCTGGAGGATCTGATCGACGATCTCCGTCAGGCCGGGGTCACGCCGCGCCAGCGCCGCGCGCACGCCGTCAGGGTCGTCGCGGATCAGCTTGAGATCGAGCACGCCGAGAGCCTACCCGCCCACCCCCCGGCCCCTGTCTCTCCACTCCACCCTCCAGCCAAGCAGGTCATGACGTCGGCACGATCGACACGCGAAGCGTCCCGGTCGGGACGACGTCATGACCTGCGCCTACTTGGTCGACAGCGTGATGTTCGTCGAAGGCACCTTTTCGGCCTGGAGGCCGGAGTATGCCGCGAGGAACTTGGCGACATCCTGTGCGTCTTCGCCCACGAGCACGTTCTCGGGCATGATCGCCCCGGAGAAACCGCCGTTGCGGATCGCGTAGAGCACCTGTTCGACGTTCTCCTTGCGGATGTTGAAGTTCGGGCCGTTGGTCTTGACGCGGTTGGAGATGCTCGTGGCCGACCCCTCCGCACCGACCACCGCCAGCGTGTGGCATCCGGAGCAGTGGTCGAGGAACAGGACCGCCCCCTTGTAGTCGGGATTGGTCTTGGCCAGTTTGATTTCCTGGGAGCCGCACGCGCTCAGCGCGGCGGCGCACACCAGCGCGAGCGTCGCCAGGAAGGCCAGCCTCGCGGGCTTGCGCCTCATACGCACGGACGGGGGCCTCATGCGCGGGGAATATATAGGGCTCGCTCAGGGGCCGGGCGCGCCAGCGGCCGCGACAGCGTCGCTCAGAAGCCGTGAGCCGTGCTCGCGGCGCGCAAGGCCAGGAAGACCACCACCAACGCCGACAGCGCCATCACGCCCACCTCGCGACGGACGATCGCCGCGACGACCGCCAGCTGCTCGCCCTCTCCCAGCGCGCCGACGGCCTGGGCGTCGGCCAGGCCGCGCTGGTCGAGGATCGTCTGGGCGGCCGTCACGCGCAGCTGCTCTGCGATGAAGGCGATCGCCAGCGGCAGCAGCGCATACAGGTAGAAGAGGTGTTCGCTCGAGTACTTGCCAGCGGCGGCCAGCGAACCGACCGCGATCGCCAGGGTCAGCGCAGAGCCCTGCCCGACGCGCAGCGCCACCCAGAAGACGACGTCCAAGCGTGCTCGCGCGTGGTGGCGCGCCGGCGGCTCGTCGCCCTCGCCCGCCGGGCCGGAAGGCGGCGGTTGGGCAGGCCGATACCACAGCCAGGCACCCAGCGCTCCAGCCACCGCGTTGCACGCCGCGACGGCCAGCGCGCCGGCCACCACAGCCTGCGTCATACGACCCGTTTCGCGCCGATTGCCACTATGTAACACCCTGCCACAAGCAGTGATATAACAGCGCTCGGTGCTGCGCAGCTATCTCCCGGCGATCGTCTTTCTCATCCTTGGCGGCGCCGTGGGCGGGGCCTTCGCGGCGCTCAACTCGGTCATCGGGCCGCGCCGGGCGACGCCCCACAAGCAGGACCCCTACGAGTGCGGCCTGCCGTCAGAGATCCAGCGGGGAATGCGCTTCGGCATCAGCTTCTACCTGATCGCGATGCTGTTCATCCTGTTCGACATCGAGGTCATCTTCCTGTACCCCATCGCGATCGAGCTGCGCGCATACGGCAGCTTCGCGCTGGTCGAGACGATCGTGTTCATCGCGCTGCTGTTCGTGGCCTTCGCCTACGTCTGGCGCAGAGGAGCGTTGGAGTGGAAGTAAAACGCGAGCCGCTGGGGCCAGCCGCCGGCCTTGGCGCCCATGTGGATCCGGGCGCTTTGCGCGTACGCTCGCTCAACGCCCATCAGCTGCTGCGCGGCGCAGACATGCAGGGCGCCAACCAGCCGGCGCACCTGAAGGGCACCGAGCTGGAGCGCTACGTCGAAGAACGCATCCTGACGACCACGCTCGACAAGACCGTCGCGTGGGCGCGCTCGAACTCGTTCTTCCCGCTCGCCTTCGGGCTGGCCTGCTGCGCGATGGAGCAGTTCCACGCGGCCGGCTCGCGTATGGACATCGCGCGCTTCGGCTTCGAGGCCTTCCGTGCCTCGCCACGCCAGGCCGACCTGATCATCCTCGCCGGGCGGGTGTCGATCAAGATGGCGCCGATCATCCGCAGGCTGTATGACCAGATGCTCGAGCCCAAGTGGGCGATCTCGATGGGCGCGTGCTGCTCGTCGATGGGCGTGTTCAACAACTACGCGCTCGTGCCCGCCGACAAGTTCATGCCGATCGACGTCCACGTACCCGGCTGCCCGCCGCGCCCGGAGGCGCTGATGCACGGCGTGCTCAAGCTGCGCAAGATGGTCCAGGACGACCCCGACATGGGCTGGCGCGAGCGCTACGACGCGCACGGCACCGAGGAGATCCTTGGTGCCTGATGCGACCGGCCTCGAGCTGATCGCCCACGAGCTGCGCGAGTCCGAGGGCGATGAGGCGGTGCGTGAGACCGTGTTCTTCCGCGGCCGCGGCACGATCGAGGTCGCGCCCGAGCGCATCCGCGCGGTGCTCGCCCACCTGCGCGAGCGCGGCTTTGCCTTCCTGGCCAGCGTGCACGGCGTGGACTACTACCCGCACGAGCCGCGCCTGGGCGTGCACTACGAGCTGCTGGACATGGCCAGGGTGGACCGCATCACGGTCAAGCTGCGCGTGCCCACAGACGCGCCCGAGGTCGCGTCTGTGACCGCCGACATCTCCGCGGACGCGCCCGGCGGGCCACAGCGGGGCTGGCCCACCGCCGATCACCAGGAGCGCGAGATCTATGACATGTTCGGCGTGGTCTTCCAGGGGCATCCCGACCTGCGCCGGATCCTCATGCCCGAGGACTACGAGGGCCATCCGCAACGGCGCGACTTCCCCGTCGGCGGCGAACCCGTGGCCTTCACCTACAACGAGCGCGACGCGCTGGGGCCGATGTGAGCCCGACCGAACAGCCGACGCTGTCGGACTACCGCCAGCGCGAGCAGAGCATCACACTCGCCCCCGTGACGCAGCAGATCGTCGAGCGCAACGCCGGCGACACGAGCGAGGAGCTGCTGACGCTCAACTTCGGGCCCCACCATCCCGCCACGCACGGGGTGCTGCGGCTGCTGGTGACGCTTCAGGGCGAGATCGTGCGCGACATCAAACCGATCATCGGCTACGTGCACACCGGCATCGAGAAGACGGCCGAGGACAAGGCCTACTGGAAGGTGATCCCGGTCGTCGAGCGGATGGACTACCTGTCCTACTACTTCAACGCGATGGCCTTCTGCGGCGCCGTCGAGAAGCTGGTCGAGGTGGACGTCCCCAAGCGCGCCCAGTACCTGCGGGTCATCCATCTAGAGCTCAACCGCATCGCCTCGCACCTGATCTGGCTGGGCACCAGCGCGCTGGACCTTGGCGCGGTTTCGATCTTCCTTTACTGCCTGCGCGAGCGCGAGCTGATCCTCGACCTCTTCGAGATGTCCTCCGGCGCGCGCATGCACACGCGCTACTTCCAGGTCGGCGGCGTGATCGAGGACATCCCCGCGGGCTTCGAGGGCAAGGTGCGCGAGTTCCTGAAGATCATGCCCAAGCGCGCCGACGAGTACGGCGCGATCCTCAACGCCAACGAGATCGTCCTGCAGCGCCTGCGCGGCACCTGCCCGCTGGACGCCGACACGCTGCTGTCACTGGGCGTCAGCGGTCCTCTCCTGCGCGCCGCCGGCAACCCGTGGGACCTGCGCAAGGCCGACCCCTACAGCTCCTACGACGACTTTCAGTTCAAGATCCCGGTGGGCACGGTCGGCGACAACTACGACCGCTTCGCGGTGCGCCTGGCCGAGATATACGAGTCGGTGCACATCATCGAGCAGGCGCTCGACGGGTTGCCCGAGGGGCCGCACATCACAACCGATCGCAAGGTCGCGCTGCCGCCGCGCCACGAGCTCGCCACGTCGATGGAGGCGCTGATCCACCACTTCAAGCTCGTGACCGAGGGCTTTCGGGTGCCGCCCGGCGAGGTCTACCACCCAATCGAGAGCCCGCGCGGCGAGCTGGGCTGCTTTGTGCGCTCGGACGGCTCGTCCAAGCCCGCCCGGGTGCACATGCGCGACCCGAGCTTCGTCAACCTGCAGGCGCTCTCGCACATGGCCGAGGGCAGCTACATCGCCGACATGATCGCCACCACCGCCATGCTCGATCCGATCCTGGGAGGCATCGACAGGTGAGCGCGCCCGAGGAGGAGGTCATCGCCGCGTCTGAGACGCTGAAACGCGACGCCGCGTATCCCAGCCCGACTCCGCGCGTGACTCGCTTCGACCACGGCTCGCGCGTACCCGGCTGGGATAAGGCGGTCGATCTCGAGAAGGACCCCGCGGTGATCCCCGGGGTGGGCGGGTCCCCATCCCCCGAGGTCCCAGCGCAGCTGCGCGCGGAGATCGAAGCGCACATGGCCAACTACCCCGAGCGCCACTCGGCCTCGCTGCCAGCGCTGGCGGCCGCCCAGCGCGTGCATGGCTGGTGCTCGCCGCAGGCGATCGAGCAGGTGGCGTGCGTGATGCGCGTCACCCCCGCCTACCTGGAGTCGGTGGCCAGCTTCTACGACATGCTCGAGACCACTCCCGTCGGGCGCCACAGCGTGTACGTGTGCACCAACATCTCCTGCTCGTTGTGCGGCGCCGACGAGCTGTTTGAGACGTTCACGCAGGCCACGCTCGACAGAGCCGACGTCAACGTGCGTGCGTTCGAGTGCCTGGGCGCGTGCGACATCGCCCCGATGGCCTCCGTGGACGGCGTGTACGTGGGGCCACTGACCCCCGCCGACGTGCCCCAGCTGCTCAACGACATCCGCGCCAGACGCCCCGTGCTGCCCGACAAGCAGCTCGCGCGGCGCCTCGTGGCCGACCCGCGCGCCAACTCACGTGAATTCCCGCTGCACCCCGCCGAGCCGGCGGCGGCTGAGCGCCCGGCCAACCTCGAGCTGCCCACCGAGTCGCCCGACAGCGCGATCGCAGCCGGCGGGGAGGAGCAGGGCTGATGGCAGCCCCAGCCCGCGAGGCTCCGATCCTGCTGCTCGCCGACATCGACGAGCCGGGGCTCAACACGCTGGCCGTGTACGAACGCCGCGGCGGCTATGAGGCGCTGCGCAAGGCCCTGGCGATGGAGCCCGAGGAGGTGCTCGCCAACCTCGAATCCTCCGGCCTGCGCGGCCGCGGCGGGGCGGGCTTCTCGATGGGCAAAAAGGTCTCCTTCCTGCCCAAGGGGACGATGGACAAGTACGTGGTGTGCAACGCCGACGAGTCCGAGCCGGGCACCTTCAAGGACCGCGAGCTGATGCAAAAGACCCCGCACATGCTGATCGAGGGCCTGATCATCGCCTCCTATGCGGCCGGCGCGAACCGCTCGTTCATTTACATCCGCGGCGAGTACGTGCTGCAGGCCGACGTGCTCGACGCAGCGCTGGCCGAAGCACGCGGCGCGGGCTACGTGGGCGAGAACGTCCTCGACTCTGGGCACTCGCTGTCGCTGGTCATCCACCGCGGCGCCGGCGCCTACATCTGTGGCGAGGAGACCGGCCTGCTCGACTCGCTGGAGGGCAAGCGCGGCAACCCGCGCCTGAAGCCCCCCTTCCCCGCCGTGCAGGGCCTCTACCAGGGCCCGACCCTGATCAACAACGTCGAGACGCTCTCCACCGTGCCCACGATCATCCGTATGGGCGGCGAGGAGTACGCCAAGCTCGGCGTGCAGACCTCGACGGGGACCAAGCTCGTGTCGGTGTCCGGGCACGTCCAGCGGCCCGGCAACTACGAGGTCGAACTGGGCACCCCCTCGCGCGAGCTCATCTACGGGCTGGCCGGCGGGCCCCCGGGAGGACGCGGCGTGAAGTGCTGGTTCCCCGGTGGATCCTCCTCGCCGGTGCTCAAGGCGGAGGACCTCGACGTCCCCTACGACTTCGATTCGATGGCCAAAGCCGGCTCGATGCTCGGCTCGGGCGCGGTCATCGTCGTCGACGACTCCACGCCGATACTCGACGTCGCCATGAAGGTCGCCAAGTTCTACCGCCACGAGTCATGCGGCAAGTGCACACCGTGCCGCGAGGGCACCAACTGGACGGTCAAGATGCTCGAACGCATCGACGAAGGCGAGGCTACGCCGATGGACCTCGACATCATGGCCTCGGTGCAGGAGCACATCATCGGCAACTGCCTGTGCGTGCTCGGCGACGCGATGGCGATGCCGATCGGCTCGATGATCGCCAAGTTCCGCGACGAGTTCGAGGCGCACATCGAGGCCGCCCGCATGCGCAACGGGCTGGGCCAGCACGCGGCCTCCGAGCTGGCTCTCGGCGCCCAGGGAGCGCTCGATGCCTAGGCCGCAGCCGCGCACGATCACCTTCACGATCGACGGGCGCGAGGTGCAGGCGCCCGAGAACATGATGCTCGCCGACGCCGCCAAGCTGGGCGACGTCGAGATCCCGGTGTTCTGCTACGAACCCAAGCTCGGCCAGCCGGTCGGGGCGTGCCGCATGTGCCTGGTGGAGATCGAGGGCATCCCCAAGCTGCAGACCGGCTGCTCGACTGCGGTCAAGGACGGCATGGTCGTCTACAGCGAAAGCGAGCGCGTCAAGACCGCGCAGCAGTCGGTCGTGGAGTTCCTGCTGATCAACCACCCGCTGGACTGCCCGGTATGCGACAAGGGCGGCGAGTGCCCGCTGCAGGACATCACCTTCGGCTGGGGCTCGGGCATCTCGCGCTTCATCGAGCCCAAGCGCCACTTCGTAAAGCCCCTGGAGCTGTCGCCGCTGATCGCGATCGACCGCGAGCGCTGCATCCTCTGCTACCGCTGCGTGCGCTTCTCCCAGGAGGTGTCCGAGGACTACCAGCTGGTGCTGCTCGAGCGCGGCGCCCACTCCTACGTGTCGACCTTCGACGGGCACCCCTACGTGGCCCCGTTCAGCGGCAACATCGTCGAGCTGTGCCCCGTCGGCGCGCTCACCTCGCGCGCCTACCGCTTCAGGGCGCGTCCGTGGGACATCGAGGGGGCGGGCTCGGTGTGCACGTTCTGCCCGGCCCAGTGCAACGTCGACGTGACCGTCCGCGACGAGCGTGCGCTGCGCGTGCTCGCCCGCGACAACCACGACGTCGACGACGGCTGGCTGTGCGACAAGGGACGCTTCGGCTACCAGTCCTTCCACGTCGACGAGCGCATCACCGAGCCGCTGCTGCGCGACGGCGGCCACCTGCGCCCGGTCTCCTGGGAGCGCGCGCTCAGCGAGGCCGCCACAGGCCTGATGCGCGCGGGCGCGCACACGGGCGCAATCGCCGGCGGGCAGGCCACCAACGAGGAGGGCCTGCTGCTGGCGCGCCTGCTGCGCGAGGGCCTGGGCTCCCCCCACCTCGACTCTCGCCGCGCGGGCGAGCTCGAGCTGGAGCTGCACCGCGCGCTGGGGCAGCCCGCCCTGCAGGCCCGCGTCAGCGACCTGGAGTTCGCCCACGCGGTGCTCGTGCTCGACTCAGAGCCCGTCAACGACGCGCCGATCTTCGATCTGCGCCTGCGCAAGGGCGTGCGCCGCCACGGGCTGAAGCTGGCGGTCGCCTCTCCCCAGGCCAGCTCGCTCGACGGGGTCGCCGCACTGTCGGTGCGTTACGCGCAGGGCTGCGGGCCGGCCTTCGCGGTCGCCCTGGACGCGGCGCTGGGCGGACGTCCCGAGGCCGAGGCGCTCGCACGCGAGGCCGGAGCCGATCCCCAGGCGGTGCGCGACCTGGCCGCCCTGTTGCTGGGAGCCGGCGACGACGGCTCAGCGGGCGACGGTGCACAGCCACCGCCCGAGGTGGTCGTCGTGTGGGGCGAGCGACTGACCGCAGGCACCAACGGCAGCGCGGGCGCACGGGCGCTGCTGGGAATCGCCGCCTCGCTGGCCATGGCCGACGCCGTCGGCGCCGGGCTGTTGGAAGTGCCTGCCGCGACTAACGGGCGCGGGTTGCGCGAGGCCGGCGTGCTGCCCAATGCCGGTCCGGGCCTGACCGAGCCGCCGGCGATCGAGGGGTCCACGCTCGCCCGCGACGCGCGCGCGATCGCCGAGGGGCTGGCCGCGGGCGCCGTGGCCGCCGTCTACCTGTTGCGCACGGACCCTCTCACCGACCTGCCCTATCGCGAACTGTGGGAGCGTGGGCTCGGCCGCGCCGGCACGGTGGTCGCCCACGCGTCGTTCCTCACCAAGGGCATCGCCGAGTACGCCGACGTCGTCTTCCCGGCCGAGGCGTACGCCGAGAAGGAGGGCACGATCGTGCACCCCGACGGGCGCCTGCAGCGCCTGCGCCCCGCGATCGCCCATCCGGGTGCAGTGCGCGCCGAGTGGCAGGTGCTAGCCGAGCTCGCCCTGCGCGTGGGCAGCGACCTGGACGTGTCGTCCGCCTCCGGCGCGTCTGCCCAACTGTTCGAGACAGTGCCCTTCTACGCGGGCCTGACGCTGGAGGAGATCGGCGGGCGCGGCATACGTTGGCAGGAGCGCCCTGCGGCGGACGCCTACCCACAGACGGACGTCGCTGCGGGCGACCGGCTGCCGGCGCAGCTGCAGCCAAGCCCGCCCGACGCCGCCGAACTCGCCGCCTACCGCTCGGTCTGGGATGCGACCGAGGTCGAGTTCTCGCCCGCGCTGGAGTTCCTGCACCCGCGCAGCGCCCAGGCCGCGCGGGCCAAGGCTGTATTGCCATTGTCATACGTCGGCGGCGGTGACGGGACATGAGCGCAGCGCCGACCATGTGTCTCGTCGCGAATGCTGTATCACCATCGCTATACACCGACGGTGCAGCGTGACAGTGCTTGCGCAGGTCGGCTTCTACGAGGCGTGGTGGGTGCAGATCCTCAAGGCGATCGTCATCTTCGCGGTCGGGCTGCAGCTCGTGCCGGTTGTGCTGCTCGCCGAGCGCAAGCTGCTCGGGCGCTTCCAGGCGCGCTATGGCCCCAACCGCGTGGGTCCATACGGCGCGCTGCAGCCGCTTGCCGACATCGTCAAGCTGCTCACCAAGGAGCAGTTTCGCCCCACGACGTCGGTCGGCGTGCTCTTCGCGGTGGCCCCGCTGATCTCGATCCTCACCGCCGTCGCCGCCTTCGCGATCATCCCCTTCGGCAACGTCCAGCACATCTTCGGCGAACGCGTGGGGCTATACGGGGTCGACCTGTCGATCGGACCGCTGTACCTGTTCGCCTTCGGCGCGGTCGCCTTCTACGGGATCATGCTCGGCGGCTGGTCATCGGGCTCGAAGTACTCGTTCCTCGGCGCCATGCGCGGCGCGGCCCAGCTGATCTCCTACGAGGTCTCGCAGGGCCTCGCGCTGGTGGGCGTAATCATCAGCGCACAGACGCTCTCGCTGACCGGCATCGTCACCGCCCAGAAAGGCATGTGGTACCTGATACCCCAGTTCTTCGGCTTCTTGATCTTCCTGACTGCGAGCTTCGCCGAGACCAACCGCGCGCCGTTTGACCTGACCGAGGCCGACGCCGAGCTGGTGGGCGGCTACAACACCGAGTACGGCGGCGGGCGCTTTGCCTCCTACTACTTCGCCGAGTACCTCAACGTGCTCGTCGTGTCGGGCATCGTCACCACCATCTTCCTCGGCGGCTGGCTGCTGCCGTTCGGCATCCACCCCCCCGGCTGGGTCGACCCGATCGTGGTCCTGTTCAAGATGTCGCTGATCACCTTCCTGTTCATCTGGGTGCGTGCCACGCTGCCGCGCCTGCGTTATGACCAGCTGATGAGCTTCGGCTGGAAGGTGCTGCTGCCGCTGGCCACGCTCAACGCGCTCGTCACGGCCGTGCTCGTGGTGGTGACCCACTGATGTCCGCAGCGATGCCCGGCGACGAGCAGACCAGCGCCCCCGTGGCCCCCCAGAGCGGCGCGGCGGCGACGCTGCCCGTGCAGCGCTGGAACCCCGGCGAGGACGTGATCGAGGTCACGCGCACCCCTGCGCCGGGGGCCGCACGTGGCACCTGGCGCACTTTCCGCGAGACGGTGCGCGGCATGAAGACGACCTTGGGGCGCATGGTCGAAGCGCCCACGACCGTCCAGTACCCCGAGGAGAAGACCGCGGTGTACCCGCGCTTTCGCGGCCGCCACAAGCTGCACCGCTTTGAGGACACCGGCCTGGAGAAGTGCGTCGGCTGCTCGCTGTGCGCGGCGGCCTGCCCGGCGGACTGCATCCGCGTGGTCGCCGCCGAGAACACGCCCGAGAACCGCGTGTCGGCGGGCGAGCGCTATGCGGCCGTGTATGAGATCAATCTCTCCCGCTGCATCTTCTGCGGCTACTGCGAGGTGGCCTGCCCGTTCGACGCGATCACGATGGGCCACGACTACGAGCTGTCCGACTACGACCGCGCGGACCTGATCTTCACCAAGGAGATGCTGCTGGCCGAGCCGCTCGAGCGCACGCCGCTGAGGAACGAGGGAGACTGATGAGCGCGGTTCTTTTCTTCATCGCCGCGATCGGCGTGATCTCTGGCGCTGTCGGCGTGGTTGTACTGCGCAACCCCTTCTTCAGCGTGCTCGCGCTGGTCGTCCACCTGGTGTCGCTGGCGGTGCTGTTTTTGCTGCTGCGCGCCGAGTTCGTGGCCGCTGTGCAGGTGGTGGTGTATGCGGGCGCGGTGATGGTGCTGTACGTGTTCGTGGTCGCCTACGTGGGCGGCGAGGGCACGTCCATCGGCGAGCGCCTGCGCGGCGGCGTCGGATCGCACCCGCCCAGTGGGCCCATCGGCTCAGGCCTGCGACTTGGCGGCGCGATCGTCGGCGGGGCCCTGCTGGTCGAGCTGTTGATCGCGCTGCTGGGTACGGGCCTGGAGGCGATCAACGGCTACGGCGCCGGTTACGCACCGGGACCGCAGGCCTACGGCACGCCAGCCTACATCGGCAAGCTGCTGCTGACGCGCTTTCTGCTGGCGTTCGAGATCGCCTCGTTTTTGCTGCTGATCGCGGCCGTGGGCGGGGTGGTACTGGCACGCCGCCGGGGCGGCCTGGAAGAGGAGGACGAGCGCGAGCTGCTCGCGCCGCTGCACGTGCGCCGCCCGACAGGAACGGGGACGATGGCCGAGGGCGTCGGCAGCGCCCTGCCACGCCCCGCCACCAACGGCCACGACGCGCTGGCGGGGCAGCGTGAGAGCGTGGGGCCGCGCGCGTGAGCATCGCCTGGTATCTGGCCGTCTCGGCGATCGTCTTCGCGCTGGGCGCGCTCGGCGTGATGACGCGCCGCAACCCGCTGGTGGTGCTGCTGTGCCTCGAGTTGATGCTCAACGGCGGCAACCTCGCGCTGGTCGCCTTCTCGCGCATGTGGGGCAACGGCGATGGGCAGATCCTCGCGCTGATCGTGATGACCGTGGCGGCCTGCGAGGTGTGCATCGGCCTGGGCATGATCGTGGCGATCTACCGCCGCCACCTGCCGATCGACGTTGACGAGCTCAGGGAGCTACAAGGTTGAGCGCGACGACCTACGGCTGGCTGGTGCTGGCGTTCCCGCTGGCGGGCATGCTGGCGACCGCTCTTGGCTTCCGGAGATTGCCGGGGCGCTCGGCCGGCTGGTTGGCCACGGGCGCGATCTTCCTATCGTTCCTGGCGGCACTCGGCGCGCTGATCTCACTGCAGGGCCACGCGCCCGCGCACCGCGAGCTGACCTCCTCGCTGTGGAACTACGCGTCAACGGTGGGCATAGACGCGCAGATGTCGATCTTGGTGGACCCGCTGTCGGTGTACATGATCCTGGTGGTCAGCGGCGTGTCCACGCTGATCCACCTGTACTCGATCTCCTACATGGAGGGCGACCGCGGCTTCGTCCGCTACTTCTCCTACCTGAACTTCTTCGTCTTCTCGATGCTGCTGCTGGTGCTGGCGGGCAACTTCCTGCTGTTGATCGCCGGCTGGGCGTTCGTGGGCGCGGCGTCCTACCTGCTGATCTCCTTCTGGTATCGGCGCACGACCGCCACCAGGGCGGGGATCAAGGCGTTCGTGATCAACGTGGTGGGCGACGTGGGCCTGGTGCTGGGGACGTACTTCATCTTCAAGCACACCGGCACGCTGGACCTGCTCAAGACCTTCCACGCGGCCGAAGCTGGCGCGTTTGGCCACGGCAAGGACAACGGCGACCTGGTGGCCGGCTGCGTGCTGCTGCTCGTCGGCGCATTTGCCAAGTCTGCTCAGATCCCGCTGCATACCTGGCTGCCCGACGCCATGGAGGGCCCCACGCCAGTCAGTTCGCTGATCCACGCCGCGACCATGGTCACCGCCGGCGTGTACTTGATAGCGCGCATGCACACTCTGTTCGAGCTCGCCCCTGCCGCGCAGGACGTGGGCGCGACGGTGGGCGCGCTGACGCTGTTCATCGCCGGCACGATCGGCCTGGCCCAGACCGACATCAAGCGCGTGATCGCCTACTCGACCATGTCGCAGATCGGCTACATGATCATGGGGGTGTCTGTGGGCGCGTATGCGGCGGGCCTGTTTCACCTGATGACCCACGCGTTCTTCAAGGCGCTGCTGTTCATGGCGGCCGGCTCAATCATCGGCGCGATGGCCGGTGAGCAGTCGCTGGAGAAGATGGGCGGCTTTCGCAAGGCGCTGCCGTTCACGTACGCCTGCTTCATCGTCGGCGGCCTGGCGCTATCGGGCATCCCGCCGTTCTCGGGCTTCTTCTCCAAGGACGAGATCCTCCTGCAGGTGGGCGAGCGCGGCGGCTGGCACTGGGCGCTGTACGTGATCGGCTACGCGGGCGCGTTCCTGACCGCGGTCTACACCTTCCGGATGATCTTCCGCGCCTTCCACGGCAAGCCGGTGGCCGAGGCGCGCGAGCTCGAAGAAGGCCATCTGCACCATGCCGACGTACCGCGCAACCCGGCGACAGGCGAGGTGGAGGACACCGACGTGGGCTTCCCCGGTCCGGTCCACGCGATCGCCGAGCGCGCCATCCCGATGCGCATCGCTATGGGCCTACTGGCCGTGGGCGCCGTGGGTGCGGGCCTCGTGCAGATCCCCAAAACGGACTTCGTGATCGACGACTTCTTGCGCCCGACGTTTGCCACGTCCAAGCTGTATGAACCGCACACCAAAAACGGCCTGCTGGTGGTCGGCCTGGGGCTGGGCACGGTGCTGGGCCTGCTCGGCATCGCGCTGGCGCACCGCCTGTGGGTCGCCCGGCCTGGCGCCGCCACGGCGATCCGCACGCGCACGCCGGTGGGGCGCGCGCTGTACGAGCTGTTCTACAACAAGTGGTGGTTCGATGAGCTGATCGACGCGCTCGTCGTCGTGCCGATGGCCGCCACGGGGCGCTTCGCCCGCGACACATTCGAGCGCCGCGTGATCGACGAGACGATCGTCGGCGGCGTCAGCGGCGTCGTGCGCGCCGGCTCGGCGGCGGTGCGCGCGGCGCAGAACGGCTTCGTGCGCTACTACGCGGCGCTGCTGGTACTCGGCGTGGCGGGCGTCGGCTTCTACTTCCTGCTGCAGACCTGATGCCAGCGCTGTCGATCCTCATATGGCTCCCGCTCGCCTGCGGCCTGCTCGGCGCGATCGTGGGGCTGCGCAGCGAGCGCGTGCCGGGGTTGCTGGCGCTGCTGGGCTCGCTCGCTGCATTGGGGCTGGCGATCGGCTACATCGCCGACTACCACAGCGCCGGAGCGCATCTGCAGCACGTGACAGACGTGGTGTGGATCGCAGAGCTGGGCATCCACTACAAGCTCGCGATCACCGGGCTCAACGTGTTCCTGGTCGGGCTGACCACGCTGCTGTTCTTCGCCGCCACGCTGGCGGCCAACCTGCGCCCGTGGGACCGTCCGAGCCTCTTCTACTTCCACTTCATGCTCGCCGAGTCGGCTGTGCTCGGCGCCTTCCTGGCCCAGGACCTGGCGCTGTTCGTGGCGTTCTTTGACCTGATGCTGATCCCCTTCTACTTCCTCATCGGCGGCTGGGGTCGAGAGCCCGGCCGCGTGAAAGCGACGATCAAGCTGGTCATCTACACGCTGGTCGGCTCGCTGCTGATGCTGGCCGCGGCGATCGCCACGGGCGTGCTGGCGGCCCAACAGGGCGGCGGACACATCACGTTCGTGCTGTCGTCGCTGCAGGCGCTGCCGCTGAGCACCGGCTCGCAGGAGTGGATCTTTTTGTTCTTCGCGGCGGCGTTCCTGGTCAAGATGCCGGCCTTCCCGCTGCACGGATGGATGCCGGACGGCTATCGCGCGATGCCGATCGAGGTACTGATGGTCTTCTCGGGCGTGCTGTCGAAGGTCGGCGCGTACGGTTTTCTGGCGATCGTGCTGCCGCTGTACCCGAAGGCGGCGGTGCACTTCCAGACGCTGATGCTGCTGATCGCGCTCGCGTCGATCATCTACGGCTCGATGCAGGCGTTCAGCCAGCGCGACGCGCGCCTGGTCGCTGGGTACTCGTCGGTGGCCCAGCTGGGCTTCATCACGCTGGGCATCTTCGCGCTGAACCAGCAGGGCGCCCAGGGAGCGCTGCTGCAGATGGTCAACCACGGCCTGGTGGTGGCGCCGCTGCTGTTCATCGTTGGCCTGCTGGCCCAGCGCGCGGGCGGCTCGGAGGACGTCCGCGAGATGGGCGGGATCGCCTTCCGCGCGCCCGTGCTCGCATCGATCTTCCTGGTGGTCGCGCTGGCGACGCTGGCGATGCCCGGCTCGTCGAACTTCGTGGGCGAGTTCCTGATCCTGCTGGGCGTGTTCAAAGCCAAGCTGGTAATCGCGATCATCGCCTTCAGCGGCGTGGTGATGGCGAGCGTGTACGCGTTGCGCCTGTTCATCCGCGCGATGCACAACCGCGTGGGCAAGTCGACGGACTCACGCGAGATCAGCCTGCTGGACGGCCTGGTGTTCGCGCCGCTGCTCGGCGTGATCGTGTTCCTCGCGCTGTACCCGCAGTTCGCGCTGCACCGCAGCGAAGGGTCGGTCAAGACCGCCGTGTTCGAGGCGCAGGCGCTCGCGAGCAACCCACACGCCCAATTCCATTACTTCACCGGCACGGCCAGCACCGCGGCGATCGCGAGCACCGAACCGTGACCTACGTGCCGCTCTACTCCCCCGCGATCGCCACGACGCACCTGAAAGGCCCGCACGTGGACTTCGCGGGGCTCTCGCCGCTGATCGCGCTGCTGGGCGGGGCGGCGATCGTGCTGATGGTGGGCCTGCTGGGCCATCGCTTCGTCCGCTCGCAGGTCGTGCCGGCGCTCAGCCTGGGCGCGCTGGGCGCGGCGCTGGGGCTGACGATCTGGCAGTGGAACGCGAACAAGTCGATCGTGTCGGGCGCGCTGCGCGTGGACGACCTGGCGCTGGTGCTCAACCTGATCCTGATCGCGGGCGGAGCGTGCACGGTGCTGCTGGCCTGGCGCTCACAGGCGTCCAGAGAAGCGGCGCATGGGGAGTTCCACGCGCTGCTGTTGACGTCTATCGGCGGCATGTCGTTGCTGGCCAGCGCGCAGAACACGGTGGCGCTGTTCGTGGGCCTGGAGCTCCTGTCGATCCCCCTCTACGTGCTGTGCGCGACGGAAATGCGCCGCGAGCACTCGCTGGAGTCGGGGCTGAAGTACCTGATCGTGGGATCGGTGGGGTCGGCGACGCTGTTGTACGGCCTGGCGATGATCTACGGGGCGACCGGCGCGACGGACTTCGGCGCGATCGCGAGCGCGCTGTCGAACGGCAGCCTGGCGACGGACCCGCTGACGCTGACCGGGATCGCGCTGTGCGTGGCGGGCCTGTGCTTCAAGTCCTCGGTGGCGCCGTTTCACCAGTGGACGCCAGACGTATACGAGGGCGCGCCCACGCCGGTGACGGCGTTCATGGCGGTGACGACGAAGGTGGCGGCGCTGGGCGTGTTCCTGCGCTTCTTTGACGTGGCGCTGATCGCGACACACGCCAGCTGGGGCCCGGCGCTGGCGGTGCTGGCGACGATCACGATCCTGGTCGGCAACGTGGGCGCGCTGGGACAGTCGTCGCTGAAGCGGATGCTGGCGTACTCGTCGGTGGCGCAGGCGGGCTACATCCTGGCGGGGGTGGTGGTGGCCACACGGCTGGGGGTGCAGGCGACGGTGTTCTACCTGGCGGTGTACCTGGTAATGAACCTGGGGTCGTTTGCGGTGATCGTGGCGCGCGAGCGCGAAACCGGCCTTGGCGACGACCTGCAGGCGGTGGCGGGGCTCGGCCGCGAGCGACCGTGGCTTGCCTGGCCGATGACCATCTCGATGCTGGCTCTAGCGGGCATTCCGGCGACAGCTGGCTTTATTGGAAAGTTTTATTTGATTGACGCGACGGTCGCGGGCGGCTACACGTGGCTGGGCGTGGCGATCGTGGTCGGCTCGATGATCTCGCTGGGCTACTACCTGCCGGTGGTGGCAGCGATGTGGATGCGCGAGGCGCCGGCAGGTCTGGGCCAGGCTGGCGCAGGGTCGCCCGGGGGCGCAGCGAGTCCTCCCGGCGGGCCGCTTCCGGCGCTAGCGGGCGGATCGCCCGAGCTTGACCCCAGCGACGAGCTCGCTAGCACGGCCGCAGGCGCCGAAACACCGGCGGCCCCCCAGGCGCGCGGTACGCAGCCTGAGGTTCTCGCGGTAGCGGTCCTGGCGGGCGCGGCGACGATCTTCTTCGGGATCATCCCCCAGCCGCTGTTCGACCTCGTGCACGGGGCGGGCGCTGCGCTGGGGCTGCTGTGACGCGTCGTCCGGCGGGAAGTCTCGCGGCTCCCCGCTGGATCGAGTACTAGACCGCCGGCCCCGCCGAGGGCGTAGGCTGGCCGGCGCTGGCGATTGTCAGGAATGCACGATCAGCACAGAGGAGGCTGAGTGCACCACAACGGCGGCGGCGACGCTGCCGAGCAGATGTCCCACGAGCCCACGACGTCGGTGAGAGCCGAGCACGATGAGGCTCGCTTGGCGCTCGTCGGCGACCTCGACGATCCCCTTCCAGGTCGGCGCTGCCTGGATCGCGATGCTCTGTGACCGGAACCCCGCTTTCTCAGCCAGCGATGCTCCGTGCGCGGCGGTCTCCTCCGCGGCTTTGCGTACCTCAGTGGCCTCGGCAGCGTTCAAGTGCCGCTCGCTGGTGGGCATGAATCCGACATCACCCGTTTGCCAAACGCAGACGACGAGCGCGTCGCGCCCGTGCGCCAGCTGCCGGCCGGCCTGCTCGATCCCGAGCTCCGCCAGCTCGGAACCGTCGTAGGCGAACAGCACTGGGCCGCTGGGCGCGCCCGTTACAGCGTCGGCCGAGGCCATGTCAGCCCACGCTTTCGGTCGCGGGGCGTGCGACCGTCACGCCCGGGCGGACCCTCGCCAGCAGCGGCGGCGAGTACCACGCAGGGCATTCGCCCGCCACAAACCTCTCGATGTCCGGCGTTTGCGGGCGCGCGCCGCCGAGCGCGTAGATTGCGATCCCGAGTGCGGCGCCGCCGAGCGCGATTGCGAGGCCGATCCACAGCGCGGTGCCAGTGCCGGCGTCGAGGCTGCCGCCCACGGTCGCGGCGAAGTGGGCGAAGATCGGCGCGATCATGAAAGCCGCGACCGCCCGCATCAGCTCGACGATCGCGAACACGCGTTGGAGGCTGGCGGAGGGCAGCGAGAAGCCGGCGACGAACAGCGCGGGCGCGACTGTTGCGCCGAGACCGATGCCTGTCAGTCCCGAGCCGATCAGCGTGGCCGCCTGGCTCGATGGCACATCGATGCGGAAGACCGCGATCCCGGCCGCCAGGAACACCATTCCCGCCAACGGGAGGTAGTGGATCGCACGCTTGGTGATGACAACGCCAAGCAGGATCGCGGTGATCACCGCGCCCGCGACCTCCGGCAGATACAGCAGGCCAACATGTAGCGGCCCATAGCGTCCGGCGAGTGCGCCTGCGGTTAGCGCGGTTGCCGACACCGATGCGGCCGCCGCGAACAGCGCCACCACGATCCCCGCGACGGGCATCGTGCTGGTCAGCATCAAACGGATCGTCAAGAGCGGCCGCTTCGCCCGGAACTGGTAGACGATCAGCACGACGATCGTTGCCAGACCGCCGAGCAGCGGCACAATCGTCTCGCCATCGAGGAAGGGGTGGGTCAGCAGTTGTGAGGCGCCGAAGAACGCGGCCACGCAGCCGATCGCTGCCAGCGCGATCGCCGGCAGATCGCGCGGCGAGTCAGGATCGGCAGGCGGCGCATCGTCGAACGTCAGCACGGCCAGGACCAGCGCGCTGACCGCGATCGCAGCGATGACCCAGAACAGCGGCCGCCAGGCGTGAGACTGCGCCTGCAGCCCGCCGATCGCCGGCCCGAGTGCGACCGCCCCAAAGATGCACAGGTTCATGATCATCGCGGTGGTGCGCAGCTTGCTTGCTGGATAGCCGATCGCCAGCGGCGGCACGGCAGAGATCAGCAGCAGGCTCGTGCAAAGACCTTGAAGCACGTGGCCCGCGATGTACATGCCCGGATCCTGCGCCGTCGCCGCCAGCACCGACCCGATCACGAGCAGCGTGGCGTAGACGATCAGCATCCTGCGCTGCGGCAGGTGCTGGGCGAACTGGACCGCCAGCACCGTGCCAGCCGCGTAGGCGGCATTGGCGAGGCCGGAGCTCAAGCTCATCGTCTGCAGGCTCATGTGCAGCTGCTTGGCGATGATCGGCGTCAGCGGCCCAAGCGCCGCGGACAGGGCCAGGTAGGGAATCAGCGCGAACATCACCATCGCCGCGACCGCGGCATAGCGGCCGGCGAGCGGGCCCTGGCGCATCAGCAATCACTCATTGTCTGTCGTGATGATGTAGTCCCGTCGCATTCGCTCGGCCCGTCGGGGTCATCGGCGTTTTAGCAGGCGACGGCGTCAGGCGTTCGTGGCGTGCGCCGGATTTGGGCGAGGCGATGGGTGCCAGCCATCGGCAAACAGCTGATAACCGAAATAAAACAGCGCTTGGCTACAGCCGCCCGGACGCCTCGGCTGCCTGTTCTGCGTCGGTGAGCTGACGCTCGACCAGATCCAGCCCGGCCTCCCAGAAGCCGGGATCGGTGAGGTCGACGCCGACGATCGCGCCGATTTCCTCGGGGCTTTTGGAGCCACCGGCGGCGAGCATCTCTAGATAGCGCGGCACGAGCTCTTGGCCAACCGCCTCGTAGCGCTCGTATACCGACAGGGCGAGTAGCTGCCCGTAGGCGTAGGCGTACACGTAGCCGGGGCTGTTGATGAAGTGCGGGATGTAAGACCACCAGGTGCGATAGCCGTCGGTCACCTCGACGGAGTCGCCGAGCATCTCTTCCTGGCTGTCAGCCCACAGCTCGCCGAAGCGCTCGACCGACAGCTCGCCCTGCTCGCGCCTGTTGGTGTGGACGAGATCCTCGAAGCGGTTCATGGCGACCTGGCGAAAGACGGTGGCGATCGTGTCCTCGAGGTTCTCGGCGAGCAGCGCCAGGCGCGAGGCGGGCGATGAGTCCTCGGCCAGCAGGCGCCCGAACACGATCGTCTCGGCGAAGACAGACGCTGTCTCGGCGAGCGTCAGCGGCGTACTCTGATGGAAGATCCCCTGGGGAGCGGCGAGCGCGAAGTGGACGCCGTGGCCGAGCTCGTGCGCGACCGTGAGCACGTCGCGCCGGCGCGCGGTGTAGTTGAGCAGCACGTAGGGAAACACGCTGGGCACGGCCGCGGCGCAGAAGGCTCCGCCGCGCTTGCCCGGCCGCACGGGCGCGTCGATGCGCCGCTCGTCGAAGAAGCGCTTGGCCAGCGTGCCCAGCTCGGGAGAGAACGACGCGTAGCAGTCGAGCACGATCTCGCGCGCCTGCGCGAATGGAAACGTGGTCTCGTCCTCGGTAACAGCGGCCATGCGGTCGTAGTCGGCCAGCCGCTCCACGCCGAGCAGCCTGGCCTTCAGGCGATACCAGCGGCGGGGGATCTCATAGCGTCCGCGCACAGCCTCGATGAGCGCCTGCACAGACTCGTCGCTGGCCTCGTTTGCGAGGTTGCGCGCGGCCAGCCAGTGCGGATAGCTGCGCAGCCGGTCGTCGGTGGCCTTGTCGGCGAGCAGGGTGTTGAACAGAAACGCCCGCGTGCGCAGGCCGGGCGCCAGCGCCTCGGTAACGGCCTGCGCGGTGCTGCGCCGGATATCTCGATCCGCCAGCGCAAGGCGGCTGAGCGCGACATCGAGGGCCACCCTCTCGTCAGCGTCTGCGCCGTCAGCGGCGGGCAGCTGAACCTCGATGGCCGAGCTGAGCTCCTCGAACAGGCGCGTCCACGCGCTCGCGCCGGTGAGCGCCTTCTCGGCGAGGATCTTCTCCTCGGGCTCTGACAGCAGGTGGTCGCGATAGCGGCGCACGTTGCGCAGGTGATGAGCGCAGAAGTCCAGGTCCTCGCCTGAGAGCAGCTCCTCCACGCGCGCGTCGGGCAGCGCCGCCCACTCCAGCTCGAAGAACAGCAGCGTGGTCTGCAGCGCGGTCTCCTGCTCCTGCACCCACTGCAGCAGCGCCCCGTTGGCCGGGTCGGCGGTGTCGGTGGAGAAGCGCAGCGCCGCGTAGTACCCGCCGCGCCCGACCAGCTCGTAGATGGCGGCGAGCTCACCCATGGCCTCGCGCAGGCCCGCGCTGTCGAGCTGCGCGAGCTTGCCCGCGTAGCTCGCGGCGAACGCCTTGGCACGCTCGAGCGCGTCGGCCATGCGCCGCTTGACTCCGTCTTCGCCCTCTCCGTCGACCAGCGGCTCGAGGTCCCAGGCGGTCGCCTCGAGCTCTGGATCGCGCGGCCCTGCTGGGGCGGTTGCGGCCATGGCCCCGCAGCTTAGCCGCCCAGTCGTCGCAAGCCCTCGCCAACGCTCAAGCGCGCTGCGTCCAGCCCCGATATTGAGCGCGTGGAGCCACACGATGCTCCGACGGGGCCGCTCCCTGACACTTCCGGCGATACCGAGGCTTTCGGCCTCGCTCAGCCGGGCACGCCTTTGTGGGCCAATCGCCATCTGCGACTCGGCCTGCTGCTCGCCTGCCTGCTCGGGGCGCTGCTCGCCCTGCTCGACGCGCGAGCGGCGTGGTTCGGTCTCGGTGAAGGCAGCGCACGCGCCGGGGGCGTGACGTTCCCCGCCGGCTGTCCCGGAGGCGAAGCGCCGCAGGTGCGCAGCGTCGCGACCGGCGATCTGTCGGCGCTGCGCGAAAAGCTCGCGCGGATCATCCCGGCGCGAGTCGGACGCCTGTACGAGGCCGGGCCGGTGGCCACGAGCAACCTATGGACCGATGAGGAACCACCGCGCTCGCCGGTGTCCGGCGCAACCGCGCCGGCGGCGTATGAGCTGCGCTGGTGGGCACTCGACCGCGACGGCAGCCGAGACGACGTGGTCGCCGACGCGCTCGAATTCGCGACATCCGAGGAGGCCGACCACGCGCTCGCGCTCGCCGCCAGCCCGCGCTGCCGGCGCGACGCCGCGGCGCGTGCCATCCAGTCGCCCTCCGGCGCGCGCGAGCTCAGCTGGACGAACCCTGACAACGCCCGCGAGGTCGATGTCCTGTTCGTGCGCGGCCGCCGTCTGTATCGGACGATCGACGCCCCACCGGGCTATCTCCTGGACCAAACCGGACCGCGACAGGGCGCCTTGGAGCGCGCGCGGGCGGGCATGACCGTGGAGCTGCTGGCCTGCGCGCTTCCCGACGCGGGCTGTCCCACCTCCACCATCTCGCTGCAGGACACCAGCCTGGCGGCGCTGCCCGCAAGACCCCTGACCGGCGCCCCTGCGACCCCAGCACAGGCGGCTGCGTATGCCCACGCCGTCAACCTGCGCGGCTATGACGTGCCGGGGATGAAGCCGCAAGCGCGCGAAGGCCCCTTGCAGGATGGTGGCTCCTGGAGCGCGTTCGCCGTGTGCACCGGCGGGCTGCGCTCGACGCGTGCGCTTGCAATCCACTCACCGGTGTTCGCGGACGGGAACCGACGCGACGCGCAATTCGTGTACTCGACCGTCGCCGTGCTGCCCAGCAGCGCGCTTGCCTCGCAGTTCATCGAAACCGTCGAAGGCGCGCGCGCCCGCGCATGCATCGAACGCGACGACGATCGCCTGCTGCGCGCGGGGCTGGCCGCCAGGCGCCTGCGCGCTGCCGCGTCGATCACGCTCACGCGCCTGCCCACCGCGACGCCGCGCAGCTATCGGGGCCTCGGGCGCTATCGCGCCGTGCGCCTGCTGGCCCAGGTGACCTACGTGACCCGGCGCGGTGCGCGCAGGCAGCTGCCGCCATACGTCGAGGGCTTTGTGTTCGCCTGCGGCCCCGCCGTGGTCGAGCTGACCTCGGTCACATACGCCCGTCGCTTCCCAGAAGCGAACGAGCGCTTCCTCGAAGCGGTGCTCGTAGGGGCCGCTGAGGCCAACGAAGCGTCGCTGTGACCTGCCGCTTAGGCTCAGCGGCGAGTGTCGCAGGCCAGGGGTCGAGAATGTGCGGGACGCGATGAAAGCTCTCTACCGGCACCCACGCACCGCAACGCTGCTCTCGGTCGTGATCGCCGCGGGGACAGCGCTGGCGATCGCGGCCTCGGACAGGCCGAGGGCGCTGTGGCGCGGGATCGAGCAGATGCAGCCGGTGTGGCTGCTGGCGGCGCTCGGGTTCGAGCTCGCGGCGTACGTCGGCTATGTGCTGGCCTATCGCGCGACGATCCTCGCTCCAGGCCGGCCGCGACTGTCGCTCATGCTCACCATCCGGCTCGTCGTCGCCGGCTTCGGGCCGTTCGTGGCGCTGGGAGGCTTCTCCTTCGACCGCCACGCCCTCGGTGCGCTCCACCGCAGCACCCGCGAAGCGCGCCGTCAGGTGCTCGCGCTCGGCGTGATCGAGTATCTCCTGCTCGCGCCGGCGGCGTGCGTGTGTGCGCTGTACCTGCTGCTGGCCTCCCGCGCGGCCTCGCCCTGGCTGACGCTGCCGTGGGTCTTCGGCGTGCCCCCCGGGTTCGCGCTCGGCTGGTGGGCCACCCAACCGCGCATCATCGAGCGTCTGCAGCGCTCACAAGGACGCTTCGGGCGCTGGGTGTGCGACCTGCTGCTAGGTGTGAAGGTCCTGCGTGACGTCGTGCTGCGCCCGCTGGAGCGTCCGTGGGCGCTGCCGGGCATGGCCCTCTACTGGGCCGCTGAGATCGCCTGCCTGGCCTTCGCGCTGCGCTGCTTCGGAGTCGTGCTATCGGTGCCCGCGCTGGTCGTGGCCTATGCGACCGGCTATGCGGCCAGCCGCCGCTCGCTGCCGCTCGGCGGCGCCGGCATCACCGAGGCGCTGCTGACGGTCTCGTTGATCGCCGTCCACGTGCATCCCGCCAAGGCCCTGCTCGCGGTCGTCGCTTACCGGCTGGTCAACTTCCTGGCGCCGATGCTGCCCGGGCTGCTCGCCCACTCCTCGCTCGTGTCCGTGATCGAGGAGCACGCCCGCCAGGAGGAGGTCGAGCCGCGCATCGGCGGGGCCTGAGCGCAGCTACTCGCTCGCCAGCGCCGCCAGCACGTCCAGGCGCGCCGCGCGACGTGCGGGCAGCTGCGCGGCGATCAGCCCGGCCAGCGCGGCGACCACGAGCAGCACGATCAGCGTGCCGACCGGGACCGACTGCACGTAGCCTGAGCCCGACAGGGCAATGGTGGTGAAGAGGACCGCGCCGACCACGCCGATCACCAGCCCGAAGACCCCGCCGATCAGCGCGGTGATCACCGACTCGTAGCGGATCATCTGGCGCACCTGCCGGCGCGAGGTGCCGATCGCGCGCAGCATGCCCAACTCGCGCGTGCGCTCGTAGATCGACAGGATCAGCGTGTTGACGATCCCGAACAGCGACACGATCACCGACAGCGCAAGCAGCACGTAGATCAACGCGAGCAGCGTGTTGATCTGATTGGCCTGGTCCTGCTTGAACTGCGCGGCGGTGCGCGAGCGGACCTGTGGAAGGTAGCGCGCGAGCAGCCTGTCCACGACCGGCTGGACCTGCGAGTTGTGTACGCCCGGCGCGTAGGTGGCGAAGTCCAAGTCGTCTTCGCGCTGCCCGAAGGCAGTCCGTGCGAGCGGCAGGCCGATCGTCAGATCACCCAACAGACGTGCGTTGTCGTTGGCGATCCCCAGGACCGTGAGCGGTACGTGCCGTCCGGTGGGGGTGAGCACGGAGACGGTCTGGCCGACCTTCAGGTGGTGGGAGCTCGCGTAGCTCTTGGTGAGCACTGTGCCCGTACTGCCCAGTGCCAGCAGCGTGGCATTCGAGCCCTGCTTCCATTCGACTCGGTAAGCCCGCTCGAACGTGCTCGGTTCGATCGCGGTGATCGATACGTTGTTCGAGCTGCCGTGCAAACGCCCGACGGTGAAGTCGATCGGCGTCACGCTGGCGACGCCGGGGATGTGGCGCAGGACCACCGCGACGAGCGCGGGGATGCCTTGTTCGCCGCCCGGCTGGGAGTTCTCCAGGATCAGGTTGCCCGCGAACGAGCGGCTGACCGACTGGTCGATCGTGGCCTTCGTCCCAGCGGCGAGCACGGCGACGAAGGTCACGAGCGCGAGGCCCACGGTGAGCGCCGCCGCGGTGATCAGCGTGCGCCCCGGCTGGCGGATCGAGTTCTCCCGGGCGAGGCGCCCGGTGATACCCCGCCACGCGACGAGCGAGCCGATCGCGCGTGCCAGTGCGCGGACCACCCGGTAGCGGCGGCGGAACAGCCGGAACAGGCGCTTGCGCGGCGGGATCTGCACGCCCTCGCGCATCGCCGCGAGCGGTGGCACGCGCGTGGCGCGCAGCGCGGGCGGCAAGCCGGCGAGCACGGTCACGATCGTGCCTACGAGCAGCGACACGACGATCGTGCGCGTCTCCAGCACGGTGCCGCTGTCGGGCAGGTCGGCGCCGAACGCCTTGAACAGCTGGTCGAGCGCAGGGGCGAGCGCGATCCCGCCGAGCAGCCCGAGCGCCGCGCCCACGACCCCCAGCAGCAGGCCTTCGACGACAACCGACTGCATGATCTGCAGCCGCGAGCCGCCAAGCGTGCGCAGCAGCCCAAACTCGCGCGTGCGCTGGGCGACCGTGATGGAGAACGTGTTGAAGATGATGAACGCTCCCACCACCAGCGCTACGTAGGCGAACACGAGCAGGAACGTACGCAGGAAGCTCAGGTCGCTTTCTAGTTCCGCGGACTCGGTCGCGGCCTGCTGCGCTCCGGTCTGCACTTCGACCGCCGGCGGCAGGACCGCGCGGATACGGTCGCGCAGCTGGCTGGGCGTCACGCCCGCCTTGGCGGCCACGTCGATCTGGTCAAAGCGTCCCTGCTCGCCGACCACGCGCTGGGCCTCCGCCGGTATCAGCAGGGCTGCGCCGGCGCCCCCGAAGGACTGCCCGCCACCAAACTTGATGATGCCGACGATCGTGTAGCGCTTGGCCGGCACGGAGCCCGCGATGAGCATCTGCTCGCCGAGTTTCAGGTTCGCGCGTTCGGCGGTCGCTTCGTCGATGGCCAGCTCGTCGGCGCTCGTGGGAAAGCGGCCGTGGACGGCGTTGAAGGACTCGAAGCGCTTGGGCAACTCGGACGACACGAACTGCGGGGCCCCGCCGCTCGTCAGGCGTTTGCCGTTCACCCGCAGGAATGTGGCCGGCGAGAAGATCGACCCGGCCGCTTCGGCCACACCCGGCGTCACACGCACCCGCGCAAGCGTCTGTTCGCCGATCGGTGACGTTTCTGGGCGCACTTTGCTGCCCAGGGTCTTGGTCGGCGTGATCACCACGTCGTGGCCGCGGTTGGCGGTCTGGAAGATGCCCGCGAAGGATTGGTTGATCGTGTCGGTGAGGATGTACGTGCCAGCCATCAGCGCCACCCCCAGAGCGATCGCGATCGCGGTCAGCGCGACCCGCAGCTTGCGCTGCACAAACCCCCTGAGCACGAGCTTGAGCACTACCCCACCGACTTCATCAGGTCCAGCGCCTGCTCGGCCGTGACCGCATCCCCGTCATGCACGATGCGCCCGTCGGCGAGCAATAGCAGCCGGTCGGCGAAGGAGGCCGCGTTGGCGTCGTGTGTGACCATCACGACCGTCTGGGAGAAGTCGTCGACAGCGTGGCGCAGCAGCTCCAGGACGTCGTTGGACGCTTTCGAATCGAGGTTTCCGGACGGCTCGTCGGCGAACACGACCGACGGACGCGAGATCAGCGCGCGCGCCACGGCAACGCGCTGCTGCTGGCCGCCAGAGAGCTCGGCCGGACGGTGGCTGAGCCGGTCGCGGATGCCGACGGTGTCGATCAGGCGATCGAACCACTCCCGGTCGGGCTTGCGCCCGGCGATCGACAGCGGCAGCAGGATGTTCTCTTGCGCGTTAAGCACAGGCAGCAGGTTGAACGTCTGGAAGATGAAGCCAATGCGCTCGCGCCGCAGTTGGGTGAGGTCGCGGTCGCCGAGCGTGGTGAGCTCCACGCCGGCGATGCGCACGGTGCCAGAGGTCGGCCGATCGAGGCCGGCGAGGATATGCATGAGCGTCGACTTGCCCGACCCCGACGGGCCCATGATCGCCGCGAAGCGACCTTCGGGAAAGCCGACGCTGACGCCCGCCAGGGCATCGACCGCCGCTTCGCCCTCGCCGTAGCGGCGCCGCAGGTCCGTCGCCTCGACGATTTCTCCATGCCCCGCGCTGCCTTCGTTGACGCTCGTGTTCACGGCCACAGACTCTAGTTATGCTCGATCGGCCGGCGGGCTAACCCGCGATTGCCGGCCGCCATGCGGTCCGTGGCGACGTCCGGAAGGAGTCCTAGCATCGTCCGCCCGATGCATCAGACGAGCCCCACGGTCTTCCTCATCGCCCGCCCATCGATCGACGTGGAGGGCATGGGCGGCTACCTGCGCGATGTCGGTGGCGAGTCGTGGCTGCAAGGCCGCCTGCGGGAGGCCGCAGGTAAGCCCAACAGCGGCGAGCTGTTGGTCGAGTTCGCCGGTCGGGCCTGCTACCGCAGCTGGGAGCCCGGCCTGAACCCCAACGTCACGAGGGTGCGCACCGACCAGCGTGAGTACTTCGCAAACATCCTGCGCTCGGCGCACGGTAGCGTTCTCGAGCACGCGAACTACAGTTTCATCGTTCGGAATTGTTCAAGAGTATTCACACATGAGCTTGTTAGGCATCGCGCCGGCTCGGCCTTCAGCCAGGAGAGCCTGCGCTACGTGCGCCTGACCGACATCGGTTTTCGCGTCCCTCCCGCCCTGGAGCCGGTCCGCGAGCAGGTGCTCTCGATCGTCGAGCAGCTCGAGGAGTTCCAGGTCAGCGCCGCCAAGGAGCTGGGGATCGACCAGGAGGGCGTGCCCTTCCATGCCAAGAAGGAGGTCACCTCCGCTTTGCGCCGGCTCGCGCCGATCGGCCTGAGCACGGATATCCTGTGGACGGCTAACGCGCGCACATTGCGGCATGTGATCGAGATGCGCACCGCTGACGGCGCCGAGGAGGAGTTGCGCCTGGTCTTCGACAAAATCGCCCGCGTCATGCAGGCCGAGGCGCCCGGCCTGTTCCAGGATTTCGCCCGCCAGGACGATGGCTCGTGGGTCCCCGAGCACCGCAAGGTCTGAGCCAAGCGCCTGTTTCAGGCGTCCATCGTGCGCGTTCGCCACGCGCCGAGCCCGGCGAAGATCACGATCCAGGCGAGCGTCACCGCCACGGCGGCGCCCGTCGACATCGTCACTACCTCTCCACCCCGGGGGCCGTGACCGTCGTTGAGGCTGATCGGGCTGAAGTGCGCGATCGCCTGGCTGAGAATCAGCTCGCGCGAGCTGCCGAGCGATTCAATGTTTTCGAGGATGCGGCTCGCGATCAGCTGCCAGCCGATCAGCACCGTTAGCGCCGCCGGGCGTGAGCCCGTGAGCGAGGCGAAGCCGACGGCGACCACGCAGATCACCCCGGTGGAGAACAGCGTGAACAGCAGGCCGTTGACCACCAGCGCACCGCCGGGAGTGGGGGTGCCGGAGGACAGCGCATAGGTGCCGATCAGGGTCAGCGCGTAGCCCGCGAGGACCACCAGCCAGGTCAGGCCGACTGCCGCCGGAATGCGCGCGCCGAACAGCGCGAGGCGTGAGCGGCCGGTCACCACCAGATCGCGGAAGACTCCCGCCGCGAGGTCCCCCGCCCCTCCGTCCGTGCCGATCATGATCCCCGCGAGCGGCCCGAAGAAGAACGCAAGTACGCGCAGCGCGTCCTGGTAGCCACCGATGCCACCCGCCGGAGAATGTTCAGCGGGGCTCGACGAGTGCTGCACCGCCTTGACGATGAAGAAGATCAGCAGCGGCGCCAGCGTCAGCACCAGTGCCCAGATCAGCGTGCCGCGTTTCTTGCGCAGCTTGAGGAAGTCCGCCCCGACCATGCGGATCGCGATCGTGGGGTTCATGCCTTGAGCTCCTCCGGCACCAGGTCGGCGTCGAGCCGCGAGGTGATCTGCAGGAAGCGCTGCTCGAGGCTATGCCGGACCGGCTCCAGGCGCGTGACGCCGACCCCCGCGCGCACCAGCTCCGCGTTGATCTGAGCCGCCGTCTGCGGATCGCCGGCGAGCACGACGCGAATGCCTTCGTCGTCGGGGCGTGCCTCGGCCACCAGCTCGCTCGTGCCCAGCAGCGCAAGCGCACGGTCGCGGTCATCGACGCCCAGGATCAGCTCGTGGCGCGCGCCGCCGCCCGCCGCCAGATCCGCGATCGCACCCTGCGTGACGATCTTGCCACGGTCGACGATCGCTGCCGCGTCGCAGGTCTTTTCGACCTCGTCCAGCAGGTGCGAGGAGATGAACACCGTGCGCCCCTCCTGCTCGACCATCGCGCGGATCATTTCGCGGAACTCCTGGATGCCGCCCGGGTCCAGGCCGTTGGTCGGCTCGTCGAGGATCAGCAGCAGCGGATCCGCCAGCAGGCAGCGCGCGACCCCCAGTCGCTGGCGCATGCCCATCGAGTAGCTCTTGACCTTGTGACCGGCGCGCTCGGCCAGGCCGACACGCGTCAGCGCCGGCTCGATCCGCGCGTACGTCTCCGGGCTGCGCACCGCGGCCACGATGCGTAGGTTCTCGCGCCCGGTGAGGTGCATGTGAAAGCGCGGCTCCTCCACGATCGCGCCGACGCGCTGCAGCGCCTGCGCGCGCTCGGCCGGGACGGGATGGCCCAGCAGGCGCATGCTGCCCGAGGTCGCGTGGGTGAGACCGAGCAGGGTGCGGATGATCGTCGTCTTGCCCGCTCCGTTGGGGCCGAGGAAGCCAAACGCACAGCCTCGCGGCACCTGCAGATCGATGCCGTCGAGCGCCGTGCGCTCGCCGAAGCGCTTGGTCAGGCCGCTCGTCTCGATCGCCGGCCGCTGGGATCCAGTGTCCATCTGCCTGTCATTGTTATCGGCAGGGACGGCCAGAACAATCAGGGATTGCCCTTAGGGCGCGTGGGGCCGGCTGCTTGGAGTGGTCGGACCGGCGCGCCTCTTTTTTAGATCAGGGTGTCCGTCGGCGCAGCCACGAACGTCTTCTTGGCTGATGACGCGGCCCGTAGCCAAGGCCGTCGACGAACAGAAGCGCGATCACCAAGCCCGCCGCTACAGCACCGATGACAAGCGGCAGCGAGCTGCGCGACGACGTGGCCAGGTGCAGGGCCGCCGGCGTCTGCGCCACGTACGGCACTGACGCCGAGGATTCGCTGTTCACCGACGCTTTCGCAGCCTGAGATCCGCCAGTCGAGCGCGCAACCTCGTTGCTTGGGGCGCTCGTCTTGCTCGGCGCGGGTTTGTGTGCCAGCGCAGCGGGCAATCCCGCGTGCTTGGTCCCCGCCCGCTTGTCCCCGGCGCGCGCAGGCGCCGGGCGCTGTTGCACAGAACTCGCACTTGTCTGCTTGCCGTGGACGCTTGCGCTCGGCGGATGGCCGACTGTCTTCGCCGGCTTGACCGGCGAGGATGGCGAGGAATGGTGCGCAGGCGATCCGGGGGACTTCGCATGCGCATGCGAGGCGCCGGGCGAGGTCCCATGCGTTGGGGAATGGCCCGATGGGCTGGCGCCGGGCGCCGTACCCCCCGAGATCGGCGACGCATGCCCAGACGAGGGCGCGTCCGGTTTCTTCGCGGGGGGCGATGAGGGAGCGTTGCGCGCGTGCTTGTGCCGCCCGGACGACCCCTGTCGGTGCGGGTGCGATGTATGGGTCGGTCGGCGATGAGAGCCGGCGTTGCGAGGACGCCCGCCCGGATGAGAGGCGGCGTGGCGGTGAGCGCCACCGGATACGTGCTTGTGAGGCGTCGCGCGTGCGCGACGCTTGGCGGCAGCCTCGCTGCTCGCCGGCAGCGACAGCACGCACAGCCATGCGAGCGTTGCCGCGCACGCCAGCAGGCGGCCGTAGGTGAGCAGCACGCGGGTGGACATCACAGCCAAGACCCTAGCGATGCACATACACGATAGACGGCCAAGATCCGCGCCCAGCGCGATCCCGGCGCCGCCGTTGTCGCGTTGTGACCGGGCCCTTGACACGTGACTATATGGTCACGTATAGTGGCCGGCGTGGACGATGTGTTCAGAGCCCTAGCCGATCCCACCCGCCGAGAGCTGCTCGACGCACTGTTCAAGCAGGACGGACAGACGCTGAGCGCACTCGAGCAGCGCCTGCCGATGACGCGTTTTGGCGTCATGAAGCACCTCAAGGTGCTCGAGCACGCAGGTCTTGTTGTCACCAAGAAACGCGGGCGCGAGAAGTTGCACTTCCTGAACGTCGTCCCCATCCGGCTCGTCCACGACCGGTGGGTGAGCAAGTACGCCGAGCCCTGGGCGGCCACGCTCAGCGGGCTGAAGACACGACTCGAGGAGCAGACCATGACCAGCACGACCATGACCAGCGCCGACAGCGCCAAGCGGCCCTGGACCGCCTCGCCCGACGAGAAGGTGTTCGAGATCTACATCAAAGCCACGCCCGAGCACGTTTGGGAGGCAATCACCGACGATGCCATGCGGCGCAAGTACTCGTTCGGCGTGGGCGTGACCTCAGACTTCACGCCCGGCTCGCCCGTGCAATCGACCCATCCCCGCGCCGGCATCGTCATCAGCGAGGGCGAGAACCTGGAGGTCGATCCGCCCCGGCGGCTCGTCCAGAGCTTCCGCGCGCTGTGGAGCGATGACGTCAAGGCCGAAGGCTTCTCGCGCGTCACCTGGGAGATCGAACCCGTCGCCGACTCCTGCCGCGTGACCGTCACCCACGACCAGCTGCGCGCGGGCGCCAACAGCGAACTCTATGGCGGCTGGCCGATGATCCTCTCCGGCCTGAAGACCCTGCTGGAGACCGGCCAGACGCTCACCACGCCCGGCTCGCTGATGTACTCACAGGCGCCCGCACAGCCCGCATAGCCCTCACGGCCCATCCAAGCTCACCAGCCGCCGCTGCACAGCCCAACGGCTGAGCTCGTGGCGGCTGGAGAGCTGCAACTTGCGCAGCACCGCCGACACGTGCGCCTCCACCGTCTTGACCGAGATGCCCAGGCGCTGGGCAACCTCCTTGTACATGTAGCCGCGCGCGATGTGGCGCAGCACCTCGCGCTCACGCGGGGTCAGCTGATCCAGCTGCGGATCATCGCCCGGCGCGCGCTCGCCCGGCGAGCCGGACGATCTTTGCTCGGTGGCCGCAAACGCATCCAGCACGAAGCCAGCCAGGCGCGGCGAGAACACCGCATCACCACCCGCCACGCGGCACACCGCGTCCGCCAGCTCCGCGCCAGAAATCGACTTGGTCACATAGCCGCGCGCGCCCGCCCTGATAACCGCGATCACGTCCTCCGCCGCATCTGACACCGACAGCGCCAAAAAGCGCGTCCTCGTGCACCGGTCCCCCACGCGCCTGATCACCTCCACGCCGCCACCATCCGGCATGTGCACGTCCAGCAGCACCACATCCGGTTGCTCGCGTTCGATCATCGCAACCGCCCCCTCCACGCCGCCCGCGTCGCCTACCACCGCAACCTGCTCACCGAGCTCCGCGCGTACACCCGAGCGAAACAGGTGGTGGTCGTCCACGATCACCACTCGGGGCTTGACACTCACCTGATCGGTCACAGTTTTCGTGCGCAAGCTCACCTATCCCGCCGCTGCGCGCACGCTCACGCGCCCGCACCCGCGCCCAGCTCCATCACCAGCTCCACCTCTGTGCCCGCGCCCGGCGCGCTGTGCACCGCCGCGCGGCCGTCGTGGCGCTCCATCCGCGCCACGATCGAGTCGCGCACGCCACGCCGGTCCGCCGGGATCGCCTGCGGGTCAAAGCCCACGCCGCGGTCGCGCACGAACACCTCCACGCGCTCGGGCTCCACCTCCGCATACAAGTCCACACGCTCGCTGCTCGCAAACTTGGCCGCGTTGGTCATCGCCTCGCGTGCCGCCCCCACCATCGCCTCCAGGCGGTCGGTCAACGGCCCATCGCCCACCGTCACCACCTCGACGGGCACGCGGTGAAGCTCCTCCACCTCGACCGCAGCGCGCTCGAGCGCGGTCGCGATGCTGTCCTGCTCGCCGCGCCCCGGACGCTCGAGCAACCAGCTGCGCAGCTCGCGCTCCTGGCGGCGCGCCAGGCCTGCCACCTCGCGCGGGTCGCCCGCGCGCTTTTGGATCAGCGCCAGCGTCTGCAAGACCGAGTCGTGCAGATGCGCCGCAAGCTCCGCGCGCTCCTGCTCGCGGATGCGCGCAGCGCGCTCAAACGACAGGCTGCGCCCCAGGCGCACGAACCACGGCACCGTCAACAGTCCCAGCAGCGCCGCGATGAACGCCACCACGCCGATCGCCGCACCAAAGCGCAGCCCCGTCGTCAGGTGGTGCAAGATGCCGAGCGCCAGCACCGCACCGACGGCGATACGCAGCGCCTGGCGCACAGCGTCACGTCGACTGGCGTGTCGCTCGCTCGCCGGCACCCCGCACTGCCCTACAGGCGCCTCTGTGGAGGCCATCTGCCAATCATGCCAGGGCCAACACAAGCCCACCTAAGGACCTCTTTCAAAATAGGCGGTGCGGTTGGGGCGTTCATGGACCAAGCTGGGCGCCGCGGGCCGGTGAAGGCCGTGCTGGTAGCACGGGCAAGCCGGCACGTGGCGATCCAGCGCCGCGTCCAGGGGCGCATCCGGGCGTGCCGATCTTTTTGAAAGAGGTTCTCAGGGATTTCCCTGATGCCGACGCCCGGACGCCCCGCGACAACTCCGGCGGCCGGAAGGCCGCCCCATCAAAACCATCCAATCCGCGCTCAATCCTCCTGTGCGCGCAGCTCCTTGACCCGCTCCTCCAGCTGCTCGGTGACCGCCGGGTCGCGCAGCGTGGTCACGTCGCCCAGCGCTCGGCCCTCCGCGATGTCGCGCAGCAGGCGGCGCATGATCTTGCCCGAGCGCGTCTTTGGCAGGTCGTCCGCCCAGATGATGCGCTTGGGGCGCGCGAACTTGCCGATCCGCTCCGCCACCGTCTCGCGGATGCCCTCCACGATGCCATCGTCGCCCTCGATCTCTCCCTGCAGCGTCACGAACGCCACGATCGCCTGGCCCGAATCCTCGTCGTGCTGGCCGATCACCGCCGCCTCCGCCACGTCTGAGTGCGCCACGATCGCCGACTCCACCTCAGCCGTCGACAGACGATGGCCAGACACGTTGACCACGTCGTCGATGCGCCCGATCACCCACAGGTAGCCGTCCTTGTCGCGCCGGGCCGCGTCGCCCACCAGGTAGGTCTCGCTGCCAAAGCGCTTGAAGTAGGTCTCCACGAAGCGCTCGCGCTCCTTGTACAGCGTGCGCAGCATCGACGGCCACGGGCGCGTCAGGACCAGCAGTCCCTGGCCCTCCTCGATCGGCTCGCCGGTCGACTCGTCGCGCACCTGCGCGAACACCCCCGGGAAGGGGTGGGTCGCCGATCCCGGCTTGGTCTCAGTTATGCCCGGCAGAGGCGTGATCATGATCGCGCCCGTCTCCGTCTGCCACCACGTGTCCACGATCGGACAGCGTTCTGAGCCGATCACCTTGTGGTACCACAGCCACGCCTTCGGGTTGATCGGCTCGCCTACCGACCCCAGCACGCGCAATGACGACAGGTCGTGTTCGTTGGGGTACTGCGCCCCCCACTTGATGCACGCGCGGATCGCCGTCGGCGCGCAGTACAGGATGCTGACCTCATAGCGCTCCACGAGCTCCCACCAGATGCCCTTGTGGGGGTAGTCCGGCGCTCCCTCCCACATCACCGACGTCGCGCCGTTGCACAGCGGCCCGTACACGATGTAGGAGTGGCCCGTAACCCAGCCCACGTCCGCCGCGCACCAGTACACGTCCGAGTCTGCCTTCAGGTCAAACACGTAGCGGTGGGTCGCCGCCACGCCCGTCAGGTAGCCGCCCGTCGTGTGCAGGATGCCCTTCGGCTTGGCCGTCGAGCCGGACGTGTACAGGATGTACAGCGGGTGCTCCGCGTCCAGCGGCTCGGCCGGACAGTGCGGGTCCGCCGCCGCCACGATGTCCTCGTAGTACACGTCGCGGCCCTCGCGCATTTCACAAGGCGTGCCCTTGCTCTTGACCACCACGATCTTCTCCAGGCTGTCCAGGTCGCCCATCACCTCGTCCACGCGGTCCTTCACCGGCGCCGTCCTGCCCTTGCGCGCCGCGCCATCCACCGTGATCAGCACCTTCGCCTGCGAGAACTCCATGCGCTCGCGCACCGCCTCCGCCGAGAAGCCGCCGAACACCACGTTGTGCGGCGCGCCGATGCGCGCGCACGCCAGCATCGCCACCACCACCTCGGGGATCATCGGCAGGTAGATCCCCACCACGTCGCCCGGCGCCACGCCCAGGTCCTTCAGCGCGCTCGCAAAGCGTTCCACCTCCACCAGCAGCTGCGCGTAGGTGATGTCGCGCTCCTCGCCCTCCTCCCCGCGCCAGTGAAACGCCACGCGCTCGCCCCTGCCCGCGATCACGTGGCGGTCCAGGCAGTTGTAGGACGCGTTCAGCACCCCGCCCGTGAACCACTCATAGAACGGTGGGTCGTCGTCGTCGAGCACGCGCGTCCACTTCACAAACCAGTCCAGTCGCTCGGCCTGCTCGGTCCACCACGCCAGCGGGTCCGCCGCCGCGCGCTCGTACACCGACGGGTCGTTCAGCAGCGCCTGCTCGCGAAAGTCCGCCGGCGGCTCGAAGCGACTCGACCTCCAGCAGCGACGCCAGCTCCTCGTCGAGCTGCTCGCCCGTGCCCGCGTCCGGTTCGCTGGCCACCGTCGCTCGCCTCAGCCGCGCGCGCCGCGCTTGCGCCGACGCTTGCGCGAGGAGCCAACCGACGCCGCCTGCGTCGGCGCCGGTCCCGCGTCAGCCGCCGCACCCGCCAGCGCCGGCTGACCCTTGCTCGTACTACCCGACGCCTGCATATCCGCGCGCGACGGCCACGGCACCGCTTCGCCCGCCTTCCACGCCGGCGGCTCGCCGTTGGGCCATTTGCCGGAGAACAGGATGCCCATCATCACGATCCAGAACGCCGGCACCAACTGCAGCTCCGCGCCGCCAATCGGCAAGAAGATGAGGATCGCCGAGAACATGCCCAAGAAGCTCATCCAGCGCGGCAGCAGCCCCACGCGCATCGCGTTGATCATCACCGCGATCATGCCTGCCGCCAACGCCAGCCCCGCCAGCAGATCGACGTAGTCGATGATCGAGTTGGCCGTCCCCTTCGTCAGCGCCTGTTCGACCGCGTGATTGGAGAAGTCGTGGCCCACCGAGAAGCTGTGCGTCTCGATCGCCGTCACCACCTGATGGGCCAGGCTCACAACCGCCACCGCCACGCCGCCGCCGATCACCAGTGGTCTGGCCGCCGACCAAGTCTGCGGCCGCCGAAAGCGCGTCGCGTCCAGGAGCACCAGCAGGATCAGCGTGAGGATGCCCACCGCGATCGCCACCAGGGTGCTGCCTGCGATCAGCGAGAAGGCATGGTGGCTGATGAATTTCACCTCTTCGGTGCGCGGGCTCACCGCCGGGCTCGCTTCGCCTTCCAGCGCCGGTTTGAGGCCCTGCAGCAGGCCGACCGTCGGCGCGCCGTTGAGCGTCTCCGAGATGATGATCGCGCTGAGCAGGTACAGAAAGCCGCCGCCGAAGGCGGCCACCGACAGGCGACTGCGCCGCTCCGTCTCGCGCGTCACCTGCTCGCGGGAATCGCCTGAGCCAGCCATAGCAGCGCAGTCTATGATGAAGCGCATGGAGAGTGGTGGCCTCGGAGACCTGTTCGGCGACCCCGAGGAGCTGCAGCGGCGCCTGGCCGAGTTCGCCGAGCAGATGCACGGGCAGCAGCGCCTCGCCTGGGCCGACAACGCGATCAAGCTCGCCGTCGACATGACCGTCGCCGCCGTCCAGCGCGTCAACGTGCAGGGCGACGCCGAGGCCCAGGCCGAGCAGATCCGCACGGTCATCGCGCGCGTGTTCCCCGAGGCCGTCGCCCTCGTGCGCGAGGCGCGCGAGGGGCTTCAATAGTCCAGCCGGCGCGTTAGCGCCGTCATGGACGAACTCAATACGGGCGAGCCGGCGCGCAAGCGCCGTCATCGACGAACTCAATAACCCGGCACGCCGGCGCGCTCCGCCGCCCGCTCGGCCTCGCGCGACGCGCGTCCCGCGTGCAGCACCTCCTTGAAGGAGCGAAAGCGGAAGATGAACACGATCGCGCCCAGGCCCAGCGACGCGGTGAACACCGCTATCGCGATCTGCTGGCCGACCGAGTAGGCGGCCACCACGGCCGTCTTGGCGCTGGAGGAGAACACCTTGACCAGCAGCGCCTGCTGTACGCCGGCGCCTCCCGGCGTGAACGGCACCGCGCCCGCCACCTGGTTTACGCCGAACACGAGCAAGACGTTCTTGACCGAGCCGCCGATCGCAAACGCGTCGAGCAGAAACCAGAAGGCGACGAAGCGGCATATCCACCCGACCGCCTGCCAGGCGACCACCTCACGCAGGTAGCGACGACGGTCTGAGAGGATCGTCACGCCTTGGCGCACGCGGTCCCAGAAGGCCTGCACACGCATCGACAGCAGCGCAAAGGCCAGCAGGCCCGCCACCGCCAGCACGGTGATCAGAAAGAGCGTCAGGCGGAAGTGCTCGGCCAGGTATGAGATGTCGAAGGAGCTCAGTTTGGAGAAGTCGGGCGGCTTGGGAAAGACGCCTTGGCTGAACGCGAAGATCAACACGAGCACCCCTACGCTCGCGTCGAACACCGACTCCACCAGGAACGCGGCCGCAACCGTCGGGTACCTCGCGCCCGGGATCGACGAGCGCGTGAGGAACAGCTTGATCACGTCCCCGCCGCGTGCGGGGACCACGTTGTTGAAGCCCACCGCGGCCACGTACGCGCCCCACACCCGCCGCCACTGGAAGCGATCCGCCGGATAGGCCGCGCGCAGGCTGTGGAAGAAGGCCCGCGAGCGCAGCGTCAGGTTCAGCCCGAAGAACGCCAGGCCCAGCAGCAGCGACGGCCAGTGCACGGCGGCGAGGTCCGAGAAGAACTGTCCGGCCGCTTCGAAGAACGAGTCGATGCTGTGGCCGATCGAGGCTGACGCGAGGAGCGCGGGCACGTTCTCAAGCGTACGGCGATGCCAGGGCGAGGCCGAGCGCGAGCGCACCCGCGAGCGCCAGCGGCGCCAGCACGAGGCCCTGGCGCGAGTAGGCCAGCGCCGACGGCCTGGCGCCCGCGCCGACGGCCGCGCGCCACCACAGCAGGACCGCCAGCGAGCCTGTCACCGCCAGGTTGGGGCCCACGTTCAGCCCGAGCAGCAGCGCACCCACGCGCAGCCCGTGCCCGGAGGACAGCAGCACGGCCGCCGGCAGGTTGTTGACCGCCACGCTCGCAAGCGCCGCCACCGCGACCGTCAGCGGGCCGCCGGCCGAGTGCAGCACGTCCGCGGGAAACGCGCTCGCACGGGCGAACGTGCCCAGCGCCACCGCCAGGCCGAACAGGCTGATCAGCGTCGGCAGCCCAAGCCACTCAAGCGTTCCTCGCCACGCAAGGCGCCCAGCGCGCACCCGCCAGCCCACGAGGATCGCCCCGACGGCGAGCACCGGCAGGGCGGGGTTGCGCAACACGACGATCAACACCGCGGCCACCAGCGCGCCCCATAGGCCGAGGCCGAGCCGCACAGGCATGCGTGGCTCATCGACGGGGTCGCAGGCGACCAACAACGCGCGACGATGGATCGCCACCAGGCCGCCCGCCGTGAGCGCAGACGCCGCCACGGCCATCGGCAGCATGCGCCAGAAGAAGGTCGCGCCGGTCACGTGCGCGCCAGACAGCACCAGCAAGTTGGTGAGGTTCGAGCCAGGCAGAAACAGCGAGGACGCGTTGGCCATCAGCACCGCGCCGTACAGGAACGGAGCCATCTGCAGGCCGCGTCGCCTGGCGACCTGCACCAGCACGGGGGTCAGGAAGACCGCAGACGTATCGAGGTTCAACAGCGCCGTCACGGCCGCCACCAGAGCAAAGCAGGCCAGCGCAAGCCCAAGCGGCGGCCCGGGCAGGCGCACAAGCCGACTGGCAGCCGCATCGAACAGGCCGTCGCGGCCGGCCACCAGCCCGATCAGCAGCAGGCCTGTCACCAGCACGAACGGCGGCCAGGCCTGCGCCAGGGCGGCGTGCGCCTGCGAGGCGTCGAGCGCCAGGGCGAGCGCGATCAGCGGGGCACCCGCAAGCCGGCGATACATCGCCTGCAAGCTACCCGCTGTGACGGTTGACCCAATGGGCGCTGCCAGCCCCTTCCTTCAAGGGAGCGATCAAAGTGTCCGACGTTGGTTTTGGATGTAGCGCTTGATGATGTCCAGGGGCGCGGCGCCGCAGGACACGGCACAGTAAGAGGGCGACCAGAAGGCTGTTCCCCAGAGCTTGCCGCGGACCTCGGGGAGGTCGAGCGCTCTGATGCGCCGCGCGGATACACCCTTCAGGCTGTTCACCAGGCGGGCGACCCCAACCTTGGGCGGATAGGCGACGAGCAGGTGGACGTGGTCGTCTTGCCCATCGCACTCAAGCAGCTCGCTTTCGAAGGCCTCGCAGACCTTGCGGAAGCTCTGCTCGAGCTCTGAGCGGACACGTTGCGTGATGACGCCACGACGATACTTGGTGATGAAGACCAAATGTACGTGAAGTCTGAAGACGACATGCCTGCCGGTATGAAATCCATGTTTTCCGTCCATGAGACCAACTATAGTTCTTGAACAATGGTGATCACTCGCGCCTACCGTCACAAGGCTCGTTTCACGCCCGAGCAGGAGGACCTGGCGCGCCGGTTCGCGGGCTGCGCACGACTCATCTACAACGCGGGCCTGGAGCAGCGCAAGCTCGGCTACGCCGTGACGGGCCAGGGGATGAGCTACATGCGCCAGACTTACTTTCTGAAGGAGGTCAAGGCCGATCGCGACTTCGCGTTCCTCTCGCAGGCACCAGCGCACGTCCTCCAGCAGGCGTTGCGCGACCTCGACCGGGCGTTTGCCAACTTCTTCGCGGGGCGCTCGCGCTACCCGAAACCACGTCGGCGGGGCGAGCGCGACGGGTTTCGCTACCCGGACCCCGATCCCAAGCAGATCGGCTTGAACCTCCCGGCACACCAAGGACAGGTTCGCCTACCGAAGCTCGGCTGGGTGTCGGTACGCAACTGCTACCCGCGCCTGGGCGGGCGGCTATTCGAAGGCGCCCTCAAACACGTCTCGGTCGTGCGCGAAGGAAACGCCTGGTATGTGAGTTTCTGCTGCGAGGTGCAGCTGGCCGACCCCCCGGCACCGATAGGACCGGCACTAGGGCTGGACGTGGGCATCTCAAACTCGCTCGCCACCTCGGGTGGGCAGTTCGTGCACGTGGCGGTCATCAGCGACGCGGAGTGGGCGAAGATCGGCCGGCTGCAATCACAGGTCAACCGCCGCTGCAAGGGCTCGCGCAACCGCGAGAAGGCTCGCCTGGCGCTCACGCGCTACCGGCGGCGACTGGCTGCACGAAAGCTCGATGCCATCCACAAGCTCACCACTGAGCTGGCCAGCAGACACGAGCTTCTCGCGATCGAGGACCTGCGGGTGGCCAACATGACGCGCTCGGCGAAGGGCACACTCGAGCAGCCTGGCGCCAACGTCGCCCAGAAGGCGGGCCTGAACCGAGCGATCCTCGACCAGTGCTGGGGCGAGCTACACCGCCAACTGGACTACAAGACCTGCTGGTACGGCTCTGCACTGGTTGCCGTCAACCCGTCCTACTCCTCCCAGGAGTGTCGCGCCTGCGGGCACATCGCCAGGGAGAACCGCGAAAGCCAAGCGGTCTTCCGATGCGTGGCCTGCGGGCACACCAACCACGCGGACACGAACGCCGCGTGCATCATCCTAAAGCGAGCGCTCCAGGCCCACACAGCAGCATCAACAGCACCGGCCGGTGGAACACCGGTTCCCGGGAGTCGCACAGCGGCTCGAAGAGCCTGTGAAGACCCGGCGTCGTCGAAGACCCCTGAGACGCCCGGACCCTCCAGGAAGACGCGCCCGCAAGGACACGCCAGGCTCACGCCCGCAAGGACGTGACCGAAACCCCGGACCTCAAGCTGGGGAGGTTCATAATGCCTGATAGAACCCAATGGCTTCGCGCGCTGACTCCACGCAGGGCCTGACCGTGGCGGTGACCGGCCCCACCGGCGAGATGGGTCGCGCGGTCATCGCCGCGCTTGACCGCTCGCCCGGGGTGGCTCGCATCGTGGGCATGGCCCGGCGTCCGTTCGACCCCGCCGCACACGGCTACCGCAAGGTCGCCTACCGCCGCGGCGACGTGCTCGACCGCCGCGCCGTGGCCGATCTGGTCGCCGACGCCGACGTGGTCGTGCACCTGGCCTTCCTGATCATGGGCAGCGAGTCAGACAGCCGCCGGGTCAACCTGGACGGCTCGCGCAACGTGTTCGAAGCCGCCGCCGCCACGGGCACACAGCGGCTCGTATACGCCTCGTCGGTCGCCGCCTACGGCTTTCACGCCGACAACCCCCAGCCGCTGACCGAGGACGTCCCAGCGCGGGGCACCGACAGCCACTACTACTCGCGCCAGAAGGCCGAGGTCGAGACGCTGCTGGCCGATGCGCTGCACGACAGCGCAACGGCCGCATACGTCTTTCGCCCCTGCATCGTCGGCGGGCCGGATGCGCCGCTGCTGATCGACAGCCTGCCCTACACGCAGGTCTCAGAGCGGCTGCCCAGCGCGGTACTGCGCCTGCTCGAGGACGTGCCGATCCTCAAGCCGGTGCTGCCCGACCCCGGCGTCTGCTTCCAGCTCGTCCACCATGACGACGTGGCCAGCGCGATGCGCGCGGCGGTGCTCGGCCGGGGCAGCCCAGGCGTCTACAACCTCGCCGGCCCCGGCCAGCTGACCGTCAAGCTGCTCGCCGACGAGCTCGGCTGGTACTCGATCCCCGTGCCCGAGCTGGCCGTCGACGCGCTCGCGCAGATGATCGCGCGCCTGGGCTTTTTGCCCGCGCAGGCGCAGTGGATCGCCGCCTTCCGCGAGTCGATGATCATGGACACCGCCAAGGCAAGGCGCGAGCTGCGCTGGCGCCCCAAGCACGACGCGCCAGAGACGCTGCACGAAACGATCACAGCTGCGCGCATGGACCGCCTCATCCGATAGCGACGAGGCGGTCCAGCGCGCGCGGGCGCCTACTTCAGGATCTTGAAGACCCGCTCCATCCCCAGCCGGGTGTGGTCGCGCCCGTCCTGGGTTTCCATGAAGCACGCCTGTACGTACCAGCCGGGCTTGGCAGTGACGATCTCCTGCTGGAAGGCGCCGCTGGACAGCGGCCCGGCGAAGGCGGCCGGCGGCCCAGCGACGAGCTTTTCGATTCCCTTTTCCTTGCCCGCGAGCAGGAGCTTGACCACCTGCTGGGCAGCCGCTTTGCTCTTGACCGGGAAGGCGATGTCCATGTGCACAAGGAAGCCTTCGTTTTCAAAGCGCACCAGCTCGCCGTCGCGCAGCGTGGTCGGCCCGCGGAAGCCGAACTCGATCGAGCGCACTGTCGCTTCGGGCGTCGGCATGGCCGCCGGCGACGCGGCGGGCGCCACGGTGAAGGTCGTGCGGATGGCCACCGGCTTTTCGCCTTCGCCGGTCAACACTATGTACTGTCCCGCCTGCAGGTCGGTCTGCGCTTCGGTCGCCGCACCCGGGTTGGCTTCGACGTCGAAGGCGATCGTGCCGTACTTGTCGGCGTTGTTGGGGTCCTTCTGCTTGTTGCTCTTGGCGAAGGCTTCGACTTCGGCGACGCTCACCCCCGGCTTGACCGCCAACAGGATGACCTCGGTTTCCTTTTTGGTGCTGGTGGACACGACGTTGACAGCGCCCGACTGCAAGGCCCCGCCGACGGTGACCGACGAGGCGCCGACCGAGACAGTGACCGTGGGCAGCGCCGCCTGAGCGGAGCCGGCGAGGGCAAAGAGGGCACACGTGGCCGAGGCGACCACCAGCGCCGCGCGCCGCTTGGGCGCGAGGAGGTTCCAGCGAAGCGTCATCCTGCTCATCCTTTCGTCGGGTGCTGCACACGACGGCCCCCAGTGGCCCGTCGGCATTGCCGCGGGAGACTATTTGTCTGGCCCGCGCCATGCCATACGCGATTTTGCGTATCTTCGGTGCCGTCGGGTGGAATCGGCCGCGCGCCGCGCCGATGAGTTTCGCTCCGGCCGGCGGTCCAAGCTCACACAACCCCATGAACAGGAGGACGAAGATGACCGAGACAGCCAGCACGACCCGGATCACCCAGCTGGGCACCGTGATGATCCCAGTCAGCGACCAGGACAAGGCAATCGCGTTCTACGTCGACAAGCTCGGCTTCGAGAAGCGCTCCGACACTCCCTTCGGCAACGGCGACCGCTGGGTCGAAGTAGCGCCCCGCGGCGCCGCCACGACGGTTGCCCTGTGCGTGCCGCGCGAGGGCGAAACGGTCGGCATCGAGGGCCGCATCGGCTTCTCGACCAAGGACATCGACGCCGACCACGCCAGCCTGAAAGCCGCAGGAGTCGACGTCGACGAGACGGTCATGCGCATGGGCGGCCCCGTGCCGCCGATGTTCTTCTTCCGCGACGCCGACGGCAACAACCTGCTGATCGTCCAGAACGCCTAGCTCGAGGCTTGCGTCCAGCCGGGCAGTCGCAGCCCGGCCCGTGCTATGCGGCGGGCCGGGCCATGCCGGCGAGCGTGTCGAGCACCCTTGGCGAGACTCTCGTGCGCTAGGAGCGTCCTCGCTTGCGGGTCATGTGCGTTGCGGCCCGAAGAGATCGGGGTGTGAGTGTCCAGGCACGACTGTGGACGCGTTCTCGACAACCGCAGACCGGGGTCGCGACCGCCCGATGACGGCGACCAAGGGGTTTGCAATGAATTCGGGTTCGTTGCTCACACAGGAACATTTTCGACCGCTATGGCGAAGTCTGCGAGGCTGATTTCCAGAGCGTCGACGACGCGTCTTACTGTTGTCCATCGGGGGTTTGAGGTACCACGTTCTATCCGTGCAAGTGCCGCGACCGTGATGCCCGCGATGTAAGCGAGATCTTCTTGAGTTCTCCCATTGTTTTGGCGCAGTTGACGCAGCGCGCCAGCAAGGGCCTGGTCTGTTGAGCCTTGTGCGAACAATGGTTAATCACGACCGTTGGAATTGCATCCTGCTGAGCGCATGCTACCGGCACCAAGCGTTGGCTAGACAGAACAGACAACCTCTGTCTAAGGTTCTGAGCTAGTGACCTTGTCGCGAGGCGTCAGGCGCTGACCGTGCCAGCTGCCGTCACCGGGTCATCTAGAAGGTGCCGTGCGCCTGTCTGCTTTGCCAGCCGCGCACTCACCCCCGGTCCTCCCAGGGCAAGCGACCATTTGTCGGTGAAATCGCTGAGCTGGCCTGCATGCCTGGCCAGTCGCTGGCGCATCGTTGCTGCCATGACGGTCAGCTCAGGGTGGATGATGTCGGCGACCTCGGCCAGCGTCTCGATCGGCGTGTCGGCACCTAGATAGGTGATACGCCAGCCCAGCTCGTGCAGTGCGATCCCGAACACGATCAGCGCAAGGGCATGCTGCTCGTTGGGCGCACATGCCAACAGCGCACGCGGCCCAAGACCACGATCCCAGCCACGCGCGAGCGCCAACAGCCGCGCCACGAAGAAGTTGGTCGCGAAGTGCTCTTGTGCGACCGTAACGCGCCCAGCGCTCCACTGCTCTCCCACCTCGTGCATATATGGCAACAGCACGTCGCGGGTGACCGTGGTCGGCGTGTACGCCGCAAACAGACGCTCGAGCGTCCGCTGGGCGGATGTCTCATCAAAGCGCCCAAGCGCCCCACGAATCTCCTCTTGGGCCGTGCTCACGTCACCTGCGGGGACCTCGCGGCCGCTTCCAACGCTGACGGCAAAGCGTGCCGCGATCGTCAGCTCGGCGGCCTGGGCAGCCGGGACCCCGTCAGCCAGATACCGCTGCATCAGCCGCACCCGGGCCTCGTCTGCCGGCGAATACAGCCGATAGTTACCTGCCGAGCGCCGGGGTTGCAGCAGCCCGTAGCGACGTTCCCATGCCCTCAGCTGGTGGGTAGAGACCCCCGTGCGAACACTGAGATCGCCCACACGCATCCACGCTGAACGGGAAGCCGGCATGAATCCAACATCGCAAACCTTACACAAAGGTTAGACATCGCAGCACGCTCCCGCCCCAACGTTGAGGACGTGCTTTGCGTCAGTTAGATCACGGGCGGGGTAGCCCGCTCAAGCGCCTTCAAGGCCAGCTCGTCGTGCTCGGCCGGCTTGACCTTGCGCAGCACGCTGGCCACGCGTCCGTCGGAATCGATGACGAAGGTCGTGCGCTCGTTGCCGAAGTACGTTTTGCCGTACATCGACTTCTCGACCCAGACGCCGTATGAATCGGCCACCGTGTGATCTGAGTCGGCGAGCAGACGGAAGTTGAGGTCCTGCTTGTCGTGGAACTTCTTGACCTTGGCAACCGGGTCGGGAGAGATCCCGAGGACCGTGGCGCCGACCTTCGAGTAGTCGGCCTCATGGTCGCGGACGCCGCACGCCTGCACGGTGCACCCCGGCGTGTCGGCCTTGGGGTAGAAGTAGACGACGACCGGCTGCCCGCGGAAGTCCGAGAGCTTGACCGCGCGGCCATCTTGGTCGGGGAGCTCGAAATCTGGTGCGATGTCTCCCGGAGCAATCACCTGCCAAGCGTAGCGACGAGCCGCCGCGAGTGGAGTCGGCGTCTAACGCGACCGCCGGTAAGGCACGGTGCGGGCGGGAGACGATGTGCGCGTGTCGCCCTCGGGACTGGCGAGCTGTCGCTCGAGGTCCGTGAACGCTTCGATGATCTCGGGAGCCTCGTAGGCGCGGTTGCGCCGGCCGATCGTGATCTGGTGGAGGATGCCCGCCTGGACGAGGCGCTGGATCGCGTCGTTGGCCGGCTTGAATGTGCGGCCGATCAGAGTCGCTGCGCTCTCGGCTGTAAGCACCGGCGCGCCAGGGAGGCGGTGAAGTAGGAGGTCGCTCGCTGAGTTGGCCCGGACCCGGTCAAGACGTTCGCGCCACTCCTGCTCGAGGGCGACGGCACGCGACTCGAACGTGGCGGCGTCGGCCACTGAGCGGACGCAGGCGCCGGCAAAGGTCGCCAACCAGGTATTCGCACCCGCGATGGCATCGGGTGAGTTTGGCGAGCCCACATACCGGGACGCCGTGAGTCCGCCGACATAGTCGCGTGCGAGCGTGGCGAGGACGAGCGAGACTGGTGGCAGGACGCGCGGGGCGAGCCCTCTGCGACGCAGCACGAGGTGAATGATTGCGCGGCCTGTGCGGCCGTTGCCGTCCACGAACGGGTGGATGGTCTCGAACTGCGCATGGGCGACCGCGGCTTGTGCGACCGCGGGTAGGTCCTCGGTGTTGCAGAACGCGCAAAGGTCCTCCATGAGATCCGGGACGAGCTCGTGGGGCGGCGGAACGTAGTCCGCCGAGCATGGGTTGTAGTCGCTACCGCCGATCCAGTTCTGGACTTGCCTGAAGTTGCCTGCGCAGACCTCCAGACGCGTGCCGGCGAGAAGGCGTCGGTGGATCTCCAAGATCAGATCCACGGTGATCTCGTCGCCCGGCCCGATCTGCTCGACACCGTAGAGCATCGCGTCGATATTGCCCAGCACCTCGGTAGCCGTTACATCGGATGACGGCTCGTGCAACGAGCGGACAGCCTCGGCGCGGAGGAGACGGCGCGCCCCGATCTCGAGCCCCTCAATGCGCGATGAGGCCACGGACTCGGCACGCAGCAGAATCCGTGCGAGGCCCTCGGTGTCAACAAGCGCCGTCGCCTCAGCGTTCAACCGGGTGATTGCGGCCTCGGCGTCGGCGATGTCGGCGGCGACCTCTCCGTCGAGCGCGAAACGGCGGTCGACCAGCGGGTCGGGGAGGTAGGCGTAGTAATCGCAGGAGCGACGGTCGCGACGCGACACTCCGCTGCCCGCGACCTCGCTTTGCCAGTGACGATTCAAAAGCTCCGACATAGTAACCCTCTTATTGGAGCTTAGTGTACAACCTCCAATAACAATCGTGCCTGTGTCGGAGTTGACGAGGTCGGGGAGCTCGAAGTCGAATGCTTGCTCTTCGGGCTCGATCGCGCCAGGGATCCCAGCCTCCTAGGCCGCGCACCCGTAGCGCCCGCCCGCGCCCGCGACCGTGTCCACGAGCTCGCCGTGAGGGAGCGTCATGAACGCCTCGACGATCGCCGGATCGAACTGACTGGCGCTGCAGCGGCGGATCTCCGCGACGGCGTGCTCGACCGAGAACGCCTGCTTGTACGGACGGGCGTGGGTCATCGCATCGAAGGCGTCCGCCAGCGCCGTGATCCGCCCGCAGACCGGGATCGCCTGCCCTCGCAGCCCGGCTGGATAGCCGGTCCCATCCCAGCGCTCGTGATGGGTGAAGGCTATCTCGGTCGCCATTTTCAGAATCGGGAAATGGCTGTCGCCGAGAATCCGCTTGCCGATCGCCGTGTGCGTCTTGATCACCGCGAACTCCTCCGCGGTGAGTCTGTCTGGCTTGAGCAGGATGCAGTCGGGGATGCCGATCTTGCCGATGTCGTGCAGCGGAGAGGCGCGACGGATCGTCCGCACCAGATCCGCGTCGAGGCCCAGCGCGATCGCCACCAGGCTCGCCGTGCGCGCGACCCGCTCGGTGTGGCGATTGGTGTCGTCGTCGCGGTACTCGCCCACCAATGCCAGGCGCTCGAGGTCCTCGAGCCTCGCCGCATGCAGCTCCTCGAGCGTTTGGCGAAGCTCGGTCAGGTCGCGCATGATGCCGACAGATCCCATGAACCTGCCGTCCTCGCTCCAGATGGGCGAGACCGACAGCTCCACCTCGAGCAGACGTCCGTCCTTGGTCACTCGTTCGGTCTCGATCCGCTTGACGCGCTCGCCGCTGCTGAGCTGCTGGCCGATCGCGCCCGCCTCGCCTCCGCGATCGGGAGGAGCGAGCATGGTGATGAGCTTGCCCACCGCCTCGGCCCGCGAGTATCCGAACAGCCGCTGCGCGCCCTCGCCCCAGTGCGTGATCAACCCGCGCGGCGACACGCCGAGCACGGCGTCGCCCGCGGACTCGACCAGCGTCGCCAGCTCGATCGCGCGCTGCAGGTCTGGCGAGCCATCCGGCGTCCGGGACGTCGCGGGCCGGCCCCGTCTTTGCATGTCGCGTCGCTGCCGGGCCGCACGCGCCCCTGGGCGGGAGACCGCTTGAGCCATATAGACGTATCGGCCTCGACACGGCTCGCTTGAGCGAGACGGCCGTCAAAAGACGATCGTGCGGCCCTCGTGCACGAGCACGCGGTCATCGAGGTGCCTGCGCACGGCGCGGGCCAGCACCATGCGCTCGACGTCGCGCCCTACCCGCTCGAGGTCTGAGACGGTGTAGTGGTGGCCGACGCGCACCACGTCCTGCTCGATGATCGGGCCCTCGTCGAGCTGCTCGGTGACGTAGTGAGCGGTCGCGCCGATCAGCTTGACCCCGCGCTCGTAGGCGTGCCGGTAGGGCTCGGCGCCGGCGAACGCGGGCAGGAAGGAATGGTGGATGTTGATCACCGGGCAGCCCACCCGCGCGAGGAAGTCGCCCGAGAGGATCTGCATGTAGCGGGCGAGCACCACCAGGTCGACCGCACCCGTGAGGACCTCCAGCGCGGCGCCCTCCGCCTGCGGCTTGGTCTGTGCGGTGACTGGGATGTGCAGGAACTGCACGCCGAATGCCTCGACGTCGCCGCGCAGCTCCTCGTGGTTTGAGATTACGCAGGCAATGTCCATCTCCAGCTCTCCGCGGCTGGCGCGCCACAGCACGTCCAGCAGGCAATGCTCCGTGCGCGAGGCCATCAGCGCGACGCGACGGCGCGTGCTCGCGTAGGAGAGACGCCAGGTCATCGAAAAGCGCTGCGCGAGCTTGCCCAAGGACGCCTCGAACTCGTTTCGCTCGCGCTCGATCGCCGGCAGGTAGAAAGCGCAGCGCATGAAGAAGGTGCCATGCTCGGGATGGGTCGAGTACTGGTCGGAGCTCACTATGTTCGCCCCCCGCTCAAACAAGAAGCGCGAGAGTGCCGCCACGATCCCGGGGCCGTCCGGGCAGGAAACCAGCAGCCGCGCGGTGTGGTCGGCTCCCTCTGGCGGCTGAGTCGACGATGGGGTCATCGGTGCCTGAGCCTATTGTTGCCGATGGCGCAACGCCGATCGAATGAACGATGCTGCGCCCGCTCGCCACGATCCCCCGGTTCCTGACGCCGCTGGCGTTGCTCGCCGCCGCGCTCGGCCTCGCGATCCCCTCCCCTTGGCTGGCCGCCCGCTCGGACCTGCTGCTGGCGCTGCTCGTGCTGGCGACCGCACTGGGGATCTCCTTCGCCGACCTCGCCCGCCTACGCGATCACGCCGGCCCGGTGGTGTTCCTATCACTGGTGCCGCTGCCGGTTCTCGTGGGAGCGGCCTGGCTGCTCGGGCGCCCGTTTGCGCCGCTGGTGCGCGACGGGCTGCTGGCTGTGGGGCTGTCCTCGTCGGAGATCGCCGCAGTGGGCCTCGTCGCACTGGCCGGCGCCGACGCGACGATCGCGCTCGGCGCGGTGACTGGCTCGCTGGTCCTCGCCGCTCTGGTCGGGCCGCTGGCGATCGGGTGGCTGTCGGGGAGCGCCGTGCACGTCAGCTCCGCGCACCTGCTCGCCCGCTTCGCGCTCGTAGTGCTCGTGCCGCTGCTCATTGGCGTCGCCGCGCGCAGCCGCGCAGCGCTTACCACGCACCTCGCGGCGGTCGACGCCGAGCGCGAGGGCGTCGCGGCGCTGACCGTGGCGGTGCTCGTCTACGCCGCGCTCAGCGGCACACATGGAGCGCACCACCTCGGCGCAGCGCTGCTGGCGAGTGTGGCGTTCCTGATCGTGTGCGTGTGCCTGGCGCAGCTGTGGCGACGTATGGACGGGCGCGGGGCTAGCGCCGTCCCCGGCGCCTTCACGATCGCGATGCGCGACTTCGCGGTCGCGGCGGCCCTCGCCACGCAGGCCTTCGGCACGGCTGCGGGCGCCGTGCCGGGTGTCTACGGGGTGGTGATGCTCGTGGTCGCGGCGATCGCCGCCGGGCGGTTCTCGGGCGCGTAGCCGGCGTCGAGAGGGTTCGACCCCCGTAGTTCACGTAGTTTGCCCACGTCGTTTCCGGTGCTTGGGGTCTAAGTTCCAGGAGATGGCCATTTTCCATATACCTAACCCAGCCCGGACGGCCCGCCGACCCTTTCTCGGCATGCGCACCGCGGCGGCCTGTGCCTTGGGGCTCTTTGGTGCGATGGCCGCTGCCCCCAGCATCGCTGCAGGTCAGTCGACTTCTGCTCAACGCTGTGGTCCGGCAGCATTCACAGGGCGGGTCGGGCCACACCCAGCTCGTTGCCAGAGGCGAGCACGAGGAGCTTCGGGAGCACGCGGACCGCGCGGACACTCGGGCGTCCGCGGCCCGACGGGTCTCGTGGGCCTGCCCGGACCGGGCGGCCGCGAAGGCTTGCAGGGCTTGCTTGGCGCCACGGGGTCTGCCGGGCTGATCGGACTCACAGGCGCTACAGGGGCAACGGGACCATCCGGACCAGTCACAGGCACCATGGGACCAGCGGGACTGACCGGTCTCACCGGCGCCACGGGACCGACCGGATTCCCAGGACTACCAGGACCCATGGGCGCAACTGGACCTTCTGGCTCCAGCGGAGCCCCGGGCGCCGCCGGACTCGACGGCGCCATAGGCGCGACTGGACCTACAGGCTCCAGCGGAGCCCCAGGAGCAACCGGACTCGACGGCGCCACGGGACCGACCGGACCGACCGGAGCCACAGGGTCTGTGGGACCGGCTGGCCCGGAAGGGTCATCTCGATCATCCGCATACGCCGAGTTCTACGCCGTAATGCCGCCGGACAACGCGACGACGGTCGCGGCCGGAGCTCCGGTCCAGTTTCCCCACGACGGTCCGGCCTCGGGTGGCATCATCCGACTCAGCTCGGCCGAATTCCTGCTGCCCGACGTTGGCACGTACAGCGTGAACTTCTCGGTCTCAGTCACCGAGCCGGGCCAGTTGGTAATTGCGCTCGACTCCGGGAGTGCCATGGACCAACTGCCCTACACCGTGTACGGGCGAGCCACCGGCACGAGTCAGATTGCCGGCGATGTGCTCGTCACAACCACCAGCGCGAACTCGACGGTCGAGCTTCGCAACCCAGCGGGGAACACGCCGGCGCTCACGATCACACCGCTCGCCGGAGGCGCGCAGCCCACCGTCGCTTCCATCGTGATTCAACAGTTGATCTGAAGCCGGCGCCCTGCCGACCAAGAAGAACTCGACCTCGGTCGAGTTCGCCACGCGCTCCGAGAGCGGACGCTGGGTCTAATCCGGCCTCTGCAGAGCGCTGCGCAGGGTACCGGGAGTCGTGCCAGTCTCCTCGCGCACGACCCTGCACAGGTGGCTCTGATCGCTGAAACCGACGTCTGCGGCCAGGCGTGCGAGATCGCGCTCGCCGCCCGCCAGCCGGTGCATCGCCTCGCGGACGCGCAGGCGCATCCTGTGACGGGCCAGCGTCACACCCGTGGTCGCGCGGAAGACGCGGCTGAGATGGTGGGGCGAGACGCTGAGCGCCTGGGCGATCTGCGCGAGGGAGAGCTCTGTGTCGCCGGCCAGCGCCTGGCGGGCTTCGTCGACGAGCACGCGCCGGCGCCTGGCCGTCTTGGGCTGGCCGCTGCCCACCCGGCGTGCGTCGACCTCCTCGAGCAGGCGCGCGCCCACGGCGATGGCACGCTCGAACACGTCATGCCCGTCCTCTTGGCGCGTGGCGTCATTGAGCAGCATGCGGTGCTCGAGGTCCAGCTGCGGGCTCACGGGCATCGGCGCTGCGGGCAGCAGCCAATCGCGCCCCACAGCGAAGCCACGAGCGCACGATCGAGGGACAGGACCGTGCAGTCGTCGCCGTGCCCGTGGGGGTGATCGAAACGCTGTTCTTCGCCGGGGTGCATCGCGTAGGCGACCGTCGAGTCCAGCAACGACTCCACGCCGTCCACGCTGCGCACGAAGCAGCCGCGGCGCACGAACACCAGCGCAAGCGTGCCCGCGCGCTCGATCTCCCGGCCCGGACCCGCAGGATGGCGACAGGCCACGTCGTCCAGTTGCAGGCCGTCGGCCGCGAAGACGTTCGTCGAGCTCAGCACCCGTCGATCGTCGCACACGAGCACGAATGTCCAAGACCGCGCCGTGGCAGTCGGCGAGCATCCCGGCCCATGGCAACCATCTACAAGGAACGTCGCATAGAGGTGTCTGTCGAGGACGCCTGGGACGCACTCGCCGATTGGGGAGCCCTGCACGAGCGGCTGGTGCCGGGCTTCGTCACGGACGCACACCTGGACGGCACAGACCGGATCGTGTCGTTCTTCAACGGGGTGACCGCGCGCGAGCGGCTGGTCAGCTCAGACGCCCAGGCGCGCCGGCTGGTGTGGTCGATCGTCGACGGCCCATACAGCCATCACAACGGCGCCGCCCAGGTGCTCGCCCACCCCGACGGCGGCACGCGCTTCGTGTGGATCGCCGATCTGCTGCCCGACGATCGCGCACAGCGGGCGGACGCGATGATGGAGCGCGGCATCGACAACGTCAAGCAGACGCTCGAGGGCACCGTCACCGGGGAGTGAGCAGCCGCCCGCGGGTTGTGTGATTCTCAGGTGCTGCTGCCCATGGCACATGCGCCACTCCGCTCATCCCCGCCGCCGTCTCCCGCCAGCGCCAGCGACGACGAGCCGGCGATCCACACGGTTGGGCTGTGCAAGCGCTACGGACCCACCTTAGCGCTGGACAGCCTTGACCTGACGGTCGCAGCGGGCGAGATCTATGGGTATCTCGGTCCCAACGGCGCTGGCAAGACGACCACGATCCGGCTGCTGCTTGGGCTGCACCGGCCAAGCGCAGGCAGCGGCGCGCTGTTCGGCATCGACGCGTGGGGCGATCCCGTCAATGCGCACAGGCGGGTGGCCTATGTCGCGGGCGAGCCGTTTCTGTGGCCGTCGTTGACCAGCGCGGAGACGTTCGAGTTCCTCGCTCGCCTGCGTGGCGGCACCGATGTTGCCTACCGCGATGCGCTGATCAAGCGCTTTGCGCTGGACACGTCCAAGAAGATCAGGGCGCTGTCGAAGGGCAATCGCCAGAAGGTGCAGCTGGTCGCCGCGCTGGCCACCCGCGCCGATCTGCTGTTGCTGGACGAGCCCACCAGCGGCCTGGATCCGCTGATGGAGGTCGCCTTTCGCGAGTGCATAAAAGAAGCCAAGGACCGCGGGCAGACGGTGTTCCTGTCCTCGCACATCCTCAGCGAGGTGGAGGCGCTATGCGACCGCGTCGGCATCCTCAGGCAGGGCAGGCTCGTTGACGAGGGAACGCTCGAGCAGTTGCGCCACCTGGCGGCGCAGACGGTCGAGGTCACCTTCGCGGGTCCCGCGCCCGAGCTGGCGCAGCTGCCCGGCGTGCATAGCGAGAGCGCCGGACCCAGCGCGCTGCGCTTTGAGGTGACCGGAAGCGTTGGCCCACTGATCGCCGCGCTGGCCGAGGCGGGTGGGCACACGATCAAGACGCTGACCAGCCGCGAACCGTCGCTCGAGGAGATCTTCCTGCACCACTACGACGGCTCCGACGGCCGCGTCGACAGCTAGCAGCAGCACTCGCCACCAACGAGCGATCGGAAGTACGCGTCGCGGCGACTGCGATCATGACGGCGTGCCGAGCACGCACCGCCATCCGCTCTTCGCCCGCCTGTATCCAAGGATCAGCCACACGGCCGAGCAGCGCGGCGGGGCCGAGCATCGCACGGCTCTGCTCGAGGGCCTGCAAGGGCGCGTGGTCGAGATTGGAGCAGGCCACGGGCTGAACTTCGCCTACTATCCGCAGGGCGTCACGCACGTCCTCGCCGTGGAGCCCGAGCCGCACCTGTGCGCGCTCGCCCAGCGCGCGAGCGAAACCTCCACGGTGTCGGTGCAGGTGACACGCGCAATCGCCGAAGCGCTGCCTGTCGAGGACGCCGGCTTTGACGCGGCGGTCGTGTCGCTTGTGCTGTGCACCGTCTCAGACCAGGCGGCTGCTCTGCGCGAGATCCGCCGTGTCCTGCGACCGGGGGGCGAGCTGCGCTTCTACGAGCACGTCGTATCCGAGCGCCCCGCCGCCGCTCGCATCCAGCGTGCGCTGGATGCGACGATCTATCCGCCGCTGGCAGGCGGCTGCCGCTGCGCGCGCGACACGCGCGCGGCGATCCGCAGCTCGGGCTTTGCGATCGAGCGCGAGGAGCGCTTCTCCTTCAAGCTCAGCCCCGTCGCACCCGCCATACCCCACATCCTTGGCATGGCCAGAGCGCCGGGCTAGGCTTCGCCTCAGCGCAGCAGCCGCGACAGCCTGCGGTCCTTGAGCACACGTCCGTCGGTCTGGCAGGCGGGGCAGTAGGCGATCACATAGTCCTCGAAGTGGACCGCCTGCAGGGTGGCGCCGCAGCGCGGGCAAGGCTCGCCCTCGTGGCGGTGCACGCGTAGCGGCATCGGCAGCTTGTCCGGGATCGGCAGGCGCACCGCCTGCTCGTAATGAGAGATCGCGCAGCCAAGGGTCTGCACGATCGCGTCTGTGAGCCGCCCCGCCTCCTGCTCGTCCAGGTCGGCGCCGCGCTTGTATGGGGAAAGCCTGGCCTCCCACAGGATCTCATCCGCCCACGAGCGCCCGATCCCGGCGATCACGTGCTGGTCGCGCAGGAGCGCGTGCAGCGGTCTGGGAGCGTCGAGCAGCTCTTTTAGCTCAGCCGCTGCGCCCGGATCGGGCCACGCTTCACGACCGAGCGTTGCCAGCGCGTCATCGTGCTCGAGCTCGTCAGTCGCCAGCACCTTCACCCAGGCGGCCTGCTTGGAGCCGAACTCGCGCAGTCTCAGCTCGCGACCTTCGCCGACCCGCAACAGCAGCCGCGACGTCCGATCGCGCGGCCCCGCGAGCTTGTCATACAGCTGCAGGCGCCCGGCCGACATCAGGTGGATGAGCAGCGACAGCGGCTGGGCGGACTGGTCGCCGTTACCGTCGGTGTCGACGATCAGCTGCTTGCCGCGTCTGCGTACCGCCGCGATCCGCTGCCCCTGCACAGCGGACAGCGGCGGATCGAACGTCTTAAGCGCATTGATGCCCGGCGCCAGCGCGGACTCGATCTGCGCCCCGCGCAGCGCGGCGTCGAGCAGCCGCGCGGTGATCTCTACCTCGGGCAGCTCCGGCATCGCCCATTCATCGTAGGGCGACGCCGAAACGTGCCACAAGGCATCCGCGCCGATCCACGCTCGCCTCAGTGCGCGTGGATGGGTGGTCCTTCGTATTTCACGCCTGTGGGGCTGGTCCAGCGCACCCGCCAGGTTTCCCCGGGCGTGGAGGAGACAAGGCTCCAGTAGCCAAGGCTGTTGGTGGCGACCACCTTGAGCGTGCGGTAGTGCTTGGCGTGCGGCGCTTTGACCAGCACGGTCACATGCGTCACACCGGTTGCCGGCCGCGCAAGGCCCCACAGCGCGAAGCGGTGTCCGTCGCGACTGACGGTCAGCGGGATCGGCCAGCCGAAGTACAGCGGCTTGGGCTGGCCGCTGGCGTACTCCAGGCCGGTCTGGAAGCCGACGGTGCCGCCGTGGACGCTCGCGCCGGGGGCGCCTCCAACCGGGTCGTCTTTGAGCAGGTACTGCGAAAAGGCGACCACGCGCGGGTCCGACCAGGCGATGTGCTCGGCCATCGCGTTGTATTCGGCCTGCACGGCGGCCGGAACGCCCAGTTGCCTGTTGGGCACGCTCTGGGTGCCGAACTCGGTCAGGTAGATCGGCAGCCCGCCCGGGATCGCGTGGGCGCGGGCAGCAAGGTTGAGCGCACTTTCGAGGCGAGACAGCGTTCCGATCGTCACGTTGTCAGCCCCTGGCGTGTGGTACGTGGGAGGAACCGCGGTCGTGTACGCATGATGGGCGTAGCCGCTCATCTGCAGCTCTCCGCAGGAGGGCGATTTGCGGTAGTGGGCGTTCAGGCACAGCGCTTCGCGCATGAACTCAAGCGGCGCAACGTCGTGCAGCGCCCCTTCCCTGCGCACGTTGACGCGGTCGAAGCCCGTGGGCGCGGTCTCACCGAAGAGGATCCGCGGATGGGTCAGCCCGGCGGCCTGCAGCCCGGCATAGGCGGCCTGGTAGAGGCCGCGGTAGATCCGCGGCGAGGCAGGGGTGCCGTTGGTGTTGAACTGCGGCAGCAGGAAGGCGGGGTGGTTGGCCTCGTTCCAGATCGAGTACAGCGACACCTCCGAGCCGTAGTGCAGGGCCACGGCGGTCATCAGTTCCTGGAAGTCTTTGGGGTCGGGCCTGGTGATGTAGGGGGCCTGGTGGTTGGCGGTAGCCCACCTGGGCGCGGGCGAGGTGACGGTCAACAGCACCGGCCAGTGCAGCCGCTGGGCTTCGGCGAGGATCGGGTCGTACAGGCTCCAGTCGTACCTGGCCGGGTTGGTCCCTTCGAAGTTGGGGCGGGTGGCGCTCGTGGGGTCCGGGGCGACGTCGTACCAGTACAGCTCCACGCGCAGCGCTTTGACGCCCAGATGCTCGAGCGTCTGGAACGTGTGCGCGCGGGCCGACGGGATGAGCAGCTCGTTGCTCGCCTCGAAGAAGTTGGTCTGGCTGTGGTCGGCCAGGGCCGGGGCGGCGCCCGCGGCGCCCGCCATGAGCACTCCGGCGAGCAGTGTGGTGAGGGTTCTGGAGATTCGGGACATGGTCGCTACAGACACCTCGGCGCAGGGAAGGTTGCGGTCTTTGTACGGTTCCCTTCCGTGAGCGCGCCAATCGCCGCAGATGACATCGTCGAGACCTTCGCACAGGCGCAGGACAACAGTCGCCCGCCGCTGCTGGTGCTTGAGCCGTTGGCGCGCTTCCTGGACGAGCACGGCCTGGGTGAGGGCGAGATCGTGGCCAGCCCGATCGGCGAGGGGCACTCCAACGTGACCTACCTGATCGAGCGCGGCGAGAACGAGATGGTGCTGCGCCGACCGCCCCGCCCGCCGCTGCCACCCAGCGCGCACGACGTGCTGCGCGAGGCGCGCCTGCTGGGCGCCTTGCGCGACACGCCCGCGCGGGTGCCCGAGGTGCTGGCGGTGTGCGCGCAGGAGGACGTGATCGGCTGCCCCTTCTACGTGATGGAGCGGATCGAGGGCGAGCCGATCGTCACCGAGCTGCCAGAGGCGTTGGACACCCCGGCCGAGCGCCGGCGCATCGGCGAGCAACTGATCGACTCGCTCGTGGAGATCCACTCGGTCGACTGGCTGGAGGTCGGGCTGGAGGGCTTTGGCAAGCCGACCGGATATCTGGAGCGCCAGCTGCGGCGCTTCGGCGGCCTGTGGGAGCTGAACAAGACACGCGAGATCCCCGCCGTGGAGAGCGTGGGCGCCTGGCTTTCAGAGCACCTGCCCGAGTCCGGACCCGCGACCATCGTCCACGGCGACTACCGCCTGGGTAACACGATCTTCGCCCCCACAGCCCCGGCCCGCCTGGCGGCGGTGCTCGACTGGGAGATGGCCACGATCGGCGACCCGCTGGCCGACCTGGGCTACCTGTGCATGATGTGGACCGAGGCCGGCGACCCCGTGGGCGGGCTGCGCGAGCACCTGGGGCGCGTGACGCGAGCGGAGGGCTTCCCCACCCGCGCGCAGCTGATCGCCCGCTATGAGGAGCGCACGGGGCGGGCGATGAGCGACATCCGCTGGTATACAGCGCTGGCCGTGTGGAAGTCTGTGGTGTTCATGGAGGGCAACTACAAGCGCGCGGTCGCCGGCACGACAGACGACCCCTATTTGAAGACGTTCGGCGACGGCGTGCTCGAGCTCGCGTGCCGAGCCGAGGAGATCGCGTATGGCGGCTAACGCACCGGAGATCGTCCAGCGGACCGGCCTGCTGCTGGACTGGGGCGGCGTGATGACGAGCAACCTGCTCGCGTCGTTCAGCGCCTTCTGCCGTGAGGAAGGTCTTGACCCGAACGCATTGGCGGGGATCTTTCGCTCAAACCATCAGGCGCGCGAGCTGCTGATCGGCTTTGAGGAGGGCCGCATCGAGGAGGCGCAGTTCGAGATGGGGCTCGGCGAGCTGCTCGGCGTGTCCTGCGCGGAAGGCCTGATCGACCGCCTGTTTTCGGGATCGCTGGTGGAGGAGCCGATGGTGGCGGCTGTCCGGGCCGCGCGCTCGGCCGGGCTGCGTACGGGCCTGATCTCCAACTCCTGGGGCACCACGCGCTATCCCCACGACCTGCTGGGCGAGCTGTTCGACGGCGTGATCCTGTCGGGCGAGGTGGGCATGCGCAAGCCCGCCCCGCGCATCTATGAGCTCGGGGTGGAGGCGATCGGCATGGATGCGCGCCAATGTGTGTTCGTCGACGACCTGCCTTTCAACTTGGCGCCAGCGCAGGAGCTCGGCATGGCGGTCGTCCACCACACCGACCCCGACACCACGATCTCCGAGCTCGAAAGCGTGCTCGGGATACCGCTGCGCGAGGATATGTCGGCGACAGACTCCGTATAACCATGGCTATCAGTCGCCGCGACGCGAATACCCGTAACCGGGCGCGCCGCCGCCGCCGAGCGGACGTCAATCGCGACGGCCGCGCCCGTACAGCAGTTTGAACAGCCCGGCGAGCAGCCGCGAGGTTCGCCGCTTGTACGGGAACATGTGCACTTCGCGCTTCATGGCAAGGCGCGAGGTGACCACGATGGCCTGCTGGGAGCAGTACTTGCGGATGCCCCCTGCGCCGTGGCGTGAGCCCAGTCCGGAGGCCTTGGCGCCGCCCATGGGCAGCTCGAGCACGGTGTAGTTGATCATCGCGTCGTTGACGTTGGCCGCACCCGCCTCCAGGCGCCGGGCGATCGCCTCGCCGCGCTGCGCGTCGCGGGTGAACACAGACGCGCCCAGTCCGTATGGCGTGTCGTTTGCCAGACGCACGGCCTCATCGGCGTCGGCAACCTTCATGATCGGCAAGGTCGGGCCGAAGGTCTCCTCGGTCATGATCTTCATCGAGTGGTCCACGTCGACCAGCACGGTGGGCTCGTAGAAGCGCCCCGGGCCCGGCAGCTCATGACCGCCGACGATCACATGCGCTCCCTTCTCGGTGGCGTCGGCGACGTGATCCTTGATCGTGTCCATCTGGGGCGGGAAGGTGATCGCGCCGACCTCCACCGAGCCCGGCCCTTCAGGCTTGCCCACGCGCAGCGCGCGGACCTTGTCAGAGACCTTGGCGACGAACTCGTCGTAGACACCCTCCTCGACGTAGACGCGCTCGATCGAGATGCAGGTCTGGCCGGCGTTCTGCATCGAGTAGTAGGCGGCGAAGTTGGCCGCGCGATCCAGGTCGGCGTCTGACAGGACGATCATCGGATCCTTGCCGCCGAGCTCCAGCGAGGCGGGGATCAGCCGCCGGGCAGCCTCTTCTGCGACCTTGCGCCCGGTGCGCGTGGAGCCGGTGAACATGATCATGTCGACGTGCTCGATCAGCGCCGCGCCGGTCTGCCCGCGCCCGGTGGCGATCTGCAGCACGTTGTCGGGCAGGCCGCACTCGCGCATCCCTTCGGCCATCAGCAGCGATGTCAGCGGGGTGATCTCCGACGGCTTGAGGATCACGCTGTTGCCGGCCATCAGCGCGGGGATGCAGTCGCCGAAGGAGTTGGTCAACGGGTAGTTCCACGGGCCGATCACACCGATCAGGCCGAGCGGTCGGTAGCGCAGCACGAGCTTCTTGCCCTTGACCAGGATCTGGCTGGACTTGACGTGCTCGTCGGCCAGGTAGTCCGGCCCTTCCTTGGCCCAGAAGCCGAAGGCGTTGGCCGCGTAGGCGATCTCGGCGAACTGCGCGTCCTCGTAGGTCTTGCCGGTCTCCGAGACGATCGTGGCGACGACGCGCTCGGAGTTGTCCATCAGCCACTTCTGCGCGCGCTTGAGCACCCTGGCGCGGCCCTCGAAGCCGTAGGCCTCCCACTGCGGCTGGGCGGCGCGTGCGCGCGCGGCCATCTCGGCGACGGCCTCGGGACCAAGGTCGGGGACACTGCCGGCGATCTCGCCGGTGGCGGGGTTCTCGACCGAGATCTCCTGGCTCGTCGCGCGGGGCGGTGTCGCTTGGTACCTTGAGGATCTCCTGCTCGACGTGTTGCTCGACGGTTGCCATCTCAGAACTCCTCTTCGTTAGCTCGTAACAAAGAGGCTAACCTCGCCAGCCTCGCGTCCAACGTGGTTCGGGCGAGTTCGCCATGACGAGCGGCCGCCTCCCCGCGGCTGGCGATGCTGATCGCTCTGACCACGCCTATCTCTGCCTTCAACGACGGGCTGATCGTGCACCCGGACATGTCGGTTCTGGAGCAGAAGACGATCCCCGCGACGGTCGTGGCCCCGGCAAGGATGATCCGGTAGCCTTCAGCTTGAACAGTTCCATATCGTTGGCGGCCCGCTGGCGGCTGCCGGCGTGAGTTCACCAGGGGGAAACGGTGACAGACAGCGAGAGCCGGCTACTACTGGACGATCGACCGTCGGGCGACGGGCGCTCGACCGTGCCGGTGAAGGTGTTCATCAATTACCGCCACGAGGACACCGAAGAAGCCGCGGCGCGGCTATACGACCTGCTCGCCGCGCGGTTCGGCGCCAAGAACGTGTTTTTCGACAGCCGGACGTTGGGGGTGGGAACCGAGTGGCTGGCACAGATCAAGGCCCACGGCGCCAACAGCGGAGTGTTCCTCGCCTTGATCGGACGCACGTGGGTCGCGCACCTGCACGAACGCAGGCAGATCCACCCTGGCGACCCACAGGACTTCGTCCAGGTGGAGCTCGAGTTCGCGCTCGGGGGTCGCTGGCCCGGCAAGGTGATCCCTATCCTCGTCAACCGCGCGACGATGCCAAGGGCTGAGCGGCTCCCCAAAGCGATCCGCGCCCTGGCTGGCATCCAGGCGATGCCCTTGGGCCCGCTGTCCTTCGAGGAGGATTTCGAGAAGCTGACCGCGACGATCGAGGCGGTGGTCCAAGGCGACCCCGCCGCCCTCTCCCTCCCGGCGCAGGGCAACCCCGTGCCTTTGCCGTCCGAGCCCCTCGCGTCGAGCACCGTGCCGGCGCCTTCCGGCGCTCACTACGCGACCGTGCTGCAGTCCATGCTCAACGGCTCGTTCGTCCCCGTGCTTGGGAACGACGTTCGCGGCTCGCTGCCCGACGCCGACGATCTCGCCGCATACCTTGCGGAGGAGTTCAAGCTAGAGCTCGCCGTCCCCGACCTCGCCGAGGTCACCCAGCGCTTGGTGCTGGCCAAAGGACCCGCGGACCTCGATCAGGCGATCGAACAGATGCTTACACGCGAACCGGAGCCGAAGCCCGCAACGGTTCCTGGCGCGCATCCCCGGCGCCTGAGGGTCAGACAGCTCGATCGAGGCGATGCCGATCGGCTCGGTGGGGCGGTCGGAGCCGTCGGTGGGAACAGCCCTCGAGCTTGTCCACCACGTCCATGCCGTCGCTGACCTGGCCGAACACTGTGTGCTTGCCGTCCAGCCAGGACGCTGCCTTTGTGGTGACGATGAAGAACTGCGAGCCGTTGGTGTTGGGGCCGGCGTTGGCCATGGCCAACGCTCCGCGCACGACCTTGTGCGGGTTGATCTCGTCCTCGAAGGTGTAGCCGGGGCCGCCGGTGCCGGTGCCTTGGGGGCAGCCGCCCTGGATCATGAAGTCCTTGATCACGCGATGGAAGGTGAGCCCGTCGTAGAAGCCCTCGGAGGCGAGCTTGCGGAAGTTCTCGACGGTCTTGGGCGCGTCCTCATCGAACAGCTCAAAGACGATCGGGCCTTCGGTGGTCTGCATGGTGGCGGTTGACATCGGCCTACTGTACCGGCACGCGCTCGAGGCTCAGTTCCCGGCCCTTGATGGGATGGCCCTCGAGCGCTCGCAGCACCTGCTCGGCCTCAGCGGCGGGGACCGACAGAAACGAGAAGCGTTCGAGCACCATCACGTCGCGCACGGCCTCGCCGTCGAGCCCGGCGCCGGCGGTGACCGCGGCGACGATGTCGGCGACGCTGAGCCCGGCCGCGCGTCCGCCGCCGAGCACGAGCTTGACATAGGGCTCATGATCGTCGCGCCGCGAGACATGGGGCTTTGAGTGCCTGCGCGGGCGCTCGCGCACGGGCGTGGGCGCGGCGATGGCGCCCTTCTGCCACGTGGCGACGGAGGTGCCGATGTGCCGTTCGATGGCCTGCAGCTCGCGCTTTTGGCGGTCCTCGACGAACGTTATCGCCCGCCCGGAGCGCCCCACGCGACCGGTGCGCCCGATGCGGTGCACGTAGGTGTCGGGGCTGGTGGGCACGTCGTAGTTGATCACGTGGGTGACCGTCGAGATATCGAGGCCGCGGGCAGCAACGTCGGTGGCGACAAGGATGGGCACGCGCCCGCCCTTGAACGCGAGCATGACCCCGTCGCGCGCCCCCTGAGTCATGTCGCCGTGCAGCGCGCGCACGTTCATGCCACGGTCGCGCAGCGTGCGAAACAGCTGCTCGCAGCGGACCTTGGTGCGCACGAACACGATCGCTTGGTCGGGCCGCTCGGCGCTGAGCACCTCGACGAGCTTATCGGGCTTGTGCTTGGCGTCGACGGGCAGCTGGAACTGGGCGACGGTGTCGATCGTCAGCGTGGCCGCCTCTACCTGGATGATGGCCGGGTCATACATGTAGCGGTCGGCCAGCTGGCGGATGGGCGGCGGCATGGTCGCGGAGAACAGCGCCGTCTGGCGGCTTGAGGGGGTGAGCGAGAGGATCTTCTCGACGTCCTCCAGGAAGCCGAGGTCGAGCATCTCGTCGGCCTCGTCGAGCACCACAAAGCGACAGTCATGCAGCACCAGCGAGTGGCGCGAGATCAGGTCGAGCACGCGCCCGACGGTGCCCACCACCACATGCCCGCCGGCGCGCAGCTGGGCCTGCTGGGTGCGGATGGGCGCGCCGCCGAAGACGGCGACTACGTCGACCCCGGCGTGTGCGCCGTAGGTCCGCAGGGCCTGGGTGACCTGGATGCACAGCTCGCGCGTGGGCGTGAGCACGAGCGCCTGCACATTGTCCTGGGAGGGATCGACGTACTCCATGATCGGCAGCCCGAAGGCAGCCGTCTTGCCGGTGCCGGTCTGCGCCTGGCCGATCACGTCCTGTCCCGCCAGCAGCAGGGGGATCGTCTGCTCCTGGATGGGGCTGGGCGCCTCATAGCCCACGTCGCGCAGCGCGTGCAGGGTGGCCTCGGTCAACCCAAGGTCGGCGAACGTTGCGCACATGGCAGGAGACGGGAGCTTACGGATCAGGCGCCAGGATCGAGCAGAAGCTTTCCGCTGGTGCGTCGCTCGCGCAGGTCGATCTGCGCCTGGGCGGCCTGTGCGAGCGGGTAGGTGCCGCCCACCAGTACGCGCAAATGCCCACCCGCAGTACGCGCGAACAGGTCCATCAGAGCACGCTCGAACATGCCCGCGTGCTCAAGGCAGTGAAACAGGTAGAAGCCAACGACCGAGCGCGAATGGCGCAGCAGCGAGCCCGTGCGCAGCTCGTTGGGCTGGCTAGTGGCGATGCCGCACACGACGATCCGCCCGAAGTGCGCCAGGGCGCGGTAGGAGGCGTCAAAGACCTCCCCGCCAGACATGTCAAAGACGGCGTCGACGGGCTGACCGCCGTTGGCCTCGATCAGCCGCTCGGTGAGCCCGTCCGGGTCGGGATCGATCGCAGCGTCGGCGCCAAGCTCCAGCGTAAGCGCGCGCCGCTCCTGGCTGGAGGCGCTTGCGATCACCCGCCTAGCGCCGAGCTGGTGTCCGAGCTGCACGGCCAGTGAGCCGACCCCGCCCGCGCCCGAGTGGACCACCACGCTCTCGCCCTTGGCTACGCGCGCGGCCGTGCGGTACAGGTGCCAGGCGGTGGTGCCCTGGATGATCAGCGCGAGCGCCGTGTCGTCGTCGATCGCGTCGGGAATCGCAAAGACGCGGTCGGCGGGCGCGGTGGCGTACTCGGCATATCCCCCCGTACCGGTCAGCGCGACCACGCGCTGACCGTCGTCATGGCGCACTCCGGCCACCTCGCCGCCGGGCACGAGTGGGAGCGTGGCCTTGCGCACGTAGGAGTTGGTGCGCGTGTGGGTATCCGCGAAATTCAGCCCGGCGCGGCTGACCTTGATCAGCACCTCGTCGGGTCCCGGCTGGGGCGTTGGGAGCTCGACGAGCGCCAGCACCTCGGGCCCGCCGAACTCGCTCATCTGGATGGCGCGCATGGCGGCGTCCAGGCTAGCGCCCGCCGCCTGGCGCGCCGCCTGCATAAGGGCACGAGCTCACGATCGATCATCTAAGGTGCCCGCCCATGCCGATCACAGTTGTGGGCTCAATCGCATATGACACCGTCAAGACACCGTTCGGGCAGCGCGAGCGGATGCTGGGCGGCGCCGCGGTGCACTTCGCGCTGGCGGCCTCGTTCTTCGACGAGGTGCGCGTGGTGGGCCCCGTGGGCGACGATTTCGGCGAGCAGGAGCTTGCGGTGATGGAAGACCGCGGCGTGGACGTGTCAGACGTTGAGCGGGTGAGCGGCGGGCGGACGTTCTTCTGGCAGGGCGAGTACGGCTGGGATCTGAACTCGCGCGAGACGCTGGACACCCAGTTGGGGGTGTTCGAGGGCTTTGCGCCGAAGCTGTCTGAGCGCTCGCGTTCCAGCGAGGTGCTGTTCCTGGCCAACATCCAGCCGGACCTGCAGCGCGAGGTGCGCGCGCAGCTGCCGGACGCGCGCTTCGTGGCGCTGGACTCGATGAACCTGTGGATAGACATCTCCCGCGAGTCGCTGGTGAGCGCGATCGAAGACGTCGACTGCGTAATCCTCAACGATGCCGAGTTGCGCCAGCTGACGGGCCAGCCGAACCTGGTGTCAGCCGCGCGAGAGGTCCTTGGCTGGGGACACTCCGCAGACAGCGCCACGGGCGGCCGTGGCCCGCGCGTGATCGTGGCCAAGCAGGGCGAGTACGGAGCGGCGCTGATCACGCGCGAGGGCTTCTTTGCGCTGCCCGCCTACCCGCTGGAGACGGTTATCGACCCAACAGGCGCTGGAGACACGTTTGCGGGCGGGCTGGTGGGCTACATCGCGGCCCACCCCGACGACGAGCTCACAGATGGGCTGCTGCGCCGCGCGATGGCCCACGCAACCGTGCTGGCGTCGTTCAACGTCGAGGAGTTCGGCACCGAGCGCGTCCAGCGCCTGACCGGCAGGGAGATCGTCGCGCGCATCGGCGAACTGCACGCGATGACGCAGTTCAGCGGCGCGCCCCTCGCGCTGCTGGGCTGATCAGGGTTTTGTGCGGTCAGGGGCTTGTACGGATCCCCGACCGGGTATACGATCGCTGCAAGTGGACGCGTGGACGTTCATCTGGCTGATGTTCCTGCTGAAGATCCCGATCGTGGGTCTGTTCCTGATCGTGCGCTGGGCCGTCCGCCAAACGCCCGAGGGCGAGTTGGGCCAGGACGGCGGCATCGGCCCGCTGCCGCGCCCGCTGCATCCCCACCGGGGGGGTGGGCATCGATCCCGTCTGCCACGGACGCCCAGGCGTGGCCCGCATGGCGAGCCGTCCCCGGTGGCGCCGGCGCGCGTGCGTGGCGCGGTCGCCCGCCGGCGCGTCGCCCGCGGCTGAGCGGCCGCTCTGGCCGCGACCGCCGGGAGACGGCGGCCGGTGGCGCATAATCGGAGATAGAGATCGGCAAAACGTCCTATAGGAGATGCAGATGAGCACGCAGGCGCGGCCGGGCACAGCAGACCAGGCGACCACCACGCAGGCGCCCGCCAACGGATCAGCGCAGGCGAGCGACACGCTGACGGTGACCGACAATCGCACGGGCGCCACGTATGAGCTGCCGATCAGCGACGGCACGGTGCGCGCGATGGACTTGCGCCAGATCAAGACCGACGATCAGGACTTCGGGCTGATGGCCTACGACCCCGCCTACATGAACACCGCCTCGTGTCGCAGCTCGATCACCTACATCGACGGCGACGCGGGCATCCTCCAGCACCGCGGTTATCCGATCGAGCAGCTGTGCGAGCACTCGACTTACCTCGAGGTCGCCTACCTGCTGATCAACGGCAGGCTCCCGACCCAGACCGAGCTGACGGGCTGGGTGGACGAGATCACCATCCACACGTTCGTGCACGAGAACGTCAAGGGCTTCATGCAGGGCTTTCGCTACGACGCCAACCCGATGGGCATGCTCGTGGCCTCCGTGGGCGCGCTGTCGACCTTCTACCCCGACGCCAACAAGATCCGCGAGGAGCGCGTGCGCGCGATCCAGATCATCCGGCTGCTGGCCAAGATGCCCACGCTGGCGGCGTTCGCATTCCGCCACAACATGGGCCAGCCCTACGTCTACCCCGACAACGAGCTCAACTACGCGGGCAACTTCCTCTCGATGATGTACAAGATGACCGAGCTCAAATACGAGCCCGATCCTCGCCTGGAGCGCGCGCTGGACGTCCTGTTCATCCTGCACGCAGACCACGAACAGAATGCCTCCACCAGCGCGGTTCGCTCGGTCGGCTCCACCCAGGTCGACCCCTACTCGGCCGTCGCCGCCGGCGTGGCCGCGCTGTACGGGCCCCTGCACGGGGGCGCCAATGAGGCGGCGCTGCGGATGCTCGCGCGCATCGAGAAGGTCGAGAACATCCCCGCCTTCCTTGAGAGCGTCAAGGCGGGCGACGAGCGCCTGATGGGCTTCGGCCATCGCGTGTACAAGAACTACGATCCGCGCGCACGGATCATCCGCAAATACCTGGATGACGTGTTCGAGGTACGCGGCAAGAGCCCGCTGCTCGACGTGGCCTCAGAGCTGGAGAAGCGCGCGCTCGACGACGACTACTTCACTTCGCGCAAGCTCTACCCCAACGTGGACTTCTACTCGGGCCTGATCTACGAGGCGCTCGGCCTGCCCGTGGCGATGTTCCCGGTCATGTTCGCGATCGGGCGCACGAGCGGCTGGATCGCGCAATGGAAGGAGATGGTCGAGGACCCCGAGCAGAAGATCGCCCGCCCGCGCCAGATCTACACCGGCGAGCGCGACCGCGACTACGTGGCGATCGCGCAGCGCGGCTGATCTGAGCTGCGCTGCGACGTCGCGCACGGCGCACGCACGCTGTGTGCGAATCCTTTTCCTGACGGCTGGCCTCTCATCTGCATGTCCGCAAAGAGGGAGGCTCACCATGACCATCACGCTTGCTGCGCGGAGGCTGGCGGCGACCGTCGCCATACTCGGCGTTGCGCTCGCCTGGCTGCCGAGCGCGGCACAAGCGGCACCCACGTTCACGTTCACTACCAAGGCCCTGCCGATTCCCGGCTTTCCCGGCACCGGCGACATCCTTGGTGCCGGCGCCATGATCGAAGTGCAAGGCAAGCTCTCGGGAACCGAATACGGCGGCGGCTTTCCACTCCCAACGACGGGCATCCGCTACTTCGCTCCGGCCGGCGCGAAGCTGCACACACAGGGTTTTGCCATGTGCACGCGAGCCGTGCTCGAACAGTTCGGGCCTGTGCGTTGCCCGAAGAGCTCGAGCGCCGGCCCCGGCGGCTGGGCGCTAGGCGTCGTGAGCTTCGGCGGGGAACGTGTGCCCGAGCGCGCGTCCGTGCAGGCGTTCTTCGGCCCGGGCGGCAGCCTGCAGGCGTTCGTCGACGGCTCCACGCCGGTGGCGCTTGAATTCGTCGTGGCGGGCCAGGTCGTGCCGGCGGCGCCCCCGTTCAGCATGGAGTTCATCGACGAAGTGCCGCTGATCGAAACGGTGCCCGGCGCTCCCGACGCGTCGTTCATCGAAGGCGCGCTGGTCGTCGGCGCCGCCCACAGATCCGGCGGCAAGACCGTGTCCTACGTCACCATTCCCGATAAGTGCCCCAAGGGAGGCTGGCCGGTGAAGGTCGAACTGACCTTCCTCGGCGGCGCTACGGCCCAGGCCTCCTACATGATGCCCTGCCCCAAGAGGTGACCCGCGTGCCCATCGTTATATACGTCGTCGTCGGTGCGCTCGTGGTGTGCGCCTGCCTACTCCTGATCGTGCGGAGGCGATCGGGTGACTGAGATCAACGGTCGGGCGTGGCCCTCCGAGCAGGTGGTTGGTGCCGCCCAGCACGGCGACCCGCGCGCGATTGCGCTGCTGCTCGACGGCTCGCACGTGCATGTGCGGCGCTTCGCGCGCTCGCTGTGCTCGACACCCGAGGACGCAGAGGACGCCGCCCAGGAGGCATTGATCATCCTGTATCGCAAGATCGGCACGCTGCGAGCGGCCGCCGCGCTGGCGTCGTGGATGTTTCAGATCGTGCGCCACGAGTGCCTGCGCAGATCGCGCCTGGCACTGCGCCGGCCCGCGCTCACGTCCCAGGCCGAGCCCTCCGCCGAAGAAGCCACGCTGCTGCGCCTGGAGATCGAGCGCATCGTCGACGCGATCGCCGAGCTGCCGGGCGACCAGCGCGAGGTGCTCGTGCTGCGCGACATCCACGGCCTGTCCGGGGCGGCGACGGCGAAGGCGGTCGGGCTGAGCCGCCCTGCGATGAAGTCGCGCCTGCACCGGGGACGGGAAGCGCTGCGCGCGCGCCTACGCGCAGCCGACGAAACCGCCGCCGATGGGAGGTTGCACCATGTCTGACGTCCCTGAGCCCCACGAGCGCTCACACGTCGGCATGTCCGTCGCGGGTGCGCCGCCCGCCGGCGCGTTAATCGCCGGCCACCTCGTGCGAGGCGCAGTCGGTTTCGGGCTGATCGGCTCGGCACTCGCGCTGGCCGCGAGCACGGGACCGGCCGCACTGGCGCTGGCGATTGGGGGCATGGTCGTGCTGCGCGGCTGCCCGACGTGCTGGATCGCCGGCCTTGTCGAGCGTCTCTCCGCCGGTCGCCTCGAGCGCGAGTGCACGGATGGCAACTGCGCGGTACACCGCGGGATGGGCGGACCTGACGCTTCCTGTCACCAAGGGTCACAATCACAGCACGAGCGTCGCCCCGTGCAAGCGCAGCCAGTCGCGCTCCTCGCGCCAGCTGGGCCAACGCCGCTCCAGCAGCGCCCAGAAGCGCGGCGAGTGGTCGAGGATCTCCAGGTGGCAGACCTCGTGCCAGACCACGTATTCGAGCACCCGCTCGGGCGCGAGCAGCAGCCGCCAGTTGAAGCTCATGCGACCGGCCGCCGAGCATGACGCCCAGCGTGTGCGCTGGGCGCGGATGTCAAGGCCGCTGTAGGAGCTGCCCGCGAGCGCGGTCGCGCGATCTAGGCGCGGGGCGATCTCCGCGCGCGCGGCGCGCCGGTAAAAGCGCTCGAGTGCCGGCCGGGGATCGCTGGCCGGCACCAGCAGGCGCTCGCCGCGGCGGTACACGCGCGTGCGGCCCGGCTGTGCGACCAGCGCCAGCGGGGTGCCCAGGTAAGGCACTGTGCCGGCGCGCGCGGCGATCAGCGCCCGCACGTCGCGCGCCTCGGCCAGGCGGCGCTCGATCCACGGGCGCAACTCGCTGACCGCCGCAGCAGCAGCGCGCTCGGGCGCGCGCGCCGGCAGCACGACCTCCACGCCCGTGTGGGCATGCACGTTGACGCGGACTCGCCGGGCGCGAGTGGAGCGCCGCACCGTGTAGGGGATCTCGCTCGCGTGTCGCAGCTGCGCCATGGCTGCAGAGAGGGTACGCGCCGGTCCGGCCCTTACACGGGCGGTCGCGCACATCGACGCCGACGCGCCGCGATCGTAGCGCCACCGCGCAGGCCATAGGCTTGGCGCGCCGTGAACACAACCGACCAGCCTGCAGCGCACGAGCCGACCTTCGACGAGGAGCTATTGCTGTGGCTGGACGACGAGCCACCGCGAGTGCGTGCGGCAGACGCCGAGCGGGTTCGCGACATCGCGTCCGAGTTCGCCAAGGGCTTTGACGCGCTCGCCGGGATCGGGCGGGCGGTCACGGTGTTCGGCTCGGCGCGCACGCCCAAGGACCATCCCGACTACGCGCTCGCTCGCGAGGTGGGCGCGTGTCTGGGCGGGGCGGGCTATGCGGTGATCACCGGTGGCGGCCCGGGACTGATGGAAGCGGCCAACCGCGGCGCGCGCGACGCCGGCGCGCTGTCGATCGGCTGCAACATCGAGCTCCCGCGCGAGCAGCGCCTGAACCCCTATCTGGACATCGGGCTGCGCTTCCGCCACTTCTTCGCGCGCAAGGTCATGTTCGTCCGCTACGCGTCCGCCTTCGTGATCTGCCCCGGCGGCTACGGCACCCTCGATGAGCTGTTCGAGTCGCTCACGCTGATCCAGACGGCCACGATCCGCCACTTCCCGGTGATCCTGCTCGGCGAGGGCGAGTGGGACGGGCTGCTGGAGTGGCTGCGTGCGCACGCGCTGGCCGACCGGCGCATCGACCCCGGCGACCTGGACTTCCTGCACGTGGTGCAAAGACCGCCTGAGGTGTGCCAGATCATCGACGCCGCCCACGAGCGCCAGCGCGCCTACGGTCAGCGCCAGCGTCGTCGCGGAGGACCAGGCGCAATGACCGCGCGGGAGACGCTCACGCGGTGGCCGGCGCCGACGCTCACAATCGAGGGGACGGCGCAGATGAGCAGGTCCAAGGTGAGACTGCCGGCGGACGTGCGCTCGCCCTATGAGGTGTATATCAACGGCGTGCGCCAGCGCCTGGGCGATCGACTACACCGTGCGCGAAGGGTCGCTGGTGTTCGAGCGCGAGCTGCGCAAGGACAAGATCAGCGGCTGGCGCTGGCTGCTGGGCGCGTGGGGCGTGGGCACCTACCGACAGGACGACTCGGTGGACGTGCGCTACGAGGCCGCCGACGGCTCGCCGCGGGTGGCGGAGGGGCTCGAGATAGAGCCGGGGTAGACCGCCTTCTCCCACGGCCTGGCCAGCTTCAGCGCGCTGAGGATCGCGCGCGTGGCAGGCGAGCGGTTGAGCGTGTAGAAGTGGATGCCCGGCGCGCCCGCCGCAAGCAGCTCGGCGCACTGCAGCGTGGCGTATGCCACGCCGAAGTCCAGCACCGCCTCGGGGTCGTCCCCGCGCGCGTGCAGCTCGCGATGCAGCCCCGCGGGGATCGACGCGCCGCACATCTTGGCCATCCGCTCGATCTGGCCCACCTGCGTGATCGGGATGATCCCGGGGATGATCGGCACAGTGATCCCGATCGCGCGCGCACGCGCCAGGAAGTCGAAGTAGCGGGCGTTGTCGAAGAACAGCTGGGTGATCAGGAAGTCGACGCCCGCCTGCACCTTCTCCAGCAGGTGCTCCAGGTCGGCCTGCGGATTGGTCGCATGGATGTGTGTCTCGGGAAAGCACGCGGCGCCGATCGCGAACGGGTACTCGGCGCAGATCAGCGCGACCAGCTCGCGCGAGTACTCCAGACCCCCCTCGGTCTTCGTCCAAGCCTCCTGCCCGGCCGGCGGGTCGCCGCGCAGGGCCAGCACGTTGTCGATCCCCGCCCGTTGCATCTCTGCGAGCGTTGCGCGCAGCTGGGGCACGGTGGCGCCGACGCACGTGAAGTGGGCCATCGCCTCCAGGCCGTACTGCTCGCGGATCCGCTTGACGATCTCGATCGTCTTCTCGCGCGTGGAGCCACCCGCGCCGTAGGTGACCGACACGAACGACGGCTCGAGCGTCTGCAGCTCGGCCAGCGCCGCATACAGGTTGCGCTCGCCCGCCTCGGTCTTGGGCGGGAAGAACTCGAACGAGAACACCGGGGTGGGCGGGTTCTGATTCCCGAGGATCTCATCGATGCGCATCTGCCGATTATGCAGCCCACCGCTCGGGCTGGCCGTCATCGCCGGCGATGCGCCGCGCGACGCCCGTGGCCTGCAGGTGGGTCAGGAAGGAGAGGATCTTCGACAGCAGCCAGTGGGTGTTCTGGGGCGACAGCGAGTCGCCGTAGACGTGCGGCACGACCTCAAAGGCGGTCAGCGGGCCGTGCGCGAGCGCCTCGCGCACGCTCGCCAGGCGCTGGCGCACGAGCTCGCGGTTGCCGCGGATGTGGGCGTGCACGTCGGCGAAGGTGCGCCCGTGCCCGGGCAGGCACAGGCGCGCGCCCAACCGCTCCACCACATCCAACGAATGCAGGAACTCCCCCACCGGGTCCGGCGTGTAGCCGTAGTCGAAGTACAGCGAGATCCGGCCCAGCAGATGGTCGCCCGAGACCAGCAGGCGCCGCTCAGGCTGAAAGAAGCACACGTGCGAGGGCGCGTGGCCGGGCGTCTCGTGCACGGTCCACTCGCCCAGGTCTGTCGTGATCGTGACGCCCGGCAATAGGTCGCGGTCCGGCTCAATCACGCCCGAGATGCCCGACTGGCGCGAGCCGCGCTCGGCGGCATACTCACGCAGGGGCTGTGCGGGAACACCGCTCTGGCGGGCGATCTCCAGGCGCCGTGCGAGCACCGCGTCGGGATCCTCGGCCATGCGGGTCATGTGCTGGTGGTTGGGGTGCATCCACAGCTCAGCGCCGGTTCGCGCCACGACCGCGGCGGCCTGGCCGTAGTGGTCTGAGTGGGCGTGCGTGCAGACCACCAGGCGCGTCTGCTCCAGGCGCAGGTCGCACATCGCAAGCGCGCGTTCGAGGTTGGCGAGCGAGTCGGGGGGCTGGTGCATGCCGGTGTCGAACAGCACGAAGCCATCGCCCGCGGCGACCGCCCAGGCGTTGCAGTGCGGGACGCCCGGCCAGGGCAACGGCAGGCGCAGGCGAAACACGCCCGGCATCACGCGCTCGCCGCGGCCGAGCTCGCGCCGCGCGGTCGCCTTCGCCGAGTGCGCCTGCGATCTGCGATCGGTCACGTCGGCCACCCGGCGGAGACTAGACTACGTCTGCTAAGCGGCACAAAGGAGGCGGCATGGCCGACGCGGGTACGGGCGGAGCGCAGGGCACGAGCGAGGCGCGCGCGAGCGCGGCGCCGGGCAGCAGGGCGCAGGGCGGTGGAACGCAGGGCGCGCGGGCGGACAAGAGCGAGGCGACCAGCAAGGTGCAGGAGGCGGCGGCGAACGTCCAAGAGGTGGCAAAGCGCCGCCGGCGCATCTCGGGCAGCCGCGCCGAGGGCGTCGCCCGCCGCTACTTCCAGGCGATCGACGCCCATGACCTGGAGGCGGCCGTGTCGCTGTGGGCGCCGGGTGGCTGCGAGAGCGTGCGCGGACGTGCAGACGTGCTTGCGCCGGAGGGCGTGCGTGAGTTCATCGGCGAACTGCTCGGCGCGCTTCCCGACATGCGCATGCACGTCGTCTCCACGATCACCGAGAGCGAGCGCTGCGGCGTGCATTGGCGCATCACCGGCACGTTCGCCGGCCCCGGCACGTTCGCCGGCCTGGCGCCCACCGGCGACCGCGTGGACCTCGAGGGATTCGACGTGCTGAGCGTGCACGACGGGCATATCGAGCGCCTGGACGGGTTCACCGACACGATGTCCTTCGCCCGCCAGATCGGCATGATGCCCGCGCTGGACTCCCCGGTCGAGCAGCGCATGATGGGCGCCTTCAACGCCAAGACCCGCCTGGCCGGGCGCCTGAGCGCGGGCGATGCGCAGCTCGTGGCTGAGGGCGTGTGGGTGCTCCAAGGCCAGCCGGGGCGCTGCAACGTGTACCTGCTCGAGGACGATGGCGGCGTGACGCTGTTCGACGCGGGAGCGCGCACGATGACGCGCGCGGTGGCCGCCGCGGGCGCCAAGCTGGGCGGCATCCGCCGCGTTGTACTGGGCCACGCGCATACCGACCATCGCGGCACCGCGCCCGCGCTGGGGGTGCCCGTGCTGTGCCACGCAGATGAGGTCGTAGATGCGCAAGGGAGCGGGGGCTTTCGCTATTGGCCGGCCGGCCTGGCCGGGCTGCCGACCCCCCTGCGACAGGCCCATCGCCTGCTGCACCGCTATGCCTGGGACGGCGGACCGGTGACGATCTCGGGCACGCTGGCCGAGGGCGACGAGGTGGCCGGCTTTGCCGTGATCGAGCTGCCCGGCCACTCGCCCGGCCAGATCGGGTTGTGGCGCGAGTCAGACCGCCTGGCGCTGTCCAGCGACTGCTTTGAGACGATCGACATGTGGGGACGCGACCAAGCCCCCAACATACCCCCGGTCGTCTACAACTTCGACACCGAGCAGGCGCGCGCGAGCTTGCGCAAGCTTGCCGCGCTGGAGCCGGCGGCGGCATGGCCCGGTCACGCCAAGGCTGCGACCGGCGACGTGCGCGCGCAATTGGAACGCGCGGCAGACGCAAGCTGAGCGTGGGCAAGCGCGCTCGCCGCCAGGAGAGGGAGCGGCCGGCCGCTCCGAGCAGCGACTACACCAACGCGCAGGGCGACGTGCTGACGTTGCGCGGCTCGCTGACGGTCGGCTCGCGGCGGGAGTACGCACAGGCGCTCGCGGGCACGGGCGCTCGCGCGGCGGCGACCAGCGAGGACACTTGGCAGCGCGCTGTGGAGTTGCTGTTCGAGCACCTGGCCGTGCGCTGGGTGATCGCTGGGGCCCCGCTGGAGCGCCAGCGCGACCTGCTGGCGCGCTTTCGCGCGGCCTCGCCGCAGCAGCGCGTGTGGGTGCGCGACGTTCTGCGCGAGCACTGCGCCGAGCACTTCCCCGACGTGCAGGCTCCCTGAGCGCCTGCGAGGCTCGGCCGGCCCACCTCCGCGCCCTGTGACCGTGCGTCGGTTCAACCTCATAGACGTGTTCACCACTGTTCCCTACCACGGCAACCCGGTGGCGGTGGTACTCGACGGCGATGGCCTGACCGCCGAGCAGATGCAGCGCGTGGCCCACTGGCTGAACCTGTCAGAGACCACATTCCTGCTGGCGCCCCGCGGCCCCCGCGCCGACTATCGCGTGCGCATCTTCATGCCCAGCACCGAGCTGCCGTTCGCCGGGCACCCCACACTCGGCTCCTGCCACGCGTGGCTTGCCGGCGGTGGCTCGCCGAAGCGGACCGATGCGATCGTGCAGGAATGTGACGCCGGGCTGATCCCGGTGCGCCAAACCGCCGATGGCCTCGCCTTCGCAGCGCCTCCGTTGCGCCGCAGCGGCCCGGTCGAGGAGTCGCTGGTCGGCCACATCGCGTCCGTGCTCGAAATCGCCCGAGGCGACATCGCACAGGCGCAGTGGGTCGACAACGGGCCGGGCTGGGTGGCGGTGATGCTGGAGAGCGCAGATGCCGTGCTCGCCTTGCGCCCCGGGCCAGTGGACCTGATGCTCGGCGTCGTTGGCCCTTACCCCCAGGGCGCGACCGAGGCGTTCGAGGTGCGCGCATTCTTCCCTAAGGACGGCTCCACCGTCGAGGACCCTGTGACCGGCAGCCTGAACGCGTCGCTGGCGCAATGGCTGCTTGGCAGCGGGCGCGCGAGCGCCCCCTATGTGGTCAGCCAGGGCAGCGCGCTCGGGCGCGCCGGGCGGGTGCACGTCTCCCAAGATGAGGACGGTGAGATCTGGGTCGGCGGCGCAACCGTCACGTGCGCGACTGGTGAGCTGGATCTGTAGGGAAACTTCAGACGGCGTCAGCAGGGGCCCGCGTGCCCGGCTCATTGGGATTGATGCGGGCCACCGTCTTAACCCGGTCGATCGACCGATCGAAGGAAAGGATCGCCTTCTCCCCCGTGGCCTCGGCGCTCGCGACAAGGTATGCCTCGGCGAAGTCGAGTCGCTCAAGCTCGTAGACCTCGAGAGAGCGCAACAGGATCGCAGCGTCGACCACAGCGACTGACGGCAGCGCGATCGCTGCTCGCATCAGCTCCGCGATCCGCGGCCTGGCCACCTCATAGAACGACTCGAGCACATAGACGCACTCGGCGAGCACGAGATCGGCCATGAACAGCCACTCAGCATCGGCCAGTGCCGCGGTGGCCTTAGCCGCCATCTCCGGCGGATCGCCCGTGAGATGCCTTACGAGGACGTTCGTGTCGAGGAATGCCCTCAGCGGCGGCGCTCCGCCTGTGCCCGCCGCGTTCGGCGCAGAACCTCGTCCCACGGCGTCCCGCTCTTGGCCGCCGGCACGACGACCGAGCCGGCCATATCCAGGAAGTCCGGCGTCTTGGCAACGATCGCCCGCTTGCTCTCCACGCGAAACACGATCTCGTCTCCCTCATGAAGCCCCAAAGCGTCCCGCACAGATTTCGGAATCGTGACCTGTCCCTTTGACGTCAGACGTGCTGAGGCATCCATTGGCTTTCCTTACTTGTTTCCATATGTAAGGATATCATGCCCCCGCCGTCTGGCGTTTGGCAAAGAACGCGTGATCCAGCTTCCCCATCGACGTGATCGGGGCGTCTCCCTTGTACTCGGCAACGATGGCCGCCCAGTCGTTTGTGGCATGCAGCTCTGCCAGCAGCGACGACAACGCCACCTCGATCCGAGTCCACGCGACGCAGCCTGGCTGCATAGTGAGGTATCGCAGCGCGTTTGCCGAGGGTCCGGTCGGCGAGAACCTGTGCTCGATCCAGCTCGCCGCACGCTCGGGAGTGATGGTGAACGGCTGCTCGTCCCACAGATAGCGGAACGGCTCGTGCCACCAGGCGAACACCTCCTTGGGCGTGACGGGGTCTGAGGACTTCCAGTAGCCGACCTCTACGCAGGCCCGCCATGTCGCGAGCACATCGCCGCGCAGGCATTCACGCAAGATCGCCACGGCCATGTCGGTTTGGTCGCGGCAGAAGCGCTGTACGCAGCCAAAGTCCAGGAAGCTCACGCTCCCGTCGTCGTGGAACACATAGTTTCCGGGATGGGGATCGGCGTTGATCATGGCGAAGCGGGCATGCGAGCCGTACACGAAGCGCCAAATCGCCTCGGCCCACCGGTCGCGCAGTTGCTGCTCTGCGCCAAGGCACTCGCTCCAGGATCGGCCCAAGCAGAGCTCTTGCGTGAGCACGCGACCGGTGCACAGATCGCCGACCACCTCAGGCACGTGAATGAACGGGTGTCCGCGGTAGTGCTCGGCGAACTCGGCCTGGTTGGCCGCCTCGAACCTGTAGTCGAGCTCCTCGACGATGCGCTCGCCGATGTCGCGGGCCGCGTCGCGGACATCAGCATTCAGTCGGTGTGTGTAGAGACTCGCAAGCAGGCTCAAGAGCGTCGCCAGCAACTGCGCGTTCTTGAGGTCGGCGCCGATCGCGTCGGCCACCCCCGGATACTGGATCTTGACGGCGACGGCGCGCCCGTCGCGCAGCCGGGCCGCATGGACCTGGCCGACAGACGCGGCCGCGAGCGGCGCCCAGTCGAAGTGGGCAAACGCACTGTCGACGGGGCAGCCGAGCTCGCGCTCGAGCACATCCCGCGCGAGCTCCGGCGCCATCGGTGGCGCGTCATCTCGCAGGCGTGCCAACGCCGTCTGGTAGATCGGCCGGAACTCGCTCGGCACGGTGGGAGTGATCGCCGCGAACGAGAGCATCTGCCCGGCCTTCATCAGCGCGCCCTTGGAGCGGCCGAGCAGCTCGGCGTAGCGCTCCGCGGTGCGGATGTGAAATTCGCTGCTGTCCGCGCCCGTTACCTTGCCGCGCACTCGGGCCACAACTGCCTCACCGGCAGTGCGAGCGGTCAGGCCCACCAGCGGAGCGGTGCGCCGCAAACGCCCCTGGTCGATGTTGTCGCCGGGCAGCGTTCTGTCGGGCGCATCTGCGGGAAGCTCGACATCGGACACAACCCATCTCCCTTTCTCAAGCCTCACTGACTTCAGCTAAGCGTATACTTAGGTGCCGGTCGTGTCAAGCTCCAACCTGGGCCCGCGAGCGTCGCCCGCCGGCACGAACCTGGCGGTGGCCGGGTTGAGCGCGAACTCGAGCACCTGCCCGGCCTCGTCGCGCACATCCAAGCGCCTGCCCTGCTCGTGCACGCCCACCACGACCACCTGCTCGACCCCGCCGCCGAAGTGCACGATCCGCGCCCGCGCGCCGACGCGGGGCATGGGTCGAGACGGAACTGGCACGGTGAGTCGATGGTATGCGACCGGCGTGCGCAAACGCTCCTGAGCCTTGGGACGGCGGTCCAACGCACGGGCAGCCAGCGACCTATACCTTGCGGCTGATGCGCCGCACGAAGATCGTCGCCACGATAGGTCCCGCCTCCCGCGAGCCAGAGACGCTGGTGCGCATGGTGGCGGCGGGGATGGACGTGGCGCGGCTGAACTACTCGCACGGCACGCTGGAGGAGCACGCCGAGACGGTCAGGCGCGTGCGCGACGCGGCCGGGCGGGTGGGACGCCCGGTGGCGATCCTGCAGGACCTGCCGGGCCCGAAGCTGCGCATCGGGCCCCTGCGCGAGGACGTGGTGGAGCTGACTCCGGGCGAGCGGTTGACCTTCTCCTGCGGCAACGAGGAGCTGGCGGGCGACGCCCACCACATGAGCGTGTCCTGGGGAGGCCTGCCTGACGCGGTGCAGGCGGAGTCGATCCTGTACCTGGCCGACGGCTCGGTGCGCCTTCGCGTCGTCGAGGTCCGCCCCGCAGACTGCGAGGTCGACGTCGAGGTGGAGGTCGGTGGCGCGGTCGCCTCGCGCCAGGGCCTGAACATCCCTGGACCGGTGGCCGCGCTGCCGTCGGTGCCCGAGGAGGACCTGCACCTGCTCGCGCACGGCGAGTCGATCGGCGTGGACATGGTGGCTCTGTCCTTCGTGCAGACCCCCGAAGACGTGGAATCGGTGCGCGACCATACGCGCCTGCCGCTGATCGCCAAGATCGAGAAGCCCCAAGCGGTGGAACGCGCCCGCGAGATCTTCGAGGCGGCCGACTACGTGATGGTGGCGCGCGGCGACCTGGGCATCGAGCTGCCGATCGCACAGGTGCCGATCGTGCAGAAGGAGTTGCTCGAGCTGGCCGGCTTCATGGCGCGGCCGTCGATCACGGCCACGCAGATGCTCGACTCGATGGTCAGCTCCTCGCGCCCCACCCGCGCGGAGGTGGCCGACGTGGCCAACGCGATCCTGGACGGCACCGACGCGGTGATGCTCTCCCAGGAGACCGCTGTGGGCGCCTACCCGGTGGATGCGGTCGAGATGATGGCGGCGGTGGCTGTGCAGGCGGAGTCGATCGCGCCGTATGAGCGCTGGAACGAGGAGCGTGTGCGCCGCACCCTGTCAGACCCCGCGTACACGATCGCCCACAACCTGTGCGATGCGGCTCGGGAGCTGCGCCTGGACGCGCTGATCATCCCCACGCTGTCGGGTCGCTCCGCGCGCCTGGTCTCGGCGCACCGGCCGACCGTGCCCATCTACGCGCTCTCGCCCGGCCGTGAGACGGTCCGGCGCTGCTGTCTGATGTGGGGCGTGCAGGCCGCCTCGATGCCCCGCCACGAGACCACCGAGGCGCTGATCGCCGATTCGGCGCGTCGCGTGGTGGAACTCGGCTGGTGTGAGAAGGGGGCGCGCGTGGGGATCACCGCGGGGTTGCCATCGGGGCGACCGGGCACGACCAGCCTGTTTCAGATCCAGACGGTGTAACGAGGATGGCTTCGCCGGTTGCCCAGCGGCACGGTCGTCCGAGCCTGGCTCAGGCGACGGGGCTCAGCGTCCTCCGAGCGCCGGCTCTGTCTCGTCTAGCGCCTCCGTGGCGATGCCCAGCAGAGGGTCGCCAGCGGGGGCTCCGCCGCCTTCCGGGTGGTCGGCCAGGCGCATGCCCTCGGCCAGCGTGGCGGAGTCTCGCAGGGCGCCGCGTTCGGTGAGCGGCTGCAGCAGGCCGCGCAGGGCGATCGCCGCGCCGACCCAGCGCGGCGCCCACACCCGCGCGCTGCGCCGTTCGATACCGCGCTCGATCGCGTCGATGGCCGTTGACAACGGCGCGGGACCGCGCAGGAAGGCTGGCGTGCGCTTGTTCAGCAGCTGGGTGGACGGCTGGGCGTAGGCGGCTTTGACGAGGTCGGTGTCGATGAAGCCGAAGTAAGCGCAGCCGATGCTCACGCCGCTGGGGGCGCACTCCACGCGCAGCGCGTCGGTGAGCGCCTCCACGCCAGCCTTGGCGGCGGTGTAGGGGCCCATCAGCGGCGGGTGCGCGACGGCGGCCAGGGAGGCGATGTTGAGCAGGTAGCCGCGCCGCTGCTTGATCTGCTCGATCACCGCGCGGTCGGTGCGCCACACGCCCAGGAAGTTGACCGCGAGCGTTCGCTCGACCTGCTCGACAGGGGCCTCGGCCAGTGAGCCGACGAAGGCGATGCCGGCGTTGGCGATCGCCACGTCGATGCCGCCGAAGCGCGCGACGGTGCCGTCGACGGCCTCCCGCAGGGCGTCCAGGTCGGTGACGTCGGTCTCAAACCACGCCGCGCGCCGCTCGCCCAGGCGCTCGGCGAGCGCGGCCAAGCGCTCTGGCTCGAGGCCGACGAGGGCTACGTTTGCGCCCTTGGCGTGCAGGCGCTCGGCGGCAGCGGCGCCGATGCCGCGGGCGGCGCCGGTGATGAAGACGGTGCGCCCGTTGACGTCGTAGACCGGGGCGGGCATGTCAGGCGGCCGTCCGCGCGTCGAGGATGACCTGCGCCCCGCGGGCGGGGATCATGGTGACGTTGCGGTGGCGGGCTCGCTCGGGTGCGGCGTATGCGGCGGTCATGTCGGTGCGGCGGGCGATCGCGCGGAGCACCACGCGCTGCTCTGCCATGGCAAGCGTAGCGCCAAGGCAGCGGCGGATACCGCCCCCGAACGGGATCCAGGTGTACGTGCCTGGCTTGACGCCCAGAAAGCGCTCGGGAACGAAGGCGAAGGGGTCGGGGTAGACGTCGGGGCGGTGGTGCAACAGCAGGATGCTCATGAGCACCGAGGAGTCAGCGGGCACCCGCCACTCGCCCAGCTGCCAGGAGGCGCGTACGCGCCTGCCGATGATGGGCACGACGGGCCGCGAGCGCATGGTCTCGTGGATGGTCGCCTCGACATAGTCGGCTCCGACCTCGGCACGCTCATCGCCACGCACCTCTTCGCGCAGCCGCTCGTAGGCGTGCGGGGTGCGCAGCAGCCGCTCGAACGCCCAAGCAAGCGAGTTGGCGGTCGTCTCGTGCCCGGCGAGCACGAGCGTGAGCATCTCGTCGCGCAGCTCCTGGTCGCTCATCGCCTGGCCGTCCTCGTCGCGCGCGGCGAGCAGCAGCGAGAGGATGTCGGTGCGCTGTTCGGCGTCGCCGGCAACGCGGCGGGCGGCGATGGTGGCGTACAGGGGGCGGTCGAGCGCGGCGACGAAGCGCTTGACCGGGCCGATCGGCTCGGTCCGGTTGATGTTGAGCAGTTCGATCAGCTGCGCGCGCCGGCGCCTGGTCATTGCGACCGCTTCTTTGATCTCTTCGCGCAGCTCGCGCTCGGGCGTGCCCTGCGGCGGAACGCCCTCGATGCCGAAGACGCCGGACATGATCACGTCGAGGGTGATGGCCTGCATGGCGGGGGCGAGCGCGAACGGCTCGTGCAGCGGCCAGCGGTCGATCTCGCGCTCGGCGGCCTGCGCGATCATGGCGGTGTAGCGCTCGATCGCCTCGCCGTGAAAGGACGGCAGCAGCAGCTTGCGCTGGCGCATGTGCTCGGGCCCCACGAGCGTGAGCACCGAGTTGGGCCCCACGATCGGCCGCAACGGCGACTCGCCGGTCAGCGACGGCGCGAGCTCGGGGTCGGCGGTAAACAGCGAACGCACGTGGTCGGGATGGCTGGTGACGACGATGACTTCGTCGCTGATCATGCCGTTGAAGCGGAACACCTCGCCCAGCTGCCTGCGCGCACGAAAGACCAGCTCGATCTGCCTGACGCTGAAGCGCAGCGTCTGCAGCGCGCGCGGCAGGGCGATGCCCGGCGGCAGGCGCTCGGGTGTTCCGTCGTCGGGTGCGGGGCCGGCGGGCGAGGGCGGCGCCTGCCCCAGCGTGAAGCCCCCGGAGATGGGGGCTTGCAGCGGCGCGATGCCGGCGGCGGTGGCGGCGCTCATCCGAGCGCTCCTTGCATGGCGACGGACGGCGCGGCAACCCCGTTGGTGCAAGGCATGGCGGCGGCCCTGGCGAAGACCATATGGTCGTCGACCGAGCCGCGCTTGAGCAGGCGCAGGTCCCTGAAGTAGTTCTGGTGCAGGCGCCACGGCGCGATGACTGCCTGCTTGGGCAGGGAGTCCACGGCGCGCAGCACATAGCCGGCCTGCAGGTCGATGATCGGCGCGGTGGGCACGCCCGAATCGGGGCCCTGAGGGGTGCACACGTCATAGCCGTGCCGGTCCATGTGGCCGAGCAGCCTGCACGCGTATTCTGCGACGAGGTCGGCCTTGAGCGTCCACGAAGAGTTGGTATAGCCGACCGTGAAAACCATGTTGGGGATGCCGCACAGCATCATGCCCTTGTAGCCCACCGTCTCTCCCATCTGCACGGGCGCGCCGTCGAGCGAGAGCTGCAGACCGCCGAGCATGAGCAGGTTCAGCCCGGTGGCGCTGACGATGACGTCCGCCGGGAGCGCCTGCCCGCCAGCGAGCTGGATCCCGTCCTCGGTGAACGTGTCGATGCGGTCGGTGACGATCGACACGCTGCCGTCGCCGATGGCCTTGAACAAATCGCCGTCGGGCACGACGCACAGGCGCTGCTGCCAAGGGTTGTACGCGGGGTTGAAGTGGGTGTCCACGTCAAAGCCGGCCGGCACCTGTCTGACCACCGCTTTGCGCAGCAGGTTGCGCATGAGCCGAGGGGCACGGCGGCTGAGGTTGAAGCTGGCCAGCGCAAGCGTCACGTTCTTGAAGCGCATCGCGGTGGCGGCAGCGGCGGCAGGCAGCCGCCGGCGCAGGATCCCGACGAGCGGGTCGCGCGAGGGCAGCGAGACGACGTAGGTGGGCGAGCGCTGGAGCATCGTCACGTGCTCGGCGCGCTCGGCCAGCGCGGGGACGAGCGTAACGGCGGTCGCGCCACTTCCGATCACGACCACCCGCTTGCCCTCGTAGTCGAGATCCTTGGGCCAGTGCTGGGGATGGACGATCGGCCCAGCAAAGCGCTCGGCTCCGGGAAACGACGGCAAGTAGCCTTCGTCGTAGCGGTAGTAGCCGGTGCAGGAGTACAGGAACGAGCAGGTCAGCAGCACCTCCTCGCCGCTGTCGGTGCGCCGTGCGTGCACGGTCCAGCGGGCGTCCGCGCTGGACCAGTCGGCCCCCACCACGCGATGGCCGAAGCGGATCTTCTCCTGCAGGCCGTGCTCACGGGCGGTGTCGCGGACGTAGCCGAGGATCGAGGAGCCGTCGCCGATTGAGTTGGCGTGCGGCCACGGGCGAAACGAGTAGCCCAGCGTGAACATGTCCGAGTCCGAGCGGATGCCGGGGTAGCGAAACAGGTCCCAGGTGCCGCCGATCGCCTCGCGCGCCTCGAGGATGGCAAAGCTCTTGCCCGGACAGCTGCGCTGCAAATGGCAGGCGGCGCCCACACCCGACAGGCCGGCGCCGACGATCAGGACGTCAACGTGCTCGTGCGGCTCCATGAGCATTATTGAATCATAGTACAACAGTGTGGGTGCGCGCAACCTAGACTCCGCAAGTGGCCTCAGCACGCACCCGCATGACCCTGGACGTACGCCGCGCGCAACTGCTCGACGCGGGCATCGAGCTGTTCGCCAGGCGCTCCTGGGAGGAGGTCTCGATCGAGGAGATCGCGGCGGCGGGCGGCGTGTCGCGCGGTCTGCTCTATCACTACTTCCGCGGCAAGCGCGACTACTACATCGCGAGCGTCGAGCACGCGGTGGAGCGCCTGCACGTGGCCTACACCGACCCGGACCTGCCGGCGACGACCCAGCTGCGGGTCGGCCTGGAGCGCTTCTTTGCGACGATCGCCGAGCAGCCGGAGACCTATGCGGCGCTGCGCCGCGTGGCGCCCGCGGACGAGGAGGCGGCGGCGATCCTCGAGCGCGACCGCCAGGAATTCGCGCAGCGCGTGCTGTCGGGTATGCCCAAGCCGGGCAGCGGCTCGCCGCTGGCGCGGGCGACGGCGCGCGCGTGGATCGGCTCGGTGGAGGCATGCGGGCTGTACTGGCTGCGCAATCCCGACGTGCCCTCAGAGCAGCTCGTGGCGATTCTCAGCGAAGCGCTGATCGCGAGCATGCTCGCGGCGTCGCGTTATGACCCGAGCATCGAGCTGCCGCCGTCGGTCCAGGCGGCGCTGCGCCCCACCCTGCTGGGCGACCTCTAAAGGCCGACGACCCAACCCAGCATCGATCGCGACGTGGGGGGCCCCTAGAGGCGGAACTTGCGCCCGCGCCCAGCCCGCCGGCGCTCGCGGACGGACGCGTCGATCGCCGCCACGAGCTCGTCGGTGGTGAGCGCCTCGCCGGAGGCCTTCTCGACGGCCTGGGCGTCCTTGCGCCACAGCACGGCCCCGTCGGCGTCCTCCGCGCGCCAGTACTGGCGCGGCTCACCGCCTTCCTCATAGACGACCACCCGCTCGGCCCGCCCGGGGTTGCGCCAGTTGCCCATTGGCCGCAGGTTATCCGGTGCGAATGCCGCTGCGGCCGTAGAACTCGGCCTCGGCGCGGCCCAGCTCGGTGGCGGGCTCGTCGCCATACATCCACTCGCGCGCGATGCGATGCCAATTGGCGCGCGCGCGCAGTTGCGAGAGCACCGCCAGGGTGAGCATCTCCATGCGCCGTCCGAACAGGTGCTCGGGGCGCATGGACTGGTGGCGCATCTCCTTGAAGTGGCTGGAACGGGGGTCAGAGCTCTCGATCATCACCTGGGTGGCGACCTCGGGCGACAGCTGCACGGGTTCGTCGGCGGTGGTGTACCACCAGATGGCGTCCCTGATGAACGCCAGCAGGTTGTCGGGGTCGACGCGCTCGGGTTCGGGCAGAAAGCCCGACTGGGCGAGCAGCTCGTGCAGGGTGGCAGAATCGTTCTCGACGACCGCCCGCTGGCAGGCGAGCTCGAGCTCGATCGGCTCGGCGCCCAGGCGCTTGAACAGCCCAAAGTCCAGGAACGCCATGCGCCCGTCGTCGAGCAGCAGAAAGTTGCCGGGGTGCGGGTCTCCGGAGAACTGGCGGTGGCGGTACAGGCAGCCGAGGAAGAAACGAAAGACGATCTCGCCGATGCGGTCGCGCTCAGCCTGGGGGCGGTCCTTGAGCTCCTCGAAGCCGACGCCGCTGACGAACTCGCTCACCAGCACGCGCTCACGCGAGAGCCCGCTGATCACGTCGGGGACGACGATGAACGGATGCCCGGCGAAGATGCGCGCGAGCGAGCGCTGGTTCTGGGCCTCAAGCTCGTAGTCGAGCTCCTCGACGATCCGCTCCCTGATCTCTTCGGTGATCGCCTTGACGTCGAGCGCGGGGGTCATCCGCTTGAGCAGGCGCATGATCATGTCCAGGTTCTGCAGGTCCGCCCGCACCGCGCTGGCGACGCCGGGGTACTGCACCTTGACGGCGACCTCGCGGCCGTCGTGGAGCGTGGCTTTGTAGACCTGGCCGATGGAGGCGGCGGCGATCGGCTCCTCCTGGAAGGACTGGAAGATGTCCTTGATCGGTTCTTCCAGGTCGTCCTCGATCACCCGGCGCATCTGCTTGAAGGAGACCGTGGGTGCGGCGTCGCGCAGCTTGGCCAGCTCATGCTGGAACTCTTCGCGGTGCTCCTCGGCGACCAGCCCGACGTCCAGGAAGGACATGACCTGCCCGAACTTCATGGCAGCGCCCTTCATCGTGCCGAGCACGGCGACGATCTGCTTGGCGGTCTCCAGCTGGCGCCGGGCCAGAGCCTCCTCGGAGGCCTCCTCGCCACGCGCCACGTTGGCGGCGCGCGTGCCGAATTGCTTAACGGCCTCGCTGGCAGCGAGGGTGGCAACAGTGGCCGTGCGCCGCGCGCGTGAGGTCGGAATCTTGTCGTTCTCACGCGCCATTCCATGCATGCTACGAATTGACGGGACCCGGCACGCCTTCGGGCGGCCAGCGCTTGCGCGATCGTCTATGCGCTCGACGCGCGCGAGACTCGCCGCGCCCGGAGCCGGGTCAGGCTCTGTGCTGCACCCGCGAGCCGGGCACGATGTCGTCAGAGCCGTCAGGCCAGCGCACCCAGGCCTTGGTGCCGCCGTCGTAGTCGGGCGCCATCAGCACCAGCGTGGCGGGCTCGCCGAGCGCGGTGCACGCCTGCGCGCCCTCCGCGTCGAGCCCTCGCCAGACGCGGATGAAGGCGTTGGCGTCCCACTCGCGCCCGACGGTCGTGTCGTCGGCGTGGCCGGGGTGGATGACCGTGGCGGGCGGGAGTTCCATGAGCGTGCCCATGATCGAGTCGCGCAGGTCGGCGTAGGTGCTGTGCCCGGGCGCCCTCACGCCGCCGACCGAACCCTTGAACAGCGTGTCGCCGGTGAATACGGCGGCGTCGCTCGAGCCGTCCTCGCTGACTAGGAACGAGAGCATCCCGGCGGTGTGCCCCGGGGTGTGCAGAGCGCGCACCTGGAGGGCTCCGAACCGCAACGTCTGGCCGGCCTCGATCGCCTGCGTGCCCGTCGCGCCGTCCATCAGCTCGCTCTCGCGCGGGCTGATCAGCACCTGCAGATCCGGCCAGCGCTCGCGCAGCGAGGCGACCTCGCTGACGTGATCGAAGTGGTGGTGGGTGAGCAGCACGTGGGTGGGCGTGAGCGCGAGTCGCTGGGCGGCCTCGATCAGCGGCTGCACGGGGCCGCCGGCGTCGATGAAGAAGGCGGGCCCACCCTGGCCGTCGGCGAGCAGGTAGGTGTTGGACACGAACTGCGGATGGCTGGCGCGCTCCAGGATCATGACGCCCATCCTTGCACGAGCTTGCGCAGACCATCAAGGTAGCGTTCATCGCCAACGTCCTTGCGCCACTCGAGCACGGGCACGGTGGCAGCGCAGGCGCTGACGCGGGCCCGCGCCTGCTCGATTGTGGGCGCGGTGGTGACTAGCGCGACCGCCCGGGAGGTCCCTACGGTGGCGTAGGCGTTCTCGCCGGTCTGCATGGCTGAGGAGAAGAACACGTGACAGCCGTCTCCTTCGATCGCCTTGCGGTCGAGCGTGAACTCGTAGGCGGGGCCCTGGCGCAGGGCGTAGTCGGGCGAGACCAGATAGAGCACGACCGACGCCTGCTCGCGCAGCGGGACGTCGGCGGCTGTGAGTCCAGCGCTGCAGATGCGCTCCATCACATGAGGCCAGTTGCCGGTGAACAGGCTCATGATGTTCATGCACTCGGGGTCGCCGAAGCGGGCGTTGAACTCGATCACCTTGACGCCGTGTGCGGTAGCGAAGAAGCCGCTGTTCATCACGCCGCTGAAATGGCGGCTCTGCTCGCCCAGCCGCGCGATGACAGCCTCAATAATCGAGCATGCCTGCTGGTAGTGGGCGGTGGTCATGAACGGCAGCGCGGGGCTGGCAAGCGACAGCGAGCCCATACCACCGGTGCCGGGGCCCTCGTCGCCGTCAAAGCGGTAGGGGTAGTCATAGGTGGATGGCGGGAAGATGACTGTGCGCCCGTCGCTGACGGCCTGGATGGTGAACTCGGCGCCGACGATCTTTTCCTCGATCAGCACCGACTCCCCGCTGCCCCCCCGCTCGAGCAGCTCGACGGCGTAGCGCGCGGCGTCAGCGTGGGTGGCCAGGTGCGGGCCCATGACCTTGACGCCCTTGCCGCCGGTCAGGCCGGACGGCTTGACGGCGACGGGGGTCGAACCGAACGAGTCGATCGCGCCGGCCACCTCGCTGGCCTCGCGCACCACTGCAAGCACTGGCACGGCCTCAGGCGCGACGTCGGCGAGCAGCGAGCGGGCAAACGCCTTGTTCCACTCGATCTCGGCGCCAGCCCGGGTGGGGCCGACGGCGCGGGTGCCCTGGGCGTGCAGGGCGTCGACGACGCCTGCGGCCAAGGGCTCGTCGGCGCTGACCATGGCGATGTCGATCTCGCGCTCGCGGGCGAACGCTGCGACGGCGTCGGGGTCGCGCACGTCGCCGACGGCGTGGCTGCCGCCGGAAGCCGCGGCGTATCCCACGATCGAGGGGTTCTCGTGTCCGATAAAGGCATGCAGCTCGCTGTGCTCGGCCATGCGCCAGGCCAGCGCGCTCTCCCTCCCGCCATGACCAACGATCAGCGTGCGCACGCGCGCCAGTGTAAATACCCTGGCGGGCATGGCCAGTTGGGAGGATGTGCAGCGGATCGCGCTCGCGTTGCCGGCGACCAGCGAGCGAGACGCGCGCGGCAAGCGCTGGTGGCAGGTCAAGGACAAGGGCTTCGTGTGGGAGCGCCCGCTGCGCCAGAAGGAAATCGACAGCTTCGAGGGGGAGGTACCGGACGGGCCGATCCTGGCCGCCCGGGTGGAGCACCTGGGCGCCAAGGAGGCGCTCCTGGCGGAAGACCCGAGCGTGTACTTCACGACCTCGCACTTCGACGGCTACGCGGCGATCCTGGTGCGTCTGGAGCGCATATCCGGAGAGGAGCTGCAGGAGGTCGTGACCGAGGCCTGGCTGGCCCGGGCGCCCAAGCGCCTGGTGGACGCATACCTGGAGGAGGAGGGCGCGTCCTGAGGAGTTGGGTACGCCACGCACGCCCGGCGGACTGGAGCCCAGGCGAGCTCTGAAGACGGCGACGCCTGGTGCACCCGCTGATCGGCAACCCCACATAGACTGCGCGTCATGGCCCTGATCCACACCTGCTATCGCATCACCGACATCGACCGCTCGGTCGCCTTCTACGAGGCTCTCGGGTTCAAGGAGGTTGGCCGCATCCCGATCCGCGATGAGGCGGTCAACGTCTTTATGAACCAACCTGGCGACGGCGACATGCCGCGCCTGGAGCTGACCTACAACTTCGGCGTTGACTCGTATGAGCTCGGTACCGCCTACGGCCACATCGCGATCACCGCCGAGGATCTCGATGGGACGTTGCAGCGCTTGAAGGAGCAGGGCATCGAGCCCGAGAAGCCGCCGTACTCGGTGCGCGAGGGCGGCTCGCGGCTGTGCTTCGTCAAAGATCCCGACGGGTATCGGATCGAGATACTTGAGATGTAGAGACGCATGAGTGACGTCGGAACGCTGCTAGCCGAGAGCGACCACCGAGGGGTCTCCAACGTGACAGAGGCCTACCGCACCGCGGGCATTTGGATCGAACCGTACCTCGAGGTCAACCGCAGCAAGATCGCCGGCCTCTCGAGCTGGCTCGCGACGAGTTGTACGCTGCTCGCAGCCGAGGTCATCCTATGGACGCTCAGCCTCATAAGCTAACCTGATCTCATGGCGGACAAGCCTCCACAGGACACTGCGCCCCAAGGCCCGCTCAAGCCCCGGCCGCCGGCACAACTCCCGGTCACCGCCCCCCCCGGCTTCGCCATCCCTGAGAAGCGCGGCGGCTGGCTGGGCGGCAGAGGCAACTGACCGTCACCGACGCCCCACCCCGGTAGGCCTATGTGCTACATTGTGACGCACATGGTTGCCGCGTACCCGAGCCCCTCGGCGAAGACAGTCGGCGTCCGTCAGCTGCGCCAGAACCTCAGCAAGTACCTAGAGCGCGTGAAGGACGGCGAGACACTCACGGTCACCGAGCGAGGCCGAGAGGTTGCCCGGCTGGTGCCCTCGCATCCCAATGTCGATCCCTACTACCTGAAACTCGCAGAGAAGTACGGAGCGACGATTCCGAAGGAAAACATCCTGGACGCGATTGCGAAGCTGCCCCCGCGTGAGAAACCGGCGCCCGCTGGAACGACCGACGCAATTCTCGCCGAAGATCATCGTGACAAGTTCTGAGAGCGCCGAGAGCGCGCAATCGAGCGTGTACGTCGATACCAGCGTCTTCGGGCGAGTGATGCTCGAGGAGCCCGACAAGCAGGCAATAGAACGCGACCTGGCAGGATTCGACCAGACGGTCGCAAGCCGCCTGCTCACTGTTGAGCTGCGTCGCGTCGGTCGGCGCGAGGACAGCCTCAAAGCAGCCAATACGATCCTCAACGGCGTCCAGCTGATCCCTCTCGACGAATCGGTTCTCACCGCCGCCGAGACGATCTCCCCGACCAACGTCGGCACCCTCGACGCCATCCATCTCGCCACGGCCGTACGTCTCGCAAAGGACGGCGAGCTAAACGCGCTCATGACCTACGACAAGCGCTTGGCCGACGGTGCCCGCGAGCACAGCATCGAGGTATTGTCGCCAAGCTGACAGAACTCGGGGCCAGGTCGCATGCTGGCGATCACGATCATCAACGTGGGTTCGGCTCGACCTCCGATCTCGACCTCCGATCGGCTCAAGAGAGCACGCGTCCGCGAAACTTGCGCAGCCCGAGAGTCAGGAAGGCGGTGCAGAATCCCGCCAGCACCGGGTAGACCACGTACAGGTGCATGTGCGACGCGTGGGTGAGGCCCGCGCGCAGCCCCTCGTTGACATAGATCAGCGGGTTGACCAACACGAGGATCTGCAGCCAGTGAACGCCGCCCACCTGCACCGGCGCGAGCTTCGTCCACTGGTAGTAGGTGCCTCCCAGGAAGGTCAACGGCAGCACGACGAACCCGAACATCAGCCCCATGTTGCGCGCCTCGAAGGTGGTGCCCAGCAACAGACCGAGCGAGGTCATCGTCACGCACGCGAGCGGGATCAGCGTGACCACCACCAACCAGTCCACCGACAGGTGTGCATGCACGCCCGACGCGTGCACTACGGCGGCGATCGGGAACACGATCAACGCCGCGATCAGACCCTGAGCGGCGCCCGACAGCACCTTCGACACGGCCACCAGCCAGATCGGACAGGGCGCCTGCACCCGGTCCTCGATCTCGCGCGTGTAGCCGAACTCGGTCGACAGCTGCATGGCCACCGCCTGGATACCCTGGAACATGATCGAGATCCCGACGACGCCCGGTACGAGCACGGTCGCAAACGCCGACTCCGAGCCCTTGCCCGCGCCGCCGCCGATGCCCTGACCGATCCTAGGAAAGACGAACAAGAACACGAACACCAGCAGGAACGGCTGGATCAGCGTGCGGATAACGAACTCCCACCTGTTCCTCCACAGCACCACCAGATCGCGAAGGATCAGCGCGCGTAGCGCGGTGCGACTGGCGGCCAGCGTGGAGCGCGCGGGCGCCAGCGCAATAGGCGATGCCGGTTCGGTCGCTGAGGCTGCCATCAGTCGCGCAGGTCCTTGCCGGTGAGGTTGATGAAGACCGTCTCCAGGCTGGGTTCTGACACCGACAGGTCGACCACCTCAAAGCCCCCGCTCTCGGCCGCGTCGACGACGCGCGGCACCAGCCGCCCGGCGCCCTTGACGTGAAGCTCGACGCCCTCGTCGACCACGCGCGTGCGGGTCACGCCTTCGAGCTGGTCGGCCAGCCGTTGCGCCAGCGCCTGCGGATCGCCGGTCGCCTTGACCGTCACGATCGTGTCGGCGCCGACCGACTGCTTGAGCGCTTCGGGCGTGTCCAGTGCGAGGATCTTGCCGTGGTCCATGATCGCCACCCGATCGCACAGCTTGTCGGCCTCCTCCATGTAGTGCGTCGTCAGCAGGATGGTCTGGCCCTCGCGGTTGAGCTCGCCCAACAGGTCCCACAGCGCCAGGCGACCCTGGGGGTCCAGCCCAGCGGTGGGCTCGTCCAGAAACAGCACAGCCGGCCGGTGGAAGATCGCGCGCGCGACCATCAGCCGCTGGGCCATGCCACCTGACAGCGCGAACACCGACGCCTTGGCCCACTTGGCGAGCTGAAACTGCTCCAGCAGCGCATCGGCTGTGCGCCGCGATTGCGTCGCCGAGATCCCAAACAGCCGCCCGTGGAAGTACAGGTTCTCCCACACGGTCAGCTGGCGGTCCAACGTGTTCTGCTGGGAGACGATCCCCAGTATCTGCTTGGCCAGCGCCGGCTGTGCGATCACGTCGACGGTCCCCAAGAACGCCGAGCCGGAGGTCGGTACCACGCGCGTGGTCAGCATCCCCGCCGTGGTCGTCTTACCGGCGCCGTTGGGGCCCAGCAGACCGAATATCTCACCCGCGCCCACCTTCAGGTTGAGTCTGTCCACGGCGGCGAAGTCGGTTCCCGCATACACCTTGGTCAGGTCGACTGTGTGGATTACCGCATCGCCGTCACGACCAGCTCGACCGTCCATCTGCTCGCCCTCGGCAGCGGGCGGAGCGTCGGCTTGTCGCGCGCTGGCCATCGCCTTCAATCTACAGCGCGCCACTCGCGCCACTCGCGCTACTCTGCCCTTAAGCGATGAGCGACACGGGCAAGATCGCCAAGAACCTCGAGCGCTTCGCCCAGGCGGTGGCCGCGCATGATCGCGAGAACCCGACGCACACCGCCTACGGCCTCGGCTTGGCGTATTTCGACATGGAGCGTCTCGGCTTCGACGAGGGCGAGGAGATCCTGCCCGGCATCACCGTCCACGCCGACGGTGGCGTAACAGGCAACTTCCGCGTGCTGTGCGACGGCGAGCACGACGAGGAGCTGACCGAGGCCGAGGAGCAGGCCGTCGAGGCGATCGCCACCCAGTCGATCCCGGCGTTCTCACCCGGTCGTCGCTCCCCGTTCGAAGACAGCTAGCCGGAAACCGGCACCGGTACGCCGGCCCGCTCGGCGATCATCGTGACGAGCCGCTCGATCGTCGGACATGCCAGCCCGTGGCGCGCGGCTGCGCGCAGGACCGACCCGGGGATGGCGTCCAGCTCGGGCTCGCGCCCGGCGGCGATGTCGCGTTGCATCGAGCTGCCGAGGGTGGCGTGGGCGGCCTCGAGCTCGGCGAGCGCGGTGGCCGGATCGACGTCGTCGGCGCCCTCCGCCTGCGCGACAACGCTTGCCTCCTCGATCGCGCCGACGAGGTCTGCGCGCAGCTGCGGCGTGGCGAGGATCTCCCCCAGCAGCTTGTCGTAGGCGCTGGTCGTGCAGGCGAGCGCGTTGAGGCGCACGAGCTTTGACCACATGACCTGCGCCTGCGAGCGGTCGGACACCGGCCAGCCCATGCGCACGGGCACGTCGGCCTGCGACAGCGCGCCGGCCAGTCGTTGCATGGCGGGGCCGGCGCTCGCATCGACACAGGCCATGTCGACGAGCAGGAACGGGCTCGTGTGCACGACCACGCCCGGCTGCGGCCGGTCGGACTCGATGCGGATGGCGCCCGCGAGCACCGAGCCTGGGGCGAAGCGTTCGCGCAACGTGACGAGGTGGTCGAGGCCGTTGAGCAGCGGCAGCACGATCGTGGGCTCGCACGCGATCCGCCCCAGCGCCGCATCCAGGCCTGCGGCCTTGGTTGCGACGATCAGCGCATCGACGGGCTCATCGAGCAGCGTGACGGCGCGGGGGTGGGCGACGAAGTCGCCGAACATAACGCTGCTGACGCGCAGCCCGTCCCGCTCGATGGCGGCGACCGTGGAGTCTCGAGCGATGAGGATCACCTCGCTGCCGGACCGCTCGAGCACGCCGGCCAGCAGCCCGCCCACGCCGCCCGGGCCCAGAATCGCGACCTTCATGGCTGTCGCTCGATCGACACGCGAGGATCATAGGTCGGCCGTCCATTCCCGCCGCCGGCGGCGCCGGGCAGCGGCTAGCCTTCTCAGAGCGTCATGGCCACCCAATCCGAATCGTCAACGTCAGCGCCGGAGATCCTCGCTCGCGGGCCATGGCCGGTCGAGCAGATTCGTGCGCGCTGGCGCGACGACGTGTTCGAGCCTTCGCAGGCGCAGACACAGGCGGCCGATGCGGCGATCCGGGCACTGCAGGAGCGAGGCTCGCCCAGCCACGACGGCGTGGCGGCGCGCCTGGTGGACTTCACCCAGGGCGACGGCGGGATCGCGGTGGAGCTGCAGCCGATGCGCTGGGCACTGCGCCTGGTGGCAGGCGACGCGGCCCACAGCGTGGCAGCCCTGTGTGTGACGCGCTCGGCGGACGGCCGCTGGCTGGCGGGGCGCCGCGCGGCCTGGGTGTCCTCGTGGGCGGGCCGCTGGGCGTTGGGCGCGGGCGGTGCAGTCGACCTCGGCGAGAACCCCGCCGACACGCTGGTGCGAGAGCTGCAGGAGGAGTGGTCGGTTTCGCCCGTGCGCGTGCGCGGCGAGGCGCTACTGCGGTTGCCTCATCAGATGGTGATGTTCGTCGGCCAGGCATGGCTGGCCGAGGGCGCCGAGGAAGAAGTCACGCCGGACGACGAGCACGACGAGTTTGCCTGGTGGCCACCCGAGATCGACCGCTGGCCCGCGGAGGCCGGCGAGGCGCTGCCGCGAATGGCCCGCTGGCTGTCGATGTGAACGCCGACGCGCACCCGGCGGCGCAGGCGTCGAACCTGCGCCCGGCTGCGGGCCCGCTGACCTTCAAGCGGCTGAAGTGGACGTCGTTCACACATTCATGCGTCTATACGGCCCTGCTCGTCAGCGCGTTTGCAGTTGGCAAGCCCGAGCCGCTGACGTTCGTGCTGGGGCTCACCCATGGATTGATGTGGATCTGCATGTCGCTTGCCTGCCTGACGGCAGCGCGACTGCGTGTGGTGTCGCTGCGACTGGCCGTGGCAGTGGCGGTGCTGGGGGGGATCGGACCGTTCTTCGGAAGCTATGAGTTCGTTCACGAACAACGCCGACGCCACCTTGGGTCGCCGCGCTAGAGTAGACAATCAATGGCCACAGGCACGACGGCTCAGCAGACGGTCGACGTCGTAACACCCGCTGCGGGCGAGTCGGTAACCGAGGGAACGATCCTCGAATGGCGCGTGAAGGTCGGCGATCGCATCGCCCTCGACGAGACGATTGTGGAGATCTCGACCGACAAGGTCGACGTGGAGCTGCCCTCGCCGGCAAGCGGCACGGTCACCGAGATCCTGGCGGCAGAGGGCGACACGGTGACTGTCGGCCAGGTGATCGCGCGAATCGCCGTGGGAAGCGGCCAGGGTGCAGCGACCACGCCCGGCGGGGCGGGTAACGGCGCTGGCCAGGACGGAACGGCCTACGACCGCGACGACACCGCAGCGCGACCCACAGACGCGAACGGCTCGGGAGCGGAGCACGGCTCGGACGCTGCGACCGCGAGCGCGGACGATCACGCGGCGAGTGGACGCCTGGTCGATGTGGTGACGCCGGCCGCCGGTGAGTCGGTGACCGAAGGAACGATCCTCGAATGGCGCGTGAAGGTCGGCGACCTCATCAAGGCGGACGACACGATCGTCGAGGTCTCAACCGACAAGGTCGACGTGGAGCTCCCAGCGCCTGCAAGCGGGACGGTCGATCAGCTGCTGGTGCAGGAGGGCGACACCGTGACGGTCGGCCAGGTGATCGCGCGCATCGCCGTGGGCGAGCAGGCAAGCGAGCGCGAGGGCGCCGCACAGGAGCCCGCGAGCACGCCGGCGAGCATCCCGGCCGACACGAAGGTCTCCCCCGTGGCCGCACGCGCAGCAGCAGTCGAGGGCGTCGACCTGGCGCACGTGGCCGGCAGCGGCCCGGCGGGACGCATTGTCAAGTCAGACGTGTTGACGGCCGCTTCGCGGGCAGGCGAGCAGACGGGCAACGGCGCGAGCAGCGATCTGCAGACCGCGTCCGGCGACGGCGGTGCACAGGCGGCCGAGCAGCAGTTGCTGAAGGGCGGCGCGGCGGCGTTGGCGCGCTACATGGAGCAGTCGTTGTCGATACCGACCGCCACGAGCTTTCGCACGCTCACGGTCAGCGTGCTGGACGCGCGCAGGCGCGAGCTGAAGGCAGCCGGCCAGCGCGTGTCCTACACACACCTAGTCGCCTACGCGATCGCACTGGCCGCGCAGGAGATGCCGGTGATGGCCACCCACTTTGCCGAGCTCGACGGCAAACCCCACCGCATGCTGGACGGACAGGTGAACCTGGGACTTGCGGTCGACGTGGAGAAGAAGGACGGCTCTCGCACGCTGATGGTGCCGGTGATCGCGGACGCCGGGCGTGCCTCCTTTGACGCTTTCCTGGCGGCATACGACGCGCTGGTGGACAAGGCGCGCACGAACACGCTGACCGCGGATGACCTGGTGGGCGCGAACATCACGCTGACCAACCCGGGCGGATTGGGCACGGTGGCGTCGGTGCCCCGCCTGATGGGCGGCCAGGGCACGATCGTGGCGACCGGCTCGATCGCCTACCCACCGGGCCTGGCCAACATCGGCGCGATGATCGGCGCGGAGAAGGTCATGACGATGACCTCTACCTACGACCACCGGATCATCCAGGGGGCGGAGTCGGGGCGCTTCTTGAAACTGATTGAGGAGCACCTGCAGGGCGAGCACGGCTTCTACGACAGCGTGTTCGCTGCGCTTGGCCTGGAGCTGGGCCCGTTGCCTCCTGCGCCAGCCCCGGCGGCTGCAGCAGCGGCATCGGCCGCCGAGTCGGCTGCGTCAGACGGCGCGGCGCCAGCGAGCGACGAAGAACTACTTCGAGCGGTCCACGCGGCCAGCACTCTGGTCAGCCGAGTGCGCAGCCACGGGCACCTGGCGGCGCGGCTGGATCCACTCGGCTCAGAGCCCGAGGGCGACCCGGGGCTGGAGCCGGAGGGCCTGGGGCTGACGCCGGAGATCCAGGCGCGGATCCCAGCGACGCTGTTCTCGATGTACGTGCCGGGCGCGACGCTGGCGGACGCCCTGCCGCACCTGCGCGAGACCTACTGCGGCACGATCGCCTACGAGGTGGAGCACATCGCCTCTCACCGTCAGCGGGTGTGGCTGCGCGAGCACATCGAGTCGGGGGCGTTTCGCCACCAGCTGACCAGCGACGAGCGCAGGACGCTACTCAAACGCCTGGTGGAGGTGGACGCGCTGGAGCGCTTCATGCACAAGGCCTATCTTGGCCAGCACCAGTTCTCGATCGAGGGCTTGGACATGACCGTGCCGATGCTCGATGAGCTGATCCAGCTGTCGGCTGCCCACGGCGGCCAGGAGGTCGTGATCGGCATGGCCCACCGGGGGCGCCTGAACGTGCTTGCGCACAACCTGGGGCGCGCCTACGACACGATCTTTGCGGAGTTCGAGGGGGCGTCGACGCTTGAGGCGGTGACGACGATCCCGCAGGGCGGCACGGGCGACGTCAAGTACCACCACGGCACGCAGGGCAGCTACCGCCTGCCCGACGGCGAGACCATCCGCGTCAACCTGGAGTCCAACCCGAGCCACTTGGAGTATGTCTCGCCGGTGGTCGAGGGCGCCACGCGCGCGGCGCAGACCTCGCGCCAGGGCCCGCACGCCCACCAGGACACCAACGCGGCCGTGCCGGTCGTGATCCACGGCGACGCTTCCTTCCCGGCGCAGGGAGTGGTGTCAGAGACCCTCAACCTGCAGGCGCTCGACGGCTACCAGGTAGGCGGCACGGTGCACCTGATCATGAACAACCAGGTCGGCTTTACGACCGACCCCGACGACGCGCGCTCGACGCGCTGGGCCTCAGATCTGGCCAAGGGCTTTGATGTGCCGATCATCCACGTCAACGCGGATGACGTGTCGGCGTGCATGAGCGCGGTGCGACTGGCGTTCGCCTTCCGCCAGGAGTTCGGCCACGACGTGCTGATCGATTTGATCGGCTACCGGCGCTTCGGACACAACGAGTCAGACGAGCCGGCCTACACCCAGCCGGAGATGTACGCGAAGATCAAGAACCACAAGCGCGTGACCGAGCTGTGGGCCGACCGGCTCGTCAGCGAAGACGTGGTTTCCCGCGAGGACGTGGACCGCCAGGCTCAAGAGGTGTGGGACAACCTGACGCTGCTGCACCAGCGGCTGAAGACGAAGATCGCGGCGGCGGCCGAGCACGAGACGGGCGAGCAGAGCACCGGCGAGTACCAGCTCGACCGCTCCCCCAGCCCGGAGATCGAGACGGCGGTGGCCGCGGCGCGCCTACGCGAACTAGGCGAGCAGCTGCTGCGCGTGCCGGAAGGCTTCACGGTCCACCCCAAGCTGGTCAAACAGCTCGAGCGCCGCCACGAGGCGCTGATAGCGAACCCGTCCACGCCGGGCATCGACTGGGCGCACGGCGAGGCGCTCGCGTTCGCGTCGCTGCTCACGGAAGGCACGCCGCTGCGCCTGACCGGCCAGGACACCGAGCGCGGCACGTTCAGCCAGCGCCACATGGTCCTGCACGACGCCAAGACCGGCCAGACGGTGTGCCCAATCCAGAACCTGCCCGAGGCGCTGGCGCCGCTGGAGCTGCACAACAGCCCGCTGTCGGAGTTGGCCTGCCTGGGCTTTGAGTACGGCTACAGCCAGGAGGCGCCCGAGACGCTGGTGCTGTGGGAGGCGCAGTTCGGCGACTTCGTCAACTCGGCGCAGGTGATCGTCGACCAGTTCATCACGTCGGGCCTGGCCAAGTGGGGGCAGACTTCGCGCCTGACCCTGCTGCTGCCCCACGGCTATGAGGGCTCGGGCCCCGAGCACTCCTCGGCGCGCCTGGAGCGCTTCCTGCGCGCGGCGGCCGAGGGCAACATGCGCGTGGCCAGCCCGACGACGCCCGCGCAGTACTTCCATCTGCTGCGCCGCCAGGCGCGCATCGCCAAGCAGCGTCCGCTCGTGGTGATGACGCCCAAGTCGCTGCTGCGCCTGCCCCAGGCGGCCAGCGCACTGGCAGACATGGCCGAGGGCACCCGCTTTGAGCCGGTGCTGTCCGAGCCGGGCGTGCACGACGAGCAGGTCACGCGCCTGGTGCTGTGCACGGGCAAGATCTACTACGACCTGGTCGGCCACCCCGACCGGGCCAGCCACCCGGGTCTGGCGGTGGGGCGTGTGGAGCTGCTGTACCCGTTCCCCGAACGCCAGATCCTGGAGATGATGGCTCGCTACCCCCACCTCAGCGAGGTGCTGTGGGTGCAGGAGGAGCCGCGCAACATGGGCGCGCGCGCCCACATGTTCCCGCGGCTGATGCAGATCATGCCCCAGGGTATGCACTTTGGCTACATCGGCCGCCCCGAGCGCGCCAGCCCCGGCGAGGGCTACCCGGCAGCGCATATCGTCGAACAGAACAGGATCGTGACAACCGCCATCGACCTGCGCCAGCCGATCTCCCAGTACCCGAAAAAGACGCCCGGAGAGCGCTGAGATGTGGTCTTTGTGGAAGCGATTCCTGGCGATCCGCCGCCAGCGCAAGCGCAAGAAGCGCGGTCGGTGAATCTCGTCTTCACAGGGCCTCCAGCGAGCGCGATGACACCTGGTAGGTTGTGCGCATGTCCGCACGCGTGCGCGCAGCGGCAACTGTCTATCGGCGTACCCCCGCCCCAATCGGGAAGACCACCGTACACCCCGAGGGCGTAGCCGCGCCCCTGAAGGCGCTCCAGCGGAAGCTCGGCAACCGCGGGACGCAGCGGGCGCTTTCCCGTTGGATCGAGCCAGATGGCACCGAGAACGGGAAAGAGCCGCGGGGTGTTTGGCCGCTTGGCGGGTATTGGGTTAATTTCGACCACGATCTGTGGAGGAACGACGAGGCGTATCGCGACCGGATGACGACGATGCGTGGTAGCAGCCTCCCGGCGTTTACCACTGCGCTTTGGTTCGGCAAGGACGTCAACGGGACGAACGACATCGGCGACGCCCAAGGGTGCGCAAACTGCGTCGCTGCCGACTTCAAGGGTCTGACGCTAAGCAGGTTCCAGGCTATGTACGGAAATCCGGAGCGCAAGGGACGCAACGGGATCGAGGGAGAGGCGTTCTTCGAGAGCGTCGGCATCCGAACTGGCGTGCACCGGTTCGAGAACGTCGCTGCGTTGGTGAATGACATCCAACGGCATCCGGGTGGTGTCGCAAGCGGCGCTCTGGCCTGGGCCGGTCACATCATCCGTTGGCAGAGCTTGCCGGACGGCAGCATCGTGCTGTGGGATCCACAGGGGAGCCTCGGCGCTCCTGCACTCGTTCCGAGTGGGGTGGCGCTCTTTCTGTTTACGTTCATCTCGGACAACAGTCCGATCACGTCGCCGCCAGCGGCAACGGGGGGCGAGCCATATGATCCGCTCGCGCCGTCATCCCCACCGGCAGCGTCGGGCGCCGGCACGGCGCACCCCGAGCGCCGTCCCGACGGCCTATAAGGCGCCCCCGACTTCTAACGCCCTTTCCATACAGGGGCGCGCTTTTCCTTGAACGCGCTGGCGCCCTCCTTGGCGTCCTCTGATGTCATCACGGGCGTAGCGATGGCGCGCTGGCGCTCCCACATGTCGGCGCTGGACCAGTCGAACTGTTCTTGCAGGATCCGCTTGGAGGCGGCCAGCGCGAGCGGACCGTTCTTGCTCAACTGTGCGGCCAGCTCCAGCGCGACATCCACGGCCGAGCCGGGCTCGACGAGGCGGTTGACCAACCCGAGCTCGTAGAAGCGATCCGCCGGGAAAGGGTCGCCGGTGAGCGCGAGCTCCATGACGACGTGGTAGGGCATGCGCCGCGGTAGGCGCAGCAGCGCGCCGCCGGCCGCCACCAGCGAGCGCTTGGCCTCCGGTATCCCAATTTTGGCCCCTTTGGCGGCGACGATCAGATCGCAGGCGAGCGCGATCTCCATGCCGCCGGCCACGGCGAAGCCCTCGATGGCGGCGATCAGCGGCTTGCGCGACGCACGCTGGGCGATACCGGCAAAGCCGCGGTCGCCGAAGTACGGCGACTCGCCCTTGACGAACGCGCCCAGGTCCATGCCTGCGCAGAAGAAGCCGCCCGCTCCGGTGAGCACACCGACCGATAGATCGTCGTCGCTGTCGAGATCGTCCAGCGCGCCGGCAACGCCGGCGGCGAGCGCTGCATTGACGGCGTTTCGCACCTCGGGGCGGTTGAGCGTGATCAGAAGGACGTTGTCGCGTCGCTCGGTGAGGACGGGCTCGGTCGCGGTGGCTTGATCGGTGGACATCTGGGACGCTCCCTTGGTCGCTGACGACCGCAGACTAGCGGGCCTCCAGTCAGGCGGCGAACAGGCGCAGCTCTGGCTCGCGCTCTCCGCGCAGAACCTCCAGGTCGACCTCGACGCAGTCGATCCCGCGCGCGCCGGCGAGCACGCGCGCCTGGGGCTTTATGACCTGGGCAACGAGCACGCCGCGACAGGAGCCGAAGGCGGGATCCAGGCGGATCCGCTCCAGGTAGCGCGTGAGCTGCTCGACGGCGTCGATCGTGGCGATGCGCTTGATCTCCACGGCGATCCACTCGTCCTCGCCGTCCCTGCACATCATGTCCACGGGCCCGATGTCGGTGGGCCACTCTCGCCTGACCAGCCGCAGTCCCTCGCCGCACCACTGCGGCGCGCCCGCGAGCAGCTCCTGCAGCTCGCGCTCGATCCCCGCCTTCTCGAGCGCGACCAGGGCATCGAGCTCGTGCTCGACGTCTGAGAGGACCTCCGCAACGGCGATGTCCAGCTGCTCCTCCTGGCCGCGCTTGCGCACCACCAGGCGACGCAGCGCGCCGTCTTCGTCGGTCTCCTGCTCGATGACGGTCGGCGCGACCATCCAGTTGAGCGGCTTGACGTTGGAGCCGCCACCGTCGGCCCACACCATGAACGTGCCGTCCGCCTTGATCATCAGCAGCCGCACGGCCTCGGGCAGAACGGTGCTAAGGCGACCGGCGTAGGCGACCTCGCAGCGGGCGACGATCAGACGCATCGCCGGAACTTACCGGCCGGCGCGGATCGCATCCGGCCGCGGGCACGCTGCTAGTCGGGCCCCTGCGAGGGGTCCGAAGCGGCGCTCTGCTCGGGCTGGGGCCGGGCCACCTCGGTCTGGACGGCCTCGGGCTGTGCCTGGCCGTTGATCGCATCGCGGAACTCGCGGATGCCGTGGCCGAGAGCGCGAGTCATTTCGGGTAGTCGCTTGGGCCCGAGCACGACCAGTGCGACGATGGCGATGAACAGCAGGTGAACGGGATTGTCGATGCCCATCGGGTACAGGCTAGCGCGCATACGCCGCCGCACATCCACGTGGCGCAGCAGCCCCGCCGCGACCGGCGAGATGCGCAACCGTACCTCCGACCGGCCCCATAACCTCTCGGCACGTGGCCCAGGCATCTGAAGGCCGTCCCTACCCCCCGCCAGCCGCCCCCGAGCCGTTCTGGCCCGTCCAGGTGACGATCCTCGTGGCCATCGGCCTGCAGGTGAGTCTGCCCAAGCGGCTCACAGCGGGCCCGACGTGGCTGATCCCGGCCCTGGAGGGGGCGCTGCTGATCGGCATGTTCATGGCGACGCCCCGCGAGCTCGAGCACGAGCATCCCCGTCGCCGCATGGTGGCCCTCAGCCTGACAGCGATCGTCAGCGCCGCGAACATCTTCTCGCTCGTCGAGCTCTCCCACCTGCTCCTGCACCACAACGTCGCCGACGGCCACGAGCTGATCATCTCGGGCATGCTCATCTGGTTGACGAACTTCCTGATCTTCGCCTTGTGGTACTGGGAGATCGACCGCGGCGGGCCCGGTCGGCGGGCCGCAGGACACGACGCCGCCCCCGACTTCCTCTTCCCGCAGATGTCAGACGACCGCATCGAGCCGCTGGCGTGGCGCCCGAAATTCCTGGACTACCTGTACGTCTCCCTGACCAACGCCACCGCCTTCTCGCCCACCGACACCATGCCCCTCACGCCGATGGCCAAGAGCATCATGGGCATCCAGTCGGTCGTCTCGCTGGTGACGATCGGGCTAGTGGTCTCGCGGGCGGTCAACATACTCTAAGGTCAGCAACCGTGACATGGGCGCGTTGGTGGCGACCGCCTGGAAGCACGGGTGGTGGTGCGAGCGAGGTGGACGTAACTACGTCAAGTGCTATCCACCGAACGGAAGCCGGATGATCCCGATTCAGAGCACTCCGAGCAATCCCAGGCGAGCGCGAGCGAACAAGACTGCGGCACTTCGACGTGCAGGACTTGAGATCTAGTGCGAGCGAGCGACTATCCTGCAGCTATGGCGTCTACCGATTCATCGGGGATGCAAGCCAACGGTGGGGACACGCACGAGTTCAGCGTACGCATCGAGTTGCTCGCCTCTCCGCGGATTCACGACGACCTGCTCGAGCAACTGACGATCCGCGTCGAGGATGCCTTGAACGCGGATGCGAGCGGGATCGCCCCGGGTGCGTCAGCATCGGCGAACTTCCTGACGCGGGCGATCGAGCTTGACCTCACGATTGCAAGCTCTCCAATCGCGATACATGGATTGGTCGGCGACGTAACACGTGTCGCCCTCGAGTCGATAGAGCCGGATTCGGTGTCTTTCAGCTCCAGCACCACGTCATCGGCACTAGCCTGCGCTGCTTGACAGCCTGAGACCGGCCCCGCCACGCACTGAGACGAGCCCGCCAGACAGCAGGCGTGTTGGTCAATGCGCCGGCGTCAAAATTCAGCTCGCCATGCTCGGCTCGATCGCCAGCGCCTGTATGACCAGGTCGCGCACGTCCTCGCCCGCGCCCAGAGACAGCGCCCGTCTGAAGGCTTCGAGCGCGCCCTCGCGGTCCATCAGCGCCAGGCGCAGGCGCCCGAGGCGCTCCCAGGCACCGGCGTCCGACGGCCCGCGCTGGGCGGCGCGCTGGGCGGCCTCCTCGGCCAGGTCGATCGCGCCGATGTCTTCATAGATCCGCGCCGCGAACCGGTGGGCGGCCGGCCTGCTGCCATCCACGCGCGCCCAGTCGCGCACAGCCCGAGCGGCCTCTTCGAGCTTGCCAGCGTTCCAGAAGGCGAGCGTCATCAGGCGCAGCACGGCCACGTTGCGCGGCTCGGCGTCGCGCGCGTAGATCAGGCGCTGGGCGGCCAGCTCGTATTCGCCTTCGGCCATCGCGCGCTGGGCGGCCAGCATGAAGCGCTCGACGCGCTCCTCGGCCGGGTCGGGCTTTGAGAAGTCCACGAATTTCATGCTGCCGGCGGGCACCGTGCGGATGCCGTGGCTGAACTTGACCCGCGCCCATTGCTGCACTTCCTCGCCATCGCCGCGCGGATCCGACGAGAAGTAGATGCCGGCCACCGTGCCTACGCCCCACTCCGGGTAGGTGAGACATCGGGCATAACGGTGCACGACCGAGTGGTCAGGCACGCGGCTGGCGAACGGGTCGTTTTCGGCACGGTCCTTGGCGGTCGCGCGTGCTCGCTGTTCGGCCTCGTACGCGCGCTTGCCCGCCTCTTCGCGCTCGCGCCGCGCCGCCGCGGCGCTGACCTTTACGGCGTTGCGCGAGACCTTCCCCCCGCGCGAGCCCTCGGCCAGGCGCTCCAACTGGTCGGCCGCCTCGTTGATGGCCTTCAGGTGGCGCTCGTGCTCGAACTGGCGACCCTGGGGTGCGACGTCGGGATGCCAGCGCTTGGCCATCTTACGACGGGCGAGTTGCACGTCGCGCTTGTCAAACGGAGCCTCCAGCTCCAGCAGGAGCAGATGCTGCTCGATGTCCAGAACCGCGCTTGGCATAACGCGACAACGTTAGCGGCACTGGAGAGCGCATATCCTGCGTGGCAGTGTCCTCTCAATACATCTTCACGATGCACCGGCTGTCCAAGCTGCATCCGCCCGACAAGACGGTCCTGGACGATGTCTCGCTCGCGTTCTACCCCGGTGCGAAGATCGGCGTGCTGGGCTACAACGGCGCGGGCAAGTCGACGCTTCTGCGGATCATGGCCGGCGTCGACGAGGAGTACCGCGGCGAAGCCGCGCTCGCGCCCGGGGCGACGGTGGGGATGCTCGAGCAGGAGCCCCATTTGGATGAGAGCAAGGACGTCAAAGGCAATGTCGAGGACGGCGTGGCCGAGACCAAGGCGCTGCTCGACCGCTTCAACGAGCTGGCCGCCAACTACTCCGACGAGACAGCCGACGAGTTCGGCGAGATCCAGGCCAAGATCGACGCCGCCGACGCCTGGAACCTGGACACCCAGTTGGAATACGCGATGGACGCCCTACGCCTGCCGCCGCCCGACGCGGACGTGAGCACGCTCTCCGGCGGTGAGCGCAGGCGCGTGGCGCTATGCCGCCTTTTGCTGCGCGCACCCGACCTGCTGCTGCTCGACGAGCCGACCAACCACTTGGACGCTGAGTCTGTCGCGTGGCTGGAGCAGCACCTGGCCGAGTACAAGGGTGCCGTGGTCGCGGTCACCCACGACCGCTACTTCCTTGACAACGTGGCCGGCTGGATCCTCGAGCTCGACCGCGGCAAGGGGATCCCCTACCAGGGCAACTACTCCAGCTGGCTCGAGCAAAAGCAGGCGCGACTCGCCCAGGAAGAGCGCTCGGAGAAGGGCCGCCAGCGCACGATCGCGGCCGAGCTCGAGTGGGTGCGCACCAACCCCAAGGGCAAACGTACGAAGTCCAAGGCGCGTCTTGCACGCTATGAGGAGCTAGTGGCCCAAGAGCGCAACGTCAAGCTCGAGGACGTCCAGATCCACATCCCGCCGGGGCCGCGCCTGGGCGAGAAGGTCTTGACGGCGAGCGAGCTGACCAAGGGCTATGGCGATCGTCTGCTGATCGAGTCGCTGTCGTTCGACCTGCCCCGCGCGGGCATCGTCGGGGTGATCGGCGCCAACGGCGCTGGCAAGACGACGCTGTTTCGCATGATCACCGGCCAGGACTCCCCCGACTCGGGCACGATCGAGCTGGGCGACACCGTAAAGCTCGCCTACGTTGACCAGTCGCGCGACGCCCTCGACGCGCAGAAGACCGTGTGGGAGGAGATCTCCGAAGGCCACGACCACGTCAAGGTCGGCGATCGCGAGGTCAACTCGCGCCAGTACACCGCCGGCTTCAACTTCAAGGGCTCTGACCAGCAAGCGCGCATCGGCAACCTGTCGGGCGGCGAGCGCAACCGCGTGCATCTGGCCAAGCTGCTGCGCAGCGGCGGCAACCTGCTGCTGCTGGACGAGCCCACCAACGATCTCGACGTGGACACCCTGCGCGCACTGGAGAACGCGCTGCTGGAATTCCCCGGCTGCGCGATGATCATCTCCCACGACCGCTGGTTCCTCGACCGCATCGCCACGCACGTGCTGGCGTTCGAGGGCGACTCGCAGGTGACCTGGTTCGAGGGCAACTTCGAAGCCTACGAGGAGCACCGCCGGGCCTTGCTTGGAGCGGCCGCCGACCGCCCCCACCGGATCACCTACAAGCGGCTCGTGCGTGGCTGAGCGCCAGGCGGGCGCGGCTGCGCCGCACACGCCGGAGACGCAGGACACATCGGGGGCGCCGGCCGCGTCGGATGCGCCAGACGCTCGCACCCCGGGCGCCTTCGACCGCGACACCGCGGTGGCCCTGGAGCGCAGCTCTGACTCCGAGGCGCTGTTCGCCGCGGAGGTCTCCAGCGACTGGCGTGCCGGACGCGGACCGCACGGCGGCTATTTGGCGGCGATGCTACTGCGCGCGCTCAGCGAGGGCCTCGCGAGCACGACCGCGGGCAGGTCGGCCGCCACACCGCGCTCGCTGACGATCCACTACCTGCGTGCGCCCGACCCCGGGCCGGTACAGATTCGCGTGAAGCTCGAGCGCGCCGGCCGCTCGCTGAGCACGCTGTCGGCGCAGCTGGAACACAACGGCACACCGCTGGCGCTGGCGCTGGCGGCCTTCTCGGTGCCCTGGAGCGCGCCCGAGATCGCCGATCTTCCGCTGCCAGATGTCGCCCCGCCCGACCCGGTGCGCGAGTCCGGCAGGCTGTTGCATCCGGCCGCGCCGCCGTTCACGCGCCACCTGATCCTGCAGCCGCGCATCGGCGCGGTTCCGTTCGAGGGATCCGAGCAGCCGATGGAGATCGGGGGATGGCTCGGCCTGGCCGAGCCCCGGCCCGTGGACGCCCTGTCGCTCGCGTTCTTCAGTGATGCGCTCTTCTCACCACCGTTCCTACGCCTGCACGAACCGGGAACCAGTCCCACTGTCGATCTCACGGTCCACTTCCGCACGAGCCTGCCGCGCGTCGCCGACCCCGACCCGAGTGAGCTGTGCTTCGCGCGCTTTCGCACCGGGATCGTGCACGAAGGCTTCTTCGAGGAGGACGGCGTGATCTGGGCACAGGACGGGACTGTGCTCGCCCAGTCGCGCCAGCTGGCGATCCTGATGCCGCTGCCAAAGCGGTAGGGACGACCGCGCAAGCCCTCTGGCTGCGCGAGTTCGGTAGCCCGAGTGCTGTGTACTGTGCTGTATATGGCTGCTACGCGTACCCAGGTGTACCTGACCCAGGAGCAGCGCGATCGCATCGAGAGTCTGCGCGCGCGCGACGGGCGCTCGCTGGCCGAGGTGGTCAGGGCCGCGCTCGACGAGTACCTGGCAGCCCATGGCGGGGCAGCCGAAGAGGCGCGCCGGGCACAACTGCAGCGAGCACTGGACGAGACATTCGGCTCGATGCCCGACTTCGACGTCCCACCGCGCGATGACTGGGATCGCTTCGACGCCGCCCTGAACCGCATTGAGCGCGATCCTGCTCGACACTGACGTCCTGATCGACCATCTGCGCGGTCACCGTCGGCTGGATCTGGCAAACCCCGGCTGGACGATTTCAGTGGTGACACGCTGCAAGCTGTTCTCAGGCCGCAACGCCGACGAGATGCGGCTGGGCCGCGTGCTCAATGGGCTTGACGAGCTTCCGGTCGATCGCGCGATCGCGCAGGCAGCAGGACGGATTCGCCGTGCCACGCAGTTCCATGCAGCCGACGCCCTCATCGCTGCAACCGCTCTCGAGCACCGCATGCCGATCATGACGCGCAACCGCCGCCACTTCGAGCGCGTGCCGGGCCTCACCCTGCGCGCGCCCGCACCCACCGGAGCGTGACCGGGAACACTCGCCCCCGGTCACGACTCCAGCGATCACTCCGCCCACTCGCGGCACCGTCGCCGAGGTCAACCTCGGCGACGGCTTGCGCTCAGAACGCCGACCACAGCTTGTTGGACGCCAGGTGCACCTTGTAGGTGACGATAAATCCCGCCGGCTGCCCCGCGACTTCCACTTTGCTGCCAGAGCTCGCGGTGAATTCAAGCGGGTGTTCCGCCGATTCCAGTTCAACTGCCGGATAGCCGCAGATCATCGTGCCGTCGGCTTCGTAGAAGCCCACCTGGGCGCAGGGCGGTTTGCCCGCGACCTGGGTGACGTGCCACTTGGCTATCTCTTTTTTGGCATTTTCCGGTTCGAATTTCAGCGTCTCCGAGCCCGAGGCGCCTTCCAGTTTCGCCCTCAACGGTTTGGTGGTGGTCGTTCCCACCGCACATTCGGGTTTGCCTTCGACTTCGCAGCCTTCGTAGACAAGCGCTTTTTCCGATCTCGAGCTGGGCGCTTCGATGGCACCGCCTTTGACTTTGACCACCGCGCACTGGATCGTGAACGGGTTGGATCCCCCTTCACCATGTAGTTCCAATTTGAACGGTTCCGTCACGGTGGTCGTTTCAGCAATGACTTCCGCGCCCACCAACAGTTTTCCTTCCACCCACCACTTCGGAGCGGCGGGCGGTTCTTCGGTTTTGATCTCCACGCCCGGTCTGACGGTCTCCGTCACGGACTCCGTCGTTCCGAACGGGAACGTGCCCGCACCGAGCCCATTGATTTCGGATTTCAGCGTGTCTTCCGGCTGCCCTTCCAGTTTGGTCGGCACCTGTTTGCCGCCCGATTCCTTGAGCACCAGCGTCTCCGTCGCGGCCGTCGTGTTATAGACACCAGACCCAATTTCACCGATCACCGACCCATCTGTTTCGACAGTATTGGCGCCGCATTTGAACGACGCCAGCACCCCGCCGCCAACAGCTTTGATGTCTTCCCCGACCACACCCGGCGAGATGAACCCGAGCGTGCCTTCCAATTTGTTCGTCACGATCTGCCCGGCTTTGGCTTTCGCGCCGCCCGTGCAGTTTTCTTTCGTTGAGGTGCACTTTTCGAACGTGATCGTGAATTCGCTGCCTTTGGGACCCAGGAAGTCCCCCTTGCTTTTGCTCTTGACGCATTCCACGGCAGGAAGTTCCGCGCCTTCCGGAGTGAACGACCTGAGCGTCGCCGCCCCCGACGTGGCCGTGAACGCCGTTTTGACGTTTGGCACCCACTTGAATTTGTTTTTAGCGCCCGAAACGGTGCAGCCTTTGTTTTCGAATTCCGTGCCGGTCGCGCATTTGCCGCGTTCCGGCACCACCGCCGACGCACTCGCCGCGACGATGGCGCTCATCACCAGCACAGCCACCAAGCCGAGCCCGACCAACTTAATGCTCTTCATCTCTCTCCCCTTCACGTCTGGGTTGGACGGCATCCATGCCACTTGTAGTAGGACACGAACGCTGCGGCCGCACGCCTGTAGCGCAGACCGCCGGCCTAGATGACCGGCGGTCTCGCCCGCGACCGGGCCGCTACGGGCCCCGCGTGCCGTGCGCCGAGGTCAGCCTCGCCGCCGGCCTGCGCTCAGAACGCCGACCATTCCTTCCCTGAGGCCAGGTGCACCTCGTCTGTGCCCGTGAACGGGACCGCCGTTTCTTTGGCCGCGTGGTTGACTCGGACCTTGACTTTGCTGCCTGACGATGCCGTGAATTCGAGGGGATGTTCGTGGCTTTCTGTTTCCACGAATTTGTAGTTGCAGATCATTTCCCCATCCGCCTCGTATTCGCCTTTGACTTTGCAGCTGGCGCCGGTCACCACGTAGTTGGCGATTTCTTTTCCGGCCTGCGGCACGAAGCGCAGTTTCTCGTTGCCCGACGTGCCTTCCAGTTGCGCCTTCAGCGCCTGCGTCGGGGTCGTCGCGACCGTGCATTCCGTTTTGCCCACCGCGATGCAGTTTTCATACACCACGTGTTCTTCGCTCCTGCTCGACGGTCCTTCGATCTTGGCGTTTTCGAGCCTGACGCTCGAGCAGCGGATCGTGAACGGTTCGGTCGCGATGCCTTTGCCCGTCATGTTCAATTCAAACGGTTCTGCCGGCGGCACCGTGGTCGTTTCCGCGAGCGCTTCCGAGCCCACGAGCAGTTTGCCTTCGACCCACCACTTCGGGCGCGCCGCTTCTTCGGTTTTGACCTCCAGTCCCGGTTTGACGGTCACGGTCGCGGACTGCGTCGTTCCGAACGGGAACGCGCCCCCGCCGAGCCCGTCGATTTCCGATTTGAGCGTGTCTTCGGGTTCGCCTTCCAGTTTGGTCGGTACCTGTTTGCCGCCCGATTCCTTGAGCACGAGCGTCTCCGTCGAGGCTGCCGTGTTGTAGACGCCCGACCCGATTTCGCCGACCACCGATCCATCCGTTTCGACGTCATTGGCGCCGCATCTGAACGACGCCAGCACCCCGCCACCAACGGCTTTGATGTCTTCCCCGACCACGCCCGGCGAGATGAAGCCGAGCGTGCCTTCCAGTTTGTTGGTCACGATCTGGCCGGCTTTAGCTTTCACGCCGCCCGTGCATTTTTCTCCCGCCGAGGTGCAGCCTTCGTACGTGATCGTGAATTCGCTGCCTTTGGGGCCCAGGAAGTCGCCCTTGCTTTTGCTCTTGACGCATTCGACAGGAGGAAGTTCCGCGCCTTCCGGAGTGAACGACCGGAGCGTCGCCGCCCCGGAGGTGGACGTGAATGCCGTTTTGACGTTAGGCACCCACTTGAATTTGTTTTTGGAGCCCGAAACCGTGCAGCCTTTGTTTTCGAATTCCGTGCCGCTCGCGCACTTGCCGCGTTCCGGCACCGCCGCGCTCGCGCCTGCCGCCACGGCCAAGCTCGTAGCCAGCACGGCCACCAGCACGAGCCCGATGACCCCGATACGTTTGATGCTCATCTCTGCCTCCCCAACGAGTCTGAATCGGATGGCATCCAAGCCTCTTTTGCGGACGTCTCGCGTCCCCGGCGATCCATGCCCGAACATCTGCGCCGCACCCATGCCCCTGGCGGCGTGACGCCACACTCGCAGCACAGTCCGCCGCTGTCAACCCCAGATTCGCCGGGATCGAACGATCGCTAGGATGCCGGCCGATGACGAGCGTCCGCGAGGTCACCTTCGATCTTCTGCGTGCGCACGGGATGACGAGGATCTTCGGCAACCCCGGCTCGACCGAGCTGCCGATGCTGGCCGACTTTCCCGACGACTTCTCCTACGTGCTCGGGCTGCAGGAGCTCGTGGTGGTCGGCATGGCCGACGGCTTTGCCCAGGCCAGCGGGCGGCCCACGCACGTCAACCTGCACACCGCTCCCGGCGTGGGCAACGCCGTCGGCGGCATCTCCAACGCCCAGGCCAACCGAGCGCCGCTGCTGATCACCGCTGGCCAGCAGGTGCGTGCGCACGTCGCCATCGAGGCCAACCTGACCAACCGCGAAGCCGTTATCGGCCCGCGTCCGTACGTCAAGTGGAGCCACGAGCCCGTGCGCGCCCAGGATGTGCCCCAGGCGATCGCCCGGGCGATCCACCACGCCACGCTGCCTCCGCGCGGGCCCGCGTTCGTTTCTATCCCGATGGACGACTGGGGCGCGCAGGTCGACGACGATGCCGCGCGCAACCTGCTCGCGCGCACGGTGGTAGGCGCCGGCAGACCGGACGCTCAAGCGCTGCAGGAGCTCGCGGCCAGGCTGCGCGATGCCCGCGCTCCCGTGCTGGTGGCCGGCCCCGACATCGACGCGAGCGGCGGCTGGGACGCGGCCGTCGCGCTCGCCGAGCAACAGCGCCTGCCCGTATGGGCCACGCCCGCGCCAGGCGGCGGACGCATCGGTTTTCCCGAGGACCACCCTCACTTCCAGGGCGTACTGCCGCCCGCCATCGGCCCCGCCGGCGAGGCCCTGGCTGGTCACGACCTCGTGCTCGTGGTCGGCTCGTCGGTGTTTCCCTACTACCCCTACATCCCCGGCGCGCTGCTGCCGCCCGGCGCCTCGCTCGTGCAGATCACCTGCGACCCCGCCGAGGCCGCGCGCGCGCCGATGGGCAGTGCGATCGTCGGCGACGTCGCCCTGGCGCTGGCCGAGCTCGTCGCGCTGCTCGCCGGCCTCGGTGACGAGCCCTCCAGCCGGGAGCCACAGCAACCGCGACCGCTCCCCAGCGAGCCCGCCGAGACGGACCCGCTGAGTGGCAGCGCCGCGATGGCCGCGCTGGCCGACGCCTGGCCGGAGGACGCGATCGCGGTCGTGGAGACTCCGTCGAGCACCATCGCGCTGCGCAACCAGCTGCGCCTATCGCGGCCCGGCAGCTACTACTTCAGCGCCAGCGGCGGCCTCGGCTTCGGCATCGCCGCCGCGGTCGGCGTCCAGCTCGCCCAGCCCCAGCGTCCCGTCGTGTGCGTGCTCGGCGAGGGCTCCGCGCAGTACGGCATCACCGCGCTGTGGAGCGCCGCCGCCTACAAGGTGCCCGTCACCTTCCTCGTGCTGCAAAACGACGAGTACATGATCCTCAAGTGGTTTGCGCAGATGGAGCAGGCCGTCGGGGCGCCCGGCCTGGACCTGCCGGGCTTGGACGTCGCCGCGGTCGCGCGTGCCTACGGCGTTCCCGCGCGTGAGGTGTCCGGGCGCGAGGAGCTGACCGAGGCGCTGCGGTCTGACATCGCCGTGCAGGACGGGCCGCGCCTGATACAGGTGCCAGTAGCCAGCGGCATGTGGCTGGAGTGACGCGCGCCACAGGCATGGGACTGGGACTTGGTGCGGGCTCTCTCCGTGGCCGCCGGGGAGTCATCACGACGTGGGCATGACGTGACGATATTGTCACTTTGCGTCCATTGGTGCTAAAGTGACGGTACTGTCACAACCGATAGAAGGGCGTGCGTGCGACAGATATGTCACAGCCAGGACGAGCGAGCATGACGTGGACGATCCGCTCCGGCGCGGACCTCGGACGTGCTGTCGCGGAGATCCGCGGCCGCAGACACCTCACGCAGGCCGAGCTCGCCGAGGAGGCCGGGCTCACACGTGACTACCTCGCCCAGCTGGAGTCCGGGCGCAGCGTCACGCTGCTCGAACACCTGCTGCGGATTCTGCGTCGCTCCGGCGCGAGCATCACAGTCACCTGGCCCGGCGAGCATGGCGAAGACTGAGCCTCTCGGCGTCTGGCTCCACGGCGTCCAGGTCGCCGAGTTGACGGCCAGGCGGCCGTGGGAGCTCCACTGCACCTACACCAAGGAGGCACTCGAAAAATGGCCGGGCCTCTCCCCCGTGCTGTCCTGCTCGCTGCCACTGCGGGCACGCAGGATGAACTCCAGCGTGTTCGCCGCCGGCCTGCTGCCGGAGGGCCAGCACCGCCAGGCGCTCGCCCAGCAGCTCGGGGTCGCCGTCAACGACATCCACTCTTTGCTTGAGCGATTCGGCCGCGACGTTGCCGGCGCGCTGATCATCGCCGCACGGGAGCCCCCGTCCCGGCCCGGGACCGTCATCCCCTATGACAACGACACCCTCGAGCAGGAGGTGCTCGGGCTCCCCGAGCGTCCCCTGGCGATCCACGACGACAGCGAGCTCTCGATCGCCGGACTGCAGGACAAGCTACTGCTCGTACGGCTACCAGGCGGCGGATGGGGGCGCCCGGCGAACGGCTACCCCTCAAGCCACATCCTGAAGGTCGACGACCCTGTGCGGCCGGGCCTCGTGGGCTCGGAGGCACAGTGCCTCAAGCTCGCCGCAATCGTCGGCCTCACCAGCATTCAGGCTGAGCTCGAGACGATCGGCGAGAAATCGTGCCTGATCGTCTCCCGCTTCGATCGGCGGGTGCTCGCGGACCGGACGGTCGAGCGGATCCACCAGGAGGACCTCTGCCAGGCGCTCGCACGCGACCCCGAAGCAGGCATGCGCCGCGGCAAGTACCAGAGTGCCGGCGGGCCCTCCCTGAAAGAGGCCGCCGGGTTGCTCGACCGCTACGCGCAGGACCCGCGCGAGCAGCTCGACCGGCTCTTGGCGGCCGCCACGTTCACCGTGCTGATCGGCAACGCCGACGCGCACGGAAAGAACATCGCTCTACTGCATCCCACCGCGGAGCACATCGAGCTGGCGCCCCTGTATGACACGGTGCCGACCGTGCTCTGGCCAAAACTCAGACGGCAGGGTGCGATGAGCGTCGGCGGCCGCTACGAGCTGGACGCCATCACCATCGCCGACCTGGTCGGTGAGGCCCGGTCGTGGCGGCATGACCCGAAACGGGCCGAACGGGTCGTCACCGAAACGGCGGCGGCGGTGCTGGACGCGGCCAGGAAGCTCGACTCGGATTCGGCCGTCGCCGGCCATGTGGTCGAGCGGGCCGAGCGGCTGCTCGCCAGCACCGCGGAGGGGTGACGGGGGGACGTTTGCTCAGCGCGCGAAGGACGTCTTGTCGTCCAGCGCCAGCGCCATCGCCGCGATCAGGCGTGCGGTCGCGTGCACGTCTGACAGCTGGACCAGCTCGACCGGCGAGTGCATGTAGCGGATCGGGATCGACACCAGGCCCGTCGGCACGCCGCCGCGGCTGAGGTGGACAGCGTCCGCGTCGGTCCCCGTCGCGCGCGCCGACGCCTCGATCGTGTAGGGGATGCCCTGCGCCTCCGCCGCCGCCACCAGCAGCTCGAACAGCGTGTGGTCGAGCGTCGAGCCGCGGCTGATGACCGGGCCCGAGCCCAGCTCATGCTTGCCCGCCTCCTTGACGTCGATGCCGGGGGCGTCCGTCGCGTGGGTCACGTCGATGACCACCGCCGCGTCGGGCTGTAGCGAGAAGGCGCTCGTGCGCGAGCCGCCGAAGGTGATCTCCTCCTGCACCGCCGCCACCGACGCGATCTCCCATTGCCCGCCGCCGTCTTGGGCGACCAGGCGCGCGACCTCCAGGGACACGAACGAGCCCAGGCGATTATCCAGCGCGCGCGCCGTCAGGCGACCATTGGGCAACTTGACCGGCTCGGCGTCGATCACCGCCACGTCTCCCACGCGCACGAGCTCGCGCGCCTGCGCCCCGTCGCGCGCGCCCACGTCGATGTGCATCTCGCGCACGTCTGCCACCTTCTTGCGGTCCTCCTCGCGCAGCAGATGGATCGGCTTGCGCCCCACCACGCCCGCCAGCGGGCCCGCGGCGGTATCCAGCACGATGCGCTGGCCGACCAGCACCTGCGCGTCCCAGCCGCCGACCGTGCGAAACCACAGGTAGCCCTCGTCATCGATGTGAGTCACGATCAGCCCGATCTCGTCGATGTGACCCATCACTAGCAGGCGCCTGGGCTCGCTCTCATAGCCGTGTCGCGGCGACACTAGCGCGAGCGGCGTGCCGATCGTGTCGGTGCTCACCTGCGCGAAGGAGCTCGCTGCCCGCCGCCACACGCCAGCCGGCGCGGCCTCATAGCCCGACGGCCCGTGCGCGGACAGCAGGTCGAGCAGGACCTGCGGGGCGCCCTGCTCGCCCGCGCCGCCGGCCGCGGCCGCCTCCTGCTCGTCGCCGGGGTCTGCCGCCGGCGTCGCCCCCTTCTCGTCGCTCATCGTGCGAGCAGGCTCCGCAGGACGTACTGCAGGATGCCGCCGTGGCGGAAGTACTCGGCCTCGCGCGGCGTGTCTATGCGCACGCGCGCGTCGAACTCCACCGGCTCGGCGCCATCGCGGCGCGCGGTCACGTGCAAGTGTGAAGGGGCCCGCCCACCCGCCGGCCCGCCGTCGGTCATCGCCGCGGCCAGGCCGCTCACCGAGAAGACCTCCTCACCGGTCAGGCCCAGTGAGCTTGCACTCTGCCCGTCCGAGAACTGAAGCGGCAACACTCCCATCCCAATCAAATTGGAGCGGTGGATCCGCTCGAAGCTCTGCGCGATCACCGCGCGCACGCCCAACAGCTTCGTGCCCTTGGCCGCCCAGTCGCGCGACGAGCCCGAGCCGTACTCCTTGCCCGCCAGCAGCACGAGGTCGATGCCGTCGCGTATGTAGCGCATGGCCGCGTCGTAGATCGGCATCTGCTCGGGCTCGTCCTCCTGCCCGGACCCGGCGCCGAAGTAGCGCGTGAAGCCGCCTTCGCCCAGCGCTTGCCCGCCGCCGATCAGGTTGCGCAGGCGGATGTTGGCGAAGGTGCCGCGCATCATCACCTCGTGGTTGCCGCGCCGCGAGCCATATGAGTTGAAGTCCCTCGGCTCCACGCCCTGCTGTCGCAGGTAGGCGCCCGCGGGGCTGTCGCGCTTGATCGAGCCCGCCGGCGAGATGTGGTCGGTGGTCACGCTGTCTCCCAGCAGCGCCAGCACGCGCGCATCGTCGATGTCGCGGACGGCGGGAGGCTGGGCGGGCATGTCTGCGAAGTAGGGCGGCAGGCGCACGTAGGTCGAGTCGGGGTCCCACTCAAAGCGCTCGCCGCTGGGCACGTCCAGGCCGTTCCAGCGCTCGTCGCCCGCGAACACCTCGCTGTAGCTGCGCCGGAACATGTCCGCGCGCACCGCCTCGCCCACCGTCTGCGCGACCTCGTGCGCCGACGGCCAGATGTCGCGCAGGTACACGTCCTCGCCCTGCTCATCCTGGCCGAGCGGGTCGTTGACGATGTCGATGTCCATCGTGCCCGCCAGCGCGTAGGCCACGCACAGCGGCGGCGAGGCCAGGTAGTTCATCTTCACGTCCGGGTTGATGCGCCCCTCGAAGTTGCGGTTGCCCGACAGCACCGACACGACCGCCAGGTCCGCGTCGGCCACCGCCGCCGAGATCTCCGCCGCCAGCGGGCCCGAGTTGCCGATGCACGTCGTGCAGCCATAGCCCACCAGGTTGAAGCCCAGCTGCTCCAGCGGATCGGTCAGCCCCGCGCGGTCCAGGTATTCGGTAACTACCTTCGAGCCCGGCGCCAGCGAGGTCTTGACCCACGGCTTGGACTGCAGGCCGCGGGCGAGCGCGTTGCGCGCGAGGATGCCCGCGCCGACCATCACCGACGGGTTAGACGTGTTGGTGCAGCTGGTGATCGCCGCTATCACCACGTGGCCGTGGTCGAGCTCGAACTCGCGGCCGTCCGCGAGCTTGCAGCGGGTGGCGCTCGCGCTCGCCGTCTTGACCGTCACCGCGCCCTGGGCGGGTCCTTCTATATAGCTGGGGCCGCCGTCGTGCGGCCGCGGATCGTCGTTGCCGTTGGCCGGCGGGTCGCTGGAAGGAAAGCTCTCCGCGGCCGCCTCGTCGCGGGCGTCGTAGTCGGTCACAAAGCCGCCCAGCGCCTCGCGAAAGGACTCGCGCGCTTGGCTCAGCGCGACGCGATCCTGGGGGCGCTTGGGGCCCGCCAGACTGGGCTCGACGGTGTCCAGATCCAGCTCGATCGTGTCCGAGAAGGTCGGCTGCTCGGAGTGCTCGTCGTGCCACAGGCCCTGCGCCCTGGCGTAGGCCTCGACCAGCGCGATCTGCTCGGGCGGGCGGCCGGTCAGCGTCAGATAGGAGATCGTCTCTGCGTCGATTGGGAAGATCGCACAGGTGGAGCCGAACTCGGGGGACATGTTGCCGATCGTCGCGCGGTCTGCGATCGGCAGGCCGGCCAGGCCAGCGCCGTAGAACTCGACGAACATGCCCACCACGCCGCGCTCGCGCAGCATCTGCGTGACCGTCAGCACGAGGTCGGTCGCCGTCGTGCCCTCCGGCAGCTGCCCGTGCAGCTGAAAGCCGAGCACCTGCGGGATCAGCATCGACATCGGCTGGCCGAGCATGGCCGCCTCGGCCTCGATGCCACCCACCCCCCAGCCGAGCACGCCCAGCCCGTTGACCATCGTGGTGTGCGAGTCGGTGCCCACGAGCGTGTCCGGATACGCCTGGGGCAGCTCGCCCGCGGAGCGCTCGTTTCCGAAGACCACGCGCGCGAGGTACTCGAGGTTGACCTGGTGGACGATGCCCGTGTCCGGCGGCACGACCGCGAAGTCGTCGAAGGCGCCCGGGCCCCAGCGCAGGAACGCGTAGCGCTCCTGGTTGCGCTCGAACTCGCGCTCGGCGTTGAGGCGGAAGGAGTCGCGCGTGCCGAACGCGTCCACCTGCACCGAGTGGTCGATCACGAGCTCGGCGGGCACGAGGGGGTTGATCGCCGATGGGCTGCCGCCCATGTCGGCCATCGCGTCGCGCATCGCCGCCAGGTCGACCACCGCGGGCACGCCCGTGAAGTCCTGCATCAGCACGCGCGCGGGCGTGAACGCGATCTCCTTGCTTGGCTGCGCCTTGGCCTCCCAGCTGGCCAGCGCCTCGACGTCCGCCGCGGTAACCGACCCGTTGCCCTCCGTGCGCAGCAGGTTCTCCAGCAGCACCTTCAAGGAGAACGGCAGGCGCGCCACATCGAAGCGCTCCTGCAGCGCGTCCAGGCGGAAGATCTCATACTGGCGCTCGCCAACTGCGAGCGTGTCCTTGGCGGCGAAGCTGTCCTGCGACATACCCCGCAGTCTACGTCGCGCGCGTAACGCGCCCCTTGCCCTGGCGCTTGGAGCTCAGCAGGGCCGCGTCGCAGGCCTCCAGCAGCTCGTCGGTGTTCATCGGCGCCTCCCACTGGGCGACGCCGATCGACGCCGAGATGCCCCGCGTGCTGCCCTCGTGAAAGAGGCCCGCCTGCAGCCGCGCCAGTGCGCGCGCGGCAGCCGCCGCGGCGCTGTCGAGATCGGCGTTGGGCAGGATCACGACGAACTCGTCGCCGCCGTAGCGGGCGACGCGATCGAACGAGCGGAACTCCCCCACGAGGCTCTGGACGACGCCGCGCAGCAGCGCGTCGCCGGCCTGGTGGCCGTGGCGGTCGTTGACCGCCTTGAAGTCGTCGAGGTCGATCAGCAGGCACGACAGCGGGCCGCCCGTGCGCGTGGCCCGGCCGATCTCCTCGTCCAGGCGCCAGCGCATCGCGCGATGGTTCATGCAGCCGGTCACCGGGTCGGTGCCCGCCTCGGCGCGCGCACGCACGAGCGCGAGCGCGGTGGCTGCCTGGTCGACGAGCGTGGTCGACAGCTCGACCGCATCGGGCGAGAAGACGTGATCGCGGCGGCGGACCAGCACCACCACAGCCTCGACCACTCCGCGCTCGGACAGCGCAACGAGCAGCGCGCAGCTGGTCGCGCCGGTGACCGCCAGGCGGGGAATGCTGGCGTTGAGCTCGTCCGCGTCGGCCGCCAGGAAGCTGCGGCCGGTGCTCGCCACCCAGTTGACGCCCGGCGGGCGCTCGGCGCGCGGCTGCAGGTAGCTCAGGCGCCCGTCGCCCTCGAACATGTACACCGCGACCATGTCCTCGCCGCCATCGGACGGCGCGAGACGATGGACGTGGACCTCCTGCGCGCCCGGGTTGGACAGCAGCTCGCGGGCGAGCGCACGGAAGATCGCGTTGGAGTCGCCCGCTCCGTCCGCGAGCACGCTCAGCCTGCGCACCCCCGCCAGCGGGCCGCCGCTGTCCCCCAACGCCGAGGTATCCGTACCCGGGACGACATCCATTCCCATCAATCTAGGGCATTAGGGCCCCGGCGGCCAGCGGCGCGCCGGAGCCCTGTAGCGCTAACCGACGGTGATGGTGGCGCTCGAGTTGCCGACGCCCCTCTGTTTGGAAGTGAAGCCGACGCGGATCTTCGTCCTGTGCGGAGCTCCGCGGCTCAGCGACACCCTCAGGGTGGTCGCGTTGCTTGGCGCGTTGAGGGTGCGCGAGGTGCGGCCCACGCCGGAGCCCGACGCGCTGATGCGTCCCTTGGCGAACGTCTTGATCGTCAGGAAGGCCGTCCTTCCGACGAGCTTGCGACCGACCACCTGCACGCCGCAGCCGGTGATCGCGATCTTGGTGTTCTGTTTGAACTGCGCGCCGTTCTGACCGGTGATCACAGTGGGCATGACCAATGTCGGAACGCACAGGTTGCCGTTGGCCGCAAGCGCCGAGTTGGAACCTGTAGGCAGGCTCACGGTGACGCTCGTGACCGGGACATCCGGGGTGGTCGCGAAGTTGGTCGTTGTGATGCCTTTGGTGATTTTCGTGTTGCCCACCACGATCACCGTGATGCCGTCGGCCTGCAGCACCAGGTCGAGGTCGGGGAAGGCCTCTCCGCCGTGGGACACGAAGATCGCCGGCCCGACCATTTTGCCGGGCAGCACCGGCGTGTTGGCCCGCGCGCTGCCGACGAACGACCCTGCCGGACAGGCGAACGGGTTGGCTGCGAACGTCGCTTCCGGACACGCTTTCTGCAGCGTCGTCAAGCGCGACGGGAGCTGCTTGGGCAAAGTCACCAGGACCGATTTGATGTTGGCCTGGCCGCCCGGCTGGTTGATTGTCGTTTCAAGGCTTGCGCCGTTGGCTTTCGACGTTTTACCAGTCGTCTTGGCCGCGAACGACGGTTTGAACGCAAGCCCGCCACACCCTTCGACCTGGAAGGGGCTGGCCAGGTTGGCGGTCGTGCCCAGCGTGGACACCACTGACGATTCCACCGCCTCGAGCTGGCAGTTGGTCGGGTTGATGATGTAGTTGGGCCGGCTGACACTCACACGTCAGGGACCGCATCCTGATCGGGATGCCGCCCTTGATCGTCGGCAGCGTGCTCGATCACGATCACGCGCGCGCTGTACGGTTCCACGTTGATCTTCGCCCGAGTGACTTCTTCGCCGAGGTTGAACGGCCCGGCCACCGTCGGCACCTTGATCGCCAGCCCATACGGGGCGCCCTGGTAGGGGCCGGTTAGGTACACGTTGCCGGTGAACGGATACGGTTCGCCGGAGCCCGCCGTCACGCGGACCGTGCCGATCCAGCTGGATGCGGGGCAGCCTGCGCCCGATTCCTGCGTGGCGTTGGCCTGCGCTTCGGTGCACTGCACAACGGTCGGGATCTTGCCGACCAGGCCGGGGGGCAGGACGGTGGTGAGCTTTTCCACGTACTGCTGGCCTTCGGGTCGGGTCAGTGTGAACGTGAAGGCCGTGTCTCCGCCACCCGCCGGGGGAAGCGTGGATGTGGCCTGGGTGGGGGCGAACTGGGGCGAGGAGCAGCTTTCGGTCGAGAAGCCCGATTCGAATGACACCGGCGAGATCGTGCTGCCCGAGAACGGTGTGAATTCGCTCTTGACTTTGCCCGTTTCGCACTTGAGCGGGTTGGCGATCGGCGCGAACGCGCCGCCGTTGAAGTGCAGGATCGCTTCGTTGAACGGCGCCTGCGGGATGTTGTTGGGAGTCTGGGAGGTGTCCTTGAAGGTGGTTTCCAGCTGACCTGTCGTCGAGTTGGGCGTGACGGTGCCTTCGATGCGCACCTTCGCGCCGTAGCGGGCAGACTCCGCGTCCAGGTAGATCGTGTACGGGGGACCTTCGATCGGCTTGCCTTCGGGCTTGCCCAAGAAGATCGGTCCGCTCAGCGAGTGTGGTGGCAACGTCGGCACTTCCAGTTCGACGGTCCCGATTCTGCTGCCTGACGGGCATTCCACGGAGTTTCGCGTTTCGATTCCGATCTGCTTGCGCGTGCAGCCTGCGAGGCCAGCAGCGGCAGCCGGGTTCATCGTCATCCCTTCGGGCAGGATGACCTTCGCCGTCTTCAGCGCCGCGGTGTCGCGTTCGGTTTCGTGTTCAGGATGCGCTGCCATCGCCTTGGCCGTGATCCCGTTAGGCGCGTCGGAGGTCGACGTTTCGCTGCCGAGCGCGAAGGACGGCAGGAAGTTCAAGTTACATTCCGTGCTGCCGACTTCGTTCCTGTAGGGCCTGGTTTCTTTCTGGCCTTCATACGATTCAACGCTGACGGTCGTCGTGGTTTCCGGCCCTGGAGTGACGCACGCAGTTGGGTTTCGCAAGAAGCCATCGGTGTTGGGTTCGGTCCCAAAAAAGACAAGGCGGGACTCCAACAGGGGAAGTTCTTTCGAGATGTTTTCGATGACGAAGTAGTCATGGTAGTCGCTCGCCCATTCCACATTTCCCTTGATGAGGGTGTGCGTGAAGATCCCTCGTTTTCCGAGTTTTTCGAGACTGAGTGCGACCCCGAACTCAGAGCCCAATCCAACTTCCTGTTCAAGGTTGTAGACGGTTCCTTCAAGTTCGGCGGTCGTTTTCAGACCAAGTGCCACCCGCACAGTCTGCTTGCCGATGATGGTACTTTCCGGACAGGTGCTTTCAAAGAAAGCTCCTGATTTAGGCGCCACTTCTTCACTGGTGAAGTCCTTCATGGAGCACTTGGGAACAACCTGGGGGTTCGTTACCACGCCGGGTGCAACGTCTACACGGATATTCTTCACGTTTCCAATTGGGACATCTTCGAAGTTGTTGAACACGAAATCCGTCACCCCGAACGGCACATCTCCGCCGGCTTCGCGATAGCCTTTGGTTGCTTCTTCGCCCGGCGACGGCGGTTTTGCCCCTTCGCCGCATGTTTCTTCCTTGCAGTTCCCTGCAAAGAATTTTTCCACGCCGAACGCGGCCTGAGCCGCCGTGGGCGCAAGCGCAGCGACGAGCGCCGCTACGACGAACGTCAGGATCGAGATACGGACGTGGAATCTCATGCAAGAACCTCCCTAATCGGACCAGAGCCGTGCCGGCACCCAGAGCTATACACCGTGGGACTCCGGGCAGACGAAAAAGTTGCGGTAGATCAACGGTCGTATTAGACGAGCGGTGCGAATGTCCTGCAAAGCCGGGAAAGACCATCGCTGGCTTGACAACAACTGGAGGAAGACGGCCACAACTGGCAAGGCTATCGGCCAAGGCCGGATCGGCCCATCGACCTGCGTGACCGATCCGCACACAATGTACTACACTGCGTTCATATGGCTGAGCCTGCCCGTGGACAACTCTCGATGCGACCGTCCAACAGCACACTCGAGCGCCTGCGCGAGCGAGCACGGCTGCTCGGACAGAAGCACACTACGCTCGCCGAGCGCTATCTCGAAGAGGGCGTACTGATGGACGAGCACCCCAACATCCACTTCGTCGACGGCGCCATGGGCCGACGCCCGGCGGTGCTAGGCACTGGGCTGGACGTGTGGGAGATCGTCGACGTTGCCAAGGACAACGGCGGCTCGGTCGCCGACACCGCCACCTACCTGGAGATCGATCCACGGCTGGTCGAGAGCGCCCTGCATTACTACGGAGCCAACCGCGACGAGGTCGACGACCTGATCGCGCGCATCCACGCATTCAACGAGCGCGAGGAGAGCAGTTGGCGAGCAGCCCGGGCAGCGATCTCCGGGTGAAGCTCCTGCTCGACGAGCACATCTCCCCCGAGATCGCCAGGCAGCTTCGCAAGCACGGACACGACGTGGTCGCCGTCGGCGAGCGCCCCGGCCTGCGCGGACGTCCCGACCGCGTGCACTTTGCCTGCCTGCCCGACGAGCAGCGCGCGATCGTGACTCGCGACCTCGCCGACTACCGGCCGCTGCTCGCCGAGAGCCTGCGCCGTGGGACAGCCACCTACGGCCTGGTCTGTGTGCCTCGACGTTTCGCGCTGAATCGCCAGGGCATCGGACGCCTCGTGCTGGCGCTCGACGCGCTCCTGCATGAACATCCGCAGCCCGACGGCGCGATCGCAGCGGGCGGCGAGCTCTGGCTTCAGGATCCCATTGAGTAGCAGCTACCCGGCAGCTGTCCCGAACGCGAGAGCGGCTACCGCGTACTTGCCCTGGCGGCGCCTCGATAGCGCAAGCTCAAGGACCCCATCGGTCACGAGTACCAATCGGCGAATGGTTCGGTCTCGTTGACGCGGAGCCTTGCGCGGCCGAAGTAGGCAAGCTCCTCACCACGTGCTGGGGCGCCTTTCGTGGCCGAACGGCAAACGATCCCTCGCTCGCCTGCATCCCAGGCGAGTTGCCCGATCGGCTGACAGACGCCGTGGGGAATGATCCGGCCTCGGCCGTCGAGGGGGTAGGTCGTGGGCAGACTCACGGCCCTTAGTCCAGCGTCCGTCACGGCGTTGACGTAAACATCGTCGGGAACGGTCGTGCTGACGAGCATTGGCCCCGCCTCCGGCAGAATGTCCTCTGGACGGATGCCGCGATCCTGCAGTCGACTGCGAACCAGCGCCCGTGCCATGCTCCGCGACGCGTTGAGGTAGACGACGCCGAATGCTCCTGGTGCGTTCCAGCGTCCGCCGCGGGTCCGCGCGTGCTCGCCAGAGAGGGGATCACGCCAGGAAGGGTCTGCTACCCGCAGGTAGGCGCCGCCGCGACGAACATGGCGCACTACGCCGCTGTGGCCCAGTCGAAGGCATTGCTGAGCTCATCGAGCACGAGTGCCTCATCTCCGGCTACGATCGCCTCGAGGATCGACCGGTCGCCATATGCCGCCGCAGGACGCCGGACTACGCCTGCGATGCGGTCCGGCTTGAGCTTCGCGGTGAGCAAGTCGGCGATCGCATCGAGCGTCGCAAGCTTCTCCTGGCGCTCTCCGGGAACACCACGCGCCTCCCATTGTTCGATCGCCTGGCGACGCACGCCAAACAATCGGGCAAGCTCAGTGCGGCTGACGCCCAGTACCGATGCGATGCGGCCGAGGGGCGTCCTAACGCGTGCCAGCTCATCGCCAACAGCGCGGTAGAAACGTACGGCCTCCTCGTCACTCAGCGCCCACGTCGGTAGATGGTGCACACGCGGAAGAGCGAGCGGCTTGGTGTCTCGCAGCATCAACCGAAGCTGCGCGACGAACGCCACCGCCGTACCTCGACCGACGCCAAGCGTCCCGACCCACTCGCTGAACGGCGCGCTCATCGCCTCCTGGTCCAGCGCTGCTTTTAGCCAGCGTACCGACTCCTCGCCCTTGTCGCCCTGTGTCTTTACCCCGCCCAGCAAGACGACATTGTGCGCTTCATCGAAGACGAGCAGGTCAGGGCGTGCCTTGCCGACAGCATTGAGCATTCGGCTTCCAAGCTGACGGTAGGCCTCGACATAGGCACGGACCTGCGCACGCTCGCCTACCAGCGCGTCCGGCACACTCGACTCGATCTCCTTCAGCGCTGCTCCCGCAATCTCTTCAGCCACGTCCGCGACTCTCTGCGGGGTGCGCTCGGAGAGGAGTTGCTCAGCGTGGCTTGTTGGGCTCATAACAAGACCAGCTTAGCGCAAGCATTATGCAAGCGCAAGCGAAAGGCAAGCGAGTCGGTGCCATCAACCCTTCGCCATAGGACTGCCTATTTCAGGCTCCTTGCGACTGGAGCTACCCGCCATCCCCCGCCGCCCTCAACGCCGTCGCCGGCCCAAACCCCACACGCAGCAGCGCCCCGCCGCCCGGGGCGTTCTCAGCCTCGGCGAACCCCCCGCACGCCTCCGCGGTCTGGCGCACGATCGCCAGGCCCAAACCCGAGCCGGGCAGCCCGCGCGCGGCCTGCGCGCGGTAGAAACGGTCGAACACGAACGGCAGGTCCTCCTGCGCGAAGCCGGGGCCGTGGTCGCGCACGCTGAGCACGCCGTCCTTCAGCGCGATCTCCACCACTGCACCCTTGGGGCTCCACTTGCGCGCGTTGTCGACCAGGTTGGACACCGCGCGCGCGATCCGCTCGGGCTGGCCGCTCACGACGGTCTGCTCGAGGTCCAGATCGAAGGCCATCTCCCCGCGCCTGCGCGCGCTCTGCACGGCCGCCCGCACCACCTCGTCCAGCCTCACCTCATCGCGTGAGCCGTCCGGGGCCGCGCCGCGCGCCAGCTCGACCACATCCGCGACCAGCGCGGTCAGCTCGTCGAGCTCCGCCACGATGTCCGCCCGCAGCGCCGCCTGCTCCTCGGGCGCTAGCCGCTGGGCCTCGCCCAACGTCTGGATGTTCGCCCGCAGCGATGAGATCGGCGTGCGCAGCTCGTGGCTGGCGTCCGCGATCAGGTGGCGCTGGGCCGCCACCGAGCGCTCCAGCGCATCCAGCGTCGCGTTGAAGCTTGCCGCCAGCCGGCCCAGCTCGTCGCCGCCCTCCACCTCCAGCCGCCGCGACAAATCGAGGCTTCCCGTCAACGTCTCCGTGTTCGCCGTAAAGCGCGCGATCGGCGCGAGCGCCGTGCGCGCGACCAAAGCGCCCAGCAACGCCGCCAGCACGATGCCGGACACGCCGATCAGCACGAGGATCAGCAGCAGGTGGCTCAGCTCGTGGTCGACCTGCGTAAGCGGCTGGGCCACCATCACCGCGCCGGCCATGCCGTCCTGACGACCCGATCCGCCGCCGGTGCCCACGGTCAGCACGCGCAACCGGATCCCCTTGACGCTCCTGTCCGTCAGGCTGCTGCCGCTGGCGCTTGCCGCGATCGTCCGGTCCTGCGCGGTCAGCGCGATCGTCGCCGACGACGATCCCTGCCCGCCGGGCACGTAGATCGTGCCCTGCGGCGAGATGAACTGAACGTAGCCCGACGCCGCCCCGAACGGCTCCGGCTGCACGCTGCCTGGAAACCCGCCCTGACCCCCAGGGCCGCCCGGTCGACCGGGACCGCCATCGCCGTCCGGGCCGCCGCCGCCGGGAGGCCCCATCAACCCCCGCGCGCGGTCGCGCAGCGCGCTGTCCACTTCCCCGCGCAGGTCCGAGCGCACCGCGGCATACGCGCCGATCGCCGCCGCCAGCACAGCCAACGCCACGCACACGCTGGCCACCGCCGCAATGCGCGTGCGCAGCGTCAGCGCCCGCATGCCCGCCCTCGATCGGTCGTGCTCACGGCTCGCGCAGCGCGTAGCCCACGCCGCGTACCGTATGGATCAGCTGGCGCGCGCCCGCGCCCTCGAGCTTGCGGCGCAGGTAGCCCACGTACACGCGCAGCGCGTTGGACGCCGGTCCGAAGTCATAGCCCCACACGCGGTCATAGATCACGCTGTGCGACAGCACCCGGCGCGGGTTGCGCATCAGCAGCTCCAGCAGCTGGTACTCGGTGCGCGTCAGCTCCACGAAGCTGTCGCCCACCTGAGCCCCGTGGCGATCGGGGTCCAGGCGCACCTCCGCGAAGGACAGCGCGTCTGGGTCCTCGCCCTGCGGGTTGGCGCGGCGCAGCAGCGCCCGCAGGCGCGCCTTCAGCTCGTCCACGTCAAACGGCTTGACCATGTAGTCGTCCGCGCCCGCGTCCAGGCCGTCAATGCGGTCGGCCACCGCATCGCGCGCGGTCAAGATCAGGATCGGCACTCTGCTGCCCAACCGCACGCGCCTACACACCTCCAGGCCGTCGATGCCCGGCAGCCCCACGTCCAGCACCACCGCATCAGGCTCCGTCTGCGCGAGCAGCTCCAGCGCCTGCTCGCCATCCTCGGCCACCTGCACCTCATAGCCCGCCAGCGTCAACGCCCGCCGCAGCGCCTCGCGCAGCGCCCGGTCGTCGTCCACCACGAGGATCGTCACGAGTGAGATTCTCGCGCGCTCACGGACGCCAGCGCGGCCGCGCGGCCCTGGCAGTCATACAGGCCGCCCGATTCTGTGGAGCCCGCGCGCGCTCCGGGCCCAGCGCTTGCGCCGGCAGACGACGCCGTCGACAGCGTGACCCGCTCGCACACCTGTGCTACCGCCGCCATCGCCGTGCGTGCACCCGTGCGCGTATCGCCCGGCAGGCCGCCGCCGAACGCGCTGGACCCTTCGTCTACCACCCAGCGGATCTTGCCCGTGCGCACCTCCTGAGAAAGCCACGACAGCGACACGTCGCTCTCGCGGCCCGAGAAGCCGCCGATGCCCGCCACGCTCGCGTCATCAGCCAGGATCGCCGACGCAGCGCTCGACTGGCTGGACACCGCGATCGTGCCGCCGCCGTGCTGCTTGACGTATGAGAGGTAGGGCGTCAGCGACGTGCGACCGCCGATCGGCGCGCCGATCGCGCCGCCAGCGCGCAAGCCACCACGGCCGAGGCCGCCCGCCGCGCCGCCGGGGCCGGGGCCAAGGAGCGTGCCCGCCGATCCGCCGCCCGGCGCTCCCGGGAACGCGCCCCCGGGAGGCCCGCCCTGGATGCCCGCCGGGGGACCGCCAAAGCCGCCCGCCGGGCGACCGCCCGAGCCGCCGAAGCCGCGCGCCCCACGACCGCCCGGGCCGCCAAAGCCACCCGTCGCGACCGACGCTGGCCCACCCTCCGGGAAGGTGCCGCTCGTAGCGTGGCCAAGGGTGTCGAACGCCCACACGCCGGGCGCCAGTAGCAGCGCGGCCAGCGCAGCGCCGAGCGCCGCCAGACGCACGCGGCGATCGCCGAACGCGGCCAGCGCGATCGCCGCTACAACGCCCACCACGACCAGCACCGCCGGCAGCCACGTCAACTGACCGGTGTAGTCGCCGCGAACCACAAGCTCCACGGTCACGCCGGCGGCCACCGCCAGCGGGGCGAGGATCCGCGCGCTGCGCCCACCGCGCAGCAGCTGGGCCGCGCCCGCGCCCACCAGCGCCGCGACGAACGGCGCGAGCAGCGACACGTAGTAGGGATGGAAAATGCCACTCGCCGCGCTGAACAGCACGGCGGTGGTCACAAACGCGCCGCCCACCGCCAACAGCCAGCCACTGCGCGCGTCCGAGCGCCTCAGACGACTGGCCAGCAAGATCGACAGGCCGGCCACCAGTGCAAAGCCCAACAGCCAGCCCGCCTGGCCGCCGAGCGCTTGGTTGAGCAGTCGCAGCGGGCCCGGCGTGCCGCCGAACATCGTCCCCCCACCCGCACCCGCGCCGCCCGGCCCGCCCGTCTGGCCGTCCACGCGGCCCACGCCGTTGTATTCGAAGATCAGCGACAGAATGCGGTTGTCGCTCGTGCCTGATATCCACGGGCGCTGGCTCGCCGGGGTCAGTTCCACCAGCAGCGGCCAGGCGCCTCCCACCACCAACATCGCCGCGCCGCCGATCAGCAGCTGGCTCAGCGCGTGCACGCGTCCACGCACGGCCGGCGCTGTCCACAGCCACGCGGCGGCGATGCCCGGCACGACCACCAGCGCGACGAGCATCTTCGTCTCAAACGCCAGGCCGACCAACACGCCCGCGGCCACCAGCCAGCGGGTGCTGCGGCTCTCCAGCGCGCGCACGGTGCACCACAAGGCGGCCACGCACAGCAGCACGAGCAGCGCGTCGGGGTTGTTGTGCCGCGAGACCGCAACCGTGATCGGCGTCAGCGCCAGGGCGAGGCCCGCCACGAAGCCGCCAACGCGGCCAAAGCGCCTGCGCACGAGGTCATACACGAGCGCCACGCTTGCCACCCCCATCAGCGCCTGGGGCACGAGAATGCTCAACGAGTGAAAGCCGAACACGCGCACCGACAGCGCCTGCACCCACAGCGCAAGCGGCGGCTTGTCGACGGTCATAACGCCGCCCTTGTCCAGCGACGCAAACAGGAAGTCGTGCCAGCTTGAGCTCATCGACCTGACAGCCGCCGCGTAGTATTCGTTGGCCCAGCCGTTGCGTGACAGCGCCCACAGGTTCAGCGCCGCCGCCAGGGCCATCACGCCCAACAGCTCCGGTCGCGCCGCCAGCGCCCTGGCCCTGGCTCGCGGGCCCCACTCGATGCCTACACGTGACCGGCGGCGTTGGCGCGCGTGCCCGACCGGCTCCGCTGCGGCTGTAGGTGATGCGGCTGAATGTGTGTCCCATGAATAGCTCATGGCGAGAGAATCGACGTCCGCTGTAGGAGCGAGCTTTGGCGAACGTCTGAGATTTATAAGTTTGGAGTGCGTTCGTTGTGAGGGCCCACGGGCCCTCAGTCAATGAGGCGCCTGCCCAGTTGCCGGATCGCCAGTCGCCACATCAGCAGCGCAAAAGCGATCAGCACGCCCGCGTGCACGAGGTCGGTGCTCACGAATTCGCCCTGCGAGGCGTCGCGCACCAGCTGCACGCAGTGATACAGCGGGTTGACCTGCGCCACCGCGCGCACCCCCGCGGGTAGCGACGTGATCGGAAAGAACGTGCCCGCCACCAAAAACAGCGGCGTGAGCACCGCGCTGGTTATGTAGTTGAAGTTGTCGATCGTCTTGGCCACCGCGGCTACCGTCACACCGAACGCTGCAAAGCCAAAGCCCGTCACGAAGCCGATCAGCGGGACGAGCAGCATGCCCACGTTCGGCTTTACGCCGAAGGCGATGCCGACCAGCAGCGGCGCCAGGCCATACACGCCCGCGCGCACCGAGATCCACAGGATCTCCGCGGTGATCAGCTCCTCCACGTCCACCGGCGCGGCCAGCATCGCGTCGTAGGTGCGCTGAAACTGCCAGCGGATGAACGTGTTGAACATGCCCGGGAAGGCCGAGCTGAACAGCACCGCCGTCGCGACCACGCCCGTGGCCACGTACTGCACGTAGGTCAGGTGACCAACGTGATGCTTGACCAGCGCTCCCAGGCCCAGGCCAAACGCGAGCAGGTAGATCGTCGGCTGCACGATCGACGAGAACGTGGTCGCCTTCCAATAGCGCCCGAAGATCGCCACGTCGCGGCTCATCACACCTGCGAGCGCCGCCGGTTCCAGGCGGCCCACCCGGCGGACTTCAGATCCCGGCGCGCTCATTCGATGTCCTCGCCCGTCAGCGTCACGAACGCGTCCTCCAGGTTGGCCGGGCGGCGCACGCCCTCCGGCGCCAGCCCGTTGAGGGTCTCCGCACGCATGATCGCCACCGCCGGGCCGCTGCGCCTGCTCTGCCATCCGTTTTGCGCCGCCAGCTCGCCGACCTGCGCCAGGCGCTCGGGCGGGCCATACACCTCCAGCACCTGCTCGCCTGCGTGCGCGCGCACCAGCTCTGCGGGCGTCCCCTTCGCAATGACCCTGCCCTGCGACATCACCGCCACGGTGTCCGCCAGGCGCTCGGCCTCCTCGATGTAGTGCGTGCTCATGAGCACGGTCACGCCGCTCGCGCGCAGCCCGTCAATCAGCGTCCATAGCTCCTGGCGCACCTGCGGGTCGAGACCCACCGTGGGCTCGTCCAGCAGCACCAACCGGGGGCGGTGGATCAACCCGCGTGCCACCAGCAGCCTGCGGCGCATGCCGCCCGACAGCTCCTTGACGATTGTGTCCGCGCGCGGGACCAGGTTGGCGATCTGCAGCGCCCGCGCCACCGCCGCCGCGCGCTCGGACCGCGGCACGCGGTACAGACGCGCGAACACCGTCAGGATCTGCCTGCACGTCAGCTCCACGTCCAGGTTGTCCAGCTGCGGCACCACACCCATCTCCAGGCGCGACTGCTTGGACTCGCGCGGCAGCTCATAGCCGAGCACCGAGATGCTGCCCTCGTCGGCCAGCGTCTGCGCGGTCAGCATCCGCATCGTGGTCGACTTGCCCGCCCCGTTGGGGCCGAGCAGGCCAAAGCACACGCCCGGGCGTACCTCCAGGTCCAGGCCGTTGACCGCCACGATCTCACCAAAGCGCTTGCGCACGCCTGCCAGCCTGATCGCCGGCGCCGCGCTCGCGCCCGCGATGGTGCCCGGCTGCTGTGCGCGCTCATCTGCCACGACCGACACTGTAGGGCCGGTCGGGGACCAGCCGGTCGGGAGATGTGTTCCATCGCGCGCAGTGATAGCCATGGTTATACGGCGCCTCTCGTGGTAATGGTCCATGGGCCGGGTGTCGATCGCAGCAGCGCCGAATCTCGGACGCCAGTCCATATCCCCGGCGGCCATGTCGGCCCGATACTGACTCGGACCGTTTGACTCCTGCGCTTATTCACACCAATTGACCGATGCGGCCCAAAGTCCCCCAGATCGTCGCCCTTGGAGGGGGCGGCTTCTCAATGGAGAAAGACGGCTCCCTGCTCGACGACTACGTGCTCGCGCTCACCCAGGCCGATCGCCCCCGGGTGTGCTTCCTGCCAACCGCCTCCGGTGACGCAGACCACTACGTGGTGCGCTTCTACCGCCGTTTCTCCTCCGGCTGCGAAGCCAGCCACGTATCGCTGTTTCGCCGCGACCAAGGCACAGGCGGAGTCGAGGATCATCTCGCGACCCATCTGCTCGGGCAGGACCTCATTTATGTCGGCGGCGGCAACGTCGTCAGCATGCTCGGCGCCTGGCGCGCGCACGGGCTCGACGCGATCCTGCGCAAAGCGTGGCGCAGGGGCGTCGTCCTGTGCGGTCCCTCAGCCGGATCGTTGTGCTGGTTTGAGCAGGCGCTGAGCGCCTTTCACGGCGCGCCCCGGCCCGTTCGCGGGCTGGGGCTGCTGCCCTACTCCAACTGCGTGCACTACGACGCCGAGCCCGAGCGCCGCGCCGAGTACCACCGTTTCGTCGGCGACGGCATGCGCGACGGCTTCGCCGTCGAGGACGGCGTGGCGTTGCACTTTCGCGCGACCAACCTGCTGCGGGTGGTCAGCTCACGGCCCGACGGGAGCGCCTACCTGGTCCAGGCGGGAGGCGATGGCGTCGTCGAGACGCGCCTGCGGGCGACCCACCTCGCAGACGCGGGCGCCCTGCAGCCGGCCGACCCATCCACGCCCTTGCTCTCCGCAGCTCATCCGGTCGCAGCGTGAGCCAAGATAGCCAAGCGCCTGTCGACGAGCGGTTGATATTCGCGATGGGCGGCGGCGGCTTCACGATGGAGCCGAACAACCCGCTGCTCGACGACTTCGTGCTGTCGCTCGCCCGTGGAAGCGTGCCGCGCGTGCTCTTCTTGCCGACGGCGTCCGGAGACACCACCAGCCAGATCAACGCCTTCAAGGCCCGCTTTACAGACCGCACCTGCGTACCCGAACACCTTTCTTTGTTTCGCCTGCGCGAGTCCACCCGCACCCTGCAAGAGACCGTGCTCGCCCAGGACATCGTCTACGTGGGCGGCGGATCCATGCGCAACCTGCTGGCCATCTGGCAGGCCCACGGCTTGGACCGCCTGCTCGTCGACGCCTGGAAGCGGGGCATTGTCCTGGCGGGGCTAAGCGCTGGGGCGATGTGCTGGTTTGAAGCCGGCATCACGCGATCGAGCGGGCCGCCTGAACCGATCGCCGGGCTAGGCCTGCTCGAGGGATCGCTGACCGTCCACGCCGACGGCGAGCCCGAGCGCCTGCCCGTATGGCTTGCAGGAGTGCGCGACGGCACGCTGCCGGGCGGCTGGGCGGTGGACGATGGCGTCGGGCTGCTGTTCCGCGGCAGGCAGCTCGAGCGGGTCGTCGGATCGCGCCCCGGCGCCGGGGCCGAGCGCGCGGACGCGATCGAAGGCGAGCTCGTCCGCCATCGCCTCACGCCCGAGCTGCTGCACGGCAACCTGCACGGCGGTCTCACCAGCGACGACGACGCCGTCGCGGAGCTGCGCCAAGTGCACATGCTGCGGCGGGGCATCCGCAGCGGACGCGGTTAGGCGGCTTGCCCTCAACACCGCCGCTAGGCAGCTACCACGGTCGCGCGATCGCGTCAGGCCGACGTGGCTTCCTCGAGCGCCGCCGACAGCTCCACCATGCTGACGCCCAGGCCCCGTGCGATCCCTCGGACGGTCAGCCAGCCGGGGTTGTTCAGCCCTCGTTCGATCCGCGACAGCGCCGACGCGGTGATGCCGGCGTCGAACGCCAGCTGTTCCTGTGTGATCTTGCGGTCCTCTCGCAGCCGTCTGACGAGCGCCGCTAGAACCTGATCCGGCTCCTCCCGCACCTGAGAAACATGTCGTAGTACTAGGGTCAAAGTCCAGGGTTCATAGTCCCAGGACTGAAAGCCTTGTAGTGTTTCGTCCGCCCAGCCATCCCCACAGATGGTTCTCCTGGGCAGTGGCGCGGCGCACGCCCCTTGGAGCGCTGCGCCAACCTCGCCGGGAGTCCCCGGGAACGGTTCCCCGGGGACCCCGGCGCAGGTCCACGCCGTAGCCGTCGGCGCGCGCGACATCACGACGGCCCGATGGATCTGTGCTGCGGCCTACTCCTGCTCGACCCAGTCGAAGGAGCGTGTGACCGCCTTCTTCCACTGGCGGTACTCGCGTTCGCGCCGGTCCTCGTCCATCTGCGGCTCCCAGCGCTTGTCCTCAGACCAGCGCTCGCGCAACTCGTCCTGGTCTGACCAGAAACCCACCGCCAGCCCCGCCGCGAAGGCCGCGCCAAGCGCCGTGGTCTGTATGACTGCCGGGCGCACCACCGGGACACCCAGCACGTCGGACTGGAACTGCATCAGCAGCTCGTTGGCCGTCATGCCGCCGTCGACCTTCAACTCGCTGAAGGGCACGCCTGCGACCGCGTTCGCCTCATCCACCACCTCGCGGCTCTGCCACGCTGTCGCCTCCAGCGCCGCCCGCGCGATGTGTCCCTGGTTGGCATAAGCGGTCAGCCCCACGATCACGCCGCGCGCGTCGTCGCGCCAGTAGGGCGCGAACAACCCCGAGAACGCCGGCACGAAGTACACACCGCCGTTGTCATCCACCGTGCGCGCCAGCTCCTCTACTTCGGGGGCGCTCTTGATCAGCTTGAGACGGTCGCGCAGCCACTGGATCAGAGCGCCGGTCACCGCTATCGAGCCCTCCAGCACATATCTGGGGCTGCCATCGCCCAGCTTGTAGCCGAGCGTCGTCAGCAGCTTGTGCGAGCGCACGATCTCCTCGCCTGTGTTCAACAGCAGGAACGAGCCAGTGCCATAGGTGTTCTTCGCCTCGCCACGCGAAAAGCAGGTCTGGCCGAACAGCGCTGCCTGCTGGTCACCAAGGATGCCAGCGATCGGACGCCCGCCTGCGGCCGTTCCCGACACCTCGCCATAGACCTCGCTGGAGGAGCGGATCTGCGGCAGCATCGAGCGCGGGATGCCCATCAGCTCGAGGCTCGGCTCGTGCCAGTCGAGGCTCTCCAGGTCCATCAGCATCGTGCGGCTGGCGTTGGTCACGTCGGTCACGTGCACGCCGCCCTTGGCGCCTCCCGTCAGGTTCCACAGCACCCACGTGTCCATCGTTCCGAACGCCAGCTCGCCGTTCTCCGCGCGCTCGCGCGCGCCGTGCACGTTCTCCAGCAGCCACGCCACCTTGGGACCGGAGAAGTACGTCGACAGCGGCAGGCCCACACGCTCGCGCAGGCGGTCGGAGCCCTGATCGCCCGCGAGCTCACGCACGAGCTGGTCGGTGCGCGTGTCCTGCCAGACGATCGCGTTGTGGATCGGCTCGCCGCTGTCGCGGTCCCACACCACCGTGCTCTCGCGCTGGTTGGTGATCCCGATCGCCGCCACATCGCCCGCCTGCGCAGCGGACTTCGCCAGCGCCACGTCGATCACCTCACGCGTGCGCCGCCAGATCTCGCCCGCGTCGTGCTCCACCCAGCCGGCCCTTGGGGTGATCTGCTCGTGCTCGCGCTGATCCAGCGCAGCGATCCTGCCGTCCTTGTCGAACAGGATGAAGCGGGTGCTGGTCGTCCCTTGATCGATCGCTCCGATGTACTTGGCCATTGTCTAGCCCGCCTCGACGCTCGCGACCGCCACGGCGATCGTCGCGGGATGGTCGTAGGGCTGCATGTGCCCTCCGTAGACCATCACCAAGCGAGCGTTAGGCAGCTCAGCGGCGAGGCGACGCCCGTACATCGGCTTGACCAGCTCGTCGTCATCCCCCTGGATCACGACGGCTGGCACGCGGATCGCGCCGAGGTGCTTGTCGATCTGTGCGATTACGCCATTTGCTGCAAGTGTCTCGCCGGCCCACGCCTCCAAATTGCCGTGGGTCATGTTGATCGCCAGCAAGCGGTGGCGGTGTGCGGCCACGACCGGCAGCGGATGAAACGCTTCGCTGTCGCCCATCTTCACCGAGGCCGTGAGGAGCAGTTGGCCAAACGTTGCGTTGGCTATCTGTCTGATGATCGGTAGCTGCAGAAACTTCACCGCGTGTGCCTGCACGTCGGTGAGGTCTCCGATCTTCTGACCGGCGGCTGCCGCGTCGACGAGCACGAGGCCACGAACGTCGCTCGGATAGCGCTCGGCGAACCCGAGTGAGATCGTCCCACCATAGGAATGGCCTACAAGGATCGGCCGTGTGACATGGAGCTTGGCGAAGAGTTCGTGAATGACTTCCAGCTGGCGGTCGAAGGGCACGTAGCCACCGCTGGAATAGCCAAAGCCGGGACGGTCGATCGCGATCGTGCGATGGCCCGCCAGCAGCGGCGTGACATCTTCCCAGTCCTCGGCCGTCCCCGGCAGGCCGTGGATCAGCACGACGGGCGTCCCCGCTCCGGGATGTTCGATGTAGTGGATCCGCAGCTTGCCGATTTGCACGAACGAGCCGGTTGGCCTGGGCTCCGCAGGCAGGCGCCCGTAGGTCCAGTTGAGCACCACGACCACGACCACCAGCACGCCAACCACGCCCAGCAGCAGTTTGCGGATCGAAACACCTCGGCGCACAACGCGCAGCGTACCCGCCGTCTACCCTCCGATCGGCGAGCGCGCGTTGCCGCCCCAGAAGACCTGGCTGCCGAGCATGCCGATGATATGGATCAGCACCAGGTTGAGCACCATCGACTTGGCCGTCGCCCTGCCCACCCCCACCGGGCCGCCGCTGGCCGTATAGCCGTAGTAGCAGGCCACCAGCACGATCGCCGTGGCCATGGTCATCCCCTTGATCAAACTGAAGATCAGATCCGGCACGTTCTGAAACTCCCAGAAGATCAACAGATAGCCGCCCGAGGACACATAGCCGATCTGATCCACGATCGCGATATACGAACCCAGGTAGGCAACCCCGATCGCCGCCAGATACATGAACGGCAAAGCGATCCACGCCGCCACAGGCGCGTCGCGCACAGAAACGTCATCGAGTCGATGCCCATCACCTCCAGCGCGTCGATCTCCTCCGCTATGCGCATCGCGCCGAGCTCGGCCACGATGCCCGCGCCACCTTCGCCGCCAGCATGTAGCCGAACACGTACGGCACCGCCTCGCGCAGGTTGCATAGGGCGGCGAAGAGGCCCGCCACGCCAGGCGTGCCGGTGGACTCGCTGAGGTATGCCCCCTCGATCCCGCACGTGCCCAAGCCCGACGATGAACACCAGACTCCAGATCACAAGCGTGGAGAAGATAGAGCGACGAAATGCATTGCGGGCGCTCCGATCGTGTGCCCAATTAGCGGATCTCGACCATCATTCCGGGACCTAAGTATACACTTAGTCAACGTCAGTGGATCATGAGAGAACTAGATGGACCCCACGGTTGCTCGAGGCAACGGGCGCGGACGGCGATTGCGATCCCTAGCGCGCGGATGTGACCGGGACGGAGTCACACCGCGGCTTTCTCACGAAGTCGTGCGCGGCTCTTCGGAGTCGGTTGCGGCGGCGTGCGCCACTGTGCCATCGACGTTCGGTGCCGCGCCCAGCGCGCGGGATGCGGCGCGCCGCCCGGCGGCGTCCCAATCACGTTGGACCACGTCGACGGCCGCACGGACTTCATGCTCCGGACGTGGTCCATCCCAATCGAGATACCAGTGCCTGGTCACGCTGGCCAGCCATGAATCCGCGGTGGGAGTGAGGCCGAAGCGGGTGATCGTCCGCTGGAGGCCGACTTGGTCGCTGTAGAGCAACTCGATCGTGATCGGCTGGCGCGTGTCGATCGCCTCTGCGACAGCGGCGCGCGCGGGATCCTCCGGGTTGCGAAGCGCTCCCTGCCACATACCGATGTCGCCAGCCGGGACATAGAGGTCACGGGATTGGAGGCGAAACTCCTCCAGCGCAGCGGGTGTGGGCATGGTCAGAGATGTGCTGAGGCCGGTCCTGACCGTCCACCCTTGGCAGACGCCGATTCCGCTGCCCACGTTCCTCAGACTGATCGCGAGATACACGCTGCCGTCGATGTGCTCGGCGGCAGCTCGACCACCGGCCACGCTGAGCCAGCGCCCGTCTACGAACATCAGCTTCTGCAAGGGATCCTCTAGGCGGGACTGGGTGAGCACCGGGCGGCGTTGCTCTTGCAGCGCCGTCTCGGCGATGCGCGCCGAGCGGTTCGCCGAGCGGACTGCAGCGAACGTGGCGACCGCAAGCACGAGCGTGCCGGCACCCGTGACCAGCGAAGAGATTGTCGGCCAGTCGGTGGCAAGTGGGAGCATCAGCCGCCAGTTTGCCACGGAGCTGCTGGGCCGGCCGCTTCTACGGCTGCGAGGAGCACCTGCGCCCCTCGCCACATCCATAGTATCGCCGCAGGGGGGGCTTGTTTCAAGCCCCAGGTGTGCTCCATACTCGCCCGTCGCAAACGACGAAGGGAGCAACGCGATGGGTACGGAGGAGCATGCGCCGGTGATCGCTGGAGGCGATCCGACGGGGATCGACACCTTCCAGCCCGACTGCTACGTGTTGGGTTTCCAAGAGATCGACGAAACGCAGGTCGCGGTCGTTGGCGGCAAGGGCGCACACCTGGGGGAGCTTTCGCAAATCGAAGGCATCCGCGTGCCGCCTGGCTTTTGTGTGACGACGAGCGCCTTCCGGCGGACCATGGCGCAGGCCCCATCGATCGACGATCCGCTCGATCAGCTGTCGCGCCTTGACCCGCGCGACCGGGAAGCGATCCGCAAGCTCAGCGCGGAGATCCGCGGGACCCTCGAAGGGATCGCCATCCCCGACGATGTGGCGGCGGCGATCACCCTCGCGCTCACCCGTCTTGGCGAGCAAGCCGCTTACGCCGTCCGATCGAGCGCGACGGCAGAGGACTTGCCGACGACCTCCTTCGCCGGTCAGCACGACACGTACCTGAACGTCGTGGGGCCGGCCGCCATCCTCCAGCACGTCAGCCGGTGCTGGGCGTCGCTGTTCACCGAACGAGCCGTGACTTACCGCCTGCGCAACGGCTTCGACGACCGCAAGGTTCACATGGCCGTGGTCGTGCAGCAGATGGTCTTCCCGCATGCGGCCGGCATCCTTTTCACGGCAGACCCTGTCACGTCCAATCGGAAGGTCGCCTCCGTGGAGGCCAGCTTCGGCCTCGGCGAGGCCCTGGTCTCCGGTCGCGTGAACGCCGACGTCTACAAGGTGCGCGACGGCGTACTCGTCGCCAAGGCGCTCGCCACCAAGCGGCTTGCCATTCACGCCTCGCCGGCAGGCGGGACGCATGAACAGACGATCGAGCCAGAGCGCCAGGAGCAGCCGGCGCTGACGGATGCGCAGGTCGTGCGGCTCGCGCAGCTAGGCCGACGCGTCGAGGCGCACTTCGGCCGCCCCCAGGACATCGAGTGGTGCCTGGCCGACGATGGCTTTCAGATCGTCCAGAGCCGGCCGATCACCACGCTGTTCCCGATCCCCGCGGCCGGCGACCGAGAGAACCACGTCTACGTCTCTGTCGGTCATCAGCAGATGATGACCGACCCCATGAAGCCCCTGGGGATCTCCCTGTGGCAGCTGACGGCCCTGGTGCCGATGCACGAGGCCGGCGGGAGGCTGTTCGTCGACGTCACCGAGCGCCTGGCTTCGCCAACAAGCCGCGCAGGCGTACTGGAGGCCCTGGGGAGATCCGATCCGCTGATCGGTAACGCGCTGCAGAGCATCCTCGAACGCGGCGACTTCATCCCGTCGATCACCGACGACGGTCGTGGCGGGCCGCCGGCCGGCGGCACACCGGCCCCGATCGAGACCGATCCGGACATCGTCACCGAGCTGATCGGGCGCAGCCAGGCGTCCATCGCCGCCTCCAGACGCGACATCCAAGGGAAATCCGGACCGGAGCTGTTGGACTTCATCCTGGCGGACATCCAGGAGCTCAAACGGCTCTTGTTCGATCCGCGAAGCCATCAGGTGTTCATGTCGGCAATGGAAGCCACATGGTCACTCAACGAGCAGTTGGAGGCGTGGCTCGGCGAGAAGAACGCGGCCGACACACTGACGCAGTCAGTTCCCCACAACGTCACGTCGGAAATGGGGCTGGCGCTCCTTGATGTCGCGGACGTGATCCGCCCGTATCCGGAGGTGGTGGCTTTTCTGGAACACGTCAGGGACGAGGACTTCCTGGACGAGCTGCCCAAACTTGGGGGCGGGCGGGAAGCGCGGGACGCCATTCTCGCCTTCCTGGACATGTACGGCATGCGCTGCGTCGGCGAGATCGACATCACGAGGCCGCGTTGGAGCGAGCGCCCCACCACGCTCGTGCCCGTGCTCCTCGGCAACATCAAGAACCTCGAGCCGGGCGCCGGTCAGCGGCGCTTCGAGCAGGGGCGCCAACAGGCGTGGGACAAGGAGCAGGAGCTGCTGGAGCGCTTGCGGGCCTTGCCGGACGGGGAGCGGAAGGCCGAAGAAACCAAGCGGATGATCGACCGTGTCCGGACCTTCATCGGGTACCGGGAGTATCCGAAGTACGGCATGGTCAGCCGCTATTTCGTCTACAAGCAGGCCTTGCTGGAAGAGGCCGAGCACCTTGTCCAGACCGACGTCCTTCGTGAGCGAGAGGACATCTTCTACCTCGCGTTTGAGGAGCTCCATGATGTCGTGCGCACGAACGAAGTGGATGACAAACTCATCTCCCAGCGCAAGCAGGCGTTCGGGTCCTATCAGGCACTCACACCGCCCCGGGTGCTCACGTCGGAGGGCGAGGTCATCGCCGGGACCTACAGACGCGACGACTTGCCGGCCGGCGCGCTGATCGGCCTACCGGTTTCCAGCGGGACCATCGAGGGGCGGGCCCGCGTCATCCTGGACATCGCGGAGGCCGAGCTCGAGCCTGGCGACATCCTGGTCACGGCATACACGGACCCCAGCTGGTCGCCCCTGTTCGTCGCGATCGAGGGTCTGGTGACGGAGGTCGGGGGCCTGATGACACACGGCGCAGTGATCGCACGCGAGTACGGCTTGCCGGCCGTCGTGGGGGTGGAGCACGCCACCCGGCTGATCCGGGATGGCCAGCGGATCCGTGTGCATGGAACGGACGGGTTCGTCGAGATCCTGCCCTAACGGCCCCTGTCGTCGGCCACGGCTTGTCTTGGCTCCGCAGAGGATCGATCCCCAGGACGCGAGAGCACGACGCTGAGCGTACGAGCTCTCCCTACCGACCAAGCGGCTAGGCTGGCAATGAATGCCGCACACAGTCCGCTCACGGAGGGTCGCGTGAGCGCTGCCGGTCTTGAGTCCGTCGTCGGAATTCCGCCAGCGCCAGATCCGGGCCAGCTGGTGCGAGTGCGAGGCCGCATGTGGGTCGTCGGCGAGGTTCTGCGCGACTCACAAGCGGCGCTGGATGATCGAACTGTTCAGCATCTCGTGTCGCTTGTGTCGGTCGACGACGACGCCACCGGGGAGGAGTTGCAGGTTATCTGGGAGATCGAGCCAGGCACCCTCCTCAGGGAGCGCGCCGAGCTTCCGGCGCTGTCCACGAACGCAATAGATCAGCCCGACGAGCTGGACGCCTTCCTAGATGCGGTGCGCTGGGGCGCTGTCACGAGCGCCGATCAGCGTGCCCTGCAGGCGCCGTTTCGCAGCGGCATCGTGATCGAGGACTACCAGCTCGAGCCGGTTGTTCGCGCGATCAACTCCCCCCGCGCCACGCTGCTCATTGCAGACGATGTTGGCCTTGGCAAGACGATCGAGGCGGGCCTCGTAGTTCAAGAGCTGTTGCTGCGCCACCGTGCCCGCACAGCGCTGGTCGTCTGCCCAGCAGCGCTGCAACTGCAGTGGCGCGACGAGATGCGTGACAAGTTCGGCCTCGAGTTCCGGATCGTCGACCGCGCGTTGCTGGGTGAGCTGCGACGCACGCGCGGCGTCGGTGCCAACCCGTTCGCGCACTATCCGCGGCTAATCGTTTCGATCGATTGGCTCAAGGGCGAGCTCGGCATGCGACTGCTGCGTGAGGTACTGCCGCCGCACCCCGAGATTCCGCGCCGCTACGACGTGCTGATCGTCGACGAGGTTCACAACTGTGCGCCCGCCGGCGGCGATGGGCGCTGGGCGCGGGACACGCTTCGTACCCAGGCGATCCGCACGCTCTCGCCCCACTGCGAACACCGCCTGTTCCTTTCAGCAACACCCCACAACGGCTACGACAACTCGTTTGCTGCGTTGCTGGAGCTGCTGGACCCGCACCGCTTCGCACGCGCGATCAAGCCCGCGCCTGAGACGGTGCGCGAAGTGACCGTGCGCCGTCTCAAGCGGGACCTCACCGATGAGAATGACGCGCCGCGTTTTCCGGATCGCAAAGTTGTGATGCTCGAGGTGGAGCATCCTGAGACCGAGCGCAGCATCCATAGTGACCTGGCGTCCTACGCCGCTGCGCGCGCCCGGCGGCTAAAGGGTGAGGCACTCGCCAGCACAGCCACCGACTTCGTCGTGACGCTGCTCAAGAAGCGGCTGTTCTCATCCCCGGCGGCCTTCCTGCGCACGCTGGAAGTCCATCGCGAAACGCTCAACCGCACCGCTGCTGCGACCGCCGCCCCACCGCCGACTGTGCTGCAGAGACTTTTCGACGAGGTGGAGACATCGCTCTCTCAGGAGCGCGCTGAGGATGGAGTCGGCGACGCCGCACGGGAGGCGCTGCAGGCGGTTGCCGCCACCGAAGCCAGTGCGCCTTCCGGCCAGGAGAACGAGCTGCTTGCACGGATGCTCGCCTGGGCTGAGCGTGCTGCTTCGAGCGAGGACGCCCGCACCACCCGCCTGCTCGACTGGGTATGCGAGCAGGTGCGCCCGGGCGCGAAGTTCAGCGACGAGCGTGTGATCGTGTTCACCGAGTACCGCGCCACGCAGCGCTATCTGCAAGAGCGGCTCGCAGCTCGCGCAATAGCGGGATCGCGCGTAGCCCTGCTCGATGGCGGCACAGGCGAGGACGAACGCGAGCGCATCAAGAGCCAATGGCAGGAGCCGCCCGACGCGTTCCCGGTCCGTGTGCTGCTCGCCACCGACGCGGCCTCCGAGGGCATCTCGCTGCAGCGTCACTGCCACCTGCTGGTGCACGCTGAGATCCCATGGAATCCCAACCGCATGGAGCAGCGCAATGGGCGCATCGACCGCCACGGTCAAACCGCGCCGAAGGTGCTCGTGCACCATCTCGTGAGCGCCGGCTGGGAGACGGAGGGGCGTGGCTCGCTGGAGGGTGACATCGATTTCCTCGCCCGCGTGGTGAAGAAGGTCGAGCAGATCCGGCTGGATCTGGGCAGCGCCGGCCCGGTGATCGCCGCGCAGATCGAGGAAGCGATGTTGGGGCGCAGGAGCTCGCTTGACGAGCGCCCACTGCGAGGCCCTGATCCCCGCGTTGAGGTGCTCGCCACACAACGACGACTGCACGAGCGCCTGGCGACGCTCCGCGACGAGCTGGATGGCAGCCGCCACAAGCTGCACCTGACCGCCGAGCGTGTACAGCGGCTCGTGCAAACGGCCCTAGCGCTGGCCAAACAGCCCGCGCTCCTGCCGAGCGCGGAGCCCGGCACCTGGACCGTGCCCGCCCTCACCGAGAGCTGGGGGCGCGCCGCAATCGGTCTTGAGCACCCCGCCCACAAGGACCTCCGCCGGCCGATCACCTTCGACCACGACCTCGCGCGTAGCCGCACCGATATCGTGCTCGCACATCTCGGCCACCCGCTCGTGCGGCTGTCGCTGGCGCTGCTGCGCGCCGAGGTGTGGGGTACCGGCAACCACCTGCACCGCGTCACGCTCCGCTATGCCAGCTCATCCCTGCAAGCACCAGTAGCCGTCGCTCACGGCCGGCTGGTGATCACCGGCGCAACCGGACACCGTTTGCATGAGGAGCTGATCGCCGCTGCGATCAAGCTCGTAGGCGAGCGTCCCGAGCGCCTTGGTGTCGAGCAGACCGAAGCAGCGCTTGAGCTTGCAAGCACCGTGGCGTTGCCCTCCACGCTCAGCGATCGGCTCATCCCCAGCTTCGCTGCCGCAACCGACGCGCTTCGCGCGGCCCTCGAGGCGCGTGCGTCCGAGCGCACACGGCGACTACAGACAACGCTCGAGCGACACGCGCGTGAGGAGCAGGAGCATGTGGCGGCTACGCTCACAGAGCTGGCTGCCACGATCGAGCGCGAGGCCTTCGGTGAGCACGATGGGCAGTTGCAGTTGATAACCGGCCTCGAGTTGAACAACGGCGATCGTGCTCAAGTCGCACGCGATCTGGATGCTTTGCGCGAACGCGTCGATCGGATCCCGCAGGAGATCGCGGCCGAACAGGCGGCGATCGGCAAACGCTACGCGGACCCCAGCCGCTGGCTGTTCCCCGCCGCTGTGACGCTGCTGGTTCCACAGGGAGCCACGCTCTGATGGCGCCCAAGCGAACGCGCGTCGAGGACCGGCATGCCGAATGGTTGTCGCTGGTTGAGCGCAGCGGTCCGTTCTTGACAGTGCCGGTGCTGAAGCGCGTGCTGCCTGATGGCCTCCAGGAGACGCCGTCCGCAGCCAGCTCTCTCCGCCTCGTCTACGACGAGTGGCGCGGCGAGCCCACCCTTCAGCATCGCTGGATCACGTGGGTGCTCAGAGAGCTGCTGGAGCTGGGCGATGGAGTGAGCGAAGCCGGCCCCGACGACCTGCATCACCGCGTGGCCGAGCACGGCGTGACGGTCAGCCCGAGCTTCGTGGTGCGCGACCGCACAAGCGATGGCGAACCGGCGGTGATGTTGGTCCACGTACACGCAAACGACACCGACCTCGACCGGCCGCTCGGCGGCGACGCCTGGGTGGCGAGCCCAATCGATCGAGCGTGTGAGCTCGCACGCAGCAGCGGCATCGAGCTTGCGCTCGTCACCAACGGCAGCGTGTGGACGCTCGTGTGGGCACGCGCCGAGCAGGCCCGCGGCACGTGCAGCTGGCGTTCTGAGATCTGGCTCGAGGAGCCCGTCACGCTGCGCGCATTCACCACGCTGCTCGGCGCGCAACGCTTCTTCGTCCTGCCAGCGCAGCAGAGCCTGCGTACGCTGCTCAGCGAAAGCGCCGAACGCCAGCAGGAGGTCGCCGACCAACTCGGCTCGCAGGTGCGCCGCGCGGTGGAGCTGCTGATCGCAACGCTCGATCACGAGGACCGCGAGCGACATGGAGAGCTGCTTTCAGACCTCAGCAGTGAAGAGGTCTACCGCGGCGCGGTCACAGTGATGATGCGGCTCGTATTCCTGTTCGTGGCCGAGGAGCGCAAGCTGCTACCGATCGAGGACCAGCTGTACGCCGAGACACTGGCCGCAAGCACGTTGCGCGCCCAGCTGCAGGAGCGCGCCGACCGCGACGGCGAGGACCCGCTCGAACGGTCGCAGGCTGCTTGGCATCGCGTGCTCGCGCTGTTCCGTGCCGTACACAGCGGCATCGAGCACGATGCGTTGCGCCTGCCCGCCTACGGCGGAGGCCTGTTCGACCCCGACCGCTATCCGTTCCTCGAGGGCCGTAAGACGGACACGCGCTGGCAGGACGCACAGGCACAGCCGCTACCGGTTGACGATCGGACGATGCTGCACCTGCTCGACTCGCTGCAGGCGCTCGAACAGCAGGGCGCGCGCGTGCTGTTGTCCTACAGCGCACTCGACGTCGAGCAGATCGGGCATGTGTATGAGGGGCTGCTCGACCACACGGCCATGCGTCTGACCGAGCACGCGCTAGCGCTCAACGGGCGCCTCGAGCCCGAGCTGCGACTCGGCACGATCGAGCAATGGGCCGAGCAGGGAGACGAGCTGCTCCACGGCGAACTCGCAAAGGCCACGGGACGCTCTGTGAAGGCGATCGCAAAGGATCTGGGGGACGAGCTAACAGACGAACAACGCGCCCGGTTGCGGGCGGCCTGTGGCAGCGATGAAACGCTACTTTCGCGAATCGCCCCCTACCACGCGCTGCTGCGCGCCGACCTGCGCGGCGACCCGCTCGTGCTACCCGCCGGTTCGCTGTTTGTCACCCAGGCGCTGGACCGCCGCGACTCCGGCACCTACTACACCCCGCGCCAGCTCGCAGAGGAGGTCGTGCAGCATGCGCTCGACCCGATCGTCTACCGCCCCGGACCAGCCGAACTGTCCAACAAGTCCGAGTGGAAGCTGCGACCGGCTGCCGAGCTGCTCGACCTCAAGATCGCCGACATCGCAATGGGCTCCGGCGCGTTCCTAGTGGCCGCCTGCCGCTATCTCGCAGCGCAGCTGCAGCAGGCATGGAAACTGCATGGCCCGCATGGCGAGGAGCCTTTGCCCGCCGACCCACTGGAACTGGAGATGCTGGCGCACAGGCTGATCGCCGAGCGCTGTCTCTATGGGGTCGACCGAAACCCAATGGCGGTCGAGATGGCAAAGCTGTCGCTGTGGCTGCTCACCTTGGCCAAGGACCGGCCGTTCTCGTTCCTCGACCATGCCCTGCGCACGGGCGACTCGCTGCTCGGCATCACCGACCCCCGGCAACTCCACGTACTGCACCTCGACCGCAGCTGGCACCGCCAGGCAAGCCTCAACCTCGACGTCCACGAAATCGACCGAGCGCTGCGCGAGGCGTTGGATTTGCGTGAGGAGCTGGAGGGCTTTGTCGTGCGCGACGCTCTCGATGCCCAACGCAAGGCCGCGCTGCTCGCCCAGTCCGACGAGGCGCTCGCGGACGCCCGCCTGCTCGGCGATCTGATCGTGGGCGCTGCGCTCTCACAGCGCGAGGATGCCGATGCCTTCACTTCGAGCGACGCAGGCACGCTGCTCGGCACCGTGCTCGATCCGGACACCTCCGACGCAGAGCGTATGCAGGCGCGCACTTTGCTTCAGAAGCTCGCCAAGGACTGGCTCGTGGAGCGAAAGCGCGCGGTCGGCGACGTCACCCAGGTCGACTTCGCCGGCCGCAAACCCTTCCACTGGGCAATCGAGTTCCCCGAGGTCCTCCGGCACGACGGATTCGACGCGATCGTTGGCAACCCGCCGTTTCAGGGCGGGCAGAAGATCACCGGAGCGCTCGGCACGCAGTACCGCGACTACCTCGTCCGCTGGATCGCCGACGGCACACGTGGTAGCGCCGACCTGGTTGCTTACTTCTATCTTCGTGCCGCGAGCCTGCTGCGCCCCGACGGGGACTTCGGTCTGATCGCTACGAACACACTCGCCCAGGGTGACACGCGCGAGGTCGGCCTCGACCGCCTCGTTGAGAGCGGCATGACGATCTACCGCGCTGTCGCCAGCGAGCCGTGGCCAGGAGGCGCGAACCTCGAGATGGCCACAGTGTGGGCGCGGCATCGGCCTTGGCAGTCGGACCACATGCTCGATCGGGTTAAGGTGAGCGGCATAACACCGGCACTGGCTATGCGCAGCCGCGTGAGCGGGAATGCACATCGGCTTGCGTGCAACGCTGGCCGCTCGTTCATCGGCTCCTACGTGCTCGGGATGGGATTCGTCCTTTCCACTGACGAAGCCGCAGCGATGATCGCGGCAAACCCTCGCAATGCCGAGGTTGTAAGGCCATATCTCATCGGCGAGGATCTCAACCAGCGCCCGGACTGTTCGCCTGCACGTTGGGTGATCGATTTTCGTGACTGGCCAGAGGAACGGGCAAGGGAGTACGAGGTTCCGTTTGAGCGAGTTGAGCGACTCGTGCGCGCTGAGAGGGAACGCAACAACCGCGATGTTTACCGGCGCAGGTGGTGGCAGTTCGCTGAGCGACGTCCCAAGCTGTATCCAGCCATCGCGCCACTGACGCACTGCTTGGCCATCACGATCACGAGCAAGCTCGTACAACCCGCAATGGTTGCAACTGGCCCGGTCTTTGGTCACAAGATTGTGGTATTCGGATACGACGACACGTCGCACTTTGGCCTCCTGTCAAGCGGAATTCACCGATCATGGGCGGTCGCACGTGGATCCACAACGCGTGTGGATCCGAACTACACCCCCACCGACTGCTTCGAAACCTTCCCCCAACCAACCCTCACCCCAGCAATCGGAGAGCTGGGCGCCGCCCTCCACGCCCACCGCAGCGCATTGATGCTGGAGCGCCAGGAGGGTCTGACCACCACCTACAACCGCGTCCACAACCCAGACGAGCACGCGGACGACATCGCCCGCCTGCGCGAGCTGCACGTGGAACTCGACCTCGCGGTGGCCGACGCATACGACTGGAGCGATCTGGGCCTCGAACACGGCTTCCACGACACGAGATTTGGAACTCGCTTCACGTTCGCGCCGGTTCCTCGCCAGGAGGTTCTTGACAGACTGCTCGAACTCAACCAGGCCCGCTATACGGAAGAGGTCCAAATGGGGCTACACAAGAAAAAGAAAGCAGCACGCAAAGCGGCGCCCTCCGGGGCGATGACGATGGACTTCGGCGGTGTCTGATTCGAGCATCAAGAAGACAGCTCAGCAGCTGCGTGACGAGATCGAGGAGCTGATTCGCGAAGACTTGATCGGCCCCAGAGGAGGCAAGGAAGAGGAGCTGAGCGAGTCTCCCGCAAACGTCTACCTGCTCGGCCTGCTGGCGCCGCGCTTCCTCCAGGAAGCGGTGCCGCGCCCAGACCCGGCGACGGAGGACGACAGCGATTCGATCGCCGCCGACCAGCAGCCGGAAGATCCGCTGGGCAACAGCAGCGAGTATGCGGACACTGGTTGGGAGGGCGCTGTGGAAGATCGTCCGCCGGCGATCGACCAGCTCGTGCCGTCGGCGTTTGGGCTCACCTTCTGCGTGGCTGGGGACTGCAAGGCGCTGCTCGTGCAGACGTCCTGGGGCGCTTACTCGCGCGCGCTGAGCGATGAGACGCTCACCAAGGACGGACATGCTGCACGCGCGTGGCGGCGACGCCAATGCGGGGGTGCATGCAGGGTCGAGCTTCCCAAGCCGGGGCCGATCAAGGCCTTCGCCCCCGATGCGGACGAGCCCGAGGTGATCGTGCGCGGACTCGTGCGCGAGCGCGCGGGGCAGCGCTTGGTGACGCTGTTCCTCGTCAACGAGCAGCAAGCGTCCGACGGTCAGTCGCCGCAGAGTTGGTGCTACCAGGCCAACCTGACCGTGCAGGGCAGCGACGACTCGGCGGTCTTCGTGCGGAGCCCAATCGACACGGACGCGCTGACGCCGCAGATCGACCGCGAGGAGCTGTTGGGGCTGGAGATGCTCTACCGATCCTGCGTGGAGCTGGCCACTGGCCATGGCATCTCCGTACAGGCCACCCACGACACCGACACACCAGAGCGCGGCGTCAAGCTGGAAACCGCGGCGATGCCGGTGCAGGACGTACCCCGCACCGAAGCGCCGAGCGTCGGGGACTTCGCAGACCCCAGCATCGGCGAGCCGTTCCAACGAGCGGCCGGCGCACTCGACATGCGCACCTTGGGCGAAGCCGACGACGGCGAGCTTGCAGCGATGCTCGCGCCGCTCGTCGATGCCTACGAGGGCTGGATCGAGCTGCAAAGAAGTCGCCTGAGCGCTGGTGAGCAAGATCTACAGCGCCATCGGGCAGCCGCCGAGCGCCACCTGCGGGAGGCCGGCGAAGCTGCGGCACGGATCCGCGATGGCATCGCCGCGATCGCCCGCGAGCCAGATGTAGCTGAGGCGTTTCGCTTCGCCAACCACGCGATGTGGCAGCAGCGTGTGCACACCGTCGCGGCTGAGTTGCGCCGCAAAGACCCGGCCCTGAAGCTGCACGACGCGGTGGAGCGCGCCGACGTGGCGCAGCGGCGGTCGTGGCGGCCATTTCAGCTGGCGTTCGTGCTCTTGAATCTCCCCGCGCTGGCCGACCCCCGCCACCCCGAGCGATCCTCAGAGGCGCTGTTGGACCTCCTGTTCTTCCCCACAGGCGGCGGCAAGACCGAGGCGTACCTCGGGTTGATCGCGTTTACGATCGCGATTCGGCGGCTGCAGGGCACGGTGGCAGGACGTGATGGACGCGACGGCGTGGCGGCGCTCATGCGCTACACCCTGCGGCTGCTCACGCTGCAGCAGTTCCAGCGCGCCGCGGCACTGCTGTGCGCGTGTGAGGTACACCGGCGCAAGCTCTACGGTGATGGGCGCACGCCAGAGCAGCGCCGCTGGGGCAAAACACCGATGCGCGTGGGGCTGTGGGTCGGGCGAGGCTCCACTCCCAATACCACCGAGGATGCGGCTCGCTGGGTGAAAGAGGCACGCGAACGCGGACGGCCCGGCCGCGGCTCCTCGCCGCTGCAGCTGTCGCGCTGCCCGTGGTGCGGCTCGGCGTTGAGCGGGGGGCGCGACATCACCGTCGACAAAGACCACACGCGCACACTCGTGTTCTGCTCGGATGAGAGCGGCGCATGCCCGTTCACGCCACGCAGCAGCCCCGGCGAGGGCCTGCCGGTGGTGGTCGTGGACGAGGAGGTCTACAGGCTGCTGCCCTCGCTGATCATCGCAACGGTGGACAAGCTCGCGCGCATGCCTTGGGAGGGACGCACCCAGGCGCTTTTCGGCCAGGTCTCGCGCTACTGCATGCGCCACGGCTACCTTACGCCAAGCGAACAACAACACCCCGGCAGCCATCGTGCACAGAACGGGCTCGACGCGGTGAGCGTGACCGCGTGTGAGCCGCTACGCCCGCCCGACTTGATCATCCAGGACGAGCTCCACCTCATCAGCGGCCCGCTCGGCAGCCTCGTGGGGCTGTATGAGACGGCCGTCGACGCGCTGGCGAGCTGGCGGATCGAGGACCAGGTGGTACACCCGAAGATCATCGCCTCCACCGCGACGATCCGCCGTGCCAAAGATCAGGTCAAGCGCCTGTTCGATCGAGAGCTGAAGGTGTTCCCTCCTCCAGGGCTCGACGCGCGCGACTCCTTCTTCGCATTGCAACGCGACCAACCGGCCGACGAGCAGCAGCGACCGGGTAGGCGCTACGTCGGTATCTGCGCGCCCGGGCGCCGCTACAAGCAGGTCCTGATCCGCGTTTACGTCGCACAGCTGAGCGCCGCATGGACCGTGCTCGGCCGCCAGCCCGGCGAGGATGCCGACGCATACATGACGCTGATCGGCTACTTCAACTCGCTGCGCGAGCTCGGGGGCATGCGACGGCTGGTCGAGGACGACGTGCAGAGCCGTCTGTTCAAACCGAACGCCGAGAACCGCGGATGGCTGACGATCGAGGAGCTGACATCACGCAAGACGGCATCGGAGATTCCTCAGGTCCTCGATCAGCTGGGCGTGCAGCGCACCTCTAGGGTCAAACCGGCGGCCGAGGAGCGCGCAAACAAAGAGCAATTCACCCGTGCGTCGATAGACGTGCTGCTCGCCACCAACATGATCTCCGTCGGGGTCGACGTGCCGCGCCTGGGAGCGATGGTCGTCGCCGGACAGCCGCGCAGCACGAGCGAGTACATCCAGGCCACCAGCCGCGTGGGGCGTGAGCGTCCGGGACTCGTGATCACCGTCTACAACTGGGCGCGGCCACGCGACCTGTCTCACTACGAGACCTTCTGCCACTATCACCGCACTCTCTACAAGCAGGTTGAGGCGCTGTCGGTCACGCCGTTCGCGCCACGCGCGCTGGACCGTGGCCTGATCGGCGTGCTCGCATCGCTCTTGCGTCTTGGCGGCGCCGAGTGGAACGCAAACAGCGGCGCACGTCTGGTCGATCCCGCGGCCCTTCGCGCTCAAAGAGCGCGCCAGCTGATCGGCGAGCGCGCCGCCGGACAGATCGGGCACCTCGCGAGCGAGATGCTTAGCGAGCGCATTACCGTGCTGCTGCACAAGTGGCGTGAGGAAGCAGATGTCGGCCAGCGCACCCTCGTCTATCAGCGACGTGGAGCCAGTGACACGGATGTGTCACTGCTGAAGCCTCCTGAGATGGAGGGCCAGTCAGACTGGACGGTGCCCAATTCGATGCGCAACGTCGAGCCGCCTGTGCCGCTGGTTCTGCGCAGAGAACTGGCAGGCGAACCAGAAGCATGGGAGACACCAGAACACGCACCGCCCGACGCTAGACAGGACAACGCAGAATGATCCAGCGCAACAGAATCGGGGAGCTGCGTCCCAGCCAACTGCTGCACACCTATGGCGTTGGTGCGACCGTCGAGTTGCCTGAGATCACAGCGCTCGTGCTCGGGCTAGACGAGTGGCCCGAGCTGGGGCGGCCGATCGTCGAGTCGCGACTGCTGGCTGCGGTGCGCGCCACTGTCGGCGGACAGGTGCAACGGCTGATAAGTCCCCCGGTTGCAAGCTCAGAGGGTGACAACGTCGGCGTCCCAGTGACGCCGTTTCCGCGGTGGCTGCGCTGCTCTATCTGTGGACTGCTATCTCCCATCGAGAGCGGCGTGTTTGAATTCCGCGAGGATCGTTGGCGCCCGGAGCGCAGCACCTACGTGCACGCTGGCTGCCAGAGATCGAAAAGCAAACGACCGCCGTCGGCGTTTCCCGCGCGCTATCTGATCGCCTGCGCGAGCGGCCACCTCGACGACTTCCCCTGGTTTGAGTTCATTCATGGCTCAACGCCGTGCAACAGCACAATGCGGCTACGCGAGGTCGGAAGCAGCGGACGCGCCGGTGACGTTCAGCTGTCATGTGAGACTTGCGGGCGCCGACGGCGTCTGTCGTTTGCGTTCGGGCAACAGGCGCAGCAGTATCTGCCGCCGCATTGCCGCGGGCGCCACCCTCACCTCAGTATCAGCCAGCCATGCGAGCAGCTACCGCAGACGCTGATCCTGGGTGCCAGCAACGCATGGTTCCCAGTGCAGATGTCAGCCCTCTCGATCCCCACCCGCGAGGGCGAGCTGGCCCAGACCGTGGAGGAAGCGTGGGATGTCTTGGAAACGCTGCCGGCGGGCCAAGAGGCCCTGCGATTCGCACTGGCGAATGTGCCATCGCTGCACCGCGTCGGTGCGATGGCGGCCTCCCTCGGCGAGAACGCGGTGCTCGAGGCGATCGAGCACCGCCGCGCCGCGCCTGAGACCGCCGAGCAGGCCGAGGACCTGTGTAGACCGGAGTGGGAGGTGCTCAGCTCACCGGCTTCAGCACCGGAGACGCCCGACTTTCGGCTGCGCGCAGTCGGCGCCCCGGCGTTGTTCGCAGAGCAGTTGAGCGAGGTAGTACTCGTCGAGCGTCTGCGTGTGGTCAGCGCACTGCGTGGCTTTACGCGCCTGAACGCTCCCGACGACCTCGCGGACGAGACCAATCGAGTGGTCGGACTTGCACGCGAGGCGCCCCGGTGGCTCCCCTGCAACGAGGTGCGGGGGGAGGGGATCTTCCTGCGCTTCGCCGAGCCACAGCTACTCGCGTGGGAGCAGATCTATCGCGACAGCGAAAATGCGAAGCGGATCAGCGAAGGTAACCGCGCATGGCGGGAGCGCCGCAACCTCAACCCAGCGGAAGGCTGGCCGGGAGTGCGCTACGTCCTGTTGCACAGCTTCGCGCATGCGTTGATCCGCGAGCTCGCGCTCGAGTGCGGCTATACCGCGTCGTCGATCCGCGAGCGCATGTACTCAAGCGACGAGGGTGACCCAGAGCCGATGGCAGGCGTGCTGCTCTACACCGCGGCGCCCGACAGCGAGGGAACGCTCGGTGGGCTAGTGGCACTCGGCGAGCCCGACCAGCTCGGACCACTGATCGCTCAGTCGCTCGAGCGCGCGCGGTTGTGTTCCTCAGATCCGCTGTGCGCAGAGCACGACCCTCGCAGCGACAGCTCCGTGCACGCAGCCGCCTGCCATGCCTGTCAGTTCGCCTCGGAGACATCCTGTGAGCGAGGCAATCGTTTCCTAGACCGCTCCACGCTGATTGCAACGATGGCCTGCGACATCGGCTACTTCGCGCTGCCGTGAGCGCCGCGGAAGCGATCCAAGCCGTCGTCCAGCGCCTCAGCGACACTCAGATCCAAGCGTTGGTGCAAGCGTGTGACGGACATGACCAACCTGCAGCCTCCCTCGCAGCGGCAGTTTCGGGATCCCCACCCGCCAGCCAACACGCGGTCAGCTGCCTCGCAGACGCGTGGCGGAGTACTCCAGACCTCACCGGCACAGGGGTGGCAGTCGCACTGCAGACTGCGCTGGTCTTGCGCCAACGCAGCGACATGACGCGCTCGCGTGTGGTGTGGACCGGCCCGGGCAGCAGCGGCGCGCAGCGACTGACCGCCGCGGCGCTGCAAGAACTCCTGAGCAGTGCCGAGCAGCGGATCCTGATCGTGAGCTTCGCCGCACACACGCTCAGCGACGTTGCCAGTGCACTGGAGGACGCCGTGGCACGTGGGTGCGCGATCGACGTCGTGTTCGAGACCGAGGACGACAGCAGTGGCTCCTACTCAGGCCCAAGCTCAACGCCCTTTGGCGAGGTGACGGGCATCCACCGCTGGCACTGGCCCAGCGATCAGCGCCAAGGTACCGGGGTGTTGCACGCAAAGGTGCTGGTCATCGATGGTCGCCGCGCCCTTGTCGGCTCGGCCAATCTCACCTACCGTGCGCTCCACAACAATCTGGAGGCCGGCATCCTCGTAGAAGACCCGGAGCTCGCGGCCTCGATCGAGCGGCACGTCAGATCGCTCATGGAGAGCGGGGTGCTGCGGCTCATCTAGGAAGCGCGCGCCGCGTTCGATCGCCTGACCCCTCGACGAGAAGGACGAGCGTGGCTTGTGATCACGGTCTGCACGGGCAACTACGCCACTTGCATCCGCGGTCGGCAGCAATGTCTCCCTCCGGGAGCGACCCCAGTCGCTCCCGCCTTCGGCACCACCCGGTGCCGAAGTGTGTTTGATGGTTCGGAAGTAGGGCAGGAAGTCGTCGTGTGGCTGCACGGCGACGATCCTCCCGTTCTGTGCCCAGATTTGCTCGAATAGCGAGAGCAGAAGCTTGCGCCGCTCGGCGGGCTCGGTCTCAAGGTCCCAGAAGCGGGGGAACTCGTCGAGCAGCGCACGGATACGATCAGTTGCGGGTTTGGTTGGGGGTCCTTGGCGCTGCAGTTCTTCCTCAAGTGCTTGGCGGCGCATGATGTATTGGGCCTTGGTGAGATCGCCCAGGACGTAGAGGTCTTGCAGGCGCTGTAGCTGGTCGAGCAGTTCGTTTCGCCGCTCGCCTGGCTGCTCATGGCGTTCGGTGATGGCAGCCTCGGTCGTTTGCAGGAGCAGGTCGTGTAGCTGGCGGTCGGGCTGGAAGGCACGTATCCAGTCGATGAGCTGGCTCTCCAGGGCCTCGGCTTTGACGATCCGCTCGCCGCACGGGTTGCCGTAGCGGCGGGTGGAGCACATGTAGCGCCGCACGGCGGTCTTCGAGCCTCGGGTGCCGTGCATTCGTGCTCCGCAGCGCTCGCACCGCAGCAGCTTGCGCAGCAGGTATTCATCGGACGGCGGGCCGGGCTTCACGACACGGGTGCGCCACCCCCGGACCTCCTGCACGCGGTCGAACAGCTCGTCGGTGACGATGGGCTCGTGCAGTCCTTTGATCGCACGCGACTTGTCGCGCAGGCCGCTGACGTACCCGGCGTAGGCGGCGTTGCACAGCATCTCACGCACGGTGTCCCTGCCGAACTGCCGTCCACGGGCAGTGCGAGCACCGGTGGCGTTCAGCCACGCGGCGAGTGTGCGGTCGGACTCTTGGCCGGTGGCGTAGCGCTCGAATAGCTGCAGCACGAGCGGCGCACGAGCGGGGTCCGGGACGGCGAGCTTGGTGGCAAGGTCGCGCACGTAACCCCACGGCAGGCTGCCAACGAGGTGGCCTTGGCGTGCCTTCTCCTTCAGTCCGCTGCGTGTCCAGAAGGACAGCGAGACGGAGTAGTACTCGTCGAACATCTCGTGGATCGACTCGGCGAGGAACGCGGACGGGTCGGTGTGGTCTTCGCCCATCGGCTGGGAGACGGATACGACACGGATGCCGAGCCGCTCGCGCAGAAGCTGCTTGTAGCGCCGTGCCTCGATCTGGTTGCGGGCGAACCGCGAGGTGTGGAAGACGAGCACCACGTCGAACTTGGCCTCTGCCGCGTCGGCCATGAGGCGCTGGAACTCCGGGCGGGCCTCGGACTTGCGCCACCCGGAGTGGAAGTCGCAGTACTCGCCGATCAGTTCCAGGTTGTTCTCGGGGGCGAAGCGGCGGATGCTCTCGCGCTGCGCGTCGGGCGAGAAGCCTTGGCCTTGCTCCTCGGTTGACTCGCGGATGTAGGCGACGGCGCGCTGGGGGCTATCCACGATCCCGGTCGGGGTCGGTGAGGTGTTGTCCTCGGCGCAGCCACCAGTCGGCAAACCAGCGCGCGAACGCGAGGTGCTCGGGGGTGGGGAAGCAGTCTTGCTCACGGCGATGTCCTCCCGCGGGTAGTGGGTCATCGTGGCGGCCGATCAGAGCAGACCCCGGCCGGGATCTCAAGACCTCGCCCTGGCAAGCCGACCGGCGCGGTGGCCCACAGGCCAAACGCCGATCGGCCGCCGCGTCGCACCCGGCTGAGCCGCGCCTCCGGGCGGTAGGCCGTGATGCTGCCGTCGACGGGCGGCCGTTCGGTCGCTCGGCGCTCCTGTCGGTGTGGCTGGCGTGCTGGGACATTACGACGCCTCATCCGTGCGCCAGGCGGGCGAGTCGGGTGCAGGCACGACACGACACGCGAGCCGGGGAAGCCGACGACGAGCCACGACGACACGACTCGTGCGCGCCGCGAGCAGAGCAATCGAACGGTCACACTTGCTTGTGGTAGAGATGTCAAAACCGCGCGACCGCCGGAATCCCGCACCACCATCAGCGAAACACGACATCCCGAAGACGGGCACCGCGAACCGCAGTGCGAACCACAACGCGAACCGAAGTGCGAACCACAACGCGAACCGAAGTGCGAACCACAACGCGAACCGTAGTGCGAACTCAGCACAAGCCACGGAAAACCTGAGACAAGGTTGTGGTAGAGATGTCGAAAACGTCGAGACGCCCAGATCCCGCACGACGCCAAGGGAAACTCGCGGTCGGCTGATCCCGCAGGCGGACCCACAGCGGGAACCACAGGCGGTACCGCAGGCGGAACTACAGCCGGAAGTCAGCCGGAACTCGACTCTTGCCCTCGGACGGCGCACCCACTGGCCAGGGCGACACAGCGATTGGGGTGCAGCGAGTCTGCCCGGAGGCTTTGTTGCAGGAGAGAGCATCTCTGCTTTCTACCTCCCCTCCGACAAGGAATCCACAAGTGGACGTCATTTGAAAGCGAGCGCTTTCATTGCCGGTCCCATTGCCAGACGCTGCGTCGTCCTCGGAACCCCGTGTCCTTGTCGGTGTCGGCACGTGAGTCGTCGGGCTCGGTCCACTCGTGCAGGCAGTGGGTGGCCGAGCCGAGCTGCCAGCACGCCTTCCTCAGACGCTCGGCGAGATCGAACCACGCATCCGAGGGGACTCGCTCAGCGCCGAGCAGAGCGCCAGCCTCGGCCAACGACCCTCGGAGCGCTTGGCGGAACCCGTCGATCTGCTCGTGAGCGAGCGTGCGTGAGTGCCGCCATATCCGATGCTGGGGAGACTCAGGCAGGATGACCTCGCCCACGCTCCTTACCTTCACCACTGCTCGCCGCCCGGCGGCGGTCAGCGCGAGCAAGTTCAGTCCATAGCGGCGAACATCGCGGACGCGCCCGGCGGACCTGAGCGCGTCGAGTTGTGGCCGTAGCCGCCGCGTCGTCCACGAGTTGTGCGCGAAGCCCAGGTGCGCCGCGATGTCTGCACGCGAGGCGTGATCGTGCTCGTCGTGGACTTCGGCGCGGTCGATCGCCCCGAGTAGCTGGGCGTCCGAGACCGGCTCGAATGCCAGGAGATCCGCTCGGTAGAGGTCATGGAGTCGTTGGGATGGCCGTTCCTCGTGCTCCCGCTCGCTCGGTGCTGCGCCGTCGCTGTCCGTCGTGCTCATTTCGGCTCCTTTCGGCGCACCGAGGAACACGGACCAGCGAGCACGTCAGACCGTCGCCGCAGAAAGCTACGGTGATCTGGTGGCATCGAAGGCTGATTCTTCGGTGCTGCACGGCCGGGCGGGTGCTACAACACCCGTCCGGCCATTCGGTTGTCTTGACTCGGCGCGCGATCAGAGCAGAACCCGCGCACGATCTCAAGACCCCTTCTGAAAGGCTCCGTCACGGGGTGCAGGATCTGGTCGCGCCTCAAGCCACATTCTGCTGAGCCACGCTGATCGCCGCACGGAGTCCCGCCTCGGTGAGTACGACCTTCCTGTTGGCGTCGCGGTGCACGAGCTTGTCCTTCCAGAGGTTGGCCACCGCTGCACGCACGCTGCCGGCGCCTCTTCGGTCCATCGACTTTGCTAGCTCTGCGGTCGAGATCGGTGTTGGGTGAAGGGTCATCAGCAGTACCAGCGCTTCCTGCTTGACAGTGACGTGCGCGTGCACGATCTTGCGCCCGTCAATCACCTCCACGATCTCCCCCACTGGCAACTGCACCTCCGCAACGAGTCTCGCAGCCTCTTGCCCGGATACGCCGGTGGCGAGCGCAAGGAGCTCCGCCAAGACCCACTGAGCACCTGCATAAAGAAGGTGCAGGTCATAGGTTGCTGGATTGATCTCGGCCTTATGAACGATGTTGCGCTTGCTTCGCAACGAGTACATCGCACGATCCAATCGTGCGGCACATATCCGCAAGCCATCGGGGAGCGTGCTAGACCGCGACTCCAAGCCCCTGAGGTATGAGTCCACCTTTGGTTCGATGTCGTACTTGCCGGCGCTCTCTAGTGCCTGTAGCACTTGCACGGCGGTCTCTACGAACTTCCCTGGTGAAGCGCGGCCGAGTGTGCCTGTCGCCACGTCGCGCCGAATCTCTATGAACTCGTTCACGAGGTCGTTGGCTAGATTGGCCGGGAGTGATCCGGTCAGGGCCGCACAAAGGGCTTGGCTGTCCAAGCTACTCGTCCGTCTCTCCGCGAAGCATGCGATCCACAGCGCGCATGCCTACCTCGGTCAGTCGATAGCGCTTGCGCGCCTGCCGCGTCGAACCTGACTTCTGCACCTGGCGGGCCGCCGGCGGTTTTCGCTCAATCAACGAGCTAAACGAGTCAGTGATGTTCTTCGAGCCGTGCCCCAGATCCTTTAGCTCGGCATTGACCTCCTGCGAAGTGAAGCTCTCCTGTCCCTTGATCGCCTGGAACCAGTAGCTCGCAACTAGTACGTGATCGACTCCCGTCCGTGGAGAGGCTGCGTCCATCAAGTCGGAGATGCGCTCGTAGTTGCCGGTTCCGTTGCGCTTTGCCGTATCGCCTGTATCTACACGAATCTTCGACTCCGGCTCGCTATCGACCTTGCCGCCTCCGAACTTGTCCACCGCCCAGCGCAAGACGCGCTTGCTTGCCTCGCTATCGAGGCCCTGCATCGCCTTATCTATTGCGCCCATCGCCTGGATCTCGTCAGCCACCATGCGCTCCTATCTTGGGATTTTGTGCCAATGTCGCAGCCTCATGTTACCGCATGTTATACCGCAAGACTGGTCCGCAAGGTCTAATGATGGCTAGGCGGGGGACAGGTGTGGCGACGTCTAGAGCGCTAGCGACATGTCGTGGGACTGCTAGACGGGGGCGATCACGTTGACCCCGACGCGCGTGACGGCATCCGCCATGCGTCCGTCATAGGTAGCCACGCCAGCCAGGTTCTTGTCGAGGCTGAGCGCGCTGGCGATGTGGATGGCGTCCAGTGCGCCTACATGGACCGGCGCGACGCTTCGCGCGGCAATGACGATGTCCTCGGTCAACTCGATGATCGCAGCAGAGGAGACAACGCCTTGAAGAATCAGGCTCCCGTCGATGACTGCGTCCGGTCGGTCCTGGCGGGCGCGCGCGACTGCGCGGGGAAGCTCGACTTCGGTGACGATGCTCGTAGCGAGGCTTGGCCACCTGACGAGCTCGCGCTCGATCGCGGTTGACTCGGCCTCGCGCACCAGCAGCTTCAGCAGGGCGGAGGTATCGACGTAGAGGATGCCTGCGCGTTGCTCAGGCGGCTCAGCGCTTGCCATGCTCGTCGGATGCCTCGCCACGCACTGCTACCAGCGCGCGGGTGCCGGCATCCGTAACCGGCCCAGTCAAGGGGCCGCGCTCGGCAAGCACCTCCTCTAGGCGACGAGTGGCTGGGCGCAAGCGCCCAGCGCGCACCAGCGCGTCCGTTGGGTCCTGCCTAACACCGGACGCCGCGCGGCGGCGCGTCGATGGGCGGGCGGACTCTACTTCGGTGCGACGTGGCTTTGCCATTACTACAGGCTACCGACCACGGAGGCCGACAGGGATGCTATCCCGCGTGCGGATCTCGATGTGGTGCCGAACGAGGGTTCGACCCCCGTCGCTCCTGTGACCCACGAGCTCATCAGCCGTCTCGCGGCAGATCCCGCGAGACGTTCCGGGAGCTCGCAAGGACGCACAGCACGCGGAAAGTGCCGGTCCCTCGCCTTCAGACGCGACAAACCCTCAACCAACTTCGGCGTTTGCGCGCCAATTGCGCGCCGGTCCGTGTGCCGCTCAGGCGGTTTCGGGCGTCCACCTGCGGTCTCACGGCCACAGCCAATGCCGACTCGTCATGGCCAAGATCTCCCGCAACTAAGCGAGATCCAGCCAAAAACGGAGGGGGATAGATTCGAACTCTCGGTACACCAATCAGGCGCACAACGGTTTTCGAGACCGCTAATATTTGGCTCTGGAAAGCCAAAAGTTGTGGGTGCGCGCCCGTGTGCGCGCCAGTCCGGCGGAAACGCTACTTGAGGGTTTGCGTCCCGTATCGACCACTAGGTCCACAATCAACCGGAAGTTACAGGGAGCTACAGGGATCCGTGATGTCTGATCAAAGAGCCGGTGCAAGATATGTCCCATGTCCCGGGACTAGGGACCGGGTTAGTAGGCTATGCCCATGCTCAAGGGTGAGGACATCGTTGTTCTGCTCAGGTTGACTGCTGGTTCGTCTGCCTGGACCGTTCGCTCACTTGAGGCGGAGATCGCGGTTCCGCGTAGCGTGATCCAGCGGTCGCTCGTGCGTCTTGAGCAGGCCGGACTGCTCGAGGACCGGCGCCGCCGCGTGAACGTGAGCCGCGTCGAGGAGCTCTTGGTCCACGCGGTGAAGTACATGTTTCCGCCGGTTCGGGGCGGTGAGACCCGTGGGGTCCCGACGGCGTGGGCGGCGCCTCCGTTGCGGGACAAGTTGGCCGATTCTGGCGAGCTGCCGCCGGTCTGGCCGGACCCTATGGGGAGCGTGCGTGGGATTGCGCTCGAGCCGCTTTATGGCTCCGCGCCGGAGATCTCGCGTCGTGATCCAGCGCTTACTGAACTCTTGACGCTGACGGACGGGGTCCGGGTCGGCGATGCGCGCGTGCGCGTCATCGCCGCGGACCTGTTGCGTGCGCGTCTGGGCTCTGCGGCTGCGACATGAGTGTTGAGCTTCTTGAGCGCGCCGCTCAAGCGCTGGAGCCTGTGCTTGGCGATGTCGTGTTCCTCGGCGGCGCGAGCATCGTGCTCTGGATCACCGATCCCGCAGCGCCGGCTCCACGGCCGACCAAGGATGTCGATGTCGTAGTCGAGGTCACCTCGCGCGCTGCATTTCACGCTTTCGAGGAACGGTTGCGCTCGTTGGGTTTCAAGGAGGACCAAGAGGACGGCATGATCTGCCGCTGGCGTTCGTGCTGGCGCTAGCGGGGCGACCGACATGGGGCCTGCGAGGCGTCGCTGTCGGACTCGTAGTCCTCGTTGTTAGCATCGTCATGGCCTGGAACTTGGGCTTCCAGGCTGGCGCCGGAGCGAAAATGATGAGGAGCCCTAGCAAGTCAAGCCCGCTTCTCCGGCGCGATCTCGACAGACTGCTCGTGATGCTCTACAGCCGGCGAAACGAAGATGGCGGGGGTCCTTGAATCTCCCTGGCCCTGATTTGAAAAGCGGCTTGGTCCCAGGATCGATTCGTGGGCCAGTACAGGGGATCAGGCGGCTTTGACGGAAGCTGCTCGGATCAGCGACCTGACCACCTCGCCCGGCCTCTCGCCTTGGTCCTCGGCGATCCGTTGCAGCGCCACTGCATCGTCTCCCTCGAGCGTGAACTGCACACTCAGGTGGCGCTCACGAGACGGCTGGACCACTTGCATGTCAGCAGCGTCCAAGTTGCCGAGCTCCTCATCGAAGTCTCCAGGCAACGGGTCTAGGTGTGACGGCATCATGATCTCCCCAACATCTTACGTTCGGCCGGCGTGGAATCCCACCCCGTAATGAGCAGCCACGTAGTCGGCTCGACCGTCTCCTCGATCACTAGCGTCAGGACTCGATTGGCATCGCTCCGGCCGATCACGAGCCTGCGCGTGTTGGGCTGGCGGCGCTCCGGGCTGCCGCGCCGGTTCCTGACGATCACATGGAGGTTCCAGATCGTCTGCTCCGCCTCGGCGACGGAGCTACCACGAGCCCCAAGCTTGTCCAGGGCGGCCTCCGTAGCGAGCAACTGATTGACGGCGTCAGGCACCCGCTAAGCATGATCGACGCTTGGGACCTCCCAGATGGCAAAGTTCGAGCAATGACCTCATACAGGCCAAAACGGAGGGGGAGAGATTCGAACTCTCGGTACGCCAATCAGGCGCACAACGGTTTTCGAGACCGCCGCATTCAACCGCTCTGCCACCCCTCCGGGGTCGACATCGTCAAGGCTAGCGATCCCCGCCTACCGTCGCGATGCGAAGAATGCGCTGAGCATCTCCCCGCACTCCGCCGCCAGCAGCCCGCCGGCCACGTCCGGTCGGTGATTGAGCCGAGGCTCGCCGAGCACGTCCAGCACGCTGCCGCACGCTCCCGCCTTGGGGTCGCTCGCGCCGTACACCACGCGGGGGATGCGCGCCAGCACGATCGCGCCCGCGCACATCGCACAGGGCTCCAGCGTCACATACAGGACCGCATCGAGCACCCGCCAGGTGCCCGCGACGCGTGCTGCCTCGCGCAGCGCGAGGATCTCCGCGTGGGCGGTCGGATCCTGGCGCAGCTCGCGCTCGTTGTGGGCCGCCGCGATCACCTCGCCCTCGCGCGCCACCACCGCGCCGATCGGCACGTCCTGGTGTTCTGACGCTCGTTGCGCCTCACGCAGGGCCAGGCGCATGAAGTACTCGTCTCGTGGAAAGAAGTGCTCGCTCATGGGTGTCGTCTCGGTATGTGCCACAGTGCCTCCCCGCCCCGCCCGCCACATCATCATTACCAAGCCACCATGCCCTTCCGCGCTCCCTGCCACGCGTCCTGCTCCCGCGTGCGACGCTGGACGATCCTCAGCGCCTGCCTGCTTGCCAGCATCGCAGCGCTCGCCGTCGACGCCATGCCTGTGGGCGCCTCCGCGTCCGCCGCGTCGCCGGGCGCACAGGACGCGAGCACGATGGGCTCCCATGCCTCCTATGCACTCAACGAGGTGGTCGTCGGGTACGGCCCCAGTCCGCCCGGCGCTCGTGTGGCGAGCGCCCGGGCAGCCGGAGCGGACGACCCCGTAGGGCTCAGCGCCAGCACGCGCGTGCTGCGCCTCGCGCCCGGCGTCAGCGTCGCCTCCGCGCTGCGCCGCCTGCGCTCCCAGCGCGACGTGCAGTGGGCGGTGCCCGACTACCGCGCACACATCGCCGGCGGGCTGATCCCCAACGACGAAGGCATCTCGCACAAACCCGGCGGCTGGCAGGAACTGCAGTGGAACTTCGCCGGGCCGTTTGGCGTCAACGCCCCCGAAGCATGGGCCAACGTGGCCGCCGACGGCCACCCCGGCGGCAAGGGCGTGATCGTTGCCGTACTCGACACGGGAGTCGCCTACGCCAAGCGCGGTCGCTTCCGGCGCTCGCCCGACTTCGGCCGCTTCACGTTCGTTGGAGGCTATGACTTCGTTGCGCACAACCGCTTCCCCAACGACCGCAACGGCCATGGCACGTTCGTCGCCGGCGTCATCGCCGAGGCCACCGACAACCACTTCGGGCTCACGGGGCTGGCGTTCGCCGCGCGCATAATGCCCGTGCGCGTGCTCGACAGCGAGGGCGAAGGCGAAGCGTCCACGATCGCGCAAGGCGTTTACTTCGCCGTCCGCCACGGCGCCCAGGTGATCAACCTGAGCCTCGAGTTCTCCCCCGGCATAACCGCCTCAGACATCCCCGAGCTGATCGCCGCCCTGCGCTTCGCCCACCGCCACCGCGTGCTCGTGGTCGCCGCCGCCGGCAACGAGGGCCACACGGCGATCGCCTATCCCGCCCGCGCACCCGACGTGATCTCGGTGGGAGCCACCACCGAACACGGCTGCCTGGCCAGCTACTCCAACGACGGCACCGGCCTCACGCTCGTCGCCCCCGGTGGCGGCGCCGACGCAGACCTTCCCGGAGATCCCAACTGCCACCCCGAACAGCCCCCCGGCCGCGACGTCTTCGCGGTGACCTTCACGGGCAGCTCGCCTGCGAAGTTCGGCATCCCCGATGGCTATGAAGGCACGTCCATGGCCACCCCCCATGTGGCTGCTACAGCCGCCCTGATCATCGCCAGCGGCGTGCTCGGGCGCCATCCCACACCCGCCCAGATCACCGCGCGCCTGCGCGCCACCGCGCGCAGGCTCGGCGGCGGCGGTGACGAACGCATGTATGGGGCAGGCCTGGTGGACGCGGCCGCAGCCACAGCGCCCGGCGGGCCGGGGGCGGTGGCCAGGTAGCGGCATGTCCGCCGGTGATTGCCAGCGCGCCGATGTGCCCGATCGCTGCGACGTCGCGGTGGTCGGGGGTGGCATCGTGGGCCTGGCCGTCGCGCGCGAGCTGCAGCGGCGCGATCCGGACAGCTCGGTGTGCGTGCTCGAGGGTGAGAGCGAGCTTGGCGCACACCAGACCGGCCACAACTCAGGCGTGATCCACGCGGGCGTCTACTACCAGCCCGGCTCGCTCAAGGCCCGCCTGTGCGTGGAGGGCGCCGGCGAGCTCTACCACTATTGCGAGAAGCGGGGCATCGCACACGAGCGCTGCGGCAAGCTGATCGTCGCAACCGACCGTTGCGAGCTTCCCCGCCTGGACGAGCTCGAGCGTCGGGCGCGGGCCAACGGCGTGCAAGGCCTGCGCCGCGTCGATGCCGCCGCCATCGAGCAGATCGAGCCCCACGCGCGGGGAATCGCCGCGCTGCACTCGCCCAACACCGGCATCGTCGACTTCCGCGCGGTCGCCCATGCCTTCGCTGCGGACGTGCTCGAGGCCGGCGGCTCGATCGCTACCGGTTGCCGGGTAGACGCGGTCACCGCCAGGGCGAGGGCACTGCGGCTGAACCACTCGCGCGGCGCCACCGAGGCCCGCCATGTCGTCTTCTGCGCCGGCGCCTGGGCCGATCGCCTGGCGCTCGCCGCCGGCGCTGGCGCCGATCCCCGCATCGTGCCCTTCCGCGGCGCCTACCTGCGCCTGGTGCCCGAGCGCCGCGAACTGGTGCGCGCGCTCATCTACCCCGTCCCCGACCCCGCGCTGCCGTTCCTCGGCGTGCATCTGACCAGGAGCATCGACCACGAGGTCCTGATCGGACCAACCGCCCTGCTGGCCGGCGCGCGCGACGCCTACAGCCTGGCAACCGTGCGTCCCACAGACCTGCTCGACACGCTCGCCTGGCCCGGCACCTGGCGGATGCTCGCGCGCTGGTGGGCGACGGGGGCGACCGAGCTTCGCCACGCCCTCCAGCGCTCCTCGTTCGTCCGCGCGGCCGCGCGCTACGTGCCCGAGCTGCACTGCCCGCGACGTGCAGCCCGCCTTCGCCGGTGTGCGCGCGCAGGCGCTCGCCCGCGACGGGCGGCTGCTCGACGACTTTGCCTTCTCGGCCACCGAGCGCGCCCTGCACGTGCGCAACGCCCCGTCGCCCGCCGCCACCTCCTCGCTGGCGATCGCCCGCCACGTCGCCGACGAGGCCGAGCGAGCGTTTGCGCTGAGCTGACAGCCGGGGATATCGTAGACAGTGGAGTGTTCACGATTCAGGCGCTATCACAGAGGCGATGGACGCTCGCAGTGGCCATCGCGTTGGTCTGCTCATTGGGCCCTGCCGGCTCCGCGCTTGGCGAAACCGTCGAACCACGTCCGGAACTGCGGGTGTTCCCGGAATCGGTGTCGCTCGTGGCGACCGTCGGCGGCCAGGCCAGCGCCAAGGCCACAATCGCGAACACCGGCAACGTGGCGCTGAAGGTCGGATCGGTGCGCACCCCATCTGCTCCCTTCAGCGCGAGCGGCCTGCCGGCCGAAGGCCAGGAGCTCCGCCCGGGCCAAGAATTTGTGGTGGAAGTCGCGTTCAAGCCGACCAGCGCCGGCTCCTCCACCAGCTCGCTCAGCGTCAAGACCGAAGCGGGCGTGGACGAAGTCACCCTGTCGGGCGCCGCCAGCGCCGCCGCGCCCAGCGAACCCGCGCCGCCCATCCAACTGCCGACGCCCGCATCGAGCATCGTCGGCGCACAGGGCAGCGCCCCGCCCGCGCCAGCTCCAGAACCCGCGCCGGCCCTCACCCGGTTGCAGGTTCGCGCAAGCACCGCCGCGACCGCCAGGCACGCCCGCACGCTGTCGATCGCCTACACGCTGTCCAGCGCCGGCAGCGTCGAGCTGGCGGTGCAGCGGTCCACCAACAGCCATCGCTGCGCGCGTCACGTGCGCTCGTGCGTGCGCTGGATCGCGCCACCAAGGTCAAGCTGAAGGCCACAGGACGCGCGGGCCAGAACCACGCGGCGCTCGACGCCAGCGCGCTCGGCGCCGGCGCATATCGTCTCGACGCCACGCCACTGACGCACTCAGGCGACGCCGGCGCCACCCAGCACGTGTCGTTCAGGCTCGCGCGCTGACCGCCCGGCCAGCTCAGTAGATCGCAAAGGCGCTGAGCAGATCCACGCCGGCGCCCTGCATCGGGTCGATGCTCGCCAGCAGCCAGGCGTCCCGCCCGTACAAGCTCGCAAAGGCGCGCAGCGCCACCCCTTGTCTGGTCAGCTGCTTGCGCGGGAGCGCCTGCATCGCCCAGCCGCCCGCGTTGCGCGAGTACACCAGCAGTGCCCTCAGCCAGCCCTCTTCGTGGTAGGGAATCGCGTTGACGAGCATCTCCGTAAGGTGCCTCTCGGCTTCGGCGCTGTCTTGCAGTGGAGTAGCGCATTCGCTGCTGCCGTCGCCCACATCATCCGCGCAATAGCCCACCTCCGAGACGATGATGTTGTTCTGGCCGGATGTCATCGCCGCCTGAACGAGCGGCAGCGACTGGATGCCAGTGCTGTCATATTCGCCCACCCCACTCGGCGGGCCATACGGGTGAAAGTACCAACCCTGGATTTCCGTCTGCAGGCTCGGCTGGGCTGCATACATACTCGTCAGCCATCCGTTGCTCATGCATTCGCCCGTCGCCGTGCAGCCCTTGCCGGTTGCAGCCACGTAGATGTCATCGAGGGGGATGCCCGCCGCCCGGACCGCCGGCAGCAAGGCGGCGATCACATCCGCATACTGTGCCCCGCTGTACTGCGGCGTGGTGTAGCCCCATGGCTCGTTGATCGGTTCGAACAGCACCTGCATGCCCGGATACCGCTGGTTCACCAGTTCGCGGATCGCCAACGCCGAGCGTACGAAGCCCTTCACATAATCACCGATCGTGTTCCTGCCCGCGCGTTCTTCCGCCAGGGTGCGGCTCTGTGGGAACTGCGGGTCGGGCTTGAATACGTTGTCATACCCCCTGTACTCGATCACTACCACCGGGGTCATGCCGTACTCGTAGTCGTATTTGAGCTGGTATTCGAAGTAAGACCGTGAGCTTCCCGGATCCCTTCCCACCTGGCTCGGCGTCTGCCCGGCCGTCGACCCGAAGGAGCGGTCATACACGATGCCCCCCTTCGAGAACTCGTTTACCGGGCCCAGCCATTCGTGGTCGGCCGCGTTGCTGATGCTGTTGTTGTCCAGACCCAGCCACGGTCCGCTGAGGATCGGGTCATAGGCAAACTGGTCCCTCGCCACCGGCGAGGAGGTCCCGCTCGCGCCGGTCACGCTCACGCCCACCGGTTCTCCCACCCCGCCCGCAGGGCTCACGGCGGTTATCGATTCCGAGGAATGGACGACCACGTCCGTAGCGGCAGCACCGGCGAAGCGAACAGTGGCGTCCGCTGCAAAGCCGCTTCCCGCGATTGTCACCGACGTGCCACCCGTGTCGGGGCCGTTGTTGGGACTGATCGCGGTGATCGCACTGGGCGTAGCCAGCGCGGCGGCTGCGCCCACCTGTGTCACCGCCAGAGCGGACAGCCACGCGACTGCCATCCGCCGGGCCACGCTACATCTCAAACGCCGGCGCTCACGCCGGTCCGATGGCGCGGATCCCCAGTATCTCCCGGGCCTGCGCCGGCGTCGCGACCGGCCGGCCGATCGCCTCGCACATCGCCCTCGCCCGCGTGACCAGCTGCGCGTTCGATTGCGCATACTCGCCGGGCGCCACGTACACCACGTCCTCCAGGCCGGTGCGGATGTGCCCGCCCAGCGCGAGCGTGACCGCCATCATCGGGAAGTGGCGCGGGATCGTCGTCACCATCCACGGGACGTCGCTGGGGACGAGCTCGCGAAACAGCGAGATCGTCTCGATGCCCGCGGGAGCGCCCCCGATGGCGCCAAGGATCATGTGCATCATCCCCCGCCCACCCTCCGACGAGCTGGCCAGGGCGGCCGCGGTGATCGCCATGCCGAGGTCGAAGCACTCGTACTCGGGCACGATCTCCCCCGCGGCCATCTCCTCGACCAGCTCGCGCATGAGCGAGGGCGGGCTTACCAGCAGGTCGCCGCCGGGACCGAAGTTCATGCTCCCACACGTCACCGTGGCGACGTCCGGGCGCGCCTGCAGCGAGCGGCGCGACTCCTGCGCGGGCGCGCCCAGCTGTCCGCCGGTGGTGAAGTTGAGCAGGACGTCCGTCTGTTCGCCGATCGCCTGCTTGATGGCCAGGTAATCCTCTGGCGCCTGTGTGATCTCACCACCCGTGGTGCGCGCATGGATGTGCACGATGCTCGCCCCCGCCCGCGCCGCCTCGACGGCGCCCGCGACCACCTCCTCGCGGGTGACCGGCTGATTGGGATTGCCCGTGACGAGGCCTCCCGACACCGCGCACGTGAGGATCGCCGGCTCCTGCGGTTGCACGGCGGCGCTGCGCGAGAACGCCCTGGCGATGACCGCGCCGGCTCGCATGCTCATCGCCCTAACCTAGCGAATGACCCGCCAGAGCCGACCTGGCTGCTGCTCTCACCAGCAGTGCCGATCGACGCGCACGGGGCACGATTGGATGTGCGACGATCCGAACTTATGGCAAGGCGCGTGGGGATCGACCTGGTATCTGTGAACGCGGTGCGCGACTCAATCCGTCAGTTCGGCGATCGCTACCTCAAGCGCTTCTACACCGAAGCCGAGCTGCGCGACTGCGACACCGGTCAGGGGATCGTCGCCGAGCGCTTGGCCGCCCGCTTCGCCGCCAAGGAGGCCACCTTGAAGGTGCTGCGACCGGGCGACGAGGCGATCCCGTGGCGCACCATCGGGGTCGCTCGCCACGGCCCTGGATGGGTGACCGTGGAGCTCAGCGGGCGCGCGGCCGAGATCGCCGCCGAGTCCGGCCTGAGCGATTTCGAGCTGAGCATCAGCCACGAGGACAATTACGCGTCCGCGGTGGTCATCGCAGAGGTGGACTTGAGCAATCGTCGAACCGATCCGATGATGAGTGCATGACCGAGGAGATTCGCCAGATCATCGCCGACCACGGACGCCTTTCCGTCGACGCGGCCGGGCTCGCGCCCGACGCCGACCTCTACCACGCGGGCATGACCTCCCACGCCAGCGTCAACGTGATGCTCGCGCTGGAGGATCACTTCGACGTCGAATTCCCCGACCGGATGCTCAAGCGCAGCGTGTTCGAGAGCATCTCCGCGATCGAGGCGGCGTTGAACGAGCTGCGCGCCGAGACACCGGTGTCATGAGCGTATCCGTCGACCGCGACCAGGCGTTCCTGAGCGCCGTCAGTCGCGTGGCCGACGAGTTCGCCGCGCCCAACGCCGACGCGGTCGACCGCGACGCCCGCTTCCCGTCAGAGACGATCGACGCGCTGCGCGAGGAGCGCGCGCTGTCCGCGTTCGTGTCCCCCGAGCTGGGCGGCGGGGGCGTGTCCTTCGCGGCGATCGCAGCCGGTTGTCGAGAGCTTGGCCGGCGCTGCGGCGCCAGCGCGATGGTCTTCGCGATGCACCAGATCAAGGTGATCAGCGTGGCGCGTCACCTCGACGGCGCGCCGTGGTTCGAGGACTACCTGCGCGAGCTAGCAGACGAGCAGCGGCTGATCGCGTCGGTCACCTCCGAGGTTGGCACGGGCGGCGACATGGGCCGCTCGATCGCCGCGGTCACCGCCACCGACCACGGCACCTGCACGTTTGAGAAGAAGGCTCCCACGGTCAGCTACGGCGAGCACGCCGACGATCTTCTGGTGACGCTGCGCAGGGCTCCCGACGCGGAGCCCAGCGACCAGGTCATGGTGGTGGTGCACAAGGACCAGGCCACCCTGGAGCAGGTCTCGAGCTGGGACCCGCTGGGCATGCGCGGGACCTGCTCGCCCGGTTTCGTGGTCGGCGCAGAGTTCGCGCCCGAGCAGGTGCTGCCCACGCCCTTCCCGCGCGTGATGTCCGAGACGATGGTGCCTGTAACGCACATCCTCTGGTCGAACCTGTGGCTCGGCATCGCAACCGACGCGTTCGACCGCGCCCGCGCATTCGTGCGCGCGGCCGCCAAGCAGAAGCCCGGCGAGACGCCCCCCGCCGCACTGCGCCTGTCACATCTGATGAGCGAGCTGTCGCTGCTGCGCGCCGAGGTGGGCTCGGCCCAGAGCGAATTCGTCGAGATCTGCGACGAGCCAGGGCGCGAGCGCCTGTCGGAGATGGCGACCGCGCTGCGCTTCAACAACCTCAAGATCGCCGCGTCCGAGCAGGCGCCCAAAGTCTGCCAGGGCGCGCTCGCAGTGTGCGGGATCATGGGCTTCAAGAACGACACGCCCTTCAGCGTGGGCCGTCACCTGCGCGACACGATGTCGGCGAGCCTGATGATCGCCAACGAGCGCATCCACCACACCAACGCGAGCCTGCTGCTGATCGCCAAGGACGTCTAATGGCCGAGCCACGGCCGGCCAGCCCCGACCAGGCAGCGTTGCTCTCCGCGCTCGTGCAGCGCGGCCTGCTGATCGAGACCGGGGTACCCGGGATATACGGCCGCGGAGGCCCCTTCGAGGAAGTCCGCGAGGCGGTCGCCGCGCTCGTAACCCGCGCGTCCGCGCCGGAAGCGCCCGAGCAGCTGCGCTTTCCCCCCGTGATGCCACGCCACGACCTGGAGACGGTGGGCTACCTGAAATCGTTCCCTCATCTCGCCGGCAGCATCTTCTCCTTCGCGGGCTCCGAGAGGGACGCCGCCGAGCAGTACGAGCGGGCCAGCCGCCACGAGGACTGGAGTGAGTTCCAGGGCATGACCGACCTCGTGCTCACGCCCGCCGCCTGCTACCCGGTGTATCCCGCCATCGCCGCCCGCGGGCCGCTGGCGAGCGGTGGCATCACGGTCGACGCGGGGGGCTCCTACGTGTTTCGCCATGAGCCCTCGGGAGACCCCGCGCGGCTGCAGATGTTCCACCAGCGCGAGATGGTCCGCATCGGCGAGCCCGACGCGGTGCACAGCTGGCGCGATGCCTGGCGCGAGCGGGCGCTCGAGCTGCTGGGCTCCATCGGGCTAGAGGTCGCGCTCGACGTGGCAACCGATCCGTTCTTTGGACGCAGCGGGCGCATGCTCGCTGCCAGCCAGCGCGAGCAGCAGCTGAAGTTTGAGGTGCTCAGCCAGATCGCAGGACCCGAGCCCACCGCCCTGGCGTCGTTCAACTACCACCAGGAGCACTTCTCCTCGGCCTACGGAATCCAGCTTGCGGATGGCGCCGAGGCACACACCGCCTGCCTTGGGTTCGGCCTCGAGCGGATCACGATCGCGCTGTTTCGCACGCACGGGCTCGACATGCGGTCGTGGCCGGGCGAGGTGCGCGAGCGGCTGGGTGTCGGATGAGCGCCGCGGGCGCGGGAGCGCTGAGATGAACACCGCGGCCACAGGTCTCGTGAGCCTGCTCGGGCTCGACCCCGCCAGCTACCAACCCCACTGGCTGCACGCGCCCGAGCGCACGTACGTGGAAACCAACTGCTACACCGACGTGATCATCGAGCTGCTGCACGCACGCGGCGAGGAGCCCGTGGCGGCGCTGGGCTGCACTGTGAGGATGGATTTCGAGGGCGACCAGTGGACATTCTTCAAGCCGTTCCCCGAGGACCTACAGCTGCTGTTCGGCGTCGACATACATGAGATGCAGCCTTACCGGCCGCTGCCCGAGCAGGCCGCCGAGCAGATCTCCCAGGGCCACACGCTGATCGTCGAGCTTGACTCCTGGCACCTGCCCGACACCGCTGCCACCAGCTATCGCTCAGAACACGTCAAGACATCTGTCGCCGTGGAGGCGATCGACTGCGCAGGCGAGCGGCTTCGCTACTTCCACGCCACCGCGCTGTATGAGCTCTGCGGCGAGGACTACCGCGGCGTCTTTCGCATCGGCCGCCCCTACTCCAAGGATGTGCTGCCCCCCTACACCGAGCTCGTGCGCTTCGACGCAGGCTCCAGCCTGCATGGCCGACAGCTGCGCGACGCCGCGCGCACGTTGCTTGTGAGCCACCTCGCCCACCGCCCCGCCAGCAACCCGTTCGCGCGCTTTGGCGCGCAGCTGGAGCGCGACCTGCCACGACTGCTCGACGGCGACGCCAGCGACTATCACGCCTACGCGTTTGCAACCGTGAGGATGGCCGGCTCGGCCTTCGAGGTCGCCGCATCTCACGTGCAGTGGCTGCTCGACGACGCCGCCGCTCCCGCCTGCGAGGCGCTGCAACGCATCGTCGACGGTTGCAAGATCCTCTCCTTCAGGCTCGCCCGCCGCCGCGCCTTCGATCCGCAGGAGACGCTCTCCACGCTGGCCGCAGCATGGGAGGAAGCGATGGCGCGGCTCGATGACGCCGTCGCCTGACACGCGCGCGCGATCCGCGCCGGGGACGCGTATCGAGGTCGACAGCGACGAGCTGATCGAGCTCGCAGACGGCTGGCAGGCGGCGTGCTCGGCGCCCGACGCCCACCGCGACCCGAGCGCGACCACCGGGCTCGACTGGATGCCAGCCAGCGTTCCAGGCACTGCCGCCGCGGCGCTGCGCGCGGCAGATCGATGGCAGCACGGCGACCCCCGCAACTTCGATACCGAGGACTGGTGGTTTCGCACGAGCTTTGACGCGCGGCCGCTCGCGCCCGGCGAGCAGGCGCACCTGCGCCTCGATGGGATCGCGACCGTCGCCGAGGTCTATCTCAACGGCGAGCTGGTGCTCGAGAGCGAATCGATGTTCACAGCGCACACGCTCGAAGTGACCGAGCGGCTGCGCGAGCGCAACGAGCTTGCGATCCGCTGTCGCGCGCTCGCGCCGCTGCTGGACGTGCGCCGCCGCCCGCGCGCACGCTGGCGCACACGACTGGTCAACGCCGGCAACCTGCGCTTCTTTCGCACGATGCTGCTCGGCCGCTGTCCGGGGATCGCGCCGGGCCCCGCCGCCGTGGGACCGTGGCGGCCCATACGACTCGAGCGCCGCCGCCACATCGACGTCGACGAGCTCACGCTGCGCCCGCGCCTGCAAGGCGAGGATGGCGTGCTCGCGGTCCTCGCACGCCTGCGTGCGCTAGACGGAACACAGGTGAGCTCGGTGGAGGTGCAGCTGAGCGGCCCTTCGGGGACCCATCGCGCGCAGCTGGAGCTGCTCAGCCCACAGAACGCGGACGGAGATCGGCTTACGGCGCGGGGCGAGCTGCTCGTGCGCGAGGTCGCGCGGTGGTGGCCGCACACCCATGGCCAGCCGATCCTGCACGAGGTGCGTCTGCATGTGAGCGCCGGCGAGCAGACGATCGCGATCGACGCCGGCAGCGTCGGGTTTCGCGAGCTAGCCTTTTCAGCGACTCCCGATCGCGACGTCGAACACGACGGCCTGGACCTGCACGTCAACGGCGTGCGCGTGTTCGCGCGCGGGGCTGTGTGGACGCCGATCGACCCGGTCGGGCTGGCACCCTCGCAGGAGGAGCTCCGGGCGGAACTGATCCGCGTGCGCGATGCCGGCATGAACATGCTGCGCCTGCCCGGCACTGGGGCCTATGAGACGCGAGCATTCCACGATCTGTGCGACGAGCTGGGCATCCTCGTCTGGCAGGACTTCATGTTCGCCAACCTCGACTATCCGATCGCCGACGAGCGCTTCCGGGCAAGCGTCGAGCTGGAGACCTCGCACGTGCTGGCAGCGCTCGGGGGACGCCCCAGCCTGGCCGTGCTGTGCGGAAACAGCGAGGTCGAGCAGCAGATGGCAATGATGGGGCTAGACCCCGCGCTCGGACGCGGCGAGCTGTTCGGCGAGCTGCTGCCCGAGCGCGTGCGCGAGAGCGGCCTGGACTGCCTGTATATCCCCACCGCGCCCTGCGGCGGAGATCTCCCCTTCCGCACCGATCGGGGCATCGGCACCTACTACGGCGTCGGCTGTTATCGGCTGCCGCTGCAGGACATCCGCCGAGCGGGCGTGCGCTTCGCGGCCGAGTGCCTTGCCTTCTCGCACATCCCCGCCGAGGCGACCGTCGAGGGCATGGCGCCCGGCGCGCCCGAGCAGCTCGTCGGCCACCACCCCTTGTGGAAGGCCGGCATTCCGCGCGAGAACGGCGCGGACTGGGACTTCGAAGACATACGCGACCACTACCTGAAGGCGCTGTTCGGCGTCGACGCGGCCGAGCTTCGCTGGGTGGATCACGCGCGCTATTTGGAGCTCTCGCGCATGCTCACCGGCGAGGTGCTCGCAGAGGCCTTCGGCGAGTGGCGCCGCGCGGCATCTCCCTGCGGCGGCGGACTGGTGCTGTGGCTGCACGACCTGCTGCCGGGCGCGGGGTGGGGCCTGGTCGACCATCGCGGCATCCCCAAGCTCGCCTACCACCAGCTCAAGCGCGTGCTCGCGCCGGTCGCCGTGTGGACCATCGACGAGCAGCTCGGCGGCGTGGTCGCACACGTGGCCAACGACCGCCCCGAGCCGCTGCGCGCGTTCCTGCGCGTAGCGCTCTACCGCGAACACGAGCATCTCGTCGAGCGCGCGCGCGTGCCCGTCGAGCTTGCCGCGCACGGGCACGGCGAATGGAACGTCGAGGCGCTGATCGGTCATTTCGTTGACGCGGCCTGGAGCTATCGCTTCGGCCCGGCCGGACAGGACACGATCGTGGTCACGCTCGAGCAGGACGAGGGCGGGGACGCCAGCGGGAATGAGGGTGCGGGCGCTCGGATCCTCTCCCAGGCCATGCGCTTTCCCACGGGCTGGCCCCTCGAGCGCGAGACACCCGAGCGCCTTGGGCTGGCCGCGCGGGCGCAGACCCTGTCAGACGCCAGCGTGCGCCTGACCATCTCATGCAGACGCCTGGCATACGGCGTAGCGATCCATGCCCCCGGTTTCCAGGCAAGCGATGACGGTCTGTCGATCGAGCCGGGCGGACAGCGCAATGTCACTCTGCGCCCGGTGAGCGCCGAGAGCTCGCTGCAAGACGCCAGGATCGCAGCGGTGAACATGAGTGGGCGTGTCAAGATCGCTCTGGGATGAACCCCGCTGACGAGCCGATATCTCTTTACCTGCAAGCGGACGGGCCGGCGATGTTCGCCTTCTTTCACCCCGCAGCGGGCCCGCGCAGGCAACGTGCGGTGCTGCTGTGCCCGCCCTTTGGCTGGGAGGACATGTGCTCGTATCGCAGCCGCCGCGACTGGGCGCAGGCGCTCGCGCGAGCGGGCTTTGCGGCGCTGCGCGTCGATCTTCCCGGCAGTGGCGACAGCGCCGGCAGCCCGACCGATCCCGGGCAGCTGGACACCTGGACGCAGGCGATCGCGAGCGCCACGCTGTGGCTGCGCGAGGCCGGCGACGCTTCGCAGATCGTCGCCGTCGGCATCGGCTTGGGAGGGCTCCTGGCCTGCCGCGCGTCGCTGAGCGGCACCCCGATCGACGAGCTGGTGCTGTGGAACGTCCCCGCCCGCGGTCGCGCGCTGGTACGTGAGCTGCGCGCCTTCGCGGCGTTGGAGGTGGCCTACATCCCCGATCCCAACCGCCGGACGGAAGCCGAGCCCGAGCCCGTCGAGGACGGCGCGCTCGTCGCAAACGGCTATCTGATGAGCGCCGAAACCGTGTCCGCGCTAGAGCAGTTGGACGTCGACGAGCTGGCGCAGGCCACCGGGGGCCCAAGGCGTGCGCTACTGCTCGGACGCGACGGCTTGAAGATCGACAAGCGCCTGCGCGCGGCGCTCCAGCGCAGCGGCGCCGCGGTCACGGTCGCCGACGGACCGGGCTACGGCGCGATGACCGTGCAGCCGCAGGACGCCCTCCCGCCCCGCGATGTCTTTGAGCTGGTCGACTCGTGGCTGGCGCAGGGGGAGGCGGCGCCCGGCGCCGGGGATCAGACGGCCAGGCACCAACCGGATGGGCGGGCGGCTGCCAAGGCAGACGGCCGGGCGGCTGCCAAGGCGGCGTCGGCGATCCCGGGCTGGGCGCACGATGAGCTTCAGCTGAGCTGCGCTGGCGTCGAGCTGCGCGAGCGGCCAGTGCCGGTGGTGGGGCCGGACGGACCCCTGTTTGGCATCCTCACACAGGCGCCCGGCGAGCGCCGGGAGCTGTGCGCGGTGCTGATCAACGCGGGCGCTCAACGCCGCTGCGGCCCCAACCGCATGTGGGTCGAGATCGCCCGGCGCTGGGCCGCGCGCGGCGTGCCCACGCTGCGCTTCGACCTTGCCGGCATCGGCGACTCCGACGGGGACTCAGAATCGCTCGCGCAGGTCGCCGCGATATACGCGCAGACCTACGGCCTGCAGGCGCGCGCGGCGCTCGACACGCTCGCCGCGCGCGGACTGCCCGAGCGCTTCATCGTGCTGGGCCTGTGCGCGGGCGGCTACTGGTCGCTGCATACCGCGCTGGCAGACGAGCGCGTGGCAACGGTGATTATGCTCAACCCGCGCTCGCTGATCTGGGATGAAGGCGTCTATGGAGCGCGGCGCGTGCGCGAGCTGCGCCAACGGCTGCTGCTGGCCTCCACCTGGCGCAAGGCGCTGCGGGGCGAGCTGAACCTCGCGCGCCACCGCGAAACGGCTCGCGCACTCGCCCGGCGGGCCACACGATCGCCACGACTCGTTCGCCAACAGCTCGACGATGCCGGGCCCCAGCCCGTGGACCGCACCGCCGCGCTGGCAAGCATGTTCGACAGACTCCGAGACCGCGACCAGCGCGCCCTGCTGCTGTTCACAGGCAGCGAGCCACTGCACAGGGAACTGACGACCAGGGGCCTGATCGACCGCGCGAATCGCTGGCCGAACCTCGAGATCGCGATCCGCGGAACCTCCGCCGATACGCATACGCTCACCCCGCTGTGGTTGCAGCGCGAGGTGCACGAGCTCGCCGACCACGCGCTCGAGCGAGAGCTTGCGCGCGTGCCTGCGGGCGCGGACCTGGCCAACCGCAAAGCGTGACCATGCGGGCCACACCCCAGACCGGGATCACAGCTGTGGTCGTGACCCACAACAGCGCGCGCCACCTCGCGGCGCTGGGGCGTGCGCTGTCGGCTGGCTCTTTGGTGCCGACGCGGATGCTCACCGTAGACAACCTGTCGGTCGATGATACGGTCGACCAAGCCCGGGCCGCAGGCTTCGATGTGCTCGAGACGGGCGCCAACCGTGGGTTCGGCGCCGGCTGCAACGCGGGGCTTAGCGAGACCCGCACCGAGTTCGTGCTGTTCTGCAACCCCGACGTACGGCCTTCGCCCGACGCGCTCGAGCGACTGTTGGATGCGCTCACGAACACCTCGACGGCCGCGATCGCAGGAGCTGTGCTGGGTGACGAGGTCCAACCACGTGGATTCTCGTCAATCTCTAAGAACGTGGCAGGCTTCCTTCCAGATCAGCTCCTGGGCCTGGTACGGCGCTTGCAAGGGAACACACCCGTCACTCAAAACAAGGCTCACCTCGTCGTCGACTATGTAGAGGGGGCCTGCCTTCTTTGCCGTGTCGCTCCGCTGCGTAGCGTTGGAGGCTTCGACGAGAAGTTCTTCTTGTATTGCGAGGAGGAGGATCTCGCCCGTCGCCTTCGCGAGCGTGGATGGCAGACGCTGCTGGTGGCGTCCGCCGCCGTCACCCATGAGCAGCGCGGATCGAGCGAAGGCTTCGACGGAGCGGCCATGGCGCCGTTCTTCACCCATAGCCTTTACTGGTACTACCGCAAATACCACTCACGTGGGTATGCAGAGCTTGCCCGGTGCGTGATCGCAGCGTGCGTGCTGTTCGATCGCTCCTATCGCGCGCTTGCCCGCCAACCGCAGCTGTATGGCCCCGGAGCGGCGATAGCTCCGTTCCGCAGCGCGGAGTCGGTTCGTCGTGCCCAGGAGCGCTACGCGGCCACGCGCAGCGCGTCGGCGATCTGATCCAGCCGGGACTCCCACGAATGCGCCTGTGCTCGCTGCGAGCGCCCGCTGCGCGCAGCGGGCGTGTCTTGCTCGATTGCTTCCTGCACCCGTGCTGCGAACTCCTGCGCTGTCGTGGCCTTGAGCACGTCGGGCACATCCACGAGCGTGTCCAGTGGAGTCGAGACGACCGGCCGGCCAGCCGCGAGGTACTCATAGATCTTCATCGGGAACACGCTGCGCATCTCCCCGTCCAGCAGATAGGGAACGATCGTCGCGTCCGCCCCCCGCAGCACGCTCGGCAGCTGCTCGTAGGGCCGATAGCCCAGCATGTACACGTTGGGCAGTTCCGTGAGGGCTTGCACGTCGGTCCGCGGGTCCCCCGGACCGACGGGACCGACGAAGGCGAAGGTCCACTCAGGTCTTGATCGCGAGAGCTCGACCACCAGCTCGATGTCGATCTTTGCGGCGATGATCGCGCCGACGAACACGATCCTCGGCGTGGGCAAGGCGGCCACCTCGGGGTCGATCGGACCCGCCTCCAACGCTGTGGCAAACAGCCGCGTGTCGGCGACGTTCGGGGCGTAGTGGACGTTGCCGTTGAGCGTGCGCATACGCGTCACCAGCTCGGGGGCGCTGGCGAGAACGGCATCGGCGCGGCGGGCGAAGCGCGACTCCGCTGCGAGGAAGCTCTCGGCGTCGATACCGGCCTTGGCGGCGTGATCGTCGTCGATGTAATAGAGCACCTGCGAAGGCGACAGGACGTCGATCAGCGCCTCTGCCTGTGGCACGAACGACCACAGCAGCGGGTCTCGCATGTCGAGCTTGGCGACCGCGCGAGTGACGAACTGCGTCAGCAGCGCGGCGTTGACGCGTCGCAGCAGCTCGTTGGAGTGAAGCGGCAGCACCAGCGGAGCGAGCACATGCACGCCGTCGACCTCCCGCAGCGGGTGCATCGCGCTGGCCAGACGTCTGCCGATGCGACGCAGGTCGCGGGCAGCCAGTTGCGGGCGGCGCAATCCCAGCGACTCGACGAACAGGATCCTGTTGTCCACCGCTGCGCGCACGAGCAGATGCTGCTGGTTGGTGAGCAGGTCGGTGTGCCAGTCGGAGAAGCCCACACACACGATGTCGCGTCCGCTCAGCGTCATGCCCGCCAGCTCCGGCGAGCCATGGGTACGGAGCTGGCGATCTGATAAGAGCGGCTCATTCGTTCATACCCGCTGGGAAGGGTTGGCCGATTGCATGCTCCTGATCGTGTGCACGGGGCCATACAGCCCAGCCATCTTCAGTCGCAGGCGCAACGTGGTGACGGATGAGTAGATCGGCTCGCGAGGGATGCTGAGCGAGCGCCATGCACCTGGGCCGGAGCAGACACACGCAAGCTCGTAGCCGGCCTCGCGCGCGGCGCGAATCGTCTGCTCGCTGGCCCGCCCATAGGGATAGGCCATCGACGTCACCGGTTTTCCGATCAGATCCTCGAGCACCGCCTTGCTGCGGCGCAGCTGGTCGAGCGTGTCGAGATATGAGAGCTCATCGAGGTGTGCATGGTCGACCGAGTGTGCTCCGATTTCCACCCCGACCCCGGCGAGCTCGACGACTTCCGGCGCACTCATGATTCTCGCCCCCTCGATATCGGGGTGCGGCTTGCCCAGCAGACCGGTGCTGACGAACATCGAGCATGGCAGCCCACGCTCAAGCAGGATCGGTACTGCTTCCTGCACGGTTCTGGTCAAGCCGTCGTCAAAGGTGATCGATCCACTGTGCCCCGCGTCGCAGCCGCTGCGGATCAGCTGCCACAGCTCCGACACCGCGAGCAACCGGTATCCCTGTTGCTGGATCACGTCGAGATGGTGCCTGAACAGGTCCCCGCTGACGAACAGGCGCAGCGGATCTCCACTGGCGGATATCGGCCCGATGCCGTGATAGCAGAGCACAAACGGATATCGCCTGCCCAGCAGGGTGCCCGCCGCCAGCGCCAGCCATCGATGCGGAGGCGTCATGCAGCAATGCGCTCGGCGAGCGACTCGATCGAGTACTCGCGTTCGGTCAGTCGCCGTCCCTCGGCGGCCGTCTCGGCGCCCCCCTCGCGCAGCACGTCCACGATCGCCTGGGCGAGCGTGGCGGCGTCGTGGCCCTCCCTGTAGTGAACCCCTGCGACGGCCTCCAGGCCGCGAGCGGCCTTCGGCGTGGCCACGACGGGCACACCGTAGGCGAGAGCTTCGATGAACTTCACGGGGCTGCCAGCTCCTTCGGTGATCGGAACGACGACGCAGTCGGCCTGTGCGTAGAGCTCCGCAAGGCTGTTCACGAAACCCGCGACCTCGATGCGCGCGTCGGGGGCCTGCCAGTCCTCCATCCCCCGCCCGGCGATCTCGAAGTGAACGTCGGGAAGCGACTGCCACACAAGCGGGAGGACGGAGTTGACGAGCAATTCACGCCCACCGCGGTTGGGAGCATATGTGAAGTCGCCAACCATCAGAATCCGCGTGCCGCTGTTGCCGGCGCTCAGTCTCGAGACCGCCTTGGCGGCTATCGCAGAGACATCGACGACGTTGGGGACATAACGAACGGTTGCGCCGGGGACGAGCTTGCGCGCCGATTCCACGTCGACGCGGCTCACCATCCAGGACTCCGAGGCGAGGGAGATCAGGTTCCGCTCATAGCGGCGCCTCATCGCACGCGCAAGCGCATGGTTTCCCATCGAGCTGCGCACATAGTCCGGCTCAAAGTTGTGGGCATTGTAGATGACCGGTCGTCGTCGAGCCATTGACATCATCGCTGTGGCGGAGTTCGCGTCGGCAACTATCACGCGCCCTCGCTCGGGGCTTTGCGCGAGCTTCTCGCCGACCGCGATCAGCTCGGGGCTGGTGCCCTTGCAGCAGCGGGCCGGGATCCCCTGCAGGCGCCTGCTTGCGTACAGCGCCGCCCGCCGAAGACCGCGCGAGGGCTCGATCTTGTGCAGCTCGAGGTTCTCGATCTCTAGGAAGGGCGCGCTTGGCTCATCGGTGTCATGTGGCACGTAGACCAGGTCGACGGGTCCGAGCATCGCCAGCGCCCGTATGCAGGTGTAGTTGCGCATGTCTCGCCCGGTGCTGAGCGCCGGAGCGCTCGTGGTCATGTACAGGTCTCTGCGACGACTCATTCTGGATCCACGCTGGGCTGCTCGCGGACTGTCCAGTTCACCGTGTAAGGGTCAGTTTCCTGCGTGATCTGCGACAGCTGCCCGCGAAGTCCCGGCGGCACCGCGCGCAATAGTAGACGGGCCCTCCAGCCGAAGGCCACGACCGCGTCAATCGGGCGCAGCTGGTCCTCCGCGTCCAGCGCGCGGGTGAGCATGAGAGGGCCCACGCGACGCAGCGAGCGCACACGAATGCCGCTCTGGCGAGCGGGACGCACACCGACCAGCGCCACATCGGCGCCGGCAGCCCGTGCACACCCAAGCCATCGCTGCGCGGCCGCCACAGCGTCTGGATCCGCAGCGACGCCCACCACCCGCAGGCATCCGCGACGGAGTCTGCGCGAACCATAGTGCGCACTTGCCGCCACACCCGAGCGTCCCCGCTCGCTGCCGCGCCGCCCCAGCAGATGACGTGTCCAGACGACCGTGTCGGTGGCACAGTCGAGCGAGATCTTGGCGAGCCCTGCCCAACCGTCGCGCCAGCCGCCGTCGATCACGATCCGATAGAGCAGCTTGGCGGCAGGACGTATGAGCGCCCCGCGGACCCAGGCCGCCGGCGAGCACCCTCCCCGCAGCTGGCCGGCCTCCAGGCGGGCATAGCGCCACGCGTCGCCGACCGCCTCGTTCCAGCTCGTGGCGAGCAGGTGAATGAGATCGCCCTCCAGCGGCGCCACGACACCCTTGGGAATGAACCCCTCGTGGACGGTGCGCGCTTCATCGTGGCGATATGTCCCGGCGCGCAGCAGGCGGTGACGATACTTGGGGTACTTCGCAGACGGCCCCAGCGAATGGCCCAGAAAGTTCTCGCGCAGGGGCAGGCCCACGAGGTCCACCCCATCCGGCGGATCGGCGAGAAAGCGCTCGATGTCGTCGGCGAGCTGTGGGCTGACGCGCTCGTCTGCGTCGATCTCCAGCACCCACTTCCCGCTCGCGTGGTCCAGAGCGACGTTGCGCTGGGCTGCGAAGCCGAGCCAGGGCTGTTCGATGACGCGTGCGCCCGCAGCCCGGGCGATCTTCACCGTGGCGTCGGTCGAACCCGAGTCCACGAACACGATCTCCTGACAGAAGCCCACACTGGCAAGACAGTCGGGGAGGCTTCGCTCCTCGTTGCGGGCGATCACGCAGGCCGACAGCGTGGCCGTCGTCGGCCGGTCTCGAGGGGCATGCGCCACGGGCGCCATGATGCCGCAAGGCCCTCCGCCAGCGCCATTCGCCCCATGGCGCGCATCTCAGACGGTGCCCGCTTCGGTCGCAGTGCGGCGCAGGGCTCGTCGGGCGCCGACGCTACATTCGAGCCGATGTCGAGCGCAGCCCACGCCAGCGGCCAGCGAGCTGCCCGCGACATTGTCATGCAAGTCGTCGTGCGCATCGGCAACCTGGCCCTGGGCGTGGTCGTGACCGCGCTGGTGGCCCGCATGCTGGGCAGAGCGGGCTACGGTCAGTGGTCGACGATCTTCGTCGTCCTCATGCTGGTGGGCTACATCGCCAACTTCGGGCTGGAGACGGTGGCGGTGCGCGAGGCAGCGCGCGATCCCGATCGCGAGCACGAATGGATCGGCGCGGTGATCCTGCTGCGGATGCTCGTGATGGTGCCCGCGATCGCCGTGTCGATCGCGGCGATCGTCGCATTGCACGAGAGCCATGAGATGCTGGTAGCTGGCCTGATCCTGGTGATCACGATGCCGTTCAACGGCATCGGGGCGTTGCGGCTCGTGTTCCAGCTTCGCGTGAACAACCTGGTTCCCATGCTGGTGATCACGCTCAGAAGCATCCTCTGGACGGTCGCCGTAGCGGTGATCTTCTGGCGCGGTGGCGGAATGATCGCGCTGGCGATCGCCCTATCGGCTACCAGTGCGATCGGGTCGATCGTGCAAACTGTGGCAGCAATCAAACTGGCCGATCGCCGCCCCAGGCCCTCGCGTGCGCTGCTCAAGCCCCTCATCCGCGAATCGCTGCCGATCGGAATCTCCGGCCTGTTGATCGTCGCCTACGCGCGAATCGATCAGCTGATCGTCTTCGAGATGGTCGGCAGTGCGCCGGCGGGTCTCTACAGCAGCGTCTACAACCTGCTTGAACAGGCGCAATTCGTCCCCATATCGATCCTCACAACGCTCGCGCCAATCTTCGCTACGTCCTGGCCAGACAATCGCGATCGGCTGCTGCGCACAGTGCGACGGGCGTCGGAGTTGATGGCGACCGCGTCGTTTGGGGCGCTTGCATTTGCGGCAGTCGCCGCCACGCCCCTCGTGCGCCTGTTCTTCGGCCACGCGTTCCTTGCGGCAGCGCCCGCGCTACCGGTGCTGGGCGGCGCCTTCGTGTTCATCTGTTTCGGCTACCTGAACGACAACCTGCTACTCGTGTTGGGCCTGCAGCGACGGCGTATGCTAATCGGCCTGATCGCGCTCGTGGTCAACGTCGCGGGCAACCTCATCCTGGTTCCGCTGGTTGGCTTCATCGGCGCTGCGTGGATGACTCTGGCGACCGAGGTGGTGGTGCTGGCGATGAGCGTGCGCCTCATCCTTGGGCACCTCCAGATGCCACTGCCGAGACCTGGTCGCGTCGGCCGTGCCCTGCTGGCCGCGGTGCTGTTGACCGGGGGGATGCTGATCGTCGCCGAGTTGAACAGGTCACTGGTGGCACTCACGATCACCGCATGCGTGTGCTATCCGCTGCTGCTGCTCGGTCTGCGAGCCATGAGTCTGGCGGACGTAAGAGCTGTCCTGGGACGCAGTCCACTGCCATGAGGATCGCCATCGTGTCGAACATGTTTCCGCCCGAGGCGGTCGGGGGATACGAGATGGGCTGTGCGGCGGTCGCCGACCATCTGCGCCAGCGCCACGAGGTGCTCGTGTGGACGAGCGTCAGTCGGCACGCCGGTCACGTGCTCGCAGGTGGCGATCAAGTCGAGTCGCGACGCGAGCTGGCCTTGCTCACGCTCGACGTGCGCGGGTCTTTGCGAGCGCCGATCTGCGCCCTGCGAGGCGCCGTAGTGGCGCGTCAGATCGTCGCGTGGAAACCCGATCTGGTCTACGTGTGGAATGGAGCCAGGATCCCCCACGCCGTGCTGCGCATCATCGCCGACAGCGGCGTTCCGCTCGCCTTTCGTGTCGAAGAGCACTGGTTCGCGAAGATCTTCGTCGGCGACCAGTTCCTTCGCGAGCTGCTGCCGACCCCTCGCGGGCGGGCGCGAGCCGCGTGGGCGCGAGCCTGCCGCCTGCTCAACGCGCTGCCGGCACTGCGTCTTGACCCGATCGCGCCGCTGCGCGCCGCCATCTCGTGGAACTCGGAGGCGATCAGGCGCATGGCGCCGGCGCCCACGTTCGTCGAAACCGTGTACGAGCGTGTGCTGCACCCGGCACCCCCGTACGGCGACCTCTACGCGCGGGTCGAACGCCGGCCCCCGAAGGAGCCCGAGATCGTGTTCGTCGGACGCATCACGCCCTTCAAGGGCGTCGCCGTCGCGATCCAGGCGCTCGCGCTCCTGCGATCCGTGCATGGCATCTCGGCAACGCTCACGCTGGCCGGGCCTGAGGACGGCGATTATGCAGCCGAGCTGCGGGAGATGGCCGCCCGCGCCGGCGTGGCCGACGCGCTGCGCTGGCAGGGACCTCTGCGGCCCGAAGCGATCGCGGGGCTGCTCGCACGAGCGAGCGTGATGATAGTCCCGTCCACCTGGGATGAGCCGTTTCCGTACGTGACGATCGAGGGTGCCCTCGCGCGCGTCCCGCTGGTCGCCTCTGACGTCGGAGGCATCGGCGAGGGCATGGCCCACGAAGAGCACGCGCTGCTGTTCGCACGCGGAGACGCGTCTGGCGCGGCCGCCGCGCTCGCACGCATTCTGCGAGAGCCCCAGCAGACGGCCGCCCGCGTCGAGCGCGCCTATGAGCACGCCCAGTTGTTCCGACTCGGCCCCTACCTGGACAAGCAGGAGCGCTTCGTGCTCGACGCGCTCAGCGCCCTGCGCGGCGTCGCCCGCTCGGACTGAATCCTCGCGTCAGGGACAGCACCCTGCGGCTCACTCCCAGGTGACGCCTTCGCGGATGACCCGCGCGGGATTTCCTGCGACCAGGGCGCCGGCCGGAACATCGCGCGTCACGATGGCCCCAGCGGCGATCACCGCTCCGTCACCGACGCTGACGCCCTTGAGAACCTTCGCACCGACCCCGACCCACACCCTGTCGCCGATCCTCACCGGCGCGTCGCCGCTGGCGCGTCCGTCGACGCGGTGGAAATCGGTATCCATGATGAGCACCTCCCAGGCGAATGCGCAGCCGCTGCCGATCGACACGCACGCAGCGCAGATCACACGGCAGTCGCCGTCGAAGTAGCTGCGGTCGCCGACGGTCACCGTGGCACCCGGACCGGCGAGGATCTTCGTGCCGTCGGCCATGCGCGCGACTCCATCGACGACGAGCGTGGCGCCCTGGCGCAACTCGATCACAGGCGCCATCCCGCGAGCGACGAAGCCTACGTAGGTGGCGGCATCCCCAAGGTACAGCCGTTTGCGCACTTCGACGCGCGCGCCCGGCCCGCGAATGATGCGAGAACGGAGATTTCCCACAATCGGCAGCGCCCACACCGACCGCGTGGCATGCCGCGAGAGCCACAAGCCGACGAGCCCCTTGCGAACCGGACGGGCGATGCCGGCCAACCGGCTCAGGCCCAAAGCCGTCGCACCATCTTTCGCCGCCGTGCGCGCGACCAATCGAACATGCTGTCGTTGAGTTCGTAATCTCCGCGCTGGGCATCGGGGATGTCGCCGATCTCGATGCGCTCTATCAACTGCGCAAGCTCGCTGTAGAACTCCTCCGAGCGGTATGGCGGATGCAGCGACCACATGCCCGGCGAGGCACCGAGGAAGTCGACCCTGTAAAGACCCGCGTCAGCCATCGCCTCGCTGATCACTAGCTCCGCCGCCCTGTAGGGGGGATTACCGTGCAGTCGGGCCTTGGCGCTGCTGATCGCCCGCGCCGGTCCTAGCAGGCGCAGAGGCGCCAAGCGCTCGCGCAAGCGCTGGCGGTCGATCAGGAACAGACGGGTGCTGAGGGTCTTGAAGAGCCACGCGGGCGAGCTGTGCTCGAAGGGCTGCGCGGTCTGTCTGCGCAGACTTCCGTCTGCGGTCGGTGGTCCCGGGAGCGGGCTGGCGGCGAGCACGTCGGGATGATCGGCCAGCAGCCCGCGAGCCTCATCGATCCACGTTTGACTCGCTCCGCCGAACATGAGATCGGAGTCGAGGTGAAATACCAGGTCGTTGCGCGCCTCGTGCAACCCGTAGAAGTAGGGATAGAAGGGCGCGCCCTTCGTGTCCTTGGCGGGAATCGGCGATCCCGCGGTGTAGGCATCGGCAATCTCAGACATCTTCTCCGATGCATAATCGACCTCCGCGACGCGCGCATCGGGCCGGTCTGCGCAGAGATCCTCCAACAGCTGTCGCATGGGCACTTGGCGCTCTTCCCAGCCCTCCCCGAAGTGGCCGCCACGGGTCGTGCGATGGAGATCGAACGTGAAGAGAACCTCCTGCACCTGCCCGCCCCACTGGCGCAGTTGATGGGGCAGGATGTGAGTGGCGTGCGGCAGGTCCACCGGCGCGACGTTGATCTGCAACGTCACAGAGCCGGCCTGCGTCATCGGCGGGACTCTACCAGTCGTTCTTGCGCTCAAATGGCGAGGCATCTGCCGCCTGGGAGCATCTGCGCGAGCGTCCCGGCTGGCGACCACCGGCGCCGGGAAGCGAGTTGCTCCCCGGCGCCGGTGCCCGATCAGCCGATCAGCCGATCAGAGAGCTCTTGGCGCCGGGGGTCAGCGCGGCGAGCTGCGAGCCGTTTGCAACAGTCGCCGATTTCTCCGAGAGTCCTGCAAGAGCTTCCGTGAATGCAGCAGCGGACGGCTTGGCCTGCAGGGGCCACTTGTACAGGCCGTAGCCGCCTTCGCCCGTGTCGATGCCCTCGTAGAAGTAGATCGACGCGAGGCCCCATTCTGCGGCCTGGGCGATGTATTGCTTGACGTCCTGGGCCTGTTCGGCTTCGCTGACCGCCGCGTTGCCGTCGCTGCCCTGGTAGGTCGGCTGGCCGACCTCGGTTATGTTCAGCGGCGCGTAGACGTGATCGGCCTTCATGTAGTTGATCATCCGCGGGACCGTCGCCCAGCCGGTCCGATAGGCGCCGGAACCGAAGCCGTCGGCATTCATCGGGCCGTACGGGTGCAAGCTCCATGCGTCCGGCACGTACCCAAGGGCTTCCACGAACAGCACGCACCAGCCTCCGCCGGATTCCCACTGCGACCATCCGCCACCGGTCTTATTTGGCGTGTCGGTCCAGGCGTTGGCGATCAGCTTGATCCCGCTGCCCGCCAGCGCTTCGTGCGCCGCGCGGTACTGAGCCGCGTATTCCCACGGACTGGAGCCGTGGTAGTAGACCTCGTTGCCGAGCTCCATTTCGGTGAGGCCCAGTTCTTGCATGTGCGGCAGATAGCTCTTTACACCTTCGGCAACCGCAGTGGGGGACATGCCCGCCAGCCCAGGGTTGTAGAGGATCAGGGGCGTTATCCCGTCGCTGACCTCTTCCTTGACGACACTCCAACCTTCGGGGCCCAGGGCCCCCCTGGTGTATTTCACCCCAGTGGCCTTGCGGATCGTTTCGCCGGCGGCGGCACCCCAGCCGAAGATCCCGCCGATCAGGCCCACCTTCAGGGTCGGTGACGAGTGCGTTTCTTCGCTGCCCGAGCCAGAACCGCTGCCCGAGCCGGACCCACTGCCCGAGCCCGAGCCAGAACCCGATTCGCTACCCGAGCCGGACCCACTGCCCGAGCCCGAGCCAGAACCTGAGCCACCACCCGAGCCGGAACCGGAACCGCTACCCGAGCCAGAACCGCTGCCTGAGCCGGAACCGCTGCCCGAGCCCGAGCCAGAACCCGATTCGCTACCCGAGCCGGACCCACTGCCCGAGCCCGAGCCAGAACCTGAGCCACCACCCGAGCCGGAACCGGAACCGTTACCCGAGCCAGAACCGCTGCCCGAGCCTGAGCCAAACCCGCTGGCCGAGCCAGACCCCTCCTCGGTGACTTTCGTGATGCGGCCCGACTCGCTATAGGAGATCGTGACGTTTGGCGCCCAGGAGCTGCCTGGGACATCGGCCCTCACGCTGTAGGTGACGGTGGCGCCGCGGATCGGTATGGGCATCACGGCGACACCCGTCACCAGCCGGTGCTGGGATTCGTAACCAGGCACCTGATGCGCGAACACATACGTGCTGACGCCGGGCACCGGCGACCAGACGATCATGCCACCGAACACCGCCACGCGCGGAGGCGCGAGGCTGGCGAGATGCGCGTGCAAAGTGCGATCGGGGTGGCGTTGCGCACCGGCGTTGGGGTGGCGATGCGCGCCGGCGGCAAGCGCAGACGCCGGCACGGCGATCAGACAACTGGCGAGCAGCAGGCCGCGCAGCAGCGTGGCCCGAGCTCGCATAAGTCGAGCTAGGCTGGTCATCGATCATTGCTCCTTCAGTAGCCGGGCTGTCTTCGGGAGATCCCTGGCTTTGCGGCCCCGCCTCGCGACGGGTGTGCCTTTGTGGTGGATTGGTCGACGCGGCCGTCTCGGTCTCACCGAGCGGTAGGCCGGACCCGATTCGAAACTGCTATCGGCCGTTCGCGCCCTGCCAAGCGCTTACCGCCGCAAGTTGGACGCATGTCCACGTTGCAGAACTGAAGATGCGCCCCGCGGGGGTCGATATCATCGGCTTGGCTGCATCCGCCCGGACGGCTCGGCGGTGGCGGAGTCGCTTCAAGTCCTTTCGCCGAGCCGACGATAGGAGCCATACGATGAGACGACTGGCCTGCAAGCTCGCCTCCCCGCGTCCGATCGCCCCCCTTGATGAGCACGTCTGACCAGGTCGAGGGGCGCGCTCCGGCGCTCGAGAGCAACAAGCAGGAAGGCCTGCTGGCAGGCCTAGAAATCGTCGACCGTCACTGGCAGGCGATCGTGCTCGTGATCTGCGCGACAGTGGTCGTTTTCGTGCTCGCCCACGAGAGCAAAGCCAAGTCCTACACGGCAACCGCCAGCGTCACGTTCCAGAACAACACGCTGTCGGACTCCGCGCTCAACATCTCCACGGCCACCAGCAGCGAACCGCAGCGCGAAGCGGACACCGAGGTGCTCGTCGCGCACTCCGCGGAAGTCGCGCAGGGAGTACGCCAGCAGTTGAAGCTGCCAACCTCGACCAGCGAACTGCTGAGCGACGTGAAGGTCGAAGCGGCTCCGACCGCCGACGTCTTGAACGTGATCGCGACTACAGGCAATGCGCAGACCTCGGCGACGCTCGCCAATGCATTCGCGAGCCAATACATCGCCTTTCGCGCAAAGGCGCAACTGGTCGGCATCGCTTCCGCGCAAGCGAAGATCCGCGATCAGATAACAGGGCTGCCCTCGACCTCCCCGGAACGCTCGACGCTCGAGCAGACGCTCGTGCGGCTCGGCTCATTGCAGGCTGTGGCGGGGAGCGGCGCCAACATCATCGGGCGCGCCACCCCGCCGACCGGTCCCAACGGCGGCGGCATCTCCCAAGCCGTCGTGATCGGATTTCTCGTCGGCGGCGCAATCGCGTTCTCGCTGATCTTCCTGCTCGAGTCTCTCGATCGTCGCGTCAAGACGGTGGCCGACCTCGAGCGCGGATATCGACTGCCAGCGCTCGTGGGAGTCCCCCAGACGCGCGCGCGCACCGTGCACGCCGAGAGCTCGGTGCTGCTCGAGCCCTATCGGATCCTGCGCAGCGCCCTGGGCTTCACGGCCGTCACCCGCCCGCTCAACACACTGCTCGTCACCAGCGCGGTGTCCGGCGAGGGCAAGACGACGGTGGCCGTCAACCTGGCCCACGTGATGGCTCTGAGCGGCCGCCGGACGGTGCTCGTCGAGCTTGACCTGCGCCGACCTGCGATGTTCGGACCGATCGAGCTCGCTGCCCAGCGCGGGGTCACCACGGCGATCACGGGCGCCGCCGAGCTTGACTCGCTGCTTGTCAGGCCGCTTCCAGACCTTCCCAACCTGCTTGTGCTGCCGTCCGGATCGCTGCCCCATAACCCCTCCGAGCTGCTCGGCACCGAACGAGTGGTCGACATACTCTCGGAGCTCGCCGCAGACGGCACCATGGTGATCGTCGACGCGCCGCCTCTCAATCCAGTCGCCGACACGCAGGTGCTGCTCGACAACCCAGCCATCGACGCGGCAATCCTCGTCGCGCGGATCGACCGAACCACGCGTGAGGAGATGCGCCAGGCGCGCTCCATCCTCGATCATCACAAGGTGGAACCGGTCGGCATCGTGGTGACCGGAGTGCGCGATCCGAGCCGCTACGGCTACGGCTACGGCTCCTATGAGGCGACCGCTGCGCCCGTCGAGGCACCGGCCACCGAGCTCACTGCCGCCCGACCGCCGCGTGAGACGACGCGTGACAGGGCGGCGCGACGCCGACCGCCTGACGCCGAAAAGCAGCGCACTCGACGCCGAGAGCCGAAGATCGCGGAGCCCGAGGTCGCAGAGCAAGACACGGACGTCGAGGCGCTCACCGGACCGGTACGCGGCTCGACGTCCAAGCAAGCGTCTGACTGAGGCGGGTGCTGGTGCAGCGATCGCTGAGACTGCCCGTCATGCCCCGGCGAGACGTGGCGCTCGCGTGGGGAGCCGCGGCGATGCTCGCGCTGCTGGCGGTCGCGGGCGAGCGTGAGCTCGGTACGGCCGGCCTGTTCGTGCCGGTCGCGCTCATAGCCGGGGCGATCCTCCTCACCAGACCGGTGCTGACGCTGGTGCTGGTGGTCGGCTTGACCATCTTCTGCGAGGGCCCGGGCTTCGGGCTCTTCAGCTTCACATCGAACCTCTACGCGCAGGTCTACAAAGGCCTCTCGGTACTGGACCTGCTCGTGAGCCTGGTCGTAGTGTCGGCCTTCCTGGACGTGCTGCGCAGCGGCCGTCCGCTGTGGATACCGCGGGCGCTTGCGATTCCCCTGGTGACACTGGCGCTGGCGATGGCCGCGGGAGCGTTCGTCGGGCACGCGGCCGGGACCAGCCTGCGCTTCTCGATCTTCTCCGAGCACGTGCTCTTCTACCTGCTGCTGATGCCCGTCACGATCGCCAACCTGGAACTCGACGAGCGCCAGATCGCGAGGCTGCTCGCCGGCGGAATGGCGCTCGCGATCGTAAAGGCGATCCTGGGCCTAGTGGAGATCTCCGAGCACCTCGGACGACAGATCGAAGGCTCCTCGACGCTGACCTACTACGAACCGACGGCGAACTGGCTCATCATGATCGCCCTGCTCACGATCCTCGCCGCGCGGGTCGCGAAAGTTAAGGTGCCACTCTGGATGCTGCTCGGCAGCCCGCTGCTGATCGCCTGCCTTCTCCTGTCATATCGGCGCTCGTTCTGGATCGCCTCCGTACTCGGCGTGGTGCTGATCTTGCTGTTGGGCACCTCGCCAGCCGGCCGACGCCTGTTGGTGCCTGCCAGTCTGGTGTTCGTCGGCGCCGTCTGGCTGCTCGGCTCGCTTCACTTCCAATCCAATCTCCCGATCATCAAGAGAGCCACATCGCTGTCGTCCTTCAGCAAGCTGGAAACCAACAGAGAGGACCGCTACCGGCTCGACGAGCGCTCCAACGTGCTGAGCAATATCGCCCAACATCCGATAACCGGGCTCGGGGTTGGCATTACCTGGCAGGCGACCGCCGCACCGCTGTCGGTCGAACACGAAGAAGGCCGCCAGTACGTGCACTTCGCGGCGCTGTGGTTCTGGTTGAAGCTGGGTGTGCTCGGCCTGTGCGCCTACATTGGCATGATCGTCGGCAGCTTCCTGCTCGCATGGCGAACGCGGCGCACTGTCCACCCACCCTGGCTGCGCGCGTTCTGCCTCGCGTCGGCGTGCGCCATCGCCGGATTGGCGGTCATGGACACCACCGCGAGCTTCACCGGCGTGGAAGCTCGCTTCACGGTTGTCCTGGCTGCGCAGATCGGTCTGCTCGGGTTGCTCGCCCGACGAGCCCGGCTCGGCAAGGCCCGCACGGCACTGTGACGGACGACACGCTGTCCTGTGCGACTACGGTGAGCGCCTGCACGCCCACCGCCAGCCCGCAACCGGCGCAAGACACGCGCCTGCTCGACGATCTGCGCGCACGGCTGCCGCGCGTGGCGATCGTGCACGAGTGGCTGACCGTCCCCGGAGGCTCTGAGCAGGTCGTCCTGGAGCTGCTCGAGATGTTCCCCACGGCCGAGCTTTTCACGTCGGTGTATGACCCTGCGCCGTGGCCGGCCGCGATCACCGAACGTACGGTCCACGTCTCCTCGCTCAACCGCATACCGGGAGCGAGTCGCCACTATCCCAAGCTCCTGCCACTGATGGACAGGGCGTTTCGCTCCTTCGACCTTGCGCGTTTTGACCTGGTGCTGTCGAGCAATCACGCGTGCGCCAAGAACGTGCACACGCCCGCGAGCGCGCTGCACGTCTGCTACTGCCACACGCCGATGCGCTATGCCTGGGAGGAGGGGTTCCTCGATGGCGAGCAGTTGGGGAGACTGGCGAAGCTGGCCATGCCACGCCTGCTGGTACGGCTGCGACGGCAGGATCTCGCGGGCGCCGCATCACCGGACGTGTTCGTGGCCAACTCGCGCCACGTGGCCGAGCGCATCGCGCGCTACTACGGACGCTCCGCCGAGATCGTCCACCCGCCCGTGAACGTAGAGCACTTCCTCGGTCTCGAGCGCGAGCGCGAGCGCGGCGACTCGTATCTGGTGTTCGGGCGGGTGGTCCCCTACAAGCGCGTCGATCTCGCCGTGGCCGCGTGCGAGCTTCTTGGCCGTCGCCTCGATGTCGCAGGCGACGGCAGGGCTCTGGCGGGCATCCGCGCCCAGGCTGCGACGGGGGGCCAGATCGAGTTCGTCGGTCGCGTGAGCGACTCTGAACGAGACCGCCTGCTCTCGCGGGCGCGCGCTCTGCTGTTCCCCGGCGAGGAGGACTTCGGGATCGTCCCCGTCGAGACACAGGCCGCGGGCGTGCCGGTGATCGCCTACGGCGTCGGGGGGGCCAGCGAGTCGGTGCTAGACGGTGAGACGGGGGTGCTGTTCGAGCGCCAGGACGCCGCGACGCTCGCGGCTGCCATCGAGCGCTTCGAGCGTCTGGAGCTCGATCCGAAGCGAATCCGTGACAACGCCAAGCGGTTCGGGCGCGAGCGCTTCCGCGTGCAAATGGCGCAAGTCATCGATCGCGCCCTGCGCGCCCGCGCCGGCGCCTCGCAGACGGCGGGCTGAGAGCGAGCCGGCTCGGCCCCGCTCAGGTGGTGCGCATTATCAGCACCGAGCAGGGCGCGTGGTGGGAGACCTTGTTGGGCACCGAGCCCAGCAGGAAGCGCTTTGCTCCGGTCATGCCCTTGTTGCCCACGATGATCAGGTCGGCCTCGCGCTCCTCGGCTACGTCGAGGATCGCATCGGCGGGGTCGCCCTGGCGCGCGTACACCGTCGCCTCGATCCCGGCCTGGCGGGCCACCTCGGCGGCGGCCTCGAGCGTCGCGTCGACGTCCTCGCGCGGGCTGATCGCCCACTGCAGGTCCTCGGGCGCCTGTCTGCGTTCCTCGTTCAGGCGCTGCGCCGGCACGGGCTCGTAGGCGCTGACTATCTCCAGCTTCGCCCCAACCGAGTGCGCCAGTTCCACCGCTTGGCGCACAGCCTGGGTGGCTGTGTCAGAGCCGTCGGTGCCAACCACGATCGATTTGAACAACGTGACCCTCCTCGTCGCTGTGGTCCACGCTCAGCCGCGCGGCGGGCGCTCGGCGCGCTGGATCATACCCATCGAGCCCGGTCACCCCAGGACGGCATGCCTATCGTTCAGCGACAGTGATCGACCTGCACTGCCATGTCCTGCCCGGCATCGACGACGGCCCCAGGACAATCGAGAGCTCGCTCGCACTGGCGCGCGCCGCGGTCGCGGCGGGCACACGCACGCTCGTGGCCACGCCGCATGTCAGCTGGCGCTACCCCAATAGCGCCCAGGACATTGCGCAGCTGGTCGCCGAATTGAACGAGCGCCTGCTCGCCGAAGAGGTGGCGCTCGAGGTCCGCGCGGGAGCCGAGATTGCTCTGACTCGCGCAGCGGACATCTCCCCCAAGGAACTGGCGGGCCTTGGGCTCGGGGGAGGACCTTGGCTGCTCGTGGAGCCCCCCTTCAGCCCGATTGCCAGCGGCTTGGACGCACAGCTGCTCGCACTCCAGGGTCAGGGCCACCGAATCGTGCTCGCCCACCCGGAGCGCTGTCCCGCCTTTCACCGCGACCCCGAGATGCTTGCCGGCCTGGTCGACCAAGGCGTCATCACGTCGATCACCGCCGGCTCGCTGGTGGGACAGTTCGGCGAGCGCGCCCGGCGCTTCGCGTTGTCGCTGGCGCAGCAGGGCATGATGCACAACGTCGCCTCAGACGCCCACGACGAGATACAGCGTGCACCGGGCGCGAGTGACCAGCTCGAGCGCTGCGGACTGTCGCCCCTGGCCGAGTGGCTCACCTGTGCGGTTCCGGCGGCGATCCTCGAGGGCAGGGACACCATCCCTCCACGGCCTTCGGTCAGCCTCGAGAACGTAGTGTCCGCCCCACGATCGTGGTGGCACCCGCGAGGCTGAGAACCGCTCTGCGCAAGCGCTCGCCGCGACGCCCGCGCGGCCGGCGGACGGCTCAGGCGAGTCTGATGATCGCGATGATCATGCCGATGACCACGAACACGACGATCGCCACCTGCAGCCAGATCCACGTGGGCGACATCCTCGAGAGCCTACTCGCGCCGCCCGGGCGACCGCCCCGTGCAGCCGGGGCGCCGCACTATCGTGTACGGAGATGACAGCGAGGCTCAGCTGGCCCGCGGGTGCCGGGGCGATTCTCGTGGGCCTGCTGGCATGGCTCCTTTCGACGCTCGCGCCCGCACACGCGGCCGACGCGCAGCGGCCCTCATCAGGCCTGCTGATTGGCGTCAGCATCGGGAGTCCGATCGACAGCTCGCTGCCCACGCAGGCCGACCGCGAACTACCCCAGCTGCAGGCGCTCGGCGCGAAGCTCATGCGAGTCGAAGTGCCCTGGTCGGTGCTGGAACCGCGCCAACCGGGACAACTCGATCCCGGCGCGCTGGCGTCAACCGACCGCCTGATGAACGAAGCCGCCTCAGTCGGAATCCGCGTGATCATGCTGGTCCAGAGCACACCCTGCTGGGCCTCCTCGGCGCCGGCCTCGGTGCTGCGCGGCTGCAACCCGAGCCGCGGCGGCCAGGCCAATGCATGGCCGCCGCGCCAGCCGGCCGCGTTCGCAGCGTTCGTCGCCTACCTGGCCGGGCGCTACGGGCACGAGCTGGCTGCGATGGAAATCTGGAACGAGCCAGATCAGAGCAACGAACGCTACTTCGCAGGGCCCGAAAAAGCGGCACGCTACGCCGCGATGCTGCGCGCCGCCTACCCCGCGATCAAGCAGGTCAACCCCGAAGTGCGCGTGCTCGCCGGCGCGATCGTCGGGTCCAGCGGAGCGTTCCTGCGAGTCCTCTACGCAGCCGGCATCAAGGGCTACTACGACGGGCTGGCAGTTCACTACTACACCCTGACCCTGGGCGCGCTGCGCGCGATCCACGAAGTCCAGCTGGCCAACGGCGACGACACGCCGTTGTGGCTGGACGAGTTCGGCTGGACCAGCTGCTGGCCGCGCGTGAAGATCCAGGAAGAACAGCCCTGCGTGACCCCCCAGGTTCAGGCGGCCGACATCACGAATGTGTTTCGCGCGCTGGCGCGCGCTCCGTATGTCGCCGCAGCGATCCTTTACAAGCTGCGCGACTCCAGCCACGAAAACTTCGGCGTGCTGTCGACGAACGGCAAGCGCAAGCCGGCGTTCGCCGCGCTCGCGCGCGTGATCGCGGACCCGCTTGCCCGCGAAGCTCGTCCGGCGCTGCGCCTACGCGTGCGCGGCCGGCGGGTGATCGCAAGCGGCTCCGGGCCAGTGGGCGACTTCATGGAGCTGGAAGCCCTGCAGGGCAGCGTGCCGCGCTATAGAGCCTTCTTCATACTCAACCGCTTCAACGACTATTCGATCGGGCTGCCCGCGCAGCTCGGGATCAGTGGCCTGACGGTACGCGTGTTCCAATACTGGCAGGGCGCCGGGGCGGACGCGCAGCGAAGTATCTGAGGTCTTACTCCGCCTTGCGAAACAGGGCCACGACCGTGAGCATGAGGATCTTCAGATCCAGGCCCAGTGACCAGTTGGCGATGTAGTAGTTGTCCCACTCGACGCGCTCAGCCAGCGATGTCTGTCCGCGCAGGCCGTGTACTTGCGCCCAGCCGGTGATCCCCGACTTGACCCTGTGGCGGTCGCCGTAGCGGACGATGTCCTGCCTGAACAGCTCCACGAACTCGGGGCGCTCGGGACGCGGACCGACGAGGCTCATCTCGCCCCGCAGCACGTTGATCAACTGTGGCAGCTCGTCCAGCGAGGTGGTGCGCAAAAAGCGCCCGACGAGGGTACGTCGATCCTCGCCCTCCACGCCTCCGGGAGCGGTATCTCCGGCGAGCAGAAAGCTCAGCGCGCCCGAGCCTTCGCCCTCGGCCGCCAGCGCCTGGCCGCTCTGCACGTACATCGAGCGGAACTTGTACAGATCGAACAACTTGCCGTCGCGGCCAACCCTGCGCTGCGTGAACAGGGTCGGGCCAGGCGAGGTCAGGCGTACGGCCAGCGCCGCGCACAGGAGCACGGGCGAGAGCACTACCAACAGCGCCAGCGCGAGGACGCTGTCGAGCGCGTGCTTGAACGCGAACTGCACGCCATTCGGGTCGACCGCACTGAACGACATCAGCGGCAGCCCGCCGACCGTGTCATAGCCCACCCGGCTGTTGATCGTGTCGAACATGCGCGGGATGACCGACACCTCGACGCCGAGTTCTTGGCACTGCTGGATCAGGCGGCTCACGCGCGCATCGGCCGCCGAGGAGAAGGCCACGATCAGGTGCCTCACCCCCATGCGTTTGACCGTCTCCTCGAGGTCCTCAGCAGTCCCCAGCACGGGCACGTCGCGCCCGCCGACCTCCGCGAGCGGGCGCGGCTCGTCGTCGAGGAAACCAACCGGCACAAGACCGTACTCGGGATGGCTCTCCAGCCGGCGCGCCACCTGTGCCCCCACCATGCCCGCACCCAGGATCAGCACCGGCTTGCCGACCAGGCGCCGGGCCCGGGCCCAACGCTGGATGGCGGCAAGCAGCGCGCGCCCGAAGCCTACGCCTAGCAGCGCAAACAGCCACGCCTGCAGCCAGGCGGACTGGTCGGGAACCTGCCCGTTGGCGAACATGCCGAGCATCGCAACCGCCATCGCGGCGACCGACACCGCGCTGACCACCGGCACTACCCCGTCGAGCAGCAGAGCGCGCAAGCGCGTGTGGTAGAGGCCGCGCAGGTAGAACAGCAGCATCACCAGCGGCGGGAACGCGAGCAGGGGAGCTCGGTCAGACGAAGCGTGCAGGGTGCCAAGCAAGCCCCCCTGCACGATCACGACGGCCGCACACAGCAGAACGAAGTCCACGGCTGGGCGAAGCACGCTCCAGCCGGGTCCCTCCATGGCCCATTGCAGCCGCCCGCGGAACTTCCCGTCTCGCGCCGCCTTGGGCCAGGGGGCATCGTGCGCCCGCGCGCCGTGAAGCGGGAGCGTGGTGGTCTGCTGGGTGATTCGCGTGTTGTCCATGTGGCGAGGGCGCCCTTGTCCCTAGTTGCTTACTCGGGTCCTGCGTCGTGTCCCTTTAGCGGCCCCGTGGGGACGTGCCAGCTGTCTCGTAAGTGCACCCGTGAGCGCGAGTGCCCCCAGGACGAGGATTATGTAGACAAGATCGTCGGCCGAGAGCCCAAGGGTCTGCGCGGGGACCGTGCCGGCATCTGCCGCTGGGCGCGTGAGCAGACCAGACTGCGCCTGGGAGCGGGCCGCTGCCGGCGTACCCACCCCTGCCTTGCGGTGTTTCCGGCTTTCACCGGGTGCTGCGGAGCGCCTCCTGGGTGCCCCTGTCGAGCCTGCCGTACTGTTGCTCCGACCGCCCGCCACGCCGCCGGCGCCGCCCGCACCCGCGGATCCGCCCTGGCCGCCTGAGGGTCCACCCAGAAGGACCGAACCGAGAATCGCCTGATTGCCCTGACCGGGCCCGCCGTAGCCGCTCAGAAGGGAGCCGGCGCTCGCGCCAGCCGGGGCCAAGACGCAGCAAACCCCCGCCAGGATGCCTATTGAGATTGTCTTGCTATGCCTTCCCATTGCGTCCCTGCCTTCGCTTTCCTTCCGCGGCTCGAGCAGACCGCGTCCGCTCTCCGTGCCACGTGCCCGTGATCGCTTCAGCAACCAACCGTCAAGTCCCTTGAGCACTAGAGCGCCTACGTCAACGAATTGACAGGGACTGAGTCCACACGCTAGCGAAGGCGGAGGACTGTGTCGAGACGCAACCTCGTATTTGGGCAGTAAACAACAGGGTTTATGCGAGTTCCTGAGCTTTGAGCAGGATCGCGCGATTCAGTAGCTGGATATTCACGAGCCGGCCCTCAAGCACGAGCCCAAGGACTTCTCGCGTGAGCGCTTCGCGCGGGCTCAGCCGCGCCGCTCGCTCGAGCAGTCCCAGCGCCGCCGAGCGGTCTCCCCTCGCCGAGGCGATCGCCCCAAGCTCGAGCGTCGCATAGGCGTCGTCGGGGCTTCGCTGCAGGGCCTGCGCGAAGTCGCGATCGGCACGCGCCAGTTCGCCGTAGCGCAGAGCGATGCTCCCTGCCACCAGCGACGCTTCGTCGCTGAGGGGATCCAGCCGCGCGGCATCGTCCAGGCGCGCATAGGCCGCCTGGGGCGCGCGCGTCCAGACGTGAGCGGCACTTTGGATCTCCAGTTGGCTCAGCCACGGCGCGGTCAAGGAGCACGCGGCGGCGAGCCCGAGCAGCGCCGCCAGCGCGATCGCGGGACGACGCGCGAGCGCTCGCGCGCCGGCGACTCGCCTGGCGGGCGCGAGCGCACAGGCCAGGCCCAGCAGCGCGAACGCGGGCGCACCCAGTCCGGCGTACTCCCAGAACCAGTCGAACGAGCCATGGATCACCCAATAGGCAAACCCGGCCAGCGCGCCAGCGGCGACCGAACGGGCGAGCGGATCGGCGAGCCGCAGGGTGCGCGCGACGGCCCACAGGGCCGCGCCGAGTCCAACCAGCGCCAGCAACGAGCCCACGATTCCTGTCTGCACGAGCGTGCGCAGCTCCACGCTGTGCGGGTAATGGGGGGTCTCCGTGGAGCGGCCGTGCTGGAGGTATTGCTCCTGGAAGTTGTCCACGCCGATGCCGAGCACGGGATGGGCGAGGAATTCATCGAGCGCGACGCGATAGAAGTCATAGCGGTTGCTGCCCAGGCCGCTCACCAGACGACTGCCCGTCTGGCTGTTGGCCGCGTAGCCCACCTTGAACGTATGCCAGGCGTGTTCGAGGCGCGAGACGGGGTTGCCCACGGCGACCGCCCCGCCCACCAGGATGAGCGCCAGCGTGGCAACAGCGGTCGCCGCAAGCGCTCGGTGAACCGTCCCGGCGCGAGTCGTCGAGCGCGCCAGTCGACTCTCGACGAGAGCGCCGACAGCCACCACGACCCCGACCACAGCCGCCGCCAGGAACGTGGCCACGATGGCGTGGTGTGTGGTGGAGGCGACGACGGCGCCCGCCTGCAGGTGATCGCCCACGCGCAGCACCGCCGGCGCGGCGGCCACAACCCCGGCGGCTACCGGCACGAGCAGGGCGAACGTGCGGGTGCGTGCGGGGATCAACGCGAACACCAGCACCAGCATGACCGGCGTCGCATACAGCGAGCCCCGGCTTTGGCTGAGCAGCGCGACGTCCGCGAGCAGCACTGCGCCACCGGCGAGCAGACCCCGCAGCCACCACGCCAGGCGCTCGCTGCGGGCCAACAGCAGGGCCGGCCAGAACGCCATCAGCCATTGCGCCGCCGAGGCGTTGGGATAGCCGCTCGGGTACGCCAGGCGACCGCCCGGGATGAGACTCTGCAGGCCCGCACCCGTCGCAGCGTCCACGTGTAGCGCCACGAACACCGCCAGGCCGATCATCGCCATCGTCCATGCACCAAGCAGGAGCGCCGCGCTGCGCGCCCGCTGCGGCCAGCAGGCAAACAGCAAGAACACGAGCAGATACAGCAGCGTCCTGTTGGCCCCTTCCCAGGCCGCCCCCTGCACGCCGGCCCACAGGATCGAGCAGAAGCTGAGAGCGGTGTAGCCGGCCAGGCAGCCCACGGCGAGCTTCACCGCACCGTCGATCTCGCCCCAGCGAACGCCCACGCAGGCCGCCGCGATCACCACCAGCAACAACACGACCAGACCGCCGGGAGCCCAATGCGTTACGGGGAACCCCGCTTCGCTGGTCGCCCATACGACGAACAACGCGAGAGCAACGAGCGCTGGCACTGTCACCGGCGCTTCGCGCAGCGACGCGGCGAGCTTGCTCGTCATCGCGACCACAATAGTCACCGGGGTGGCAGACCCGAGACAGCTGACATAATCGCGCCGTGGGGATGTTCTCCGCTGCGAGTCCACCAGCCGCCGTGACAGCGAAGCGTGGTTCGGTGGGCGACTCGACGCGTCCGCGCGCAGGCACGCTGGGAGTGAGCCCGACTCAGCTGGCGATCGCGCTCACGGTGCTCGGTGGGGTGCTGCGATTCGCGACGCTGAACGTCTCGAGCATCGAGCTCGACGAGTCAGCCACAATGATCCTCGTCCACCGCGGATTCTCCGGGATGCTCTCGCATCTGACCTCCAGCGAGTCGGCGCCACCCCTCTACTACGTCCTCGTGTGGGCTTGGACGAAGGTGTTTGGCGCGGGCGCGATCGGCTTTCGCTCCTTCTCAGCGCTCGTCGGCACGGCGACCATCCCGGTGATGTATGCAGCCGGACGCGAGATCTCCCCCCGCACCGGGGTGTGGGCCGCGCTCCTGACAACCGTCAGCCCGTCGATGTACTTCTTCTCGCAGGAGGCGCGCGCGTATGCCCTCCTGGTCCTGTTCTCAGCCGCGGCATTCGTGTACTGGCAGCGCGCACTGAAGCAGCCGAGCACGCGGCATCTGGCGATGTGGGCCGTCATGTCGAGCCTGGCCCTTCTCACGCATTACTTCGCTGCATTCATGTTCATACCGGAGACGCTCGTGCTGGTGATGCGCCTCGATCGCAGGCGCGTGCTCGGGCCGGCCGGCGCGGTCGTACTCGTGGGGCTCGCGCTCGTGCCGCTCGCCGCCAGCCAACGCGCAGACGGCAAGACCAACTGGATCGAAGAACTGTCGCTTCCGCGGCGGGTGGCGGAAAGCATGAAGACGTTCACCGTCGGCATCTACGGGCCGCTGGTGCTGTTCGCGCTCGTGGTCGCCGTTGCCCTGGCGGCGGGCGCAGTCGTGCTGGTGTGGCGCCGCGGCGACGAGCGCGAGCGCAACGGCGCGCGTAACGCGGCGATCGTGGCCGGCGTCTCGCTCGGCCTGCCGCTCGTCCTCGCCGTGACGCACCTCGTGGACGTCTATGACGGGCGCAACGTGCTCGCGTCCTGGATCCCACTGGCAGTGCTCGTGGCCGCCGGGCTGGGAAGCGAGCGGGCGGCGCGCAGCGGCGCGCTGCTCGGGGGAGCGCTGTGCGCGATCTGCGTGGCGATGATCGTGGCTGCGAACGCCGTCGGCGACTATCAGCGCGATGACTGGCGCGGCGTTGCACGCACGCTGGGCACGCCCACAACCGCCCGCCTGCTCGTTGCCGAAGCGCACGCGTCGCGGCCGCTGTCGATCTACATGCGTTCGCTGAGCGGCGTCTCCGCCACGCTCCCGCGCGTCACGGAAGTGGACTTCGTGGCCCTACGCCACCTGCGCACCGTCGGCCCGCCTCAGGCGGCCGTCGTGCCGACCAGCCCCCCGCCGGGCTTCCGCCTGGTGGGGGTCACCCGCAGGGAAACGTTTGCGATCTCGCACTTCGTCGCAGCGAGGCCCACCGCGCCGACGCTGGCCTCGCTGACCCAGCTGGGGGCCAACCGCGCGATCGGGCAGATGACCATCGAAGCGTTCCTGCAGCGCTGACAGCCGCGTGCAGGACCCGCCCGAGCTCGCCGGCGTGCAGGACTCATCCGAGCTCGTCGCCTTCTACGACGACGCCTACGCCAAGGACCCCGCGGATGCGGCGCTGTACTCGCGCTGGCGCGCGCTGGGCGCAATGGGCAAGGCCGACCACGTGATCGCGTTGTGCGCGCGGGGTCGCGTGAGGCCGCTGAGCACGCTGGAGGTCGGCTGCGGCGACGGCGCGCTGCTGTGCGAGCTCGCCCGGCGCGGGTTTGGCGGGCGGCTGTCGGGGGTGGAGATCACCCAGGCCGCCGTGGAGATCGCCCGCGATCGCCCGCAGATCGAGTCGGTTGAGCTGTACGACGGCCTGCACGTGCCCGCCCCCGACGGGGCCTATGACCTCGGCATCCTGTCGCACGTGCTCGAGCACGTGCCACAGCCGTCCGCGCTGTTGGCGGAGGTGGCGCGTGCGTGCCGAGCGGTGATCGTGGAGGTGCCGCTGGAGGCCAACTGGTCGGCGCGGCGGGCGGGCAAGCGCGAGCACGCCGCCGAGGTGGGGCATCTGCAGCGCCTGGACCGTCGGGCCGCCCGTGCGATCGTGGCTGACGCAGGCCTATCGCTGGAGGGCGAGTTGGAGGACGCCTTGCCGCTTGCGGTTCAGCGCTTCTTCGCGACCACTCCCGCGGCCCGCTCGGCGGCCACGGCCAAGTGGGCGCTGCGCTCTGGCCTGCACCATCTGGCGCCGGCGCTGGCGCGACTGCTGTTCACGGTGCACTACGCCTGCCTGTGCCTGCCGGGCGGGTGACGGCGCCGAACAGCAGCGACAGCACACGGCCCATCAGCTCGTCGGGCACCGCGTCGGGGTCGGTGAGCTTCTGGCGGGCGATACCGTCGGCCAGCGCGTCGATCGCCAGCGCGAGCTGCTCGGCGGGCAGCTCCAGCTCCAGGTCGAAGTCGCGCACGCCATCTGCGATCAGCCTGGTGAGCACCTCGCGCATCTGGGCAAAGCGCGCTGCGACCTTGGGACGCACCTGCGCGTCGCGTACGCCGTAGGCCCAGAACTCCATGAACAGCAGGACCACCTCGGGCTCGCGCTCGATCATCGTCATCCACTGGCGTGCCCCGCCGGTGGCCCGCTCTGACATCGACGCCCGCTCGCGCACCGCCTCGGCGATCTCGCGCGCGTGCGCCTCTATCTCGCGCTCCATCAACACCAGAAAGAGGTCCTCCTTGCCGTCGAAGTTGGAGTACAGAGCGCCGGTGGAAAAGCCAGCGGCGGAAGCGATCTCCTCGACGGACGCGCCGTGAAAGCCGCTGCGCGCGAACACGCTGCGGGCGGCCGCCAGCAGGCGCTCGCGGGTGTTGGCGCGGCTCTGCTCGCGAGTCAGGCGAGTTGTGCCCGGGCCAGCGTCCAGGCTGGGCTCGTCCACGCCGCGACCCTCGATCTCCATCATCTAATCCTACTTGACAGAGCGATCGTTATTACGATAGCGTTCGTTATTCACACAGTCGAGACCAACAGGAGCAAGCTCACATGGCCATCGCCACGCCCCCCACGCCCGCCTCGACCGACGCCAACATCGCGAGCCTGCCAGCGGACGCGATCTCCTACACGGACCTGTACGCGCGCTGGGAGCGCGGCAACTGGAGCGCCACAGAGCTCGACTTTTCGCAGGACGCGCGCCAGTGGCGCGAGGACTTCACCGAGTTCGAGCGCAAGGCGGCGCTATGGAACTACTGCCTGTTCTTCTGGGGCGAGGACGCGGTGGCAGACAACCTCTCCCCCTACATCGACGCTGCGCCGCTGGAGGAGCAGAAGTATTTCCTGGCCACCCAGCAAGTCGACGAGGCCCGCCACGCGGTGTTCTTCAAGCGTTTCATGCAGGAGGTGTGCGGCATCGGCGACGGCTCGATGTCCAGCGGCCTGTCCGCGATCAAGCCGGAACTGACGTCAGGCTTTCGCAAGATCTTCGACCGCCTCGACCGCATGGCCGACGAACTGCGCGCCGACCGCTCACCGGCGAAACTGGCGGCTGCGGTGACGCTCTACCACGTCGTCATCGAGGCCTCGCTCGCGCAGCCCGGCCAGCACTTCATCTGCAGCTACCTGGAGAAGCGCGACGTGCTGCCCGCGTTTCGCGAGGGCATGGAGAAAATCGCCGCAGACGAGCAGCGCCACATCGGCTTCGGTGTCAAGCTGCTGGCCGACCTCAAGCGCGAAGACCCCGTCGGCGTGCCCAAGGCGGTCGCGCGCCTGCTGCACGAGGTCACGCGCTACACGTCGCAAGTGCTGATGCCGCCGGGCTGGGACGAGAGCTACATCACGGTGTTCGGCTCCACCCTCGACGAGGTCGGCGTGGAAGGCCTGACCTCCATGACCACCAAGTTGCGCTCGGCGGGCATGCCGCTGGACTCGCTGCCGGGGCCCGCGCTGCTGCCGTCGGGCCTGTCGCCGATCGAGATCTCCCAGCGGGGGCGCGCGCTGGCCAAAGCGGGTGTGGTGGGCGTGCGCGAAGGGCCTTCCGAGCGTGATCCCGAGACGGTGGCGCTGCTGTTCGACACGATCCGCCGCCAGGTCAACCCCGAGCACGGGCTGCGCCGAGCGATGACCGTGCAGTGGGAGTTCACCGACCCCGACGTGCCCGCCTGGTACCTGATCGTGAACAACGGCTCCAGCGAGGTCAACGAGGGCGCGGCCCCGCGGGCGGACCTGCGCCTGCGTCTGGCCTACCAGGACTGGGTGGACATCGTCGGACAGCGCCTTGACCCCGTGCGGGCGATCGCCACGGGGCGGCTGCGCCCGCGCGGTAACCCGCTGGCGTTCAGGCGGCTCGCGAGGGTTTTCCCGCGGGCCTAACCGATCGCATTGTCATGCGGCGTGACGACTGCGATACCGTCGATGGATGCCCGCTAGCAGGACGACTCTTCTCGTCTCGGGGCCCGCGCAAGAAAGTAGCCGCCGCCCAGGCTGCGAACATATGTTCGTATGCCTCGGGATATCTGTCCGATTCGATGGCCAAACTGGGCTGGTGCGTGGGCAAGCGCAGGCCGAGATCTTTGCCTACGCCTCAACAGCAGGGGGCGAGCGGTGAAGCGACGAGACTGGCTGCTTCTGTTCGCCGCCTATGAAGGTGCACCCGACGGGCTCGATCCGATCCGCTTTCAAAAGGGCTTGTTCTTGTTCGCCAGGCGTGCGCGGGTGCCTGCGCGGTCCAAGTACACGTTCAAGCCGTATGACTACGGGCCTATGAGCACAGCCATCTACAGCGACCTTGACCGGCTCGTTGACGATGGCTTGCTCGAGCGCGTACCCGTGCCGGGAAAGCGTTGGTCTCGATACAAGCCAAGCAAAGTGACCTTCCGCGAGGGGAAACGGATCCTGAAGCGAGCAGAAGATGAGAAGCTGCTTGATGCTGCCCGTGAGCTCTTCGAGATCAAGCAAGACGTCTCCAGCCTGAGGTTCAACGAGTTGCTCGAACGTGTCTATGCTGAACACCCCGAGTTCGCGGTCAACTCGATCTTTCGTCGACCTGCCTGATCGACTCGCGGGCTAAAAACCGTCGCGTTCAGGCGCGATGATGCACCACTCGATGACCATCTTTGGTGCGCAAGTCGCCACGGCCGCGGTGAGATGACGCTCATCGCCGCTCTGCGCTGCCGAGATGGCGTGATCGTTGGCTCTGACAGTCAGCAGACACGCGGTGCGAGGGGTCGGCGCGTCGCCCGCTACACGCAGAAGGTATACGAGCCGCGTCCTGGGTTCTTGTTTGCATGGGCCGGCGCGCAGGATGTTGCGCAGAGCTTCGCGCTGCGCCTTGCCCGCAATGACGAGCTGTCATCAAGCACAGATCGCCTCGATATTAAGGCCCATCTGCATGCCATCTTCACCGAGCTTCGTGGGGATCCCAGCATCGAGGGACGCAGTGACCACGCCGAGTTTCTCATCGCGTGGTGGTGCAGACAAGAGAGCAAGCCCGTCGCGCTTCATGTTCTCAGTGGTGGCGCAGGCGAGTGGGTGGAGACCTGGGCCTTCGGTGGCGCCCCGCTCGGTGTCGACAGCGCGAGCTTCGCTATAGGCACGATGCGCTACATCAACCCTGATGATCTCGCGCTCGAGCAAGCCAAGGTCGTGGCGCTAAAGGTGCTACGCGACACGATCGAGACCAGCGTCGAGGGCATCGGCGGTCGCGTGCAGATGGGCGCTGTCCAGGAGAGCGGCGTCCAGATCATCAAGCAAGCCGATATGCGAGGGCTTCATGACACGGTCGATCTTTGGGAGGCACAGTGCGCCGAGCTACTTCTCGGGACCGACGAACCGCCTTCCGTAAGTCACACTCCCGACCGAGGCGTTCGTCCACCAAACTGAGGCTGGTCGCATTGGGTGCGGGTGACCGCACACGACGGTGCAAGCGACGACCTCCGGCGTGGCGGTGTCCGTATAACCATGGCTATCGCCGCGCGCGGCGAGACATATCCTCCCTACCCGGGCGAGAACTCCCGTTCGGCCATGGACGGGGCGCTGGACGCGCCGCCGCCGGATGAAGCTGACGACGCCTGACCGCTTTCTTCGCTTGCGGGCGCGCTCCTGGCCGACCCTGGACCTTCACCCGACCCCGTGCCACCACCGGCTGGGCTCACAGCCGGTTCACGCGCCGAGCCGGCGGACGCGGATCGCGCGCTCGGGACGCGGCTGCCGGCGGCGGCCCCGCTGGACGTCGCGCCGGCCGTCCCGCCGGCGAGCGCCTGCTCTGGCCCGAACTCGCGGCTGGCCTGGACAGCCGGCGTGAGCGCACGTGCGGAGTCGGCACCGTGCGCGCCTGCAATTTCAGGCTGTAGGAGCGTGCTTGCGTTGACCTGGTAGCTGATGGACGGCGAGAGAGACGGGTACGCCGTGTGACTGACCCGTGCGACGTCGGCAACCCGATGCCTGTGCGTGTGCGCAGGCGAGCGCCGGACACCGCCGGACAGCGCGAGGCAGCCGACGCTGACTGCAATCAGACATCCGGCGACGAGCTTGCCTGCGAGGGCGCCCCCTCCGAGCAGCCAGCCCCCGCCGGCCGCCCCGCCGGCGCCGGCTGCACCGGACAGCGACACAGCCCCGCCAGTGCTCGCGCTGGCCCCGATCCCGCCACCGGCGCCCGCACCGGCTCCCCCGCCTGCACCGGCGGCGGCGCCCGCCCCGCCGCCGTGCGCGACGGCCCGAGCGATGGCGTCGGCCCCCAGGCCCCAGGGCAGGAAGACGGGCGGCAGCACGACGGCGAGGCCGCGCAGCGAGCGCACGTAGGCGCGGCAGGCGGGACAGTCGTCGTGGTGGGCGAGCGCGAGCTGATAGCGCTGGCCGTCGGGGTCGAGGATGCCGTAGGCGAGCGCGCGCATGAGCGACGCCTGGTCGTCGCACCAGCGGCCATCGCTGATGGTGGCGACGAGCGCGCCAACCTTGCGGGCGACGCCCTGCTCCCCCGAGCCAGCCCCGTCCATGAGCTTGCGCATGCGCGACTCGCTGACGCCCATGCGCGCGGCGGCGTCGGCGCGCGAGAGGCCGTGCAGATAGCAGAGGGTGGCGGCCTCGCGCTCGCGCGCGCTGAGCCGGCCGCGCAGGCCCTCGAACAGCTGGCGCAACTGCGTGCGGTCGTGCAGCTCGGCGGCGAGGTCTTGCTCGTGACAGCCGTCGCGTGCGGAGGAATCGGCCAGCCCGCCGGCGCGGCGATCGTCCGGGCGATCGGCGGAGCTGCGAAGCGCTGAAGCTCGTGAGCGATGCTCGTCGATGGCGCGACGGTAGGTGACGAGCGTGAGCCAGCCGGCGGGATTGTCGATCTGCTGACCGTCGAGCAGGACGGCGTAGAGGCCCTGCCAGGCGAGGGCGTAGCAGGACTCGAGATCGCTGGGATCGAGGCTGACCCCGCTGACGCGCAGGCGCGCGCGCACGCTGGCGATGACCTTTGCGCGCAGCCGCTGGAACTCCTGACGCAACAGCCGCTCGGCACGGTAGCGGCGGATGGTCAGGGGGCTCATCCCGGAAGGTTATGCAAACCTGGCCGCGCGTGTCACCAGTCAGACTGGTTCGGGCCATCCTGCGGACGCCTGACCGGGTTGCGTAGCCGCGCGCGCCCCGCTGCGCTGGACAGGCGCGGTCTGCGATCCTGCGCGCGCATGCCCCCCGTCCTGCCAGCGCGCGCGGAGATCCTTGGCATCCCCCTGGCGATTAGCGACTACGACGAGGTGATCGACTGGATGGAGGCGATGATCGCGGCGGGCGAGCGCGGGTGGCTGACGGCGGCGGCGGTCAACCTGGTGATGTCGGCACGGGAGGACGATGAGACCCATGCGGCGGTGCTGGAGGCGACGCTGGCGGTGCCAGACGGCATGCCGCTGGTGTGGGCGCTGCACACGCTGGGCCATGCGCGCGCGACGCGCGTGTACGGCCCGGACTTGATGGCGGCGTTCTGCGCGCGGGCGGCGCGGACGGGCACGCCGATGTACCTGTACGGCGGGCGCACGCCCCAGGCGCTGGAGCTGCTGGAAGAGCGGCTGCGCGAGCGCTTCCCGGGTGTGCGCATCGCGGGCGGCTTCTCACCGCCGTTTCGCGAGCTGACGGCCCAGGAGGAGCAGAGCGTGATCGCGGACATCGAGGCGTCGGGCGCGGCTGTTGTGTGGGTGGGCACGGGCCAGCCCAAGCAGGAGCGTTGGATGGCGCAGATGCGCCCGCGCCTGTCGGCACCGCTGCTGGTGGGGGTGGGCGCGGCGTTTGACTTCCACGCGGGCCTGGTGCGCCAGGCGCCAGCGTGGATGCAGCGCAACGGCCTGGAGTGGGCGTACCGGCTGTGGCGCGAGCCGCGGCGGCTGTGGCGGCGCTACGCGCGCTACAACCCGCTGTTCGTCTTGGGCTTTGCCGGCCAATACATGCGCGAGCGACGGGACCATCGCGCTTGACTATTTGATGATTTTGGGACGGGTCGCGCGCTGGGCTACGATGGCCCGCGGATATCCTGTTGGCCTTATGTCCCGCGTCGAGCACTTGGTATCTGGATGACCGCCTGGCAGGGCACGGCAGACGTGTCGGTGATCGGCCTGGGCCGCGTGGGCCTGCCGCTGGCGCTGTCGTTTGCCGATCGCGGACTGCGTGTGATCGGCATCGACAACGACAGTGCGCGCCTGGACGCGGTGCGCGAAGGGCGCATGCCGTTCGAGGAGACGGGCGCGCAGGAGCTACTGACGCGAGTGACGGCCGAGCCTGGCCGTCTGACGCTGTCAGAGCGCGTGGCGGACGCGGCGCAGGCGCGTCACATCGTGATCACGTTGGGGACTCCATCGTTCTCGCACATCGAGATCGACATGCGCGACATCCGCTCGGCGCTGGACGACCTGCTGGGCGTGCTGACGCCGGGCCACTGCGTGATCCTGCGCTCGACGATCGCGCCGGGCACGACGGAGTTCGTGGCGGGCTACCTGACCAAGCACCGCGGCTTTGCGATCGGCGAGGAGGTGTTCGTGGCGCATGCGCCGGAGCGCATCGCGGCAGGCCGCTTTTTGGAGGAGATCGACACGCTGCCGTGCATCATCGGCGGCGTGGGCGCGCGCTCGGGCGAGGTGGCGGGCGAGCTGTTCGGCGCGTTCGACGCGCCGATCGTGCAGACGACGCCGGTGCAGGCTGAGCTGGCGAAGATCTGGACGAACATCCTGCGCTATGCGACGTTCGCGCTGCCGAACCTGCTGATGATGGACTGCGAGCGCTACGGCGCGAACGTGTTTGACGTGATCGAGCTGATCAACCGCGACTATCCCCGCGGCGGGATCGCCCAGCCGGGGCTGACGGCGGGCACGTGCCTGCGCAAGGACTTCACGTTCTCGGAGGAGCGCTCGGCGGCGCCGGGCATGCTGCTGGCGGTGTCGCGCGTGAACGAGTCGGTGCCGCTGTTTTTGCTGGAGGGTGCCAAGCGGCGCCTGGGCAGCCTGGCGGACCGCAAGGTGGCGGTGCTGGGCCTGGCGTTCAAGGCGGACACGGACGACGAGCGCGACTCGCTGGCGCACAAGCTGATCCGCCTGCTCGAACGCGAGCTGGCAGACGTGGTGGCGCACGACCCGCACGTGGTCACGCCGACGGTGTCGCTGGCGGAGGCGGTGGAGGGAGCGGACGTGGTGGTGATGGCGACCAACCACTCGGATTTTCGCGACGAGCGCACGCTGGCGACGATCACCGAGCGAGCGGCGCAAGACTGCCTGATCGTGGACCCGTGGAACTGCTGGGGCGCGGCGCAGGTGTTCGCATACGCGTCGGAGCTGGCCGCGCTGAGACCCACCCACCCGGGCGCGCCCAGATGAGCCGCGTTGCAGGCGGCGGTGGGTGGCCGAGCGGCCGCGGACCCGGAGTGCGCCGATGAGCCGCGTGCTGGTGACGGGCGGCGCGGGCACGATCGGCGCGGCGGTGGTGCGGCGGCTGCTGGCAGACCCGGCGTATGAGGTGCGCGTGTCAGACCAGCGCGAGGCGCCGCAGTGGATGCGCGAGGGCTGTGAGGTGCACACGGGCGACCTGCGCGTGCCGACCGAGGCGCACACGGCGACGAAGGGCTGTAGCCATGTGATCCACCTGGCGGCGATCGTGGGTGGGATCGCGAACTTCCACAAGCTGCCGCACACGCTGACGGAGGTGAACAACGCGCTGTACAACGCGGTGATCCGCGCTGCGCTGGACCTGGAGGTGGAGCGCTTCGTGTACGTGTCGTCGTCGATGGTGTTCGAGCGCGCGCAGCTGTTCCCGACGCCGGAGGAGTACCTGCGCGACTGCCCGATGCCGTTGTCGGCGTATGGCTTCTCGAAGCTGACCGGCGAGGTGTACTGTCGCGCGGCCCACGAAGAGCACGACCTGCCGTACACGATCTGCCGCCCGTTCAACGCGTACGGCCCGGGCGAGATGCCGGACGCAGAACCGGGCATCGCCCACGCGGTGCCGGACCTGATCGACAAGGTGCTGTCGGGTCAACGGCCGCTGCAGATCTTCGGCTCGGGCGAGCAGACGCGCACGCTGACCCACGTGGACGACATCGCGGACGGCGTCGTGACGGCGATGAGCTCGCAGGCGGCCGTGAACGAGGACTTCAACATCTCGGCGTCGCGCGAGCTGACGGTGGCGCAGATCGCGCGCATCGTGTGGGAGACATGCGGCGAGGACCCGGAGGCTTTCGAGCTGGAGCACCTGCCGACGTTCGCGGTAGACGTCCAGCGCCGCTGGCCGTCGGTGGAGAAGGCGCGCAAGCTGCTGGGCTGGCAGGCGCAGATCGAGGTTGAGGACGGCATCGCGGCAACGGTGCGCTGGCTGCGCGGGCGGCGCACGGCCACGCCGGCTCCTCGCACGGCCTCCAAGGCCCCCAAATCGCGGGTCCGACGAGCACCGGCCACGTCGGCCTCGGCGCCGCCGGCTCCTCGCGCGGCCAAGAAGACCCCGGCGACGGGTGCGCGCAGGCATCGGCCGCGTCGGCGTCCGCGTGATGACTGCGAAGCACAGCGACCGTCCCATCGTCGGCTGCGGATAGGCTGCGGCGCTCATGTCAGACAGACCTTCAGCGCTGATCACGGGCGTAACCGGCCAGGACGGCTCCTACCTGGCGGAGCTCTTGCTCGACAAGGGCTATGACGTGCACGGGATGGTGCGCCGCGCGTCGACGGAGAAGTTCGAGCGCATCGAGCACATTCGCAACCGCATCACGCTGCACCAGGGCGACCTGCTCGACCAGCGCTCGCTGGTGGACGCGCTGCGCGCGTCGCAGCCGGATGAGATCTACAACTTGGCTGCTATGTCGTTCGTGGCGGTGTCGTGGATCCAGCCGACGCTGACGGCTGAGTTCACGGGCGTGGGCGTGACGCGCATGCTGGAGGCGATGCGCGAAGTGTGCCCTCATGCGCGCTTCTACCAGGCGTCGTCGAGCGAGATGTTCGGCAAGGTGCTGGAGGTGCCGCAGACGGAGAAGACGCCCTTTTACCCCCGTTCACCTTATGGCGTGGCGAAGGCTTACGGCCATTTTATAACTGTTAATTATCGGGAGTCATACGACCTGCACGCGACCAGTGGAATACTTTTTAACCACGAGTGTATCTCCGAGTCAACCCCCCTGATTGTCAGGCAGCTTGGGATAGTTGCAATCAAGACGGCTGCCGACCTCATCCCACTGCGACGCAAGGGACAGAGCAGCCAGAGCTTTACCCCGAACAACGTGGTGGAGGTATGGGACGGTGAGGATTGGACGTACGTGCGCACGATCACCGCGACGCGGCGCAGGCGCACGGATCCCGACCATGAGCTACTCAGCATTCAAACTCGCGGCGGCGTGGTCGACGTAACCGCACACCACACGATGCTCGACGACGAGCGCGGCCCGGTCAAGGCTGGCGAAATCCGGGGGGGCGACGATCTTGCGATCGCGGAGTGGATGCCGAACTCGCCCTCTTGGACGGCGATCACTGCTGAGATGGCCGAGCTGCTGGGCCTGCTGGTGGCCGACGGCTATGTCTCGGTGGATGGTGCGCAGGTGAGGTTCACGAACAACGACTTTCTGATCCGCTGCAGAGCGATGGAGTTGTGGTCACGGGTTTTCCTCGGCCTCTCACGTGAGTCGACTGGCACATCTGGCTTTGATGTAGATAGCTCGGTGGACATCGTCAATTTCTCGGGCGCCCCCAGCATGGGACCGTGGCTACGCGAGCAGCTGTACACCTCCACCGCGTTCAAGCAGGTTCCACCGATTGTGCTCAATGCGGATCTCGATACACAACGAGCATTCCTAACCGGCTACTACGCGGGCGACGGTCTGAAGAAAGGGAGTGGCGACTCGGTCAAGACCAACAGCGCGGTGCTGGCCCAGGGCCTGTGCCTCTTGTACTTCAACCAAGGGCAGCCTGCATCCGTGTACGTCGAGCAACGCGCCGGGCGTACCTACTATCAGCTGAACCTCCGCTCGGCGGTGCGCGTCGGCGCCCAGGGACAGCACCTGCTGCGCAGCCCAACAGAGGTGCGTCGCGTGGCGTCCGCGACTGTTCCAAGCGATGAGTGGGTGTTCGACCTCGAGACTGAGAGCGGCGTTTTCTGCGCCGGCGTCGGTCGGCTGGTGGTGCACAACTCGCCTCGCCGTGGCCTGGAGTTCGTCACACGCAAGATCACCTGGCACGCGGCGGCGATCAAGCACGGGCTGGAGAAGGAACTGCGCCTGGGCAACCTGGACGCGGAACGCGACTGGGGCTATGCGAAGGACTATGTGGAAGCGATGTGGCTGATGCTCCAGCGCGAGGACCCGCAGGACTACGTGATCGCGACGGGCGAGGCGCACTCGGTGCGCGAGTGCTGCGAGGTGGCCTTCGACGAGGCGGGACTGGGCGACTTCGAGCAGTACGTGACGATCGACCCGGCGTTCGTGCGCCCGGCGGAGGTGGACCACCTGATCGGCGACCCGTCCAAGGCCGAGCGTGACCTCGGCTGGAAGCCGCAGACGAGCTTCGAGGATCTGATCCGCCTGATGACCCGCGCGGACCTCGAGCTGCTGAAGCCGCGGCGCTGAGCGCGATGGGGGTGCCGCTGTTCGACACCTCGACGCCGCTGGCGGACTGCGCGACGAGTTGCGCGCGGCGGTCGCGCGGGTGCTGGACTCCGAGCGCTACATCCTGGGACCGGAGGTGAGCGCGTTCGAGCGCGAGTTCGCGTCCTACTGCGGCGCGGGGCACGCGGTGGGCGTGGCCAACGGCACAGACGCGATCACGATCGCGCTGCGCGCGATGGGCGTGGGGCCGGGCGATGACGTGGTTGTGCCGTCGTTCACGTTCTACGCGTCGGCCGAGGCGATCCCCCCCACAGGCGCTAGGCCCGTGTTCTGCGACATCGATCCGGACACGTATTGCGTGACCGCGGAGACGGTGCGCGCGGCGCTCACTCCACAGACGAAGGCGGTGATCGCGGTGCACCTGTTCGGCAACGTCGCGCCTGTGCGCGACATCGAGGCACTGGGCGTGCCCGTGTTGGAGGATGCTGCCCAGGCCGCCGGCTCGCGCTCGGCGGCGGGACGTCCCGGCGCGCTGGGCACGGCGGCGACGTTTTCGTTCTTCCCGTCCAAGAACCTTGGGGGCTTCGGCGATGGTGGGATGATCACGACATCCGACGAGGCGCTGGCGGAGCACGCGCGGGTGCTGCGCTTTCACGGCTCGCGCGACAAGGTCACCTATGAGATGGTCGGCTACAACTCGCGCCTGGACGAGTTGCAGGCGGCGATCTTGCGCGTGCAGCTTCCCCACCTCGACACGTGGGCTGACGGACGCCGCCAGGCGGGCCACCACTACGAGGAGGCGGGCTGGGCGCGCTGACGAGCCTGCCGCGTGCGGTCGATGGCGCGGCCCCCGCGTGGCACCTGTATGTCGTCGCCCACCCGCAGGTGGAGGGCCTGGAAGGCGCACTGGCCGCTGCTGACATCGGCCACAAGCCGTACTACCGCACGCCGGTGCACCGCCAGACAGCGATGCGCCAGTTGGGGCGCCGGCGTGGAGCTTGCCAGGCACCGAGCAGGCCGCACGCACCCACCTCGCGATCCCGATGAGCCCGCTGCTCACGCGCGAGCAGGTCGATCAGGTGGCGGCAGCCGCTCGCAGCGTCGGCTGAGGATGTCTGAGTGCCGCGTCCATATCGGGGAGCGTTCAGCGTTTCGCTACGCCCACAGACCACTTACAGGAACCGCCCATATCCGGTCGCCAAGCGGAACTGTCTGTTGGCCGCAGTACACCACGATCCCCGTCTTGAAATGTTCGCCGCGTGCATCGCGTAGCCTGACGAGGGCTGCGTAATCTCGAGGTCTTACCGTCGCGGCAGCCTTGACCTCGATCGCCGCTACGTCGCCTGCTCGGCTCTCGAGGATCAGGTCGATCTCTTCCCGGCCTTGCCGGTAGTGGTACAGGCGCGTATCGGTCTCCGCCCACTCGGTCAGACGCAACATCTCCATCGCAACGAAACTCTCCAACACCTTGCCAGTGATCTGGTCGTCCTCGCCGATTCGTCGCTTGTCAGCACCGAGCAGGTGGGCCAGCAAGCCCGAGTCGACGATGTAGGCCTTCGAAGCCCGGACCTCGCGCATCCCGATCCCCGGCCTCCAAGCGGGGAGCCTCACTGCGAGGAACACGATCTCTAGGAGTTCCACGTAGCTCTTGACCGTCTCATGGGTCAGGTCAAGCTTCCTGGCGAGATTCCTGTAGACGATCTCGTTCGCCGACTGCGCTGCGATCAGGCGCAACAGCCTCGGCATTTCTCCCAGCTTCAGCGCGTCGCTGATGCCTCGCAGGTCCGTGTCCAGAGTGTCCTGGATGTAGTTGGCAAACCAGCGGTCACGGCGCCTACCGGCGGACCGCAGCCTGGCCTCGGGGTATCCCCCTGCAGCCGCGAGTGACGCAAACGCCTCACGCCCCACGGGCGCGCCTTGCACATCGGGAGGGCGTCCGGTGAACAGCAGATCTACGATGTTCGTGTCTGAGCCCTTCGTCTCGGCCTGCGCGAGCGGCCACAGCACAATCGTCTCCATGCGACCCGTCAGCGCCTCGTGCACCCGCCGGGAGGCGAACACGTTGGCCGAGCCAGTAAGTAGGAACCGACCCGGCCGGGTGTCCCGGTCCACCCGATCCTTTATCGCCAACAGCAGCTCGGGAACCCGCTGTACCTCATCGATCACGACTGGACCGGGGAGCCCCGCCAGAAACCCGGCCGGGTCCAACCGGGCTGCCTCGCGTGGCACATCATCGTCGAAGCTCACCACCGCCGCGTGGTGCTCTCCTGCCGCTATCTCACGAGTCAACGTGCTCTTGCCGACCTGCCGGGCGCCGGCTACAAACACAACCCGCGTATCGGCCAGCGCTTCCACCACGAGTCTTCTTGTCCGGCGGGGTACGAGCACAGTCACAACAAAGCCTCCGTTCTGCGCATATGGCCAATCTCTCTTGGGCAATTGGCGAAATCCAGTTGCGCAATTGGCGAAACTAAACTGCGCAAATGGCGAAAGTCGAGCCCTCTCGATAGTAGCCACCCGCCACCCATCTCGCGCTCAGCTCAGCATCTGCGGCCGGAAGGGCCATCCACATCGACGCTCGGCAACCTCGGCTATGGCGCCCCGCCTGGAGATCAGGCGCCTCGTGGGACTGCACCTTTCAAGTCTTGTTTGCAAGTAGTTGCAAGTAGCTTCGCTGCTAGCGCCAGCGCTCGAGCAGGTCCTCATCGGGCACCTCACGCACGACGCGTGCTGGGATGCCCATGACGACCGCGCGGGCGGGGACATCGCGAGTGACCACAGCGCCGGCCGCCACGAACGCCTCCTCGCCGATCTCCACGCCCGGGGTCAGCACCGCGCCTGCGCCCACGCGACAGGCGCGGCGCAGGGTCGCGCCGACCGTCGGCGTCTCCGGTCCGTGGCGCGCCATCGTGTGGTCGTTGGTCGTCAGCGCGCCCGGACCCACGAACACGTCGTCCTCGATCACCGTGAAGGCCGTCAGGTACACGTTCGTCTGCACCCGCACCCGCGTGCCCACGCGCACGTCGTTGTCCACCACGCTGCCGCGCCCGATCACCGACCGCTCGCCGATCGACGCCCGCTCGCGCACGTAGCACTGGTCGCCAAGGATCGCGTCCGCGCCGATGTCAGCGCCCGCGAACACCACCGCGCCTGTGCCCACGCTCGCGCGATCTCCGAGCCGCAGCGGCCCCACCTCGCCGCGCGCGCTCGAATGGCGCGCCAGCCGCGGGCGCTTGCCCAGCACCGCGTGATCCTCGATCCAACAGCCCGTCCCGATGACCGTGCCGTTGCGCACCACCACATAGGCCCCGAAGGTCACGTCCTCTCCCAACTGCACGCCATCTCCGAGCAGCGGTCCGGCAACGCGGGCGACGGGTGCCAAGCGGTCCGCGCTCACGGGTGCCGCCAGACATTCACCGTGGTGTCTTCCCGCTCACAGCCGCACTACGTTTGCGCTGCTCGTGGTGCGCGTCACACCGCGGAGATCTAGGAGCAGGCGGGCGCGCGTGGCCAGCAGTTGGTGGTCGACCGTGGGGTGTGCCGTCACGATGATCGCCAGGTCCGCTTCTGACGCTGCCTGCTCGAGCGGGGTGCTCGCCAGCGCTAGCTCGCCCAGCTCGGGCACGTGCGGGTCGTGGTAGAGCACTTGCGCGCCCAGGTCGCGTAGGAGGCCGATAATCTTCAACGCCGGCGATTCGCGAACATCGCTCGTGCCCGGCTTGTAGCTGACCCCGATCACCGCCACCCGCGCGCCTTTCACCGACATACCCCTGTCATTCAACGCCCTTTGCGCCTTGGCCACACAGTGATACGGCATCTGCTGGTTGACCTTGCCCGCCAGCTCGATGAACTCCGTCGCCATATCAAACTCCCGCGCACGCCAACTCAAATAAAACGGATCCACCGGCAGGCAGTGGCCACCCATCCCCGGCCCCGGCTCAAAACGCATGAACCCATACGGCTTGGTTGCCGCCGCATCCACCACCTCCCAAATGTCGATCCCCATCCGGTCGGTCAACATCGCAAGCTCGTTCACTAGCGCGATATTCACCGAGCGAAAGATGTTCTCCAGCAGCTTGGTCAGCTCCGCCGCCTCTGGACTCGACACCAACACCACGCTGTCGCACACCAGCCCATACAGCTCCTGTGCGCGCTGCGCGCATGCCTCTGTCAGGCCCCCGAGGACCTTGGGCGTGTTGCGCAGCGTGAAATCGGTGCGGCCCGGATCCACCCGCTCGGGCGAGAAGGCGAGGTGGAAGTCGCGGCCCGCCGCCAGGCCCGACTCCTCTAGCAGCGGCGCCACCCGCTCGCGCGTCGTACCCGGATAGGTGGTCGACTCCAACACCACCAGCTGACCCGCCTGCAGCACCTCCGCCAACGCACGCGTCGCGTCGATCAGCGGCCCCAGGTCCGGCTCGCGATTGCTCGTCAACGGCGTCGGCACGCACATCAGCACCGCATCCGCCTTCGCCAGCCGCGCATAGCGCGTCGTCGCGCCGATGCGGCCCGCCAGCGCCCTCAGCTCATCCGACGACACGTCCTCCACATACGACTCCCCCGCCTCGATCGCCGCCACCTTGCGCACGTCTGAGTCCACCGCGATCACGTCGCAGCCCTCCTGCGCGAACGCAACCGCCAGGGGCAGCCCCACGTAGCCCAACCCGATCACGCCAACGGTCGGCATCCAGTGCCCGCCAGTTTAGGCGCTCACTTGGACGGGGCGGCCGCGGCCTCAAGCGAGCGCAGGTCCGCGCGGACCATCCGCTCGACCAGCTCCTCGAAGCTCACCTGCGGGGCCCAGCCCAATCGTTCGCGCGCCTTGGTCGGGTCTCCCACGCTAGGGGTGCTCTCCGGCGCGCGCACCAGCTCGGAGTCCACGCGCACGTAGCGCTCGAAGTCGAGGTCCACGCACGCGAACGCCGTCTGCGCCAGTTCGGCCACCGTGTGGGCCACGCGACTCGCCAGCACGTAGTCGTCAGGGCGCTCCTGCTGGAGCATCAGCCAGGCCCCGCGCACGATGTCGCCCGCAAACGACCAGTCGCGGACCGCCTCCAGATTGCCCAGCGTCAACTCCTGCCGCTGACCGAGCGCGATCGCAGCCGCGCCGCGGGTGATCCTGCGGGTGACGAACTGCTCGGGCCTACGCTCGGACTCGTGGTTGTAGACGATGCCCGAGCTCGCATGCAGCCCGTCGTGGACGCGCATCGCGCCCACCAGCTCGTGCGCCGCCAGCTTCGCGATCGCATACGGCGTCGTCGGGCGACACGGCGTGTCCTCGCGCTGCGGGCTTTCCGGAGCCTCGCCGAAGATCGCGCCCGACGCCAATGCGAACACCCGCGTTCCCGAGTCGAGCTCACGCACCGCCTCGAGGATCGCCGCGCACGAGCCCGCTATCGCCGCCACCGTCTCGCGCGGACGCTCCCACGACGCCGGCACGAACGACGGCGCCGCCAGGTGGTAGATCGGATCGGGACGCACCTGCGCGATCGCCGCGCGCAGCGAGGACTCGATCCGAGGAGGTCCCCGCCCACGAGCTCGACGCGCCCGCGCAGGTGCTCGAGCAGCCCAGCGACCGCTCCGCTCGGGCGGGCGTGCATCTGATCATGCCCGTCACGCCGTAGCCCTGCTTGAGCAGCAGCTCCGCCAGGAACGAGCCGTCCTGGCCGGTGATGCCCGTGATCAGGGCCCGCATCGCGGTCGCCCGGGGACGCTGGTTGCGTTGGACACCGGCCGGAGCTTACGTGCTCGCGGACGCCCCCGGACCGGCTCGCGTGGCGTCGGTCCGGACTCAAGTGGGGCTGGTCGCGGACTCAAGTTGCGTCGGTCGCGGACTCAAGTCGCGTCGGTCGCGCGTTCATGTCCGTCGTAGATCGCCGCGAGCGACTCCGCGACCACCTCTGGCGCGCACACGTCGCGCACACGCGCTCGCGCCCGTTCGCCCGCCGGGCGGTCGCCCGCCAGGCTCGCCATCGCGTGGGCCAGCGCGTCCGCGTCGCCCGCCTGCACCAAGCCCGCAGGCTCCACCAGCTCCGCCAGCGCGCCCACGCGGCTTGCCACCACCGGCAGGCCCGCCGCCATCGCCTCCGCAGCCGCCAGCCCAAATGTCTCCGCCGAGCGTGACGGTGCCAGCGCGATCGCCGCGCCAGCGCGTAGGCCCGCCAGCTCCTCGTCGCCCACACGCCCCACGAAGCGCACATCCGCCCCCGCTGCGCGCTTGAGCAGTGCCGCGCGCTGGGGGCCTTCGCCAGCCACCACCAGCGGCAGTCCCGCCATGCGGCACGCGTCGATCGCCACGTCCACGCCCTTCTCCCGCGACAGGCGCGACACGACCAGCGCGTACGAGCCCGACGACGGATCCGCGCTCCCGGCCGTCATCGCCATGCGCAGCGGCGGCGCCAGCACGTGCACGCGCCGCCAATCAAGCGGCGCGCCCAGCTCGCGCAGCCGCTCGCGCGCGAACGCGCTCGGCACGATCACCGCATCCGCCTGCTCAACCAGCCGCCGCTGCCACAGCGCCAGCGAGGCCGCATATGTGACCGCCTCCAGCCGGCTCGCGCGGCAGTTGCGCAGCAGCCCCGGCAACGTGTTGCGCCCATGGCAACGCGTGCACTCCGCGCCCTGCGTAAAGCACACGCCGACCGCGCATACCAGCCTGTATTGGTGCAGGTGCAGCACCACTCGCGCGCCCGCCGCCCGCGCCGCCGCCAAAGCCCGCCAGCCGAGCGCCGGGTGCAGGTTGTGGGCATGCACCACGCGCGCGCCCGTCAGCCGCACCGCCCTCGTAACTGTCCCCGCCGGCGACAGGCCGCCGCGCAGCAGCCCCAGCGCCGCCTGCCGCGCGCGCAGCTGCGCCGAGTCGCGCGCCAGCAGTTGCGCCTGCTCGCCCATGCGCTCGCGCACCAGCCACAGCAGATCCTCCACCACGCGCTCCTCGCCCCCCGTCGTGCGATAGCGGTTGTGCAGGAAAAGGACCATGACGGTGATGCAAACCTAGACTGGTTGCGCCGATGACAACCGCCTCGATCGTGATCCCCACACGCGCGCGCCTTGCATATCTGGAGGTCGCGCTCGCCTCCATCGCCCCCGCCGCCGCGCACGCACGCGCCGAGGTGCTCGTCGTCGACGACGCCGGCCCCTCGCCCGCCGTGCGCGAGCTGGCCGCCCGCTTCGGCGCGCGCATGCGGCAGGCCGACCCGCAGCCGCTCGGCCTCAATGCCGCCCGCAACACTGGCATACAGCGCTCCAGCGGCGAGCTCGTCGTGTTCGTCGACGACGACATCAGGGCCTGCCCCGGGTGGCTCGCCGCGCTGATCGGCGCCGCAGATGAGCATCCCCACGTCGACGTGTTCACCGGGCCCATCACCGTCAGCCTCGAGGATCGAGGCGGGTGGGGCTCTCGTTCTGTGCGGGCGCCAGCACCCGCCCATCACCGCGCTCGACCTCGGCCCTCGCGACACCCACGCGCGCTTTGCCTGGGGCGCCAACATGGCCATCCGCCGCAGCGCCCTGCAGCGCGTCGGCCCGTTCGACCTCTGGCTTCAGCACGGCGGCGACGAGCAGGAGTGGCAGGAACGCCTGCGCTCGCAAACACCCGGCGCGCGCGTGCTGTACGTCGCCGCGGCCGCCGTCGAGCACCGGCGCGCCGGCCAAGACGCGCGCCTGCGCTCGCTCGCCCGCACCGCCCATGCCCGCGGGCGCGCAGCCCGGCGCTTCGACGCCCGCCGCGGAGACGCACCTACTCTGCTCGGCGAGGCCTACACGCTCGCCCGCTGCGTCGGGCACGTCCTTGCCCGCCGCTGCCCAGCCGGCCTGACCATGGCCGCCCACAGCGCCGGGCGCCTACGCGAAGGGCTGTCCGCAGGAAGGCATGCGCCCCGCTCCGCCCGCGGCGGCGGGCCACCGACCGGCGACAACTCGTCGGGGGCGGGCTCAGCGGGGGTGGTGAGCGGCGCTACGCACGCCAATGGCCTGCCAGCCGGCGTCGACGACTTCCTCTCAGGCACCAGCGGCGTCGTCGGCGGGCTCGACGGCCGCCTGCGCGAGATCGCCGACCACGCCGTCGACGGATTGGAACGCGTCAGCGCCACGCGCCTGCGCCTCGGGCTGGCCGCGCGCCACGCGCCGCCGTTGCGCCGGGTGCTCGTGCTCGGCGTCGAGCGCCCCGAGCATCGCGCGCTCGCCCGCGCCATGCGCGCCGAGCTGCTGCGCTCCCGCCACGACGTGCACGTCTGTACCCGCCCGCCGCTCGCCCGCGGAAAGTTCGAGAACCTCAACCTGCTGCTGCGCGCCCGGGAGGGTGGGATTGGGGAGGGTGGGAATTCAATTGACGACTACCACTGGCTGCTCGTCGTCGACGACGACGTCGCGCTGCCCAGCGGCTTCCTCGACCGCTTCCTGTTCCTATGCGAGCGCTTCTCGTTCGTTCTCGCCCAGCCCGCCCACCGCCTGGGCTCTCACGCCGCCTGGCCGGTCACCCGCCGGCACTGGCGCAGCGTCGCGCGTGAGACCCGCTTCGTCGAGATCGGACCCGTCACCGCCTTCGCCCGCGCCACCTTCCCCGTCCTGCCGCCCTTCCCCGAGCTGCGCATGGGCTGGGGGCTCGACATGCACTGGGCCGCGCTCGCACGCCAGCACCGCTGGCGCTGTGGCGTCATCGACGCCCTCCCCATCCGCCACAGCGCCGCGCCCATCGCAGCCGCCTATCCGCGCGAGGACGCCATCGCCGAGGCCCGCTCGTTCCTCGCCCAGCGTCCCTATCTCAGCGCCCGCCAGGCCGCGCTCACACTCGCTACCCACCGCCACTGGTGAGCAGCCCGCG
>CAVTGI010000015.1:0-136560 GCA_963734225.1 uncultured Solirubrobacteraceae bacterium
CACATGCCGGTCCCGGTCGGCGACGAGCCAGGCTCTCTCGACAGAGGGGCAGAGTCCGGGCGGCACCTAACGGCGCTCGAGGAGCCCCGCTGGCCTTAGACTCGGGCGCCGATGGACGCTCTGGACTTCGGCGATTTTACCCCGACAGAGTTCGAGGGATTCTGCTTTGAGCTGCTGCGGGTCTGCCCGGCGTGCACAACGTCGATTGGCGCAAGGGCACTCCGAAGCCGGCAAGTCCGGCCGACCGAGGACGCGATATCACGGCCGAGGTCGATCACATCGAGATCGACGGCGCCCGCAATGTTGAGACGCGGTTTGCCGATTGCAAGCACTACACGAGCGCGGTCCCAGCGGAGGCCTTGCAGAGTTTGTTGGCGTGGGCTCAAGCCGAGCGACCACACATCGCACTGGTTATCGTCTCGGGCTTTCTATCCAACGCCGCCAAGGACTTCCTCACCGACTTCGAGCGCAACAACCGTCCGCCATTCCGCATCAAGTACTGGGAGCAACCAAATATCGAGACTCTCGCCCAGGAGAACGGCGAGCTGCTCCAGCGATTCTTCGCGAGCGGGACGCCGTTTACCCCGAGCGACGCCGAGCACATAGAGCACTGCGAGACGGCGGGGTGTAGACACCCAGCCGTCTACGTCAATCCGAGCGATCCAGCAGACGCAGCGCAGGGGTTGGTGCGCTCTGTGCCGGGAGGTTGCCCATCAGCAGGAGGACGAGCTGCTCGCTCGCGCTACCCAGCGCCACCGCAGGGCCGCAGACCCGGGGGCCCAGTGAGGAGCGTGCGTGGGCTCGATGCCGCTACCGCGGCCGAGGGAGGCGGTGGCGCTCGCGATGCCGGTCGATGAGCTCGGGCGACCCAGCCAGAGCTTCAACGCCTCCGATTCCGAGGCAATCCTGTTCCCGACCTTGACGGTCGCGACGACATTGATCTTCTTGCGTGCCTTTCGAGCAGCCTTACCTTCCTTGGTCAACGGCACAGTGACCTCAGGTGTCCCGCCGCCGGCAGGGCCTGCCGGACGTCAGTCGTCAGTAGACGCTCGTTCCCGTCGCTTGCTGCTCACCGGTCGAGAGCGCCCAATTTGCACCGCTGGCGGCTGCATCGCTTGCCGGTGACGTTGCGAACGCCGCGCCCCCAAAGTCTGCGGCGCCGGGGTCATCTGGCATCGTGACGTCGAGAATCGGGCCGTACGTCTCGTAGTTGAGCTCCGATTGGTTGATCGCGCCGATGTACTCACCCGCGGCCGCCTCGCCGGCATTGACATCGCCGTCTGCCAACAGGTTGATGTTCTGCAAATAGGACAGGCCGTCGCCGCCTCCGGCACCGTACCCCCCGCCCTCGGAATACTCGCCGGTGGGATCCGCGAGTGTTGTGGGCTGGTCGTTCACGTAGACGTACGGGGAGATCGCTGGTTCCGTGATCGGGTGCTGGAGCGGGTCGGTACTGATGAACGCGCCTGTCGACGGGTCGAGGTCCCTGGCGGGGGTGTGGTAGAGCCCGCTGGGTTCGAGCAGCTCGGCGTCGTACTTGAGCGTGATCGTGGGCGCGCCTTTCGCGGGGGTTTCGCTGAGCACTCCGCCGAAGGGTTCGTACTCGATCGTGTCTTCCGTTGCCCCGCTCGCCGAGGTCACGGCGACGACGCTGCCCTGGGCTTCGTGGGCGACGTAGTATTCGTTCCCGCCTGCGTTCATGGAGACGAGGTCGTTGCCCCACGAGTACCTGCGCAGCTCGCTCGAGCCCTGCTTTTCGAGGACGAGTTTCGGCACAGTGTTGTTCACGTCGTAGCCGTACGTTGTTGTGGCCCCGCCCGTGGTCGCGCTGATCCGGTTGCCGGCCCCTTCGTATGCGTAGGTCGTGGTGCTGCCCGACGTTTTGACGGCGGTGAGCTCGTTCGCGGCGTTCCACGTGTACGTCGTCGAGCCCTGGGCTGTGCGGCGCCCGTCTTCGTCGTAGGAGTACGTCGTTTTCCCGCCGGGGCCTTCGGTCGATTCGAGCTCGTCGGCTTTGTTGTATACGTAGGTCGTGGTGCCGGCGGTCGCGACGAGCTTCGTGCGGTCGCCGTCGGTGTTGTAGGAGTACGTATAGGTGCCGCCGGCGCAGCTCGCGCCGTAGCAGGCGCTTGTGACCCGGCCGTCTTTGTTGTAGCCGTATGTGATCGTGCCTTCGCCGGTCGCCACCGTTTTCGGCTGGCCGTCGCCGTTGTACGCGTAGGCGTAGCTGGTGAGTGTGCCTTTGGCGTTCGCGTCGGCGACCGAGGCGACGAGGCCGGAGTCGGTGTAGGCCGTGGTCTCGGCGTAACCGTTCGGCATCTTCTCTTCTTTGACTTGGGATGCGGCGTTGTACGCGTACGTGGTCGTGCCGCCGCTGGTGGTCACGCTCGCGAGGCGGCCGTCGGCGTCGTAGGCGTAGCCGGTGGTGCTACCGTCGGGGTACGCGCGGGAGGTGACGCGGCCGTCTTTGTTGTAGGCGTACGAGTAGTCGCCGTTCGAGCCGTTCACGGCGGCGGGGTCGTTGAGTTCGTTGAACGTATAGACGGTGGTGCCGGTGCCATCGACGATCTGGGTCTTGTTGCCCGCAGCGTCGTATTCGTAGCTGACCGTCGGGGTGCCGTCCGAGTACGACTCCGACTCCAGCTCGTCGTCGGCGTTGTAGGTGAGTGTTGTGGTGGCCCCGGTCCCCTCGACGATCTTTGTCTTGTTCCCGTCGCCGTCGTAGGTGTACGTGGTCGACTTCCCGAGCGGGTCGGTGACCTTCATCAGCTCGTTGTCGCCGTTGAACGTGTACGTCGTTTTCCCGCCGCCCGGAGTCGTCTTGCTGTTCCGGTTGCCGTTGTTGTCGTAGCCGTACATCGTGGTCGCGCCTTCGGGGTCGGTTACTTCGGTGAGCTCGTTCTGGGCGTTGTACGTGTACGTCGTCTTGTCGCCTTCGGGGGGGGTTTCGCTTCTCTTGTTCCCGACCTTGTCGTACGTGTACGTAGTTTCGTGGCCTTCACCGTCTGTCGCCGTCAGCACACGGTTCTCGGCGCTGTACGTGTAGGTCGTCGTGAATTTGCTGGGTTCCGCGCCTTTTTCGTTGCCGCGCGGCGACGTTGCCGAGGTCAGCCTGCCCGCGCCGTCGTAGGCGTACGTCGTCTTCTCTCCGAGCGGCAAGGTGATCGAGGTCAGCTCGCCCTGCGCGTTGTACCCGTACGTGGTCTTGTTGCCTTCCTCGTCGGTCGAGGTCGCGAGCGCGCCGTTGCCTTCGTAGGTCCGCGTTTGCGTCGCGCCGTTCGCGTATGTCGTCGTGACGCGGTCGCCGTCGGAGTTGTAGGTGTACGTGGTCTTGTGGCCGTCACCGTCCCTGTACGAGGTCACGTCGTTGAGCGCGTCGTAGGTCCATGTCTGCTCGCCTCCGAGCGGCGCTGTCTTCGTCAGCATGTCGCCTGCAGAGTTGTACGTCATCGTCGTCGTGTTCTCGTTGGGGTCCGTGACGGCCGTGCGGTCGAGGTCGGCGTTGTATGCGTATTTGGTCACCGCGCCGGTTGGGTTGACTTCTTCCACGAGGACGTCGCCGTCGTAGACGTACTTCCACTGGCCGCCGTTCGGGTCGGTGTACGTCGTTTCGCCTTCGGCGTAGGAGAATTTCGCGGTCTTGCCGAGCGCGTTCGTTTGTTCGGCAACACGGCCGCTGCCTTCATAGGTGTTGTCGACGATGCGGTGACCATCCTGGTTCGTGACGGATTCGAGCAGGCCCTGGGCGTCGTATTCGTATTCGGTCGTTCCACCTTCGGCGTCCGTGACCTTCGTAAGCTGATTCGATGCGTTGTAGGCGTACTTCACTTCCCTGCTCAGGGGCAGCTGCATGGAGGCGAGGAGTCCGGCGCCGTTGTAGGTGAACTTGACTTCGCGCCCGGCGTAGTCCTTCGCGGTGGCGAGTTTGCCTTCGCTGTTGTAGGTGAGCGTCAGGCCGTCGCCGTTTCGGTCCTGCCTCGTGAGCAGCCGGCCTTCTTCGCTAAACGTGAGTTTTTCGTCGTTCTGCCGCGTGAGCACCCACCCGCCGCCTGATTTCGTCGTGAGTACGCTCCTGGTGCCGGGTCCCCCGGTGTAGCCGCCTTCGCCGTTCGGCGTGAAGGTCGTCTGTTGGCCTTCCTCCGAGTACAAAACCACGTTGCTGCCTTCGGTTTTGATTAGGACGTTGAGGGAGTCGGTCCAGCCAGTCCCGAGCGGGCCGACGTATGGGTTGGAAGAGGTGTAGGAGCGCGTGAACTTGAAGGCGACGCCGAGGCCAGGCATCGACGCGTCGGTCTCCGTGGTGTTGTACGCACCCGTGGCCGTGTTCACGGGCTCCGCGGCGTACCCGGAGGGGTTGTAGGAGTCGTACGATCCGCCCGAGCCGTACGTCTCAGCTGTTGGCGTTGGCGGGGGCGGGCAGTAGCGGTAGCCGCCCGCGGTCGTCGAGGTCGCCTCGGGCTCCCACGAACCTTCGCTGAGCGAGTTCCCGCCGCTCACGGACTCGAACCCGCCCCCGAGGCTGCCCGCAGTCACCGCGGTGATCGTGGCCCCGCACGGCGGCACGTATTCGAGCGACGAGAAGTACAGCGACGGGCTGCTCAGGGTGACTCCGCCACCAACGTTGAGATGGCCGAAGCCTCCCGTGCCGTCCAGTTCGATGCTGCCGTCGATGGTCGTCGCGCTCGCGGCACTGACAACGACGCCGGGGGAGATCTCAAGCGTTCCGTCGAAGGTGGTATTAGGCAGCGATAGCGAATGTGTCGCGTGTACGTGCCCATCGACAACGATTTTGCCGATACTCCCGACCGACGCGAGGGTCGAGGTCACGTCACCATCGAATACGAGTTCCGCGGTCGAAGCGCCCGTGACCGAGGAGCCACTTTCCAGCCCGAACGTGCCGCCCAGCGACAACTGGCCACTAACGAGATCCAACGAGCCTGTGTCGTGCGTCACGAGGCAGCTCTCACCGAAAACCACGGGGTGTTCAAACGAGCCTTCGGACTTGATCGACCCCGAGTTCACAAATTCGCCAGCCGGCACCGCCGGTTCCGCCGGTTCTTCCCGCGCCGGCTTTTCGCAACCCCCAGTGAAATAAGAGCCAGCAGCCAGCGTCAACGATCCCGTATTCACAAACTTCGCACCCGCAGCCACATTATTCAACGGGTAGTCATAGCTGCCACCGATCGTGGCCGCACCTTCATTGACCAGCTCCCCCGATTCAACCGCAGCGTATTCCAACAGCAGCGTCTTCCCGGCCCCAACCGTCACGACCCCCGAACCAGCAAGCCGCCCATCTTGCACCTTTAGCGACGGCGCCGCCGTCAGGTTTCCCGGCCCTTCGTAGGTGCCGCTGATGACCGTCTTCGGCAGCGAGAGCGCGTGCTCGGACTTGAACGTCCCTGCAATCTCAACCGACCCGATACTCCCGACCGACGCGAGCGTCGAGGTCACGTCACCATCGAATACGAGTTCCGCGGTCGAAGCGCCCGTGACCGAGGAGCCACTTTCCAGCCCGAACGTGCCGCCCAGCGACAACTGGCCACTAACGAGATCCAACGAGCCTGTGTCGTGCGTCACGAGGCAGCTCTCACCGAAAACCACGGGGTGTTCAAACGAGCCTTCGGACTTGATCGACCCCGAGTTCACAAATTCGCCAGCCGGCACCGCCGGTTCCGCCGGTTCTTCCCGCGCCGGCTTTTCGCAACCCCCAGTGAAATAAGAGCCAGCAGCCAGCGTCAACGATCCCGTATTCACAAACTTCGCACCCGCAGCCACATTATTCAACGGGTAGTCATAGCTGCCACCGATCGTGGCCGCACCTTCATTGACCAGCTCCCCCGATTCAACCGCAGCGTATTCCAACAGCAGCGTCTTCCCGGCCCCAACCGTCACGACCCCCGAACCAGCAAGCCGCCCATCTTGCACCTTTAGCGACGGCGCCGCCGTCAGGTTTCCCGGCCCTTCGTAGGTGCCGCTGATGACCGTCTTCGGCAGCGAGAGCGCGTGCTCGGACTTGAACGTCCCTGCAATCTCAACCGACCCGATACTCCCGACCGACGCGAGCGTCGAGGTCACGTCACCATCGAATACGAGTTCCGCGGTCGAAGCGCCCGTGACCGAGGAGCCACTTTCCAGCCCGAACGTGCCGCCCAGCGACAACTGGCCACTAACGAGATCCAACGAGCCTGTGTCGTGCGTCACGAGGCAGCTCTCACCGAAAACCACGGGGTGTTCAAACGAGCCTTCGGACTTGATCGACCCCGAGTTCACAAATTCGCCAGCCGGCACCGCCGGTTCCGCCGGTTCTTCCCGCGCCGGCTTTTCGCAACCCCCAGTGAAATAAGAGCCAGCAGCCAGCGTCAACGATCCCGTATTCACAAACTTCGCACCCGCAGCCACATTATTCAACGGGTAGTCATAGCTGCCACCGATCGTGGCCGCACCTTCATTGACCAGCTCCCCCGATTCAACCGCAGCGTATTCCAACAGCAGCGTCTTCCCGGCCCCAACCGTCACGACCCCCGAACCAGCAAGCCGCCCATCTTGCACCTTTAGCGACGGCGCCGCCGTCAGGTTTCCCGGCCCTTCGTAGGTGCCGCTGATGACCGTCTTCGGCAGCGAGAGCGCGTGCTCGGACTTGAACGTCCCTGCAATCTCAACCGACCCGATACTCCCGACCGACGCGAGCGTCGAGGTCACGTCACCATCGAATACGAGTTCCGCGGTCGAAGCGCCCGTGACCGAGGAGCCACTTTCCAGCCCGAACGTGCCGCCCAGCGACAACTGGCCACTAACGAGATCCAACGAGCCTGTGTCGTGCGTCACGAGGCAGCTCTCACCGAAAACCACGGGGTGTTCAAACGAGCCTTCGGACTTGATCGACCCCGAGTTCACAAATTCGCCAGCCGGCACCGCCGGTTCCGCCGGTTCTTCCCGCGCCGGCTTTTCGCAACCCCCAGTGAAATAAGAGCCAGCAGCCAGCGTCAACGATCCCGTATTCACAAACTTCGCACCCGCAGCCACATTATTCAACGGGTAGTCATAGCTGCCACCGATCGTGGCCGCACCTTCATTGACCAGCTCCCCCGATTCAACCGCAGCGTATTCCAACAGCAGCGTCTTCCCGGCCCCAACCGTCACGACCCCCGAACCAGCAAGCCGCCCATCTTGCACCTTTAGCGACGGCGCCGCCGTCAGGTTTCCCGGCCCTTCGTAGGTGCCGCTGATGACCGTCTTCGGCAGCGAGAGCGCGTGCTCGGACTTGAACGTCCCTGCAATCTCAACCGACCCGATACTCCCGACCGACGCGAGCGTCGAGGTCACGTCACCATCGAATACGAGTTCCGCGGTCGAAGCGCCCGTGACCGAGGAGCCACTTTCCAGCCCGAACGTGCCGCCCAGCGACAACTGGCCACTAACGAGATCCAACGAGCCTGTGTCGTGCGTCACGAGGCAGCTCTCACCGAAAACCACGGGGTGTTCAAACGAGCCTTCGGACTTGATCGACCCCGAGTTCACAAATTCGCCAGCCGGCACCGCCGGTTCCGCCGGTTCTTCCCGCGCCGGCTTTTCGCAACCCCCAGTGAAATAAGAGCCAGCAGCCAGCGTCAACGATCCCGTATTCACAAACTTCGCACCCGCAGCCACATTATTCAACGGGTAGTCATAGCTGCCACCGATCGTGGCCGCACCTTCATTGACCAGCTCCCCCGATTCAACCGCAGCGTATTCCAACAGCAGCGAGCCCCCCGACGGGATCGTCACCACACCTGAACCGTCAAGCTTGCCCTTGAGGGTCAGCGTCGACGCTTGGAGTTCATGCGCGACCGCAATGCTGCCGTTGATGGTGAGGACGCCGAGGCTCGTCGACTTGTTCTTCGCGTCGCTGAGCTCGAGTGAAGAGTCGACGACGAGTTCGCCAGCATTCGTCAAGCCATCGACGATCTGCGGGCTATTCAGGTTGACCGGGAGATTTGCGGCTTTCGCGGGGATGCAAACCCAGTCGGACGTGCCGGGTACGTGCCCGGTACTCCAGTTGGCGGCTTCGCTCCATTCCGAGTTCGTCGCGCCGGTCCAGGTGTCGGTGCAACCCCCGGTGGTTTCCTGCGCCTTGACGGTGATCGCGGCCGCGGCCGCGTACTGTTTGAGCGCGTTGTGGGAGAAGAGCGCGTACGAGTACGTGGTCCCCGCGGTCACCGCTTTGTCGGTGATTTCGTGGACTTCGCCACTGGTTTCGCCGACGAGCGTGCCTTCCGTTGGTGAGGACGGTGCGGCGGTGCCAATGGCCCGCCTGATGACGACGCCCTGGTAGTCCGGGCCGGTCGGATTCGTCCACGAAAGGGTGATGGCAGAGCCGGTGTTGTCGGCGACGCCGACCCCCGTCACGGGGCTCGGGGCTTTCGTCTCCACGGTGAACGTGTTGGCACTGCTCTTCCCTTCGTTGCCGGCTTCGTCGCCCTGCGTGGCCTGGACGGTGTAGGTGCCGTCGCTCAGAGCCGTGGTTGGCGTGGTCGTCCAGCCTTTCGCGGCCACGGGTGCACTCAGCGTCTGCACCGGGGCGCCCGTCGCGGTGGCGCCGGTGTAAATCTTCACGGTCACGGTCGTAGCGGCGCCGTGTCCGGTTTCCGCGCCGCCGGTGAGCGTCGGTTTGGACTGGCCGACAACGGCGCCGTTCGCGGGTTCGGTGAGCGTGACCGCCGGCGGGGTTGTGTTCACAGTGAACGTGACCGGGCTGCTCACGCCGACGTTGCCGGCTTCGTTTTCCTGCGATGCCTGGGCGGTGTATTCGCCGTTGAAGAGCGGCGTCGTCGCCTGCACGCTCCACGCGCCGGCCGTGGCGGTGGTTGCGAGGGTCTCGACGGGCGTGCCCGCGGCGGTCGCGCCGCTGTAGATGTTGACGGTGATCGCAGGGAGGTCGCCGGTCGCGGTGCCCGCGGCGCCGGCGAACGTCGGCGTGGTGTTGTTCGTTTCAGAGCCGGTTTTCGGCGTCGTCATCGTCACCGTCGGCGCAGTCGTGTTCACGGTGAAGGTGTTGGCGCTGCTCTTCCCTTCGTTGCCCGCGGCGTCGTCCCGCACGGCCTGGGCGGTGTACTCGCCGCTCGCGAGCGGCGAGGTCGGTGTGACGTGCCAAGTACCGCCAGTGGCCGTGGCGGTGAGGGTCTGGACGGGCGTGCCGGTGGCTGCGGCTCCGCTGTAGACGTTGACCTTGATCGTGGTCGACGCGCCGGCTTCGGTGCCGGCAGCCCCGCCGAACTGGGGCTTGCTCTTGTTCGTGGTCGAGCCGTTAGTTGGTTCCGTGAGCGTCACGGGCGGCGGCGTGGTCTTGACCGTGAACGTCGCCGCTGCGGTCTTGCCGGTGTTCCCGGCCTTGTCGCCCTGCGTGGCCTGCGCGGTGTACTCGCCCGGGCTCAGCGCCGTCGTCGGCGTTGCCGACCACGTCCCGCCGCTCGCGGTCGTCGACATCGTCTGCGTGGGCGTGCCCGACACGGAGCCTCCGCTGTAGATGTTAACGGTGATCAGGGGGAGATCGCCCGGGGCGGTCCCGGCGGCCCCACCGAGGGTCGGCTTGGTCTTGTTCGTGTACGACGCGTTGGGCGGTTCGGTGAGCGTGACGAGCGGCGGAATCAGCTTGACCGTAAACGTGTTGGCGTTGCTCACGCCCACCCCTGCCGCGGCGTCGGCCTGGCTGGCCTGCGCCGTGTAGATGCCTTCGGCGAGCGGTTTCGGCGTGGTCGCCCAGCTGCCAGCGGACTCTTTGGTTTCCAGGCTCTGGCCGAGCGAGCCGCCCACTGTCAGGCCCGAGTAGATCTTGAGCGTTACGGTCGTGGAGTCGTTCGCGCCGTTGCTCGCGGTGCCGTCGAGGAGCGGCGTGTCTTCGTTTGTGAACGCTTCGTTGAGCGGCGCGCTGAGGCCGACAACTGGCGGTTCGGTTTCGACCGTCCACTTGGCTTCCGCTGGTGTCGGGTCGACTTCGCTCAAGCTGTTGACAGCGCGCACCTGGAAGACGTGGGCGCCCTCTGCGAGGCCCGAATAGGTCTGCGGGCTCGAGCACGCGGCCCAAGCCGCGCCGTCGAGGCTGCACTGGAACGTGCTCGACGACTCAGTGGACGTGAAGTCGAACGTGGCCGCGTCCGTGGCGACAGCGCCGCTCGGGCCGCTCGTGATCATCGTGTCGGGCGGGCCCGCCGGGGTTTCTTTCGGCGTTTCTTTGGGCGCTTCTTTCGGGGTTTCTTTCGGCGCTTCTTTGGGGGCTTCTTTCGGGGCTTCTTTGGGCGGTTCTTCTTCTTTGAAGCCTTTGACTTCGCCTTTAGGGTTGAACACGACAGAGCCCGCACCGTGGCAGAGGTGCTTCTTCGAGGCCTCGTGCACCTGCGACAGGACGTCCGCGCAGACCTCGACGGTGTAGGTGCCCGCGGCGGCGTTCACCGGGAGTTTGAGATGCCACGCAGCCTTGTGCTTCTGCCCGGGCTTCAGCAGGGACACGGGGAACTTGCCGAGTTGGACCTCCCCGTGGGTGGCAGCGTCCTTCCAGGCCACGCCCGCGGTCGTGGCGCGGGCGCGCGCCGTGCCAGTGTTCTCGACGGTTGCGATGCCCGTTAGCGTTCCGTCTTCGTCGAGCTTCGCGCTCGCGCTGGTCACGCGGAGTTCAGCGAGCTTGTGGGCGGCCGTGATCGCGTAGACGCGCGACGGCTGGTCCTTGCCGGTCGCGGCGATGCTGGAGACGACGGGCGTCGCCACGGCCGCGAGGGCCGCAGCCATCAGCGCGACACGCCATAGACGGCGCCGCCTCGCCTGAGTGTGTTTCGTCGTCCCCCAGTGCATTCTGTTGCCTAGCCCCCGTGCCTCTCCTCCGGCCCAACCTCGTCAAGCCCCAAAAGTGCGGAGGCGGGCGATCCTACAGCAAACCCCGATTGGGCTCCCAACGGCTGCTCCGAACAAATCCGACTGTGCGCCGCGCTCGACACCGAAGCAGACGGAGTGCGGTGCGGAGGCCGATGCGCCACGGCCGGACGCATGATCTCTCTCGGCCACACCGCTGCGCATAGCACCGGGTTCTGTCCCAATTGTATCTGGCACTATTGGGACAGGTGCCGAAGCATCGTCGGGCCATGCCCGACCCGCTCGACACCTTCGCCGAAAATCTGCGACGACTCCGCGAGGAGCGCGGCCTGAGCCAGGAACGCCTCGCTCACATCGCGGACCTCAACACGACGCACGTCGCCAAGATCGAGCGCACCGAGCGCGAGCCGGGCGTCCGCACCGTGGCAAAGCTCGCAGACGCACTCGGCGTGCCGGCCGCCGACCTGTTCGCCGGCATAGGCGAGCGCGGCAGACAGTAGCTGTCCACAGCACTGCCGGAATCGTCCGAGTCCCATCCCGCACTCATAGGAGCCGTGCGCGTCGACGGCCGGCGAGGGCGCCTAGTGATGGCCGACGACCAGGCGCAGAACGACCCGTGACGTCTATGCGAGCCGCTTGCGCCGTCTCCTGAGCTTCAGCGGCGCTTAGCCGGATTACACAGGTTCGGGAGCCGCGACCCCGCGTGTGGCCATGCCCGCGCGATTGTCGCACGCCCGTTGGGCGTGCCGCGCGTCCGGCATCGGCCCCACGCGGGGTGGGGCCCTTGCGAAAGGACGGCCATGTCTCAAGCGGTTGCGGTCGCAGAGCCCGTCAAGGGTGGCAAGGGCGGCAAGTTGTTCGGCGGAGCGCTCACCGACGAAGCGCTCGACTCCTCGCGCAGCGTGCTCGGCGCGACCCACTTCGGGAACACACGCGGTCTGCAGCAGTTCTACACGCCGCCGGAGGTCGCGGCGTTCATCAAGCAGGCGATCGACCCGCTTGGGCGTCTGCCCGTGCTCGACCCCACCGCCGGCAATGGCGCGCTGCTTGCGCCGTGGCCGCGCGATCAGCGCTTCGGGGTGGAGATCGACGGCGATCAGGTCAGGGCCGGGGACTATCACGCGATCACCGGCGACGTGCAGCGCGCGTTTCCGATGCTGCGCAAGCTGGGGGTGCAGGTCCCGCAGATCGTCGCCAACCCGCCCTTCGGGCTGACGTGGACGGACGGCGCCGGGCGCCCAGAGAACAGCACGGTCGCGGTGTGGCGCATGAGCCTCGCGCTGCTGGACCCCCAGGGCGTCGGCGCGTTCATCTGTGGGCGCGACCGCTTCCGCCGGGAGGTCCTCTCGCGCGAGGACGCGGCAGGCGTGTTCGCCACCGTGGAGTGCAACGACCTGTTCGAGGGCGTGGACCTGCCGTGCCTGATCGCGTTCTTCGTCGGGCCGGAGGACCGCAGCGACGACGGCGGCCTCGTGGTCGAGGCGCAGGCTTGCAAGGAAGAGCTCGCCGAGCGGGCGCTCAGCCACGAAATCAAGACCGCCTTGCGCCAGGCGGGCCACTACTACCTCGGCACGCTGTCCTGCCCGCCCGCCGGCCCGGTCGAACCCTGGCGGCTCGTCGGGCGCGAGCTTGACCGCCGGCGCCGCGAGGAGGCCAGCCAGCGACCCACCTACGCCGTTGAACTGCGCGCCCGCGATCGACTCGCGATCCGGCCCGCTCCGTTCGTGCGCCAAGCGCTCGCCAAGGCCGGGCGGCTGAAGCTGGTGGAAACGCTGCACAACCAGCCGGTCGGTCACTTCGCGCTCAACGCGCTGGACTGGCGGCTGCTCGGCGAGCTCGAGCAGGAATGCGACCTCAGCATCTCCCCGGCGGTGCGCGAGGCGGTCGCACAAGTCGCCGATGCAGCCGAGCGCGAGGTCATCCCGCTGTACGAGGTCCGCCCGCAGATGCGCCTCGGATACCTCACCGACCTCGACTCGATCCTCTGCACCAGCTCAGACCCCGAGCGCGGCTTTCAGGAGGGCACCCGCTACCCGCTGCGCACGGACTCCCGGATCAACGTCACCAAGGGCAAGAAGGTCACCCGCAACAAGCAAGGCGAGCCCGTCGTGCGCAAGTACGAGGAGGAGGCCAAGGTCCTCGTCATCAAAGTCGCCGACAAGGAGTTCTCGGAGTCAACCGAGGACATCCAGTATCTCCTTGAGCACTTCGAGATCCCCAACCCCGGAGACATCGCCACCCGGTTCCCCGAGGAGGTCGAGCGCCAGCGCCAGATACTCGATCAGATCGCCGCGGACGGTCGCGCCAACGGCAAAGACTCGACGTTCGATTGGAAGCGCTTCCAGCGTGAGGACCTGGCTCGCGCCCTGACCAAGACCAAGGATGGTGGCGGGTTCATCCTCAGCTGGGAGCAGGGCGGCGGCAAGACCCTCGGCGCCGCCGGCTACGCGCAGGGCGCGGTCCGCAACGGCGCTCGCAACCAAGTCCTGTTCATCGTCCCCCAGGACCTCATCCCGCAGTACCGCCAGGACATCTCCGAGAAGCTCGGGATCGAGGTCGAGCACATCACCACGCCGGCCCACGCGCGCCGCGTCGCCAAGCACCTGCGCGGCGGCGGCGAGGGCTGGTACATCACCCACTACGAGGTGCTCTCGCTGCTCGGCGTCAAGAACGACGCGCTACCCGTCCAGAACGTGCCGATACACGAAGCCGAGGGCGAGCGCACAGTGCTGGACTCCACCGAATTCTGCCCGGCCTGCCACGCCTCCCGCCACGGCGGCTGGCAGACCGACAGCCCACTCGTCTGCGCCGCCGTCCACACTGAAGAGGTCAAAGGCGAAATCCGCAGCCGCACCTGCGGATACGTCCACAAGAGCCTGCGCATCAAGAGCGCCGCGCACCACCTCGCCCCCGCCTTCCGCGACGGCGTGATCTGCATCGACGAGGGCACGCTCATCAAGGGCGACGACTCACAGCGCAGCAAGGCAATCCGAGGGCTACAGGCCCGCAACAAGCTCTTGGCGACCGGCACGCCGATCTCCAACTACGTCAACCAAATCTTCTGGCTGATGTGGTGGTGCCTCGGCGATTCAAGCCTGCGGTTCCCCTACAGCTACGACGGCGGGCTCGCAGCGTTCGAGGTCGACTTCTGCGTCCTTGAGTACACCTACGGCCGCGAGGGCTCCGAGACGGCGCATCGGCGCGAGAAGCGCAAGGTGCTCCCGCAGATCACCAACGTCAGCCGCTTCTGGCGGTTGAGCGCCGCGGCGATGATCCGCCGGCGCAAGCGCGACTTCGGCGAGCCGATCGTCCCCTGCACGCTGAAGACCGTCAGCGCCCCGATGGGCGTGGCGCAGCGCGAGCTCTACGAGAAGTGGCTGAGCAAGTCCACGTTCGCGTCGTTCTTCACCTGGAAGTACCCCGACCACGCACTCGTGGCAAGCGGCCAGATCGAGCGGTTCGCCGCGGCCTGTGGCCAGCTCACCAAGCTCGAGTACGCCACCACCGCCCCGGAGGCCGCGACCGACCGCGACTGGCCCGGCCTCGCCGGGCTCCAGCACACCAACTGGACACCGAAGAACATGAAGACACTGGAGCTGATCCTCGAGCACGTCCAGGCCGGCGAGAAGATCCTCGTCGGCTCGGACCTCATCGAGACCGGCCGCTGGCTCTGTGACCGTCTCAAGGAAAAGGGTGTTCGCGCTGGGCACATCGTCGAGGAGCGCAACGGCAAGCCCGCGACGGTGAACCCGAAAAAGCGCGCGGTCGTCATGCGCGACTTCCGCCACGGCAGCCTCCAGGTGCTGCTCTGCGGCATCCCCGCCATCCGCCTCGGACACAACCTCGACACCGCCTCAGTCGTCGTGGTCGACGGGCTCGTGTTCTCCTACGAGATGTTCGACCAGTTCATCGCCCGCGCCCACCGGCTGTCCTCCCGCAAGCCCGTCACCGTCTACGTGATGCTCACCAAGGGCTCGCTCGATGAGAAGAAGTGGGCGCTGCTCTCTGCCAAGGCAGCCGCCGCGGACCTGGCGCTCGACGGGCAGCTCATGGACGAGCGCGAGGAGCCCATCTCACTAGAGCAGGTGCTAAAAGAGCTGCAGGCCAAGGGCGTGCCGCTCACCGGCGAGGAGATCGCCGAGGCCGAGCTGCGCGCCGCGTGGGAGACCACCAGCAACGTGATCCCGTTCCTGCCGCGTCCCAAGCCGTCGGCGCCGATCCAGCCACTCGGGGAAACCGAGCAGCTGGAGCTGTTCGCCGCATAGGAGCGGTGGTCCGTTGCGATCATCCTCACCCGTGCGTACACTGATTCTTGAGGACGCGACCCAAGTTGCCGATCCTTCCACTGGACTAAGAGCGATGGCTACCCGAACCGACAACGAGATCCGCGAGCTGACCCCCGAGCAGGGCAAGCAGCTGCTCGACGACAAGGCTCGCCAGTACCTCGGCATGTCCGGCGAGGAGTTTCGCGCTCGCTGGGAGGCAGGCGAGATCGACGCCGACGATGAGCCCGACGTGATGCGGGTCGCAATGCTCCTGCCCCTTGCCGGCTAAGAGTCCCGCAGAAGCCGTCGAGGCTTACCGAGCCCGCGTGTCTCGGCTCCTATCGTGCCTCACGCCGGCACACGTCGACGTCGGCGGCGGCTATGCACCCTCCGCGAGCCCACACGCCCTGATCATGGCCGGCAGCGACGCCGTGGCGCTGCGCGGCACGAGTCGTCTCACGCTCGCCGTCAGCGAGCACTACGTCATCGTGGAGGAGCCTTCCGCCGCCTGGCAGGTCCAACGCGCCGCGTACTTCTACGCCGTGGGCCGTCAAGACACCGGCGAACTGCTCGCCTTCCATTGGCACCCGCGCGGAAAGAGCCCGATCGTGGCGCCCCACCTGCATGTGCGAGCCAACATCCAGGTCGGCGAGCGCTGGCTAGGAAAGGTCCACTTGCCTACCGGCTACCTGGCGATCGAGGACATCGTGCGGCTGGTGATACAAGAGCTGAGCGCCGAGCCACTACGCGAGGATTGGGAAGCACTCCTGACCCAGCAGACCCAGGCGTAAGCACCCCTTTGGGCGTCGCCTATGCTTCGCGGTGGAAAGCCCCGGTGGACCGCTGACCTTGGTCATGTCGCCGGGGCTAAGTCGTTCCCAAGGCGCCTGTGGGCTACCGTGCATCGCCGCGATGACGGCGGAGTGTGCTCGTCACCGCCAGCTCGTGATCGAGCTTCGCGCTAACGCGGATCAGCGCGTGCGCCGCCGTGCGGGGACCGAGCTTGAACATCACCGTCAGCCGTCCGTGCTTGAGCGCGACCGTCTTGGCGCCAGAGGCGACCGTTCGGCCTCGCAGCCGGCCGATGAAGCCCACGCGAACCGTCCCGCTCGCCGGTCCGCTCACATGCACCACCAGCTCGCGCCCCCGCAGCGTCTCGGTGACGTGGATCGTTGGCGTCGTCGCCGTAGCGCTATGGCCCGTGCCCGAGCCGCCGGAGCTGGACGGGGGAACGACGACGTTGGTGTGCGCAGCGTTGGCGGGGCTCGCGTTGCCGGCCGCGTTGGTCAGCCACACGGCGATGCTCCAGCTTCCAGCGCCGGGAACCGTCACGGTCGCCGGCCCGGCCGCAGGCGCCGATGCGGGAACGCTGCACGCGCCCGACCCGCTCGCCGGACACACCTGGTAGAGCGCGCCCGTGATCGGCGCAACCTGTCCCGTCGGATCGCTCCACGTGGCCGTGAACGTCGAGCCGCCAGTCTGTGTCGCGGTTGCGGACAACCCCACCGGCGGCGGCGGCGCGCTGTTCTCGACGGTGATGACCTGCGAGGCCACAGTCGACTGATTGCCGGCGGCATCCGTCGCGACGAGCGTGAGCGTGTGCGTTCCGTCGGAGAGCTGCGTCGTCGGCAGCGTCAAGGTCTGTGTCCCAGTGGACGACGTGCACGGCTGCGCGAACGTGAAGTTGCACGGCGCCGTGTAGGTCTCCACCGGTCGTCCGTCTGCGGACAGGACGATGCTCGCCACGCCGCCTCCAACATCATCTGCCGAGACGGTGACGCTTTCGGTGCCCTTGTGAAACCCGCCGGCTTCACGCGGCCCCCACAGTGCGCCCGACGGCGTGCTGAGAGTTGGCGGCGTCGGATCGGAGAGCGTCACCGTGGCGCCGTACATTGCCGCCCACACGGCATATCGGGTTGCTCCCGTCACGCATTCCTCCTCGGCAGGCGCTTGACACACAACGCCCAACGAGAGTTCGTGAGCCGACAGACCCGTGATTACCGCCGGTTCGCCTCCCTCTCCGGGCGGGCCGCCAACCGAGCACGTCTCGCCGTTTTCGACCGAATCCAGACAGCTTTCGCCGGGCACGATGCTTCCGTCGGCCCGCAGGGCCGGCGACCAAGAGTTCTTAGGATCGAGGGAGTGGCCGATGTAGCGTTCATAGGTGAGCCCGGTGATGGTGGTGCGACGGGACCGTTGGCGGCGAGGAGGACCACTCAGACCCGTCCCAGTAGCGCAGTACCCCGGGCGCGTCCGGGTCCTGGTACCAGCCGGGAGGCGCAGGAGGACTGTCGCCGGTCACCGGCCGCTACCTATCTCGATGGCCATTTCCCTCACGCTTTAGGCTCCTCCGTCGCAGACACTACCTGCCGATCCGCGGCGTACCAAAGTTCGCACGCGTGCAAGGCCTCGGAATCCGCGCCGGGGAGTCCTCGCGTGCCGGGCAGTCCACCCGGAGTGCCCGTCGACCGGCTCTGGGAGGCTACGCGAACCGCACCCGACACCCGAGGAGGCCCAATGACCCGCAACATCAGGCGTGCAACGATCGGAGTCCTGCTGGCGGTGATCTCCACCACAGGCGGAGTGTTGGCGTCGAGCGCTGCGGGCGGCTCAGGGAGCGTCGTGCTCGGCTCGGCGGAATTCGCGAAGCCCGACGGCGAAGGCTGGGGAAGCGCGCAGCCGGCGAGGGTCTATAACGGCGGCGACCCCAGCGGGCTCGTGACCGAAATCCAATGGACGAGCTGGGGCAGCAGCACCGCAATCGGGTATGGCCTCAACTCGATCTTCAAGCCCGGCGGTGGCTACTACAGCCGCCCGGTGATCGTGGAGCTACGCGCGCAGGGGCTGGGGCATTGCGGCAGCCGACCGGCTTACACGCAGCTAGCAATCCGCGGACCGTCGAAGCCAGAAGGGCAGCTCGGGTCGTGGCACTTGTGGTCGGAAGCCAAGAGCTTGTGCCGATTCGGGTTCTAGAGCCAGCGCCCCGGCCGCTACCGCCGCGGCTGCTCAGCGAGCCATTCGTCGAGCATGGGGCGCGTGAAGCGGATATGCCGCCCGACCCGATGGCACGGCAAGCGGCCTGACCTCACAGCCTCGTAGACCCAGCTCGTCCTGACGTTGAGATACCAAGCGGCCTGATCTGGCCGAAGCAGCCGATCCTGCTGCAGCGGAGCCTCTGTTGTTGGTGTTGTTGCTTCCATGCGGGTATAGACCCCAACGCGGCCGAACCGGCCATGTAGTTTCCTCAGCGCCTGTTGGGGCCCTTTGGAAAGCGGGCTGACCGCCGCGTAGCGGAGCCCGTAGGGCGTAGCGAAGCGGCGGTCATGCAGTGGCGTCCGGTGCCCCGTTGAGGGTGTGGCAGACGGCGGGATGACTCGAATAAAACGGCTGGCCCCTCTGTGGGTGCCCTACGTTGGATTTGTCTCCCGTCGCCTGCCACGGACGCCGCCATGACTTCATAGAAGCGTGCTGCTGTGCTCGACATGGCTTTGTCTGGCGGCCTCCACATCACCAGCGCCAACCAGAGAATGGAGACCGAAATTGATGATCGCAGTGGGAGTGGACACCCATAAGCACCAACACCTCGCCGTCGCCGTGGACGCCTTGGGGCAGCTGCTCGCCGAGATCACGATCACCGCGACCATCGCCGGCTACCGCGAGCTTTCCGCCTGGATCGCAGCGCTCGAGGGAGAGGTCCGGGTCGGGATCGAGGGCGCCGGCAGCTACGGCGCCGGCCTATGCGAACACCTCCAAGACAACGGTGTTGAAGTGTTCGAGGTCGAGCGGCCGCGGCGCCGCGAGCGACGCACCGGCAAGTCCGACCGGCTCGACGCGCTGCTGGCCGCCAAGAAGGTGCTCGCCAACGATGGGCTCTCCACCCCCGCGAGGGCACGGCAAGCGCGTCGCGCTGCAGATGCTGCTCGTCGCCTACCGCTCCGTCGTCAGCGAGCGCTCACGGCTCTACAACCAGCTCCAAGCGCTCCACGTCGGCGCGCCGAGCACGCTCAGGGAACGGGTCGGGCCCGCACGCAACGGCGCGACGCTCGCACGGCGGCTCACCGGGATGCGGACACGCCCGAACGCGAGCCTGCAAGAGAACACCACCCTCCAAGTGCTGCGCGACATCGCCAACCGCACCCGCGCGCTCGACACCCAAGCAGCCGCCTATACCCGCCAGATCGACGCGCTCACACGCGAGCTCGCGCCCACGCTCATGGACGAACCCGGCGTCGGGCCGATCACCGCCGGCAAGCTCATCGCGTTCAACCCCACCCGCTTCAAGAGCGAGGCCGCGTTCGCACGCGCCAACGGCACCGCACCACAACCCGCCTCATCCGGCAAAACCGTCCGCCACCGCCTCAGCCGCGGAGGCGACCGACAAATCAACACAGCGATCTACACGATCGCGCTCTCACGATCCATCCACCACGCCCCAAGCCGCGCTTACATCCAACGCCGCGTCGAGGAAGGCAAGACCAAGCGAGAGGCCATGAGATCCCTCAAGCGATACCTCTCCCGCGACCTCTACAACAAGCTCTCCAACACGCCCTTGACAACATAGAAGCATCCAACGGATTCTTCCGTCGAACGCTCGGCCCGCCTCACGACCTGGCGTGCCAGCACGGCCTCCGGAGACGCCCCGAAACCAGCCCCGGCGACCGCGCGACGACCGCTGGGGAACGATGCAGGGAACGATGCCCTGCCGTCGCAACCTCGTGATAGGCTTGCTTTTGCTGCGTTTGCAGGTGTTTTGGAAGTGGGCCCGGCGGGACTCGAACCCGCGGCCTACCGATTATGAGGCGAGTACCCGCTACGCTGAGCCACGCTGGGTGCGGTTTTACTTCCGTTTCGCTTCCGTTTTCTGATACTCTGGTAATGATGAGTTTGGCCTATGCAGACGAGGCGATCCGGATCAGACGGCTCGCCCCACTGACTGAGCGCGACATCGCGAGGGCGACAGGCGCGGGGGTCTCGACGGTGAGCGCGTGGCTTCATCGCACCCGCGCGCCGACGGGAACGCGCGCAGAACGGCTGGTGGAGCTCTCGGCGATCATCGACCGGCTCTCTGCTCTGTTGGACGCCGACTACGTGCCAGTGTGGCTGAACCGTCCGCTCGCGGCACTCGACCATCGCAAGCCGATCGACATTCTCGCCGCTGGCGGCTACGAGGAGCTTTCGCGCCTCATAGCTTCGCTCGAGTCCCCCACTTTCACGTAGCCCGTCGTGGACGCGCCGCGCGCGACTCGCATCCCCGTGACGGGCACGTGGCTACGCCACATACCCGCAGGCGGCGACCCGCTGTACAGCCCTCCCACTCCCGCCGACGGACGCTGGCAGCGCGGAGCCAACATCGAGGGCATCTATCTCGCCGCCGAGGAGGCAACCGTGTGGGCCGAGTGGTACCGCTGGCTCGCGGAGCTCGAGATCGAGCCGCTGCACGGACTCCCGCGCGAGCTCTGGCGCTACCGAGCAAACCTCTCCTCGGTCGCTGACCTGACGAGCATCGAGACGCTCGACGCGCTCGGACTCACGAGCGCCGAGCCAACCCGAGATCAGTGGCCAGCGTTCCAAGATGTCGGCGAGCAGCTACACGCCGACGGCTGCGAAGGTCTGCTCTACCGCTCGGCCGCACGAGCCGACGGACTGTGCCTGTGCGTCTTCCGCGGAACCGCCAGCGGACGCGGCGCGTCGACTCGAGCCGATCCGGCCACCACGACACGTGACCACGCCTCCCACACCGCCACGAGGACTACGAACGTGACGCCATCTGTATGTCGACTAGCTCGTCGCCGGCGTCCGGCTCGGCCGGACAGGCGTTCCGTCGGGTCGGATGAACGAGACCTCGATGCCGAGGCGCATCGCATTGGCGATGTTGGCCAGCTGCGCAAGCGTGAGGTTACGCTTGCCAGCTTCGACCGCGGAGACATACGAGGGCGACACGCCGAGCCGTCCGGCGACCTCGGCCTGGGTCAGCCCGAGCGCGCGGCGGGTCTCTCTGAGCTCGCGGCCGACGACCTTGGCGTGGACGTCGGATACAGCCGTGCGCGGCATCGCCTCTACGCGGCGGTCGAGTAGCGGAACGCCACGCCAGCCGGCTCGGCCTCAGCTACCTCGCTGACCTCAACGTCGATATCTCCATTGCGGAACGCGAACGGCAGCAGTCGCGCCCAGCGCTCGGCGCCTTCGGATCGCGTCACCCGCTCCCTGTTCTCGGAGTCGATGACGGCGACCTCGAGACTGATCCACTCTGCACGAGGGCCACTGATCCTCACCTCCTCGCCATCGGCGATCAGCTCGGCGATGGCCAGCTCAACCCACTCGCGCGTCTCCCGGTTGAACTCAGACGTTGTGAAGCGGACTCGGATCATCGCAAAGCTGCTCTACACCATCGACCATTCAAGTTGACCTCTTGGGTTATCATGCTACCACCGCGGACGACGGCACGCCAGACCTGATCCGAGCGGCTGTCGCGGCGAGACGCCCTGGCATGGTCCGACGCTCGCCTACCCACCACACGAACCCTCGACGGCCACGCCAGTCGCCTACGCCGCAAGCTCAGCGCCGCAGGCGAACACTGGATCGTCAACGTTCGCGGCGTCGGCTACCGCTTGCTCTGAGACCCCGCGAGCGGCCTCTTATCCGCGGCTCACACCGGCTGACTGATTGATTCGGTGGTCAGATGGTCCAGCTTGGCGCATGCGTTTGTACCCACCGGGATGTCCGAGCTCGGACATCCCGGTGCTTCGCAGCGAACGCGGGCGGGTATGCCCGGGGCCAAGGCTTTTGAAGCTGGCTTTTCGGCGGGCTCTGACCATAGGTGGCGACTCATTCAGAAAGGCAGGCACGATGGGCACAACTGCGGCGGACAATCTCTGCGAGCGGCTGATCGCGTGGGACGTGCACACGATCTACGGGTTTCCGGGAGACGGCATCAACGGGCTGCTCGGCGCGCTGCGTCGCCATCAGGACGAGCTGCGGTTCGTGCAGACCCGCCACGAGGAGATGGCGGCGTTCATGGCGTGCGGACACGCGAAGTTCACCGGCGAGGTCGGGGTCTGCATGGCGACCTCCGGTCCGGGTGCGATTCATCTGCTCAACGGGTTGTATGACGCAAAGCTCGACCATCGGCCGGTCGTTGCGATCGTCGGACAGACATTCGTGCGAGCGATTGGCGGCGACTTCCAGCAAGAGGTCAAGCTGCTGCAGCTCTACAGCGACGTCGCCTCCGCCTTCTGCCAGCAGGTCAACGAGCCCTCCAGCGTCCGCCACCTGATCGACCGAGCAATGCGAATCGCTCAGACCGAGCGGACCGTGACGTGCGTGATCGTCCCCGCCGACGTGCAGGACATGGAAGCCGAGGAGACCCAGCCGCACAAGACGCACACCGTCCATTCCGGGGTCGGCTATTGGCCCGGGCGTCGGGTCCCGGCGAAGGAGCAGCTCAAGCAGGCAGCCGACATCCTCAACCAGGGCGAGAAGGTCGCGATGCTCGTCGGACAAGGCGCCCTGGATGCCACCGACGAGGTGATTGCCGTCGCGGACGCCCTCGGGGCGGGGGTCGCGAAGGCGCTGCTCGGAAAGGCCGCGGTACCCGACGACGTGCCCTTCTGCACGGGGAGCATCGGCCTGTTGGGCACGAAGCCGAGCTGGGACATGATGCAGGGCGCCGACACGCTGCTGATGGTCGGCTCGAGCTTCCCCTACTCGGAGTTCCTGCCCAAGGAAGGACAGGTCAAAGCGGTCCAGATCGACCTGCTCGGACGCATGCTGAGCATCCGCTACCCGATGGATCTCGCGCTCGAGGGCGACAGCAAGACGAGCCTCGAAGAGCTGCTGCCGCTGCTCCAGCGCAAGGAGGACCGCTCCTGGCAGGATGAGATCAAGGAGAACGTCTCTGATTGGTGGCGGCTGATGGATGAACAGGGCGAGCCGGCCGACCGCGACGGGCGCGTGCGCCCGCAGGGCCTCTTCACCGCGCTCTCAAGCCAGCTGCCCGATAACGCGATCCTCTCAAGCGACTCCGGGTCGGCTGCGAACTGGTACGCGCGGCACATCAGGATCCGGCGCGGGATGAAGGCGATGCTTTCGGGTAACCTCGCGACGATGGTGCCCGGCGTGCCGTATGCGATCGCCGCGAAGTTCGCCTACCCAGATCGGGTGTCGATCGCGATGGTCGGCGATGGCGCGATGCAGATGGGCGGCATGGCGGAGATGCTGACCGCCGCGAAGTACTACAAGACATGGGCGGACCCGCGGTTGATCGTGCTCGTGTTGACCAACGAGGATCTGAACCAGGTGACCTGGGAGCAGCGGGTGATGGAGGGCGACCCGCAGTTCAAGGCCTCACAGGAGATCCCCTACGTCGATTACGCCGCCTACGCCGAGCTGATCGGGCTGCACGGCATCAAGATCAGCACGTCAAGTGAGATCGAGGGCGCCTGGCGCGAGGCGCTGAGCGCCGACCGTCCGGTGATCATCAGCGCCCTGACCGATCCGAACGAGGCGCCGCTGCCGCCGCACATCACCTTCGAACAGGCTGAGAAGTTCGCGAAGTCGATCCTCGCCGATCCGCAGGGCGGCCTGCCGGGAGCGGTGGAGTCGGTGCGCGAGAAGGTCCACGAGTTCCTGCCGGGACGCTGAGATGCGCCTGCGCAAAGCACCGACGGGCGCCACGGTGGAGCGCGCGGAGCATCGCATCGACCGTTGGGTCGCGAACATCGAACACGGACGCTTTGAGCGTTCGCTCTCAGGCCTGACAGCATTCTCCGCCCTGATCACGACAGCCGAGGTCTACGCCGAGCATTACCGGGCGAGCTTCGGCAACAAGATGATGTGGAGCCCGATCATCGTCACTCCGCCCGTCGTCGTCGCTGGTATCGCCGGCGTCTACAGCAAACGCTGGGCCAAGACCGTGCTTCCGGTCGCCTCGACGATCTACATGCTCGACGGGCTGGTTGGGGAGTACTACCACGCGCGGGGCGTTGCGCGCCGTCCCGGCGGATTTGGCCAGGCGAGCTACAACATCCCGATGGGGCCGCCGATCATGGCCCCAGGACTGATGTCCATCGTCGGCATGATGGGCGTGCTCGCCGCGCTGCTGCGTAGGGAGGACTGAGCCCCGATGGCCAACATGCGCGATCCCGGGCATCTGCCGAACCTGCGCCCCGGAGGGCAGGCGGCGAAGCCTGACTGGCTTCCGCGCCAGCGTGAGGGCATCACCCCGCAGATGGTGGGGCGCTACCCCGACTACGACGTGCTCGCCTCCACAGCGGACTGGGATGCTGCCACACGCAAAGTCGTAGTCGAGCGACTGGATCCCCCAGGGACCCTTCACTTCTTCACCGTGGAGCAGGCGCCGACACTGCGCGCGTTCTGCGACGTGCTGCTCGCCCAGGACGCCGAGCCCAGGGTGCCTGTCCTCGAGATGGTCGATGAGAAGCTCGCCGCCGGGCGCCTGGATGGCTATGAGTACGAGGACATGCCCGACGATCGCGAGACGTGGCGGCTGGTGCTCGAGGGGCTGGACGCGACGGCGCAGCAGTGGCACGGCAAGGCGTCCTTCCCGGACTGCGCGCAGAAGGACCGGGAGGGGATCCTCAAGGCTTTCGCCGCCGGCACGCTCGCGGGCGAGGCATGGAAGGAGGTGAACGTCTCACACGCGTGGGAGGTATGCACGCGGATGGCGTTGGAGGCGTTCTACTCCCATCCGTGGGCATGGAATGAGATCGGCTTCGGTGGACCCGCCTACCCGCAGGGGTACATGCGCCTCGGGCCCGTCAGTGTGCTCGAGCCACGTGAGCGATCCGGTGCGACCGATGAGGACCCTGTTCGTGTCGCCCCAGGACTCGAGGAATGATCGGGAACCTCCTGAAGGGCTCGCGCGGGCCGAAGGCGAACGACTCGCGATACCTGCTCGACGTCCACCGTCGAGACCTTCCAGGCGAGGACACGATGCGCCGTTACGCCGAGAGTGAGGAGGTCGACCTGGTGATCGTGGGTGCGGGCGCGGGCGGGTCGGTGCTTGCGCAGCGCCTTGCGCGTAAAGGCTGGCGGATCGTCATCCTCGAGGCTGGCCCGTTCTGGCATCCCGACGAGGACTGGGTCTCTGATGAGGCCGGCTCGCATGCGCTGTACTGGAACCAGAAGCGAATCATCGGCGGAGAGGACCCCATCAAGCTGGGCAAGAACAACTCCGGCCGCGGCGTCGGCGGGTCGATGGTGCACTACGCCGGCTACACCCCGCGCTTTCACCCCTCCGACTTCGAGACGCTCACGCGGGACGGGGTGGGTGCGGACTGGCCGATCTCCTACCCGGAGTTGAAGCCTCATTACGAGGAGCTCGAGCGGGAGCTGCCGGTCGCCGGGCAGAACTGGCCCTGGGGCGATCCGCATACCTACCCGTTCTCTCCGCACCCGGTGAGCGGCGCCGCGCAGGTCCTCTGGCATGGTGCACGCAAGGTCGGGATCGAGATGCGCGCGGGGCCCGTCGGGATCGTCAACGGCACGTTCGGCAACCGCCCGCACTGCATCTACCGTGGCTACTGCCTGCAGGGTTGCAAGGTCAACGCGAAGGCCAGCCCCTACGTCACGCATCTCCCCGATGCACTGGCGCACGGCGTCGAGATCCGCGCAAACAGCATGGCGGTACGTGTCGAGCTCGACGAGAACGGGGCGAAGGCGATCGGGGCGACCTATATCCGTGAGGGTGAGGAGGTCGAGCGCTTCCAGCGGGCCGCGGCGGTCGCGGTGTGTGGCTATTCGATCGAGACCCCGAGGCTGCTGTTGAACTCGACTTCGGCCAGGTTCCCGAACGGCCTGGGGAACAACGAGGATCAGGTCGGTCGTTATGTGATGGTGCAGGGGGCCTCCCAGAGCGCCGGACGGTTCCCCGATGAACAGCGGATGTACAAGGCGCCGCCGCCAGAGGTGTCCTCTGAGCAGTTTTATGAGACCGACGAGACCCGTGGGTTCGCGCGTGGCTTCTCGATCCAGACGATCTCGCCGCTGCCGATCGGGTGGGCTGAGCACGTTATCGCCGAGGGGCACTTCGGCATGGAGCTGCGGGAGTACATGCGCGACTACAACCACTGGACCACGATCGGTGTGCTCAACGAGCTGCTGCCCCAGGCGGAGAACCGTGTCACGCTCGCCGAGGAGAAGGACCCCTACGGGATACGCGTCGCGCATTTCGCCCATTCGCGGTGTGAGAACGACAAGGCGAACATGGAGTACTCAAAGAAGGTCCTCAAGAGCATCCTGCAGGCCGCGGGCGCGCAGGACACCCTCACGATCCAGCGCTACGCGCACCTGATCGGCGGCGCGCGCATGGGCAGCAGCCCAGCGGACAGTGTCGTTGACTCAGACCAGCGTGTCTGGGGGGTCGAGAATCTCCACATCGCCGACGGCAGTGTCTGCCCCACACAGGGCAGCGCGAACCCGGCGCTCACGATCATGGCGCTCTCCTCGCGCCTGGCTGAGCGACTGGCGAGCAAGCAACTGCGGCAGGGCCGCATGGCGGTGGCGCGATGAAGTCGAGGAGCACACGATGAGCGCGAAACCGCAGGTGGTGGTCGTGACGGGAGCATCGGGCGGGGTTGGCCGTGCGATCGCGCACGCGTTCGCCAAGCGCGGCGCGCACATCGGGCTGCTCGCCCGTGGCCGGGAGGGCTTGGACGGCGCCGCACGGGAGGTCGAGTCCTTCGGCGGCCGGGCGCTGGCCGTCCCGACGGACGTGTCTGAGCACGAGCAGGTCGAGGCGGCCGCCGTAGCGGTCGAAGAGCAGTTCGGGGAGATCGACGTGTGGGTAAACGACGCGATGGCGACCGTGTTCGCACGCTTCACCGACACCGAGCCAGGGGAGTTCAAGCGAGCCACCGAAGTGACCTACCTCGGCACGGTGTACGGCACGATGGTCGCGCTAGCGCGGATGACCGCGCGCGACCGGGGGAAGATCGTGCAGGTCGGCTCCGCGCTGTCCTACCGCGCGATCCCGTTGCAGGCCGCATACTGCGGTGCGAAGTTCGGGATCCGTGGGTTCACTGACTCGATCCGCACCGAGCTGCGCCACGACAAGAGCAAGGTGCAGATCACGATGGTGCAGCTGCCCGGGGTCAACACGACGCAGTTCAACTGGTGTCGCTCGAAGCTCCCCGATCATCCGATGCCCGTCCCGCCGATCTACCAGCCCGAGATTCCCGCGGAGGCCGTGTATTGGGCGGCGCAACACAGGCGTCGTGAGCTGTGGGTTGGCTACAGCGCCGTGGAGGCGATCCTCGGCTCACGGTTCACGCCGGGCGTACTCGGCGACATCTATCTGGCAAAGACTGGGATCTCCGGTCAGCAGGTCAAGGACATGCCGATTGACGGCGAGCGCGTGGGAAACCTGTTCGAGCCGGTCGAAGCCGACGCGGCCACGCACGGCATCTTCGACGCGAAGGCCAAAACCCGCAGTCCCCAGCTGTGGGCGGCCACCCACCGCGGCGCCCTCGCCGCCGGGCTCGCCGGGGCGGCCGCCGCGGGAGTGCTCGCGGCAAAGGGACTGGCCCGGTGAGCGTCGCAGCCGAGGGGGAGACGCTGGGCATCCAGCGGCCGCATGTACTGCGCGAGTATGCGCTGCTCGCCGACGGTGAGCGCGGGGTGCTTGTCGGCCCGCGCGGAGATTTCGTGTGGATGTGCTTTCCCCGGTGGGACTCTCCCGGGGTGTTCTCCTCGATTATCGGGGGCTCCGGCGGCTACGCGATCACACCACAGGAACGCTGCGTGTGGGGCGGCTACTACGAGCCGGGGAGCCTGATCTGGCGCAGCCGCTGGGTCACCGGCGGCGCGGAGATCGAGTGCCGCGAAGCGCTCGCCCTGCCCAGCCATCCTGGACGGGCGGTCATCCTGCGCCGTGTCATCGCGCGCAAGGGCACCGCCCGCGTGGATGTCGTACTGAATCCTCGAGGCGACTTCGGCGAGCACCCGATGCGCAAGCTCTCAAAGCGCGAGGATGGCGCGTGGACGGGCGAGCTTGCGGACACCCGCGTCTACTGGATCGGGGGCCAGGACGCGACCCCGCAGGCCGATGGGCACGGCGGCAAGGTACTGACCCTCGCACTGACCGTCCAGGAGGGCAACCATCACGATTTCGTCCTCGTGCTCGCCGACAACGAGTCCGATCTCGAGGCCCCAGAGGCTGAGTGGGCATGGCAGGGTGTGCAGAGCGCGTGGCGCGAGCGGGTGCCGCAGCTCGACGCCACGGTCGCGCAGCGTGACGCGCGTCACGCCTACGCGGTCCTGTCTGGGCTCACGAGCGCGGGCGGTGGGATGGTCGCCGCGGCGACCACGTCGCTGCCCGAGCGCGCCCGGGAGGGACGCAACTACGACTACCGGTACGTGTGGATCCGCGACCAGTGCTACACAGGGCAGGCCGTCGCGAAGGCCGGCCCCTATCCCTTGATGGACGACGCGGTGCGCTTCGTCACACAACGTCTCCTGCAGGACGGCCCGGAGCTCAAGCCGGCCTACACCACGACCGGCGGCAGGGTGCCCGACCAGCACCAACTCCACCTGCCGGGCTACCCGGGCGGCACCGACATCGTCGGTAACTGGGTCAACAAGCAGTTCCAGCTCGACGCATTCGGCGAGGCGCTGCTACTCCTCGCCTGCGCCGCCGAGCACGATCATCTCGACACCGATGGTTGGCGTGCCGCGGAACTCGCGGTCGACGCGATCGGCAAACGCTGGCGCGAGAGCGACACGGACGCCGGGATCTGGGAGATCGACCCCGACGCGTGGACACACAGCCGTCTGATCTGCGCCGCCGGGCTGCGCCACATCGCCGGGCACGGCCCCGCCGGCGAGCACGCCGCGCAATGGGTCTCCCTCGCCGATGAGATCGTCTCCGACACCGCCAAGCACGCGCTGCACCCATCCGGGCGCTGGCAGCGCTCTCCAGCCGATCCCCGCCCAGACGCCGCGCTGCTGCTTGCCGCGATCCGCGGCGCGATCCCAGCGTCTGATCCTCGCTCGATCGCGACACTCCGCGCGATCGAGGCAGAGCTCACCGAAGACGGCTACTGCTACCGCTACCGTCCCGACGAGCGCCCGCTCGGGGAGGCCGAGGGAGCGTTTCTGCTGTGCGGGTTCTTCATGGCGCTCGCCCACAGCCAGCAGGGCGATCACGTCACCGCAGCGCGGTGGTTTGAGCGAAACCGCGGTGCGTGCGGGCCGCCCGGCCTGTGCTCGGAGGAGTTCGACGTCCGCCAACGCCAGCTGCGCGGCAACCTCCCCCAAGCCTTCGTGCACGCCCTGCTGCTGGAGTGCGCCGTACAGCAGCACTCGCCCGCCGAGCTGGAGGGGAGCGAGTGACGAGCCAACCCCCTGCATCCACCAGGCCGCCGGCGGCGGTGCGTTTGCTGATCGCCCTACACGTCTGCCTCGGGATCCCGCTGCTGATAGCTCCGGGGATGGTCGTGGGAGCTCTACCCCATCAGCGGATCGACCGGCCCGTGCGAGTGTTCGCGCGGATCCTCGGCGCCCGCCACCTCCTCGAGGCGGCCGTCTTGGCCCGCCGCCACACCCACGAATGGATTCTCGCCGGCGCCGCCGTCGACGCGACGCACGCCCTGACGATGGTTCTCCTGGCGTGCCTGTGTCCCGCCCGGAGCGAGCTTGCGTTGGGTAACGCGGCGGGCGCCACCCTGCTCGCCGCCTACAGCGTCCACTACGACCAACGAGAAAGGCTGGCCGACAAGGGCTACGCAGTGGCCGGCGGCTAGACGGGAACGAGCGGTCAGGTGCCGAACACCAAACACGCTTACGAACACGTCTGGGGGATCTACCTCCCGATCGCGATTGTCGTGTTCGCGATCGTCATCGGGACGCTGGTCGTTTTGCTGGCGGCGGGCGCGCGCCGCTCGCGGCCGGGCCGGCGCTCGGAGGCGCTGCCGCTGGAGATCGGCTACGCGTTTGTGCTGGCGTGTGTCGCGGCGTTTCTGGTGTGGGTGACGTTTCGTGCGGAGACCCCGATCGACCGGCTCGTCGCCCGCCCGGGGCTGCGTATTAAGGTGATTGCCGCGCAGTGGAGCTGGCGCTTCATCTACTCAAACGGTGTGCAGGTCGCGGACATCGACACCTGGCATCCCACGCCGGCGTACGTCCCGGCCGGCGCGGAGGTCGAATTCAGCGGTACCTCCGAGGATGTGATCCACGGCTTCTGGGTCCCGGAGCTTCACTATCAACGCCAGGTGCTGCCCGGCTACACCACCCACTTCGATCTCATCTTCGAAAAACCCGGTCTCTACCAAGGGGAGTGCTCTGTCCTGTGCGGTGAGGATCACTCAGAGATGCACTTCGCCCTCGAGGCCGTGAGCTCGGCGCGCTTCAGCGAATGGCTGGCACGCGAAGGCACACGGATCCATAAAGGCTCATTCGCCCAAACGGCGGGCGCCACGACGACGGGGCCATCTACGTGAGTACCGTCGCGATCCCCAGGCGCGCGAGCTCGCTGCGTACGCTTGCCTCGACCGATCACAAGCGGATCGCCGGGTCGGCGTGCGTGATCGCGTTCGTGTTCTTCCTCGCCGGCGGGCTGCTCGCGTTGTTGATGCGCAGCCAGCTCGCCGCGGACGGTGGCGTCGTCTCCCAGCAGACCTACAACGAACTGTTCACGATGCACGGCTCGACGATGGTCTACCTGGTGATCGTGCCGGTCGCGCTCGCCGTCGGGCTGTACTTCGTGCCGCTGCAGGTGGGGGCGGCCGAGATCGCGGGGCCGCGCGTCGCATTGGCCGGGCTGTGGCTGTATGTGCTGGGCGGGGTTTGCATGTGGTCGGGCTTCTTCACGAGTGGCGGCGCGGCGAGCGCGTCGTGGTGGGGCTTTGACCCGCTCTCGGAATCGATCCATTCGCCCGGTAGCGGCATGGACCTCTGGATCTTCGGTGTGATGCTCGCGACGCTCGGGCAGATCCTGTGGGCCGGGTGCATCCTCGCGACCGCGCTGCGCCGCCGCGCGCCGGGGATGACGCTGATGCGGATGCCCGTGTTCACCTGGACGATGGTCGCCACCTGCACGATGACCGTCTTCGGGTTCCCCGCGCTGATCCTCGCGCTCGGGCTGCTGTGGGCACAGCGGCATCTCGGAGGTGTGCTGACTGGTGGCGCGGGCGCCGTGGACTACCAGGCGCTGTTCTGGTTCTACGGGCACCCCGTGGTGTATGTCATGTTCTTTCCGTTCGTGGGGATGGTCGGCGAGATCATCGCCACGTTCTCCGCGCGGCGGCTCTTCGGCTACTCAGCTTTCATCGTCGCGCTGCTGATCTTCTCCGGACTGTCGATGACGGTGTGGGCACACCACATGTTCACCTTCGGAGTGTTCTCGAACAAGTACTTCGCGCTCACCTCGACCGCGCTCGTGGTTCCGGGAGGGATCGAGTACTTCGACTTCCTCGCGACGATCTGGCGCGGGCGGCTGCGTTTCACCACGGCGTTCCTGTTCGCTCTCGGGTTCCTCGTGCAGTTCCTGATCGGCGGGCTGACCGGAATCATCCTCGCCTCGCCACCCCTGGACTACGGGCTGAACATGTCCTACTTCGTCGTCGCCCATTTCCATTACACGATCTTCGCGGGCAGCGCCTTTGGCCTGTTCGGCGGCATCTACTACTGGTTCCCGAAGATCACCGGCGCGATGCTCCGCGAGCGCCTCGGCAAGCTTAACTTCTGGCTGATGGTGATCGGTGCGAACCTGACGTTCTTCCCGATGTTCTTCCTCGGCGCGGAGGGCATGGTCCGCAGGATCGCCCGCTACCCGGCCTCCAGCGGCTGGCAGGGACTGAACATCGTGGCGACCGTTGGCTCGTTCGTGATCGCGCTCTCGGTGCTCGTGTTCACCGTGAATGTCGTGATCTCCCTGCGCCACCGCCGCCGCGCAGGGGACGACCCCTGGGGGGCGCACACGCTCGAGTGGGCCACGAGCTCCCCGCCGCCGCGGCACAACTTCACGGCGTTGCCGCCGATCCGCTCCTACGCGCCGCTGCTGGATCTGCGCGAAGCCGCAGAGCGGCAGCGCGCCAACGACCCGAGCATTGCCGCCGCCGGGGTGTCCGGGTGAGGCGCGCCGCGATCTGGCTGCTCGCGTGGGGTGCGTGGCTCGGTCTGCTCACCGGGCTGCAGGCCGCATTTGCGCCGAAAGCGATCCAGTTCGCGATTCCGGGCGTGGCATCGGCGGCGTGCATCGCATCCGGGCTCGCGCTGTGGGCAGCCGACAGGAACCGTGAGCACGACGAGCGCTCGCGGCTGATCACCGACAGCTCCGTAGCGACCGCGACACTCATGGTCGGGGTGGCGCTCGCGCTGCTCGGCGCGGGCTTCGGGCTGTGGCTGATCCTGATCGGTGTCGGGATCGGGGCGCTCGGGCTCGGAGGCATCCTGCGCGAGCAGCGCGCACGCGGACGAACACTGCGCGGAGGAGGGACGCGATGAGTACGGCCGCCCCGACGCTCGCGCGCCTGCTCGGCAGCTGGCAGCTTGACCCCGGCGTGCTCGTGGTGTGCGCCGCGACGGCGGGGCTCTACGGATTGGGTGTCGTCCGTTCTCCCAAGCACTGGCCGCTACCACGGACCGCTGCTTTCATGGTTGGTCTGCTCGTGCTCGTGACGGCCTTGCTGTCGGGAATCGATCCCTATTCCGATGAGCTGCTCTCGGTCCATGTCGTTCAGCATCTCTTGCTGATCCTGGCAGTGCCGGCGCTACTTTTGTGGGGCGCGCCGGTGCGCCTGGCGCTGAGCGCGTGCTCCCCCGCGGGACGGGGCGCGATCGGCGCGGTCCTGCGCCAGCGGTGGGTGAGAGTCCTGACCCGTCCGGGGTGTGGGTTCGCGCTGTTTACGCTCGTGGTGCTCGGGACCCACCTGACGGGCCTGTATGAAGTGGCGCTGCGAGACCAGACGGTCCACGCTTTCGAGCACGCCGCCTACTTCTGGTCGGGCCTCATCTTCCTACTGCCCATCCTCGCGGCAGATCCTGTTCCTCATCCGCCGAGCGCGATCGCAAGGTTCTGCTGGCTGATGGCCGCGATGACCGTGATGTTCATACCGGCCGCGCTGTTCATGTTCGACGAACACGTGCGCTACCCGTTCTACCTCGCCCCCGCCCGCGCGCTCCATAGCTCCGCGCTTGCAGACCAGCACACGGCAGGGATGATCATGCTGTTCGCGGGAGGTGTCGCGATGGCGGCGCTGGCGATCGTGGTGGCGATGGAAGCGATGATCCTCGAAGAGCGACGCCAGCTGCGTCGGGACCAGTATCTGTACGCGGACGGCGAGGAGCCGGGCAACCCGGCCGGCACCCTGGTCGGGGAGACGGTGGGCGCATGAGACGCGGGCTGCTGGCAGTCGCGGCGATCGTTTGCGGCGGCCTGTCGTTGTTCGACATCGCCGCACACGCAGAACGCCAGACCCAGGCCGCGAGCACGCTGTCAAGCACAGCCCCGTCCCCCCGCGGCTCGCTCATCTCGGAGGGCCATGACCTGTTTCTCTCCTCCTGCGCGGCGTGTCACGGCATGAACGCGCAGGGCATCCCCGGCCGAGCGCCGAGCCTGCACGGCGTAGGCGCCCTGGCAGCCGACTTCTACCTAGAGACGGGCAGGATGCCGCTAGCGTCCCCGCACGCGCAGCCGATGCCCACACGGCCAGCGTTCTCCCAGGCGAAGATCCAGACACTGATCGACTACGTCGCGTCCTTCGGCGGACCCGCGATCCCCACCATCCACCCACAGCAGGGGTCGCTGTCGAAGGGGCAGAGCCTGTTCGCGTTCAACTGCGCCGGCTGCCACACGATCCAGGGCTCGGGCGGGATCGTGACCGGGGCCGTGGTGCCCTCGCTGAACGTCGCCAGCCCCAGACAGATCGCGGAGGCGATCCGCATCGGGCCATACGTAATGCCACGCTTCGGACCCGGGGAGCTCTCCGAAGCAGACATCGACTCGATCGCACGCTACGTGCACAGCACCCAGGCACCCGATGACCGCGGCGGCTGGGGTATCGGGCGGATCGGCCCGATACCGGAGGGCATGGTCGCATGGCTGCTCGCGGCCGCCGCGCTGCTACTCATCGCACGCCTGATCGGAGAGCGCACACCCGCGCCCAAGCGCGGCCCCAACACCCAACCAGGAGACAGAACGTGAGCGAGCACCCACACGAGCGGGGGATCCTTCACCGCCTGTGGCAGACGATCCTGATGCTCACACTGTGGCGCATCGGAGCGCTACGACGCCGCCAAGGACAGCCGGAGCACGATGACGCGGATGACCCTTCACGTCGTGAGACCGGTGCACCCGAATGGGCGCAGCGGCTCGTCCCCGCACTGCTGGCGTTCACGGCGCTCGCGGGCCTCGGATTCGCCGCCCTGTTCATCATCGATCCGAACACGCAGTTGCTCGGACTGTGCTTCGGTGTGGCACTCGTGCTGCTGGCCAGCGCTCTGATCATCGCCGGCCGCTGGCTGGTCCCCCGGGAGACCAAGGTCGAGGACCGCCCAATGTACGGCGACCCCGAAACCGTCGAACAGGTATCCGAGCAGGCCCGCACAGGCCTGGACGGGATCACCCGTCGAAAGCTGATCGCCGGAGCAGCGGGCATCGCGGGCGCCGGGCTGACCGCGGCAGTCGTGATACCCGTGGTCGCCCTCGGCCCCGGGATCGAGCAGCAGCTGAGCGACACGCCGTGGCATGCCGGACGCCCGCTCGTGGACGACGAAGGCACCCCGATCCTGGCCGCCAACGTCAACGAAGGCAGCTTCGTAACCGCCTTCCCCCAGGGCGCGGACAAGGACAACCTCGGCTCGCCCGTCGTCATCATCCGCGTCGACCCCGCCACCCTCAAGCTACCGGCAGACAGGGCCTCGTGGGCCCCTGAGGGCATCCTCGCCTACTCGAAGATCTGCACGCACGCCGCCTGCGCGATCTCCCTGTTTCGCTCCCCGCTGAGCCCCAGCACCCAGTCGCGCGGCCCCGCGCTCGTCTGCCCCTGCCACTACTCAACGTTCGACGTACTCGACGGCGGCAGCGTCGAGTTCGGTCCCGCCGGCCGCCCGCTGCCGCAGCTGCCGCTGCAGATCGACGCATCCGGTGCGCTGACCGCCGCGGGTCCCATGTCCGGGCCCGTCGGGCCGTCCTGGTGGGGAGACAGCCAGTGAGCAAGCGCTCCTCCCATCCCCGTGATGGCGCCGTGGATGCGGTCAGCTTCATCGATGAACGCCTCGGCGCCGCACGCGGCCTGCGGTTCCTCATGGACTACGTGTTCCCCGACCACTGGAGCTTCCTGCTCGGCGAGATCGCGCTGTACTCATTCGTCATCCTGATCCTCACCGGCACCTTCCTGGCCCTCTTCTTCGACCCCAGCACCGCCGAGAGCACCTACCACGGCAGCTACGCCGCACTACAGGGCCAAAGCCTCTCAGACGCCTACAGCTCCACGCTGCATCTCTCCTTCAGCGTCTCCGGTGGCCTGTTGATGCGCCAGACACACCACTGGGCCGCGCTCGTATTTGTCGCCGCTATCACACTGCACTTGCTACGAATCATCTTCACCGGCGCGTTTCGCAAGCCCCGCGACATCAACTACTTCATCGGCTTGACGCTGTTGATTCTCGCGATTCTGGAGGGGTTCGCCGGCTACTCGCTGCCTGATGACCTGCTCTCCGGGATGGGCCTCGCGATCGGCTGGGGAGTCGCGATGTCGCTGCCGCTGATCGGCGGCCCGTTCGCATTCGCGCTGTGGGGCGGGCGGTTCCCCGGCTCAACGACGTTCGAGTCAAGGCTGTACATCGCGCACGTGTTCATCATCCCCGCCCTGATCGCCGGCCTGCTCGCCGTACACCTGGCGATCATCATGATCCAGCGCCATTCCCAGTTCCGCGGGCCCGGCCGCCGCGAGGACAACGTCGTCGGCACCCCGATGTGGCCTGGGTACGCCCTGCGCTCGCTCGGCCTGTTTGCGGCCGTCGCCGCGGTGCTCGTGCTGATGGGCGGCCTGATCCAGATCAACCCGATCTGGCTGTGGGGGCCATACCACCCCTACATCGGCACCAACGGCGCGCAACCCGACTGGTACCTCGGTTGGCTGATCGGGGCGCTGCGGATCATGCCCAACCTCGAGATCCACGTGTTCGGGCACACGCTCGTGCCGAATCCGTTCTTCGGCGGCGTGCTGTTTCCGGGCATCATCTTTTCGCTGCTCTACGCGCTGCCGTGGCTCGACCGGCGCTACATCTCTCGTGACTATCGCCGCCACGATCTGCTCGAGCGCCCGCGCGATAACCCCAGACGCAGCGCGCTCGCCGCCGCCGTGCTCTCGCTCGTGCTCGTCGTGTTCGCCGCCGGCTCCGCCGACCGCCTGTTCTTCCAGTTCGGGTTCGCCTACGAAGGAGCGATCTGGTTCTTCCGCGCCGCGTTCTTCGTGGTGCCCGCACTCACGTACGCGCTCACACGGCGAATCTGTGCGCAGCTCGCGCGCGCGGAAGCGCACCCGCTCAGAGAATGGGACGGGAAGATGGTCGGCCGCAACCGGGTGGGAGGCTTCGAGATCGTCTCCGCCACAGCACGCCAGCCCCACGACCCAGACGCCTAGAGACTGCTGAAACTGTATGCGCGCGCTGGTCATATCTGACACTCACTTCGGCGCGTGGATCGGAGACACTTGCTGTGCGACGACCACGAGCTCGCGCTGCTGGCCCCGCATCTGCGCCCAAGGGCCGCCCGTCAGCGCTTGCCCTCGATCTCCTCGCCGCGCTTTTGCAGAAAGCTGCCGAACGCACCGGCGAGCGCGGCGATCACAGAGATCGCCCAGATCTCCATGAAGACATCGAGGACTCGTCCCCCTGCCGAGATCGGATTCTTGATTTGCGAGGAGACGGTCAGCAGTTGAGTCGTTGTCCAGAACGCTGCGCTGCCGAACGTCTTGATCTCAGTTTCCGGTGAATGGCGCTCGAGCAGAAACGCCGCGACCGCGCAGAGCAGATCGACACCAATCGTCGCCGCGACGATCGCTACGAGGTGGTCTCGCAACCGACGGTGCGTGGCAGTCGCCGCACGGAGAACATCACGAACCTCGCGGGCAGCGGACCCCAGCACTCCAAGAGGCATCGGTCAATCCTCCCCGGCATCCCGGACGTCACGCGAGTCCCAGCAGCGCGGGCAGCTCGCCCAGGGACCCGAAGATCTCCGCCCCGGCCTGCCGGAGTGCCGCCTCCTCGCTGTCAGCCATGCAGGCGAGGACACGCATACCCGCTGAGACCGCGGGGCTCACCCCGGAGGGCATGTCCTCCACGACGACGCAGCGAGCAGGCCTCGTTTCCATCACCGTGGCGGCGTGCAGGAACAGGTCGGGGTGTGGCCTACCTCGAGGGACAGACCACGCTGAGAACAACGCCCAGCCGGGGAAGAGAGGCCGCAGGCCCGTCAACCCGAGCGTGAGCCGCGTCTTCTCGACCTTGCCCTGTGACGCCACGCAAACACCTATCCCGGCGGCGGTGATCCGCTGCACCGCCCGCTGCCGCCCCAGGCACCGGCTTGAGCTCCTTACGAAACGCCTCGATCCGCTCCCGCTCATATTCCGCCACCCAGCCCTCCGGCAACGAACGACCAAGCTTCGCCTCCGCGCGGGCGACGGTGTCGCTCAGCTGATCGCGATGGCGGCACTCCGGCCGAGCCCGGCTTGATCAAACCGAGTATCGCTCGGCGTCCGCGTGGTGCAGGGAGAGCCCGTTGCCGGGCCGGTCGAGATCGGGCCAGAGTGCGCCGTCGCGTAGCTCGGGGAGCCCGTCGAAGAGGATCTCCTCGATGCGGGTGTGGTCGTGGAAGTACTCCAGGTGGATCAGCTCGTCGATCGCGCAGGCGGGGTGGACATGGATCGCCGGCCCGCAGTGGCAGGAGAGTGCCAGGTTGTGCGCGCGGCAGAGCCCGCCGACGCGCAGCAGCTCCGTGATCCCGGCGCAGCGTGTGACGTCTGCCTGGAGCACGTCGACGGCGCCCGCGTCGAGCATTCGCTTGAAGTAGACGGCGTCATAGCCGTACTCCCCGGCCGCGATCGTGATTCCCGCGGGGGCGCGGTTGCGTATGAGCCGCAGACCCTGTAGGTCATCGGAGCTGACGGGCTCCTCGAACCAGCTGACCGAGGACTCCTCGCGGAAGGTGTGGGCGAGCTGGAGGGCCTGCTTGCGCTCATACGCGCCGTTGGCGTCGACGAACAGCTCAACATCGGGGCCAATTGCCTCACGGGCTGCTCGCACGCGCTCTGGGTCCTGGTCAGGGTGCGCGCCGATCTTCATCTTCACTCTGGGTATGCCCTGCTCGACCCAGTCCGCGAGCTGCTGCTGCAGTCGCTCGTGGGTGTAGGTCGTGAAGCCGCCCGAGCCGTAGACCGGGACGTGATCGTGCGCCATGCCCAGCAGAGCGCACAGCGGCGTCTCGGCCAGTCGCGCGTGCAGATCCCACAGAGCGAGGTCCACGGCCGCGATCGCCATCGAGGTGATCCCCGGCCGGCCCAGGTTGCGTGTCGCCTTGACCATCGCCGCCCAGGACGCGCGCGGGGACCGGGCGGGCTGCCCCTTCACGACATCCGCGAGCTTGCTCTGAATCAGCTTTGCGGTGGAGACGTCGGCGTAGGTGTAGCCGAGACCGACCTGTCCCTGAGCATGCGCTTCGACCACGACGATCGTCGTCGAGTCCCACTCGAGCGTTCCGTCGCCCTCCGGGGCATCGGTAGGGATCGTGTAGGCCTGCACGTCGAGCCGCTCCATAGTGGCGGTACTGGGACTCATCGCGGGATCTTCTCGCTTTCGTCGGGTCGATGTCCTCCGGGAAAGGCTCGTTCGATCGGTTCGCGTAGCGCACATAGGCAGCCCGCCAACGCGCCGTGGAGGAGGATCCAACGCGCGCGGCGCTGATGTTTGGCGAGCGCGTCGAAGTCGCCCCCTGCCTGCGCCTCCTTGACCGTGGCGAACGTGTAGCTGTGTCCGGGGATCGCAAGATCGACGGTGTCCTTGTGGGTGATCTGCAGGAACGCCCTGGCGTGTCCGCGAAAGCTCCTCTCCACTCGGATACCGTCGACTTGCTCGGCTGTGCGTGTCGCGGACGGGCCGTCAAGGTCGTGCCTCAGCGGAAGGTGACGCGCTCGATCGAGGGTACAGCTCGAGGTCAGCCATCACCGCCCCAAGCAAGCCCGTATCTGTGTTCCCAGGTAGGCGCAGGTTCTCCCCGCGGGCCAGGCGTCTGATCTCTCTGCACACGAGGGCCTGGTGCTGGCGCGCTCGGCGTGGGTCAGCTCGCGGCTTGGGGTGCGCGGCCTGTTCGGGTGCTACTCGGTCGATCACCGGCGTCTCCCCAGGGGTTCAAAATAGGTGGAACGGGATGGGCTTCGCAGGGCGTTTACCCTTCGGTCACGGCCAGTCAAAACAGTGAGGTCCGAGCTCTGACACCAGCGCCGAAGCAGGTGCCGGCCCTCTGCGCGTGCCCGAGCACGTGTAGGGTGCCGACGGGTTCGGCGGACAGGGAGGAAGAATCGTGAAGCTCGTGATCGCCATCGTGCGACCCGAGAAGGTCAACGACGTGCTGGAGGCTCTTTACCGTGCCGAGGTCCGTGGCATCTCGATGAGCCGCGTCCAAGGGCATGGTGGTGAGCTCGACAGGGTCGAGACCTATCGAGGCACCACTGTGAAGATGGGGCTCTCAGAGAAGGTTCGCTTCGAGGTCGCGGTCTCTGATGACTTCGTGCAGCCGACGGTCGACGCGCTCTGTGCGGGCGCTCGTACCGGCGAGGTCGGCGACGGCAAGATCTTCGTCGTCGACCTGGAGCACGCTGTGCGGATCCGCACCGGGGAGACCGATGAAGGCGCCGTGACCCCGGTCGGCGAATGAGAGCGGCGTCGGCCTTGGTCGTCTCGAGCCACATCAGCGCGGGCGACACCGCCTGGATGCTGATCGCGACGGCTCTCGTGCTGATGATGACGCCCGCGCTCGGCCTGTTCTATGCGGGTCTCGTGCGCTCGAAGAACACGCTCAACACCTTCATGATGTCGATCGGCGCAATCGCCGTGGCCGTGGTGATGTGGGCGCTCGTCGGTTATTCGCTCGCGTTCGCCAAGGGAGATGGATTCATCGGCGGACTCGGTCACGCCCTCATGCACGGTGTGGCTTTCGCCCCGCGAGCTGGGATGGCGATCCCGCAACTACTGTTCTTCGCCTTCCAGGCAACGTTCTGTGTCATCACCACCGCTCTGGTCTCGGGCGCAGTCGTCGAGCGGATGCGCTTCGGCCCCTTCCTGATCTTCGCGGGCCTGTGGTCGGTGCTCGTCTACGCGGTGCTCGCCCATTGGTCTTTCGGCGGGGGCTGGCTGCAGGCGCACGGGACGCTCGACTTCGCCGGGGGCGTGCCCGTGGAGATGGGCTCCGGCTTCTCCGCGCTGGCGGCCGCGCTCGTCGTTGGGGCACGCAAGGACTATGGGCGCCAGGCGCTGCTCCCGCACAACGCGGTGTACGTGCTGCTCGGCGCTGGTCTTCTGTGGTTCGGCTGGTTTGGCTTCAATGGCGGCAGCGGCTTCTCGACCGGACATTCCAGTGTCCTTGCATTCACGAACACGCTACTGACACCGGCATGCACGCTCGCCGCTTGGTTTGTGCTGGACCTGCTGCGCGGCAGGCGCGTGACCGCGATCGGCGGCGCGACGGCGATCATCGTGGGCTGCGTCGCGATCACCCCTGCGGGCGGCTACATCAGCCCCGCGTGGGCGATGGGATTGGGTGCCCTTGCGGCGCTGCCGAGCTACGCGATCATTCTCTGGCGCCCGCGCACGCGTGTGGACGAGACGCTCGACGTGCTCGCCGCTCACGGAACGGCCGGTCTCACAGGCATCCTTTTCATCGGATTCGTCGCCCAGCTCGCTTGGAACGGCAAGGCAAACGGGCTGCTCTACGGTAACGCGGCCCAGCTCGGCCATCAGGCCATCGCGGCGCTGGCCGGCCCCGCTTACGCGTTCGCCGCCACGTTCCTGCTGCTGCGGCTGATCGGCGTGTTCATGCCGCTGCGGGCCACCGAACACGAGGAGGCGCTTGGCATGGACATCGTGCAGCACGGCGAGGAGGCCTACGCCACGGGAGAGGGCGCGATCCTCCTCTCAACCGAGGCTGCGCTCGAAGACGCGATCCCGGTAGCGCAACCCTGACGGCTGCCACAGAAGTAATATCGCCACCCGATATGCTTGGTTTCTGTGGCGGATAATGGTCATGTCGAGCGGTTTCCCGCAGACGCGATAGCTCCACCGGACACCAGGCCGCAGGGAGGCCCGGAGCGTGAGCTGGGCGACTTCGCCGCGACACGCTCAGTACTCGCGCTCGCTGCCCTAGCGGTCTTGATCGGGGCGGCTGTCACGATCCTCGCGTTGGGGCTTCTGGATCTGATCGGCCTGATCACCCACCTCGCCTACACCGGCACGCTGAGCACCAGCCTCGCCCCGCCCGACACATCCGTGCTCGGACCATGGAGCGTCCTGATACCCATCGTCGGCGGGCTGATCGTCGGGGTGATGGCCAGGGTCGGCTCGGAGCGCATCCGCGGCCACGGGATCCCCGAGGCAATGGAAACAATCCTGCTGAGAGGCAGCCGCATGGAGCCCAGGCTGGCTGTGTTGAAGCCGATCTCGAGCGCGGTCAGCATCGGCACCGGCGGCCCGTTCGGGGCGGAGGGTCCGATCATCGTCACCGGCGGCGCCATCGGGAGCATCGCCGGGCAGATGCTGCACCTGACCGGGGCGGAGCGGCGCACGCTGCTCGTCGCCGGCGCGGCGGCTGGCATGACGGCCGTGTTCGCGACCCCCGTCGCGGCGGTGCTGCTGGCGGTCGAGCTGTTGCTGTTCGAGTGGCGGCCGCGATCGATGATCCCTGTCGCCCTCGCGGCGTGCGCGGCCGAGGCGCTCCGTGAAGTCCTTACCCATGCCGGCCTGCTGCGCGCCGCGCCGCTGTTCCCGATGACCGCTCACGGCGCCCTCGGGGCGGACGTGACCGGCGGGGCCGTGCTGGTCGGCCTGGCATGTGGTGGCCTTGCCTGGGTGATGACCCGCTGCGTATACGGGGCGGAGGACCTGTTCGGACGTCTGCCGTTTCACTGGTCGTGGTGGCCGGCGATCGGCGGTGTGTTCGTGGGTGTCGGCGGCCTGATCGATCCAAGAGTGCTCGGCGTGGGCTACGCGACGATCGGAGCGGAGCTCGCGGGAGAGCTTGCGCTCGGGGCGCTCGCGGTGCTGCTCGTCGTCAAGCTGGCGGTCTGGTCGATCGCGCTCGGGTCGAATACCAGCGGTGGGATTCTCGCCCCGCTGCTGATGCTCGGCGCCGCCCTGGGCGGACTACTCGGCGCGATCCTCCCGGGTGCGGGAGAGGGGACCTGGGCACTGCTCGGAATGGCCGCCGCGATGGCCGGCGTGATGCGCTCCCCGTTCACCAGCATCGTCTTCGCGCTCGAGCTGACCCACGATGTCAACGCGCTGTTGGCGCTGCTGGTCGCTTGCACGATCGCGCACCTCGTGAGCGTTCTCACTTTGAAGCGCTCGATCCTCACCGAGAAGATCGCCCGCCGCGGCTACCACGTCACCCGCGAGTATGAGATCGACCCGTTGCACGCGCTGCTCGTGCGCGACGTGATGGAGACCGACGTTCTCACCGTGCGGCCCGACACGTCCGTCAGCGACCTGTACAAACGGCTGCCGGAGGGCAGCGATGAGCGCCGCCAGAGGCTCTACCCAGTCCACGATCAGGATGAGAATCTCCGCGGTGTGCTCGCGTTCTCAGATGTGCTCGCCGCGCACCGTTCACCCAGCGCATCCACCGCAGACGCCCTGGCACGCACGCCGCTGCTCGCGTTCTCTGACGAGGCGTTGCGCGAGGTCGCCGACCGAATGATCTCATCAGGGCACGGCGTGCTACCCGTCGTCGAGCGCCGCCGCCCCGAGCGCCTGGTGGGACTCATCACTCAGTTCGACCTGCTCAGAGCGCACGAGCGGGTGCTGATCGAGGAGCGCCACCGCGAGCGACCGCTCGGGCCGCGGCGGCTCGCCGCCGGACTCGGGGTGCTGCTTCCCGGGCGGGAGCCGGCACCGTGAGCGCGCCACCGGCCATCCGTCCGCTACTTGACGCGGACTACCAGCGGCTGCTCGCGTTCCGCAGCGAGCTACGCGGTTTTCTGCGCTGGAGCGAGCAGGCCGCCGAGAAGGCGGGCCTGACACCTTCGCTTCACCAGCTGCTGCTCGTCCTGCGCGCCCACCCGACACCGCCAGGGCCGACGATCGGACAGGCCGCCGAGGAGCTGCACATACGCCATCACAGCGCCGTGGAGCTCGCTCAACGTGCGCAGAGCGCCGGTCTGATCTGCCGCGACCGCGACAACCTCGACCACCGCCGGGTCCACCTCGCTCTCACCAGCCGCGGACGCGAACAGCTCGAAGGGTCTGACTCGAGCGCACCTACCGCGAATCGCGAACCTGGCGGACGTCCTCGAGAACGTCGTGCATCCCGATCGGCAAGCGTCCCCGACGAGGCGCCGCAACTAATCTAAGCGCCGCGGATGAAATCACTCTGGGCAGCGGCATTTACACACTTTGACTGGAACAAATCGGTAAGGCTTGATATCGTTCGCTGCCCCAGACCGGAGGACGCCCGTGACCTACGTGATCGCCGAGCCGTGCATTGGCACCAAGGACAACTCCTGTGTCGAGGTATGCCCCGTGGACTGCATCCACCCGACGCCCGACGAGCCCGGCTATGACGCTGCCGAGATGCTCTACATCGACCCCGAGGAGTGCATCGACTGCGACGCCTGCGTCGAGGCCTGCCCGGTGGACGCTTGCTTTGCAGAGGATCAGCTCCCCGAGGAGTGGCAGAAGTTCACGCAGATCAACGTCGACTACTACCAGCGCACGAGCGCGTGAGCGAACGGCGCGCCGCGACCGTCGAGGTACTGCAGCGCTGGACTCTGTTCGGCGGGCACTGGCATAGCCTCAACGTCAGCGACGAGCACGCGGACGTCGAGCTATGCGCCTGCACCGGCGAGCCCGTCGAGCGCCTGCACACCACCGATCCGGACACAATCCGCTACCTACAGACGGCGATTGGCTCATCCCTGCGCGATGGTCAGCCCGAGCCATGCGATCACGAGTGAGACGAGGAAGATCGCAGCCTCTAGGAGGTGCATCGTGGGACGGCGCAGGTGCCAGATGACAAGCAGGCTGAGGAGCGCGACGAGCACGAGCTTGAGCTGCAGGGTGCCGTCGCTCCAAAGCCGGTAGTGGGTGGCCATCGCGCTGCCGGTGGCCAAGAGGACGCCGATCGCGACGAGCGCGCCCCAGCCGAACCGCCGGGCGATCGCCCGCAGTTGCGTGAGATCCTGATGGCGTCGGGCGACCGGCAGCACCGCGACGGCGAGCAGCAGCTGCCCGCCGATGAAGAACGCCATCGCCAAGAGATGCACGTAGAGCACCGCAAGCCACAGACGGCTCACCGCACCGTGCCTTCCAGCCGCCTGCGGAGGTCGACTGCGGCCGGGGGGTCGAGTCTCACTTTCCGCTCGACGGGGCGGCCATGCCTTCTGCCTCGATCAGGCAGCCGGCGAGGTCGGGATCGTGGGGCTCGAAGTTGGTCAGCTTCGCTTTTGGAGCGAGCGTGTCGAGCAGCCCGCGTGTGATGCCGCGGTGAAGCGTGCAGATCGCGGGCTGGTTCTCGCGCACCGCGTCGCGATAGGGACAGTTGCGCAGGATGAGCGCGACTCCGCCGTCGGGGTGAAGCTCGGCCAGCGGTTGAAAGCCGAGCGCGGTCAGCGCGCCCTGGAACGCGTCGACGCCTGTGCAATCCTGACGCGCGGCGAGCTCCCGTCCGATGTCGCGCCCCGCCGACTCGATGCCTTTGAGCCCGCGTGAGCCGGATCCCATCGCGCGAGCGAGCCAGCGCACCAGGTCCCCGTAGGCGCGCGGCGCATGGCCACCCGGGTTCGCCCGCGATGCGATCTGCCAGCTGTCCCGGGGTCGTCCTCGCGGCTGGGGGGCGCTCGCACGCACCAGGAGACCGTCACGCTCCAGGCGCTCCAGATGCAGTCGCACGCCGTTGGGATGAAGCCCGAGACGGTCGGCCAGCTCCACCGTCCCCACGGGGCGAACCAATTCACCCAGCAGCGCGAACAGGCGCGCCCGGGTGGGCTGGGCAAGCCCGTCCTTGGGGTCTATTGCCGATGGCTGATCCAGCATCCACCAGCATTTTACACATGGGCTTGGGAAAAAGCAGAAAGTACGTGCGGCTTCTTTCACTCCGGCCGAGCTGGCGTCACCGACCTAGCATCTCATCGAGCCGATCGGGCGTGTCGCTGGGTATACGCCAGCTCCCATCGGGCAGGCGAATGACGAGCTGTTCGCCACCGAGCCGACTGAGCGCGGTCGTGACCGACGGCCGTTGAGCGCCGATCAGCTCGCCGATCTGGGCATGTGTGAGGCGCAGTGGGATCACGATCCCCTCCGGGGTGTGGTTGCCCCAGCGCTCGGCGAGATGCCAGAAGAGATAGAAGACGCGGGCATCGATCCGTCGGAGCTGGCTGATGATCAGCCGGACTGCCAGCCAGCGCGCGCGGCGGCCGGTGCGTCCGATGATCGCGACGGTCAAGGCGGGCCAGGGGGATATCCGCTGCGCGAACTCGTCGTCGAGGAGCGCGATCCGTGTTGGCTCGAGCAGTCGCCAGCGTGTCGTGATGCTCGCCAGCGGATACTCGCCGTCGTGGTCCCAGGGCCGTAGAAGGTCTCCGGGCCCGATCACCTCGATCGCGGTTTCCTGCTCGCAGCTGGTCTCACGCGCGACGAAGCCCTCGAGGACCAGTAGCCCGAGCCAGGTGGTCTGCTCGCCGTACTCGCCGATCGCGTCCCAGCCGCCGACCGGCAATCTCTGGACCGGGGCCTGTGTGTGGCCGCGTGCGAGCTCCTGCTGCTCAGCTGAAAGTGCGCTAGCGAGCTCCCGGTCGACGTCGAGAATCTCAACGTCCTCCTGGGCGCTCATGGCAGAGCCTGCGTACGCGGGACGGTGGCTCTGGAGTGGGCGAGCAGCGCTGCGGGGTCGGCGGGACCGGCGAGCAGCCACTCCCCCTCCGTCAGCGCGGTGATGATGCCCCGGGCGCGCAGATCGCCGAGCGCGGTGGTCACCGACTGCCTGCGGGCCCCGACGATCCGTCCGAGCATCTCGTGCGTCACGGGCAGCGACAGATATATCCCCTCAGGTCGTACTCTTCCCCAGCGCTCTGCAAACAGCGCGAAGATGAACACGAGGCGCTCGTCAATGCGCCGCATCCTCCTGGTGAGTGCCAGCGCGGCGAGAACTCGTCCGCGTCGAGTCGAGCGGCTGGCGATCGCGCCCGCGAGCGCGGGCCACGGCGCGATTTTCGCAAACAGCGACTCGTCGAGCAGCGCTACCTGACCAGGAACGATCGCGCACCAAACTCCTGTCAGGGCGCCGAGGCGGTCGGTGTCCCAGGGGTAGATCACATCACCGGCCCCGAGCAGCTCCGCTGAAACTCGTCCGGCGCTCTCGATCTCCATGACCAGAAGACCGTCGATGACCAGTACCGCGAGTCCAGGCGGGGGTGCTCGGCCGGCAAGCCGTGGTTTCCATGGTCCCGTCTGGAACGCTTCGACACGAACGAGCACTATGTTCCTCGCTGCTGAGAACGCAGCGGCGGGCAGAGCCTCCCCGAGCTCAGGGTCCAGCTCCAGCAGCCTGGCGATCCGGACACGCGTCGCGGGAACGCTTTCGAGTGTTGCTCTTGACCGAGTAAGCACGAGGCTGGCGTTTCGGCCGCCCAGATCCTCCATCTGTGAATCCTCTCCCGCGTGCACCCTCGACCATCCTCATTTCTCCAAGGGGGCCTACCCTTCCGCGGCGCGTCCAACACATCATCCCACGCGCGCGTCGCGCGTGCGGGATGAGGGGATGGGGATGACGCGCGGGTGTTAGCTGCAGCTCGCGGCGAGGTGTGTTCGTGTACGGACAGCAGGCGTTTTCGTTTTCGCGGGGCAGGCAATGAGCAAGTCACCGCGATGATGTTTGCCAAGCCGTCAACCACCAATCGGTCTGTCTCTGTCGGCGGACAGCGACGTTCAAGTGAGGCTCTGCATCGCAGAGCCTCACTCCTTGCACTACTGGTCGCGCTCGCGGCCGTGGTGATGACGGCCGTGCAGTTCGCCAGGACGCTCTGTCTGGGGTGGCGATCGTTCTCGCGTAGCAGACCGCCGACGCCGCCACGCGGCCTGCGAACGTGACGTTCATGGCATGTCGAAGAGGCGATTGCGCGATGGCCACATTTACACATGCTCAAGGAGTCGCAGGCGAACGGCGTGCCGCTCACCGGCGAGGAGATCGCCGAGGCAGAGCTATGCGCCGCGCAGGAAACCGAGCAGCTCGAGCTGGTCGCGGCCTAGTGACCTGAGTCGTTGATTCGTTGGCAGTAGTTGGCGAGGCTGTCGAGGATCTCATCGGCGGTCTTGTGCCAGACGTATGGTCGGGGGTCTTCGTTCCAGGTGTTGATCCATGTGCGGATGGACGCTGTGAGGTCGCTGACGGAGCGGTGTGTGCTGCGCTTGATCCATTTGGTCGTCAGCTCTGCGAACCAGCGCTCGACGAGGTTCAGCCAAGAGCTGTAGGTGGGGGTGAAGTGCACGTGGAAACGTGGGTGGCGCACCAGCCAGTGGACTTCCCCCGGTTCAGCGCAGATCACGGTCTCCGTGGAACCCAGGGCGGCTCAGAACGCATTCCAGCCTTGCGACCCGGCGTGCCGGCAGGGCCGACGGAGACCCCCCAAAAACAAGCCCCGGCGACCGCGCGACGACCGCTGGGGAACGATGCAGGGAACGATGCCCTGCCGTCGCAACCCCGTGATAGGCTCTCTTTTGTTGCGTTTGCAGGTGTTTTGGTAGTGGGCCCGGCAGGACTCGAACCTGCGACCTACCGATTATGAGTCGGCAGCTCTAACCAACTGAGCTACGGGCCCGCCTGGCACCCACATCCCGGCGGGCGCACGCGTCAGAAGCTACCAGCGCTCGCCCCCAGCGCCCTTGGGCGTCAGGCCTTGACGTCGATGTGCCCGTCGGTGGACTTCACGGCAAAGCTTGCGCCGGCCGTCGTGCTGCTGGCCGCCTTGGCGCCCCCGTTGTCGGAGTCTGCGTCGTGCTCGGGCGCTCCACGCACCTCGGCGGACTCTGGTGTGCCCAGAGCGTTGATCGCTGTCGCCGCTGCCGTGAGGCCCCCTATTGCACCGATGCTCATGCGCTGCTCCTTGTAGTAGTTGGTCGCAGGTACGTGATCGGGCTTGGTGCGCCTGGCCTTGATTCGCTCGGCGCATTCTCGGCAGACGATGTCCGCCCCCGCCAGCGCGTCGCGGGCGGGGGCCTATGTGGCATGCTCCCGCGCGGCCGTGGCGGCGTGCGACGGCGTCTCTTATTGGGCGAGCGACGAGAGGACGGCAGATGTCAGCAAAGCGTGCAGCGATCGTGACGGGGGCGTCTAGCGGCATCGGGCTGGAGATCGCCCGCGTGCTGGGCCAGGAGGGCTTTGCGATGACCGTCGCGGCACGCCGGCCGGAGAAGCTCGACGCCGCCGCCAAGGGCCTAGCCGACGAGGGCTTTGACGTCCAGGCGGTGGCGGCCAACCTGTCCCAGGAGGACGACATCAAGAAGGTGGTCGACGCCCACTCTGAGCGTTTTGGGTGCCTGGACGTGCTGGTCAACAACGCGGGCCTGGGCTTCGCGGCGGGGGTGGGCGACATCACGACCAAGTGGCTGGACATGCAGCTGAACGTCAACCTCCGCGCGATCGTGCTGTTCTACCGCGAATGCCTGCCGCTACTCGAGCACGCGGGCGCAGATCACCGCAACGCACTGGTCGTCAACACGGCATCGATCGCGGGCAAGCGCGGCGCGCCGGGCAACGCGGTGTACTCGGCGACCAAGCACGCGGTGGTGGGCTGGACCAACTCGATGAACGGCGAGCTGAGCTCGCGGGGGATCAAGTCGACGGCGCTGTGCCCCGCGTGGGTAGACACGCCGATGACGGACTTCGTCAAGGGCGAGGTGCCGGCCGAGGAGATGATCCGCCCGCAGGACGTGGCGGAGTCGGTGCGCTACCTGCTGAAGGTGTCCCCGGCGTGCGTGATCCCGGAGATCATGTTCATCAGGCCGGGGGACTCGCTGTAGCGAGGACCGGGGTACGGGGCACGGCGGATGCGGCGAGCAGCTCGCGCGCGGTGAACCTGCGCTGCGGGCGCCTGCTCGCGCCGGCAGGGCGCAGACGCCGCGCGACAATCTCCCCGCTCGGGTCGGCCGCGTCGGGGAGCCTTGGCCTGCGCATGCGCGTGCGCCTGCTGGCGCTGACCAGCTGGCGGTGCTCGCGGATGGCCTCGTCGAGCTCCTGGCCGCTGGCGCTCGTCAGGCTGTCTTGCAACTGGGAGACGAGGATCGCGACCTCGCGCCTGCTGGCTACGCGCGCGCGACCGTTGGCGTGCGTGAAGCGGTCCCATGAGCGGGCGAACGCGAGGAAGTCGGTGCGCGAGCCGGCCCTGTGGGCGGCGAGCATCGGGCATGTTCCGCCGCGGCCGTCGACGTAGGCGCCGACGATGATGCGCTCGTTGGCGCGTACGCCGGCGAGCATCGCTTCGCGCGTGGCCACGGGCATGCAGTCGATGGCCATGCGCAGGCGCTCTACGTTGCTGTTGGCGCGGGCGCGATTTCGCATAGGCTTTGCCCGCCGCATTGGCTATCTGGCCAATGTCCCGGCGGTGCGCCCGCAAGCCTAAGTGACGCCTTCGCACCGGGCAACCAATTCCCTGCACTGAAAGGAAACTTGCACATGAAGCTCGGCGTGCACATCGGCTACTGGGGCCTTGGGCTCAGCTCGGCCGACCAGCTGAACATAGTCCAGGAGGCCGAGCGACTGGGCTATGACTCGGTGTGGGCGGCGGAGGCGTACGGCTCGGACACGGCCACGGTGCTCGGTTGGCTGGCGGGACAGACGAGCAAGATCCGCCTTGGCTCGGGCATCTTCCAGATGCCGGCCCGCTCGCCGGCGATGACGGCGATGACTGTGGCGACGATCGACCAGCTGTCGAACGGGCGCATGATCTGTGGCATCGGCTCGTCGGGGCCACAGGTAGCGGAGGGCTGGCACGGCCAGCGTTTCGCCAAGCAGCTGCAGCGCACGCGCGAGTACGTGGCGGTGGTGCGCATGGCGCTGGCGCGCGAACGCGTGGAGTTCCACGGCGACACGCTGCAGCTGCCGCTGCCGGACGGCCCGGGCAAGGCGCTGAAGCTGACGATCTCGCCGGTGCAGGAGCGCATCCCGATCTACCTGGCGGCGATCGGCCCGAAGAACACGGCGCTGGCGGGCGAGATCGCAGACGGCTGGATCCCCACGCTGTTCTCCCCCGAGCACGTGTCGGAGTTTCGTCCGGTGCTGCAGGAGGGCGCGCAGCGCTCGGGCAAATCGCTGGACGATTTCGACATCGCGCCAACGGTGAACGTGTTCATCACCGACGACCTGCAGGGCGCGCGCGATGCGATGCGGCCGTTCATTGCCCTGTATGTGGGCGGTATGGGCTCGCGCGATCAAAATTTTTATAACCGTGTGGTGCAGCGTTATGGCTTCGCGGACGCTGCGTCCAAGATTCAGGAGCTGTACCTGGATGGCAAGCGCGAGGAGGCGATGGCGGCGATCCCGGACGCGCTGATCGACACGGTGTCGCTGTGCGGCCCGAAGGATGCTGTGCGCGAGCGTCTGGCGGTGTACCGCGACGCGGGCGTGGGCACGCTGGGCGTGACCCCGACCGCGTTCACCGCGCCGGAGCGCCTGGAGCAGCTGCGCCTGCTGGCCGAGCTGGCCGCCTGAGCGCAGCGCCGCAGGGCCCGGGGACGACACGGTATGTCGACGCAGGTGTCACGCGCGCCTTCGGGCGGGCCGATGCGCGTGCTGCTGGGTGCGTTTGGCGACCCGGGCCACGCCTTCCCGATGATCGCCCTGGGGCGCGCGCTGGCGGCACGCGGGCATGAGGTGACGCTGCAGACGTGGACGCGCTGGCAGCGCCACATCGAGGACGAGGGCCTGACGTTCGCGCCTGCGCCGGAGTACCAGGTGTTCCCCACGGGTCCTGAGCCGCTGGACTTCTATGAGGCGGTGGTGCACGCGACCGCGGATACGGTCGGGCTGGTGCGCGAGCTGGCCCCGGACGTGGTGGTGGCGGACATCCTCACGCTGGCGCCAGCGCTGGCGGCGGAGATCGACGGCCGGCCGTGCGCGACGCTGATCCCCCACGTCTACCCGGACATGCCGCCGGACTTCCCCATCTACTCGCTCGGCGCCCGCCTGCCGCGCAGCGCTGTTGGGCGCGCGCTGTGGCGGCGCGCCCACCCTGCGGTCGAGCGAGGCCTGCAGCGTGGGCGGGGCGAGCTCAACAAGACCCGCGCGCGCCTTGGCCTGCCACCCCTGCAGCACGTGCACGGCGGCATCAGCAGGGAGCTGGCCCTCGTGTGCACGTTCCCTCAGCTGGAGTATCCGCGCGCGTGGCCGGCAAACGTCCATGTGGTCGGCCCGCTCATGTGGGAGCCGCCCGCCGCCGAAGTGGACCTGCCACCCAATCGGTCAACTGGCTCAGGGCCGGATGAGCCGCTCGTGTTGGTCGCCCCCTCAACCGCCCAGGACCCAGAGCACGCGCTGTTGCACACCGCCCTGCGCGCCCTGGCCGATCTGCCGGTGCGCGTGCTGGCGACCTACAACCGCCGCCTTTCGCCGCGCCCGCTGCGGGTGCCCGACAACGCCCGCGTGGTCGACTGGGTGTCCTACTCGCGCACCATGCCTCTGTGCGACCTGGTGGTCTGCCACGCCGGCCACGGCACGCTCGTGCGCGCGCTGTCCAGCGGCTGCGCCGTGGTGGCGTGCCCGGCGGCGGGCGACATGAACGAGAACGCCGCCCGCCTGGACTGGGCCGGCGCGGGCGTGCGCGTCCCGCGGCGCTTCCTCTCCCCACGCGTGCTGCGCTTGGCCGTGGAGCGGGCACTGGGTGATGACTCCATCCGCGAGCGCGCCCGTGATCTGGCCGGCTGGGCCGCCTCGCACGACGCCGGCGACACCGCTGCGCGGCTCGTTGAGGGCTTGGCAGTTCGGACGGCCACCTCGACCTGAAGAAAGCTAGCCTCGCGTGTTGCCAGGCGTGACGATGGAGTCAACCCCAATAACGGAGGTCAGCATGAGCACGATCGACCAGGAGATGGTCTTGGCCCATTTCATCGTTTCAGATGACGTCGAGCGTTCCCGCCGCTTCTACACCGACGTACTTGGCGGCAAGACGGTCATCTCAGGCGAGGCGGGTGACGACGTGACGTACGTCGCGCTAGCCAACAGCTGGGTCATCATCAACGTCGGCGGAGGTCCGACCGACGACAAGCCGACCGTCACGCTCGAGAGGCAACCCGACCCAGATCGGGTGAGCAGCTTCCTCAACATCCGAGTTGCGGACATCCAAGCTGTGTACGCCGAGTGGAGCGCGCGGGGCGCCCAATTCCTGACGCCGCCGAAGCAGCACGAGACCGAGATCCGCTGCTACATCCGCGATCCCGACGGCTACGTGATCGAGGTGGGCCAAACGACCCTCGCTAGAGGCTGGCGTCCACCGTCTTGATCACGGTGGTGTCGGCCTCGAGCCGTTGTGCAATCGTTTACTCCGGGGGTGGGATTCGAACCCACAACCTCGATCTTAACAGGATCTTGCGCTGCCGTTGCGCCACCCCGGATCGTGCTACCACGGACGGACGACCGCGGCAGTTGGCTCATTGTAGGACATGCCGCGGTCGTTGTAATCGGCAGGCGGCAGATGCATTAAGAGCGCGTCCGCCAGCTCGACGAATCCCGCCTCGACCTCGGCGTGACAGTTCGCGCACAGCAGCATGCACTTGCGAACCTCGGCGCGCAGCTTGTCAATACTATGCGCCCCGCATTGCGCCAAGCCGAACGCCTTCTCGCCTGGGTCGAGGTGATGAAACTCCAGCGCCGCAAGGCATCGGCCGTATCCGCACAGGCGGCAACGCCCACCCGCCTCTGCGACAAGGGTCTGCTTGACCTTGCGGCGACGGCGTACGACCGACTCGACACGACACTGCCGGCATCTGTAATACCCACGTGCATCCCGAACGTGCTCAGCCGCGCCATGGCGGGGGCACACGACCGTCGCCTGTCGGAGTCCTTTGACCAGCGCCTGCTCTGCACCCGGACGTCGAGGTGCACCGGCAGGGCACTGTGTACGCAGCCCATATTTCGCGAGCCAATGCCGCACGGTTGCTGTGCTACGCCCGACCACGTCCGCAATCTGCGTAAGCGATGCTCCCGCAGCGACCAGCGGCTCCAGCTCGTCGCGACGTAGCCCTCCCTTCGGGGAGTACTTATCGCTGCCGATCGCCTTGAGGCCGTGCTTCTTGACCCAGTAGCCGATCGTCGAGGGATCCTTTCCGAGCCTACGCCCTACCTCCGCGAGGGATAGACCCTGGCCCAGCAACTGCTCCAGCGAAGCGCGCTCCATGCACCGTATTGTCGTCGGTGCTTAGGATGCAACGGTCGCAAATCGTGGCAATTCCGTGCCGAGACTGTGCCAACTCTGTGTCCTGCACGTCGATCGCCAGATCGCCCCGGAGGTGACCGGGCGCATCGCTCGTCCGTGGCCCACGTGCGGCCCGCCCCAACCGGGCGGCCTGCCCCTACCTACCCCCCGTCCCCTCCATCACCCGCTCGGTCGCTCGGTCGAACTCCAGCTTGACCTCGGCCTTGCGCCTGGCGAGCTCGCCCACCTGGCCGTCCTTCTGCACGCGCGCGCGCTGGATCTGGCGCTCCACGTGCGCGAGCTCCAGTTGCAGGCGCTGGGCCTCGAGCATCGCCGGCTGTGGCTCGTCGCGGCCCGACTGCACGACCAGCTCCGCGAGCAGCCCCTTCAGCTCGGGATCGTCGTCCAACGCGCCAGCCTGCCCGGGCAGGTCTCTCATCGGCTCGCGCAGGTCGCCGTCGCGCAGGCGCCTGGCGGCACGTCGCAGCAGGTCGCTGGCGAAGTGCCCGTCCACGTCGACGTCCGCCAGCGCCCGCGCGCCCTCCTCGGGCGAGGCGATGCACAACGCAAGGAACGCCCGCTCGGTGTCCGTCCGTCGCGACAGGCCTCCTCCGCTGCGCCCGCTCTCGTTCGCCGGCGAGCCATCGGCGCCGCTGCCACCCTGTCGCGCCTGCCGCTCCCTGCTCGTCCCCCGCGCGCCCGCCCGTCCGCCTGGCGCTGCCGAGCCGCCACGCGGCCCCAGCAGCGTCTCGGCCAGGCTCTCCGGCAGCTCCAGACGCCCGGACACCAGCCGCGTGAGCTCCATGCGCATGGAGCTCGGCGCGAGCGTCGCGAACACGGGGCGCAGCTCTTCGATCATCCTGTCGCGCCCCTCGGGGCTGGAGTCGTCGCCCTGCGCTAGCACCCGTTCCACGCGAAAGCGCACGAACGGCAGCGCCCGGCCGACCGCCGCCTGCATCGCCTCCACCCCGTCGCGCTGGATCAGCTCGGCCGGGTCCGTGCCGACCGGCAGCGGCACGACGCGCAGCTCCAGCTTGCGCTTGGCCGCAAGGCTAGACGCCCGCAGCATCGCCTCCTGGCCGGCGCTGTCAGCGTCCAGCGCCAGCAGCACGGTCTGGGCCATGCGCGACAGCTCGCCCACCTGCTCGCCGGTCAGCGCCGTGCCCATCAGGCCGACCGCGTTGCGCATGCCCGCCTGGTGCAGCGCGATCGTGTCGGTGTAGCCCTCGCACACGATCACCTCGCCCGCGCGGGTCGCATGGGCACGGGCGAGATCCGCGCCATACAGGTGACTGCCCTTGTGGTAGACGTCGTTGTCGGACGTGTTTAGGTACTTCGGCCGCTGCTCGTCGCGCATCGCGCGCGCGCCGAAGCCGAGCACGCGCCCGCGCACGTCCGCCAGCGGGAACATGATTCGCGAGCGGAAGCGGTCGTACGGGCGCCCGTTCTCCTTCGAGCGCTGCGCCAGGCCTGTCGCGTACAGCTCCTGCTCGGAGAACCCGCCCCTGCGCGAGGCCAACAAGACGCGATCCCACGCGCTCGGCGCATACCCCACGCGAAACTCCCGCAGCACCTCCTCCCCCAGGCCCCTGCCGAGCAAATAATCACGAGCCCGCGACGCCTCCTCGGACTCCCACAGGTAGCGCTCGTAGTACGCAGCCGTGCGCTTGAGCAGCTCCAGCAGCCGCTCGCGGCGCTTGCGCCTGTCCTCCTCGCCCGGGTCCTCCTTCTCGCGCGCAAGCTCCACGCCGTAACGCTCTGCCAGCAACTCCAGCGCGCCCTTGAAGTCCACGCCCTCGGTCTCCTGCACGAACGTGAACAGGTCGCCTGACGCCTGGCAGCCGAAGCAGTAGTACACCTTCTGGACCGGGTCGATCCCAAACGACGGCGTGCGCTCGTCGTGGAACGGGCAAAGGCCCTCGTAGCGGGCCTGCCCCGCGCGGCGCAGATCGGTGCGCGCGGAGACCAGTTCCACGAAGTCCACCGCGTCACGCACGCGGTCTCTGGAGTCGGCGGTGTAGAGGGCCACTGCAGATCTACGCTACCGGGCGAACGCACGCGGCACCTGAAGCTCGGTGTACTCACGGATGCAGTAGCGATCGGTCATGCCCGCCAGGTAGTCGGTCACCCGCCGCGCAAGCTCCTCCTGCGTACCTGAGCCCTCGCCGGCGGGGGCGCCCGGCAGCAGCTCAGGGTGCTCCACGTAGTGCTCGAACAGGCGCCTGACCACCGCCGAGATCTTGGCGTGCTCGGCGCGCACCGCCGGCCCCAGGTACACACGCTCGAACATGAAGTCGCGCAGCGCGCTCATCGCCGGGCCGGCCTGCGGGCCCTGCACGATCTCGCCAGCCGCATCGGAGTGCTCGACCATGTCGTGCACCAGCGCGTCGATCCGCGCCGAGCCGGTCGCGCCGAGCACCGCTATCGGCTCGGCCGGCAGCTCGTCCTCGCGCAGCAGGCCCGCACGGACCGCATCGTCGATGTCGTGGTTGATGTATGCCACACGATCGATCAGCCGCACGATGCGTCCCTCCAGCGTCACCGGCGGCAGCGTGCGCGAAGAATGCCGCGCGATGCCTTCGCGCACCTGCTCGGTCAAGTTCAAGCCGGCCCGCCCAGCCACACCGTCGCTCTCGCCACCACCGTCGCCCGACGGGTGCTGATCCGCCCCCGAGCGCCCCGGTTCGAGCTCCTCCACGATCCGCAGAGATTGCTCATAGTGGCGAAAGTCGCTGCCGAAGCGGGCTTTTAGGCACTCGTCGAGCACCTCCTCGCCGATGTGGCCGAACGGCGGATGGCCCAGGTCGTGCCCCAGCCCGATCGCCTCGGTCAGGTCCTCGTTCAGGCGCAGTGCGCGGGCGACCGTGCGCGAGATCGTGGTCACCTCCAGGGTGTGCGTCAGCCTGGTCCTGTAATGGTCGCCGCGGGGCGCAACGAACACTTGCGTCTTGTGGGTCAGGCGGCGAAACGCCTTGCTGTGGACGATCCTGTCGCGGTCGCGCTGAAACGGCGTACGCAGCGCGCAGTCGGCCTCCGGACGTGCGCGCAGAGCCGGATAGGAGCGAGCTGCCAGGGGCGACAGCAGTCGCCCCTCCTGCTCGGCGCAGCGCGCGGCGAAGGCGACTGCCACCAGATCCTGCTCGCTTGCAATGCTCACCGCTCGATTGTGCCATCGGCCGGGACCAAGGCCCTGTCACCGGTGCTCAGGTGACGCGTTTCCAGTCGCCCCGTCCGGCCGCCTTGTGCACCCAGTGGTGCCAACCCTTCATCTCGCCGGGGTCCTCGCCGAACACCGGAGCACCGCCTCCCGGCTGGGGCAGGCCCTGCGCAGCAGCCGAGTCGATGCGCAGGTCCACGCCGTGCTCGTGCAGCGACTCCACGTCCGCCGCCTCCACGAACCGCAGCCCGTGCCCAGGCGTCGAGATCACCAGGCCGTGGAAAATGTCCTTCTCGGGGGCCGAAACCACGTGGTGCACCGTGCCGACCTGCTCACCGTCAGACGCCACCACCGCGACGCCCTTGTCGAGCACCTGATACGCGATCGGCAGTCCCTCGTCCACGGCGCCCACGATACAAGGATCAGCCCACGCACCCACCCGTAGCGCCGGCCCACAGTCCGACCGCGCGATCAGCCCGCACGCCCTGTCGCCGGCATCAAGCGCACGTGCGCATGGTGCTCGAGCGTAGCCGCGATCGCGCGCTCGACCTGGCCCAGGGACGGATCGTCCGCGTCGGGAGCGTCTGTCAGGGCGCGGGCGAGCGCGTCTGTCATGAATTGATACGCGCCCTCACCCAGCGCGAACGAGCCCGCCTCGCACGCGGTGCACACCACGCCCCCGGCCGCGCCCGAGAAGCCCACTAGGTGCTCGCGCTCGCCGCAGCTCGCGCATGCGCCCAGATGGGGAGCCAGGCCGGCCGCCAGCAGCAGCTTCAGGCGAAACGCGAGCGCAGCCGCGCGGCTGCCCGGCGATGTGTGCTCGCGCGCGCGTTCGTCCAGCAGCGCCAGCTGACGGCAGAGCAGGTTGAACACGCCCGGGTGCGGCTCTGAGGTCTCAAACAGGCGCCCCACCGCATCGCACGCGCGCGCCGCTGCATCCAATGCGCGGGCGTCGCCGCGCAGGCTCGCATGCCCGTCGACCGTGTTGGCGCCGGTCACCGTAAGCAGCTCGCCGCGCCCTTCGTGCATCTCGATATGCAGGCGAAAAAACGGCTCCAGGCGCCCGCCGAAGCGGCTGCGCGCGCGCCGCACCCCTTTGGCGATCGCACTCACCCTCCCGCGATGCGGGGTATACAAGTGCAGGATGCGATCCGCCTCGCCATAGCGCATCGAGCGCAGGACCACCGCTTCGGTCTTTACAGCCCGGCTGGACATATGACCTTCATGGTGATCGATGCGTCGGCCACGAACGCCGAACGCCCACGCTATACTTTATGAAGTAATGAGTCAGGTGACCGTGTATACGACCGAGCCATGCTCCTACTGCGCCCGCGTCAAGGGGCTGCTCAAGGCCCGCGGGGTCGACTTCGACGAGGTCAACCTGTGCAAGGATCCCAAGGGCCGCGTGCAGCTGGCGACAGAGACCGGCATGATGACCTTCCCCCAGGTGCTCGTCGACGGGCAGCTGCTGGGCGGCTTCAACGAGGTGCAGGCTGCCGCCCAGAGCGGCCGGTTGGACGAGCTCTTGGCAGCCTAAGGCGCGCCTGGCAGCGCTCGCATACGTACGTGCCGCGTCCGGCCACCACCATCTTGACCACCGTCGTGCCGCAGGTGACGCATGGCTCGCCCGCCCGGCCGTATACGAGGAACTGGTCCTGGAAGGAGCCGCGCAGTCCGTCCACGTGACGGAAGTCGTCGATCGTGGCCCCGCGCGCGTCGATGCCCGCCTGCAGCGCTTCGACCACCGCCTGACGCAGCCGCGCATGTTGGGCTCCGGTCAGCCGCCCGGCGGGGCGCCGAGGATGAATGCCGGCGCGAAACAGGGCCTCGTCGGCGTAGATGTTGCCCACGCCGGCCACCTTGCGCTGGTCGAGCAGCAGCGCCTTGATCGGCGCCCTGCTGCCCCTGGCCAGCGTGCGCAGGTGCTCGGCGGTAAAGCGCTCGTCAAACGGCTCCAGGCCCAGGCGCGCCGCGAAGAATGCCTCCATCGCGTCGCCGCCCAGCAGCAACTCGCCGGTGCCAAAGCGACGGGGATCGACGATCGCCAGGCGCCGCTCGCGGCTGAGCAGGATACGAACGCGGGTGTGCGGAGGCTCGGGATCGGGGTCGGCGAGCACCGAGCCCGTCATACGCAGATGCTGCGCCAGGTGCACATCTCCGGCAAGGCTCCACAGCAGATACTTGCCGCGCCTGCCGAGGTGCTTCACGCGGCGGCCGGTCAGCGCCGCAGCGAGCTCCGCCGGCGCGAGCGGGCGCGACCAGCGCGGGTCGAGGATCTCGACCTCTCGCAGCGTCCTGCCCTCCACCAGCGGCGCCAGCTGACGCCTGATCGTCTCGACCTCGGGAAGCTCCGGCACCCAGCCAGCTTACGCAGCGCGACGACTCGCGACGGCCACGGACGATGGTTGGCGCCGGCGGCCGATGGCGAGCTTATGCGGCGCGTTTGCTCGTGGCCCGCGGGTGGGCGCCGAAGTACACGTCCTTGAGCCGGTCGGCCGACAGGTGGGTGTAGACCTGGGTGGTGGCCAGGTCGGCGTGGCCGAGCATCTCCTGCAGCGAGCGCAGGTCACAGCCACCGGCGAGCAAGTGCGTGGCGAAGGAGTGGCGCAGCGTGTGCGGGCTCATCTTGTGCTCCAGGCCAGCGCTGCGGGCGTGTCCCTGGATGATCTTGTACAGCCCCTGGCGCGTCAGGCCGGTGCCGCGGCTGTTGAGGAATAGCCTGGCCTGTACACGCCCGCCGAGCAGTGCCGGGCGGCCGCTGGCGCAGTAGGCGCGCAGCGCCATCGCGGCCTGGCGCCCGATCGGCACGACGCGCTCCTTGGATCCCTTGCCGCGCGCGCGCAGCATGCGCTCCTCGAAGTCCACGTCTGAGACCTCCAGGCAGACGGCCTCGGACGCGCGCAGGCCGCACGCGTACATCAGCTCCAGCAGCGCCCGGTCGCGCTGGGCGCACGGGTCGGTCCCAGACGGCTGACGCAGCAGGCAGGCGACCTCCTCGCGTGAGAGCACGCGTGGCAGGCGCTGGGTCTTGCGCGGCCCGCGCACCTCCGCGGTGGGATCATGCTCGATGACACCCTCCCGACGCAGGTGGCGGTAGAAGCAGCGCAGGCAGGCGACCTTGCGCGCGAGGGTGGCGGAGGCCACCGGCGGATGGTCCGCATCCCCGGCCGCCAGCTGCGACAGGAACGCCGCGATGTGGCCGTGCTGGGCCTCGGCGACGCCCAGCGAGCCGCGCCCGAGGAACTCGCCGAACTGCAGAAGATCGGTGCGATAGGCGGCGAGCGTGTTGCGCGACAGGCCCCGCTCGAGCTCCAGGTAGGCGAGGAAGTCGAGGATCAGGCGCTCGATCGCCGCCGCATCGGAGCGCGCCGATTCGAGCGTGTGCGGCCGCGCGGGGCTGTCAACAGGAGCCATCTGACACAAGCTTGGCCCATGGTCGTCCCATCAGCTAATCGTGCAATCAAAGATTCAAACGCCGTGCGAGCCACATCAGGCCGATCAGTGTCTTGGCGTCGGCGCACTGCTCGATCGCGTCCGCCAGGCGCATGAGCGGCCAGGGCACCAGCTCGATGCGCTCGTTCTCCCCGCTGTCGGCGCTTTCGGGATACAGATCGGTGGCCAGGAAGAGGTGCACACGCTCGTCGGTGAAGCCGGCGCTGGTGTAGTAGGTGAGGATCGGCTCCCAGCTGCGTGCGCCGCGCCCAATCTCCTCGGGCAGCTCGCGCTGGGCGGTCGCCAGCGGCTGCTCGTCCTCGACGTCCAGGCGCCCGGCGGGGATCTCCAACAGGTCGGGCTCGCCCACGGCCTCGCGCGGCTGGCGCACAAGCCACACCTGCTCGTCGTCGTGGGCGACGATCGCGACCGCGCCGCGATGGTGCACGATCTCACGCGTGACTTCTTCGCCGTCTGCGTGGCGAAAGCGCTCGCGATAGACGTCCACCAACTTGCCCGCATACACGCGCTCAGCGCCCAACGGCTCGAAGGCGCGCACGCTCATCCGGTCGGCCCGCTGGACTCCTCCATCTCGGCATGACCGGCCGACGGCGCGCCGGCGAGCTCGGCCAGGGCGCTGCCGCCGGCCAGAGCGGCGGCGAAGAACAGCGGGTCTTGGGCGAGCGTGCGCCCCATCGTCTGCGCCGGCAGGCCGCTGCGCGCGTAGCCAGGCAGGTCGACCGCCGCGCGGCGCCAGTCGTGGCGGGTGATGCGCACCGGGCGTTGCACGTCCAGCGCCAGCGCGGGACGACTCTCGGGCGACGACGTGCGCGACTGGGCGCCGAAGACCGCGCCGAGGCCGACCGGTCCTCCAAGACCGGCCAGCAGCTCGGCGCCGACCGGCGAGCGCATGCCCGCGGGCAGCGCGACGGTTACGGGCGCGAGCAGCAGGTCGAGCACGGTGAGGGTGTGGTGGGAGATGCCGCGGTGGCGCGTGCGCTCGTCGCCCGAGGACATCCTGGCGACCAGCAGCGTGCTGGCGCCCAGCGCGAGCGCCACGTGGGCGGAGTCCAGGGCGACCATGCCGCCGTGCCCCAGCGTGGAGCTCGATCCGACGATCCCCGGACCGGGCCCGCACAGGGCAGCGTCCCAGCCCAGCGCACGCAGCCCGTGGTGCAGCGCGCCAGCGGTGGTGATCGCCTCGCCCTCGCCGCCGAAGGTCGCCCCGGCGGTGAGGTGGCCGGCGAGCAGTCCCTGGCGGCGCAGCGCGCGCACGGTGCGCGAGTGCCCACCCGGCAGCGCGCCGCCCTCGGTCTGTACGTAGCCCAGGCGCAGCTCGGGCGCCGCCTGCGCGAAAGCCCATGCGACGGGCGCCAGCTGGCCGTGCAGCGCGAGCACGGCCACGGGATGCTCCACGGGCAGCTCCAGGCGCCCCTCCTCGACGGGCGCTACGGCGTGCTGCAGGCTCGTGTAGTTGAGCTTGACCACGTTGGCGTCGGGGACGCCCTGGCCGCCGAGGCCGCGGGTGAGGTTGACGTGCACCACGTCAAAGCCGCCCGAGCCCAGCCCAAGGTCGAGGGCCTCGGTGTTGACGATCACCTCGTCGCCCACCTCGGCACGTCCCACGAGCGTCACGTCTGCGATGGCCGCGCGGCGCTGGCCTTCCCGCTCGCCGCCGGACAGCTCGACCACGAGGCGCTGCTCGGGGCCGCTGCGCGCGCTGCCGTTGGCGGCAGCGTTGGGGCTGTCGGGGTGGTCTGTCTCGACGACCGTTGCGGAGCGGAGCTTGAGCATGGACGCGGGAAGCTACCGAGCCTGGGGGGGTGAGAGCGCCGCTGCGTCGAGCAGGGCGAGCGCCACGTCGAGCGCCTGCTCGAGCGCGAGCACGCTGACGCGCTCGCCGGGCTCGTGGTTTCGCTCGGTGCCGTTTGCCAGGTTGACGACCGGCAGGCCCTGTGCGACCAGCGCGTTGGCGTCGGAAGCCCCGCCGCTGGAGATGCGCACGGGCTCGTGCCCGCAGGCCCGCAGGGCGCTCTCTGCGACCTGCACGACGGGCGCATTGGCGGGCAGGCGATAGCCGGCGAAAGTGCGCTGCACGCCGATGTCCACATCGCACTCGCACTCGGGCAGGTTGGCGGCCTCGTGCGCGCGGTCGACCAGCTCGCCCGCCAGGGCCTCTGCGCGCGGGCCATCCAGGCTGCGCACCTCGGCCAGCAGCGAGCAGTGTTCGGGGACCACGTTGATGGCGCTGCCGCCGCTGATCGTGGCCACGTTGACCGTGCTGTGCGCGTCCACGCGCCCGTGTGGCATGGCGCAGACGGCGCGGGCTGCAGCGAGGATCGCGCTGCGCCCCTGCTCGGGACGTAGCCCCGCGTGCGCGGCCGCGCCGCGAAAGGAAGCCTCCACGCGCATGTGCGTCGGCGACTCGACGACCAGCTCGCCGATGGGCGATGCGTGGTCGAAGACGTAGCCGAATTGGCTGTGCAGGCGACTGGCGTCGAAGGCGCGCGCGCCGGCCAGCGCGGTCTCCTCGCAGACGGTGAACAGCAGCTCGACGTCCACGGGCGCGCCCTCGCGGTGGACGTGGCGGGCGAGCGCCAGCAGCACCGCTACCGCGGCCTTGTTGTCGGCGCCGAGCACACCCTCGTTGGCGTTCTCCCAGTAGCCGTCTACGAGCACCGGCTCGACTGGCGCCTGCAGCGGAACGGTGTCCAGGTGGGCGCACAACAGCAACGAGCGCCCCGGGCTGGCGGCGTCGCTACCGACGGGCGTCGCGTCGCTGGCGCCTGCGCTCTCGCGAGCGGCGGCGGGGATGCGCACGAGCAGGTTGCCGCAATCAGAGCCCGCGCGCGGGCCGGCGTCGTCCTCGAGAACCTGCAGGCCCAGCGGTCGCAGCTCGGCGATCACGCGCTCGGCGCAGCGGCGCTCTGAGCCGGACGGGCTGTGGATGCGGCACAGCTCGGCGAAGGTCCCGTTCAGGTAGCGCTGCTCGAGCGTGTCGGACGCGACGGCGCTCACGAGGCGCCTGCGCCCGGGCCGGGCGCAGGGCCGGCCACGGTGCGAACGTCCTGCACGCGGACATCTGCGCCGACGGGCGCCGTCTCAGCAGAGCCATCCTGGCGCTCGCCGGCCCGTTGCAGCGCGGCGGCGACGAAGCCCCAGAACAGCGGCGCGGGGCGCTCGGGGCGCGACTTGAACTCTGGGTGGAACTGAGAGGCCACGAAGAAGGGGTGGTCGTCGAGCTCGATCGCCTCGACCAGCCGCTCGTCGGGCGAGGTGCCGCTGATGCGCAGCCCGCCGCCGGCACCGGTCCCGGAGGGGTTGGTGAGGCGCTTGCGCAGCAGGTTGTTGACCTCATAGCGGTGGCGGTGGCGCTCGTAGATGACGGCCTCGCCGTACATCTCCCTCGCGCGCGTGTCGGCGTGCAGCTTGATCGGGTCGGCGCCCAGGCGCATCGTGCCGCCGAGGTCGGCGACCTCCTTCTGCTCGGGCAGCAGGTCGATGACGGGGTAGGGCGTCTCGATGTCGAACTCGGTGGAGTTGGCGCCGTCCATGCCGGCCACGTTGCGGGCGAACTCGGCGACGGCGACCTGCATGCCCAGGCAGATGCCCAGGTAGGGGATCTCGTGCTCGCGTGCCACCCGTGCGGCGGCAATCTTGCCCTCGATCCCGCGCCCACCGAAGCCGCCGGGGATGAGGATGCCGTCGGCGTGGCGCATGCGCGCGAGGACGTCCTGCTCAGAGGCGGACTCCAGGCTCTCGGAGTCGATCCAGTCGATCTCCACGCGGCAGTCCTGCAGCGCGGCCGCATGGCGCAGCGCTTCAGAGACCGACAGGTAGGCGTCCTCGAGCTTGACGTACTTGCCGACCAGGGCGATGCGCACGCGGCGCGTGGCCCGTTGGGCGCGCTCGATCGGCTCTGTCCAGCGCGATAGCTCGGGAGCGGGCGCCTCCATGTCGAAGTGGTCGAGGATGAAGTCATCGACGCCCTGCTCGTGGAAGGTGAGGGGCACCTTGTAGATGTTGTCGACGTCGCGCGCGGACACGATCGCCTCGACGGGCAGGCTGGCGAACAGCGCGATCTTCTTGGGGATGTCGGGCGACAGTGGGCTCTCGGAGCGGCACATGAGCATGTCGGGCGCGATGCCGATGCGCCGTAGCTCGTTGACGGAGTGCTGGGTGGGCTTGGTCTTCAGCTCGCCCGCATGGCCGATGTAGGGGACGAGCGTGAGGTGGATGTACATGCACCGGCGCCGGCCCACGTCTACGGGGAATTGGCGGATGGCCTCCAGGAACGGCAGCGACTCGATGTCGCCGACCGTGCCGCCGATCTCTGTGATCACGAAGTCGACGTCGCTGGACTCTGCGATCAGCGCGATCCGCTGCTTGATCTCGTCGGTGATGTGGGGCACGACCTGCACGGTGCCCCCCAGGTAGTCGCCGCGGCGCTCGCGGCGGATGACCGTGTCGTAGATCCCGCCGGCGGTGACGTTGGACGCGCGGCTGGTGTTGACGTCGGTGAAGCGCTCGTAGTGGCCCAGGTCCAGGTCGGTCTCGGCGCCGTCCTCGGTGACGAACACCTCGCCGTGCTGGTAGGGCGACATGGTGCCGGGGTCGACGTTGATGTAGGGGTCGAGCTTCTGCAGCGCGACGGTCAGCCCGCGCGAGACGAGCAGGCGCCCGATGGACGCTGCGGCGATGCCCTTGCCGAGCGAGGAGACAACGCCGCCGGTGACGAAGATGAATCGTGTCTTGGTGGGCGCCTGGGCGCGGCGGTCGGGATGGTGCATGCTCATATCGTCGGGTTCCCAGCCAGATTAGCTGACGCCGTGGATGGGCCAGTAGGCCTACGACGGCCGGCCCCAGGAGTCGAGCGCGCGCAGTCCTGGAGTCCGTTCGATTAGTGCGGAGATCGAGTGCAGCTCGCCGTAGAGCGTCATCGCGGCGAGCAGCGCCAGGGCGACGATCTGGCCGGTGGCGGACAGCGTGAGCACGAGCCACAGCCCGGCGAGCGCGCCGAGCAGGTTGGCACCGGTGTCGCCGAGCATGGCGCGCTCGCGCAGGTCATACACGCCTGCGACGAGGGCGGGTGCGGCGAACAAGCCGAGTGTCCACAGGGGGCGCACCTGGGCGGATCCGGCGGTGAGCGCGACGCCGAGCACCACGAAGGCCTTGCTGGCACGTCCGGGGCGCAGGTCGAGCAGGTTGAAGGCGTTGGTGGCGAGCACGAGCACGCCGCTGGCCAGCAGCCAGCGCCCGTTGGACAGCCCCAGGTAGCTCATCGCCAAGAGCGCCAGGCCGAGCGAGCCGACCGCCTTGAGCGCACCCGTGGACAGCTCGCCGCGCAGCGCCGCGGCGCTATGACCGCGCCAGCCTCGCGGAGTGCTGCTCCGCCCGTCGCCCTCCCGTGAGGCGTGCTGGCCGAGCGTGTCGTCGACGAGCCCAAGCGCGAGGACGCCGAGCGCATAGATGAGCACGGGTGTGTCCTCGGGGTGAAAGACGTGGGTGGAGGCAAGTTGTTGCACGAGCATCACGGGCACCAGCGCTGCGAGGGCTGCGGCGAGCACGAGCACGCCGAATGGGCAGGGCAGCGCCCGACCGCGGTAGTTGAGCCTCGTGTGGCCGCTTGCGCAAAGCGCGCGCAGGACGGCGGGCGCGAGGACGGCGGCACATACGAACGCGAGCAGGAAGGGCAGAGCGTGCATCTGGCCTTAGGGCACGCTGGATGCGGGCGTGGAGCTGGGCAGCAGTGAGTCTGCGCTGGACTTGACGCCGAACGCCCCGCGGTCACCGGCGAGGGCGTACACGAGCGCGGCCTGGCCGGCGAGCGCGTCGAGGTCGTCGACGCTGGAGACGCCCTTGCTCTTGTACCAGGGCACTTGGGAGGGTTCGGTGCCGGTCAGCTCGACGCCGACGGTGGACACGCCCACGGCACCAACGCCGGCGAGCAGGCCGGCCTCGAAGGCTGCGGCAGCTTCGCTCTGGACGGCGCTCATGCCGGTGGGCTCGGCGCGCATGACGACAAGCCCTTCCAGGCGCCCGAGCTGACCGTCGAAGGCGCTCATCAGGCTCGCGCGCACGCGGCTGAGCAGCTCGCGGTCGACGAGCTGGCCGCCGCTGACGAGCTGACGCCCGGCGAGCTCGCCGAAGCGTTCGACCAGCGACACGGAGCCCGACAGCGTGGCGTAGTGGGTGCCGGCGGCCTCCTGGTCGATGCCTTCCAGGTCCAGCGGCTCGCGGATGGCGATCACGCTCTGCAGGTTGGCGCCTGCCTGCGCGACGGCGGTGCGCACGAGGCCGTCGACCTGGTCAGAAGAGCCGCCGAGGAAGACCAGGCCGATGCTGCGCCCGGCCAGCAGTTCGTGGACCGCCAGCGGGTACAGGCCGGCGGTGAAGGATTCCTCGACGGACAGCTTGTCCTGCAGCTGACCGGCCTGCTTGCGCGTGTTGGCGACTTCCGATTCGAGGTTGTGGACGATCCCGTTCTTGGCGGAGGACACGAGGTTGGTGTCGCCGATGGCAACGCCGATCAGGACCCCGAGCGCGAGGGCGAACAGGACGGCGGCGAGAGAGAGCGCGTGGTAGCGATAGTCGAACATGGGCGCGCGCGCCGTGAGGTGCGCTTCAGACGAGGAGCTTGAGCTTCAGCCACAGCAGTTCGACGACGTCGCGCAGCGCGGGGGTGAGCCCGACGACGGCGATCATGGCGATCAGGCCGGCGGCGATCACGACGAGCAGCGGCGTGAGCCCGGGCCGCGGCTGGTAGAGGCGGCTGACGCCCTTGGCGTCCACGAGGATCTCGCCGATGCGCAAGCGGGTGAGGAAGGTGGAGGACATGCCCTTGCGGTTGCGGTCGAGGAACTCAACGAGGTTGAACTGCGAGCCCACCGAGACGATCAGGCGGGCGCCCTTCTCTGCGGCGATCAGCATGGCGACGTCCTGGCTGGTGCCGGGCGCGGGGACGAGCTTGAAGGGCAGGCCGAGCTCTTCCAGGCGATGGCGCCCCGGCGCGCGCCCGTCGGGGTAGGAGTGCACGACCAGCTCGGCGCCGCAGCCCAGTGCGGTCTCGCCGGCGGAGTCCATGTCGCCGACGATCATGTGGGGGGTCAGGCCGGCCTCCAGCAGCGCGTCGGCGCCGCCGTCGACAGCGACGATCAGCGGGCGCTTGTCGCGGATGAACGGGCGCAGGGCACGCAGGTCGCGCTGGTGGCCCACGCCACGGACGACGACCAGCGTGGAGCGGTCGCGAAAGTCCGTGGCAAAGCGCGGCAGCTGGATGCGCCCGGCGAGCAGCTCGCGCTCCTCGCGCATGTGCTCGATGGTGTTGTTGGCAAAGCGCTCGAGCGCCTCGCCGATCTCGCGCCGGCGAAGCTCTGTTTCGGCGCTGATGCGCCCGAGGTCGAGCACTTCGCCGCGGGCGAGCACGACGCCCCTGCGCAGCACCTGTGCGTAGGCGCGCCCCTCGCTCTCGTGCGCGACACGCACCTGCACGGGATCCCCGTCGGAAACGGCGCCAAAGAGCGAGTCGTCGGGCAGGTCGACGAGCACGATGCCGGCCTGCACCAGCAGCTGCGGTCCAAGGTTGGGATAGGTGCCTCCGGACGAAGGCCTGCAGTTGAGCACGGCGACGGCGCCGGCGGCGATCAGCTCCTCGGCGGACACGCGGTCGATGTCGAGATGATCGATCAGCGCGATGTCGCCGCGGACGAGGTGTCGCACCAGCAGCTTGGTCTTGCGTCCGGGCCGCACTGGTCCGGACACGGTCAACGCGACCGTGTCCGCGGCGACGCTCGCGGGCGTCGAGACGGCCGCACGCGGCGACTCCGGGTAGCCAGCTGGACTGGAGCGCGTTGCGGCCATCACAGCGAGGGTAACGCCCCGCGGGCGTGGCAGGGCCCACGACCCGATATCTGGCGGGATTGATGCGGCCGTTCCGCGGCCTCATACGCCACCCACGATGCTCGACGTGCCACCAGCACGCCTGCCGAATAGGGAGACGCTCGCTTGCTCGCATCCCCGATTCGGCCAGCGTGCGGCGTCTGCGATCCACGGCCCGGCCACCTCAACCCACCATCTATCGTGACGCGGACCCTCAGGCGGCGCGGCGCAGATCGCGCGCGTGACGACGCGCGGCGGTGTCGGCGCTGTCGGCTCCGAGCATGCGCACCAGCTCGGCCAAGACCTGCGGCTCGTCGAGTTGCACGACGCTCGTGCGCGTGGGCTGCGCGCGCGTGTCCTTGACGATCGAGAAGTGGCGCTGGCCGAGTGAGGCGATCTGGGGCAGGTGAGTGATGCACAGCACCTGGCGAGCCTCCCCGAGCGCCTGCAGACGAGCGCCGACGGCTCGCGCGGTATGTCCGCCGACACCGGCGTCAACCTCGTCGAAGACGAGCGTGTCCTGCGCAGAAGCGGTCGAGGCGCGGGCGGCTGTGAGGATCGCGAGCATGACGCGCGAGAGCTCACCGCCCGAGGCGATCTCACGCAGCGGCGCCGCGGGCACGCCGGGGTTGGGCGCGATCAGCAGCTCGACGGCGTCGCCGCCGCCGGGCCCGGGCTGGCCGTCGCAGACGACCACGTCAAAGCTAGCCTCGGCCATGGCAAGGGCCGCCAACTGCTCGCGCACGCCGCGTGCCAGGCGCGGCGCGGCCGAGCGGCGAGCGCGACGCAGCGCCAGGACGCGCTGGTCGAGCGCGGCTTGCGCCACGCGCAATTCCTCCAGGGCGCCCTCCAGCGCGTCCTCGGCGCCGGCCAGCTGCTGGGCGCGCAGGCGGGCATGCTCGGCGTACTGCAGCACAGCGGAGATGCTGCCGCCGTGCTTGCGCGCGAGACGCTCGATCGCGGCCAGGCGCTCTTCGAGGGCGTCGAGCGACAGTTCGCGACCGCCCAGCGGTCCGGTCATGCCCTCAGAGGGCTCGGCGACGGATCGCTCGCAGTAGTCGCGCAGCTCGGCTGCCAGGTCGCCGGCCTCGATTTCCAGCGCGCGCATGCGCTCGGCAAGAAGGTCCAGGCGTGGATCCACGCCTGCGAGCGCATCCAGGCCGGCGCAGGCGCGGGCGAGCACCTGCGAGAAGACGGGCGCATCCGGCGACTCGCCGGCGAGCGCGTCGGCGCCTGCGCCGGCGGCGCTGCGCAGCGCGTCCAGGCGGCGCAGGCGCTCACGGGCGCCGAGCAGCTGCTCGTGCTCGCCCTCGCTGGGGGCGAGGGCGTCGATCTCGGCCAGCTCGTACTCGAGCAGGTCAAGCTCGCGCTCGCGCGCGCCGGCCAGCTCGCGCAGCTCGGCCACGCGGGCGGCGGCCGCGCGCGTGTCGACGTGGGCGTGCGCGCACTGACGCAGGCGCACGGCCTGCTGGTCGCCGCAGAAGTCGTCGAGGATCTGCAGCTGGGCGACCGACAACAGCAGCTTGCGATGCTCGTGCTGCCCGTAGAAGGCGAGCAGCGCGGAGCCGAGCTCGCGCAGCTCGGCGACGGTGGCCGAGCGGCCGTTCAGGTAGGCGCGCGTGCGGCCGTCGGCGCCCAGCCGGCGAGCGAGGATCAGCTCGTCGGCGTCGGGCGACAGGCGATCGCCGAGCTTCTCGTGCAGCGCTGGGGTCAAGTCAAAGACACCCTCCACATAGGCCTCGGCGGCTCCGGGACGCACCATGGAGGGACGACCACGCCCTCCCGACGCGGTGCCACGACCGCCGAGCAAGAGGTCGAGCGCGTGCGCCAGCACAGTCTTGCCGGCTCCAGTCTCGCCTGTGATCACGTTCAGACCGGGGGCGAGGCGCAGTTGAGCCTGCTCGATCAGCAAGAGGTTCTCGACGGACAGCTCCTGGAGCACGCGGTCAGGTGTAGCAGCGGGTGCCGACGGATCGCTGGCCTGAGAACGTGGAGATTGCTGTCGAGGCGCCCAAAACTCCCTCCAAGGGGCCATAATGGGAGGACAAGGGGCGCTCGGGAAGGACACCGAGCCTCGGCGTACACTCGTGCGCTACACGGCATGGCTGCCACCGATCATCATTCACGTACTGGCTCCATTGGGAGCGACGGGCCGGCGTACCTGGCGGCGGCGGACCTGAGCGCGCGCCTGGACGAGGAGGTCCATCGGGCAGAACGCCACGGCACGCCGCTGAGCTGCCTGCTGCTGGTGATCGACAACATGCGCGAGATCGCGCGCGAGCACGACAGCGAGCTGCCCGAGCAGACCCTCGAGTACGTCGGGGGGGCGCTGGTCCGCGAACTGCGCGACTTCGATCGCATCGGCAGGCCGAGCGACCATGAGCTGATGATCGTGCTGCCGGGCGCGGATGGGCCCCGCGGCGAGATCGTGGCCAGGCGCGTGCTCGAGCGGCTGCGCACGATCAAGGTGGAAGCGCAGGGACAGCGCCGGCCGCTGCGCGTGTCGCTGGGCCTGGCGAGCTGGCGCAAGGACGCAAGCGGCGAGGACCTGCTGGAGCGCACGCGAGCGGCGACGCGCGGGCGCAACGGAGAGGATCCGCTGACGGTGGGTGCGCAGGCTGGCCCGTTTGCGCACTGGCAGGCCACGCGCACGGAGGCCCAGACTGCGGAGCTCGATCGCCCGGCCAGCGGGCGCTCCACTCGACAATCCCATTAAAGGTCGCCCCCGCGACCTTCATACTCAGCAGCGGTGCTCTCCGGATCAGAGTTGTGGCTGCTGCGCCTGATGGCCGACCGCGGGCTGGCGCTGCTGGATGCGAGCACGCTGATGGTCGTGATCGAGGAGCGGGGCGAGCTGCGGGTGGCGGCGTCGAGCGGCGCGGCGACGGTGCGCGTGCGGATCATGCCCGTGCAGGGCAGTGCGCTGGGAGCGCTGTACCTGAAAGGCGAGCCGGTCTCGCTCGACCGTCCGCGAGGCCAGGAGGCGGCGTGGCTGCACGAACTGGGCGTCGAGGCGCGCGCGGCCCTGGTGGAGCCCCTGCATATGGAGGGCCAGGGCGGGGGCATGGTCATCGCGCTGCGCTCGGACGGCGGCTTTCGCGGGCCCGACAGGCAGGCGTTGAGCGCGTTCGCTGCGAGCGTGTCCCAGCGCCTGGCGGCGGAGCGCTCGGTAGAGATCGAACGGCTGCGCTACGGCATGGAGGCGCGCGAGCGTGAGCGCACGCGCTGGGCGCGCGAGATCCACGACGAAAGCATCCAGGGCATCGGCGCGCTGCGCCTGAAGCTGGCCAACGCGCGCGACATCGACGACGGCCAGACGCTGCGCGAGGCGGTGGACGCGGTGCTCGAGGGCCTCGGCGCGGAGATCGACGGGCTGCGCCATCTGATCACCGAGCTGCGCCCAGCTGCGCTGGACGACCTCGGCCTGGCGGCGGCCCTGGAGGCGCTGGCCAGGCGCGCGCAGGCGATCGACGGGCTGGAGGTGACCACCGAGATCGACCTCGGCCCAGCGCCGGCGGACGAGACGACAGCGGGCGGCGTCGATCTCGGCGCACAGGTCAACGACTCGCGTCGCCTCGACCCGGAGCTGGAGAGCACGATCTATCGCATCGTGCAGGAGGCGCTGACCAACGTCAGCCGCCACGCGCAAGCGACCAAGGCGGTGGTGAGCGTACGAGAGCACGACGGGGTCATACGCGCGTCGGTGACCGACGACGGGCGCGGGCTGCCGGAGGCGAGCCGGTTGGGGCCGCGCGGCGACGGCCTGGAGGGCGGCTTTGGCATGTCTGGCATGCGCGAGCGGGCCGAGCTGGTGGGCGGCGAGCTCGAGCTGATGCCGGCGCCCGGCAAAGGGACGACGATGCGCCTGACGGTGCCGCTGGCCGGTCGTCCGATCGTAGGCGAGCAGATGGCTGCGGCCGCACCACCGGCGTAGACAGTCGCGGGGCTGGGTCGTCGCGCGAGGCTGAAGTCAGGACGCTGTCTGGCCGATGCCGGCAAACAGCCAGGCCAGGTCGAGGTCGTCGACGCCAGATGCAGGGGAGGCAACCGCGTCGCCCACGTGGTGAATCGCGCAGCTTCGATATCCGTCCGCGCTGGGATCGGTGCGGACCTCCACCGCCCTGCCAGGCACGTCGATCAGCCAGTAGAGCGGGATCTCAGCACGCGCGTACAGGCGCGCCTTGAGGCCGCGGTCGATCTGGTGCGAGCTGACGGACGCCTCGACCACGAGCAGCGCGGTACGAGGATGTCTGTCGGGTGATGCCTCGGCGACGAGCGCGAGGTCTGGCTCGGGCTCGGAGTCCGGCGGAATTTCCAGTGGGAGTTGCACTCGCAACCACGCCTGAGCGCGCGCCAGATGGCGAGTCAGCCGTTCGATCACCGCAGCATGCGCCGTACCGTGAGGACTCATCTCGACGAGCAGCCCGTCCAGCAACTCGACCGGCTCGCCGTCGAGAGCTCCCGACGCGACGATCCGGTTGTACGTCTCGGCATCGAGCGCATGGATGGGCAGCGACGATGCAGCCTGGACGGCCATGCAGTCATCGTAGAGTACGGGGAGCCCGCTCGCCACGGGCTGGCCGGCAACAGGTCGAAGCTTAAGCCGCCGGCGATGGCTGCGCTACTCGGCGAGGCCGATGCGCCGCACGTAGGCGGTGATCTCTGCGCGCGAGGAGAAGCCGAGCTTCTCGATCGCACGGGCGCGGTAGGTCTTGACGGTGCGCTCGGCCACATTGAGCTGCTCGGCGATCTCGGGGTTGGTGTAGCCGTTGGCTATCAGCCTAATGACCTCGCGCTCGCGCTCGCTGAGCACAACGCCCTCGGTGGGGGGCTCGTCGCCGGTGGCCATGAGCGCACCCAGACGGGGGTGCAGGTAGTTGCCGCCGGCGACGGCCAGACGGAAGGCCTGCAGCAGCTCGGCCGGCTCGGCCTCCTTGAGGACGTAGCTGCGCGCGCCAGCGCGCAGTGCCTGGCGGGCATACTCGGGGTCCTCGCGCATGGTGAGGATTGCGACGGCAAGTTTGGGGTGGGCGATGAAGCAGGACGGCAGCGCGGCCAGGCTCGAGCCGCCGGGCATGGTCAGGTCGAGCGTGAGCAGGTCGGGCTTGTGCTCGCGCACTTCGCGGATCATCGACGGGATGTCGGCGGCTTCGGCCACGACGCGAAACTCGCCGGCCTCGCGCTGGAGCACCGCGCGGATGCCGTCGCGCACGACCGTGTGATCGTCGGCGATGATCACGTCGATCGGCCTGGTCACCCCTGGCGTGCCTTCGTCCATCTGCGAGACAAGGTAGCTGCTCGTGAGGACCGATCGCCGCGCACTGGACGATCGTGCGGGTCCACGCTCGCGCCCGGCGACGCGACGCACGTTGACGGTTGGCAAGTGCAGTCAAGCGTCTCGGGCAGCCGCTAGCGTGACCGGCGTGCGATCGCCGCTCCAGTCGCCGCGGCTGCGCAGGATCCTTGCGGCCTACACGATCAACCGTCTGGGCACGTGGTTCGGCCTCGTTGCGTCTGCTGCTCGCTGTGTTCGACCACACGCACAGCGCGCTTGCGGTCGCGGCGCTGCTCTTCGCCGGGCACGCTCTACCCGCGTTCGTGGTTCCCGCTGTGGTTGCCCGGGTCGAGGCGTCACGGCGCCGCAGCGAGCTGAGCGGGCTGTACTTCTTCGAGGCGCTCGCCACCGCCGGGCTTGCCATCTTGCTGTGGAAGTTTCTCGCTGCCGGCGGTGCTGTTGCTGGCGGCGCTCGACGGAACCGCCGCGCTCGCGGCGCAGCGCCCTGCTGCGCGCCGAGCTGGCTCGCGGAGCACGCGATTTCGCCGAAGCGGAGATGGGACTAATCCCCGGTGCTGGCGGCGGCGACGGAACGGAGCACTTGATGAGCCCGTGCAGGAGCAGGTACACGAGGCCGAGCGCAAGGCGCAACGCGGCGCTGCAACGTCGCCTTCTCGGTCACGTTCGTGCTCGGACCGGTGCTCGGCGGCGCTGGTGGTCGCAGCCGCGGGCGCACCCGCTGCGCTGTTCATCGACGTCGGCTCGTTCCTGTTGTGCGGCGCGCTGCTGATCGACCTGCACCCGCATGTCGAGGAGGCGGGCGGCGACTCGGTGCGGGCGCGCCTGCGCGCTGCCTGGCAGCACATCAACGAGGCGCCCGTCGTTGCGCGGCCTGCTGCTGGCGGAGGCCGTTGCGCTGGTGTTCTTCGAAACCGGCGCGCCGATCGAGGTGACCTACGTCAAGGCGACGCTGCACGCCGGCGATCGCGGCCTCGGACTGCTCCTGACCGCATGGGGAGCGGGCGCGGTCGCTCGGCAGCATCGTCTTCGCACGCCTGTTCCGCCGCCCCCTGCGGGGATGCTGAGCGCGGGCACGCTCGCGATCGGCCTGGCCTACGTCGGCTTCGCGGTCGCTCCCTCGCTTGCGCTCGCGTGCATGCGCCGCGTTCGTGGGCGGCGCCGGCAACGGCCTGCAGCTGCCGTCGCTGATCAGCGTCGTCCAGCGGCTCACGCCCCAGCGCCTGCACGGGCAGGATGATGGGCGCCGTCGAATCGCTCGGCGCACTTTGCCGTCGCGATCGGTCTGCCGCTGGGCGGCGCGCTCGTCGCGCTCAGCTCGCCACGCACCGCGTTCACGGTGGTCGGCCTTGGGGCGACCGCGCACCACTGGCACGCGTTCGCTGCGAACCTTCGCGAGGCACGCCACCCGCGAGGCAGACCAAGCAGGAAGTCGGCACGCGAGCGCAGCACCGGTCGAGAGCGAAGGCGGTCAGACGTCGGCGGCGCCTCAGGGCACCCGTAGCGGGGGCCCTTAAGTCGCATCGCCGTGTCGGCCGTTAAGGACGACAGGACCGACCCGATGCCTGCACCTCAAGCTCACGAAACGCCTCTTTTGGGCGGCCGAGCTCGCTGCTGCTGGTGGGGACGCGTCGCGCGGAGCGTCGTGGTTTTCGCACGCGCACGAATGGCAGCCGCTCACCGCTCGTCGCACTGCTGCTAGTACTCGCGCTGCTCGGGGAGTGGCTCAGCATCGAGACACCGGCGGCGAGCTGAGCGCCTCGTCTGGTCGCGATCGTGCTGGCGATGGGCCTACTCGGACCAGGCCCGGCAGTGGCTTTCGGCGTGCCGCGAATGATCCTCACGTCGGCAGCAAGGCGGGTTGCGCCAGCGCAGTGGCTGAACAACCTATCGACGTTCGCGGTCGTCCCGTTCGTTGGTGGGCTGTTCGTGCACGTGGTTGCAGTCGACGCCCACGTCCTGCACGAACACCACGAGGCCCAGAGCGTCATCTTCGGGTTGATTGTCCTGGGCGCGTTTGTTGTCGCCGTCGGGCTTAACTTCATCCTCGTACGCCCTGGACATAGCGAATCGACGAGGGTCGCTCGCTCATGCGCCAGGTTCGCGAGCTGTTCCTGCCCCTGCTTCCCGGCCAGCTCGCCGCGGGCATGCTCGCGACGATCCTCGCAGTCGCTTTAGCGAGCGTCGGCCTGCCGATGCTGTCGGCTCGATCGCCGTCCTGCTGATCTTGCGCCAGTTGACGGTTGCGCTACTGCGCTCCGAGGACCGCGCAGAGGCGCTGGAGGCGCGCTCGCGGCAACTGGTTGGGCTGCAGCTCGGGGTGCTGAGGACACTCGTGCGTGCGCTCGGCATGCGCGACAAGACGAGCGCACGCCACGCCGCCTCGGTCGCACGCTACGCCAAGGCGCTGGCGAGTGAGCTCGGCTGCGACGAGGAGGAGAGCGACGTGGTGCACGCCGCTGGGCTGCTACACGAGATCGGCAAGTTCACCTGGCCTGACCGCGTGCTGCACGCTGAGACTGTCCAGGAGCAGGATCTGGCGATCGTCAAGAGCCACCCGCAGGAGGGCTCGATCCTAGTGGGGGCGCTCGACGGCTACGGCGACGTCGCCGACGCGATCCTCTACCACCACGAGCGGGTCGACGGCCGCGGCTATCCGGCCGGGCTGATCGGCAAGGAGATCCCGCTGGCTTCGCGCATCCTCGCGATCTGCTCGATCTACGACACGGTCACCGCGCGCGAGAGCTACCGCGCGCAGATGACGCCCGAGGAAGCGATGGCCGAGCTGCAGCGCGGGGCTGAGAACGGGCAACTCGATGCGGAGCTGGTCGAGACGTTCATCGCCCTGCTGCAGCGCGAGGGCCCCACTTTCGCCCAAGACGCCGACTTCGAGACCGAGCTCGACTTCGAGCGGCGGGTGCGCACGATGGCCGAGCCACATTCAGCCGAAGCAGCACCGAGATCGTCGCGCCCACGACCAAGTGGTGGTCACGACTGGCGTACCCGGGTCGATCGCCTTAGGCAGCGCGCGCTAAACAAAGGTTGAGGGCGCCGGGGGCGCCCTCAAGTCCTCAGCCAATCCTTGGTTCTACGACCTGTGGAATTCAGGCATAGCAATCTCCATTTCCAGTCCGCGCCGCCAGCGGCGCCGTAGTTGTCCATCCCTAGATCCGTCAACTGCACTGCATGCACTGCAGATATGGCCAACTTCGTACACGATGCTAGCGAGATGATGAGGTTGTGTCCAGTTTGCGTAGGTTTGTGCAGCTTTCGTTGCAGCGCACGCAAACGTCCACAAAGCTGCTCGCGGCTCAAGTTCGCGGGTCACGCGGCCGACACATGCAGCATCCAAGGCAGATCGAAGGCCGAAGGGGGCCTCGGATGCCGCCACCGTCCACAGCGACGACCAGACCACACGCGAGGTCACGCCAATGCCGCTCAGCCCCATACACGCCCACGACAACCGCCAGCTGGTCTTCACCAGCTCGCAGGCCGCTCGCTACCTGGGCGTGTCGCTGGCCACCATCCGTCGCTGGACCGACGCCGGCCACGTCAGCTGCTATCGCACGCCCGGCGGCCAGCGTCGCTTCTCACGAGACCAGCTCGACCGCTTCATAACCTCGCTGCAACGCAACAGTGCGAGCACGAGCTCAGGGGTCGAGATCGCCGGCCCGCACAGCGCCAGGGTTGCCTGAGGATCTGGGCCGCGCTTGCGGCCATCGCCGCGCCGGCATCCGCGCACGCGGCCGATGCTGGCGACGGTCGCCCGGCTCAGCTGGCCAGACGGCCGAACTTGTCGCGCAGGCGACGATAGAACGTTGAGCCGGGCAGCTGCGCGATCGTGCCCACGTCGCGCGCAAAGCGCGCGTCGATCGACTCCCCTGGCGGTATCTCGCCCGCTGGGTCGCCCGTCCACGGCCACGTCCAGCGGCTCGCGCGAGCGATTGTGGATGCTCAGTCGATCGCCCGGCGCCACCACCAGCGCGCGCGCGGTCAGCGAGTGGGGAGCGATGAACGACACCACGAAGCCCTCCACCCCCCACGCCATCACCGGGCCCGCCGTTTGCCAGGTTGTAGCCGGTAGAGCCCGCCGGCGTGGCCACCACCAGCCCGTCGCAGCGCACGCTGCCCAGCTCCTCGTCCTGCAGCGCGTACGCGAGGTCGGCGACGCGCTCGCCAACCTTGCGGTGGATCGCCACGTCGTTGATCGCAGTCTCGGCGCAACCGTCGAGATCGAGCACGATCGCGGGCAGGCGGAGCAGCTCGAAGTCGCCCTCCAGCGCGCGGCGAATGCCATCGTCGCGTCCCCGCGCTCGACCGTCGCCAGGAAGCCGATCGCGCCGAAGTTGATCGCAAACACCGGCACCTGCGTGCCCGTATACAGCTGCAGCGCCCGCAGGATCGTGCCGTCACCGCCCAGCACCACAGCACAGCTCCACGTCGTCCTTGACCGGCGCGTCCACCTCTAGCCCCGGTCGTGCCTGCAGGCAGTGCTTGCGCGTCTCCTCCTCGTCCAGGCGCAAGGTCACGCCCGCACGCGCCGCCTCTGTGACGAGCCGCGCCAGCGTGTCGCCTGTCTCATCCGGCAGCCGGTGAGTCAGCACCGTGATCTCCCTCACGGCCGCTCAGCCTCCCCATCCTGGGCACGCAGGGCAAGCCGGGCGAGGACGCAGGGAGCGTGGCGTGCTGTGCACGCGAGCGACCGAGGACGCCGATCCGGCGCCGCCATGCGTGCTCAGGATCATGGCTCGACCTGGCGGGCCATATTTTCAAGCTCCGCCGTGTCGGGCGCTCCGGTCACCCGCGCTGGGTCGGACAGCCAGATGAACGTCTCGAGATTGCCCTTCGGGCCGGGCAGCCGCGACGAGTGATAGCCCAGCACCGCCGCACCGCACTCGAGCGCCGCCTCGCCCACCGCCACCAGCGCCTCGCGCCGGTGGCCCGCATCGCGCACCACCCCGCCCTTGCCCACCCGTGCGCGGCCAACCTCGAACTGCGGCTTGACCAGCGCCAGGACGTCATAACCGCCCGCCAAACAACCGAGCACCGGGCCGAGCACCTTGGCCAGCGAGATGAAAGACACGTCGATCGTCGCCACGTCCGGCAGCGGCGCCTGCAGCATCGCCGGCGTCAACGTGCGCGCGTTGGTGCGCTCAAGCACCCGTACGCGCGGGTCTGTGCGCAGGCTCCACGCGAGCTCCCCATAGCCCACGTCCACGGCGATCACCGCGCTGGCTCCTTGCTGCAGCAGGCAGTCGGTGAAGCCGCCCGTGGACGCGCCCACGTCCAATGCGCGGCGTCCCGACACCTGCACGCCCGACGCCGCCAGCGCGTTGGCGAGCTTGATCCCGCCGCGCGACACGAATGCGGGGCGCTCCACAACCCTGACCTGCGTCTCCACGTCCACCAGTTCGCCGGGCTTGCAGGCGCGCCGCTCGCCCACGCGTGCGGACGGATCGGCGGACCGCTGGGCGGGCGTCAAAAAGACCTCTCCGGCCATCACCGACGCGGCCGCGCTTGTGCGCGAGGAAAACAGCCCGCGCTCGGCCAGAACCGTGTCCAGGCGCCGTTTTGCCATCGCTGCACCCTTGCACACTCCTGCCCGCCGTTCACTTCTGTGCGCGATATCACACACGGACGCGTGGTCTGGAGCCATCATGGATGGCGATCGAGAGTGAAACATCATCTCTCCTGAATCCCTCCTCCCCTGAGACGGCCCGCTTACCCCGGCGGGTCGTTTCTTTTAACGGGAGCGCCCGTGCGGCCGAGCGGAGCGCCGGTTACGCATCGGCCGACCCGTCCAGGCGCCGGCAGGCGCCTCCATCAAAACAATCTTCACGCACCTACGATCGCCGAGCCGCCCGTGCGCGGTGACGGCCCGCGATCGGACACCGCAGCCAGCACCCGCTCGGCGATGCGCGCGCCCGTGAAGCCAATCTCCTCGTGCAACAGCGCAGGCTTGCCGTGCGTCACATAGCGATCGGGCAAACCCACGCGCATGATCCCCGGGCCGGTCACGCCCGCCTCGTTGAGCGTCTCCCACACCGCCGAGCCAAAGCCACCCGCCAGCACGCCCTCCTCGATCGTCACCAGCAGGTCGTTCTCCGCAGCCAGCTGCGCCATCAGGCCCGCGTCGATCGGCTTGGCAAAGCGAGCGTCCGCGACGGTCAGCGCGATCTCCTCGTGCTCCAGCAGCTCGGCCGCCTCCAGCGCCTTGCCCACGCCGCTGCCATAGCCGATCAGCGCCACGCGCCTGCCCGCCGCGTCAGCTCCCCGCCGCTCGCCCTCGCGCAGAATCTCGCCCGTCCCGATCGCGATCGGCTGCGCCTGGTCGGGCAGCTGCACGCCTGTGCCCTCGCCGCGCGGGTAGCGCAGCGCGATCGGGCCGTCGTCATAGCGCAGGGCGCTGCCCAGCATGTTCACCAGCATCGCCTCGTCGCGCGGCGCCATCAGCACGATGTTCGGCAGGCAGCGCAGATAGGCGATGTCAAACGCGCCATGGTGGGTCGGGCCGTCGTCGCCCACCAGGCCTGCGCGGTCCATCGCAAACACCACGTTGAGCTTCTGCAAGCACACGTCGTGCACGATCTGGTCATACGCACGCTGCAGGAACGTCGAGTAGATCGCAGCCACCGGCTTGCAACCCTCCAGCGCCAAACCCGCCGCGAACAGGATCGCCTGCTGCTCTGCTATGCCCACGTCGAAGTAGCGATCCGGCATCGCCTTCTGCAGGATCGACAGGCCCGTGCCCGAGTTCATCGCGGCCGTGATCCCCACCACGCGCTCGTCGCGTTCGCATTCGCGCACCAGCGCCTCGCCGAACACCTGCGTGTACTGAGGCGGCGGCGCCTGCGCGATGCGCGTGCGCTCGCCGTTGCGCTTGGCCGCGCGCGCAGACGACCGCCCGTCCGCCGCCGTCTTGGTCGCCGGCTGGGTGGGCATGCCGTTGCTGATCGAGTGCGGCTTGGCCGCATGCCACTTCTCCATCCCCTCCAGGCCGCCGTCCTCCGCCGGCGCAAAGCCCTTGCCCTTGACCGTCGCGATGTGCACCACCACCGGGCGCTGCGCCGCCAGTGCCTCGCGCAGCGCCTCGCGCAGCGCCTTGACGTCGTGGCCGTCGATCACACCCATGTACGCCCAGTCGAGCTCCTCCCACCACAGCCCCGGCGCCCAGAACGCCTTGATCGACTCCTTCAGGTGCGGGCCCAGGCGCTCGAACGCCGCGCCGATGCCAATCGGCAGGCCCTTCAGGCCGCCCTCCACGCCCGAACGCGCGTGCCACAGCTTGGGGTTCAGCCGCACGCGGTTGAAGTAGCGAGACAGCGCGCCCACGTTCGGCGCGATCGACATGCCGTTATCGTTGAGCACCACCACGATCGGCGTGCCCAGGCCGCCCGCCTGGCTGATCGCCTCGAACGCCACCCCGCCCGTCATCGCGCCGTCGCCGATCACCGCCACCACCTTGCCGTCCTGGTCGGCCCCCTCCCCGCCCAGGTGGCGCATGCCCTCCTTGATGCCCACCGCGTATCCGATCGACGTGGACGCGTGGCCCGCGCCCATGATGTCGTGCTCTGACTCCGCCCTGCAACAGAACGGCGCCAGGCCCCCGTACTGGCGGATCGTCGCCAGCTGGTCGCGCCTGCCCGTGAGGATCTTGTGCGGGTAGGCCTGGTGGCCCACATCCCACAGGATCTTGTCGCGCGGGGAGTCCAGCAGCGAGTGCAGCGCCACCGCCAGCTCGCACGTCCCCAGGTTCGCGCCGAAGTGCCCGCCGATCTCGCCCACCGTGTCGATGATGTGCTCGCGCACCTCCTGGGCCAGCTGCGAAAGCTCCTGCTCTGACAGGCCGTGCAGGTCCTCGGGACCGTCTATGTGCTCGAGCAGGCTCATGACGTGCGCGTGTAGATGAAGTCCGCGATCCCCTCGAGTTCCGCCGTCGCGTCGCCCGCCGCAACCTCGTCAAGCGCCTCGCGGGCCAGCCGATGCGACTCCTGCGCGAGCTGCCTGGCGCGATCGATCCCGAACTCGCTCACGTACGTGTGCTTCCCGTGGCGCTCATCGCTTCCTCTTGGCTTTCCCAGTGCATCGTCAGTGCCGGTCACATCGAGTATGTCGTCGACGATCTGGAACAACACGCCAAGCTCTGTCGCGAAGCGACGGAAGGGCGCCATCCGTTGTCCATCTTCGATCCCCGTCAACAGTAGTACGCAGAGCACCGACGCACCGATCAGACGTCCGGTCTTCAGCTCGTGCAGCCGGCGCAGCTCAACCGCGCCCGACCCAGCTCGTCGAGCTGTGTGCCCCCTGTCGGCCATCACGTCCGCGTACTGACCGCCCACCATCCCGTTGACGCCCGTCGCCGCCGCCAGCTGCGCCGCCGCCGCCAGCACCCGCTCGGGCGCCGTGCGCTGATGCGTGAGCAGGTGATGGAAGGCCTCCGCATACAGGCCGTCGCCCGCCAGGATCGCCACGTCCTCGCCGAACTTCACATGGCACGTCGGCTGGCCGCGACGCAGAGCGTCGTCGTCCATCGCCGGCAGGTCATCATGGATCAGCGAGTAGGTGTGGATCAGCTCGATCGCGCCCGCCAGCGCCAACACGTCGCGCTGCTCGATGCCCACCGCGCGCGCGGTCGCCAGCGCCAGCACCGGGCGGATGCGCTTGCCGCCCGCCAGCAGCGAGTAGCGCATCGCCTCCTCCAGCCCTGCCGTCAGCGCCTCCTGCGAGAAGCGCAGCTCGCGCAGGTAGGCCTCCACCTCCTCGCGCAGGTGCTCCGGGTAGGTCGCGCTCACGCGGCGCCCGCCGCGGACAACGCCCGCGTGGCCGTAGGGAGCGTCGGCGCGGCGGATGGACGGACGGGCGGGACGCGCGCCCACCTACAGGAGGGTGTCCTGGCCGGGCGCCGGTGCCGCGACCTCCGCGCGCGTCAGCTGCTCGAGCTCTGCAGCCGCCTGGGTGGCCAGCGACGCGCAGTCCTCGACCATCCCCGCAGCCGCATCCTGGGACAGCTCGCCCGAGCGCAGCTGCTCGGCCGCGCGCTCCAGGCGGGCAATCACATCGTCAAGTCGCTCCACGCTACTTGTCATGAGATGTGCGCATTGTCTCGCACCTCGCGCAGCGCTGCGCCCAGCACCCCGTTGACGAACGCCGGCGCATCCGAGCCGCAGAAGCGCTTGGCGCTCTCCACCGCCTCCTCGACCGCGCCCTCCGGCGGTATCGCCTGCAATGCGGGAGCCGCGTCCGGGTGCAGCATCTCCACCAGCGCCACCCGCATGATGCTGCGCTCCAGCGGCTGGATGCGCTCGACCGACCAGCCGTGGGCGTGGCGGTCGATCACGCCGTCGAGCTCCTGCGCGCGGTCCACCGCCGCATGCGCTAGCGCGCGCACAAACGGCGACGCGTTCGCGTCCAGGGTCTGCTCCAGCGGGCGCCCCGTCAGGTCGTGCTGGTAGACCGCAACCACCGCTGATCTGCGCTGGTCTGAGCGCCTCACGAGCGCCTCAGCGTTGAGCACCCGGGCGTTGGCAGCCTGCGCCCCATTCAGGCGCGCGCCATGTAGTCGCCCGAGCGCGTGTCCACACGGATGCGCTCGCCCTGCTCCACGAACAGGGGAACCTGGATGACCGCGCCCGTCTCCAGCGTCGCCGGCTTGGTGCCGCCACCCGACACCGAGTCTCCCCTTAGCCCCGGATCCGCCTGTGTCACTTCCAGCTCCACCGCGCTCGGCAGCTGCAGGTCCCCCGGCTGATCGTCGATGAACAGCACGTCCACTTCGCTGCTCGGCTTGATCCAGCGCAGCGCGTCCGCCACCGCCGACTCTGCCACCGCCATCTGCTCAAAGGACTCGCTGTCCATGAAGTGCGCGTCCGTGCCGTCCGCGTACAGGAACTGCATCTTGCGCGCCTCCGTACGCACCGAGCGGAACTTCTCGCCCGCCCTGAACGTCCGGTCAATCACATTGCCGTCTGACGCCCTGCGCAGCTTCGTGCGCACGAACGCCCCACCCTTGCCTGGCTTGACGTGCTGGAACTCGAGGATCTTGAAGACCGTGCCGTCCACCTCGATGTGGTTTCCGTTTTTGAATTGGTTTGTGCCTAGCACGTATTCAGCTTACCCTTGTTTAGCGTGACCACTACAGCCAAGAAGCCTAGCCGCATGGATCAGTATGTGCGGGTCAGCCGCGTTGCGGGCCGCTCGGGAGAGAGCTTCATCTCCCCCGACCTGCAGCGCGAGCAGGGAGCTGCGTGGGCGTCTTCGCGTGGCGTCGAGGTCGCGGTCGTCCATGAAGACCTCGACCAGTCGGGCGGCAAGCTGGAGCGTCCGGGCCTGGATGCGCTCATGGAGCGGATCAGATCAGGACAGACGGACGGCGTGATCGTCTCGAAACTGGACCGCCTGAGCCGCCTGGGTGTGGCCGACGCGCTGCGGCTGGTCGAACAGATCACGGAGGCGGGCGGCTCGATCGCGGCGCTCGACCTCGGCCTCGATCCGACAACGCCGTTTGGCGAGTTCGGCATGACGATCATGCTCGCGCTCGCGCGCATGGAACGGCGACGCATGAGCGAGGCGTGGGAGCACGCGAAGACTCGCGCGCTCGATCGTGGCGCACGGATGGGAGCAACGCCGTTCGGCTACACGCGCGACGACGACGGATTGCTCGTCCCGCATCCGAAGTGGGCGCGCGTCGTGACACGAGCGTTCAAGCTCGCCGCCGACCAGGGCGTCGACGCGGCGCTCGCGTACCTGCGCAAGCAAGTTCCGGCGTACCCCTCGGATGGTCAGCCGGGTGTTCGTCGCAAACGCAGCGCCGATCATCGAACCTGGAGCGCCTTCACCGTGCGGCGACTGCTGCGCAACCGCAGCTACCTGGGCGAGACGCGCTACGGCGATCGCCTTGTGCGGGACTCACACCGGCCCCTCGTAGATCGCGTGACGTTCGAGCGAGCGCACCCCGGAGATGAGAAGCCGCAGCGCCGCCCCGCTGCCGTGTTCCCGTTGAGCGGGTTCGCCACCTGCGCCAACTGCGGCGAGTTCTTGATCGGTGCACGAGCAGGCGGAAACGGAGGGCGCGGTCTGCGCACGTATCGCTGCCGTGCGTCGCTGGCGAGCTGGAAGGGCGAGCGCTGTGACTCGCCTACGAACGTCATGGCCGACCGCCTGGAGAGCTACGTCGTGGAACAGCTCAAGCAGGCATACGAACAGACGGGCACGTCCGGGCTCGCAGCCAGCGTCGCGGACACGGGGAGCACCTTCGAGGACCTTCAGGGCGAGCTGGAGGCGGCGGAGCGCGAGCTGGAGCGGTTCGCCGCTGATCCGACTGCCGCGGAGCTGCTTGGGGAGGCACCGTGGACGGCGGCTCTGCGCACGCGCACCGACCGCGCCGAAGCCGCACGGATCGCGTACCGCGAGCACGTGGACTCGATGCGCGCGGCCGACATCGTGATACCGCCGATCGAGTTGCTTGACAGCCTGGAGCCTGCCGAGCTGAGGACGGTGCTATGCAGCGTCTTTCAGACTGTCCGCGTTGGCCGCGGCAGTGCGCGCGGCCGTGGGCCGATGGCCGACCGTGTCGAGCTGGTCTTTCATGGCGAACCGTCGTCCGGGGTAGCGGCGCTCGAGAACGCCACATAGCGCCCGCTCCAACCTTTCGCGGGCCTCGTTGGGCATGGGCCGACCCGTGGCTCCGTCGGCGAGCCGCAGCGCGTTCGCAGCGGGAGGGTCGGGCGAGTGTGCGGGCGTGAGGGATCTCACACCCGTTAATGACCCTGAGCGCCACGAAGCGGCCAACGAGTTTCGGGAGCACATTGAGCGACCGACCGCTCGGAGTTCATCGACGCGGCGACTTGGAATACGCTGACTGCCGTGACCGAGCTGACTTTGCACAGTCACGCCGTTGCAACCGTGTTTGACCTTCTTGGAGGTAAGGAGGACGACATCACCTACAGCGTCGGCTGGGGCCTGGCGCAAAGCGAAGACTTCGCGCGGAGTGTCCTGCGCGAGGCGTACGGAGAGGCCGAGTCCGGCGAGATCACGGCAATCCGGCTCCAGGAGCACAAGAGCGGCACTGGCCGCACGGACATCGAGATTGAGACAGAGCGGCTACATCTGGTCGTGGAGGCGAAGCGCGGGCTGGAACCTGCCATTGCCCGACCAGCTCCAGCAGTATGCCGATCGTCTCAACGAACACGACGAGCGCGATGTCCGGATCGCCGTAATCTCCGAGTGCGCACAGGTCTACCCGCCGGTCCAGGCGCTCCCAAGCTCAATCGATGGCATCCCGGTCGCGCACATACCGTGGGCGAGGATCGCGGAACTGGTGGCGAGCACCACAACGGCGAGCCGCATCCACGCCGAGAAAAGGCTTCTCCTGGAGCTACACCGCTACTTGAAGGGGTTGATGACGATGCAAAACGTGACCTCCAACCTCGTCTACGTCGTGGTCCTCGGCCAGGACCCGCTGCGGTGGTCGAGTCTCACCTTCAAGGACACCGTGATCGAGCGCGGCTTCTACTACCACCCCGTCGGCGGCCCCAAAGGCTGGCCACACACGCCGCCGAACTACATAGGCTTCCGCTTTGACGGCCACCTCCAGCAAATCCGGCACGTGGATCACTACGACGTGATCACTCGTCCGCATGAGTACATCCCCGAGATCATCCCCGAGGCCAACTGGAGCGACGAACCACACTTCCTCTACACGCTTGGTCCGCCAATCGAGGCGCCGAACCCCCCCCAACGGCAAAATTTGGCCGAACGCGCGGCTCTGGTGCGCCCTGGACCTACTGCTTACGAGCGAGACAATCAGGGAGGCGCGCGACAAGACGCAGCAGCGTCTTGCGAAGGCCGGCGAGACTCCCAGCTAGAGCCGGCCTCCCTTCGTCTGGTTGCAGCGAGCGCACAGGAGTTGCAAGTTCTCGACGGTTGACGCGCCACCCATGCTGAACGGGATGATGTGGTCGTACTGGATGTCGAAGTCGCTGCCGCACTCGACGCAGCGGCCCTCGTCGCGCGCCCATACGGCGAGGCGCACGTCCTTGGGAATCGGTTCGCGCTTGCGCTTCGCGGGGGAGGTTGAGGCCGCGAGCACGGCGTGGGCGTGATCTAGCTCGCGCTCGCTCTGCCGCTGGCGGGCATAGAGAAGCGCCTGGACGTCCGCGCTGTTGTAAGCGCCAGCGGTCGTCCAATAGAACGTGTCTTCATACCACCAGAAGCTACGGTCGCGCCAAGTGGCAAGGTACTGCGGCTCGTCTATCTGCGCCGCCGCAATCTCGTGCCACCTACTATCGGGGATCTCGAATGGAGGCGTGCCAGAACCGACGAACCAGCGGCGCCTGCGCAGGAGAATGCCGCCGCGATCGGCAACGAGGCGCGCATTGCCGTCCTGGCGGAGCTGCTGTCGCGTAGACCCATTGGACTGCCATGGACGTCCCACACGCACGTCCGGCGGACGGCCCCGAACAAGATAGGCATTGATCGTCTCGACAACACCGAGTGCCCACCAGCAGAACCACCAGATCAGGGGCGAGAAGATCAGGAATGCAACCAGCGCGCCCGCCGGTTCCCGGCTTCCGGACACGCCCGAGATCACGACGAACGCTGTGATGATCGCCGCGGCGATACCGCGGCCCGTGTGCAGGCGCCGACGCATAGTGCCCTTATCGGGACTTGTTCGCGCTACCTGAATACTTGTGATCGCGGCGCCAACGTTCGCCAGCGACATCCGGTCGCCAGGCAAGAGCGGACAAGGAGGCGAAGCCGACGCCTCCGGTGCCCGTAACGGCGGCCACCCGGCCGCAACCACCCTCGACGTCGGCGTCGCCCTTATGCCCTTGCGCGCCCTCTACCTGCGATACGGGCGTGCCCCTCGGTGCCCGTCGTTCATCCCTACGCAGGCGTTCCCAGCCACTCGTCCGGGGCTGCGCCGGGCTTCCACTCCTTGGTCACGCCACCACCCGCCTGCTTGAGCCTTCGCCCGAACTCAACGACGTTGAGCTGGAAGTCCAACTCTTCGCGGGGATCGCGGCCCCGGTCGTCGAGCATCTGACGCCAATAGGCTAGAGCGCACAACGTCTCGACCTGTGATTCATCGGTCCACCAACCTTGTTTGAGCCCTTTCAGCTCATCCGGATACCGCCCACACAGCGCGAGGATCGAGCCCCACATGAACCGGCGCCATTCACGATCGCCGCCGTAGGGCTCCAGCCATGGCGCCCGATCGATCGTCGGCTCGTCCGCCGGTGCGCTTCCGTCCCGCGCCGCGGCGGCGATCTTCCCCAGCCCGTCGCGGACCATCTGGCCCGCGACACGCGCGACCGGCTGCCCGGACGCTGCCGCCATCTCGTCCAAGCGTGCGGCTATGTCATCGGACAGCGTGATCTTGATTCGACTGCTCATTGCGGAACCTCCAGGTATCGACATTGAGGGCCTTTCTGGTGCCCCTTCTGTCGTTACTGACCCCGAGCCCGCAAAACCGGCCAACGAATCGAGGCCCACTTTAGGGTCCGCTCCGAAGGTGCATCTAGTCTGTTCGAGCGTGAGAGTGCCAGGCGCCGGGATGGCGGCGTCTTACGCTCAGGGCTCAGCGTCGTGCCTTCAGCTTGCGGGAGGCCGTGATACTTGCGGCCGGCCGGCGGCGTCCGATTGGATGTTGAGGTCCGGGGCCTGCGGTGGGCCGACTCGTGTCTTCGGCGTGGACGCCCTGGCCTGCTGAGCGAGCGCGTCGTAACAACACGCTGCTGTTCGCCGTCGTGTCGCCCACCAGCCGTCACCGGTTCGTCGTATCCGTCAGACTGCGGCAACCAACCCCAGCAGAAACGCACGCTCGCTTCCCATGTACCTAGACAGGATCGTCCTCAGCAACATCAAGGGATTCAGCGAGTGCGACATTGACATGCAGGTGTGACGGGCTGTCGTCTATCGTGAGCGCGTTCTTTGCTGCGGCGCGAAGCCTCCGCAGCGAGTTTTTTCGCCCTTCGGCCACGCTCTCCTGATTCAGGATGTCGAGCACCTCAAGCGTCATCTCGCCTGTGCGATCTGGCACGTCGCCTCGAAACCGCGGAGCGAGCATCGCCGTTCCGATATCCAGCGTGACCCGGCTCCAAGGGTCCACGGCGGTCGGATCAATCAGGAGCGGCTGACCGTCCGCAGTCGGGAACTGGAAGTTCTTTTTTCGGTTGCACTCCGGGCACACCCAGAGAAGGTTCGGCCACCACCAAGTGGCCGTGTAGTCCCTGCTAATCGGGATGTAGTGATCCACGTCTGCGGCGCGGGAGTCACTGCAGTAGAAGCAGCGGTTACGCCGGCCTGCCATCCGTTCCAACTCGGAAACGAGCGGAACCGCAATGGCGGATGATCGAAATGACCGCCAATGCTGCCGTGCGGCCTCTGTGCCGTCACAGCGCGCGCTCCGCCGTCGCATCTCAAGCCGAGTTTCCAGCGGAAGTAAGCCTCGAATGATGCGGCGCACGCGGGTCTCAATCATCGTCCGCGAACAGGGCGAGCTGTTTGAGTTCGGCCGCCTCGTCGGGCGGGAGTACACCAAGCTCAAGCTGCTTACTCATTAGGACGGCATGGCGTTTGCGAGCATCGACAGCACGCGGCGACCGAGTGTGCTTAAGGTCGAACGCTGGGGTGAGCAGAATCTGGTCGGGGCGACCGGCGACAACTCGGTTGAAATCGTCTTTGCTTAGCCGGAAGGGGGCGTCGTCGTGTCCGGCTGGGAGGTGATAGATTCGTCCACCATCGGCCGCGGCGCATACGAGAGGGCTGTGAGTTGTAACGAGGAACTGTACCTTGGGAAAATGGCCACGTAGCCAGAAACCGATCTCTCGTTGCCATGCAGGATGGAGGTGTGCGTCGATCTCATCGATCAGCACAACGCCAGGGCGATCGACAAAGTTGTGGCCGGAATCGTCGCTCACCACGATGTCGGGACCGTATACGCTGACCATATGCCGAAAAATGTCAATCAACATCGCGAGCGCCGCCCGATAGCCGTCGCTCATGTCGGCGAGTGGAAGCGTGCGACCGGCAGCGTCCTTCATCAGTATTCCGTCTGCTGTAACGCGCTCGATGGTTACGCCACGGTGTAGGTAGTTGTCTCGTATGAGGTTCATCAACTGATCTAGGGTGCCCAGCGGGAGCTGGAGATGGCCCTCCTGGCCGGCTTCTAGTTCTCGGAAGGTTGGCCTGTGGAACTCAATCCGGGAAGATGATTTCGGCGTCGCGGCATGGTTTGCGTTGTGGGAGGGCGCGGAAGCTGACCCGTTCTCGGCATTGCGTGGCAGCAGGCCGAGGGTGTGGCGCCGCTTCGTGCGGTATGTGGTGGGCCGAGGCCGACCCTGAGACGATGTTCCGCACGGAACACAGTTCTGCGCCCGAGACGGTCCGGATCAGCCGCGAGCAGCTCAACCGGCTGGAACCAGGACGCTAACTCGCCTGATCTTCGGTCGCCCTCCTCGGTACGTCATCGGGGATCAACGTGGACAGTTCGACGCCCAGACCGCGACACAACGCGAGTAGCCCGTCGTATCGCGGGTCGGACAAGCCGGCTTCAAGCCTGGTGATGCGCTCGGTACTCATGCCCGTTCTCGTAGCAAGCTCAGCGACGCTCATACGCTGCTGCTCGCGCACCCGCCGGAGGTGCTTGCCAAAGAGCATCAGTTCAGCTAGTGGGTCCATCGTCTGCGTTCCTCCCGGTGGTGGTCGTGGAGGGCGCGAGGCAGTAGCCCACGCCCCATGTCGAGGACACCCATCCGATGGCGCCGGCTTGCGCGAGCTTGCAGCGCAGCCGTGAGGCGTGTGAGTCCAGGGTCCGCGTCGTGTCGTCGGACGAGTAGCCCCAAACACGTCGCAGCAGCTGGGCCTTCGTGAAGACGCGCGTGGGTTCGCCGGCGAGGTACAGCAGCAGCGCGTACTCGCGTCGGCGCAGCTCCACAGGCGTCGATCCGTAGATGACGGTCCGCGTGGCCGTGTGGATCGTCAGAGGCCCGTGTCTGACCACAGGCAGCGTGTTGCCGGTGGGCCGTCGTAGTAGCGCTCGCACGCGCGCAAGCAGCTCGGCGTAGACGAACGGCGCTCGGATCACGTCGTCTGCGCCCGCCTCGAACGCGCGCAAGGTGTCGATCACGTCGCTAGTGGTGCTCATCCAAAGCACTAGGCAACCGGAGCCCGCGAGCGCGCCCTGACGCAGCGCTCGTAGAGCGCCGAGTTCTGCGCCACGCCGCGACGTGCGCGCAAAGACGATCAGATCGACCTCGCCGAGCTGCGCGGGGTCGCTGACCAGTCTCACGTCGTAGCCGTCAAGTGCCAGCTCGTCGGCCAGCGCCTCGTTCTCGCTCTCCTGGCCGTACACCGCCAGGACAGGGGGCACAACTCGCGGGATATCCTCCAGCTGCATGGGAAGGTGCGTCCTTTCCGTGCCACGCCCCCGGCTGTTGACGCAGCGCGGGGGCACTTGATGTTGCAGCTAAAGCATAACGCTTACGCGCAAGGTGGTACGAGCATGGACGTAAGCGGTTGCGCCTGCGAGGCTCCAGGTGATGCCACCGCCGTTGCCACCGGACCCTGCGCTCGGGTTGGCAATCAAGAAGCTACGCGAGGCCCGCGGCTTGACGCAAGAAGAACTCGCCAACCGAGCCGACACGACAGTCGGGACCGTCAGCCGCCTGGAGGCAGCCAAAAGCGCACCGGCATGGGCGACCGTGATGCAGATCATCGACGCGCTTGGGGTGTCGCTGTCGGAGCTGGCCCGCGCGGTCGAAAAGGCCCGCCGCAGCCTCTGAAAGCCGAGTGCTTCCGAGGCGGCTAGCGCCTCAGTCGTCCGCCGAGAACAGTCGTCGGATGGAGCGCACGCTTCTGTATGGCCGGCCAGGCAGCGCCTCGCAGCATCACCGCTGCATGCTCGGCCACCATCTCATCTGAGGGCGGCGTGGGCGCTCCCTCGGTCCAGGTCTTCGCTACTGCCTCGCTCATCCTCAGCTCGACGGTGGCCGAGACTCGTTCGTTCGTCACCAGCACATCAAATCGCCACTCGCCATCCTCGAAGCGGGAGCGCTCGACTTCCGTTTGCCAGCCGCCGGACGGCCGATACTCCAGATAGAGCCTGAGCGCCGCCGCGTGAGACTCCGCAGGCGGATCGGTGTCGGCGACTGCGGTAAACGTGCCCTGATCGGTGCGGACGATCACTGAATTGTCAGCGCCGCTAGCCATTCGCTGCGTCATACCCAGTATCTCGATAGGAGCACCGTCAAGGGTGCCAGTGATCGTGACGCCGGTGGGATGGTTGATCGAGCCCTGGTAATAGAGACGCAGCTCGCGTCCTGCCTGTGTCCTGCCGGTGAAAAAGTGCTCGCCCTCGGTGGGGTCGTGCAACCCCGCGACGAACACAGCAGGGTCCACGACCGGCAGGTCTAGCTCGGCATCGAGCAAGTCGCGATCAACAGACACGAGAAAGTCCGCCTGGGCCTCTCGGCTGAGCGCGACGAGATAGTGGTCGTCTGGATCGCGCACCTCTATAGGTTGGGCGGAAGGAGCGTCCGACCGAAGCTCGCTGCGAGCACGAAGGGCGCCGATGTATGCAGGCGCGCGGCCATGAGATGACCAACGCTCGAACTTGGGTCGTCCGAGGACGTCTGTTAGCTCGTCAAGCAGCAGCGGGGATACAACGAGCACGAATCGGCGATCTCGCCATGCGGTGACAAGACGGCCCGGCCCGGCCTCCGGATCACCGATGAACGCCGACACGAGGACGCTTGGATCTACGACGGCACGGATCAAGCGCGGCTGCGGGCTCGCCGGGCAGCGCGTACCTCGGCCACCGCTAGCTCGTCGGCGGCCTCTGGCCCAAGAGTGCCTTGGGCGCGAGCGTCATCGAGGGCACGAAGACCCAAGAAGACCGAGAGCGCATCCTCGACCACCTGGGCATCGCTCTTGGTGCTCTCCCCCAGGTCTTGCTCGCGGGCTCGCCGGACCAGCTCCTCGTCCAGCGGCAGGTGAATCTTGCGTGCGGCCATCCATTCAGGATACCGCCGCTTGCTCGGCGCGCACAAGATTCCGTCCGAAGCAGCCTATACGTTCTACACACGTTTCAGAATTGATTGGTTGTGATCGTGCTCATATGCCTGTTCTGGAGCCAAGTTTCGATGTGGTTCGTTGTCGCTCGGCCGCCTGTTGGTTTGCTCACGATAGCCGCCCGTGGACTGTCCGGCGGTTTGCCTGTCAGCACGCCACTACGCTGTGCCCTGGTATCCCAGTGCATCACCATCGCGCGATCTCGGCTGCTGCGACCATCGGCGTCGTTCTGCTGCTTGGTGGATGTGCGACCGGCCGCGCGACGGCGTCCTCCGGCCCACAGACATCCCTCTCGACCAAGGCCCTCCCGGCGCGGGTATGCGTCCCCGGCGCCCACACCGTATGTCTCACGCCCGCCTCGAGCGGCAAGACCGTCACGCTCACGATCGGCGCGACGGTCGACGTCGCCCTGCGCACTGCCAGCGGTTCGTGGAGCGGACTGTCCCAGGTCGGCCCACGGCTGCTGCGCGAGAACGGCTCCACCCGTGCCGGCGCCGGCACGATCGAAGCGTCCTACAGGGCCGTCAAGACCGGACGCACCGCGCTGCGCGCGTTCGAGCGCCCGGTCTGCCCGCCCATGCGCGCGTGTCCGCAGTTCATCCTCCTGTGGCAGGTCAACATCCGCGTGAGACCCCGGTGAGCTCGGCGCCTGCAACAGCCGGCCGTCGTCAGACGCCGCGGCGATCAGTCCGAGCGCACCCCAGCAGGTCGACGCTCGCGATCAGCTGGGCCGCGTCCACCGCTACAGCGGCGTGGTGTATGCGCCGCTCAGACCACCGTCGATCAAGAACGTCGAGGCGGTCACGAAGCTCGACTCGTCGCTGGCCAGGAACAGCGCGCCGTCGGCGATCTCCTTGGGCCGCGCAAAGCGCCCCATCGGCACGTGCACCAGCCGCCGCGCCGCCTGCTCGGGGTCGGCCGCGTAGAGCTCTTTGAGCAGCGGCGTGTCGACAGGGCCCGGGCACAGCGCGTTGACGCGCACCCCGCGGCGCGCGAACTCCACGCCCAGCTCGCGCGACAGCGCCAGCACGCCGCCCTTGGAAGCCGTGTAGGAGATCTGCGAGGTCGCCGCGCCCATCACCGCTACGAACGACGCCGTGTTGATGACCGACCCGCGCGCGGGGCCGTCGTTGTCGAGCAGGTGCGGGATCCCGTGCTTGCAGCACAAGAACACGCTGCGCAGGTTTGCCTGCTGCACGCGCTCCCATGCCGCAAGCGTCGTGTCCAGCACCGACACGTCGTCGTTGGGCGAGATGCCCGCGTTGTTGAACAGCACATCGATGCGCCCGTACTCGGCGCGCACGCGCGCGAACAGCTCGCTCACCTGCTGCTCGCTGGTCACGTCGGCCTTTAGCGCGAGGTCGCCGGGCGAGTCGTCGCGCAGGTCCACCCCCACGACCCTTGCGCCCTCGCGCTGGAAGCGCTCCACGGTCGCCGCGCCGATGCCGCCGCACGCTCCCGTCACCACGCACACCTGCCCGCCCAGCCTGCCCGCCGCGCCCGTCCTCGTCGTCATCGCTTTCCGCCCGCCGCGGCCATCATCCCTCCGTCGCGTAGAAGATCGTCTTTTGCTCGGTGTACGCCTCCAGCGCGTGCGGCCCAAGCTCACGCCCGTAGCCCGACTGCTTGAAGCCGCCGAACGGGGTGCTCACGCGCACCGACGTGTTCGCGTTGATCGATAGCACTCCTGTCTGCACGCCGCGCGCCACGCGCAACGCACGGGCGCCGTCGCGCGTCCAGATCGACCCGGACAGGCCATAGATCGTGTCGTTAGCCAAACGCACCGCCTCGGCCTCGTCGGCGAACGCGATGACGGCGGCGATCGGGCCGAACACCTCCTCCTGGGCCACGCGGTCGTCCGGCTTGACCGGGGCCAACACCGTGGGGGCAAACCAGAAGCCCGGACCATCCGGAGCGCTGCCGCGAAAGGCGATCGGCGCGCCGTCGTCCAGGAACGAGGCGACCGTGTCGCGCTGGGCGGCGGAGATCAGCGGGCCCATCTGGGTGGCCTCATCCAGCGGGTCGCCCACGCGCAGCGCGCGTACGTGCGCCTCCAGCGCCTCCATGAACGGCTCCATAGCCTCGCGCTGCACGAGGATGCGCGAGCGAGCACAGCAATCCTGGCCTGCGTTGCCAAACACCGCCAGTGGCGCCGCCGCCGCAGCGGCCTCCAGATCGGCGTCGGCGAAGACGATGTTGGCCGACTTGCCGCCCAGCTCCAGCGTCACGCGCTTGATCGTCGCAGCAGCTCCTGCCGCGATCGAGCGCCCCACCTCGGTCGATCCGGTGAAGGCGATCTTGGCGACGTCGGGATGCTCCACCAGGCGCCGGCCGCACGTGGCGCCCGGGCCGACCACCACGTTGATCACGCCCTTGGGCACACCCGCCGCGCTCGCCAGCTCGGCGAAGCGCAGCGCAGTCAGCGGGGTCAGCTCGGCCGGCTTAAGCACCACTGTGTTGCCCGCCGCGAGCGCCGGCGCTAGCTTCCAGGAGGCGATCGTCAGCGGGAAGTTCCACGGCGTGATCAGCCCGACCACCCCAAGCGGCTCGCGCACGGTGAACGCCTGTCCGCCCGCCACCGGGATCGTGTCGCCCAGCAGCCGCTCGGGTGCGCCGGCGTAGTAGCGGAAGGTGTCCACCACCATCCCCATCTCTCCTCGCGCATCGGCGATCGCCTTGCCCGCGTTGCGGGCCTCCAGCACCGCCAGCTCCTCGCGGTGGACCGCGAGCGTGTCGGCGAGCGCGTACAGGACCTGCGCGCGGTCACCCGGAGCCAGCGTGCGCCATCCAGCCAGCGCCGCCGTGGCGCGCGCGACCGCCTCGTCGACCTCATCGACGCCCGCGCGCGGAACCTCGGCCAGCACGCCCTCGGTGGCCGGCTCCAGGACTGACAGCAGCTCGCTCAGCGTACGCGCCTTATGGAGCTTGCGCGATCTCGGGCAGCGCGACTTCCAGGTCGAGCTCGTCGATTGTGCGGATCGGGCCCTTGAACGAGCGTTTCGCCGAAACCGTGAACCAGATGGTGACGGCAAGCATCACACCGATCGTCACTATCGGAGCGTAATTGACGGCCGACCATTCGAAGCCGTGTTTGAAGAACACGCCAGCGGGCGCGAACGGGAGGCAGAAGATGACAACGCAGATCGCCACCCAGCTGAACGCAATCGGGTTCATCCATTTGTACTTGTTGCCCAGCGTCCACGGGCCCGCCTGGAACTGCGAGCCCATCCGCCAGCGCAGGAACACGGGGATCGTGTACGCGATGTACAGCCCGATCACCGAGATCGACGTGACCGCGAGGAATGCCACGGGCGTGCCGAGGTGGTTGGGGAAGTAGGCCGGGATTGTCACGATCAAGGCGAACAGGCACACGAATAGCACCGCCCACGTGGGGGTACGGTTCTTGCCTAGCCGCCGCCACAGGTTGTGGCCGGGCACGGCGCCGTCGCGCGAGAACGCGAAGGTCATGCGCGAGGCACTCGTCACGCACGCCATGCCGCAAAATATTTGTCCCACGGTCGAGATCAGGATGACCGCCTTGGCCGCCGCCGAACTGAGCGCGGTGGTGAAGATCGCAAGCGAGGGAAAGCCCGCTTTGAGCAGTTCCGGTTCCTTTGACTTCTGGATCGCGAACGTGATCGCCAGCAGCACGATCCAGCCCACGACCGCCGAGTAGAACACCGAGCGCCAGACGCCTTTGGGAGCCTGCTCGGCAGCGCCGTGGGTCTCCTCGGAGACGTGTGCCGAGGCGTCGTAGCCGGTGATCGTGTACATCGTCAGCAGGAAGCCCAGCGGCAGCACATAGAACCAGTACATGTGCCCGCTGAAGCCCGATTCGTTGGCGCGGTGACCGAACACGTAGGAGAGGCTCGCGTGGTGGCTGGGGACGGCGATCAGGATCACCACGATCACCGCCACGCCGAGCAGGTGCCACCACACCGAGACGCCGTTGAAGATCGACACGAGGTGGCTGGAGAAGACGTTGACCAGGCCATGGATTGTCAACAGCAACGCGAATAGCGCGAAGTTGACATGGGCGGAGTAGTGCACGTTTGTCGCGGCGGCTGCCTTGGCGAAGTTGAAGATGAAGTGAACGTCGTACAGTCCGAGCAGGTTCATCAGGAACGTCGCGCACACGTAATCCACGGAGGCGACCACGGCCACGAGGCCGATTAGGTTGAACCAGCCCGTGAACCAGCCCCAGCCCGCGCCGCCGAGCTTGGACGCCCAGTAGTAGATGCCGCCCGCCGTCGGCATCGCAGAGGCCAGCTCGGACATCGAGAAGGCGACCATCAAGATCAGCACGCTGATCAGCGGCCAGGCGATCGAGATCGCGATCGGCCCGCCGTTCTTGAACGCCTGCCCGTAGGTCGTAAAGCAACCGGCGAGCACGGAGATGATCGAGAACGAGATCGCGAAGTTGGAGAACCCGCTCCATCCACGCTTTAGCTCCTGTTTGTAGCCGAGCTCCGCGAGGCGCTTCTCGTCGGCGGTCAGTGCTCCCGTACTGCTCATCGGCGTACCCCCTCTAGGGAAAAGGTTTGGTCATCCGTCCTTCGATCGTGACAATACGCGCGATCCTCCGGGGATGTCAAGTCCCCCGCTGGCCCAAATGTAGCTGCACGCGTCCTACAGGTGGCCAGCGCGGTTCACCCGTCGGGCATCAGGCCGGCGAGGATGTGCTCGGTGCCGTGCAGGTGCTCGGTGACCGCGCGGACCGCGCGCAGCTCGTCGCGCTCGCGCACCGCCGCCAGCAGCCGCCGGTGCTGGGCGTTGGATGATGCGAGCACCTCGGGCGGATGGGCGATGTGGGAGATGAGATCGGTCATCGCGCCCTGCACCTCGGTCATCGAGCGCACCAGGCGCGGGGAGCCGGTCGCTTCGGCGAGGCCCACGTGCAGGCGCACATCGGCCTTGCGATACGCCGCGAAGTCGTCCAGCGCGCCCTCCAGCCCCGCCGCGACCTGATCGAGTGCGTCGATGTCGGCTGGCTGGGCCCGCTCGACCGCCAGCACCGCCACGCCAAGCTCGATCGCCAGGCGCTCGTCGCAGGTATCGCGCCACTGCGCGAGCATCTGCGGCGACGGCGGGTCGGCGGGCGGCTGCGGGTCGGACACGAACGTGCCGCCGCCGCGCCCGCGCGTGGCGAACACATGCCCGCTCTGGGTCAGCGCGGTCAGCGCCTGGCGCAGCGTCGAGCGCGCGATGCCCAGCCGCGCGCACAGCTCGCGCTCGGCCGGCAGCTGCGAGCCGGGCGGCAGCAGGCCCAGCTTGATGGCCGTGCCGAGCCGATCGACGGTCTCCTCGAAGGCGGTGTAGGAGCGGACCGGCTCGAACACCACGTCGGGCGGCGCGAGCGTGCTCACAGGCGCTCGAACCCCCGCACCCGCTCCCAGTCGGTGACGGTCGACTGGAAGGCGTTCAGCTCGACGTCTGCCGCGTTGAGGTAGTGGGCGACCACCCCCTCGCCGAAGGCCTCGCGGGCCACCTCGCTGTTTGCAAACAGCTCACGGGCGTCGCGCAGCGTGGCCGGCAGGCGTGGGCGCTCGGCGGCCACGTACGCGTTGCCCTCGTGCGCTAGTTCGAGCTCCAGGCCCGCCTCCAGGCCGTGCAGCCCCGAGGCGACGATCGCGCTGAGCGCCAGATAGGGGTTTAGGTCGGCGCCACCCGAGCGGTTCTCGAAGCGCAGCGACGGCCCATGCCCGACCACGCGCAGCGAGCAGGTGCGGTTGTCGTGTCCCCAGGCCACGGCGGTGGGAGCGAAGCTACCCGCCGCAAAGCGCTTGTAGGAGTTGACGTGCGGGGCCAGCAGCAGCGTCATCTCGCGCAGGCAGGCCAACTGCCCGGCCAGGAACGATGCAAACAGCGACTGCTCGCGCTCGAACAGCGGGCCGTGCTGGTCAGCCAGCGAGAAGTGGATGTGACAGGAGCTGCCCTCGCGCTCGTCGTACTTGGCCATGAAGGAGATCGCCACGCCCTCCTGGGCGGCGATCTCCTTGGCTCCGTTCTTGTAAATCGAGTGCTCGTCGGCCGTGCGCAGCGCATCGGCGAAGTGGAAGTTGATCTCGTGCTGGCCAAAGTTGCACTCGCCCTTGGAGTCCTCCACGAGCATCCCAGCGCCGGCCATGCTGTTGCGGATGCGGCGGATCAGCGGCTCCACACGCGCGGTGCCCAGCAGCGAGTAGTCGACGTTGTAGAGGTTGGCCGGGCGCAGGTCGCGATAGCCCTTGTGCCAGGCCTGCTCGTAGGTGTCCAGGAAGACCATGAACTCCAGCTCGGTGCCCGCGTTGGCGTGCCAGCCGCGCTGCGCCAGGCGTGCCAGCTGGCGGCGCAGGATCTGGCGCGGCGAGGCCGCCACTTCGCTGCCGTCCAGCCAGGCCACGTCTGCCAGGCACATCGCGGTCCCCTCCTGCCAGGGCACCGCGCGCAGCGTGTCCAGGTCGGGGACCATCAGCATGTCGCCGTAGCCGCGCTCCCACGAGGCCATCTCATAGCCGTCGACCGTGCGCATGTCCACATCTACGGCCAGCAGGTAGTTGCAGCCCTCCGCCCCGTGTTCGGCGACCTCCTCGAGGAAGTGGCGGGCGGTCAGCCGCTTGCCCTGCAGCCGGCCCTGCATGTCGCAGATCGCCAACAGCACCGTGTCGATCGCGCCGCTGGCCACCTGCGCGCGCAGCTCCTGGAGGGTCATGGGACCGTGAGCCTCGGAGTACATGATCGTTGAAGGTATAGGTTGTGAGCCTTATCGTGCAACCGGCGGTGCGGGAGCGGTGGGCGAGTTGAACGACATCCTGAAGCATCTCCAAGCGACGCTCGGTCCGCTCGATGGCACGCCGCAGCCGCTCGACGGCGGCATCACCAATCACAACTTCCGCGTCACGCTCGGCGGCGAGGACTACGTGATCCGCCAGCCGGGCAAGGACACCGCGCTGCTGGGCATCGACCGCGAGGCCGAGCGGATCGCCAACGAGGCCGCCGCCCGCCTGGGCATCGCGCCCGCGGTCGCGGCGACCCTCGAGGACTGTCTGGTCACGCGCTTTATCTCCTGTCAGGCGCTCGGCGCCCGCGAGCTGGCCGAGAACGTCGAGGAGATCGCCCGCGCCCTGCGACGCTTTCATGACTCCCCCACGCGCCTGCCCACGCGCTTCTCAGTCCCCGAGCTGCTCGCGCGCTATGGCGCGATCGTGCGCGGGCGCGGCGGGACGCTTCCCGATACTTATGCGCAGGCATGCGCTGCTGCAGATCGGATCGCCGCCGCGTTGGGACCGCACGATCCCCATCCCTGCCACAACGACCTGCTCGCCGGCAACATCATTCGTGCCAGCGAGGACGACGCGCTGTTGATCGTCGACTGGGAGTACGCGGGCATGGGCGACCGGCGCTTTGACCTTGGCAATCTGTCGGTCAATAACAACTTCGACGCGGAGACGGACGAGCGCATGCTGACGGCCTACTACGAAGAGGATCCCTCCCCCCGGCGGCGGGCGGCGCTCGAGCTGATGCGCTTGCTCTCAGACGCGCGCGAGGCGGCGTGGGGCGTGGTGCAGGCGCACGTGTCAGAGCTCGTCTTCGACTTCGACGGCTATGCCGGCGAGCATTTCGCCCGCTTGCAGGCCGCGATCGACGGTCGGGGATTCGGCCGCTGGCTGGCCGAGGTGGCGGCGTAGTGGCCAGGCCGCGCGAGCTGCCTGATCGCGCCCGCGTGGTGATCATCGGCGGCGGCGTCGGCGGCGCGTCGATCGCCTATCACCTGGCCAAGCTGGGCGAGCGCGACGTGGTGCTGCTGGAGCGCAGCGAGTTGACCAGCGGCTCGACCTTTCACTCGGCCGGGCTGGTCGGCCAACTGCGCTCGAGCGTGTCGTTGACGCGCATGATGATGGACTCGGTCGAGCTGTATCAGACGCTTGACTGCGGCTGGGTGGGCTGCGGCGGCATCCGCCTGGCGTGCACGCCCGAGCGCGAGCAGGAGGTCCTGCGCCAGGTCGCCTGGGCCAAGACGTTCGGCCTGCCGCTCGAGCTGATCTCGGCCGAGCAGGCGCGCGAGCTGTTTGGGCTGATGAGCACAGACGGGGTGCGCTGCGCGTCGTATCTGCCAAGCGACGGCTACCTGGACCCGTCGCTGCTGACCGGCGCGCTGGCCGAGGGCGCGCGGGCGGGCGGCGCTCGCATCTTCACGCACACGCGCGTGACCGGCATCGACGTGGACGACAGCGTTCCCGGCCACGCGCGCGTGCGCGGCGTGCAGACCGAGTGGGGCCCGATCGAGGCCGAGGTGGTGGTCAACGCGGGCGGCATGTTCGCAGCGGAGATCGGGCGCCTGGCGGGCGTGCGCGTGCCGATCGTGCCGTTCGCTCACGAGTACCTGGTCACCCAGCCCTTCCGCGAGTTGGTCGCTGGCGAGCAGCGCGCGTATCTGCCCACGCTGCGCGACCCCGACCTGCTGATCTACTTCCGCGAGGAGGGCGGTGGGCTGATCATGGGCGGCTATGAGCGCCACTGTGCGCCATGGGCGCTCGACGAGCACCTCCGCGACGCGATTCCCGCAGACTTCAACGGCCGCCTGCTGGAAGAGGACTGGCCGCGCTTTGAGGAGATCGCGGCCAACTCGCGCAAGCGTGTGCCCGTGATGGACGAGATCACGGTGACCCGTCTGATCAACGGACCCGAGGCGTTCACCCCCGACAACGAGTTCTGCCTGGGCGAGAGCGAGGTGCGCGGCTTGTTCGTCGCGGCCGGCTTCTGCGCGCACGGACTGGCGGGCGCCGGCGGGATCGGCCGCGTGATGGCCGAGTGGATCTGCGAGGGCGAGCCCACTATGGACGTGTGGGAGATGGACATCCGCCGCTTCGGAGCGCACTTCCGCTCGCCCGCCTACACGCTCAAGCGCGCCAGGGAGGTGTATGAGACCTACTACGACATCCGCTACCCCGGCCACGAGCGCCAGGCGGGACGGCCGCTGCGCACCTCCAGCGCCTACCCGTGGCATGCCGAGCACGGCGCGTTCTTCGGCGAGAAGTCGGGCTGGGAGCGCGTCAACTGGTATGAGTCAAACGCGCCCGCCGGCGACGAGTCGCTGCGACCGCGCGGCTGGGCGGGCATGCACTGGTCGCCCGCGATCGGCGCCGAGCACCGCGCCACGCGCGAGCGCGCGGGCCTGTTCGACGAGTCCTCCTTCTCCAAGCTCGAGATCGCGGGGCCGGGCGCGGCCGAGTTTCTGCAGGCGCTGTGCGACAACGACGTCGCGCGCGAGGTAGGCGCGATCGCCTACACGCAGATGCTCAACCGCCGCGGCGGCATCGAGTGCGACTTCACGGTCACGCGCGTCGAGGAGGAGCTGTTCTCGATCGTCACCGGCACCGCGTTCGGCAACCACGACCTCAGCTGGATCCGCCGCCACGCACCGGCGGACGCCGGCGTGCGCTGCTATGACGTGACCGCCCGCTGGGCCTGCTTTGCGCTGTGGGGTCCACGCGCGCGAGACATCCTCGCCCCGCTGACAGACGATCCGCTGGACTTCGCCTACATGCACATGCGCGAGCTGGCGGTCGGCGACGTGCCCGTGCGCGCGCTGCGCGTGACCTTCGTGGGCGAGCTCGGCTGGGAGCTGTACTGCCCAACCGAGTACGGCGCCGGGCTGTGGCGGACGCTGTGGCAGGCCGGGCGTGAGCACGGCCTGGTGGCCGGCGGCTACCGCGCGATCGACTCGCTGCGTCTGGAGAAGGGCTACCGCGTGTGGGCCGCCGACATCACCCCCGACGAGACGCCGTATGAGGCCGGCCTGGGCTTCTGCGTGCGCAAGGACGGCGGCTTCGTGGGCGCGTCCGCGCTCGGGGCCGGCTCTGCTGCAGAGCCCGGCGGGGACGGCGGGGCGAACGGGGTGGGCGCGCGGCGAATGCCGGCCAAGCGCCTGCGCTGCCTCGTGCTCGCCGACCCGCGCTCGGTCGCGCTCGGCAACGAGCCCGTGCGCATCGACGGCGAGGTCGCCGGTCGGGTGACCAGCGGCGGCTACGGCTACACCGTGGAGCGCTCGATCGCCTACGCCTACCTACCCGCCGAGATCGAGATCGGCGCGGCAGTCGAGGTGGACATCTTCGGCGAGTGGGTCGCAGGCGTCGTCGCGCGCGAGCCGCTGTTCGACCCCAAAGGTGAACGCGTCAGGTGAGCATGCGCTGCACCCTGATGGTCGTGGCAGCGCTGGCGTTGAGCGTCTGGTGGGCGGCTGACACTCGCGCCGATGCACATGTGTCCGCGGCCTCTGCCGGCCCGCCACCGCGCGAAGCCGGATGCCCGATGTTCCCGGCCGACAATCCGCTCAACCAGGAAATCGCCAATGCGTCCGTCGATCCCAACTCGGCCAAGTACATAGCGGCGATCGGCGCCGGCGTGCATCTTCACCCGGATTTCGGCAAACCGCCCAGCTATGGCATCCCCTACGCGATCGTGGGCGCACACCAGCCCAGGGTGCCGATCGACTTCACTGAATTCCCCGAAGAATCGAACCCCGGTCCTTATCCCATCCCGCCAGACGCGCCCATAGAGGGCGCAGGTGAAGAAGGCGACCAACACGTGCTGGTGCTGCAGAAGGGCACCTGCAAGCTGTTCGAGCTCTACCACGCCTCGAGATACGGTTCTGGATGGGACGCCGGCTCGGGGGCGCTGTTCAACCTGCACAGCAACGCCCTGCGACCAGAAGGCTGGACCTCCGCAGACGCCGCCGGGCTGCCGATCCTGCCGCTGCTCGCGCGCTACCCGGAGGTGCATCGCGGGCGCATCGACCACGCCCTGCGCGTCACCGTCCCACAGACCCAGCGCGGCTACATCCATCCCGCCACCCACTTCGCGTCGAGCAGCTCGAACCCGAGCCTGCCGCCGATGGGCCTGCGCCTGCGCCTGAACGCGCGCTTTGACCTCGCGCCCTACCACGGCGAAGCGCTCGTGATCCTGCGGGCGCTCAAGCGCTACGGCCTGATCGTCGCCGACAACGGCTCGCCGTGGTACATCACCGGCGCGCCCGACCAGAGCTGGAACGAAGAAGACCTCAACGAGCTCAAGACGGTGCCCGGGTCGGCCTTCGAAGCGGTAGACAGCGGGCCGACCCTGCACGGTTGAGCCACCCGGCCCGGCGGCCGATAGAAAGAGGGTGAGAAGCAGCGACGTTCCCGTGGTCGTCGCCCGGCCGGCGCCGGCGGGGCGCTCGCGCGCGTTTTCGCTGGAGACCGTGCTGCTGGCCTTGGGCGTGATCGGTGTCGCGGTGGCGACCGTCTGGTCGGGGACCGACGCCAGCCAGGTCACCGGCGGCGACTACGCGATGGACTACCAGACAGCGATGAACGCCCTGCTGGGCGGCCACATGGGAGCCTTCTTCGCCCACTTGCCGACCAACGGCGCAGGCGGCTCGCTGCTCCTACGTGCCCCGTTCGCAGGACTGGCCAAGCTGTTTGGCGGCGGTCAGCTGCTGATCTTCAGGCTCGGCGCGCTGGCCTGCTTGCTGGCCCTTGGCGCCCTGGGAGTGTGGCTGGCCGGGCGCATGCGCCGGCGCGGGATCGCGCTGGGGGCACGCGTCGGGCTGGTGGCCCTGTGCGCGGCAACGCCCACGCTGCTGGAAGCGGTGTCGCTGGGCCACCCCGAGGAGCCGCTCGGGGCGGCCCTGTGTGTCGCAGCGGTGCTGGCAGCCGACCGCGACCGCCCGCTGCTGGCGGGTCTGCTGCTGGGCGCGGCCGTGATCAACAAGCCGTGGGGGGTGCTCGCGGTGGGCCCCGTGCTGCTGTGCGCGCCGGCGCAGCTGCGACGGATCGTCAGACCGGCCGCTGCGATCGTGGGCTGCTGGCTGGCGGCTGGAGCCCTCGTGGCGCCTGGGCGGATGCTCGCCGCACTGCACGGCGCAGAAACCTCGATCGTGGCCCACCCGCAGGACCTGTGGTGGCCCCTGTCGCACATGGACGGGCTGTACTCTGTCCCCCCCGCGCTGCTATCCGCGCACGCGCGCCAGCTCGCGGTCGCCCTGGCGCTGGCGAGCGCCGTCGCGCTCGCCCTGCGCGCGCTGCGTTCGAGCGCGCCGCTCGGCGTGCGGCAATGCCTCGCGTTGCTCGCCTTCGGCTTTGCGCTGCGCTGCCTGCTGGAGCCGTCCAGCCACGACTACTACCAGCTGCCGCTGCTGATCGCGCTCGCCATCTGGGAGGTGTACGCGCGCCGGGCTGTCACGATCGCGCTCGCGGCCACCCTTCTGTTGACCCTCGACTTCGGCAGGCTCAACGAAAGCGCCACCGCCACCGCCTCCTACCTGCTCTACCTCGCAGTGCTGTTGCCCGTCTGCGTGATGCTGTTGGCAGACTTGGTTGGGCCGGCGCGGACGCCATGGGCTTGGGCCCCCGCTGACGCAGCCACGGCGACGGCTGCTATGCGGCAGCGCCGGCCAGGCTGGCCACGTCGATCCCGATCACCTTCAGGCGCCGGTTGAGCGCGTTGAAGGCGAACGTGTTGGTTTCCTCCATCGAGTAGTCCAGGATCGAGTAGTTGTTGGGGTCGGCACCCGTGGGAACGAGCACCGCGGCGGCCAGCGGGATCAGCCGCGCGAGCGCCTCGACCATGCGCTGCTTGAGCGCCGGATCGCCTGCCTTCTCGCGCAGGAACCAGGTGCCGTAGGCGACGTGGCGGTGCTCGTCCTGGGAGATCAGCTTGAAGCCCTCCACCCAGCCCGGCAGGATCCCCTTGCGCTCCATGTACTCGGTCAAGAACCACTGGCCGGTCAGCGCGAGCGTGCCCTCGATGATCATGTGGTAGAGGGTCACGAAGTCGACCTTCGCCTCGATGTCACGGGGATTATCGATCAGGCGCTGGCCCCAGTCCACGAGCACCCCGTCGAACATCTCGATGAACGCGTCGTTGAGATCCCCGCGGGCGCGCGCCAGACGATCCTCGAAGCTGCCGTCGATGCCTAGCACCTGCTCGTAGAAGCGGTTGAAGTGCTGCGCGTGGCGCGCCTCGTCGACCTGTTGGGTGGTCAGGAACGCCTCCTCGCCCTGACTCTCATACGACATCACCAACCCCGAGAACTGCGTCGTGACGCGCTCCTCGCCGACGAAGAACGACGACAGGTTCCACGCCAGGCGCCCGCGCAGGTCGTCGTCCATGGCCTGCCAGTCGCGTATGTCCTGGGTGAGGTCGATCGTGTGCGACTGCCAGTGCTGGCGCTCCCACAGCTCATACAGCTGCTGGGGCGTCATCAGCGTGACCGAGCTCAACTGGGACTCGTCGGAGATGGTGCCGACGTCCCCCTGGCTGGTCAGGTCTAGAAGCGAGGGCATGGTGGACGGCCTCCCTGGGCTGTGGGCGTGATCGAGATGCTTGCCGAGCGGACGATACACCTGTGACGGAAAGCTCAAGCAGACCCGCCGATGGGCCGATGCCAACTCATGCGACGAGTCGTGCGCGAGAACGCGCTGAGCATGTCCGTCGCGGCGTGCGCCAGCGCGACGATGGCGTGGCTGGGGCTATACGGCTTTGCCTGGAACGACTACGCCAACGAGGCCCAGCCGGCGGTCGCCGCGCTCGTACGCGGACACGTGGCGGAATTCTTGCGCCTGGCGCCCGTGTACGGCGGCTCGCTGATCGAGCGCGCCCCCTTTGCGCTGGCTCCCGGGCTGTGGGGCGGGGGGGAACTGGCGGTCTATCGCATGCTCGCGCTGCCCTGCCTGCTCGCCGCGGCCGCGCTGGGCGTGTGGCTGGTGGCGCGCATGCGCGCCGACGGCCACGGCGCCCTGGCGCGCGCGGTCGCGATGGGCGTGTGCGTGGCCAACCCAGTGGCGCTGAGCACGCTCGAACTGGGACACGCCGAGGAACTGCTGGGAGCGTCGCTGTGCGTGGCCGCCGTGCTGCTTGCGGCCGCAGCCCAGACCGACGCCGAGCAGGCCGACGCCGCCGAGGCGAACGCCCAGCAGTCGCCCAGGGCGCGAGCGGGCCGCACCCGCGCGCTGGCGGCGGGCATGCTGCTCGGGCTGGCGATCGCCAACAAGGAGTGGGCGTTGCTGGCAGTAGGCCCGGTGCTGCTCGCGCTCTCGCCCGAGTTGCGGCTGCGCTGCCTCGCGGGTGCCGTGCTGAGCGCGGCGGCGGTGCTTGCGCCGCTGGTGATCGGTGGCGACCTGTTCACCACCGCTCGCGCCGCGGCGGCGCCCGCGACGACGATCTTCCAGCCGTGGCAGCTGTGGTGGTTCTTGGGCCATCACGGCGCGCTGGTGCACGGCGCCTTCGGAGCGCCCAAGCCCAGCTATCGCATCCCTCCGGGCTGGACCGAGACGGTCAGCCATCCGCTGATCCTGCTCGTCGGCGCGTTGGCGCCGACGTTGTTGTGGCTGCGCAGCCACCGGCTGGGCGAACGCGACGCGCTGCTGCTGCTGGCGCTACTGCTGCTGGCGCGCTGCATGTTCGACACGTGGGACACGGTCTACTACCCGCTGGTGTTCCTGTTCGCGCTGCTGGCCTGGGAGATTCGCGCGCCTACTATGCGACCGCCGCTGCTGACGCTCTCCTGCACCGCAGTCGTGTGGCTGAGCTTCCAGTGGCTGCCCGAACACGTGTCCGCCGACGTGCAGGCGGGCGTCTTTGCGGCCTGGTCGCTGCCGCTGGCCGCCTGGCTGTTCCTGCGCGTGTGTGCGATACCCGCGCGCATGGCGCCCGGCGAGCGACGCGACAGCCGTCAGGAGACGACGGTCAGCGCCTTGGGCAGACTCGTCAGGACCTCCTGAGAGCGATCGCCGACGACCACCAGATCCTCGATGCGCACGCCCAGCTGCCCGGGCAGGTACACGCCCGGCTCGACCGTCACCACGTTGCCCACTCGCAGCGGGTCCTCGCTGGCGGTGCGCGACAGGCGCGGTGCCTCGTGGATCTCCAGACCCACGCCGTGGCCGAGGCCGTGGCCGAAGTGCTCGCCCTCGCCTGCCCGCTCGATCACCTCGCGGGCGACCGCGTCGACCTCGGGGCCGCTCGGGCCGGCCATGACCGCGGCAAGGCCCGCCTGCTGAGCGGCGAGCACGAGCGCGTACACATCGCGGGCGTGTGTGCCGATCCCCTCGCCGGTGGCATAGGTGCGGGTGCAGTCAGAGCAGTAGCCGTCATGCAGCGCGCCCCAGTCGATCGTCACGAGCACGTCGCGCGCGATCGGCTCCTCGCGCGGCGCCGCGTGCGGCAGGGCGCCGTGCGCGCCCGCGGCGACGATCGTGGGAAAGCTCGGCGACTCGGCGCCCAGGCGGCGCATGCGCAGCTCCAGATCGATCGCCACGTCGCGCTCGGTGCGCCCGGCCAGGCCGCCTTCAAGGACCGCGCGCAGCGCCTCGTCGGCCAGCTGGCAGGCGGCGCGGATACGCGCGATCTCCCCTGCTTCCTTGACTTCCCGCAGGCGCCCCACGGCGCCTGCGCACGGCACCAGCTCCCAGCTGTCGCCAATGAGCTCACGCAACCTGGCGTGTCGGGCGACGGTGAGGTGGGCATCGTCGAAGCCCAGCCGCCCGCCGTCATCCGACAGGGCCTCGGCGACCGACTCCAGCAGGTCGCCGCCGCTGTCGGTGATCTCCCGCTCAAACACGGCGGGTACCTGCGCGGCGGACTGGGTGGCGTAGCGAAAGTCGCTGAAGAAGCGATGCGAGCCGACTCCCGTTGCGCCGCCGGCGTTCTGCAGCTCCCCGGCGGCCCCTGCGTCGGCGTGGCCAGCGGCGAACACGAGCGCCATCCCGTTGCTGCCGGTGAAGCCCGTCAGGTAGCGCAGGTCGATGAGGTTCTCGACGAGCAGGGCATCGACCTCGAGCTCGGACAGCTCGCCGGCCAGGCGCTGCACGCGCGCGGCCCCGCCCTGGCCGCCGCGGGGCGCGCTCACGACTCGGCCCGCCCCTGCCCGTGAGGATCGCGCAAGCGCTCGCGCACAGCGACCAGCGCATCGCGATAGCCGTCGGCGCCGCGACCGCTGATCGTGGCAAAGCACAGGTCGCCGATCACTGACACGCGCCGCCACGGCTCGCGCTGCTGGACGTCTGACAGGTGGATCTCGACGGCCGGCAGCGCGGCGATCTCCAGGGCGTCGCGGATGGCCCACGCATAGTGCGTCCAGGCGCCGGGGTTCAGCAGGATCGCGTCGGTGCCATCGTCGCGCAGCGCGTGCAGGCGCTCGACGAACTCCCCCTCGTGGTTGGTCGCAAAGAAGCTGGTCGCAAGATCGAGTTCGCGCGCGTGCGCTTCGATGCGCTGCTGCAGCTCGGGCAGGGTCAGCGTGCCATACAGCTGCGGGTCGCGCCGGCCGAGCTGGTCGAGGTTTACCCCGTGCATGACCTCGATGCGATGGCGCACAGCATCGCCGCTGGACCGCGCAGGCGAGGCCTTCACGCTGCCAGCTCCGCGACCGCTTCGCGCAGGTCGGCGGCCTGCACCGCACAGCCGATCCGCACCTCGCCGGGCTCGTCGACGAGCACGAACGGGACCTCGTCGCCGAGACGCTTCTTGTCGCGCGCGGTCGCCTCGAGGACCGACTCGACGGGCACGTCGGCCATCGTCACCGGCAGCCCGCGCTCGCCCAGCAGCTCGCGGACCTGCGCGCGCAACTGCTCGCGCCCGGACAGCCGCAGCGCCGCGAGCAACCCCAGGCCAACCGCCTCGCCGTGGCGGTAGCGGGCATAGCCGCTGGCTGTCTCGATCGCGTGGCCGATGGTGTGCCCGAGGTTGAGCGCCTGGCGCGCGTCGGCATCGCGCTCGTCGGCGGCCACAACCGCGAGCTTGGTGCGTGCGCAGGCGAGGATCGTCCACTCGTCGACGTCCGCGCCGCCGGCGACCCTGTTCCACAGCTCGCCGCCGGCGATCAGCGCTGTCTTTAGCACCTCCACCCAGCCGGCCGCCAGCTCGGTGGCGGGCAGCGTTGACAGCGTGTCGGGGTCCACGAGCACTCCCACCGGCTGGTGGTAGGCGCCCACATAGTTCTTTGCCTCAGGCAGGTCCACGCCGGTCTTGCCGCCGTAGGCGGAGTCGACCTGGGCGACGAGCGTGGTGGGCACGTGTACCACGGGCACGCCGCGCTGGTATGTGGCGGCGCAGAAGCCCGCCAGGTCGCCTACCACGCCGCCGCCCAGCGCGACCAGGTGGTCAGCCCGCGTCATGCCCGCGCCGACCAGGTACTGCCACACCCGCTCGGCGCTTGCGAGCGTCTTATGGGCCTCGCCGGCAGGGATCGCGAACGTCCCCGCGACCGCTCCGAGGCGATCGCCGTACAGCCCGCTCACCGTCTCGTCGGTTACGCAGAACACACGCGAGCGTGACCGGTCGACGGGCCAGATTCGGCCGAGCTCCACGGCCTCGGCGCTGCCCAGCAGGCCGCGCCCGACGAGCACCGGATATTCGCCCGATGCAGCGCTCGCCCACAGCATGCGCGTACCGGCCGGCGCGGCGGCCAGCGCGCGCAGGGCACCGGCTGTCCTTGCGATCCCGCCGCGGCGCAGCTGCGGCAGGAGCGCGTCGGCGAGATCGTCATAGATCGCCCGGCGCTGCGCGTGCAGGGCCACGAAGGCGTCACGGTCACGCGCGAGCGGCCGCTCCGAGCCGTTGGGCGCAGCGCGCACGCGCTCCCAAGCAGCGTCGGGCTCGACGTCGAGCAGGACGGTCACATGACCAGCGAGCGCGGCGCGCACCCGCGCCGACAGGACGCTACCTCCGCCCAGCGCGATGACGGCGTCGGCGGGGCGGGCGCGGTCCTCGAGCAGCTCGCACACCAGTTGCTCCTCGGCCGCGCGGAAGGCCTGCTCGCCGTGCAGCTCGAACTCGTGGGCGATCGAATGGCCCAGGCGCTGCGCCAGCAGGGCGTCGCTGTCGAGGACCTCGACATCCAGGCTGCGCCCAAGTTCCCGCGCGGCGCTGGACTTGCCGGCGCCCATGAAGCCAATCAGGACGAATGCCATCCGATGCGCTCCTCATAGGCGCGCACGGCCGCCAGCACATCGTCGATGTGATCGCCGCCGAACTTGCGCCGGTAGGCGTCGGCGAGCACCAGCGCGACCATTGCCTCGCCGACCACGCCGGCGGCGGGCACGGTGCACGAGTCGGTGCGCTCGCGCAGCGCCTGGGCCGGCTCGTGCGTTTGGGTGTCGACCGATCGCAGCGGCTTGGTGAGCGTGGGAAGCGGCTTCATGGCGCCGCGCACGATCAGCGGCAGACCGTTGGTCATCCCCCCCTCCAGACCTCCCGCGCGGTTGGTCTCGCGGTAGAAGCCCCGCTGGGAGGAATAATAGATCTCGTCGTGCGCCTGGGACCCGGGCAGGCCGGCGATCGCGAAGGCGTCGCCGACGGAGAACCCCTTGATCGCCTGGATCGAGCAGATCGCCATCGCCAGGCGACCGTCCAGGCGCTCCTCCCAGGAGACGTGCGAGCCGAGGCCGGGCACGAGACCGAAGGTGTGCACCTCGAAGACGCCTCCGAGCGACTCGTTGGACTTGCGCAGCGCGTCGATCTCGCGCACCATCGCCTTGCTCGCGTCAGCGTCCAGGCAGCGCACGGGCGAGGCGTCCACGTCGGCGAAGTCATCGCGCGCAAGTGGCCGCTTCCTGACGGGCGCGTGGACCGAGGCGATCTGGACGACGTGCGAGTGCACGCTGACCCCAAGCGCACCCAGGAACGCCTTGCAAACGGCGCCGCCGGCCACGCGCGCGGCGGTCTCGCGCGCGGAGGCCCGCTCAAGGATGTTGCGCACGTCCGAGTGCTTGTACTTCTGTGTGCCCACGAGGTCCGCGTGCCCGGGGCGCGGCAGGTGCACCTCGGCCGTCCCCTGGTCGACCGGCCAGGGATTCATCCGCTCCTCCCAGTTGGCGTAATCGCGGTTTGCGATCTGCAGGGCGACCGGACCGCCCAGCGTGCGCCCATGGCGGACACCCCCGGTGACCTCAGCGCTATCGCGCTCGATCTTCATGCGCCCGCCGCGACCGTGGCCGAGCTGGCGACGCGACATGTCGGAGTTAATCTCATCGCGCGAGAGCTCGAGGCCCGCGGGCAGGCCCTCGACGATGCACGTCAGGCCCGGGCCGTGGGACTCGCCGGCGGTGATCAGACGCAGTGTCACGGCCCTAGCTTATGCGCAGCGATCCGCAATGCCCGCGGCGCCCTGCTTGCGGGGACCGTCCACGGCAGGCAGCCACGCTCGGCACGACCGGCGTTGTGAGCTGTGCTTAGTGACCGGCGAAGGCCGCGTGACCGGAGAGCACGAGCAGGCCCGCCTCGGTCGAGTAGCGCAACCCCGGCAGCGCCATCAGCCCTTCGCGGCGCAGCAGTTCGCGCCCGGCCTTGGAGCTGTTGCCGAGCAGACCCTTGACCGACGCGGCCGAGGCCGACTTCGAGGAGATGCTCACGATGCGAAGTTCGTAGGTGATCGCCTGGCCTCCGGGCGTCAGGTATTCCAGCTGCTCGGTCTGGCCGGCCTTCAAGCCGATCGCCTGGCACTGGGAGGCGCTCGGCAGGCAGACGGCGCCGCCGTGCAGGATGACTTCGCCGACGAGGGTGAACGTGGCGCTCTTGCCTTTGGCGGTCACGCCCCGGTAGGCGATCAGCGGCAGTTGGGCCGAGGGCAGCGCGGTGAACAGCTTGATGTTCTCGTACGGCGTCAGCTGGGCGCTTTCGGCGGGCGTTTCGGGAGGGATGACGCCGAACAGCACGGCCACGTTATAGACGGGCTGGGGCTTGGCCGGGGTCGAGGGCTTGGCTGGGGTCGAGGGCGCGGGTTCGCTGTTTTGCGGGGTGCCCGAGCCGGAGCTCGCGGAGGAGGATGAGCTCGACGAGGAGCTCGACGGGGAGCTCGCAGCTGTGCTCGACGCGACAGAGGTCTTGGTCTTTTCAGACGCCCGCAGCCTTGCCACGCTGGGCAGCGGGGCAAACGGGTTGCGTGCGAATCCCCGGCGCTGTTCGGCCACGCCGTTGGTGGTCTCGGCGACGGCCTTGCTGGTCGTAGGCTGGCTGACAGAGATGCCCCCGGCGACGGCCGGGACTCCGGATGCGGAGCTGGTAGGGGGCGTGGAGCTGCTCGAGCCACCGCCCAGCGCTACGTAGCCGATCGCAAACAGCACGGCCACGACGCCCAGGGCCACCAGCGGCGCGATGCGCCTGTCGAGCAGGTCGGCCTTTACCGAGTTCAAGAACGCGCTCATGGGTTTGCCCTCACGATCGCCGGAGTAGTGGGTGAGCTGGGCGAGGCGCTGCCCGAGGCGGGCGTAGCTGCACCGGAGGGGCTTGCGGCCCCGGTCAGCCCCTGGCTGGCGGGCAGGACGTAGGCGGTCGCCGTGATCGTGCCGGTCAGATCTTCAGAACCGTTGCCGCTTACCGGCCCGTTCACTGCCGGAGCGAGCTTGACGCTTTGGATCGTCAGCAGGCGCCCGTCGACTTGCAGGGCGCCGGAGGCGCTGCGCTGGGTGAAGCTGTCGAGCTGCTGGAAGAGGTGGTCGAGGTCGAAGAAGGTCCCGTCGAACACGAACGTGAAGGGCATCTGCGTGAAGCCGGTCGGGCTCGAGCCGGGAGTGGCGCTTGCCGAAGGGGTGGAGCTCGAGCTGCCGCCGGCGCTCGAGAGGATCGACGAGAAGTCGACGCTCTTCTGGTTGGAGGCGCGCTCGAGCTGATAGATCAGCGACGGCACTTCTTCACTCGGCGGCACGGCTTTGCCGAGGCTGACAATCGACGAATAGGCAGCCTGGTACTGGGCCTGGTCCTGGCGTGCACCGGCCAACTGGCCCTGCGCAGTGGAGAGCTGGCTCTGTGCCGTGGCGACCTGAGCGGCGACTTTGTCGGCCTTCTTTCGCTCGGGCGAGACGACGAGCACCCAGCCGGCGCCCAGGACTGCGATCACCGCGATGGCGATCACGACTATGCGGTCGCGGCCGGTCATCGCACACCCGCAGTGGAGTTAGAGGCGGTCACGGTCGAAGGCGTGCTCAGCGCGGCCTGGGGGAGCGCTTCGAAGGTGACCTGGATGTTGAACACCGGGTCACTGGAGGGACAGCCTCCGCTGATGGTCGCGGCGCCGGATCCCCCGCTGGTGAAGGTCGCGGTGGAGTTCTGCAGGGCAACATTGCTGACGCCGTCGATCAGACGCAGGCGCTCGAAGCGTTAGCGCGACCGCCGCCTGGTTTGTGGCACAGCCGCTGATCGTGAAGGTGGGAACGCTGCCGGGAGGCGTCGAGGAGGTCACCGCCGCGCTCGCGCTCGCCGACGCGCCCGCTTTGCTGGTCGTGGTGGCGGTCGTGGCCGCCGAGCCGACCGTGCCGGTGAGCGAAGAGATCGAGGCCTCGGGGGGCAGCACGCGACCGAACTCGTGGAAGACGTGAGCCCAATCGAAACGCGAGTCGACGAGCTGCGTGACGGCCTGCATGCGCTGTTCGCGCAGCGCGACGAAGCTCGCGAACGGCGCGAGCTGGCTCGCCTCGGCCTGGGCCTGCTGCGCCTGGGCGGTGAGCGAGGCGACTTCGCCGTTGCTCGCTGAGATCTTGTGGCTGGCTTTGCCATAGAGCACGCCGAGCACCGCCACGCCGAGGAGCAGCGCGATTACCGCGAACACGGCGCCTTCCGAGCGTCCTGTGCCGACGGAGGCTCCGCCGCGCTGCTCTGACGGGATGAGGTTTACGGCCTTCATCGGGGCGCCTCGGAGATCGCCAGGCCCGTGGCTACGGCCAGCCTGTGCGTGGACACCTTGCCGTCGAGGCTCCTGTCCACCAGGCCCACCGACGTGCTGCGCACCTCGACGCCGAGCGACGCCTGCAGGGCCTCGGCGAAGCCGGGCATGTCCTGCACCGCTCCGCTGAGCACCACGTGCGAAACCTCGCCGCCGCCATCTTGGGAGCGGTGGAAGTCAAGTGAGTTGCGCACCTCGCCGGAGATCTCGCGAATCCCGTTTTCGAGTACCTCCAGGACGTCGGCCGCGGACTGCTCGCCAGGCGCAGACTCGGATTCGGGCTCGGATACGGGCTCGGGCACGGGCTCGGGCACGGCGGACAGCTCCTCAAAACTCATGTCGGCCTCATCGGCATGGCCTGCGGGCTCGCGCTCGGCGGCGTCCTCGGCGGGCGCATTGTCGCCCGGCTCGCGCTCTACGGCACCGGTATCTGCGCTGTTCGCCTGCTCGGACGCGGCCGGGGAAGCGAGCACCTGCTGCTCGGCTGGAACGCGCAGATCGACGCTTGCTAGCAGCGCGCGGGCCTCGGCGAGGGGAACGCCACGCCGCACGGCAAGCTCGCTGGCTATCCCCTCCAGCCCGCTTCCCACCACGCGGGTGAAGCGGCAAATCTTTCCCTCGGCAATCGCCAGGTTGGTCAGGCCATCGACGTTGAGGTACAGGACGCGAGTGGTCTCATCGGAGTCGGACTCATACAGCGAGCGGATGAGCGCGAAGGCGGACAGGTCGATTCCCTCTGGGGTCAGTCCGGCCTGGCGCACGGCGCCGAGCAGCCGCTCGATCATGTCGCGCTGGGCGGCCACGAGCACCACGCGCTGGCGCGGGCCGGCGGGCGTGTCGATGATGCCGAGCGGGTGGAAGTCAAGGACGGCGTTTGAGAGCGGCATCGGCACCTGATCCTGGGCCTGGAAGCTGACCGCGGCGGCCAGTTCCTTGCGATCGGTGACGGGAGGCAGCTCGATCGTGCGCAGCACGGTGCGCTGGTTGGCCACGCCCACGCGGACGTGCTTGCTCAGGCCGCTGGTCCGAAACAGCTCGCGCAGGACGTCGCTGAGCGCGCCGTCGTCTGCGACTTCGCCATCGCGCACCGTGTCGCCGGCGAGCGGCAGCGCGGCTGCGCGCTCGGCGAGCACCGAGCCGTTCGTGCGCGCCTGGACGGCGGCAACGAAACCGGGCTGGATGTCTAGGCCGACGACGTTGGCGCCCGTTCGCCGACCCAGCTTGAGGTCGAGCTTCATGTTCGGTGAAGGAATTCGCATCGTGCGTTGAAGGCGGCTGAGAGGGAGGGACGGACGCCGCACGGGGGGTATCGGCGCCAGGGCGACTGCGCTTTAGTGCAGAAAGTGATTGACGTAGAGATCGACGAGCGGCTGGCCGGCGAAGACCGCCACGAGCGCGCCCAAAGCCAGGAACGGGCCGAACGGGATCGCGGTCTTGCGTCCCTGCTTGGCGCCCTTGCGGGCGATCACGACCGCGCCCAGCAGCACGCCGCTGAAGAGCGCGATGAGGATCGCAGGGGCGACGGCCGCGCCGAGGAACAGGCCCATCATCCCGGCGAGCTTGACGTCGCCCATCCCCATGCCACCTGGATAGGCCAGCGCAGCCGCGAGCAGAAAGCCACCGGCGGCCACACCCGCGATCAGGCGTCCAGGCTCGCCGGAGGGGTCCAGCGCAAGCCCAAGGGCCAGGGCAAGGACGGCGCCGAGGGCGGTGATCTTGTTGGGGATGATGCGGTGCTCGAGGTCGATCAGCGCGGCGGGCACGACGAGCAGGATCAAGACGATGCTCAGCGCAATCCCGGCGGCGGAGCCGTGCGCAACCACCGCGCCGGCGCACAGCACCCCCGTGATCGCCTCAACGAGCGGGTAGCGCACAGATATGGGCGCACCGCAGCTGCGACAGTGCCCGCGCAAAAGCAGATAGGAGAGGATCGGGATGTTGTCGTAGGGCTTGACCGGCGTGCCGCACTTCGTGCAGTGCGATGCCGGCATCACGATCGACTCGTGGCGGGGCAGGCGGTAGGCGACGACGTTCAAGAACGAGCCGAAGATCGCGCCCATGACTCCGCTGACGGCCACTGCCCCCATGAGGGGATGATCGACCGTCTGGCCACTTGGCTTGAGCGGTCTCGGGGCAGCACGCAGACGGGGGCGGCCGATGGCCGCCCCCGTTACTGGGCATCAAGCCCATTCGTGACCTGATCCGATCAGGTCACGAAGTAACTACCAGGTGCCGTTTTTGCAAACGGTGCTGCCGTTGGCGTTTACGCAAGTCCTTTTGACTTCGCCGTTGATGTAGGCGAGCTTGTACGTGTCGCCGGTGCCTTTGGCTTCCGATTCGACTTCGTATTCCGTTCCGCTTTTGATCGTGATCGCCTTGATCTTGGCGGTCGTGGTGTCCTTCAGCGTCGGCTCGATCGCCTGGAGTTCCGCTTCGTTGGCGCCGGTGAAGCTGCCGTTGTGTTCGTTGGCGAAGGTCTCCATCGTCGTCTCCAGGGTTCCCACCTGGGTCTTGGCGGCGGAGTCGCTGGCCTTGCTGGTCTGGCTCAGGAACGCCGGGATGGCGATCGCGGCCAGGATGCCGATGATCAGGATGACAACCAGAAGTTCGATCAGGGTAAAACCACCCTCATCGGTCGAGCCCTGGCGCAGTCGATACAACATTTTTGATCCTCCTGGATCCGTGTTGGGCGCCAGTCCTCGGTGATCGCCTCATGCGGCGATGCGTCCCCCTTGTTCGAGAGCCGCCGGCTTTGCTACGCACCCTTTCGAATGCTCTGCCAAAGCACCTCGGCACTGGCCTTGTTAGCCCGGGCATCGACGTTGGCCCGTGCAACCTTTACGGCTGCATAAAGACTTGGACGCATGGTCTGGGGCGTCGACGAGCCCATGCAGACGTTCCGCCGGCGGCCGCTTATGCGGACAGCCGCGGTGCATCTCCCGGGCCGCTGCGCGTCAGGTCGCGGGGTCGTCCGCCGCGTCGGCGTCGGCGCTGCGGCGCTGCGCCCAGGCGGCCTGGGCGTCGATGTCTGCAACGCGCACGCGGGCGCCGGCGCACCATGGGCAGGTGAGCTGGCTGGGCGTGCCGCCGAGGTTTGAGATCACCTGGCCGGTGCCGCGACAGGCCATACACTCCCGCGGCTCATGGGCCGTCCCCGCCTGACCCTCGCTGTCGCTGCCGTCGCTTGCCATGAGACGATGAGACTAGCGTTCTGCGCATGAGAGGCCTGGCGCGACACTCCGACTGGGCTGTGCTGGCGCTGATCACAGCGGGGGCGGCGGCGCTGCGGCTGGTGCACCTGGCACAGGTCCCACCGGACCCCTTCTACGACGCGGCCGTGCGCAGCATGGGCCTGTCATGGCACAACTTCTTCTTCGGCGCGTTCGAGCCCGGAGGCAGCGTATCGATCGACAAGCCGCCCGTCGACCTATGGCTGCAGGTCGCCAGCGTGAAGCTGCTCGGCTTCTCGCGCACGAGCCTGAAGCTGCCCGAGGCGCTTGCCGGGACCGCGGCGGTGCCGCTGCTGTTCACGACGGTCAAGAGGATGTGGAGTGCACCTGCGGGCATCGCCGCTGCGCTGGCGCTGGCGGTGTTGCCGGTCGAGGTGATCACCTCCCGCAGCGACACGATGGACGGGGTGATGATGGCCTTGACCGTGCTCGCGCTGTGGCTGCTCGTACGCGCGTGCGAGACCGGCAGGCTGGGGTGGCTGCTGGCGGCAGCAGCCACCTTGGGCGTCGCCTTCGACGTGAAGCTGTTGGAGTCGGTCGTAGCCCTGCCGGGGCTTGCGCTGTTCGCCCTGCTCGGGCTTCCCGGCCCCCTGCGGCGACGGCTGCTCGCGCTGGCCGGGGCGAGCGTGGTGTACGTGGCGGTCGCGCTGGCGTGGCTGACCGCGACGCTGCTGTTCCCGGCGCACGACAGGCCCTATGCGATCGGCTCTACCAACGGCAGCGCGTGGAACGCGGCGTTCGTGTTCAACGGGAGCGATCGCCTGAGCGGGAAATCCACCGAACCGCTCACCCTCTATCAGCCCGGCCACCACTATCCGCAGGCGACGCAGTCGCAGCGCGACCACATCCCGATCGTGCCCCCCTCGCCCACGCGTCTGCTCGCGCGCGTGGGCCCGCTGTCGGGCCAGCGGCTGGGCCTGGAGTTGTTGGTCGCGCTGCTGCTGGGCTTTCCCGCGCTCGTGCTCGCGTTGCGCGAGCGGCCGGTGAAGCGCCTGCGCTGGGCGACAGCGGCTGGCATCGTGCTGTGGACGCTCACCGGCACGGTCCTGTTCAGCGACATGGTGCGCCTGCACCCCCGCTATGTGGAGGGGTTTACGCCGGCGCTGGCCGCGCTGCTGGGAATCGGCGTGGCGTGGGCGGCGGGCGCTGACCGCGCCGGCGCCGTTCGCGCGCAGACGGCCCACGCGGCCACCGCCGGCGAGCAGGCCGTGCGATCGACCGGCGACCGCATGCGCCTGATCGTGCTGGCGGTGGCGTTGGCGGCGTGCGTGTACTACGTCGAGCGTCTGGAGTACGGCCTCACAGCGGTGTGGTGGATAACGCTGGCCGCGGCCTGCGCGGCGATCGCGCTGGCGACGCTGGCGCGCCTGTTTCCCGCTCGCGCGGGGGCGCTTTCGGGGGCGACGCTGGCGTTTGCGCTGGCGACGGTTGCGGTGCTGCCCGTGGCGGTCGACTTCAGCTCGATCGAAAACGACGTGGGCGACGCCGGCTATGTGGGGGCGCTGCCCGGCGAAGAGCAGCGCCTGCTCAGCGCATACCTGCGCGCTCACCAGGGTGGGGCGCGCTATGAGCTGGCGGCTGAGTCTGCGACCTCGATCGGCTCGCTGATCGTGCAGGATGCAAGGCCGGTGCTGGTGCTGACCACATATGACGCCAGGGTGTTCACCAGCGTGGCGCGCCTGCAGCGCCTGATCGCCCAGGGGCAGGTGCGCTACGCGTTCTTGAACAGCTTCTGCGCCCATGCCTCGAGTATCAACGCCGCCTGCTCTGCGCCCGCGATGTGGGTGCGCGCGCACGGGACCGACGTATCTGCCCAGGCCGGTCTCAGCCATGGGGGACTGCTCTACCTGCTGCCCGGTGCGAGCTCGTGAGCGTCCTGTCCGGTGCGAGCTCGTGAGCGCGAGTTCCTCCTCGCCGCAGCCCGGCGACCTGCGCGCCGTCGCAGACGCGGCCCAGGCGGCCGGACGGATCGCGCTGGACACCGAGTTCATCGGCGAGGGCCGCTATCGCACGCTGCTGTGCCTGATCCAGCTGGCCGTCCCGCAGGGCGACGCCGGCGAGCGCATCGAGTTGATCGACCCGCTGTCGGACGACCTCGACGGCGGAGCGCTGGCCGACGTGCTGGCCGACCCGGCGATCCAGGTGGTCGTGCACGCTGGACGCCAGGACATCGCGCTCCTGCGCAGACGCCTGGGCACGGAGGTGTGCAACGTCTTTGACACACAGGTCGCGGCGGGCTTCTCGGGCCTTGCGGCCCAGTCCTCTTATGACTCGCTCCTTGGCGAGCTGCTGGGCGTGCGTCTGGCCAAGAGCGCGAGCTTCACCCGTTGGGACGCTCGCCCGCTGAGCGCCGAGCAGTTGGCCTACGCGCGCGAGGATGTCGTGCACCTGCTCGCGCTCGCGGGCGAGCTGGAACGCAAGCTGGCAGCGCTGGGGCGCCTGCAGTGGGCGCGGGAGGAGTGCCAGCCGCTCGCGCACGCCAGCGACGAGCGCGACCTGGATGTGGTGTTCGCACGCCTGCCGCGGGTACGCGGGCTCAGCTCCTCCAGCCGCGGGATCGCACGAGAGCTGCTGGAGTGGCGCGAGCGCACCGCAGCCGAGCAGGATCGGCCGGTGCAGAGCGTGCTGGGCGACGCGGTGTTGATGGAGATCGCCAAGCGCAGACCCTCGTCAGAGCGCGAGCTGGAGCAGATCCGCGGCGCGGGTGCCGCCCGCCGGCGCGCGCGCGAGCTGCTGGCGGCCGTTGCCGGGGGACTGCAACGCCCGCCCGAGCCACCGCCCGACGACATGCGCCCAGCCCCGCCCCAGCCCGACGACATGCCGCTGATCGCGCTGTGCGAGGCACTCGTGCGCGCACGCGCGCGCGAGGCAGGCCTCGCCTACGAGCTGCTGGCCGCGCGCGCGGACCTGCAGGCCATCGTGCTGGCCAGGCGCCTCGGGCGCGAGCAAGGCGAGGGTGCAGATGGCAGGGCGGATGTGCGCACGCTGCGCGGCTGGCGGGCCGAGCTGGTTGGCGACGAGTTGCTGGCGCTGCTCGACGGCGGCCTGTCGCTGTCGGTGCGTGAGGGTCGGCTGCGGATAGCCCCGTAAGGGGTCTTCACCTGCGTACCCGGCCGTGTCCAGCCTATTAGTTAGGCGGCCGGTGCTGTATTCCGACTATGGAATATTGTTGTACACTTCGAACAGCGGCAGGTACATCGAGATGACGATGAAGCCGACGATTGCACCGATGAAGATGATCATAATCGGCTCCAGGATCGAGGTGAGCGCCTTGACCGACGCCTCGACCTGTTCCTCGAAGAATTCAGCGACCCTGGCGAGCATCTCGTCAAGCGCCCCCGTTTCCTCGCCCACGCCGACCATATGCGTGACCATCGACGGGAAGACCGGGGCCTGGGCAAGCGGCGCGGCGATCGTGCCGCCGCGCTTGACCGACGCGATCACGCCCGCCATCGCCTCTTCGACCGCCACGTTGCCGCTAGTCCTGCCGGTGATCTCCAGCGCCTGCAGCAGCGGCACGCCTGCACTCGTCAGCGATGCCAGCGTGCGCGACCAGCGCGCGACGGCCACCTGCTGGACGATCGTGCCGATCTTCATCGGCACGTGCAGGCGGAAGTGGTCCCACTGACGCCTGCCCCAGGTGGTTTTCTTCCACTTGATGAAGGCGAAGATGACAAAGCCGGTGACCCCAAACATCAGATACCAGTCTTGGGTGACGACGTGCGAGGCGGCGACCGAGATCTTGGTGGGTGTTGGTAGGTTGCCGCCGAACTGCTTGAACACGCCGACGAATACGGGCACCAGGAAGGCGACCAGCGCCATCATCACGCCGATCGCAAAGACGATCACCAGGGTCGGGTAGATCATCGCCGATTTGACCTGACGCTTCAGCCCGGCGTCTTTTTGCAGCTGGTCGGCAACGCGCATGAGCGCGTCCTCGAGCACGCCGCCCATCTCCCCCGCTTGGGCCATCGCGACGAACAGCGGGTTGAAGACCTTGGGGTGGCGGGCCATCGAGTCGCTCAGCGACAGGCCGGCCTCGACGTCCTTGCGCACAGCGACGATCGTTTCCTTGAGGAACTTGTTGGAGGTCTGCTCCTCGAGCACATACAGCGCCCGCAGGATGCTCATCCCGGATGCGATCATGGTGGCCAGCTGGCGTGAGAAGACGGCAAGTTCGGCTGCCTTGACCGACTTCAGGAAGCTGAGCTCGATCTCGCGCGATGAGTGCTTGGCGGAGATGTCCAGGACGACCAGTCCGCGCTGCTTGAGCTGGTCGGCGACCGCCTGCTTGGAGTCGGCCTCGACCTCCCCGCGCGCTTTTACGCCGGCGACGTCGATGGCCCTGAAGACAAACGTGCTCATCGAATCCTACGCGGCCGCCAGCGTGCCCGCGCCGAGCAGTCGGCGCAGCTCCTCGGGAGTGGTCGAGCGCGCTTCGGCGAGCTTCTGGGTGATCTTGCCCTGGCGCACGAGCGTGGACAGCGCGGTGTCCATCGTCTGCATGCCCACGGCCGAGCCGGTCTGCAAGACGGAGTAGATCTGGTGGGTCTTGCCCTCGCGGATCAGGTTGCGAACCGCGGGGGTGGGCACCAGCACCTCGCAGGCGACCACGCGCCCGGAGCCGTCGGAGTTGGGCAGCAGCTGCTGGGTCATGATCCCCTGCAGCGCGACCGACAGCTGCACGCGCACCTGGCCCTGCTGGTGGGCGGGAAACACGTCGATGATGCGGTCGATCGTCTGGGCGGTGTCCTGGGTGTGCAGAGTGGCGAACACCAGGTGGCCGGTCTCGGCGGCGGTCAGCGCCGTGGAGATAGTGTCCAGGTCGCGCATCTCGCCGACGAGAATCACGTCGGGGTCCTGGCGCAGGGCGGCCTTCAGCGCGTCGCCGAAGCTATGCGCATCGGCGCCGAGCTCGCGCTGGTTGACGATGCACTTCTTGTGGCCGTGCAGGAACTCGATCGGGTCCTCGATCGTCATGATGTGCTCCTCGCGCGACAGGTTGATCGCGTCGATCATGGCCGCCAGCGAGGTGGACTTGCCCGAGCCGGTGGGGCCGGTGACGAGCACGAAGCCGCGCGGCTTGCGCGTGAACTCGTGCACGGTGGGCGGCAGGCCGAGATCGTCGATCGAGGTGAGGCCTACCGGTATCAGGCGGAAGGCCGCGCCGATCGCGCCGCGCTGGTAGTAGGCGTTGACACGGAAGCGCGCATGTCCGGGCACCGAGTAGGCGAAGTCCAGCTGCCAGTCGGTCTCCAGGCGCTGGCGCTGGTCGCCGGTGAGGATCGAGTAGACGATCTCACGGGTGTCGGTGCTCGACAGCTTGGGGTACTCCTCCAGCGGCTCCAGTTTCCCGCGCACGCGGATCGTGGGATGTGCGCCGGAGCTGAGGTGCAGGTCGGAGGCGCGGCGGTTAACGACCTCGAGCAGCAGGTCTGCGAAATCGATGTCCATAATGGGCACATCGACAGATCGGCCCGTGCCCATTAGCGCGCGGAATCGGGGCTGGCCCATCGGAGCCGACGATGTCGTGGCGGGGCGGGCGGCGAGGCGGGCGGGCTCGCTTTCAGTTGTGGCCGACGACGCGGGCGATCTCGGTGATCGACGTGCGTCCCTGGCGAACCTTCATCAGCCCGTCGTCGCGCAGGCGCGTCATCCCCTGCGCCACAGCCACGTCGCGAATCGCCTCGGCGGGCTGGCGTTCGAGGGCCATCTTCTGGATCTCGGGGGACATCTTCATGACCTCGTACAGGCCCACGCGACCGCGATAGCCGCTGCCGCCGCAGCGCCGGCAGCCGACCGGCTCATAGGCCTCGAGCTCCACGTGCGCCTTGTAGCCGCTGTCGCGCAGGACCTGCGCGGGGATGATTGTGCGCCGCTTGCAGTTGGGGCACAACATGCGCGCCAGGCGCTGGGCGACGATGCACTCCAGCGCGGAGGCCACCAAGAACGGCTCGACGCCCATCTCGATCAGGCGGGTGATCGCCGAGGGGGCATCGTTGGTGTGCAGCGTGGAGAGCACCAGGTGGCCGGTCAGCGCGGACTCCACAGCGATCTGCGCGGTCTCACGGTCGCGGATCTCACCGACCATGATCACGTCGGGATCGGCGCGCACGATCGCGCGCAGCCCGGCGGCGAACGTCAGGCCGACCTTGGCCGCGACCTGGACCTGCGTGAGGCCGGACATTTCATACTCGACGGGATCCTCGACGGTGATGATGTTCTTCTCGGGGGTGTTGAGCATCTGCAGTGCGCCGTACAGCGTGGTCGACTTGCCCGATCCGGTCGGGCCGGTCACGAGCACGGCGCCGTGTGTCTCGTGGCAGGCCGCTTCGAAGCGTTCGCGCTCGGCGTCGGCCATGCCGAGCTTGCTCATCTCCACGACCACCGAAGACTTGTCCAAGACGCGCATGACCAGGCCCTCGCCGTGCACGCTGGGCATGGTCACGACGCGCAGGTCGATGTGGCGGCCGTCGACTACCAGCCCCACGCGCCCGTCCTGGGGCAGGCGCTTCTCGGCGATGTTCAGCTCGGCCATGATCTTCACGCGCGAGACGACCCCGGCGGCCATCTTGCGCGGCACGGCGGTTATGTCCGCGAGCACGCCGTCGACGCGGTAGCGCACGCGCATCTCACTCCCGTCGGGGGCGAGGTGGATGTCTGAGGCTCCCTGTTCCACGGCCTGGGCGACGAGCTGGTTGACGAGCTTGATGACCGGCGCGTCTTCGCTGCTCTCGTGCAGATCGACGACCTCGTCCTCCGCGTCGTCCTGCTCGAACTGGGAGCCACTCTCGCCGACGGCCTCTTCCAGGCGATCCAGGCGTGAGATCAGGGCGGCGATGTCGTCGGGCGGCGCGACGGCCACGCGGACCTCGTAGCCGGTCATGATCGCGATGTCGTCGACGGCGAGCACGTTGGAGGGGTCGGCCATGGCGACGAGCAGCGTGCGCTTGTCCGAGAACGCCACGGGTACCGCCTGATAGCGCTTGGCGATGGCCGTGGTGACGAGGTTGGCCGCGGACATGTCGACCGAGAACACCCCCAGATCCAGGTGGTCTAGGCCATAGCGCTCGGCCAGCGCCCGCGCCAGGCCGTCCTGGTTGATGATGTTCTTGTCCAGCAGCACCCGCTCGGCGGTGGTGCCGGCGATGCGCGAGGTCTCCAGGGCCTCCTCGACCTGCCCGCGCGCGGCGATGCCCATGTCGACGATCACGTCTGTCAAGAAGCGCTGGGAGGACCCGCGCCGCGAGGGCCTGGTGATGCCAGACCACTCGCCTGCATCGCCAGCTGAAGCGCTGTCCTGGTGTGCACTCTCGTCGCCGGAGTGGGTTGGAGAGCCGACGTCGAGGGCCCCCTCGTGCTCGATCTCCGCGAAGTCCGGGTGGACTTCGATGCCCCCGTCGGGCGTCATCGCAGCTGCGCCGCGCGTGTCGTCCACCTCGAACGGATCAAGCCCGGGGGCACCCACGCCGCGCGCGCCCGGGTCGGCCCCCACCCCCACTCCGCCGCCGGCGCGATCGAGCGCGACGACGGGCTCGGCGTCAGTGGCGTGTTCGCCGTCGATCCCGAACAGGGCGTGCAGGTCAGGCCCTGTGCTCTGGGGGGTGTCGCTCATCAGGCGCTCACCCCTGCGCCCGCCGGCTAGATCGCTTGATCCTCGCTGTAGGCGGCGTCGCGCATGACCTGCAGCGGCGCCTGGCGGCCGGTCCACAACGCAAAGCTGAGCGCGCCCTGGGCGACCAGGACCTCCAGGCCGTCGACCGTGCTCGCACCATGCGCCCGGGCGGCAGCGAGCAGCGGTGTTGATCGGTGGCGATAGACCAGGTCGACGACATACGAGTACTCCCCGATCTGATCGAACCCCAGCCCGAGTTGGTTGAGCGCACGGTGCTCACTGGCCGAGGGTTCTAGACCGGAGTCCTGCAAACCGACCGATGTGCAGTTGACCAGCAGATCGGCCGGCTCAGCGCGGCCTACGGCGCGCACGCCCAGATCGCGCGCCAGCGCCTGCGCGCGCTCGGGGGTGCGGTTCCACACCGCCACGTCGGCGCCGGCCTCGCGCAGCGCCCACACGACCGCTCGCGCGCTGCCGCCCGCGCCGAGCACCAGGGCGCGCAGGTGGGCGGGGCTGTCGAGCACGCGCCCCAGCGCGGCGATCAGGCCCGGGGCGTCGGTGTTCTCGGCCGCGATCGTCCCGTCGTCGCAGAACGTGAGCGTGTTCGCCGCGCCAATCGCCTGAGCAGCCTCGCTCGCCCGGGTGGCCAGCGCGAGCGCAGCCTGCTTGTGCGGGATCGTCACGTTCGCGCCGACGAACCCGGATCCCGCCAGGGCGCGCGTAGTCTGCGCAAACAGCGCGGGTGAGACGGGCAGGCGCTGGTAGCGCCAGCCACCCATCCCCAGCGCGGCCAGCGCAGCGTTGTGCATGGCCGGCGAGCGGCTGTGCGCGACCGGCCAGCCGAGCACGCCCAGACGGGGCATCACTTGGACTTGCAGGCGGGCAGGTGCCCGCCGTTTCTGCTCAGCGCCGCGTGATAGGCCGCGGCGGCAACTTCGAATTCGCCCAGGGTCCTGGAGAACACGTGCTCGCCGCATCCGTTAGGGGCGAGCACGTAGTAGAGGTAGGAGACGTGAGCGGGATGCGCAGCCGCTTCGATCGAGGCCAGCCCGGGGTTGGAGATCGGCGTGGGCGGCAGCCCTACGTGCGTGCGCGTGTTGTAGGGGGAGTCGATGTGCAGCTGTGCTTCGGTGAGTTCGCGCGTGTAGGTAGCGATCCCGGTGCGCTGCTCGATGGCGTAGTAGATCGTTGCGTCCACGCCCAGCGGCATGCCAAGGCGCAGGCGGTTGTAGATCACCGCGGCTATCTTCGGCCGGTCGGCCGGCACCTGCGCCTCGCGCTCGACCATCGAGGCAACGATCAGCAGTTGGTAGGGGGTCAGGTGCAGGGCGCGAGCCCGCTCGATGTCTTCCACGCCGAAGCGTTCGCGGAAGGCCAGCAGCTGCTCTTCGACCAGGCGTGCAACGGACGCGCGGGGAAACATGTCATAGGTGGCTGGGAAGAGGAAGCCTTCGAGGTCCGGCGTGCCTGCTGGGGCGCCGTAGCGGATGGGGTTCAGCAGCGGCGAGCGTTTGGACGCGGCGCGGTAGTCGCCACTGAGCCGGTCGGCTGCGGCGATCTGGGCGATCTGTGCCCGAGTCTTGCCCTCGGGAATCAGGATCTTAACCACGGGAATAGGGGGTGGCGGCTTGGGGTGCGAGGATGAGCGCATCAGCGTGCTCAACAGCAGCACGACCGCGACGATCGCCACGGCGAGGGCGAGCAGGGCACCCAGGCGTGCGCGCCGCGAACGGCGAGCCGGGGGGGCAATCGCAGCGGGCGGCGGCTGGCCGGGTGATGGAACAGGCGGCTGTGAGGATAATTGTCCGAGGTCAGGTGGCCCGCTGGCGGCCGGCTCCAGCGGCGCAGGCGACCCGATGCGGGACGATGGGACGATTGGGAGCTCGGCGATCGCGGGCTCTTCGACGGCCGGTTGTTCGACACCCAGTTCTCCGACGCCCGGTTCTCCGCCGCCCGGTTCTCCGCCGACGGGCTGCTCAGCGACGGGCGACGGGTCCAGCTGGGGCCCGTCGGGCAGCGGCGGCGGAAGCGACACCCCAGCGTCGTGCTGCTCGGGCGTCTCGCCCCGCCACGAGGACCGGCGCCGTTCGCGCTCGAGGCGGTCGCGCTCGCGCTCCTGCGCCGAACGCTCGCGCGCTTGGTGTGTTCGGTCGTAGCGGCGAGGCAAGGACAAGGACCTTAACGCGATCGGGCGGCAAGCCAGCTCTCCAACAGGTGAGCGGCAGCTCGCGAGTCCTCGCTTGATTTGGAAGCCCCAACGGCACCCCCTGCCCCGTCCATCCTCTGGGCCAGGCGCGTGGTGAAGCGCTCGTCGTGCATCTCCACGGGGACCGATTCGCCCAGACGCAGCGACAGCTGCCGAGCGAACGCGCGCGCCTCGCGCGTCTGCGCGGTGTCGTGCCCGCGCAATGACAGCGGCAGCCCGACGATCACGCGCTCGACCTCGCGCTCGACCACGAGCGCGTGGATGGCCGCCAGGCCGCGCCTGGTGGCAGGCCTGGTGATGGTGTCGATGGGCGTTACGAGCGTTCCGGTGGCGTCGCTCAATGCACAGCCGCAGCGCGCGCTTCCATAGTCGAGCGCCAACACGCGCACGGGCGCGTCAGTCCTCGAGGGCCGACAGGATGACGGCCTCGCCCGCCTCGATCGCCTCGTCGAGCCGCTCCGGGTCGCGACCGCCGGCCTGAGCCATCGTGTCCCGACCCCCTCCCCCGCCGCCAACGACCTCGGCGGCCACCTTGACCACCTCGCCGGCGCGGACCCCTCGCTGCACCAGCACGGGGGCCACGCTCGCGACCAGATGGACCCTGCCGTCAACCGCGGTGCCAAGCAGGATCGCAGCGTCGCCGATCCTGCCCTTCAGCTGGTCGACGAGCTCGAGCAGGGCCTTGGCGTCGGGCACCGTGACGGTGGTTGCGAGCACGGCAGCGCCGGCCGCGTCGAAGACGAGCGCAGTCAGCGCATCGACGTCAACAGTTGCGGCGCTCGTCTGCGTCCTGGACTGTTTTTCCAGCTCCTTGCGTGCGCTGACGAGCGCGCGCACCGCCTCAGGTGCATGCTCGGGGCTGGTGCGCAGCGCCCCGGCGACCTCGCCCAGCAGCCGATCGTGCGCGCGCAGCAGCGCCACCGCGGCTGGGCCCGTGACGGCCTCGATGCGCCTGACGTTGGCGGCGCTGGATGTCTCGCTGAGGACGCGGAAGGGACCGATCTCAGCGGTGCTGCGCACGTGTGTTCCGCCGCACAGCTCGCGCGAGTATTGATTTTCCCCGCCGCCTCCCCCGTCGCCGATCTGCACCATGCGCACCACCTCGCCGTACTTCTCGCCGAACAGCGCCATCGCGCCCAGGCGCTTGGCCTCGTCGAGCGTGGTGGTGATCGGGCGCACAGGGTCGTTGGCGGCGATCCACTCGTTGACGCGATCCTCGACGTCTGACAGCTCCTCGGCGCTCAGCGCATGCCCGTGGCTGAAGTCGAAGCGCAGCTTGTCGGGCCCCACGTAGGAGCCGGCCTGGCGCACATGGCTGCCCAGGCGCTCGCGCAGTGCGGCGTGCAACAGGTGCGTGGCCGTGTGGTTGCACTCAGTGGCGTGGCGGGCGAGGTGATCGACACGCGCGAGCACGGGCTCTCCGGCGGTGAGCGTGCCCTGCTCAACCACCACCGTGAGGGACTGGTCGTCGCCGAGGCGCACGACGTCCTGGACGCGCGCACGACAATCCCCGTGCTCGCATTCGATAGTTCCGACGTCAGAGATCTGGCCCCCGCCGGCCGCATAGAAGGGCGACTCGGCCAGCTTGACCAGCAGGAGCGGCGGCGCATTGCCGTCTCCCCCGTTGGCGCCGGCGAGCTCCTGCACGGGCGCTACGCCAACAACGGTCGTCGGCTGCACCTCGGTTTCGTAGCCGGTGAAGCGTGTGGGGGCGCTGCCGTCAATCAATCGATGGCCGATTGCATGTGCGCCGCCCGCCCCGCTGACTCTCGCCACACGCCCCCCTGCCCCGAGCGCGCTGTTCCTCCATCAGCTCCTCGAAGTCGCCGTCAATGTCCAGCCCCTCTTCAGCGAGTAGCTCGCTGGTCATCTCATAAGGGAAGCCATGCGTGTCGTGCAGCGTGAAGACGTCGGCCGCTGCGACCGATGAGCGCCCGGCCGAGCGCGCCTGCTGGATGTGCTCGCGCAGCATGTCCATCCCCTGGGCGAGCGTGCGCCCGAACCCCTCCTCCTCGGCGGACAGCCACATGTCGGTCGCGTCGGCGTGCTCGATCAGTTCGGGGTAGGCGCCCCCCATCACCTCGCGCACTCGCGCGGAGTAGCGAGTGAGAAAGCCCGGCGCGAGCTCCAGCGCGAGACCCTGCTGGATCGCGCGGCGCATGACGCGGCGCAGCACGTAGCCGCGATCCTCGTTTGAGGGCACGACGCCGTCGGCGGTCAGGAACGTCATCGCGCGGGCGTGGTCGGCAAGGATGCGCAGCGCGCGATCGATCTCGTGTTCGGTGGCGTAGTGTGCGCCGGAGAGCTCCTCGCCGAGCTCGATCAACGGCTGAAACTGGTCGGTCTCGAACACCGACTGCTTGTCCTGCAGGATGGCCGCCATGCGGTTCAGGCCGAGACCCGTGTCGATGTTCTTGGAGGGCAGCGGCTTGAGGATCGAGCCCGGCTCGTCGGGTGCGGGCTCTTGGTCGTACTGCATAAACACCAGGTTCCAGTACTCCAGGAAGCGCTCGTTCTCGCCGCCGGGCAGGTCTCCGGGCGCACCGTACTGCTCTCCACGATCGAGGTACAGCTCCGAGCACGGACCGCAGGGACCGGTCGGGCCGGCCTGCCAGAAGTTCTCAGAGCGCGGACACTCAACGATCCGTTCGCGCGGCACGCCGACGGCCAGCCAGCGGTCGATCGCCTCTTGGTCGCGATCGAGCCCGAGGCCCTCGTCACCTTCGAAGACGGTCACCCAGATGTCGCCCTCGGCGAATCCGAACACCTGCCGCGACAGCTCCCAGGCGAACTCGATCGCCTCGTCCTTGAAGTAGTCGCCGAACGAGAAGTTGCCGAGCATCTCAAAGAACGTGAGGTGGCGGGCGGTGTTGCCAACGTTGTCGATGTCGACCGTGCGAAAGACCTTCTGGCAGTTGGTCAGCCGCGGCGCGGGCGGCTTTTGCAGGCCGAGGAAATAGGGCTTGAGGGGGTGCATCCCGGCCACGGTGAGCAGCGCGGAGGGGTCGTGCGCAGAGGGCACGAGTGAGGCCGAGAGGATGCGGCGGTGCCCGTGCTCCTCAAAGAAGCTCAGGTAGCGCTCGCGTATCTCGTCAGAGCTCATCATCTGGCTGAGAGATCTTAGGCGCCCGCCAGCTGACGGGGCCAAGGGTCGAGCAGTGAAAGGACGCAGTGAGCGAAGTGTGCTCGGCACACGAGCGATCGAGGACGCGTCAATGCGAAGGCCCTTGGCCCCGTCAGGCGATGGTGCCGTGGCCGACGACCAGATCCCCCGAGTACAGGCAGGCGATCTGGCCAGGCGCGGTGCGCTCGGCGGGCTCGTACAGCGCGACGTCCACGCGCGCGTGTCGTCCGGCCTGGCGCTCGGCGAAGGGGTGGCAGGCACGCAGGCGTCCATGCGCGCGCACGCGCACGCCGTCCACGCAGCGACCATCGCGGTGCAGCGTGACGTCGTCGATGGACAGGGTGTTCGCGAGCAGCTCGCGGCGCGGCCCGACGGTGACGGTGTTGGCGGTAGCATCGGTGGCGAGCACGTACAGCGGCGCCGGTGCGGAGATGCCCAGGCCGTGGCGCTGGCCGACGGTGAGCAGGTGAGCGCCGGGGTGCTCACCGAGCACGGCGCCCCGCTGGTCGACGATCGGGCCGGGGCGCCTGGCCAGGCGGCCGTGGCGCTCAAGGAAGGCGCGGTGTCCGGTCCCGGCCAGGAAGCACAGGTCCTGGGAGTCGCGCTTGCGAGCTACAGCCAGCCCGGCCTGCTCGGCCAGCTCGCGAACCTCGCGCTTGTGCAGCTCTCCGAGCGGGAAACGCAGGCGCGCGAGCGATTCGCCCGACAGCGCGCACAGCGTGTAGCTCTGGTCCTTGGTGTCATCTGCGGCGATTCTCAGCAGCGGGACCGAGGCAGCGTTCATTACGCGCGCGTAGTGGCCGGTGGCGAGCGTCTCCGACCCCAGGCGCCGGCCGAGCTCGAGCATCGCATCGAGACGGACGCTGCCGTTGCAGCGCACGCACGGATTGGGGGTCAGGCCGGCGGCGTGATCGGCCAGCCATCCTTCGACCACGCCCGCGCGAAACTCCGCGCGCAGGTCGATCGACAGGTGCGCCATTCCAAGGTCATGCGCCAGCTCGCGTGCGCCGCGGACGGCCTGGGCCGAGCAGCAGCTCAGATCGCCGTCGTTGTCGGGGTCAGACCACAGCTCGAGCGTGACGCCGACTGCCTCGGCGCCGTCCTGTGCGACGAGCAGCGCCGCCACGGCGCTGTCGACCCCGCCGCTCATCGCGACAAGCGTCCGCGTGGCCGCGGGCGCGAGCGCGGCGCGCGCGCGAGCCCCGGCGCCCAGGGCGCGGTGCAGCGCGTCGGCGGCCAGCTCGGCGGCATGGCGCTTGGCTGCGCTGAGACCTCCAAGCTCATCGGCTATGTCGTTTGCGCCAATGCGCGCGGCACTCAGCAGGGGCGCGCCGCGCAGCAGGCTCACCGCGGCGCTGCCGGCCGCCAACGTGGCCCCGCAGCCGCTGGCGTCAAAGCCGGCGTCGGCGATCCGACCGTGGGGACTGTGGGGGTCGATGGCGATCGAGATACGAATGAGGTCGCCACAAGCGGCACCGCCAGCGGCGCCGGTGAAGGCGTCCTCGGGTATGTGGCCGCGTGCAAGCGGCACTTGCAGATGGCTGCTGAGCTGATCGGCGTCCGCACTCACTGTGCAGCGAGTGTAGGGCTCGGCGGATACCCGCTTCAGGCGTGGCGCGCTTCGTCGATCGCTTGTTCGATCGCGAAGGCGTCGGTGAGGCCGGTGATCGTTGTGACCTGACCGTGCGGGTTGACGACGAGCAGCGTGGGGGTCCCATACACCTGTACACCGCGGGTGATCGTGCCGAAGGAGGTGACCTGGTCGGCTCTTGCTTCAAACGCGGCGAACTTCTTTTCCAGTTCCAGGCCCGAGTGCTTGAGTTCGGCGCGCACGGTGGGCACGCGACGGGCGAGCCCAGGAATCAGACGGTGGACGGCCTCCAGCAGCCTCAGTTCAGCCTGGTCGGCGACGTCGTCGGCGCCCTTGGGGTTCCAGAAGAGGATGACGGCGACCTTGTTTTCCTTGAGCGCGCGTTCCACCTGCGCCTGCCTGGCAGGGACCTCACTGAGATTGCTCGGCGCTTGCGCGGTCTTTGACCGGCTCGGCGCGGGCGTGCTCGTGGTGGACTTCGCGGCGCTGTGCTGAGCGGGCTTGGCGACTGAGGCTGCGGCGCTGGAAGACGAGGCTGCGGGGGTGCTCGCGTGCGTGGCCGGTGCGGGCGGCGTGGCAGCGCTACCGGTGGTGGTGGATGAGGACGCGCCCGGGGCAGCGGAGGCTGCCTTGGACAACTCGTGTTCGCCGCTTGCCTGGGCCGCGGCGACGGCTCCGTGCGCTTTGGCGACGTCGCGGGTGAGGCCTTCAAGGCCCGGCGCGGCCCCGTGGTAGACCTTGCCCGATTCGGGGGTCTTCAGAGTGTGGATTCGCGGCGCGGGCGCTGGGCTCGTGGCCACCGGGGTCGGGGTCGAGGGCGCGGGCCCGCGCAGCACAAGAAACCACGCTGCGTACGCTCCGACGAACAGAACGAAAACGACGAGAACGATCTGGAAGGGGCGGGAGATCTGCGCCATCCCCCCCAATGTCGGCATCTGAGCGCCAAGAGTTGAACGCCGAATGAAGCGATGGACGCGGGCAACCGAGAGCAAGCCTCCGCATAGCTGCCCGAAGGCCCATGGATGCACCTGCCCTGACGCGGACGCGCTGGGCGTCAAAGGTCGCGCAGTCCGCGCAGCACGGCATGCACGACGGTGTCGGGCGCAAGCTGCTCCTGTCCCCCACCCTGCATGTCCTTCAGGACGGTCTCGTCGGCGCCCACGATGGCCACATAGCGGGCGCCGAGCGCATTGGCTTGGCCGAGCTGGCCCTTGAGCGAGCGTCCTGCAAGCTCCATCTGCGCGGCGAGCCCCGCTGAGCGCGCCTGGCTGAGCAGGGCGAAGCCGGCGCGGCGAACGTTGGGGTCCGGGTCGGCCATGGCGACGAACAGCGCGACGGGAGCGCCACCGGGCGGGTGGCCGCCGCGGTGCGCAGGGGCCCGGCCAGCCGCGGTGGCGGCGGCGTCGTCGTCAGCGGCGCTCTCGCCGGCGAGCAGGATCCGCTCAATGCCGGCCGCCCAGCCGATGCCGGGCGTGGGCGGGCCGCCGAGCTGCGCCACCAGGCCGTCATACCTGCCCCCACCGCCGACGCCGCTTTGGGCGCCGAGCGCGTCGGAGGTGAACTCAAAGACGGTGCGCGTGTAGTAGTCCAGGCCGCGCACGAGCGTGGGGTCGAGCTCGTAGGCGACGCCGGCGTCGTCGAGCAGGGCGCGCACCTGCGCGAAGTGCTCGGCGTCGTCGACGCTGAGATGATCGATCAGCAGCGGCGCGCTTGCCATCGTGCGCTGGGTGCCCTCATGGTCTGAGTCAAAGGCGCGCAGGGGGTTGAGCTCGATGCGCTCGCGGACGTCCTCGGAGAGGGCATGTTCGTGCGCGCGTAGGTGCGCCTGCAGGCGCTCGCGGTACTCGCTGCGGCTGTCGGGACTGCCCAGGCTCGACAAACGCAGGCGCAGGTTGCGCACGCCGCTGTCTGACAACAGTGCGGCGAGCAGCGTGATCGACTCGGCGTCGACGGCGGGATCGTCTGAGCCCAGCGCCTCGGCGCCGACCTGCCAGAACTGCCGGTAGCGACCTGCCTGGGCGCGCTCGTGGCGGAAGAAGCTCGACAGATACCACAGCTTGACCGGCTGGCGGCGCTTGTGCATGCCGTGCTCGACGTAGGCGCGGCAGACCGGGGCGGTGCCCTCGGGACGCAGCGTCAGCGAACGCCCGGCGCCGTCGTCGAAGGTGAACATCTCCTTGCGCACGATGTCGGTCGACTCGCCGACCCCGCGCGCGAACAGCTCGGTGGCCTCGAAGGCGGGGGTCTCGATGCGTTCATAGCCGGCGCCCTCCAGGCCCGCGCGCGCGCGCGCCTCCAGCGCGCTGCGCACGCTGGCCTGCTCGCCGAGCACGTCGAAGGTGCCGCGCGGCGATTTGATCTTGGAGTCGCTCAACGTGGGGTCGGCGCGGCGTCCGCGGCGGCGGCACGTGGCACACGCTGGCGAAGCTCTGACAGGAACGGGTTGCTGTCGCGCTCGCGTCCTAGCGTGGTGACGCCCATGTGCCCCGGATAGACAATGGTGTCGGCCGGGAAGGCGGTCAGCAGGCCCTCGATGGAGCGCTCCAGCGTGGCCCAGTCTCCGCCGGGCAGATCCACGCGCCCGACCGAGCCTTGAAAGAGCACGTCGCCGGAGAGCAGCGCGCCGGGGATGGCGTAGGTGAGGTGGCCGGGGCTGTGTCCGGGCGTGAAGATGACCTCGATGTCAAGGCCTGCGAGGTTCAGCCGCTCGCCGCCGGCGAGGGTGTGGTCGGCCTCGTAGCTTTCAAACGGCCCGAAGCCGGGCGGCACCCAGCGCATCACGTCGGCGAGCACGGGACGCTCGATCTGCGGGCAGTAGACGGGCGCGCCGGTGGCCCGGGCGACCGGGGCTACTGCGCCGATGTGGTCGAAGTGGCAGTGGGTGAGGAGGATCGCGTCGATCTGCACGCCCAGCGCGTCGACGGCACCGAGCAGCCGCTGCGGCTCGTCGCCGGGGTCGACGATCAGCGCGCTGGTGGAGTCGCTGCCGGCGCGCACGATGTAGCAGTTCTCCTGCACGGGACCGACGGTGAAGGCGCGCACGTCGGGCGCGCTCATCGCGAGGCAGCCTTCCCGCTGGCGCCTTCGGCGGCTTTCTTGCGCATGCGGCGCTTATACATCCAGCCGTCGGTGTAGTAGCTGAACGGCGTGTAGGCGGCGAGCGCGACGACGAACGCCGCGACGGACTCGCCAGCGCTGGCGTGCAGCAGGACCCCCAGCACGAGCACCAACACCATGGCGGCGACCAACGAGCGCCAGAAGGCCGACTGCCATGTGGGGGGACGATCGCGCCTGTCGATCCGCTTCTCCTTCTCGCGCGCGAGCGCGCGTGCATCGCCGCTCTTCTCGGCGGCGGTGGGCTTGCGCCCTGTGCGCCCGCGCGACTCGATCACGCCGGCTGCGTTGCCGCGGTGCTTGGTCTGGCGCCTGCGTCTGGTCTGGGCCATGGGACTAGCAGCGTAGTGCGTTCTCGATCACGTGGCGAGCGGGATCGAATCCTGGCATTGGGAGGTCCTGGGGAAAGTCCTCCAGCGCGGCGCGCGGTGCGAGGCCGACCAGCTCGGCGCTGGCGACGCGATGGTGCCTGGCGACCGCATGGACGACCTGCGCGAGCGTGATGTCCAAAGGACGCTCGACGTTCATGGAGACCTGGGCGAGGCCCGAGCCGAGGGCAACTCCGATGGCGCGCACACCCGGCAGTCCCTCAACGCCGCCCTCGCGGATTCGCGCGGCCACGGCGCGAGCGTCAGCTAGCGTGACCGGGGCGGCCAACTGCAGATTGAAGGCGACCAGCGGCGCCCTGGCGGCGACCAAGGTGGCGCCGGCGGTGGGATGCATGCGCGGCGGGCCGAAGTCTGGTGCGAGTGCCGAGTCGGGCGCCGACGACGAATGCCCAGCGGTTGGGTGAGAGCCTGCTGCCATGCGGGCGGCCAGGCCGGCAACCCCGCCCCGGCGCATGTCCGCGCGAGACCTGGCCGGGGTGTCGTGGCGCTCGCTGAGCTCGCCATAAAGGAAGACGGGCACGTGCAGCTCGTGGCCGATGCGGTCGGCGAGCACCAAAGCCTCGGCGCAGGCGGCGCCGCGGGCGGCGTTGTCGAGGTAGACGACGGGCGCGACGTCGAGCGCGCCGACGTGCGGATGCTGGCCGGTCTGCGCAGGATCGCCGCCGGCGCGGGTCATCACGTCGATCCGTTGCACGGCCACCCGCGCGCCGCTGAGCAGCGCGTCGGCCAGGTCGCCCTGGCGAGCGGCGATGGTGAACACCGATCGATGGTGGTCGGGGTCGGAATGGATGTCAAGAAGGCGCACGGCTGGCGCGGGCTCGGCCGAGCCAGCGGTAGGGCGCGCGGGGGTAGGCGGCCGGTCGACGCCAGCGAACCCTTGTCCGATCGCGGCGATGGTCTCTTGATCGCGGCCCTCGGACACGTTCGGCACGGCGAGCAGGATTGATGGCGTCATGGGCACCAGGCTAAACTCGACCGCCCCGCCGGAGTAGCTCAGTCGGTTAGAGCAGCGGAATCATAATCCGCGTGTCGGGGGTTCGAGTCCCTCCTCCGGCATCG